>JAPLDF010000027.1 GCA_026391835.1 Bacteroidota bacterium
ATTCCTGATTTTGTCAGGGATATTAAATCCGACTCTTCCATGTTTGTTAACACGAATAATTTATCTCTCAGGCGATTTCACTGGCAGGAGGGGTATGGTATTTTTTCACATAGCCGCTCTCAACGGGACCTTGTAATTAAATATATCATGAACCAGGAATATCATCACAAACAGAGAACATTCCGGAAAGAATATCTTGATTTGCTCGCGAACATGGATGTAACCTATGACGAAAAATATTTATTCGATTTTTTTGAATAAGAAAATTGCGCACCTACGGAGCGCCCGGATCGCTTTTTTGCAACCGTGCTACCATAATCAGGCACCTACGGAGCCGGGAGATGTTTGCAATCCGTCACACAGGAACATCATTTTTGTCGCTGGCAAGCAATTGTGAGCCATTCGTTCCATAGGAGTGAAATTATGTCGGCAGGTATGCGATTACGCATTTTTCGCTCCATTGGAGCGCCATTATGGTAGCGCATCGGCAGCGGCGATTCATTCGCTCCGGAGGAGCGATATTTTGGTGACGGCAATACAAAGATGTATTTTTGCAGGATAATCTGAACAATGCCAAAAAACAAAGCATACGTCGTATGGCGCGGGAAAAAACCCGGCATCTATCACAGCTGGAACGATTGCAAAAAGCAGGTTGATGGATTCAACGGGGCCATCTACAAAGGGTTCCCGACCCTTGACCTTGCAAAAAACGCCCTGAACGACGATCCCGGGAAATATATGACCAAGGGACTGCATGCCCCGAAAAAGATCACCTGTTCCAACCCCCTGATCGGCGTACCCATCGCCGACAGCATCAGTTCGGATGCTGCCTGTGCAGGAAACCCGGGCATCCTCGAGTACCGCGGCGTGGACACGAAATCGGGGGCCGAACTTTTCCACATGGGTCCTTTTCCCGAAGGTACCGTCAACCTGGGGGAGTTCCTTGGAATTGTGCATGCGCTGGCTTACCTTAAGCAGCGAAACTGCGACTGGCCGGTCTATTCCGACTCCCGCACCGCCATCGCCTGGGTGCGCAAAAAAGCCATCAACACAAACCTGGTGGTCTCGCCAAAAAATAAAAGTCTTTTCGAACTGGTTGAAAGGGCATTGAAATGGTTGCAGGAAAACAGCTGGCCCAATAGAATCCTTAAATGGGAAACCGAGTACTGGGGTGAGATCCCGGCCGATTTTGGAAGAAAATAATCAGCTCCGGGTCGCATAAAAAGCATCGGCGATATGGTTGATGGTTTCTCCCTCGGGGCGGATCAGGACGGTAACGATATCAAACCGCACCTCCCCCTGCAGCCGCCGGTAGTTCACATAGGCATTCGCCGCACGCACCAGGATCCGTTGTTTGGCTCTTGTCACCGATGCTTCCGGTTCGGCAAACACATTCGAACTGCGGGTTTTCACCTCCACGATCACGATAAAGTTGCCGTCACGGGCAATTATATCGATCTCCTCCCTGCCAAACCGCCAGTTCCTTTCCAGGATGCGGTAGCCCTTCCCTTCCAGGTGGGCCAGGGCGATAGCCTCCCCGGCCCTGCCCAATTCAATGTGATCTTTCATATCCCTGACATTCGCAACTTTGCGTTGATTTAAGGCTTAATCGGAAAAAAGGGAAAACGTAATGCGAATTGTTAATAAAATGAGAGTTCAACCTCCTTGTCAACACTGAAGCTGACCTTCCGGCCCATGATCAGGGCCAGGTTTGTATCCTGGTGGCCGGCCGGAAAATCAAAACAAACCGGGTAGTGGTATTCTTTCACTGCATCGGCAATGATCTCATTGGCACTCTTTCCAAATGGGATGCTGTTGTCGTTCATCCTGGTCATTCCGCCAACGATCAGCCCCTTCAGCTTATCCAGTTTCCCGCCCCGCTTCAGGTTCATCATCATCCTGTCGATATGGTACAGGTACTCCTCCACATCTTCCAGGAACAAGATCTTGCCGTCGGTATCGGGAGCCGAGGCAGAACCCATGAGGCTGCACAGGATGGAGAGATTCCCCCCGGTCAGCACTCCTTCGGCAGCACCTTCCCGCGACAGGGCGGGTTTGGGATAAGTGTAGGTGATCCGTTTCCCAAACAGGGCGTTTACCATGGTCTGCATCGATTCATCCTGGCTGTCACCCTTTATGTTGACCGGCATGGTGGCATGCAGCGTCTCAATTCCGAATTGCCGGTGGATGTGCGCATGAAGTACCGTTGCATCGCTGAACCCGGCGATCCACTTGGGATGTTCACGAAACCCGCTGAAATCAAGCTGGTCGATGATCCGTACCGTTCCGTATCCTCCCCGCGAACAGATGATCGCCCTGATTTTCCCGTCATCCAGCATGTGCTGAAAATCCCTGCAGCGCTGTTCATCCGTACCGGCAAACTGGTTCTGCCTGCTGAAAACATAGCTGCCCAGCACCACCTCAAGGTAATGCCGCTGGAAAAACCGGATGGCAGGATGGACCTCTTCAAAGGTGATGCTCCGTGCCGGGGAAACAATGGCGATCTTATCGCCCTTTTTAAGATAGGCTGGCGTGATCATGCACCAAAAGTAAAGAAAAGAACGCTTATTGACCCTCCATTTTTCATTATTTCATATCTTTGCGCCTCATTTTTAGCCAATTCACAGAGCCTGACCCCATGAGCGAGAAACCCGCGTTTAAACGTTATACCGTTACCTCCGCCCTGCCCTATGCCAACGGGCCAATCCATATCGGGCATCTTGCAGGCGTGTATGTGCCTGCCGACATCTATGTCAGGTTTCTGCGGATGAACGAGGAGGATGTGATCTTCATCGGCGGTTCCGACGAACACGGCGTGCCCATCACCATCAAGGCACTGCAGCAGGGCGTGACGCCTCAGGATATTGTCGACAAATATCACGGCATCATTAAAAAGTCGTTCGAAGATTTTGGCATCTCGTTCGACATCTACTCCCGTACCTCCAATAAAATGCACCATGAAACTGCCTCCGCATTCTTCCGCAAGATGTACGATGCCGGGCAGTTTATCGAGAAAGTGTCGGAGCAGTATTTTGATATAGCCACCGGCCAGTTTCTTGCCGACCGGTACATTACGGGAACATGCCCCCACTGCGGGTATGAGAAAGCCTATGGCGACCAGTGCGAGAAATGCGGCACGTCGCTGAACGCAACCGACCTGATTGAACCGAAATCGGTCCTCAGCGGAAATAAACCGGTACTGCGTGAAACGCGGCACTGGTTCCTGCCGCTTGATCAGTATGAACCCTGGCTGCGCGAATGGATCCTTGAAGGCCACAAAGACGACTGGAAAATCAATGTTTACGGGCAATGCAAGTCGTGGATCGACCAGGGGCTTCAGCCGCGTGCCGTTACCCGCGACCTCGACTGGGGGGTGAAAGTCCCGGTGGATGGTGCCGAGGGAAAAGTACTGTATGTATGGTTTGACGCACCCATCGGCTATATTTCCGCCACCCGCGAGCTTACCGCCGACTGGGAAAAATACTGGAAAGATCCGGAAACCAAGCTTGTCCATTTTATCGGCAAAGACAACATTGTCTTTCACTGCATCATCTTCCCCGCGATGCTTAAGGCCGAAGGTACCTACATCCTCCCCGACAATGTTCCGGCCAATGAATTCCTGAACCTGGAAGGCGACAAAATATCCACCTCCCGGAACTGGGCGGTATGGCTGCACGAATACCTCGAAGCATTTCCCGGCAAACAGGATGTGCTGCGGTACGTGCTCACATCAGCCGCCCCCGAGACCAAGGACAACGACTTCACCTGGAAGGATTTCCAGACCAGGAACAACAGCGAGCTCGTTGCCATCCTTGGAAATTTCGTGAACCGGACCATTGTCCTGACGCACAAATATTTTGAAGGAGAAGTTCCCGCAGCTTCAGCATATACCAGCTATGACAACGCCACGCTGGAGGAGATGCTCCAGTTTCCCGGACGCATTGCTGCAAGCATCCACAACTACCGTTTCCGCGAAGCACTGGCGGATATGATGAACCTTGCACGCCTTGGGAATAAGTATCTTACTGAAAATGAGCCATGGAAGCTCTTTTCAAGTGATCCCGTGCGGGTTGGGACCATCCTGAACATCTCCCTGCAGATCTGCGCACAGCTCTCCATTGTTGCCGAACCTTTTCTTCCCTTTTCTGCGGCAAAAATCAGGAAAACCCTGAACCTGCCCGCATTCAGATGGAAGGAGGCCACACAGCTCAACTGGCTCACTGCCGGGCATGTACTCGGCCAGCCTGAACTCCTCTTTGAAAAGATCGAAGATCCTGCCATCGGGGCCCAGGTGCAGAAATTGCTCGATACAAAACTGGCCAATGAGGCGGCACAGGCAAAAGCCCCGGTTAAACCGGGCAAAGAGGCGATCGGTTTCGAAGATTTCGCGAAGATGGACATCCGTGCAGGCACCATTATCGAAGCCGAAAAGGTTCCCAAAACCGACAAGCTGCTGAAGCTGAAAGTAGATACCGGCATCGATCAGCGCACGGTGGTTTCGGGTATTGCCAAATTTTTCAATCCCGGCGAGATCATCGGAAAGCGCGTTTGTATCCTGGTCAACCTCGATCCCCGCAAACTAAAAGGCATCGAATCGCAGGGCATGATCCTGATGGCCGAAAACCCTGATGGCACACTGTTCTTCGTCACCCCGGACGAAGGCGCGGCAAACGGTGCCGATATCAAATAAAAAGTGTTATTTTTGCATCGAAATAAGAATTGACCGGGTAACCTTTGAATTCACTTCATTCGTAATTCGTCATTCGTAATTCATAATTAAAACTGGCCCCGTAGTTCAATGGATAGAACGGAAGTTTCCTAAACTTTAAATATAGGTTCGATTCCTATCGGGGCTACAAATGTACGAACAAACCCCTGTAAAACAAGTTTTTACAGGGGTTTTTTCTTAACGGGTACAACACAGGTACAACATTTCATAATCTTTTGATATACAGATCATTATATAATTAACAATTTAACATAATTGTGTATAATTCTGAATGTGTGCACATTAACGCAGTAGTCACTTTTTTCGATATTGGACTAAAATATTTACAGGGCCACTAGATATATCCAAAATTCAACCTTCTATTTACTATAACCTGGTATCAAAGTATCACCTTCATGGGTTTCTGATACTTGATGACACTGATACTGCTGCACCTTCTTTAAAGACATCATCGCTCAGGGAGTATAACAGGTAGTATCTGCTGCAATTTTTTTTTGGAAAAAATTACGCATGTGTCTGATGACTAGCGAAGTAACCCCCACTCAGTTTTGCAATGGGGGAGAATCTCCCAGGGTGTTCCAAATCGAATCCTAAAACTTTTGTAAAATGGTAACCGTAGTTGATTACGCCAAGCGCCAAGACTCTGCTGGCAAAGAATTTTATTGTTTAGTATTGAACGGGGATCTTGAAATGATCCAGTCCCAGAAGACGGGAAACTATTGGGCGACAGCCTTGAAGGCTGGCATCACCACCACTTTCAATGAAGCAGTCTGCAAATCCCTGATCGGGAGAACCCTTCCTGGCGAGATTCAGCGTGTCGAGGTTGAACCCTACGAATTCACGATTGAAGAAACGGGAGAAGTAATCACCAGGACACATCGGTCCAAGTACAACCCCAAGCCATTGACAGTTTCTACCGAGGAGGCTGTGTTTGCGCCTGAAGTTGCAGTACACGCATAAACCGCAGAGAACAACAAAAAGTAAAGGGCTTCCAGCAATGGGGCCCTTTTTTCGTAACCTTAACCAACACTAGAGAAAACATGAGTGACAACACCCAACTTCTAAATGGCCTAAACCTTTACTGTTCCCCGCACTCAATCCTGGTGCTGAACAAGGAAGGTAAGCTTATACGGCTGCGCTGTCCTTTCCAGGTCATAGCCCGACACCAGGTGCATGTTTTACGGGAAGGTCAGACATACTATGTTTCTGCAGTTAAACTCTCTCCAGACCTTGTAATGCTGTATGTAGTCAGTAACACCGCATACCAGTACTCCAACTTTTATATCATCCTGTAGGAAAAATTGTCGTGCTGTTTCTTTCAATGTTACAGTCTGTATCATGCCCCATTACCTTATGCACTATCCTGGGAAACCGAATGTAACCGGATAAACTACTTTTAACAGCATTGGCGTATGACAGAGGTTGGCAATTAACGGGTTAGGAAGAATCCATAACCCGTTCTGTTACAACAATGGCCAATTTTCCGGGAGCAGATCAAGAGGTTGGCGCTGTTGATGTTGGTGACAAGTGGCTGATTATGTGTCATTTTGATAAACAAGCGCAATCTAAAAGCGCAGCATTAACACCCCGCCCTGTTATTCAACCTTGGTGAACAAACACTATTCACACCTTCTACAAATATATAGCTAAATGTATTTTATGCTATGATAAAGCCTCATCCCTGGCGAAACATTCTGTAATAAGGGAGGTTTTGCTGGGCAAAATCTTATGCTAACCTTACACATTATCTAGTTTAGGAAATTTATTCGTTGGTTACTTAGCGCATTAATCTACTAATCCTTCAAACAACGCACTGAAAACCCATATTTCTTATGGCCATCGCTTATAGCCATCCATGCTGTGCCAGACCCAAAGTACATATTATAACCATGTTCTGAATCATATTCTGAAGAACTCCACCAGTAACCACCAGAGAAATCAATCCAACCAAAGTACCCTTCATAAAATCTACTTTCACCAGGAAGACCAGTAAATCCACTTTGATTGGTTGCGTCGTTGTTTGGACTTTTCCAATGGGTTGTACCGGTTTCTTTAAGCTTACCACCTGCGACATATTCGCCCCCCAAATAGTTCCTTAATATAGTCCATTCTGCGGATGAGGGTACATGCCAACCAGAGGGAGCTATATTTCGGCTATCGTTGACTGCATACCAATTGTATAACCTGCCATACAGTGTTTCAAACCCGGTAAAGTTCTGTAGATTGCAATATGCTCCAGTTGAAAGGTAGTGCCATGCTGTATCGTCAGTAACATTTGGTATTAAGTCGCCATTTCGGTACTTTGTTGTTCGCATATTTTCAGCCATCCAAGTTTGGGTACCGATGTTGATAGTTTTATAGACATTTCCCTCAATATCGGTCATTGTGCCATAAGTTAATTTTGGGTTAAAAATGATTGGCTCCACTACAACGGTTATTTTTACTGTTCTACTAACAGAATTGTAGTGTGTGTAATCTGTTGGGTTAAACATAACTTTCAAATCCTGATTTTCGCTTAAGTTTAATCTTGTAGATTTTGGAGGTTGGTAATAAAATGTTCCAGGAACGTCAGCAGTTGCATTTAACTGTAAATCACCTAGATAAGTTCCAACAACAATATTAGCCGGATTTGCCCACGTGATTACCGGATTCTTTTTTGCTGAAGGAGATGGTGTCTCCTCCTTCTTGCTACAACTATTTGTAAGAAAAAACATTACGCCCAGAAAAATGAATGGATAAATCCAAGTTTTGATTTCTTTTTTCATGTCAGATAAATTTTCTGTAAAGCTAAAATAAAAATTCTCTTTACAATATCATGTCTGCCTTTTTATCCAAAGGTCAATACTCTAAATCGATTTCTTTGACACTGTCTTCGGGCTTGCAGTATCCATATAAAACGTAGACCTTGTTTTAATTCGAAAAGCAAAACAACCTTCAGAAAAAGAAAGGTTAGCAGATAGACCGAGTTGCACCATATAGCAGAAAAGCTATACACACCTACGGAAACAATTAACCCGTTCCGGCATTCAGAAAACGAACATCACCTTTTTTTTATGACACTAAACTCTACTCCGCAATGGAAAGTACAGATATCAACATTCAAGATGTAGGCACGCTCACCGAGGGCAAGTGCAGCAACGATTCCTTTTATGTCCGCTTTACCGATGACGATGTAGAAGAACTCTCCCAGTATTGTTTCGATCTTGGATATGAGTTAGAACCGGAGATTATGGACATTGATCCAGAGCATCCAGTACGATTCAAAATCACCTCGAAAGAAAATCCAAAGGTTTATGGATGGATTTCCAAAGTTGTCGAAAAGTTTGAAGACCACTGGAGAGATGCTTTTCTTTATGGTTTCTATCGCAAAGGAAAATTCTTCAACAAATACCCGGTGAGTTTTAACGTGAATTCACGCCAGATGCGCGGAATGATGAAGCGCAACGCGGAGAAGAACCCACAACAGACTACCTACTTCAAAACAATCTTCGGCATTATGGACCTGGAGCTGGATGTAAATGCAATGGATTTTATATTCTCCTGGCTTTGGAGTGTTAAATTTCAACATATTTGATGGTCCTTGATCTTATTCACCGGGACATTGTATATGATCCAACGTCTGCCTCTTGGTAAAAGTTTGTTTTTCTGGTAAGTGTAACGATGCGAAACCCTGTAGCGATGGCAGGGTTTTTATTAAACCACTGTTTCCCAAATCTTCCTGGATATTTTTCATAGGAAGATTATATTTTTGTTGTGATTACAATAACTAATCACAATTTACCTTAGTTTTACAAATGATTCAACGCCGAATTAATTGCACTTAATATCAAAATAACCACACTGCTTTGGTTCTTGGCTCGTGTTGGTGTTCAGAAGAACGTAAGTAGACACAGTCCAAACATTTATTCTTAACTCTAAATTTTAAAGCATGAAAACAAGAACAAACTTTTTTATTGGGTATTTTTTACTTATCTCTTTGGGTATGGTTCTATTGAGCAGCTGTAAAAAGAGTGATGACAGTAAAAATAGCACTCCTCCAGCTACGACTGTGACTGATAAAGATGGGAACGTTTATCATACAGTAACAATTGGCACACAGGTATGGATGGTTGAAAACCTGAAAACCACAAAGTACAATGATGGCAGTTCCATACCATTGGCAACACATGATTGGTATGGAAGTTTAATCACCCCAGGATACTGTTGGTATGATAACGATATTGCTAATAAAAACACATACGGGGCTTTGTATAACTGGTCCGTAAATATGAGTATTCTTGCTCCTACGGGCTGGCATGTGCCAAGTGATGCTGAGTGGACAATTCTTATAAACTATTTGGGAGGGGAAGGTGTCGCTGGGTATAAGTTGATGGAAAAAGGTGCAACTCATTGGCCAAGTCCCAATACGGGGGCGACCAATGAATCAGGTTTTACAGCCCTTCCTGGTGGCCATAATGAAGCTGTTTATTTCGACGGGATTGGACAATATGGAAGATGGTGGAGTTCTACTGCGTACGATTCAGTAACTGCCTGGGATCGGTATATTGCCGGCATTATGCAAAGAGAGCATCCAGGGAAAAGTGCTGGTTTAAGTGTGCGTTGTTTGCGTAATTAAAGAGTGCCATGAGTGGATAAACCATTCACTTTGACCAGTGTCTGCCGATCCAAATTGACCACCCCTGTGCCGGTGTAAAAATCGGTTCGCGCCAGGGCAAATTGACCACCCCCTGCCGATTCAAATTGACCACCCCTTAGAACGATATTTTCC
>JAPLDF010000039.1 GCA_026391835.1 Bacteroidota bacterium
TTAACACCAGATCAATTAATCATAAGGAATATTGCTATCCTTAATTATTGATTAATCGGAAAAACAGGAAAAGGTAATCATACTTTCAGCATTTTTTTTGGCTGGGAAAGATGTGTATAAAGAGTAGCCCCTGGGGGAGGGAGTTTGGTTTGGGTGCTATCAGTCCGATCGTGTGCTATCAACCTCCACTATAAAGGAGCACGAAGCGCCCTCCCCCCTGGGGGAGGGATGGGGAGGGGGTGTTTTCTTGGGGGAGGGTTAGGGGCGGGGGTTATTTCGCCGCCTTCTTCTCGTCAGCAATCTTCTTCAGCACCTCTTCCTGCAACAGTTTTGGCAGGGGGGTGTATTTGAAGAACTCCATGGAGTAGTTGGCCCGGCCGCTTGAAATATTACGCAGCTGGGTTGCATAGCCGAACATCTCCATCAATGGGACAAAGGCGTTGACTTTTTGCGATCCCTTGCGGTAGCGGCGCATGGCTTCAATTTTTCCGCGGCGGCGGTTGAGGTTGCCCACCACATCGCCGATGTATTCGTCGGGGGTGTTCACTTCCACCTTCATCATCGGTTCGAGGAGTACGGGGTCGGCTTTCATAAAGCCTTGTTTAAATCCTATAGAGGCACAGGTCTGGAAGGCCATGTCGGAGCTGTCGACCGGGTGGAAACTGCCGTCGAGCAGCACCACCTTGACATCCACGACCGGGTACCCGGCCATGACGCCGCGTTCGAGGGTTTTGAGGATCCCCTTGTTCACCGAAGGGATGTATTCGGCAGGAATGTTTCCGCCCTTGATCTTTTCGATGAATTCGTAGCCCTTGCCTTCGTTGGGCTCCATGCGCATGAGCACGTGGGCAAACTGCCCCTTGCCCCCTGTCTGCTTGGAGTGCTTGTAGTTGGTCTCCACTTCGCTGGTGATCGTTTCACGGAAGGCCACGGCAGGTTCGCCAACGACGGCATCCACCTTGAATTCGGTCCTTAAACGGTCGACGATGATCTCGAGGTGCAATTCGCCCATGCCGGCAATGATGGTCTCTTCGGTTTCATCGTCAAAGCGGACGTTGAACGAAGGATCTTCCATGGCCAGCTTGTGCAGCGCTTCGCCCAGTTTGGACTGGTCGGCGCGTTTGGCAGGGTTGATCTTGAGTTCGATGACACTGGGCGGAATGTGGATATTTTCGAGCAGGAGGCGGTGTTCGTCGCTGCACAGGGTGTCGCCGGTTTTGGTGACTTTCATGCCGATGAGGGCCACGATGTCGCCGGGGCCTGCCTCTGCGATCTCCTCGCGGTCCTTGGCGTGGATGCGGAAGATGCGCCCCACCCGTTCGTGTTTGCCCTTGGTGGAGTTGTAAACCTGCATGCCGCTGCGGAGGGTACCCGAAAAGATGCGGGTGAAGGTTTGCTGCCCGACGAAGGGGTCGTGGATCAGTTTGAATGCCAGCGCCGAAAAAGGTTCTTTTGGCGACGGGTGGCAGGTGTGCAGCTTTTCGGGATCATCGAGGTCGGTTCCGGTCACCGCGCCCACATCCACAGGGGAGGGGAGGTAGTCGACCACTGAATCGAGCAGCATCTGGACGCCTTTGTTCTTGTAGGCGGCACCGCAGAATACCGGGGTGATGAGCAGTTTGAGGGTCGATTCGCGCAACGCCTTCTTCATCAGTTCGGGGGAGACCGGTTTGTCTTCCATGAACAGGTCCATGATCTCGTCGTTGAACTCGGCCAGTTTTTCAACGGCCCAGGCACGTGCTTCCTCGGTTTTCTGTTTGTATTCTTCCGGGATCTCGGTTTCAATCTGCTCCATTTCCTGGAACATGTAAGCCTTGCGGAAGATGATGTCGATGATTCCTTTGAAGTGCTCTTCAGCGCCCATCGGGAGGTGGAAAGGGACTGCGTTGGCATCGAGGTACTTGTTCATCTGGGCAACCACGGCCGGGAAATCGGCGCCGGTGCGGTCCATCTTGTTGATGAACGCAAAGCGGGGCACGCGGTAGCGGTCGGCCTGGTTCCATACGGTTTCACTCTGGGGCTCCACGCCGCCAACGGCGCAGAATACGGCAACCATGCCGTCGATGACACGGAGGGAGCGCTCTACCTCGATGGTAAAGTCGACGTGCCCTGGGGTGTCGATCAAATTAATCTGGTGTCCTTTCCAGGCACAGGTGATGGCGGCCGACGCAATGGTGATCCCGCGCTCCTGTTCCTGCTGCATGAAGTCCATGGTGGCTGCCCCGTCGTGGACCTCGCCCATCTTGCGGTTGGTACCGGAAAAGAAGAGGATCCGTTCGGTTACAGTTGTCTTGCCGGCGTCGATGTGCGCAGCAATTCCTATATTTCTAAGCTTGTTTAATGGCATATTTCCTGAATATTTTAAGGGGGTGCAAAGGTACGAATAAATTTGGGATTTGCGTAGAAAGTTGAATATTAAATAATTATTAAATGGGGAAAGGGTGACAGGGTGACAGGGTAACAAGGTAACAGGGTAACAGGGTGACAGGGTGACAGGGTAATAGGGTAACAAGGTAACAGGGTAACAGGGTGACAGGGTAACAGGGTGACAGGGGGACAGGGGGATTAGGGGTTTTGGGTGAGGTATTTTATTAGTCCGGAAAGTTGTGCCCGGATTTTGTTGATGTGGCCGGTTGTGCTGAGGAGTTTTTCTTCTGCAATATAATTCAGGCGCCGGGCAATCAGGATTTGTGTTTCGATTTCTGAAAGACTGCCTGATGATATCCGCAGGAACCTGATAAATTCTTTTTTCTGATTCCGGGCCGCACCTTCACTGATGTTGGAAGGAACAGATACGGCAGCTTTTCTGAGTTGCCGGGTCAGGCAAAATAGTTCTTCTTTTGGAATATTGATTGAGAGCAATTGTACCAGTAATAACTATGATGACTTTGTCTGCCTGTAAAAGACCCCTCCCCGGCACTCCCCTCCAATGCTACTCTTTATACACATCTTTTTAAAATACATTTTGTGATGCCAAAAGGTATAACTACATACAATACAGTATTAAAGATAATTATTTGGTTTAAAGGATGTATCTTCTTATGCCATTTTTCAGTACTGTAACCTTAAAATGGTTAACACCAGATCAATTAATCATAAGGAATATTGCTATCCTTAATTATTGATTAATCGGAAAAACAGGAAAAGGTAATCATACTTTCAGCATTTTTTTTGGCTGGGAAAGATGTGTATAAAGAGTAGCCTCCTAGGGGAGGGCAGGGAGGGGTCTTTTGCTTGCAGACGAAGGCTTAATGAGCATTACTGGCATGATTGCGATTAATCACAAAAGGTAATACCGAAAAGAAAAAAAGTTAATAACAAAACCTTTCAAAAAAAATATTACCTTGTCCCCCTATTACCCTATTACCCTATTACCCTATTACCTTGTTACCCTGTTACCTTTGTTACCCTGTTACCCTGTCACCCTGTTACTTTGTTACTTTGTCACCTTGTCACTCAAATTATGACCTTTCGTTTCAAAACCCGCGAAGTCCTCCTCTTCATCCTCGTTTCCCTGGGGGTGTATATGACCTTTATCTTTGGCTTTGCGTGGATCTATTACAACACGGGCAGCATTGAGATGACGCCGTATTCAACGCCCTACAATCATCCCGGGGTTGCACCGGTGTCAAACAAAATAAATTTTGAGAAGGCGGTCTATTTCAGCATCGTGTCGTTTCACACCATCGGCTTCGGCGACATTCACCCGGTAACGCAGCTGGGGCGGCAGATCGTGATGATCCAGTCGACCATTTCGCTGTTTTTCACCTCCATCTTTTCGGGGTTCCTGGTCTATTTCGTGATCAAACGGCCGCAGGATGTGTTTACCACCAAAAAGGTATATATCCGCAAGCGGGACGGGAACTATTACCTGTCGTTGCGGCTCGGGAACAAGGGGCGCGACATCATTGACCTGAAGAGTAAATTCGAGGCCTGGACCATCGAAAACAATACGCGGGTGAGGGCGTTCCGCATCGAAGAGGAGCTGGCCGACCTGGAGAAGATCCTCTATTACGACCTCAACCTCGATGAGCCGGGCAGGCTGCCGTTGCGGAGGGCGATCAGCAGCGCCCTTGGGAAGGGACCGTTGCTACACATGAAATTTTCGTTCATCGGCAACGACATCAAAACCGGCGAGCAGGTGGCCTATGCAAAGTATTACGATTCACGGCACCTGAGCTTCGGCAAGCGGTTCCTCAACGTATATTCGTGGGACCCCAACGGAAGACGACGCGATTTTCACTGGGGAAACTTTGAGAAGATCGAACCGATGGAAAAAACCGAAACCGAAGAGTTTTATTCAATTACGAATTAAAAATTACGTAACTAATCAGTGTTAAAAATTTAAGCGTTATTAACAGTTTTAAGCGGTAATTAACAAGATGGATTTGTGGTATTATATTGACTTTTTGAAATCCAGCACATACTGACAAATATTATTTTATAAGTTGATAAACAATCG
>JAPLDF010000012.1 GCA_026391835.1 Bacteroidota bacterium
AAGGATGGTTCAATTGGTTGATTGAAAAAACAGATTTTCAAAGAGCGAGTAAAGTGCGATCAGCCAAAGGCCTTCTTGTTCATGTTTTCGGTAAGTTGGCTGCCGCGTTTATTTATTTGATTTTTAACCCTTGATTCACATAATTACGTTTTTTTGAATTCCTGTTAGTCTATAAATCGTACAGTGATGAAAAGATTCTCTTCATCGATAACCCTTGTTATAATTTGGTATACTATATATTGTTCTGATAATCCCAAGAACCTGCGACAGCGGTGCGGCTGATTTCTTTTGCCCTGCTTTAACGGTTGTCTTTATTGTGAACCTTTTAATTGTACTTTGCCTGGGCTATCTGAAATGGCGCCGGGGAAAAACCAGGTTCAATTTCCTTCCCGTCTATATTTCCCTGGTACTTGTAGCAGTTGTTGTATCATTCAAAGTTTTCACGTCAGATGCGTTTAAAGGCCGTGTAATGATTGTTGCAAGTGCCACGGAAACCGATTCTGCCAGGTTCGTGGAGCTACATCTGGGGTATTTAGGTTACAAATTGATTCTCAGGTACAACAACAGCTATCAGATAACCGGGTTATTACCGGAGGCATCATGCACGTATGGTGGAAAATTTTCCCTGGACCACGATACGGTAGATCTACAGGAATCGTTCCTGCTGATGTCTGATACAAACCTTTCGAAAAGGTATGTCATTGACAGAAAAACAAACTGCTTAAGGCCGGTAGATCCTGCAACAAACAAAACATCACATAACAAATGGTGGTTCGGGATAATAGAAATAAACAGCCCCTGAAATTTTGCTGAAGAGTCAACGCTGAAAAATATAAATTTGCCACAAAGGCACAAAGGCACTAAGGCTAACAAAACATATACTGCAGATATTTAGCGCTTTGTGTTTCCTGGTGTCTTAGTGCTTATCGATAAGTGATTTCCATTCTGAACAAACAGGTCATAATGCGACCGCAACCTGGTCGAATGTTCGAACATCGCCGAACTGTGCCGCCAGATCTCGGCAATTTTCTGCACTTCCAGGCAGGAGAACATCAGCCCGCACAGCATCCGAAACCACATCGACAATCCATTGCCCGAAGCGCTCGGCGAGGTGATGCAGAAAATGCAGACCTGGGCCAGGTACCTTGACAAATTAGCTGAGCAGCAGCGGCGGTAATGGTTAACTTCTCCGTTGGCCTGAGGGCAATACAAAAGAGGGCGGCCTCCAGGGCCGCCCTCTTTTGTATACAGATGAAGGATTATGGCAGGCCGGGCCTACAACTTAACCAGTTTTATCGTCTCCACATACCCGTCGGCCACCACTTTAACAAAGTAAAGCCCGGCTGGCATGGTGCTGAGGCCGAAGTCATGCGATTTTTCACCGATCATGCGCTCGCAGGCAACTTTTTCTCCGTGGATACTGTACAATTCAATGTTCACCTTGTCGTAGAGTTTTGCACCTTTCTGCACGAGGGTGAAGTTCCCCGTGGTGGGGTTCGGGAAGATGCTGAATGAAGCAAGGTCAGCCCTGGTGTTTGGGACAGACTCACCTGCACCTGCAGCCATGATGGGCAGTGCGGGCGCAGCACAATAGGTTCCCGGTGCAATGTAGCCGTGCATATATCCGCCGTTGGACACGGTTGTCCCCGGTAAAAACGATATCTTCTGCCATGCGATAAAGGTAGCACTGCCTCCGCTCTGAACATTGAAGAAATTACCACCGCCGGCAACTGTTATGGTGTTTGCAGCATTGTAACAATTGATGTTGGTTTCGCCAACTTCTCCTGTTACAGTGATGTTTTCAGGTATGCCGGGAGCAGTTGTAAAGGTCATGTCATTGCCATAAATTGTCACGTTGCTGAATGTGACCGCCCTGATCCTGAAGTGGTATGTGGTATTCGCAGTCAGACTGGCGACCGGAGCGTTGATATTCAGCAGCACGCCGCCGTTGACGGTAAACGGGGTTCCGTTCACCGTGGTACCATACGCAATGGAAGGCCCATAATCAAAATAGATATTAACATCCAGTGAGTTAGGGTTTATTGTACCGTTCAGCGTTGCAGAAATATCCAGGATGTCGGTCGCAGCCGTAGTTGCCGGTACCGGCATCGCGGTGAATTCATAGGCACCGATATCGGGCGGATTGGTGCGGACTACTCCTGCAAAATCGATTGGCAACGTCGGAATGTATTCGCCTTTCTTTGGCATCAGCGTAGTTGTCGGCAGGAAATTGGTGGTGCTTGTAAATACCGGGTCAACCGATACTGAGGCGGCATCCTGTCCGCAGGCGGTCTGCCAGTCTGCAAGGGTTATACGATCGGTAGCTCCGTAGTAGCCAACTACCGGGCCGGTCCCTGTCACAGAATAATCATTGTTGTTCTGGATGGTGAATCCCGGACTGGTTCCCACCAGGATACAGTATGACTTATGCCCCACGGGCGTTCCGGAAACCTGTTGTGAGCTGTTGCTTAGTATGTTATCCCTGAATTCAATCCCGGTGATGCTGTTCCTGATGGAAACACAGGCGGAAAGAGCCGGAATTGTTGAACCAAGGTAATTTCCCTGCATTACAATCGTATTGTGAACGATCTTGAAATTGCTGCCCGACTGGATCATCAGGCCAATGGGATTCTGAGCCGATATTGACTGGGAAGATCCGACAGCCTTTATGTTGTATAGCACATTATTACTTATTTCCGTCACGGTTGTCGTGTTGGATCCCAGGTAGATGCCTACAGCACCACCTCCGCCACCGAGGTTGTAAAGATCATGGATCTTATTTTTCCTGATCGTAAGGTTTGAAGTGCCTGAACCGGTTTGAATAATCATAGGCGCCGGAGTTGGATAAGCGAGACTGCCATCCGCAACGGACATGATATCGTTCCCTTCGATCAGCACATTATCGATATAGGACAAGGTGATACACCTGCTTGCGACCACCTTTGCCGGGTCCGGGGATCCGATCGTGTTGTTGGTTACCTGGACATTCTGGGCTATATTGGAGCTAATCCCGCCCAACCTGAGTGCCACGGCTGCACTTGTGATCTCATTGTTGTGGATGACCACATCATGGTACCCGGCATTACCAACAACAGTGTAGAACACGATTCCCTGGGCATTGTAGATGAATTCAGCATGCGCCCTGATAACACTGTTCCTGATGGTAATATTTCCTGCTCCCACCTGGCCGTTGTTGTAAAAACCGATGGGTGCGGCAAAACCACCGTTCGCAGTATTTTCAATCGTCATGCTGCGGTCGCTGCCACCGCTGTTGGAACCATCGAAGATCACATATTGTGCGCCGTTGAGGGAGATCTGGCTCCAGGGATTTGGGGAAACCCCCAGGTAGGAGCATGACAATAACGGGGTGGCACCGGCAGCCGGCCTGATCGTGAGGGTAGTAGTGGCGCTTGCTCCGGCTATCGGATTGATGATGATCGGATATGTTTCATTCAAGTATGTATTGTCGGTCAGTTCAAGCACGGTGGAACAGGTTATCCCTTCGGTGTTGATGTCGTTTATGGCAGCTGTCAGCGTAGGATAATACTTGTCGGCTCCGACAGTTAACACACCGCATCTTCCCTGGGTGATCTTATAAAAGTTCTGGGGTGTAGGCGGGGTTGTTGCTGCCGGAGGGTTTACAGATAAGCCATCCGATCCAACCAGTGGGAAAGTTCCTGCATTGGGTGTTGTGAACTGATCCTGTGCAACCACGTAATAAAAGACAGTATCGCCGGTATTCGCCCCGGCTCCGAACGTGAAGGTGTTCTGGTCATTCCCGGTGGAAACGCCAGTCACATAGGTCCATGTTCCGGCGACAGATTTTTTCCAGGCAAGACGCGGCAACCCTGCACCGGTGGTGGGTACACCGTGTGGGTCGGTGATGGTGGCCGTGAGGGTGCGTTCATCGGTCGATGTGCCGTTCAACAATGGTGTATAAAGGATCGTGGGGCCAAAATGATCATCCGGTATCCCGGCGAATTCATCGGCGCCGAGATCGGCGGCCACTGCAGGATATGAGGGGTTGTTGGGATATCCTGTACCAGGGAACCTTGCATCATTGTCAAAGTCATTGGTGATGGAGACAGGTGTTGAAACGGTCTGGCCGGCGCTTTCGCAGATGGAGCCCACGGCCGGATCGTTATGGATGTCATACGGCGATGTTGAGATTTGAACGAATGCAGGCATCCCGGTGATGGAACTGTTTTCTTTCGGCCACTCGCGGGTCTTATAATCATTGAGAGATTGATCGTAAACAAAATAACTTGCATCATTGTTGGAGATCATGGCGATCAGGTGGGATGAGCTGGGTATACCGGCATACAGGAGGTTGTTGTTCGTTGCCGGGACCAGGTTGTCAATCGCAGCGCTATAAATACTATAACCATTTGATTTAAGAGCGACTGCAAATCCACCGCTGGTCGGAGCACATCTGTTTATCAGGACATTGTTCCGGAGATCAATGGCAGCAGGATTATAGCTCAGGAATATGGCTGATGTACTGAATGAACCTGCCGACGAGGTTCCGTCAAGAAAGACGGTGTTGTTATAGATTCCTAGGTACGTCAAACCATTTCCGAACCCATATATCCCGCACAACGCACCACCCGAAGACGCTCCGGACGCTCCGGAACTTCCGTTGGGAGCCTTCAGCTCGGAGACAAAGTTATTATAGATATACATCGGGCCTCCATTGCTCGAGCCGGAAGAGTAAATCCCGTAAACATAGGCACTGGTTCCCGTCCCGTTGGTTTTCAGGTTCTGAAACTTGTTTCTGTAAATAGATTGGTTATAACCTTCTCCCAAATAACAGCCATATACATTTCCGATGGCAGAAGTCAGATTGGTGACAGTGTTACCGTAAAGATTCTTATAGCCGGGTCCGCCCAGGTAATAGAACCCCGCCAGCAATCCGCTTGTAGGCGTAGTGATGTTATTGATCACATTTTCATAAACCGAAACTGTTGCACCTGAATTGCCAATCCCAAGCCAGAAACAATTGGTCGCTCCCCCGCTGCCTGAAGCTGACTGGTAGCGGGTAAAATTAGAGAAATTGTTTCCGTGAATATCCGCGCTGAGGAGGGTGGTGGCCGAACCGAAGATATAAATACCACCGGTAGTTCCCTGGCTTGTCGTGGAGGCGGATCCGTATGTGTTGTTCAACACATTGTTGTTGTACACGTTGAGTACCTGGGCACTGTTGTTAATATACAGGTAGTATGCACTCCCGCTGGTTGCATTCGGCGAACTGCAATTCGAAACGGTATTGTTGTAAAAACTGGCAATATTATTCGTATAGGTGGTTCCCATATTGTTGTAAATGCCATAAAACGTTCCGCTGCTGGCGTTGAAAACAACACTCACACTATTATTGTACACGCTGACATTTGAATTTTTTGAAGTATTGAGCTGGATTGCACCAAAAGCTCCTGTTGTATTGGCCACAGTACCGTTAACAATGTTATTGGCAATTACAAGCCGTTCCTGGTAAGATGTCTGGATACCGCTTGCAGCTGCAGTACCGCCGCCGGGACCGGTAATGGTATTGGCCCCGTCCTTGCCGATCTCGTTCGACTGGTCATAGAATGCATAGGGGGCATTTGCATCATTGTATCCGTTCACAATGATGCCGTTGTAACATCCTGTAATGGTATTGGCGTAAAATTTATTGTTCGAGTTGGCACCGGCCGTACTGCTCACTGTCAGAAGTGCCGTAGGGGCCGTACCTGGTAAAATATCCGCCGAATAGATCCCGACGGTATTGACATTGGTGCTGCTTTTCAACGAGATGTTGCAATTGCGGATGATCACATTCTGGGATCCGTTGCCGGCGGAATTTTTCAGGATGGCATATCCCCATTCAACCACACCCGTGGGGTCGGTAACATTGATGCCATCAAAGGTGATGTAGTCGGATCCCTGCAGGGCGATCACATAGTCATACACATTCGGTCCTGTGGCATACCCTGTAATAACCGGGTTAACACCGGTACCACTCCACTGGAATGTAATCGGGTCTGAAACGGTCCCTGTGGCGGTTATCAGCCCGGCTGTCAAAGAGGTGAAGCTTTCCATATAGCCGCCTGCAATGACAAAGGTAACACCACCTGAACCAACACCATTGAAATTTAACGCTATAATGGCATTGGTCACTGTGGGATAATCCCCCGGGATGTTTTTGGTGCCTGTGAGTGGCTGTCCAAACGACAACACACTAACCATTAACATGATAAATAGTGTAAACTGTGTTTTTTTCATTTCGTTTTCGTTTTTGGTTAATTATTGTTTTAAAAAGTTGGAAGATGCTCATCATCCCTTTGGAAGGTCTCGCCAATGTCAGTGTCTGTTAGCTTTTCCCGAAGTTTGTTTAAAACCTTATTTTCTGCCATTTTTTTGGCAATGAGGTCCTTGAGTTCATCTTCAAGGGAAATGGGCTTCGGGTCTTCAGTAAATTCATCCATGAAACAAAATTTTGAATGGGGGAAGCATCAGCAAACAAAAGTAGAAGCAGGAACACCTGATTCCTAACTTTTATGGTATACAAATGTCGTACAGGCGCATTACATTGGTTTACATTTACTGATTATCAGTATTTTAAACCAGGATGTCCACCTGATTTGAAGAAACTTAAAACTGGGAAAGGAAGATGGCCAGGTTCTCCTCTTTATCGATCCCCAGCTTCTGGCGAAGCCGGAACCGGGCAACCTGGATACTGTTTACTGATTGGAAGGTGATTGCGGAAATCTCCTTGGTACTCATGTTCAAACGGAGAAAGGCACACAATTTCAATTCATTGTGGGTGAGATCGGGAAATTTATCACCCAGTTTCTTGTAAAAGTCAGTGTGTACCTGCTGGAATCGGTTTTCAAACCCTTTCCAGTTATCCGGGTTTGTGACTCGTTCCAGTTCATGGGTGATGTATTTGACGATTTTCGAATTTTCATGATGTTCCTCAAGGTTCATTTTTCTCAGCTCTTTGGCAACCATCATCACCATTTCATTCATCTTGGTAAGATACATGACATTGGTTGTGAGCTCATTATTCTTGTATTCCAGCTTTTCATGCAGGCTGTTCTTTTCGAGTTCAGCTTTTGCCTTTTTCTGCCGCTCGAGTTTCAGCATCATGAAGAGGACCAGGATTATGGCAAGCAGCAACACGCCTATGGCAATGTAAGAGATCATCTGGGTGCGTTTTGCTGATTTCGCCAGCGTGATCTTCATTTCGTCTTCCTTTTGGCGTTTTTCATATTCCTGCCTCACTTCCAGTAATTTAACAGTCCTTACCGTACCTGACCTTGAGAGGCTGTCGAGCAGCGTTGCATATATTTTATGATAGTAGAGCGCGGAATCCTTTTTTCCCATACGTTCATGGATCAGGCTGAGGGATTGTGCCGATAGCATTGCCTGTTTCAGCTGCTTCATTGACCCGGCCAGGGCGTATCCTTCCCATTGGTAACGCAGGGCCTGTTTCATGTCTTCGTTCCGGTACCATGCATCACCGAGCTTCACCAGCAACTCTGAATACTGGATTTTGGCAGGACCAATATAATTGCCGGCTGACTTTTGCAAATCCATGCTCTGGTTCATGTAGGCGATGGCACCGGGATAATCCTTCTGTTTGCCCCTGATCATCCCCATCAGCATCAATCCCCTGGCTTCGAATATATTATCTCCATACTTCCTAGCCAGGATCAGTGCCTGCCTGATATAATCCACTGCGACCTCGGGGTTGTTAAGATAATAATAACACTCACCCATATTCAACATCGGTATGATAATGTTTACAGAATCGCCCGATTCCCTGAAAATTTTCAGGGATCGGGTATAGTAGCTGAGCCCCTCAGTGAATTCGTTGGCATCCATGTAGATATTACCTACATTGTTGAGGGCGTGGGGCAAAATTTTATTCAGATGCAACTCTTCAGCAAGACCAATGACCTCAATAAAAGCAGTCATGGATTCGGCAATTTTGTCCTGAACCTGGTACATGCTGCCCAGCAACGCTCTCATTTTTGTGTATTGCGTTTTATTGCCGGCGCTCAAGTAATACTTTGCCGCAAGGGTCAGGTTAAGGAAGGCCTGGTCAAGCTGGTTTTTCGTAAGGTTGAACGATGCCCGCTGCGCATATACGTCAGCCAGGGGCTTCTCGTCTCTCAGATGAAGGGCAAGATTCTGGGCTTCCTTCCAGAAGATCAGGGCAGAGTCGGAGTTGATCGTTTCATACTGTGTCGACAAGGCCAGGTAAACCGAGATTTTTTTTGCAACATCATCGTTCCTGAACAACTCCCTGTGCAGGCTGTCGATGATTCTCTTTACAGCAAAGGATTTGTTATAAGACAGGGAAAACATTCCTGTCAGCAATGAGATCAGTAAAAGGTATTTAATCCGGTTCACCAATTTATGGTTGAAGTTAGTGGTTTAGGGTATTCGAAATCAAAATTAAAATAATTAATCAGATATCATGGATTTGTTTGTGAGCATGGAAAGGCTGTTCCTGTTGATCACACCCGGCCGCTTGTTGTTACCTGCATCATCTGTAAGATAATCAACAGGATGTAGTGATCATGTTTTACCAATGAAGAAAGGTCAGAGGATGTGGTTCTCAAACCTGACGGGTTCATGCAATTCACGACAAACAACCCTATCTCATGTCCGGATATTTTGACAAGGTTTCATTTTTTGTGCCTGATATGTAATACATTGAAAGAAAAATATGTGTTAACTTTACAGGAAAATGGACAGATATGAAAAAGTTTCCCGCTTTTATTTGCATGCTGCTGTTTATTAGCACTGCAATGTTCGGCCAGGTGGGCATAGGCCCTACCAATACCCCTCCGGATAATTCAGCCATGCTGGATGTGAAATCCACAAGTAAAGGACTGCTGGTGCCGCGGATGACCCGAAACCAGATTTTTGCAATAAACGCACCGGCCAATGGGTTGCTTGTATTCTGCACGACAGATGATAAGTTTTATGCCTATGTTGCCGGTGCAAGCATGTGGAAGGAAATATTGTATGGCACGGGAACAATCGCCCCCGGCTATTTCAGAAGCGGCATCTTCCTGCACCATTCAACGGGATCCAATATCTGGGGCCCCAATGGCAGTCCGACAAGTGTCCCCCAGGAGATGGCTGCCTACAATACAGCTCACGGGTTTACCGGTGCGCAGGCTGTTGCCATGAACGAAGAGTGGTGGAGCCCGGGCGATAATGAATGGGTCACCCAGCATGAATTCTTTGAAGACCCGGATCCCGTGAGCGGTATTGGCTATTACCTGCCCGGCAATAAAATCATTGTAATAAAATCCTGCTTTCCTTCTTCTGCAATGACAGGCTATGGACATGCCTCCGATACGCTTTCACCCTGGCTGAAAACACTTTATAATTACAAATGGCATTGGCGTCATATCATCAGGGCAATGAGTTCCCATCCGGATAATTTTTTTGTCATCTGGACAAATGCACCGCTTGAGCCGTATTCGACAAATACATCAGAAGCCCTGTTGTCAAACCAGTTTTGCACCTGGGCAAAAGATACGCTTGCCACCGGACTTGATGCCGGTTACGGGGCATTCCCTCCCAATGTTTATGTGTTTGATTTCTTTCACAAGCTCACAGGCGCCAATGGTATGATGCTCGGGATCTATGCGGCTTCACCGTACGACAGCCATCCCAATGCGGCGGCAACCCAGCTAGTTGCCCCCCAGTTTGTCCAGGAGATATTCAACGCTTCGATCGCGTATGAAACGATTGCTCCCTGAAGAAGGGTGGATCCGGGTACTACTTCCTGATGATTTCCACCCGCCTGTTTTTCGCTTTTCCTTCAGCCGTGCGGTTATCGGAAACTGGTTTCTCCTGTCCCCATCCGGTGGATGATATCCTTGTTTTATCAATTCCCTTGACGATCAAAGCGTCCATAACCGCTTTGGCCCTGTCGTTTGAAAGCTTTTTATTGCTTGCGGCATCACCAACATTGTCAGTATGGCCTTCGATGCTGATCTTAAGTGTCAGATCAAGTTTCATCAGCTCATATACCTGGTCGATAACCGGAAACGATTCATCTTTGATGGTTGATTTGCCTGTTTCAAAAAGGATGTTGAGTGCAATAAAGCCATCTTTGTTCAATGCATCAAGCATTTCATTTGCAGTGATATCCTGTTTCATTGCCTCCATTTCAAGTACATACAGCAATATGTCACTGTTGTTGGTACAGGCTACTTTTATTTTATAATCTTTCCCGTTTTTATTCAGTTCATAACAGCCCAGCCCGTCTTCTTCATAAACTTTCCTGCCCCCGATTTTAACGATGGCATTGGCATAATTTTTTATGATCTGCAGGCGGCTAGGCTCTGTTTTTCCTGATTCCAGGTTGAACACATACCACGAATAGGTTAGATTTCCTTCAAATTTTATATCCTGCCCCTTGCTGTCATAAAAATCGAGCGCGTTGAAGTTTTCGGTGCATTCTGAAATATAGTACCCCGGCATGCGCGTCAGCAGGGAATGGTCCCTGCACTTCTCGGCATCTTCCTGGGCAAACCCGCATTTCATGGTTGTCAAAACGAGTACAATGGCAAAAAACAGTTTATTCATTTTTGTTCATTTTAAGAAATGGATATTGACCTTAAAATTTTATGCTTTAAGGATATTTAAGGAACAAAAATAGCAATTATTGGCCAGATGCCTGCAGTTTCAACATTTTATCAGCTGGTGGTGCCAGGTCCGACGGTTTGTGTTTCTTATTGTCTTAAAGGCTTAGTGGCAATTTTTTGTTTTATAACTTTTCATAACAGACTCAATATTTCTGACTTTATTAGAAAAAAATTGACGGATCGCAATATTACCAGTTCGTCCTGATTTATCAACGTCATCAGCACCTGATGCAGGGCCCTGAAAGGGCCCGGTTTCAATAACCGTGGGTGGAACCCACGGTTACTGAGATTCCGCCACTTCGTGGCTGCCTGAAAAACAGCTTCCTGGTCCTGCAGGAAAACCGGACTTGGGTTCCTGTCAGGAGAAGTGCAATCAGGAGTCATTGTTTTTTCATTTGTCAAAATTATTGTTTTTTACACGATGACAAACTGATGCCAGTTCAACTGCAACAGCAGTCAACAGGCAGGAGGAGATAAAGAGATGCGTGCGACTGGTTTTCCCGTGAATAATCCTTAAAAACCGGGAAGGTTTTACCCGGCAGTCACAGGGTCAATGATGACGGATACTTCCGCTACACTATTCGCAGGGAATCCTCCCTGCCTGGCATGTTCAAGTACCATTTCCTTGTTAGGGGCGATGTTGACGCAATAAATCTTATCGGTGGTTACATAGCTGTGTACCCATTGAATTTGGGGCCCCATTTTACTTAAAACCCCGCAGGATGTTTGTGAAATGGCCTTCAGTTGCTCCGCCGATAATTTTCCGGCTCCGGGAATTTCCCGTTCAATGACATATTTTGGCATAGAATTATTATTTAGGTGAATACAATGACAAAGAAAACATCAATTAAAACTGTTTGGAATCCTCGACAAATCTTCTCCCTCCCCTCCAAGGGGAGGGCTGGGGAGAGGTCATATACAACAAGTTAATGATGTAAATTGTCGCCTTTACGATCTGAATATTTCATCTGAATAAATTTTAAACAGACTCTGATCAAATTATAGTTTTATCAGTTTTATGGTTTCAGCAGAGTTTAGTGTGACAACATGCAGGAAATAGAGCCCCGGCGGCATGTCCGCGATAGACAGGGTATACCTGACGTCGCCGTTCATCATTTTGCTGATCAGCCGGACCCCGCCTGTATTGAAAAGTTCAACTGTTGCCGGCCGTGGCCCCTGGTCCCCGCCCAGTTCAATTGTCAGCAAACCGGTTGTTGGGTTTGGGTAGACTCTCATGTTCCGGGATACCGGGACAACGGGCACCGTTTCAGTCCCCGCGACAACCGTCACCATGGCGGGCGCCATGCCGCCGCAATACTGGTTGTTCGTGGTGATGTACCCATGCATGTATCCGCCCGAAGCCGCCGTTGTACCGGTCTGGTAAACAATGTTCTGACCGGCTACCATGGTGGCGCTCCCGCCGCTCTGAATCGTGAAAGTGGTTCCCCCGCCAGCCACAAAGATTGTCTGGAGGGCGTTGTAGCACTGAACCGACCCTGAAGCCACCACGGTATTCCCCGGGTTGTAGGTCGAGGCAATTAAGGTGACGGCAAGCGGCGGCGATATGTTTCCGTTTCCGCAATCGTTCGTACCGTAAACAGTGATGTTCCCGGAAACTGCCACTGCCGAATAATCCACCGTGATGCTGTTGGTGTTGGTGCCGGATGCGATCGAGGCCCCGGCCGGCAATATCCACACATAACCTGTGGCATTTGCTACAGGTGCAACCGAATAGGCGACCCCTGTATGCCCCTGGGCTGAGACCGCCGCGCCTGAGATGGCCCCGGCTGCCCCTGTCAGGGACTTCACGGTCACAGCCACCGGCGTGCCGGTTCCTGTGCATCCATAAAGGTCTGTGACAGTAACCGAATAGTTTCCGGAGGCATTGACGGTGAGACCGGGGGTGGTGGCCCCGTTGGACCAGAGGTAGCCGGAATAGCCGGCCAGGGGTGCCGTAGAGGGAACCACCCATGTCGGTGTGCCCGCAAAGGTGCCGTTAAAGCCGTGCCCGGTGAGGTCGGCCGCGTTAACGCCCGATCCTTCGTCGAACCTGTAACAGGCTACGAGCCCGCTGGTTGATGGTGGTACGACCGCGCCCATGCCCGACTGGATCTGCGCCTGCGTCCTGGCCACATTCCAGATGCGGATCTCATCCATCCTGCCGGTGAAATAATCCGGAAGATCCCATCTCCTGGCTATCCGCCACTCCTCGGTGCTGGTTGGCAGCACGGAGGAAGCTGGCAGCGATCCGGCGGCAACGCCGTTTACATAGATCCTGATGGCTGTTTGGTCGTAGGTGGCCGCGATATGCGTCCAGGTATTGAGCGGCAGGTTCACCGTGCTCGCTGCGCTGGTCCAGGCTCCGGCGTAAAATCCCGCGGAGATCTGCTGTCCGTTCAGGTAAATAGAGAATTTTATCGTGCCGTCCGTCAGGAAAGCCTCCCCAACCAGTGCCGGGATGCCGACGGTGGCAGCGGTCTGGTAAAACCACCCCTCCACTGTGATCCGGTTGGTGCCGAAGGAGGAGTTGATTGTTGCCGGAATGGTCACATAATTCCCGGAACCGGCGAACTGCAGGGCATTGCCGCCTGTGGGGGTCAGTTGAACCGAGCCGCCTGGACAAAATGTCGTGGGACCGCCTGCTGCAATGGACGGACTTTCAACCGGGCAGCCGATCAGCAGGGTATAGGTGGAACCCGCACCGCTGCAGCCGTTTGCGTCGGTAGCTGTAACGATGATAGGGAAGGTGCCTGTTACGGAAGGAACCCCGCTCAGCACGCCGCCGGATGACAGCGTCAATCCTGCAGGCAACACACTTGAGGTGCTGTAGGTCACTGAAACCGCCCCGCCCGTGGAGGTGAAGGTTTTACTGAATACCGCCCCGGCTGTTCCGCTGGCCCCTGCAGGGTTCTGAACCGCAATGACCGGGCAGATCTTCAGGATCGCCACACCGGCCCGCGACTGCCCGTCGGGATTGGTGACCGTGATGGTCTGCAATCCTGCTGCAGCGCCGGTCGTGTTGATGTTCACCGTAATATGGGTCGGATCGGTATAGGTGACAGAGTTCACCACCACGCCCCCGGAAACAACGGCTGAAATGTGATGAAAAGCAAGTGCAGGTGCCGCAATGTTGGCTCCCGGATCATAGAACCCGCTGCCACTGACCACAGTTCCTGTCACCACCACGTTTACAGATGCCTGACCGGCTAATGCCGAAGTTGGGAGGCAACTTGCAGGGGTGGCGGGGGGCGGTGCGATCAGTTTGGTTACATTGCATCCATAAACATCGGTGCCCGCACAATACTGATTTACCATCCACATGGTCATGTCGTCCAGGGGGTCGAGCGAAACATAGGAATAATCGCCCCATCTCCTGGGCCCGCCCGGATCGCCGATAGGATTATACGCGGTTCCGCTGGCAGTGGTCAGAGCGATTGACTGGGTGGTTCCGGCCCCATCGGAGGCAAGCCGGCCTGTGGTTGCGGCATTTGCCGCGTAACTGGTGCCCGCCGAAGTCATGCCGAATGCGGCGTGCCCCTGCCCGGTAGCCATGACCGAGGGGAAAAAGTAATACCTGGGGTTGACAGCTGCAGGATCGAAGATGGTGCCCGATTGGTTGAGCGATGGGGTTGTGGCCAGGTTTGTGAGGTCATACCAGCGAACTCCGTTACGGTTTGGCGAAGTTGTCGTACCCGAGGCATTCACATGTATGGTGTGCGCGGTCCATAAATGCCCGCCACGGATCATGGCGGCAAACAGCCTGTCGTCAATCGCGTCGAGGTTGCCACTCGTACCACCGGTATTTCCAAGGTGGGGAACTGATGCGGGAAAGGAGGTGGAACTGACTGTGACGGGGATATTGGCCGAAATGGTCGGTATGCCGGCAGGTGAACTCACCCTGCGTAACATTAAGGTGCCATAGGTGGCGTTATCCACCCCGATGAAATAACCCTGCGTGGCGGTGATGTCGAAATTATCGACTCCCTGCGGCGTATAGGGCCCGGAGCCGGTGGAGGTGAGGTTGAAGAACTGGGAAACAGTGTAGATCCCCCCGGACATCAGGATGTTCCTGTTGATAACATAGCCGTTGGTATGAAGAAAGCCGCCGGCCAGCGAAAACATGTTTCCCCCGATGTATACGGCGTTTACATCAATCCCGATGGTGGGATAGTCGAAGAAAACGCCTGCTTCCCCGAGGAATGATGAGAAAGTCCAGGTGGTGCCGGCGGTGATGGTCGATGCATTGCTCACAGCTAAAAGGACCTTGTTTGGCAAGGCACCGGCACGGCCCGGCACATCAATGATAATAATGATCCATCTGCCTGAAAACCGGTCGTAGCGGATCCTGGGATCAGAGGTGAAATTGTTGCTAACAGGTGGTGTCATGACCGGGGCGAAGAAATTATCGGGGGTTACATTCAGCGCCCCGTCGGCAGCCCCGGTGGTTGCATTGAACGACCTGATGATGCCGTTCACGGCGACGATGTACTGGGTGGGACCGATGGATCCCATGTCGTCCGGGGGGAAAGGCCCGTTTGAGGAGCTGCTGGTGAACCCGTTGAACGAAGTCCCGATCGTTTGCGGCAGGTCCGTGGGGGGGTGCTGCGGAGTGACCAGGGCCCTGTCAATATCCGGATAGGTGGCAGCCTGTGGCGAAAGCGGGTTCTGGGGCAGGTTGGAACGGTCGGGGTATTCCTTTTCCGGCCGATCATGCATCACCGGGGCAGGGGCAAGCCGGGCCCGCTCCATGATTTCTGACACCGTTTCGGTCCTGGTTGGACGGACCTTGATGGAAGCATCCGCAGGCTGGTCCTGTTGCGCAGATGCGTTTGAACCGGCAAAGAGAGCCACCCAGAACAAAATGAATGGGAGCAGGAGAGAGGATATGTAATTTGTTTTCTTCATGATTTTTAGTTTGTAATGCGCATCAGATGCCAGCCGTGACAGTTTTGCCGGAATTAATCATTGAGCCCGTTGTCATCCTTGTTGCTGATATAGATCGCATAATGTTTTATTTAGACTCAACAAAAATAACAACAATAATGGAATAAGTGGAAAAAATAAAAAATGGTCAGGCAGCAACCGGGTGAATGGGAGCGGAGAATGCCGTGTGAAATTTTTAACTTTGCAGGGTGGCGAAAATCGAAAAAAAGAATTTTACAGTCCAAATCCTTCATTGATCAAACACAAAAACAGCGCATTATGAAAAACCTGGTGATGCCTTTTATTTTCCTTGTAATTCTTTCCACGTTTGCACGCGGACAGGCAACCAGCGAATGGCGCGAAGAAAACCGCACCGGTGTCTCAGCAGAAACGGGCCTTCTGCAATCATGGCCTGCTGCCGGCCCAGGCCTCCTGTGGTGCAACACTGAACTCAGCAAAGGCAACGCCTCGGTTTCTTTCGGCGGGAATACCATTTATACCACCGGTACCATTGACTCCGTCGACGTGCTTTATGCATTGGATCTTAAGGGCAGGATGATGTGGCAAACCGTTATGGGGCGTGCATGGAATGAATCGTTCCCTGAAAGCAGGTCAACCCCCACCGTTGAAGGCAATTACGTGTACACTTCAAGCGGGTACGGCGACCTGGCCTGCATCGACGGAATCTCAGGCAAAGTAATCTGGTCGTACAGGGCAAGCGAACTCAACAAAGGCACGTATGGCAAATGGGGCATCGCCGAATCGCTCCTGCTCGACGGGAACAGGCTTTTTTTCTCGCCCGGCGGGCCTGAAACGATGACCATTGCCCTGGATAAGATGACAGGAGATCTCATATGGAAATCAGCAAGCCTCAATGATAAACCTGCCTATGTTTCACCCATCCTCATCGATTTTGCAGGTAAAAAAACCATTGTAAATGTTTCGCTGGGCCACGTATATGCCGTTGATGCTGCGAATGGTGAAATTCTCTGGTCCGTGGCCCATGAGCGCCCTGCCTCTTATAATCCCAACTGGGACCTGATCAAATGCACGACACCCCTGTTTTATCATGATATGGTTTATGCAACAGGTGGTTACAATACCGGTGGCATGATGATTAAAGTTGCCGGCGATGGCAAAAGTGCTTCCGTGGCCTGGACAGACAGTGTACTCGATAACCATCACGGGGGTGTGGTGCTTGTAAACGGATTTATTTACGGCTCAAACTGGCTGAACAACGGCAACGGGAACTGGTGCTGCCTGGACTGGAATACAGGGAAAAAGATGTGGGAAGATCACTGGAACTGCAAGGGTTCTGTCATTTCAGCCGAAGGAATGCTCTATGTATATGATGAAAAGAAGGGAAATGTTGGCCTCGTGAAAGCCACAAACGAAAAATTCGACCTGGTAAGCAGTTTCCAGGTTACCCGGGGAACAACAGGCCCGTTCTGGGCTCACCCGGCCATACACAACGGCATATTGTACCTCAGGCACAACAATGCGTTGATGGCATATGACATTAAACAGAAATAACTACAAATATTAACCATAGATGGATACAAACATTGTAAAACGAAGGCTTGGTGCCGGGAACCTCGAAGTGTCAGCACTCGGGCTCGGCTGCATGGGCATGAGCTTTTCATACGGCCCGGCCGCAGATAAAAAGGAGATGATTTCAGTGCTTCGGAAGGCCGTTGAATGCGGAGTAACTTTTTTCGATACCGCCGAAGTTTACGGGCCATTCACAAATGAAGAGCTCGTTGGCGAAGCGCTGGCTCCTGTTCGTGAAAAGGTTGTGATCGCTACTAAATTCGGATTCGGTACAAGTGGGATTTCTGCCTTGAACAGCCGCCCGGATCATATTAAAAAAGTTGCCGAGGCTTCATTGAAACGGCTGAGGACTGATGTAATTGATTTGTTCTACCAGCACCGCGTTGACCCGAACGTACCCATCGAAGACGTTGCAGGCACTGTTAAGGAACTTATTAAAGAAGGAAAAGTGAAACACTTCGGTCTTTCCGAAGCTGGCGTGAAGATCATCCGTCGTGCGCATGCTGTGCAGCCTGTTACGGCACTTCAAAGTGAATATTCGCTTTGGTGGCGGGAACCCGAAGCCGAAATACTGCCGGTACTTGAAGAACTTGGAATTGGGTTTGTGCCATACAGTCCGCTTGGCAAAGGCTTCCTTACAGGGGAAATGAACGAAAACACAACCTTCGGCAAGACAGACTTCCGGAATACCGTTCCCCGCTTATCTTCTGAAAACCGCAAAGCAAACCAGGCCTTTGTAGATCTGCTTGCAACAGTTGCCCGGCGCAAAAATGCCACCTGTGCACAAATAGCCCTTGCATGGCTGCTCGCCCAAAAGCCCTGGATCGTTCCAATACCGGGTACCACTAAGCTGACGCGCCTGGAGGAAAACATGGGAGCAACAGCAATAGTGCTTACGGCCGATGATCTTCTTGAAATTGGCACTGCTTCATCAAAAATCAAGGTGCAGGGCGACAGGTATTCGGAAGGTGCTGCAAAATTGATTAACCGGTAATTGTACGAAGTGTAAACCGGCGCTGAAAGGAGCATGCCAGCCAGGGATTCCTGTGTGAAAACAATAAATAAGGCAAAATGAAGTATTACTTTAATAAAAACAACGATAAAAGTATGGAAGCAAAAAATATAACCGCATATGGAACCGAAGCGGCCGATGCGCCTTTAAAACAAATGAACATTCAGCGCAGGGAAGTCACTGCAAAAGATATTGAGATCGAAATCCTGTTTTGCGGGGTTTGCCATTCCGATCTGCACACGGCGAGAAATGACTGGGGCGGGACCATCTATCCGGCAGTTCCCGGCCACGAAATTGTGGGAAAAGTGACCAAAGTGGGAAGTGGAGTTACCAAGCTGAAAGTCGGAGATTTTGCCGGGGTTGGCTGCCTGGTGGATTCCTGCCGTGAATGTGAAAGTTGCAGGCACGACCTTGAACAATACTGTTTAAACGGCTTTACCGGGACTTACAACGGGAAGGATACACACCTGGGGATGCAGACGTTCGGTGGTTATTCCGAAAAGGTTGTGGTGGATGAGCACTTCGTCCTGAAAGTGCCTTCAAACCTTGACCTGGCTGCCGTGGCACCGTTGCTCTGTGCCGGTATTACCACCTGGTCGCCACTTCGTCACTGGAAGGTGGGAAAAGGGACCAAGGTAGCGGTTGTAGGGTTGGGCGGACTGGGGCATATGGCCATCAAACTGGCAAAAGGTTTGGGTGCAGAAGTTACCCTCTTTTCAAGAACCCCGGACAAAAAGCAAGATGCCCTGGACCTTGGGGCAAACGAGGTGATAATCTCCACCGACAATGCTCAAATGAAGTCAGTAAACGGGAAGTTTGATCTCATTATTGATACTGTTCCTTCTGTGCATAATGTCAATCCGTATATTTCCACCTTAAATATCAGCGGTACGTTGGTTTTGGTAGGTTATCTGGGAGGGCTGGAGCCGATTTTAAATACCGTTCCGATGATCCTGGGCAGGAAATCCGTAGCAGGTTCCGTAATCGGCGGCATTGCGGAAACACAGGAATTGCTCGATTTCTGCGGCAAACACAACATTGTTTCAGAAATTGAAAAAATTGACATGCAGGACATCAATGAAGCATACGAACGAATGTTGAAAAGCGATGTGCGTTACAGGTTTGTAATTGACATGGCTTCATTGAAAAAATAATCCTTTACATGGTGACCCGTGAAAGGAATTCATGGGGTGTGATCCCCTCGATCTTCTTGAAAGAGGTATAGAAGGTGTTCCGGGTTGAAAAACCCGACAACAGTCCGATCGCTTCGAGTGTCATGCCCCTGGCCCTTCCTTCGAGGATCAGGTTTTTGGAATGGGATACACGCCATTCATTCCTGTATTCATTGAATGGCTGTTTTTTCTGTTCCCTGAAGAAATAGGCCAGGTGATGGGCCGGGACCCCGGTCAGTTTTGACAGGTAGGCAAGGTTGCAGTCCGGCTGAAGGTAGGGCATGAGTTCTTTCATCGTGGTTTCAATCTTCTGTTCCAGCACCTGGAGATACTCAGATTCAAACCCCGGGGCCTCTTTTTTAACATCACCTTTCAGGTTACCCATCGCCCTGTCGCTATGCGGCTGCTGCATATCGGACTGCGAAAACCGGGGCAGTCCATAGAGGATGGACGGGAAAAAGAAAGGCAGGATGAGCAGTCCTGTCAACCCAGTTCCCGACAGGACCTGCAACAGGTTCATGGTAAAGAAGAACCGTATGTCATGATAAAAGAATGACTCCCAAAGGATCAGGGTGTGGCTGACAACCAGGACCAACGTGATACCCAGCAACAGGCTCAGCCACTGGATCATATAGTGCTGGTGCGAAAAAACCTGTGATTTTTCTTTTTCCTTTAAATACCTGAGAAAGATTCTGCCCGACCAGAGGGTATAAGCCAGGACCAGCAGCGGGCGGCTGAGGTAGATCATCCAGGTGGTCAGAACCCCATGCAGCAGGGTTGAATTGTGCATCCCGATAAAACCCGGATCAGAGACCACTTTAGCGGCGATATATACCTTTTGTGACCAGGGGGAGAAGATGTACGGGCAGGATGCTATGAGGAATATCGCCGACGGTCCCAGATTCCAGAGGTCTCTGTATGTCAGGGTAGTCCGGTCAGTTAAAATGCTCCGCACATAGATATACAGCGAAGGTCCGATGAGGTATGGCAGAAACCCAAGATTAATATAGATGATGCCAACAAGCGGGATGGATTTTGAATAGAGCACGGCGTACTGGATAAACCCGTACAGGCTTACGAGGAAAAAAAAGAGGCCAAGTGAAATGGAAGATTTGTACTTCCAGGCATTGAAGTACAACAAGAGGACCGAGAGGAAAATACCCAGCAGCGATAAAGATAGAAGCATTTTGATCGAATGTCAGGACAAAGCTACATAATTATGAACAGAATCCACAGGGCGATAAGTATTACCGCTCATGTCAACTGAACAATATGTTGATATCTTTGCAGAAAAATCATCCTGTTAAATCGACAATATATTGAAAAACAAGAAATTATTATTGCTTCCCTTGCTGTTCTCCTCTGTTTTTACCGGTAACTTGTTTTCCCAGGAACAGGGTGTTATCCCCGCTTCCAATGGCGATGAAAATAAAAATGTGCTCTGTGGCGGTATCGAACGCTGGGCGGTTAAAGTACTAACCGACGCGGCTGCAGCCCAGGTCAACTATACGCCAAAACTGACCACCATGGATTCACTCATTCATATTCCGACCAATCCGAGTACGATAGCACCACGAATGGCCGGGATCGAGTTCCAGAACTACACGATTACATGTAAAATCACCATCAAAAAAAATGAAGATGACAACGACTACCATCTTGTGCTTAGTTCAGGTGGCGAAACAATGGTGGGTGAAGTGCCCGATCCTGTTTGTTCCGCTGCCGCATCATCCGCCCATGTGAATGAGTTTATTGCTTCACGCAACTGGGTCAATACGCATATCGGGACAGGTGGTGTGGCAAATGTCAATATAGCGCCCGTTGACGTTACTGGGGTTTCTTTCGTTGACGTGTATCACGGCCAGACCGGCGCGGCACCGAATCAAATGGAAATACATCCAATCCTCGACATCCGGTTTTCAGCCGCGACCGGATTAACCGAAAGCAGCGCACCGGCGTTCCGGGTGCGTGTGAACCCGTCAATATTTTCCGAATCGACAAATTTTCGCATCACTTCCGACCATGAAATACTTGGAGCGTGTACACTCGAAATCTTTTCGGTAACGGGGAACAGGGTGAAAGAACTTGAACTGCCGGTTTCCGGTAAAAATGACATCAATTATACCTTCAGCCGCAACGGGCTAACCGGCGGAATGTACATTTACAGGATCCGGAACAATCAATCGATATTGTACGAAGGGAAGATTATCATTCAATAAGTTCCGCAGAAGAGCATGGCAAATAAAGTTGCGGTTTCCCCGAGGTTTGATTTTACATAAAGTGTAAATCCTATTTCCCGTTTTTTATCTCTTGTTCAACCCTGATTTCAGCCTCAGCCCTGACAGTCTCCTCTAGGGATTTTTGCCCGCTGATGGCCTTTTTGATGAGAATTGCAAACGCAACAGTGTCATTTTCCAAGGTTGATTTGTAGTGATTAAACCGCTGAATGACCATGTACCGGGCATCAAGCCTGATCATTTCTTCCACCGGTTTTTTTTCAGCGATGCTTTTTCTCCTTATGGATTCAAGCCACACATGGTCTGTTAAAATTCTCGACCGGTAATATGCTGTTTGCTGGTCAACCATGAATTCAGCATCCAGTATGATCATTTTATTAACTGTTATTCCTTTATGGAGCGCTTTTTTTCTGATCATTTCCAGCCAGGCCGGATCATTTTTGATCCTTGAGATATAATTTCTGAAAGGCTCCTCCCGGCTGAGGGAATCAGTGATCAAATCCCGGGGACCAACATCCCCGATGCCCATTTGGTGTTCCAGAAATCTGACGTTCATTGATAACGAAGAGTCGTTCTCCCATCCATGGATCGACCGGAGTGTTACATATGCCCTGATATAATCGCCGCGGGCAAAATACAGGTCACCGAACTGCTTTTTCAATATGGGATGATCGGGGTAAAGGTTTAATCCTCTTTTAAGGATTTGTTCAGATTCATCGTACAATTTTAATTTTTCATTGACTTTGGCTAAATTGATGATCGATTTCATTTTGTCCGGAAATACGCGGTATGCTTCACGGAAAGCGATTAAAGCATTGGGGAGGTCATTCAGTTCAGTAAATGCCTTTCCAAGGTAGGAGGCAACAGGGTTGGCCAGCGGGTCCATGTTTTTCAAGGGTGATTCAGCCTCCCTGGCATACTCCAGCATCTTCATTCCATCATGCTGTTCAGATGCAGCATAAGCCTTTCGCAGGTAAACCTCCTGCCTTACAGTGGTATAACTGTAAAAAACCGCAAAAGAAATCAGCAGCAGGTAGGGGATTGCGACCAGGGGCCTGCGAATATTGATGGAGGCCTGGGGCTTTATTCTATGCATCATCCAAACAGCACTGATAAGGTAGAGTGCAAGGAATGACTGGTGATATGGCCGCTCATAAGGAAAATCAAACGCGGAGGAGACCAGGTAACCCACAATCCCGGCAAGAAGAAACAGTGACAGCATCTTATCGTGGTAGGTCGATTTAGCAATGATAACAAAGAGATAATAAATTAACAGGGCGAATACTGAAAGAAACAGGAGGATCCCGGCAATTCCTTTTTCTGACATCACCCAGAGATAATCATTATGCGGACGAATCCAGTTTAATTGTTCTTCTTCCGAAAAGCGACCCCTGTAATAAGCCGGCGCATTGATCTGCCAGTTGCCGGCCCCGACACCGGTAAGATAATGGTCGCGGATCATGTTGACCGTCAACGACCATGTTTTCAAACGGCCGGTATTGAGGACGTTTTTTGTGTCGGCAATTGACGTTAAATACCTGAGAAAAGAATTCTGACTGCTCATGCGGGCCGAACCGGCGAACACGATGCCAGTGAACAGAATAATCACTAATCCTGCAATGAGGGTATTTTTCCATTTTCCCGGAATATTGAATTTGTCAGCCAACAGAAGCAGGATTGCCATCGTGATTGTTCCTGAAACGATGATACCAAGCCACACAGCCCTCGTTTTTAACAAGATGATCAAGATGAAAATAAGGATAAATGCAGCCACAAAAGCTGGTTTCAACCCACCTTTGGCACTATATATTCCATACGCAATAAATGGAAGCATCATCAGCAATGAAAGAGAGAAAAGGTTTTTATGCGACATTATGCCGTCAACGGCATAAATGACAGGCCGGCCATCGGGTAAAAACAGTTCAGGAGATTGCAAGACACGCAGGTAATACTGGAGAAAACCAATGACAATCGAAATTACTGCCGAGCATAGAACCAACACTGATAATGTTTCCGCCCATTTGTCAGTTTGCAGGAACAACATGGTTCCAAGGATTACCAGCGAAATAAACATGAAAGTTTTAACTACATCAAAGATGCCCTCCCTGGAATTACAGGCAAATACCAGGGAGATCATTGTTGCAAGGAAATAGGCGGCAAGCAAGGGGAAAATTTTAAATCTGAGGATCGAGAAATCGAACTTCTGAAAAAATTTCGCAAGCAAAAAAGAAATGGCAAAACCCCAAAGAAATAAACTTTGTGCAAGTAACCGGGGCATCAAAGTCTGGTCCCAAACCTCCCTGAGGTAAAAAAAAGGGAGAAAAACAACGATGAAGCCGGTAAACAGGTAAAAAAGGAATTGGTTTGGCCTTTTTGCAGAAGATGTTTTATTTTTCTTCAAAAACTTCATAAACCAGGGATGTAACAAAAAATGCCAACAGAATATCCAAAGGTATCAATTTTAAACTGCAGTATTTTATAATAGTTGATGAGAGCCCGTTTAAGGGTTGTATTCGCTGAGGGTCTTCCCGTGATCCTATTCAAAATCCAGCACGGCGTTTTTGCCATACGTGGCGTGTGGCTGAATCGAAACACCCAGTTCGGTATAATCTCCGAAACAAATCTGCCGGTGCCCAAGGGATGGAACGTTGCGGTCGATCAGCAGTTTGACCACAATGTCCAACGCATCCGAATTTCCATAGTGACAACACTCGCCCATGAAGAATCCTTTGCATTTGCCTCTTTCATGACCTGTGTACCCGCGTTCACCCGAGTCGGTGGCATGGCACCGGGCGGATTCAAACAGGGCCCTGTCCGGCTTCAGAACAGGCAGCGGGTTCATCCGGAGCAATTCCCTGTACAAGCTGCTGTCGTAGTAATTGGTTGATTTTTTCAGGTAATCGAGGTAGGTATTGGCAAACAATCCCGGATTCATCCTGGCGAGATTCAGGTAGAAATAGACCTTCTTTTCCTCCGGCGTCAGGTAATCCGCATCCCGGGCCGCATTGGCCGCAAGATACTTTTTATCATTCCAGCCGGGATATTCAACGTCAGGTGCCGGATCATCAAAATAATCCTGGCCATAAGCAACCGCTGGGAGATGCCCCGCAAGCATCACAAGAAATAATGGAATTAAGCACCTCATCAGAGAGAAAATTTGGTTTACAATGTTCTGGGAAATTGTAAAGGTGCTTTATCTGCAGGTTTCTATTGAAACGCAAATTCGAGTGAGGTATTGTATTTCAAGCGACAGGACGGCCAGTTACAACCAACCGTGACGAGATCGGTTTTCCGCAGGAAGGCATATCACCGGTAGATTTAATGTAGTAAAACCAGGGTAAAATTGGCATACCCGAAAAATTACGGACCCGGCAACAAACAAGGAACTATATTTGTAATGCACTGGATGAAAGAGGAGGCTGCCGGCTTAATCGAAATATGAAGGTGACGCAACAAATAATTTAACATCGTACGAAATGAAAACTGTTTTTTGTTTGATGCTGATCCTGGCACTTGGTAACAATGCCGAAGCTCAAAGTATCAGGTTAAAAGACCGGTATGGTGAAAAACTTTACTTTGTTGATGGAAATACCATCCGTCAGAAGGACAGCTATGGAGCCAAACTGTTTTACCTCGACGGGCAAACGATCAGGGTGAAAGATGCATATGGAGACAGGCTTTATTACCTGGATGGAAATACAATCAGGCTGAAAGACCGATATGGAGATAAACTCCTCTATTTTGACGGCCTGACAATCAGAAGAAAAGACAGCTATGGCGAAAAACTGTATTTCGTCGATGGTCAAACACTCCGTCAAAAAGACCAGTACGGTGAAAAACTTTTCTTTTTTGAAACGCTACCTGAACGATGGCTGATTGTCTGTATTATCAGCCTTGAATAGAATCCGGGCAGATCGTGTTCGAAGTGCCGGCCTGGTTTACCAGGGGCTGTTTTCACCGGGTTTTGTTTTTCCGGTATTTTGCCAGGTTGATCATCAATACGCTGATGAGGATCACCATAAGCCCACTCACCTGCAGCAGTGTCATATGTTCGCCTGCAAAGAACACCCCCAGCAATACAGCTATGACAGGGTTTACATAGGCATAGGTGCTCACCTGTGCGGCCGATCGCACCTGTAACAGCCAGACATAGGCGCTGTATGCGGCCAGGGAGCCAAAAATGACCAGGTACAGGAGAGACATCCATGCACCTGTTGAAACAGAATGCCATTCAAATCCCTTCCATTCCTGCAAAAAGAAACTACCCATGATAAATGCAACGCCCGCAGCCAGCATTTGCCAGGCTGAGCTTACAGTGGTGGATCCTGAGGAGCGGTACTTTGAATAAAGGGATCCGCCGGCCCAGCTCATGGTGCCCACCAGGAGGATAAACAACCCGATAAGTTCATTGCTGTTGTGCGTTGAAAACAATGCAGCTGCAACCTTCTCTCCAAACATCAATACAACGCCGATAAACCCGAAAATCAAGCCTGTTATGATGGAACGGTTGGTGAAGTTCTCCTTCCATTTGGGAATGTCAAGTATGATAAACCAAAAAGGTGAAGATGAAATAAGGACGGCAACCATTGAACTGGGAAGCCATTTTTCGGCCCAGATTACCGCACCGGTACCTCCCAGTAACAACAACAACCCGCTGATGATGGCAGGTTTTATCTGTTTCCATCCGCCGGTTCGTTCGCCCTTAAGCAGGCACCATCCCATTAACAATATCCCGGCAGCTAAAAAACGAAAAGCGCCCAGTATCATGGGCGGGAAGTCCTTAACCGCTACCTGGATGAAAAAATAGGTGGATCCCCATACCACGTAAACGGTGGCAAAGGCAATAATTACCATGACAGGCGACGCTTTTTTATCCGGGACAGCAGACATGGGTTGTTGTTTAGGGAATAATCAATCCTGTGGTTTCATCGTAAATATCCCAGGACATTCCCGGTATTTTTCCTGGTTTTCTGCAGGCAAAGGTAACCCTTCGGCGCGGTATTCGCGCAACCCGATTCATGTTTTTATCAATCTAAAAATCAACCCATTTAAAATCAATTGTAATTTTAAGCGGGAAAATAAGTTTGTTTCAGTGCACAAACAACAACCCGCTTAATGAAACACGCCAGGATCTTGTTCCTTCTGATCGCATTCCTTACGATGAATAGTGTAAATGCACAAAAACAGGAAATAAAATCAATAGATTCAATCATAAACCTGTTTGTCAAATCAGGTTGTTTTAATGGAGAGGCATTCATCTCGGTTGACAATAAACCATTCTATGACCGCGTGGTTGGCTATCGTGACATCCGGACAAAGGAAAAACTTCTGCCCAATTCAATATTTAACCTGGGCTCCATTTCAAAGCCATTTACCGCGATTGCTGTTTTGCAATTGCAGGAGAAAAATCTACTGGATATTGACGACAAGGTTTCGAAGTACATTCCTGAGTTCCCGATCGACGGGATTTGTATCAAACACCTGTTGTCGCATACCTCCGGGCTTTTAACAAGCATTGACCAGATTGATGGAATTGATTTAAGCAATACTGTCACAAACGACAGCATCGTGGGTTTGCTGGTAAAATACAGGGTAAAACCAATATTTGAACCGGGAAGTGAATGGGGTTACTCTAACCTCGGATATGACTTGCTGGCGGTACTTGTTGAACGGATAACCAAAATGAAATTTGCGGATTATATGCAGAAAAACATTTTTTTACCTGCCGGCATGACAAGGACATTTATCTCCAATTCCAGGACCGTGAAGGACTGGCTGCCCGGAAATGTTTCTGAAACAGACCTGATGGTACCCCACATGTTTGACAACATCACTTCCTGCAATGTTGTACCCATCGACTCTGTGCCGTGGGTAAGCGGTGCGAAAGATTACTTTATCGGTTCAGCGAATGTGTATTCCACTGTTTATGACCTTGCAAAATTCGACAGGGCAATGCGTGAAAATTCCATTCTTGGTCATAAGTTGCAGGAACTTGCCTACACGCCATATGTACTCAACAATGGAGATACAGCAAAAGATATGCGGGCCGCCATCCCATCGTATTACGGGCTGGGCTGGTTTATTTCAATTGATAAAAGCCGGGGGCGCATTTTGTGGCATAAGGGCCGCTGGTTTGGTTCCGTGTCTGTTTTTCTTCGGAACCCGGAGAAAAGGCAAACTGTTACATTCACCGACAACTTTGATTACCGGTCGGTCGATCTGAAGGGGATTGCAGCATTGAAAATCGTCAACCACCAGCACTACAGGAACCCGGTTCTGATGTCGCTGGTTCAGAAATTTGGGTGCGGAATATATTCCCGGGGCTTTGATGCGGCACTGGCAGATTTTAAAAGCCGGAAAGAACAGGAACGACAGAACTATTATATTTCGGAAGACGAGATGGCTGACCTGGGAAATAAGTTAGAGGCTGATCACCGTATGGATGATGCCATTGCCGTGCTGACATACTGCAAAGAGCTTTTCCCAAAGTCGTCGGCCATTTTCAGCACTTATGCTGACCTGATGCTGAAAACCAAAAATCCCGCGAAGTCCGTTGAAAATTACAGGCAGGCAGTCATTCTTTTCAGTACGGATGCAGCCGAACAGGAATCGCTTTTAAATGGCACCGGGTACGTGCTTCTGGTGGCAAACAGGCTGGATGATGCCGAACTGGTGTTGAAACTGAACACAGAACTCTTCCCTGAATCATGCAATACCTATGACAGTTACGCTTCAGCCCTTGAAAAAAACAACAAGATCAACCTTGCCATTGAAATTGAGGAAAAAGCAGTGGCACTGGCCACAGACCAGAACGACAAACTTTTAGAGATCCTGAAGGAGAATTTAAAAAAACTGAAATCAGAAATACCAGGCCGATAGGTCAGTTCTGCCTTGAAATGGGCCCTGTTATTTCTTGTCAAGTGTGCACGTTATCCCGGCCTTTTTACATACACCCATGATCGCTTCCACGGCCATGCTGGTTGCCTTTTTCTCCGTGTCGCCCGGAGGCGCTGCCGAAACAGTGATCTGTGTCAGGCCGTTTGCAAGTGAGTCGACCTTCATGGTAACGGTGTATGTTTTTACATTGAAAACCACCGTATTTTCAGCATTGTTCCTGCTGGTGATCTTAAATTTCGGGTTCGATGCCAGGGTGTCGGTAACAGCCTGGTAAACACGGTGTGTCCTGGCGTCGATGATTACCGTGGCAATATCGGCCTGGCCGGTGTGCATGGTTTTTATTTTCCGTGCAATCGTGATAAATTGGGCCTTGACGGGAGTGGAAACGGAAAGGACCGCCATAGCAGCCATGATAAAAATGAAGCGCGTTGTTTTTTTCATTGCATAGGTTTTAGGAAGTTGTTTTTACCGGAAAAGCGTGACGCAATCTCTCTTGTACTTACCTGATTCCAATGAATCAAGGATGAACTTTGCCACCGCCTTCCTGCTGATGCTGCCTCCTGAAGGTTTCCCCGGCGCAGCTGTATATTCATCGTTGTCTTTGTCGTTGAGCATGACCGGCCTTGCAATGGTCCAGTCCAGCACGGATTGCCGTAGAACCTGTTCCTGCCTGTCGTGATCTTCATAAGCCTTCCAGATATTGCTGTAACGAATCAGCAACCTTGCTACCAGGAACATGTCATTAAACGAATCACCAACGCCCGAAGCGCTTACGGTAATAATCCGTTTGACATGGTTCTTTTCCATGGCCGGTATCAGCGCCTTAATTGTATCGGAGATCAGCGTTAACGGCGACAATACCCTTGCAAACGGATTGTCGGAACTCCTGCTGATATTCAGTGAAACAACAACTGCATCAATTCCCCTGAGGGCCTTGTCCAGCAGTTCGGGGTCGGAGGGGGAGCCCTCCATGTAATGAACCCCCGGCAGGATTGCCTTGTTCTTATTGCGGAATACTGCTGTGACCTGGTGGTTTTTTGCCAGGGCAAGCTGCGTGAATAAATTGCCGGTTCTGCCGGTTGCGCCTAAAACTAAGATTTTCATAAGGGTTGTTTTTTCGGGGTACACTTTATGTTTCCCTTTGTTTCCGCAGCAATATCCCAGCACCCGGATTTGTTGACTTTCTCCTTCGTCATAATTCTTGATTGGTGGCCGTCTTCAAGCAGCAATGTTCCGCCGGGTTTTGTAATTCTGCATAGTTCTTTCAAAAAACTGTCTGTATCCGTGACCATATGGAACATATCCAGGGCATAAACCACGTCGGCTACATCACTTGGAATGTCGACCGTTGTTCCATCAGTACGAACGGGATGGATATTCTTCAGGTTGTGTTTTTTAGCAACATTGGCGGCCGCCTCAACTGCAAACTGGTGAATGTCCACTGCGTAAACGGTGCCTTTGTCACCAACCAGCCCTGAAGCCTGTTTAAGGTACCTGCCCGTTCCGCAGCCCCAATCGACAACCGTTTGTCCTTTTTGGATGTTGAAACCATCAAGCCTCCTGTCCGGGGGTTTAAAGGTATCTGCAATATTGAAAATGAATGCCATCATCCTGAAAGCCCAGTCCGGCATCCTGTCCATTTCGTTGCCACAAAGTACTTTTTTCATTTTCTGCATAAAGTTGGGTTATCAAAACTGAGTCCGCTTCGAAAAGTTTTTTTCCCACAAGGTCACAAGGTCACAAGGGCACAAAGTCACAAAGTCACAAAGTCACAAAGTCACAAAGTCACAGAGTCACAAGGTCACAAAGTTACAAAGTCACAAAGTTACAAAGTCACAAAGTTTTGCCAAACATATGGTACAGATATTTAGCACTTTGTTTTTCCTGGTGTCTTTGTGTCTTTGTGGCATTTTCCTGTTTTATCGTTTTTCGGAGCAGACTCAAAGTTAATAATTTTAACAACTATGTTCTGTCGTTTTTAATTTATCCCCCGACTCCCGGCAAATTATTTTCCAAAAAAAACCGCTGATTTCAAATTGCAGGTTGCCAATTATTTAATCTTTGGTTTGATTTGGTCTATATTAGAAATAGTTTCAGCTTCCGGGAGTTGATAACGGGCTGTATCCGGAGAAACAGGTACCGGAGATTTATCATTCTGTGCACAAAAAGCACACGGGTTATATTTCTTTATTGGCGGGTTGCCAAAAGGGAAGGATCCATAAAACCGGGGTGAATGCGTTGTGCTACCTGGTGTTTGATTATATGGACCTTCATGGTAAATAACTTGGAGTATTCTGGCAGAAAGGGTATCTTTGTATCAAACCTTGCCGCCATGTCGGGAAAATGCAGCCTTCTCTGTGTTGTTTTGGCCACACTTATCATGTTTTCATGCAAAAAAAATGATATCGCCACCGTTATCGCTGCCAAAGAGATGAAGGATTTGCAGGTCTCTCCCGATTTCACCTGGGAGACCTCGCATGATGTCACTTTTCAGATCTACAGTGACAAATCGACCGTGATAAACATTACTTCCGAAGCCTCAGACATTCAATATTACCGTGGTTTTTTCAATGGCCTTACCCCCAGCCTCCCGGTAAAACTCAGCATTCCGAACCTTATCCGGCAGGTGCGTATTAACGGGCTACTGGTGGCAATTTCAGAGAATGAGGTTCCTGTATATTTATCAAAGGCACTGAAAAATATTTCTGCCGGTCATCCACTCGATATTCCGGCAACCGGGTTGATCGCTGCATGGCATTTTAATGAAAACACAGGAACCGTTGCCGGCGATTCGACCGGCGGTCACAACGGCGTCATCAGCAGTGCCACCTGGGTAAACGGCATCCGGGGAAGCGCACTGGAATACAATGGCAGCAGCAGCCAGGTCCTCGTAGCTGCTGCAGGATTCAATCCCACGGGCAACGGCATCAGTTTCTCATTCTGGTTCAAGCTTGACGCGGTTGGTGATAAGGGAACTTTTATTTTCCAGAACCTCAAATACGCTGCAACCATGGATTCCCAGGGACGGATCGTTTTTACTGTCTATACACCAGGGATGAAGTCGGTAAATTCGGGAACCGGCAGCCGGATTTTGGATACCGACTGGCACCACGCGGCACTGACGTATGATGGTTCCGTCATGAAGATTTACCTGGACGGCCTCATGAGAACTTACGCCGCCAATACGGGGAATATACAATCGTCAACAGCTGATGTTTATCTCGGGAAACAGCAGACTACCAATACGTTTAAAGGAATCATTGATGAGACGCTGGTATACGACAGGGCGCTGACGGAAACGGAAATCCTTCAGATATTCGGCTCAACTCCGGATCCCGGGACCGGAAGCAGCACGCTGGTATCATACTGGAAACTTGATGAAAACACAGGAACCACAGCCAGCGACAGCAAAGGAACCAACAACGGGGTGATTACCGGGGCAATATGGGGACAAGGTATTTCGGGTGGCTGTCTCACCTTTGATGGCACAACAGGGGCGGTGAAGGTTCCAAGCAAGTTGAACCTGAATCCTGTTTATGGTATTACCATGATGGCATGGGCCAAAACCGGGAGCAATACAACATCGAAAATAATTCAGAAGGGTGACTGGGACGGGCACGGCATCGGCCAGGGAAACTGGGAAGGCTGGGGCGGCCAGATCAGGCTTGCCGGCAATACCACTGAAGGATTGAGCTGGGGAGGCGGACTTCCCATATTGAACCAGTGGTATCACATTGCCATGACGTATGACGGCCAGCTTCTCAAATTTTATGTGAATGGCCAGCTGAGGAACAGTAAGCCTGTTACCGGCCTGCTATACGTGAACAGCCGCGATTTGTCGATCGGTTCAGACGACGGCAATCAGAAATTTTTCAAAGGATCCATTGATGAGCCTAAACTTTTCAGCAGCGCACTGGATCAAACTGAGATCCAGGCCAATTTTATGCAACCGGGCAATGTGCCTGACCGGGACGGCGATGGTATTCCCGACACGGAAGATTCCTACCCGGGAGATCCGGCACGGGCATTCAACAACTACTATCCTGCCGCTGGTTTCGGGTCCCTCGCTTTTGAGGACCTGTGGCCGTCAACAGGCGATTATGATTTCAACGACCTGGTGCTTGGCTACCGATTCAAAACAATCACCAACGCAAACAACAAGATATCGGATGTTGTTGCCACTTTTGTGATCAGGGCCATTGGCGGGGGGCTGCGCAACGGTTTTGGTTTCCAGCTGGGTGGAACCGCCATTGCAGGAACCGATGTGGAGGTTGCCGGGTATAAACTGAAGGAAAATTTTATCAGTCTTAACCCGAATGGAACCGAGGCAGGACAGGAAAACATCACGGTGATTGTTTTCGACAACGCCTACAAGATCATGCCGTCCTCGGATGGATTCGGAATCAACGTCCAGCCCGGAACAACCTACATAAACCCTGATACCACAACCATTTCGATGAGTTTCAAACCCAACACTTATTCCATTGCTGAAGTCGGGATCGACCAGTTTAATCCATTTATTTTTGTCAATCGTGACAGGGGGAAAGAGATTCACCTGCCCGACAATCCCCCGACAAGCCTTGTCAACCTTACATATTTCAAGAACGGCAATGATGATTCCGATCCGGCACTGGGCAAATACTATAAGACTCAATCTAACCTTCCCTGGGCAATCAGGGTTACCTCGGGTTTTGATTATACCATTGAAAAGGCACAGATTACAAGTGCCTACCTGAAGTTCGAACCCTGGGCTGAATCATCAGGGGTCCTTTATCCTGACTTGTACCAGCCAAACAACGGTTACCGGAATGAATCGAACATTTACCAGGTTCCGTAGACCAAACCTGCCGTCCTGAAGCTGCCCGCACTTTTAACCTGGCCGCCTGCGGAAATGATGGATTGATACAGGCATGACGGGCACGCCCTTTAAAATTTCATAAATAAAGCCAGGATTCCCAGGGCGATCAGTACCATGCCCGTGATTGTTTTTTCGTGACGCCCCGGGAAACCAGTCCTGAGGATGTTGGCTCCCTTGATACCCCAGTAAACAAGCACAAGCATCACCACGATGGTTGTAACCAGGTAAACTGCCGAAACAATGAATATCCCGGTCCAGCCAATGGTTCCGGCCTGAAAGTAAAAAGCCTCGATTTCGATGCAGGGGGTAAGGAACATGGCAATGCTCAGGGATGTGAGTATCGCCATCCACCTTGATTTTTTCTGACCCGGCGCTGTTGTTACGGGCATCATCTCATGGTGGTGATGGTGATGCCGCAGATCGAGGATTACATAGACCATGCCCAACCCGATCAGGATGGCGGGGGCAATGGTTTCTGATATGACTGTGTAGCCGGAAGCGAGTTTATACCCAACAAGGCCAACCACGATCCCGATAATGATGGTGCTCAGGGTGTGGGCGAACCCGGTGATGGCTGTTGCCCACAGTGTTTGGCCTGGTGTCCATTTCTCAGTTTTGCCAACGGCAATCAATGGCAGCCAGTGGTTGGGTATTAAGGCATGAATGGTGCTGAGCATCAAACTGCCAATGAATATCTGGTACATAATCCGCTCTCTTTTTTGTTCTTGTTATTCTTCGTTTTTATGACAACCCGGTTCATTTTTGAACCAGGAAAAAAGTTCCTCCATTCACTTCACCATCTTCGATCAGGTTGAATCCAGCCTTTGCGAAAAGGGTTTTCCATTGCTTCTTTGAAGTCAGCATAAACGACAAGACATTCAGGATGGCGAAGGAAGAAAGGGTTGGGGTGAGGACGATCATCAGCAGCCTTCCCCCGGGCCTGAGAATCCGGTTGATTTCGCTGAGGGCATTGAGCTTTTGATCGCCAAGATGATCGATCATGTATGAACTGATCACGGCATCAAAAGAACCGTCCTTGTAAGTCGTATGGGTGATATCCCCCTGGACGATATCCACCCGGTTGCTGACACCGGCCAGTTTCAGGTTTTTTTCAAGAAGTGTATCCCCGCCCCCCTCGATATAGTCGGAGTCAAACATGTCAAATGCGGTGATTTTTCCAGGGAATATGCGGCTCAGGGCGATGGTCGACCTGCCGGCACCGCAACCGGCATCCATGATCCGCGAGGTTCCTTCGTCAAATAACCTGACCCAGGGCAGGGTGAGATATTCTGTATGCTTAGGAGAGCGGACTACGAGGTTGCCAATGAAGAAGTTTACCGACAACAAAAACAGGAGAAATGCGGGAAGCTGAAGGTTGGGGAAGGAGAGGTAGAGATGAACCGCAGCAGCAAGGAACACCATGGAGATGACCCAGAACCCGTTTAACCAGCCTGTGCTCCAGCCGGCATTGAACTTTTCATTGTTCCGGTTTTTGTGAAAAAACCGTGAGAGCCGGTTTTTGAGTTTCACCGGCATCACGACGGCAACGGACAATGACAACACGAGCAGGATGGCAAGATGGATGAGGACGACCCCGACCGTTATCCCGGCTACCCATTTCATTTGTGGCATAAGGACAAGGATAAGCACCGAGGCGATAATGCCAGATACCGCAACAAATTTTGTGTGGCCCATCATAGGGAACCAATGGCGATTTTTCATTTTTTATTCCTCCTGTATTGATAAATGTGAAATTCCCCAGTGAGAAATTCAAAGGGTGAATTTAACCAAAACAAAGATCATGCAGGCTTGACAGGGATGAATATCCGGCGTTGGATCCCTTCGTAAGGTTTCAAAGCCGGGTTCTCAGCGAACAATTCAAATCCGGTAATTTCAGCAATTTCATATCCCGACTGGTCCAGCCATTCATGCCTGAAAGCCGCCAGGCTCCTGAAAACACCCCGGATCGTTCCTTTGAATGAATAACTGGCATACCTGCCACCCGGAATTGCTGAAGTTGCGATGTCTTTCGACAGCGGAACGCCTTCGGGCAAAGAGATGCAGGCCCTGTACCTGCATTTTTCGTATTCGGTAAAAAAAGGCAGGTCGAGCATGATGCCGATATATTGCGAATCCTTCGTGATCAGTTCCCTGGGTTCAGCCCAGCGGGTCAAGGTTTTAAAGGTATTCGCAATGGCATCATCGTCGCCAAGATGAGAATCAATAAACGCTATATTCAAAGAACGAAATGTTTCAACCCCGATATTCATCCCGGCTGTCAAACCCGGATCATCTTCATTGGTAAGATTCAGGCGCCAAAATTCGGAAGCCGGCAGGTCAAATAATCTCCCTTTGTTGGGTTTCAGTGTGCCAATCTTGCTGATTTCGTCAAATGACAACCTGCGGAATTTTTCAGGGGTGGTGCCATAATACTTCCTGAATGCCCGGATGAAGGTTGACGGGGAGGAAAACCCGGATTGGAAAGCGGCGTCATTGATGCGCATACCGGGGTATAGTACCAGGTAGTGGGCGATCCGCTCGAGCCGAAGCCGCATGATATACTGCTTCGGGGATTCTCCGATATACCGGGAAAATATTTTTTGAAAATGGAACGGTGAAAAAAAAGCCAACGACGCCAGTTTGTCGAGCGGCAGGGTATCGGCAAGGTTCTCCTGGATATATGCCAGTACCTTCCGGATTCTCGACTGGTAATCTTTTTCCTTGTGATTTTCGGGAGTGTGATGCATACAGGTAATGGATCGTTGTTGTAATTAACTGCAAATATAGCGTTACGCGGCAAAACTTCGCGTTCGATCCGGTCCCCCCAAAAAAAGCTGCAGGCAGCTTATCCGGACATCCTGCCAGAAGAGGTGACGAAAGATTTGAAAACAAGGTTGGAATAACCTGTTTATTCAGTAAATTTACACTGAAGTTACTCAATGTTTTATTATGCGGACAATTACCAGGCAATTCAAACTAGCCGCCCTCTTTCTTGTTTTTGCGGCATGGGCTGTTCCCTTCTCCGGCCATTCCCAGAATTTTCCTCCTCTTACCTTTGTGATCAATGATTCGGCGGCGACAGCAGGATATTATTTCATGAGCCCGTACACGAATACTGCGCCGTTTAATTACGACCGCGTACACCTCATCCTCGACCGGTTTGGGCGGGTTGTTTTTTACCGGATTTTCCCGACCGGCGGGAACCTGAATGCAACCATCGATTTCCAGCTTCAGCCTGACGGACGGATGAGCTATTTCAACATCAACCGCGGGAAGTTCTTTTTGATGGACAGCACCTTTACCGACGTGGATTCAATATCATGCGTCCATGGTTTCGAAACAGATCAGCATGACTTCCAGGTCCTGCCGGGCAATCATTACCTGCTGTTCGGGAAAGAGATGCGGATCATGAACCTTACTGCCTATCACTGGTTTGGTATTAATCACACGTTGGCGGGTGGCGCCAATGCCGAGGTTACCGGCGTGGTTGTCCAGGAGTTTGATGAGAGCAAAGCACTAGTGTGGGAGTGGAAGGGGCACGATCATTATCAGTTTGGAGATGTCGACCAGGCCTGGCTTTCAACCCCGAACAAGGTTGACTGGACCCATGCCAATGCCGTAGAGCGGGATCAGGATGGCAATATCCTGCTTTCATTGCGGCATTTCAATGAAATTACCAAGATCAATCATGAAACGGGCAATATTCTCTGGAGGCTGGGGGGGAAGGCAAACCAGTTCTCTTTTCCGAATGACACGATCCGGTTTACCGGGCAGCATGATATCCGGAGGGTCAGCGATACATCTGTATCCCTGTTCGACAACGGGCAGTATACCCATCCCCGTACGGCCCGGGGGTTGGAATACGCACTGGATGAAAATAATAAAATCGCCAATCTCGTATGGGAATATATTTATGACAGTTCCATGTACAGCATTGCCTGCGGTAACCATCAATACATTGAAAATGACAATCACCTTGTTGATTTTGGGTTTAACGGAACCGGTTTCCCATGGATGGTTGTTGTGAAACCTGATAAAACCAGGGTCCTTGAGGTCTATCTGCCCAGCGGATTTATCAGTTACCGGGCTTTCAATTACATCAACCTGCCATGGCAGCTTCACCGGCCCGCCATTGCATGTCAGAAAAACGGGGACAGTTATTTCCTGGTAGCAGAGCCCGGGCACACGCAATACCTTTGGTCAACGGGGGCCGCGACTTCTTCGATACCCATTACCAGTACCGGTGAATATTGGGTGGCTGTGCCGTATGGTAAAGGTTATATAAGGTCAGAGTACCTGGCCGTCACCGACATCACCCATCCATGCCTTCCGACAGGTGTTCCGGCCGGGGGCATCCCAAAAGATTTCAGCCTTACCTGTGTGCCAAATCCCGCATCTGACAAGATTAAAATCATGTACAACCTGGCTGACAAAGCCTCCGTGGTTGTATCCCTGGTGACGGTAATGGGAACCAAAATCGTGGAAGTCCGGCAGGATTTTTTACCGGCCGGGAGCCACGAAACCACCATCGATGTTTCATCCATTCCCCGGGGCACCTGTCTACTTTCGGTGATGGTGGATAATGCCCTGATCGCAAGGAAAGTTATTCTTCTCAAAACACATTGAGGCGGATAAACTCCACGATTATTTTTCCTTTTACCTTTCCGGTTGAACTTTTTTTGGCCGAGGAATCCGATTTTCCGAGAATTTTCAACGGGATGGAAAATTTATCCGTATCAAAGCTGATTTCCGACCGGTCGGGATATTTCCCGCTGCCATAAACATGATGGATCTGAAAGGAACCCGATTCACGGGTTGCCAGGTCGACATCTTCGATCCTCAGCTCTTTCATATTCACCTTTATGTCGGCCGTGATCCAGTCGCTGGAGGGATCTAGTTCGACCAGTTTGAATGACTGGAAATCCCCGCCGGTTTCGAGGTGAATCCATTGTACCCGGGGTGTCAGCAATTCAGAAAACTGGTCAACGAAACCTTTTTTAGGCAGCAGGATCAGCCCGGCACCTTTTATTTTCGGTGATTTTCCTTTTTTATAATTTACCTCGATGGTTTTCAGGGGAGCGGTTATCCCGGGGACCTCGATCCGGATCGTGATTGTTGCTTCAAACCCGTTTTTTATCGCATACCGGTCGCGCAGCTGTTCGGCAAGATCCTGCTGTGCAGGAGCCGGAATGCGCATGTAAAGCCCAAGGATCAGCAGGAGTAGGTATTTCATTCCGTGATTTTAATTCGGTTAAACCTTATTAAGGAGGCCACAATGCACACCGCCGAAAAACCAAGCAGCCAGCAAACGGATTGTTGAATCCCGGGCCAGTCAATATCCGTATAGAAGAACAACTGCCATTGCGCCAGGTGGTATGTAATGAGGAATGACTGCCACCCATGGAACAGTGATGACGAGAAGGTTTGAACGAGCGTACTGATTACAAGGATACCCAGCGAAATCAGGATGGTGACAAGTGATTTCCGCGTAAAAAAGCTGACTGCAACCGAGAAGATTGCAAAGGAACCCATCCCCAGGAAGGCAAATCCGAAAGCCGATACAAACCGCCAGAGAAGTTCCTTTTCTTCCAGGATCTGCAGCCCGTTAAAAACGACGATCAGGTCGCCCTTTCCAAACAGGACAAGACTGGGCCAGAGGGAGATCAGGCCCCAAAACAACAGGAACACAAATACAAAAATCAGTGCAGCGAGGAACTTTGAAAGGGCCACCTGGTTCCGGCTTACAGGCCGTGTCAGGACCAGCCGGATGGTACCCGATTCGAGTTCCGAACTGAACAGGTCGCCGGTCACGATCACGATCAACACAGGAACGTGGATCCAAAGGGTGTTGAGGATGATGAAAGTGACAAAATACCCGTTTAACATATTTCCCTGGATGATAAAGTTTTTTTCAAGTGCCTGGAAGACATATTTAACCGCATTTTCTCCCTCGGTTTTCAGTCCCCAGAAAATAAGTGCAACCAGCACAACCATGAGACCGAGGCACAGGTAGGTCCTTGGCCTGTGGACCATTTTGAAAAGTTCGAATCGTACCAGGCGGATCATCGTGTCATCTCCATATATTTATCATGTAAAATCCCTGACCGGTTCACGCGGTATGGCACCAGTCCCTTTGCATAGAGGTTCTTCAGCAAATCTTCGGTTTCCCCGATGCCCAGCGTTGCCTTCAGGGTGTTTGGCGACCTGGTGAACCCGGCCCCCGGATCAAAATCTCCGGGCAGCGGTGTTGAAAAAAAGAGCGTTACATTTTGCCTCTCATCGTGGTAATCGTGCATCGCCCCCGACAGGAATACCACCCCCCTGTTCAAAAAAATAAAATCATCCGTGATGGTTTCAATGTCATCCAGCTGGTGCGTCGATACCAGGATTCCTTTTCCCTGGTTTTTCATCCTGGTCAAAAAGGCAAGCATCTGTTCCCTGACTTCAGGATCAAGGCCATTGAAGGGTTCATCTAAAATAAGGTAGGCGGGGTCATCGGTCATCACCTGCGCCATTCCCAGCCGTTGCTTCATTCCCCTCGAATAGTTCCGCACTTTTTTGTCGGCGGCATCGGCCAGGCCAACCAGTTCCAGGAGCGATGCGGCATCTGCATGAGAACCCGACAGCCGGATCAGCAAATCCAGGTTTTCCTTCCCGCTGAGGTAGGGATAGAAATCAGGAGCTTCGAGCAGGTAGCCACACGACTTGCGCAAATCTTTAAAGCTTTTCAGCAAAACATGGTCAAACCACGCTTCACCATGTTCAGGGGTTACCAGGCCTGCCATGATCCGGAATGCAGAACTTTTCCCGGCCCCGTTTGGCCCGATAAGGGCAGTGATTCTGCCCGATTGCAGGGAAAAGCTTACCTTGTCGAGGATTGTCTGGCTGCCGTACCTCAGCACCAGGTCACGCGCTTCAATCATACTCACCAGTGAAAATATTTACTTTCATATTTGGGGACGAAGAATGTTGTTCGCCAGTATCCTGTTGATAACAGGAGCAACGGGTTTTCAATCAGCACCGATGGAACAATGTGGTACCACCGGTATCCCAGGTTGTAAAAATGCTTGTTGGCGGCTGATCGCAGCCCCAGCTGCGAGGCAGCTTCCATTACCGCATCTCTCTGGCATTTCGATCGTGCATACGGTTTTACAAGCAGTCCCCTGAAACCGTAAATGTAAAAAAGATCTTTGATCATTTTGTAATCCTGGAACCTGCTGAAAGCGTCAAGCTGTGTTGTGACCATAACAGACAGGAAAAACATTGAAAGCAGGGCCTCTCTGATCGGCAACCTGCCAGGTGAATGAACGACCTGAAAAAAAAACAAGAGGAATAAGTATAAGGTCGGGATGCAGAACACATGAAGGATAATACCTGTCCTGGTATAGGTTACAAGTCGATTCAAAAAAATGTACCATCCTGGTATCTGTGATATGGAAGAGTCTTGTATGAGTTTGTCCTGAACTCTTGGTTTATCCATAAACTCAGAATCTTTCAAAACTTTGTGATGTTTAGTTTAGCAGGGTTGATTTGTTGAGGTATTGATCGTCCTGGTGATAGATAAACAGGCAGGTGCCTTCCTTAATGGCTTCAACCACCGCCTTGAGGAGGTCGGGCGGCAGGGACGGGCAGCCGAAACTTCTGCCAAGCCGCCCGGTCTTCCTGATGAAATCCTCGGTGGCATATTTAGCCCCGTGAATGATGATCTCACGCTTCAGGGCGTTGTCGTTGAATCCTTTCTCCACGCCTTCGAGGATCAGCGACAACCCGACACTTGCCCCGGCGTTTTCCTCTTTTGTAACATAGAACCCCAGGCTGCTCTGGCAGGAGCCCGGCTTGTTCGAAAAATGCTTTGCATATTCGTCGCCGGTATTCCTTCCGTGGGCCACGTAGGTATTGAATAAAAGTACTTTGTGAAGCAGGTCGATCACATAGAACCGCTTGTTCTTGCTCGATTGCGACAGGTCAACAATGGTCAGGATGCCGGAATTCCGCAGTTTGCCAATGGTCTCCAGTTTTTTGTAGCCTTTTAAGGCAAGCTGGAACACCGCACTGGTCAGACCTTTCTGCGACAAATTCAAAGCTGTAAAGAGGTCGGGCTGATCTTCCATGACCGGAACCCGCATGCCTGAGCCCGAAGTGTTCATGACCGGGATCAAAAGCAACAAGATGTATAGAAAATACTTTCTCATGCGGCAAAGGTACGCATATATTTAAAACCCGGCATATTACCATCGCCGGAAGTCCCCGTGAGGCATGCCCGGGCCCACAGTATCAATAAGTTTCGTATCTTTGCAAAATAAAATCCCCTTACATATGATGAAAACCCTCCCGGTCCTGTTGCTTTTACTCCTGTTGTCTTTCTCCATAAGGTCGCAGGAAAAAGTATCTCCTGCTACATTCAGCCAACAAGTGAAATCCCTTACAGGCGTCGACAGGACCGAACTGATCACCTTTGCGAAACAATACCTGGGAACACCCTACCGCCGTGGCGGTTCGGCCCCAAAGAAGGGGTTCGATTGTTCCGGGTTTGTCACGTATGTCTTCAAACATTTTAACCTGGCCCTTCCGCGCAGTTCAAGGGAGTACAAGGCGCTCGGTACGGTGCTGAAACCTGAAGAGTTCAAGGTAGGCGATGTTATTGTCTTTTATGGTTTCAGGGACAAGTCGCACATCGGCCATGTAGGCATTGTGTGTGAAGCGAATGGCATGAAGTCTCGTTTCATCCATGCCTCTTCAGGCAGGGCACACTGCGTCACTGTAAGCGAACTGGGTTCAGCGGCATACCAACACCGTTTTTACAAATGCATTGATGTGACCACGTTGTAAAAAGGCCCGGGCTATTTTTCAGCCATCAGCAATTCTGTCAGACTTCCATCCCTTTCGTAAATATCTTCATAAAAATTTATCTCTCCCTGCTGATTTACCCAGGCAGTGAAGTAGCCGATGTAAACCGGGATTTTTGCTTTCAGCGGATAGCTGCGCTCTATGCCGGCATGCATGGCCGCATCTATTTTCCCCGGGGTCCAGTTCGGGTCGTCCTTTAGTATTTCAACAGCCATATCCCTGGGTTTGGCCAGGCGGATGCAGCCGTGGCTGAATGCCCTGCGCTCATTGGAAAAGAGACTTTTAGCCGGCGTATCATGCATATAGATATCATCGGCATTCGGGAAGATGAACTTAACCAGCCCCAGGGAGTTGTTCTTTCCGGGTTTCTGGCGGACCTGGCCGTTGTTCCACTCCATGTTGTGGGTTTCGAGGTAGTTTTTATGCTTCGCCATCCCCGGCTTTACCTCTTTGTTGATGATGCTCACCGGAAGATTCCAGTACGGGCTGAACACGATGTTGCTCATCATCCCGCTGAAAATAACCGTTTTCGTCACATTTGTTCCTACGATCACGGCCGACGAGAATTCGATTTTGCCATTCCGGACAAGATTTAGTTTAAAGGCCGGAATATTGACGACGATGTACTCTTTCGCTTTGACAATTTCAGGAGAGATCCACCGGCAGCGCTCCATGTTAACGATGATCTTTTTGATGAGTTCCGAAATGGGCACATTCATCTGTTTGATATGTTTCGGCAAAATCAGTTTGCCGGGGTTGAACCCGTTGCGCAACTGGTATCTATTCATGGCTTCCGCCAGTTCATCGTCAAACTGGTTGCTGCCGCTGTTCTGCTTTAGATCACCGGTAACAAAAAGGCGTTCCCTTATCTGTATGATTGTCCTGGCAGTGTCGCCCGGCTTATAGGATTTCAGCTTCGGGTCCAGGTCAACCGGTTTCCAGCCGCCTTTTTTTTCAATTTCGCGGTATCGCTGCAGGACATCCCGCAGTTTGTAATACTGGCCGAAGAGGACGCTGTCGTTGCGGTTGAGCAACCCGGGATCTGCCACGAGCGAATCCAGCAGTGTTTCATATGAAACCTGTTTCCGGGGAAGAAGCCACCCGATGGCCGTTGTGGTTGAATCGGCGATACCTTTGTATACCTTCTCTGCGTAGTAAAGGTAGAGGTTGGTCAGCATGATCTCCGTCTCCGCTGGGGAGAGGGTGTTGTCCCTGTCATTTGCAAAAACGCCGTCGATCTTTTCCTGGTATGGAAATTTTGACGGGAGCCCCTCGGACCCCATGTCCCTGACCTTGGTGTATAGGGTTTGACCCAATTCAACCACCCCGTGGTCATCCAGCCAGATATGCTTGTACTGTTGCTGCCGGTAAACAAGTACCACGTTTTCCCGGTATTTTTCCAGCGCGGGGTAGGAGTGGTAGAAAGTACCCACCAGGTTGCTGTCGAACGGCTTGTTGCCATGGAGGTTAACAGTGCTGTTGAGGAGCGGATCCCTTGCAGTTCCCTGCCGCCTGTTTTCGATAAACTTGCAGGAACCGCAAGCCAGGAGGGAAATGAATATCAATACTGCAATAGAAGTATGGAAAGATTTTCTCATTCGTTTATTTATAACCTCACTGCGCAGGTTGCCTGGATGGAATACATCCAGTCGTCGAGGGCCCCGAAATGAAACATTTTAAACTCGCCGCCAACGTTCCAGTGTTTGCTGAGGGGATACACATAAGCGCCTGAAAATTCGAAATTGGCGAAAGAAGTCGTTTTGGTGGCAATTTCCTGGCCGGCGCCTGCAGCCTTGTTGGTGATGATTGCCAGTCCCAGCCCGGCACCAAGGTACACATGGTCAACGATCCGCATCCGCACAAAAAGGAGCATTGGAACCACAACCCGGTCGATGTGAACAGAGGTATCCGCATTCAGCTGGTTTGTTACCCTGAATAACTTATAGTAGCCGGTTTCAAGTCCCAGGCTCAGCCTGTGTTCAGGTTCCCATAAAAATCTGAAGGATACACCTGCAAAGTCTTTCCGGATCTTCTGTACACCGTAATCCATGTTGTCGATGTAGTGCGTCCAGCCGGGACCGATGGTGAGCGTATAGTGGTTCAGGCGCACCTTCACACTGTCTTTTTGCTGTGAAAAGACAACCAAAGTAAAGAAAATCAATACCAGGGTTAAAACTGTTTTTATTCTGCCCATACCGTTATTCCTGTATATAGTGATAATATGCAACCACATATGGATAATTTGTCAGCAATCCGTTAAATAACCCGTCATTCAGATAGGTCTCAATCCAGCCTGGAGAGTCGATGGTCCAGCATACGGCGAGTCTCCCTTCGTTTTGCATTTGCTGTACCAGGTCATTCTGGGTGCCCAGTGTCCACCGGGGAGCCCACACTTTTGAATTGAGCTGCCGAACATCATCCACCGTAAGTTCACACAGCGTGGGGACGTTCTGGTAGCCGGGATAGGCCAGCACGGCATTCAATACTTCCGTCGATGGAATTCCCATGACAATCAGCAGTGAATCCTTCCTGTGATTATCCTTTGCCCGTTGGAGGGCCTTCAGCTGCATCGGGATGATGATCGGCACGGCTTCGGCGGTCTTCATGTCGAGATAGACGAAACGCAGGGAGGTGCTGTCGACGACATAATTCAAGACCTCCTGCAGTGAAGGGATTTTTTCGCCGTGGATCAGCCTGACAAACGACGATAACTGGCGCCATGTGTATGCACTCACATCACCTGCAAGGGGCCCCTTTTGTGTAAGGCGGATGTTGATATCCGGATCATGATAGATGAAAGGGATTTTATCGCTGCTCAGCCTGGGGTCTACCTCAATGCCGGTTGTTCCGAGCCTCTCCGTGTATTTGATCATGGCAAGGCTGTTCTCCGAAACCGGCAGCCTGTCGGAATTGCGTCCCCCGGCGCGGTGGCCGAGAATATAAAAGTTACTGTTTTTTACTTTATCCGAAAACGGCCGCAGGTATTCCATCGTAAGGGTTTGGTCGGGCAAACCGCTCTCTTTTGCATAGGCACCCCGGATAATGATCTGCTGTGCGCCGTTTCCTGTAACGAGGCTGGTTCCTCCCTCCGATCTGCCGACGATCATGGTGCATGCCCCGGTGGCATCGCTGTACCCGTCGCGCCAGTAGCCCTGGATAAATACCACTGAGTCAAGGTGTCCTGCTTCCATGATAAAATGTTTTCCGTTGTTATTGGCAAACAAGACGCCGGTGCGGTTCCATTTAACAACCATTAAATCGCCGAACTTGTCCGATCCGGAGGTTACACGGTATACCCCTTCCAGTAAAAGTTTTGATGCCGGTGGCAAAGGATAGGTTTCGGTCATAACCGAAACGGGTCCTGTTGCGGGAACAGGGACGACGTTGTCCTTGTTGCAGCCATAAAACAGGAGCATCAGCCCTGCCATATGTAAAATCCTGGTTTTCATAGTATCCAGCTAAAAGAAAGTTCGGGAATATGATAATATCTGTTAAAGGTGGTAAAGATCATCCAGGTGGGCCAGAAAGCTTTCTCATAATTATCCTTTACACCGATCACAAAAACCTTGTTCTTGTGGATCCGTTGTTCAATATAAAATGCGAAAGTACCGCCGTTGATGAAATTAGTTGAATGTGTCAACTCGTTCTCTCCTGTTTTTGTTACTGCTTTTGCAATAATTACCAACTCACCTTTGAGCGTAAAGGCCATTTTCTTCAGTTTGTACCCGACGGAGAGACTCGGGTAATGAAACCAGGCCTGCAGGCTGTTGTCGAACCCGCCCTGCTTCAGTTGCCCATACACAAAGGCTACATCCCAGCCAACTTTGATGCCAAGGTTTTTATACAGGAAGCTGTATCGCGGGCCCAAAGCCAGCTGGTTTGAAACAACCAGCGTGGTCAGATCGCCCTCGAGCGAAAAGTTCCAGGGAAGTCCGAACGTGGAGTGGACATTTACCAGTGGCGCCTGGTATGAATTTTCCAGGAGGTCTTTGGGTGGCTTGACCATCGAAAGGCCTGCAGAAACCTGGAACCCCCATTTTTGATAATGGTGCGGAAACTGCATGGAAAACCTGGTAATGTCGAAGGTATCCCGGGGAACCGGCTCCTGCGCCGAAAGCAGCATGGTCCCGATGAAAAAGAAAAAGATGGTAAATCGAATATTCATTTTCAGGAGATAAAGTATGGATGAAAGACTTTATTTAAAAAGTCAAAAGTAGAAAAAAAATAATTCTGCCTGCAAAATTTTACAGGGATGGGCCCATAAATCCATCCGGTCGCTATTGCCTGATTATTCTTACTGTTTTCGCGATATGTCCCGAAACAACCTTTAATAAATAGATTCCGGCGGGTTTGCCTGATAAGGAAAGATTATATATCCTTTCTCCGGACAAATCCGTCGACAATATCTTTTCCCCCGTCATGTTGTAAATTTCGACATGGATTTTCTCCGGGAAACCGATCCCGTCAAACTCCAGCGCAAAAACGCCCTCTGTTGGATTGGGGTAGACTTTAAAGAATGGCCGTGCCTGTGTGATGTTGTTTGCATCTTCACCGGTGGCGACCATTGAAGGTGCTTTGCTGCCGCAATACTCACCTGATTCAGTGATGAACCCATGCATGTAGCCCCCTGGTTCGACAACCGTCCCTGGCAGGTAGTCAATGTTCTGCCCGGCAATCATGGTTACATTCCCGCCGTTTTGTACGACAAAGGTGTTGCCACCGCCGGCTACGGTAATTGTCTGGATTGCATCAAAGCACTGGGTGCCGGTGATATCCAGGTTTTGAAGTACAATGGAAATCGCAACGGTGTTCACCGACATGATCACCGTGCTGGAAATAACAGGAATATGCAAGGTGCAGGATGCATTTGAAGTCAGCGTGCAGGTGATCACATCACCATCAACGGGAATATAGGTGTAACCGGAGTTTGTCGCCCCGGGCACATTCAATCCATTCACTGTCCACATATAGGCTGGGGCTGTTCCTCCGTTGACCGGGACGGCCGTAAAGGTAACCGCTGTTCCCGTAAAAACAGGGTTGGCGGATGCCGAGATAGTAACGCTTGCCTGGAGTAACGCATTCGCCGTTCTGGTCACAGCGGACATGGCATCATTGGCCGGCGTGTTATCCCCGCCGGTTACAACCGTATTGGCATTAAACGTATAATCCCCGCTTGTACCCATATTGATGGTTGCAGGCATGGATACTTCCAGGGTGGTATTGCCGGCGAGGGTGCCATAAGCAAGAACCGCATCGCTGGCGTAACCTCCGGTTGCGGTCACCGTAACTTTAACCGGGTTCATGCTGAAATCAATCGGTGCCACGGAGTAATTTTTAATGGCCACGGTGATTGTTTCGGCGGTATTGTAACAACCGGAGGCATCCGGTGCTACCAGGGCTGTTGCACCCATGTCCAATCCTCCGTGAACGGAAAATTCATCCGCACCCATGTCGGGAGTGGCCGGGTTTCTTGTATCATCATCGATATCCGTGGTAATTCCGGTTATTGGTGTTCCCAATCCGTCCAGTGCAAAATTGCCGTCAGACACCAGGTGGAGGTCGGTGGCGGTTATGAATACAGGGGCGATGTTCCGTGAATTTGCATTTCCACCGAAACCTGAGATGATTCCGGCCAGGTCGGACCTTTCACTGCCAAGATACCCCAAAACACCCTGTGTTCCGCTTACGGAATAATCGTTATAATCAATGGGGCTGAAAGCTGTATTGGCCGCTGCCGAATAAATGGAATAGGTTTTGGCCCCGGGGGCGTTCGAATTTACCAGGTTTGTAACAAACAGGTTGTCGCGGATGTCAAGCGCCGAAGTGGCCGGTCCCAGGTACAGGGCAGCAGACAGTGTGCCGGCAGCGTTCCCCGAAAAGCTGCCGCTTCCCAGGTTTACCGTGTTGTAATACAGGTTAATCCCGCCGGTTGTTGTGAATGCTCCACCGGTCGCACCCAGGCGGATACCAACGATGGCATCGCTGGAAAGGTCAGACCATCCGTCACCCAGGATGTCCGAGATCATGTTATTGGATACAACAAGGTTGCTCTCAGCATTGCCGGTATTGATATTCATCCCCTTTCCGCCATAACTGCCGGTGCCTGTATAACGGATACTGCGGACTACATTGCCGTCGATCCTGGAATTCAGCACACCCGTCCTGATATCCATCCCCACCGGGTTTGGTGATGATGTAATGAGGTTGAAAATGGTGTTTTGGGTAACCTCGATCCCGCTGCAGTTGCTCAGCGACATACCCACACTGCCGATATAGTCTGATTCAGTTTCCGAACCGATGCTGTTCTGGCTTATCACATTGCCGGTTTGGCCGCCCGTTCCGGCAACCATAATTCCCTTCCGGCTTTTTATGCAGGAGTTATTCTGAAAGACACATCCGGAGTTTGATGCCTCAGCGGCATTGCCCGGCATGGTGCCGCTTCCGCTGAACAGCCCGGCAAGCGTGTTGTTTGCCCCGCTTCCCTTCAGGATGCAGTTTTTAACTATGTTGAGGGTGGCTCCATCCGAAGGAGCGGCGCTTCCGTTCCATACAACCACCGAAGAGGTGTCGGTACTGGTGTTCTCAATGGTCAGGTTTCTTGAATTGGTGCCATTGTTTGATCCATCCAGGATCACATAATCGGCCCCGTTCAGTTTCAGGATGGCGGAAGTGCCTGAGCCTGAAATCACGGGATTTACGCCCGGGGCGGGTTTGATGGTAAGCGTATTTGTCGCGTTTGCCATCGCATTGGCGTTGATGATGATCGGGAATGTTTCACCGGGATAGGTGGCATCGGTCAGACTGAAGATTACCGGGCCCCTCAGGCAGGTTGCCGAATTATAGGCGGCAACAGCGGCGGTGAGTGTACTGTAGGTACCTCCCGATCCTACGGTATTCGTTCCGGATGCCATGCCTGTAACAAGAATTGTTACAGGCATCATGGCGTTGTTTCCCGGAAGTGCATCACCGGCTACCTGGGTTTGGGCATTAAATGTGTAGGACCCGTCGGCACTCATGTTGATCGCCGCCGGCAGGGTAATATTCCGGGTGGCATTGAATGCCAGGGTGCCGGTGCTGATGACAATACTGCTGCTGTAACCACCGGTGGCCGTTACCGAAACCGTTACCGGCGTCAGGGTGAAATCCATCAACGTAGCAGAGTAGTTTTTAATTGTCACGGTAACAGTTTCTGCAGACGAATAACAAGCGATAGCCGCGGGGGAAACGAGGGTGGTCGCTCCCATGTCTGCGGCTGCAGGAGATGTAAATTCATCTGCCCCGATGTCCGGGGTGGCCAGACTTCTTGGTGCATCATCGAAATCCACGGTGATGCCGGCAATCGGGGTTCCCAGGTTATCCAGCGGGGTATTGGTTGCAGATACCATATGAAGATCTGAGGGAGAGATGAATCCCGGTAAAATGTTTTTTGAATTTGCATCTTTACCGGTTGCCGCTTGCCATGCCTCCAGTGTGGTTATGTCTGAATTCAGATACGATCCGAGCACTCCCTGGACGCCCGACACATAATAATCGTTGTAATTGAGGTTGTTGAATGCCATATTTGCAGCTGCAGAATAAACCGAATAATTTTTTGATCCCGTTCCGGAGACATTGGTGTTGTTCATGGAGTTCATGAAAATGTTGTCGCGGACATCCAGTGCGGAGGCCCCGCTTCCGGCATACAGTGCAGTCGTGTGACAAGCGGCAGCAGCGGTGTAAGAACCGTACATGTTTACGGTATTGTAATACAGGTTGATCCCGCCTGTGGTCGTTGCAAGGTTATCGCTGTAGCCGATCATTCCTATGCCGATCCCCATTGAAGAAGAACTGTTAAACCCGGCATTGTTCATTCCCGTCACGCCACTGATAAAATTGTTGGCAATTGTCAGGGAACTGCCGGTTAAACCAGTTCCCACGGTAATGCCTCTTCCGCCAAAGAACCCTGCAGAAGTTGTATTTACGCAGGTAATGTTGTTGCCGGTGATTGCTGAAGAGACAAACCCGGTTTCCAGTGATATGCCGACGGGGGTCCATGAGGAAGTTTGAACGCTGATGTAATTATCGCTGATACTGCAGTTTAACCCGTTTCCTGCCTGGATCCCGATGCAGGGATTCAGGGTGCTTGTGCCGACAGAATTGTTTGTGACAGTTAAGTTGTCCATCCCGTTGCTGCTTACAGCAGCATTGCCACAGGCATAAATGCCGATGTCGGCACCCGTGATTAAGTTGTTGATCAGACTGACATTGTCGTTATCAGATCCCGGTGTGCCGGATGTCACTCCCCCCACCGCGATTCCGTACCCGGTAGTAGTGCATGTTTCAGTACTGATATTGCAATTTTTAATGATAACGTGGGAGGCCCCGGCCCCGGTACCTGAACTTGCCAGGGAAACCGCCGTTGGACCGGTTGTACTGGTGTTGGTAATGGTCAGGCTCCTGTCGTCATAGCCGCAGTTGCTGCCATCGATGGTCACATATTTGGCGCCCTCTATTTTTATCACGGGGCTGTTTGGCACCTCGCAGCTTATGACTGCCTGGTTCCCTGTTGCCGGTTTAATCGTAAGTATGTTCGTGGCATTTGCACAAGGGTTGGAATGAATGGTAATAATATTCGAGTCACCTGTATAGCTGGCATCCATCAGCATGAAAGTTACAGGCCCGTGCAAACAGGAATTGTTATAGGCATAGGCTGCAGCCTGCAGATTCGGGTATTGCAAATTTTTACCAACGGCATATGTTCCCGAAAGGCCGGGCAACACCTGGTAGAAACTGGGATTGGACGGCGGTGTGGTAACATTGGTAACATCGGTTGCCACCATGTTGGCCGAAGGATTAGACGTAATATTCATCGGGGAGGCAACATCCTGGGCAATTACATAATAATAGATCAGGTCGCCCGTCTCGAGGGCATTTGTTACAATATGAAATCTCCAGGTTCCATTTGTTAATGTTCCCGACATCAGTTGTCCCGGCTGCGGGTATTGCCAGGTCCCGGAATTTTTTTTGTAATAAATCCGGGGAACCAGGTTCCCTGTATCCGGAACACCTGTGATATCGGTAATTGTCACCCCTGTTAACCAACGGCTCGAATTGATGCATGAATCGTTGAGCATGGTGTACGAAATAACGGGAGCAACCTTGTCGATGTTGGTTCCGGTAAATTCATCTGCACCAATATCGGGTCTGATCGCATTGCGGGTGTCCCCGTCAAAGTCGGTGGTACATCCGGCAACGGGGATGCCCCCGCTTTCTATTTGTGTCGGGAAAGAAGGATCTATGCGGAGGTATGCCGGGTCACTGCTGGAAGTGCTTATCCAATGAGGATTTTCGGTAACGGAAGAGGCATCGCGGCCTGGTTCGACCGCAGCTTTGTAAGCAGCCAGTGTTTGATAAGCGTTTGTCCCGTCATACATGATAACATTATGTTCCCCGGGGGTACCGGCATAAAACAGGTTGTTGTCTGAATTACTGGTATAATCCCCGAGCCAGGTTGCATCCCGGCAATAGGCTGATGTGTAACCTGCTCCATTCGGCGTGGAGGTGTTGACGAGGATATTGTTGCGCAGGGTGATCGGGGTGATGTGGGAATATACAGCAGTACTTCCAAACAATGACCCTGAACTTGTAGCATTTATGTAAACGGTGTTGAAGTAAATATCCGAGAAGTTGTCAGCATTATAAATACCTTTGATGGGAAGCGCGGCATTTGCTGATGCGGCACGCAGGTCACCGATGAGGTTGTTGAATATTTTCAGCGATGCGCCTGCATTATAAAGCCCGCAGACAGTCGGATTGGTGTTGCCAGAGGACAGGTTGTATATCTCGTTGTTTGATATAGTGCCATTGGCGCCGGATGCAATGTACATGCCGTACAGGTTCATTGCCCCGCTGCAGGAATGGACTGTATTCCCGGTCACGCCAAATGATGATCCGAGGGCAAGGTTTAACCCGTAAATGGTGGCACCGCCGGCAGCCGATAAATTGTATATGTTGTTGTTCCGGGCATCGGTGGAAGCCCCGGACTGGGCATTGGCATACCATCCCACAATGGTTTCGGCCCCTGTGGAAACTGACGTTATGTTATAAATGTTATTGTTGAGGATGGTTTCGGTTGATGAGGTGCCTGAGGAATATAGTCCAAACAAATCTGAAGATGCGGAGGCGCCGGTTGACGCTAAATTGCTGATGTTGTTGCCGTTGCAGGTAACCGTGATTGGCGATACATACCTGATCCCGTAAACAATACCCCCGGTGTTGCGGGTGATGTTGTCAACCAGGTTCGCATTGCAATTCAGGTTGGCAGCGCCACCGGCGCATATGCCCGTAACTGTATCGTTGGTGGTGAGGATGCCGATGTTCTGAACGGTGTTGGTGTTGATGCTGATTGCGTTTGAGGAGGCAATGCTGGCATTGCAGATCCCGGAGAATGTGCCGGTGGACGATGTAAGTGAAATATCGGTGATGATGTTGTTGCTGATATTGCAGGCTGTGTCTGCCGTTGAAGCGGCTGCAAGATAAATACCCTGGAAAGAACCTGCGACCCCGCTCCCCGTGAGGGTGAGGGTGCCGGCTCCTGCATTGCTGGCGTAACCGATCGTATTGCCTGTGATTTGAATGTTGTTCCCGTAACTGGCATTGGCAAAGTATATACCATTCATGGTGCCTGCCGCGGTGAAGGTGCGGCTGGCAGCCTGGTAGAATTTGTTGTTTGCAATGTTCCAGCCGGTGTTGCCGGTAAGGATATAAATACCTGCGCACCCGGTGGTCTGGAAGAAATTGTATATATCACAGTTGCTGATGGTCACATTGCTGTTGGCTAACGCAGGTGAGCCGGTACTTCCCTTCCCGTAAATGCCTTTCGAAGGCAAACTGGTGCCGGCAGGGGCTATACTGCAATTTGAAATGGTATTGTTGTCATTGCCTGTAACAGTTCCGTTGCTGAAGAATATGGTCCCGCCATCGGTTGTCAGGGCCATGCCCGATGAACCTGTGATGGTACAATTCGTTATGGTGTTATGAGTAGCATCAGCAATGAAACGAAGGGTGGAGGTATTGGCCGCAGTGCCTGAATTGGTGTTGGAAATTGTCAGCGAACTGCCGCCGGAGTTCAGCCCGTCGAAAGTTACATGATCGGCCCCGTTTAAATCTACAAGCGGCCCTGCATTTGTACCTGAAACAACCACATTGACCCCGGTTGCCGGTTTTATGGTAAGGGTATTGATGGCACTGGACCCGGTGTTGGCTTGAATGACAATGGGAAAGCTTTCACTGCCGGAATAGGAGGCACCGGTGAGGCTGAAAATTACAGGTCCTGCCAGGCAAGCGCCATTGTATGCATTAACGGCTTCCGTGAGGGTTGGATAGTGTCCGCCGGTACCAACAGTATAGGTGCCCGAAAGGGTGGCCAGTACAGTGAAGGTGTTCGGGGTGGATGGTGGTGTTGTAACCGAGTTGACACTGGTTGCGACCAGCCCGGCAGCAGGATCCGAACTGAGATTGTTCTGGGTGGAGACATCCTGGGCAATGACATAATAAGAAACAACATCATTTCCGGCAACCCCGCCCATATCGGCGGCAACAATCGTAAAACTCCAGGTTCCGTTGCTGGCTGATCCTGAAGTTAACACACCCGGGTGTGAATACCATGTGCCTGAATTTTTTTTGTAATATATGCGGGGAACCAGGGTTCCTGTGAGGGGAACACCCGAAACGTCCGAAATCATCACACCCGAAAGGGTACGGTCCGCCAGGCTGCATGAATTGGCCATGGCTGAATATGAAATGACCGGGGCCGTGACATCCATGACTACTCCTGCAAATTCGTCAGCACCAATATCCGGTTTGACTGTATTACGGCTGTCCCCGTCATAGTCGGTCGTATAACTGGCAACCGGGGCACCGCCGCTTTCTATCTGGGTCGGCTGTAATACTGTTATGTGCAGGTAGCTGGCATCACCGCCGGAGGTGCTCACCCAGGCGGGGTTTTCGGTTATGGAAAATGCGTCGCGGGTGGGCCCGACAGCCGTTTTATAGGAGGCCAGTGTCTGATAGGCGTTTGTGCCGTCGTACATGATGAGATTATGTGTGCCGGGTGTTCCTGCATAAAACAGGTTGTTGTTTGAAGTACCGGCATAGTTTGCAAGTGAAGTGCCCTCCCTCCGGTACGTGGCTGTTATACCTGCGCCTTTCGGGACGGATGTATTCACAAAGATGTTGTTACGCATGTCGAGCGCAGAACTTTCAGCGATGTAAATTGCTGAACTGCCGAACAAGGCGCCGGAACTTACGGCATTCAGGAAGACGGTATTGTAATAAATGTTAGCCGGTGTGTATGAATTAATGAAAATACCTGCCAGGGGATGATCTGAATTTGCCGCGGTGGCCCTCAGGTCACCGATAAGGTTGTTATAAACGTTGATGGTTGTCCCGCCTGAAATATATAACCCGTAGACCGTTGCATTGGAATTGGCGGAAGAGAGGTCGTAGATCTTGTTTTTAAATATTTTGCAGGTTGTGCAGGATATTGTGTTGATCCCGGTGACCAGGAGTGCGTTGCTGAACGAATACAGTTTATTTCCGCTGATTTCCATGGTGGTTCCGGCACCAGCCCTGATGCCATAGATCGTGGTTCCCCCTGTTCCGGATAAGCCGTAAATGTTGTTGTTTTGAATCGTTTTTGTACCTGTCGACGTGGGACTGTTGAACCCCATAATGGTCTGGGCGCCGGTGGAACTGGTTGTAAGATTAAAGATGTTGTTGTCCGTGACCGTTTCGTTTACCGGAATGCCGGAGGAGTATAATCCGAAGAAGTCTGCTACGGAAGAGGTGCTTGCTGAAGTTAAATTGCTGACGGTATTGCCGGTGAAGTTTAGCGTATATGGGGCAACAGAGCGGATTCCAAAAAATACGCCCCCTGTGTTCCTTGTAATGTTGTTAACCACGTTCATGTTACAGGTAACGGATGATCCGCCACCGGCATAAATGCCGGCAACGGTATCCGTTGTAGTGAGAATATGGATGTTTTTAACCTGGTTGGTGTCGAACGACATTACATTACTGGTATAGGTGATGCCATTGTATATCCCATAAAATGTTCCGGTGGAGGATGTCAGTGAAATATCAGAGATCACATTGCTGTATAGATTGCATTGCAGGTTCTCTCCCCCGCTCTGAACAATGTAAATACCCTTGAAAGAACCCGCAACTCCGCTACCTGTAAGGGTTAGTGTGCCTGTTCCCGAGCTGGTGGCATAGCCAATCGTGTTGTTGGTGATATTTACTGGGGTTCCATTCATGGAATTGGCATAATAAATCCCGTTCATGGCGCCTGCGCTGGTGAACGTGCGGGGTGCGGTCTGGTAGATCTTGTTGTTTATAATGTTCCAGTATTGACCGGTGAGGATGGTAATACCTGTACATCCTCCGGTCAGGAAAAAATCATAGATTTCACAATTGGTAATGGTAATAGAACTGTTGACATCATAAGATGAGCCGGGATTTCCATGATCATAAATGCCTTTTGAAGGCAACGATGAACCGGCCGGACCTATTTTACAATGGGAGATGGTATTGTTGTCGTTCCCTGTTGTAATACCGGTGCTGAAGAAGATCGTTCCCCCGTCGGTGGCCAGGGCCATGCATGCTGAACCGGAAACGGTACAATTGGTGATGGTGTTGTGTGTTGCATCGGCAATAAACCGGAGCGTGGAGGTATTGACCGCACTGCCGGCATTCGTGTTGGAAATTGCCAGGGAACTGCCGCCGGCGTTCAATCCATTGATGATCACATAATCTGCGCCGCTGAAGTCAATGAGCGGACCTGCCTGTGTCCCAGAAATAACGACGTTGACCCCGCCTGCAGGCTGTATCGTAAGGGTGTTTGTGGTGCTTGCATAAGCGTTGTTATGAATGGTAACCGGGAAGACTTCGCCGGCCGAATATGCAGCACTGGTAAGGATAAAGGTGACCGGGCCGCCCAGGCAGGCATTGTTGTATGCACCCACAGCCGCAGTGAGTGTTGGATACTGGCCGTTCAGACCAACATTGTAGGAGCCTGACAGGGTGGCGAGGACCGTATAGGATACCGGAGCGTTGGGAGGAGTTGTAACGGTGTTTACGTTGACTGCCACCAGGCCATCCGCGGGGTTCGAACGGATATTGCCCGTGGGGGCTACATCCTGGGCAATCACAAAATATGAAACAACATCATTGCCGGTTACACCGCCCATATCGGCGGTCACAATCGTAAAACTCCAGGTTCCATAGGTTGCGGATCCTGAGGTTAAAACTCCCGGTTGTGAATGCCAGGTGCCGGAATTTTTTTTGTAATAAATTCGGGGAACCAGGGTCCCTGTTACCGGCACACCGGATATGTCAGAAATAATCACCCCCTGCAGGGTGCGGTCAGAATTGTTGCAGGAATTGGGCAGTGCCGTAAATGATATTGCAGGAGCAGTGACATCTATCATGGTTCCGGCAAATTCATCGGCACCGATATCCGGGGTGGCCGGATTCCGGATATCCCCGTCATAATCATTGCTGTATCCGGCAACCGGGGCACCGCCGCTTTCTATTTGTGTCGGAATCGAAGGTGCTATATGCAGGTAATTCAGATCATTTCCGGAAATACTGGTCCAATGCGGATTTTCAGTTACCGACAATGCATCACAGGAAGGCCCGATGGCCGTTTTGTAAGCGGCTATTGTCTGATAAGCGTTTGTACCATCGTACATGATAACATTATAGGGACCAGGGGTGCCGGCATAAAAAAGGTTGTTGTTCGAGGTGGCGGCATAACCCGCCGGGGTTGAGCCCGTTCTCCTGTAAGCTGCCGTATTGCTTCCGCCATTCGCTACAGAGGTATTCACAATGACATTGTTCCGCATATCAAGCATAACGCTTACCCCGGCCTGGGCATAAACAGCAGCGCTGCCGAACATGCTTCCGGAACTTGTGGCATTCAGGTAAATGGTGTTATAATAAAAATTTACTATTCCTGAACCAATGTAGGCACCTATCAGGGAAAGGGGTGAAGTTGCCGCCGGGGTGTTCAGATCGCCCATGAAGTTGTTGTAAACGTTCATGGTGGTGGTACTGCCGGTGTTGATATAGAGGCCGTAAAGCCACCCTGTTTCACTCGGGCAGGACAAGGAGTAGATCTTGTTCCTGAATATGTTTGCCAGGTTAAATGAACCGGTTGAGATCCCGCATAAACCTGCGGCACCGCTGATCGAATAGATCTGGTTGCCGCTGATCTCCAGGTTCGACCCGGTATATAGTTTCATTCCATATATGGTGGCATTTCCTGCTGCCGAAAGGTTGTAAATGCTGTTGTTCTGAACAACAGTGGATGATCCCGCCTGGGTATTGGCGTACCAGCCGATGATGGTTTGCGTACTGGCAGAGCTGGAAGTGAGGTTGTAGATGCTGTTGTTGATGATATGCGTGACTCCCGGGTTGCCTTCGGAATACAATCCGTAAAAATTGTAGCTGGAGGAGGTACTGGCCGAGTGCAAATTCTTAATGGTGTTGCCACTGATGGTAATCGTTGACGGGGAACCATACTGGATCCCATAAATGAAACCGCCGGTGTTTCGCGAAATGTTATCCAGGGTATTCGAGTTGCAGGTAATGATGTTGGCGTCGCCTGCAGATATTCCTGTGGCCATGCCTTTGGATGTGAAAATGCCAATGTTTTTAACCACATTGGTATCGATGTGAAGGGTGTTTATCGATTTATAACTGGCGTTGGTAATTCCATAAAATGTTCCGGTAGAGGATGTCAGTGAAATATCGGAGATGAGGTTGTTGCATACATTGGAGGCAATGGAAGTGTTGGATGCTGCAACAAGGTAGATGCCCTGGAATGCGGCTGCAATCCCGGTTCCGGTAAGTGAAAGTGTGCCCGTGGCTGTGTTGCTGCCGTAACCGATGGTGTTGCCGGTGATGTTGATGTTGCTTCCTGTGGTGGAATTGGCGAAATAGATCCCGTTCAGGGTGCCGGCAACTGTAAAGATGCGTGGAGAAGTCTGGTAGATAAGATTGTCGACAATGGACCAGGCGGAGTTGCCTGCCAGGGTATAAACGCCTGCGCAGCCGCCTGAGAGGAAGAAATCATAAATCTCACAGTTGGCAATGGTGACATTGCTGTTGGCAGCCGCAGATGAGCCTGTACTGCCATTCGCATAGATCCCCTTGGAAGGCAAGGCAGCGCCGGCGGGTCCGATGTTGCAGTACGAAATGGTGGTGCTGTCGTTACCCGTTGAAATTCCTGTGCCCAGGAATATCGTTCCGCCGTCTGTTGCAAGGGGTGTGGAGGAGGAGCCTGATACAGTGCACCGGGTGATTGTATTATTAACCGCATCAGCCATAAACCGGATGGTCGAAGTATTGACGGCTGATGATGTGCTTAGGTTAGAGATCGTCAGCGAATTACCACCGGTATTCAACCCGTCGATGGTCACATGGTCGGCGCCGTTCAAACTGATAAGCGCAGCCCCGCTGGCACTCCCCGAAACAGTTCTTGCCCCGGCCGGATGAATTACCAGCGAAGTCCATGCCCCTGCGTTCAAACCAATTGTGCCCGGTTCGGTCGTTAAATCCTGCGTGATGGTAATGATGATGCTTGCTCCGGTCTGTGTCCCGCCGTTGATGGCGGCAAAGGCCCCGGTTGCATTTGTCAGTGAGGTATAACTTCCATTGCCTCCACCGGTAGCGCCGCTCACGGTGACCTGGGCATATGATGTTGCAGCAAACAGTAACATCATGTTGACGAGTAATAATAGCTTTTTCATGTGGTTTGATTTGGGATTCCTTGGGAAATGTGGCACTTTTAAACAATGTTTCAGGGGGTCGCCGGACCTAATGCACGAGACTATACCCCCTGTAAACAAACTGAAAACCCTGCTGGAATTTCATACTGGCGGCAACGGATACAGGAAAGCCCGGGGTTTCGAAATAATACTGAACGCCCGGCGTGTACTTCGCATTTATGTTCACTTTCGTGGAACCAAAGCGACATATCGTATCTCCTGCTTTTAATTTCGGAAATTTCGTGTACACCACGTTGCCGGAAACATAGGAATGAGAACTCCCTGTGCACACAGTGCCGATGTTTACAAATCCGGTCGTATCCACCGGCATGTTGTAATGCATGTCAAAATAACCCCATGCCTGGAGAGTATCTGTAACACCAGGTTCCTTGTCGGGCGTTGATTCTGTTCCGGTCGATATGTCAAGAAGCCAGGCATCGGCGATGGCGTAGTAATTGCTTTGAGCCGGAGTAATCCCCGACCACCACATGTTTCCTGCTGTGTTGTATGGATAGGAAAAATTGTTGGCTGCCACCTTTTTAAGGCTGCCCTTCGAACCTGTCGCTTCAAACGGAACAGTCAAAGAGTTTCCGTCCAGGCTTTTGTTGAAATTGCTGAAATCAAACGGGTGGGGAAGTTTCTTCCACCCGGCAGTAATCTGTGAGTTGGAGAGAAGCATGGTGCCCCATGGCCAGGCGGCCGAAAAATAACCAAACTTCATGGTGCATGTAGTGGTTTTTGTTAATGAGGGCTGTTGGCTTAAATCTGACGGGTTGTAATACTTCATGGTTACATATCCTGTGATTGCCGGGTAATGCACCCAGGGATCAAGGGAGCTGTTGTCATTGACCTGAATGTGCATTTTCCCGTCTGGCCAGGGTGTGTCGGGCGTATCATAGCATTCAAACCGGTAACTGTTCCAGCTGTAACCGGGATGGCAGGTATTGTTCTGGTCCCATACGGTATAGGGTATCTGGCTTGCCTTAATATTTAGCGGATATGCACTGACGGCATTCGGCCCGATGATCAGGTTCAGCGGACCGTATGCATTGAATGCGTAGGCCTGCGGGATGAGGACATGCCCGCACATCACCGGGTACGGGATATTCAGGGCATCATAAATCTGGTTGGCCACAAGCTGTGAGCGGGCCATGACGTTTCCAAAGAGGATGTCAGGTGCAAGACCCGATGCTGCATAGCCCATGTCGTGTTTGAACAGGCTCGTATCCCTGTATTCATAAATGTTTGCAACAAGGGAATCAACGGTTGAGAGAAAGCATTGAACCTCCGGTACGATAACCGGAACGACATCGCCATACCAGAAAAGGCTGTCCTTGCTATATATCCCGGTTGGATCTTTCACATTACAAGCGTTCAGCATGATGATGGCGGCCTGGAACTGGTAGTTTACAACTGTCAGAAAGTAACTTTCAAGAATCGTATAGGCATTCATGGCATCAGTACTGTTATGAATTTTACCCCTGCATTTCGGGACCAGCGTTTTTTCGTAGGCCGACAAGGCATTCACGCCCGATCCAACGGCAGGTACGATATCCTGGTACATCTCATTGATGATGGTTGTCATTGAACTTTCCAGCGGGGCATTGTAGATCGCATCTGCATAGCCCGGCACTGCAGCTGCGGCCGCATTCATCAGAAGAATGTTGGATTGTTTGGTCGAATCCGAGTACCACAGCGCCGCAGTACTCGAGTAATACATAAATCCGCTGGATAATCCGGGAGCCATGGCCGAATTCACAAGACCAATCTGCTGGTTGAGATCCCCGCTTACAATAAATGATGTAAGGTCATTGACATCGATTTGCAAATTATCACCCATGGTGGTAATTGCAGCGGACAGGGTTGAAATTTGACCTGTTATGGCATCCAGCTGGTCATCAACTTCCTTAAAATCAGCCTTAACGGAATAGTGATCAAAGATATCAAAAAGTAATCCGCCAATATGAAGCCCAAGGCCCAAACCCTCCCCCTTTTCAATCCCGACTGTATGTCCCAGCTTTGGAAGAATTGAGGCGGGAAAAGCTGCATGATTGGCGATTTCCAGGTCTGTCATTATGTTTAGCGGTTTATTCGGGAATACATCCGGTATCCCGGCAGGGGATGGCCCAGGCTGTACCGGGATGTAATCGGCCCCCCACTTCCTGCATGAACTGGTTCCGATAAGGACCAGCGCGATCAGCATGGCCAGCAACAAGGTTTTTCTGAGCAGATTTTTCGTTTTCATGGTTTTCAGATCAGTAGTAATTGATTTGCAGTTTTTATATTGTGAACTCGTATCATGTTATGCAATATCAAATCCGCCTGCACCTGGCCGGGGTGCAGGGCATCCGGCTTTTATGGTGAAGGAGGCTGCAGCCGTCCCTGCCAGGGCAAACATCAATGCAAACGTTATAGCTGTGATGATCGGATCTTCAGGGTTCATGGCAGTTAATGGCAGATGTAAGGTTGAGAAGAATGTCGACTGCTTTATCCGGAGTGGAGCAACTCCCTGAAAGAACAAAGGACAATGGAACTGTTTAATCTTTAACAGATCAAATATACGTTAATTAATTCTATTGTAATAAAAAAATGTTAGGTGGGGAAATTTTAATACACTGAAAAATAAAATAATTTGTCAGGGGATAATATAACCACCCCGGGCGTGAACCGGAAAAAACATGAGGCCTGATGTTGACCGATGAATGAAGATCGCTGGTTTACCTGGTCATCCAGACCGTTTTGAATTCGGCGGACATGTCGACCTGTTTCCATTTGTTCACCGTAAGGGAATCTTTCCAGGCCGGGACAGGTGAGCCATGATACGGCGGATAGGCATATTCGCGGGTAGCATCGTCGTGGTTCAGCAGGAATTCGGCATGCGGGTATTTGCTGGTTGAAGCCATGTGAAACATGCCAAAATCGCCGGTGGTGTTGCCGAAGACAAATACAGGGACTTTGCCGATTTGTGAATAAATATTCAGGCTCTTCCCGTTTTTATCGTTTTTCGGCGGGAAAATTCCTTTGCCGATCAGGAACATCGTCTTTTTTTGACCAGGGTCATATACCGGTACCATCATCTGCCGCGTGCCGATCAGGTGCGACCTGTCCAGCGCAATTGTTTGCGGACAAACACTCCAGACAACACCCTGCACCGAACCGGAAACCACGTACACCGAAAATTGATTTTCTTTCAGGTATTTCACCAGTTCCACCATCGGCTGGTAAAACATCCTTGCCAGTGGAATATGGTATTTCTGGTCGGCTGTCCTTGACAAAAAGGAACGGGCCGAATCGACATATGCCTCATGGTCAATCCCTTCATAGGCTTTCCATACCATTGAGTCGACATAGTTGACAGATGGTGATACCCAATGGTTCAGCACGGAGGTGTCGGCCTGGTTTTTGGCGAGTTTTCTGGCAAACTGGTATTCAGGCTGATTTAATAAACCCGGATTTTTTGCCGACTGCCGGTTGAGCCCGTTCACAGCGGCATACATTTCAAACCATAAGGGGGTTTCACAGGTCAGGGTGCCATCCATGTCGAAAACGGCGATGCGGTCTGCAACCGGGATCTCCTTTACCGCCTTGCTGATGTAGTCCAGGATTGACTTTTTAACCGGGGTGTCGTTCCACGAGGGCAAAGGATCGTTGTTGTGCTTTGCCTGGCTGAATGAAGAGAAGCAAAGAAAGGAAAAAATCGTGGCCCAGAGATAAAAAAGAAGTGTTTTCATGTTTTTTGGTTTTTTGATTTTTTTATCATCAGCGGGATTCTCCATGGCTGCTGACTGTAATAAACATTCACGGTATAAATATCGGAAATAAATGCGCCTGAGAAACCATTACCTTTGCAAAAAAAATATTTATATGAGATACAACATATTGGGAAATACGGGGGTACTCGTTTCAGAACTGTGCCTGGGTACGATGACATTCGGGGGCAGGGGTTTCTGGAAACCGATCGGGGAACTCCCGCAGGATGAGGTTGACCAGATTGTAAAAACAGCGATTGACCACGGAATCAATTTTATCGATACCGCCAATGTTTATTCCGAGGGCGTGTCGGAGATTATGACGGGAAAAGCGTTGCAATCGCTCGGGATCAACCGCCAGGAAATTTTTCTTGCCACAAAGGTAAGGGGCCGCATGGGCCCCGGAACAAACCAGGTCGGCCTGTCACGGCTGCACATCATCAGCAGCGTCGACGACAGCCTTGCACGGCTGGGAATGTCGCACATTGACATGCTCTACATCCATGGCGTCGACCCGGTCACCCCGCTTGAAGAGACCATGCGCGGGCTGGAGGATGTGGTCCGGGCCGGCAAGGTGAGGTATATCGGCATCAGCAACCATCCAGCATGGATGGTAATGAAAGCAAACTGTCATGCAGAGAAGATGGGCTGGACAAAGTTTGTGGCCCTTCAAAACTATTATTCCATTGCGGGCAGGGACATCGAGCGCGAAATCGTCCCGATGGCGCTTGCCGAAGGGTTGGGGCTGATGCCGTGGAGCCCGCTGGCAGGAGGCTTTCTTTCGGGCAAATTTACCCGTGATAAACTAAAAGCAGGGGAGAGCCGCAGGGATGAATTTGATTTTCCCCCCATCGACAAGGAGAAGGCATATGATATCATCGATGCAATGGCCGAAGTTGGGGCTCAATACCAGGTTTCGGTTGCGCAGGTGGCGCTGGCATGGATGCTGCGCAAACCAGCCGTAACCAGCATCATCATCGGGGCGAAAAGAAAGGAGCAGTTGCTTGACAACATCGCCGCAACCGGGCTGCAGCTGTCGGATGATGACATGAAAAAGCTGGACCTGATCAGCGCGCTGGTGCCGGAATACCCCGGCTGGATGGTCGAACGGCAAATGGCAGGGCGATTACCGGAAAACCCTTAAAATTTGACTTTTAAGATAATTTTATTGCTTTTGAACACCAGGCTGTTTCAGCCCGTTTTTTCAGATTTCCAGGTTGATCCCAAGGGTATACGAATGGTTTTTGGGAAAGGTATTGAAGGAATCCACCCCGGGGGAGTTGTAGTTGAATGAAGGATCAATGCCGCTGTATCCCGTGATGGTAAAGAGGTTGTTTATGGCCAGGTAAACCCGCAGCCGGCCTTTCCATTTCATGTTTTTGGGAATCAGGGTATATCCTGCAGCCAGGTTTTCAAGCCGGAGGTAAGAGGCATTCTCAAGGTACATATCGCTCATGGGTGTGATCAGCACGCCTTCGTTATAATTTTGTTCGGCTTCCTGGAGTGTATTAATTTCGAGGTAGTTGGATGGATCAGCCAGGTACATCCGCGTAGCATTGAAGATGCGGTGCCCCGCCACGTACCTGAACATGAACGACAAATCAAAGGTTTTGAACAGCGTGAAGGAATTTGTCCAGGACAGCATGTAGTCGGGGAAAACCTGGTCGCTGACCGCCAATTTTGCCAGGTTGACATTGTTGGTATAACCGCCATCCGCTTTTACGTAAACTGGTTTGCCCTGGTAATACCCGCTGAAAACCGGCAGGCTGTAGGCCAGGACAGGATGGCCCGATGTGGTGATAAGCACGTAAGGAGTGCCCGAAAACAGCTGAAATGCATCAATATACCCTGAATGCATGGAGGCATTTCCATCGATCGAGACAACCTTGTTTTTATTGCTGCTGAGGCCCAGGATGGAGTTCCAGGCCAGGTTTCTCCCGTCGAGCACACGGGCCGAGATACTCAGTTCGATGCCGCTGTTGACCACCTTCATCCCGTTGCGGTAGGAGTACTGGGCCAGGTAAGGCGGAACCGGTATGTTTTCCCTGAAGAGGGCGTTGTTGGTATTGCGGTGATAATACTCAAACCCCAGCATGAGTCGGTTTCGGAAAAACCCGGCATCGAGGCCGGCGGTTATCTCCGCGGTTTTTTCAGTTGTCAGTTTCTTGTCATTATATCCTTCATTGCTTTCCGACAGGTACTCGGCTTTTGGCCGGGCACCTGCGATTCCGTAACCCGCCTTCAGGATGAGCCTGCTCACCGGCCTGAGATTCTTCATGAACCGCTCCCGGTGGATTTCCCACGAAGCGGTGATCCCGGGGTAAAACACCCACTCTCCCCAACCCAGGGTTGGCGAGGTTGGTGCATGCGTCACATCACTTTGGTAATGTTCCTGGTTGATCACCATGCCAAGATGGTACTTGTGGCTGAAATGATAGTTCAGGGTTGCCCGCAGTCCGTAATCCTTGTACCTGATCGTTTCAGGAGAAGATGCCAGGGAGATCGTGTCATATGAGGAATTTATTTCACGCTCCTGCGTGGAGGAACGGTAGATGTAGCCGGCAAACAGGTCAAGGAAATGTTTCTCCTTCAGGCACCTGTTGTACGTTATGCCGGCGAGTAAGTTGGTACGGGTGTACGGAAATGATCCTTCCGATTTGAATGTACGGTCGTAGTATTGAACCGCTGCCGGCAGGATGTACAGGCTGGTGCTCTTGCTGTCGGTGTAGCTGCCGGTGATTTTTATTCCAAGCCCTTTCCAGATCTCCCACGCGGCATTCAGCACCGCCGACAATTGTTTTGCAGTAGCTTCATTGGTGGTCATGTCTGCGAGCGCTGCGGGGTTGTAATCCAGGTACACCCGCCGGGGCTCATAGAAGGATCCGTCGGCATTGTACACCGGGTCGGTCGGGTTTTGGCTGAAAACCTGGTATAAAAGGTTGTTCCCGTATCTCCCGGTTGGATAAATGATTGAATTGCTTTTCACCTGGTACCAGGAAACAAAGCCGTTCACCTGCAACCTGTTTTTTAAGGCGGTTTGTGCCAGGTTCACCGAACCGCCGGTCATATTCCTGTCAGATCCCAGCACGCTTCCCGGTTGAACTGAATGACTGAAGGAGAGCCGGTAGGTGGTGTTTTTCAGTGTTCCGCCAACTGCGAGCTGGTACGTTTGCGAAACCTTGGTCCGGAACAACTCATCCTGCCAGTCGGTGGTGGCTCCCCCGTCGACAAAATGAATTTCGGGATGCGACAGGGCCTTGTCCCTCATCTCCTGTGCAGTGAAGAGCCCATCCAGGCCGGGGGTTTTCTGCAGCGACAGCGCTGTGTTGAAACTTACCGACAGCCGCCGGTGTTTGCTCCCGCTTTTTGTTGTAATAAGCAGGACCCCGCCGGATCCTTCGCTTCCGTAAAAACTTGTCTCCGACAGGTTCTTCAGTATCTTCACCGATTCTATCTCCTCCGGTGGAACCATGAACAGGGAGCCTCCTGCAATTCCATCGATCACATACAGGGGATTGGTCTCACTGTATATTCCAAAGGCCCCCCTGAGCATGAATGAAGAGGATGCATTGGGATCGCTGCCAGCCTTGAAGACCTCTGCGCCAGGATCCTTCCCCAGGATCAGCTGCAGGGGGTCGCCGATGATGCCTTCATTGAATTGTGACTGTTTGATGGTGTCGGGCCACGGTATCACCGGGAGCGAATCGGGCTTTTGCTGGGCAAATGTCACCCGGCTGAAAAGGATGAGCAGGAGGAGGGCTGAAAATTTCTTCATCAATTTTTTTGTCTATGGTTGGACAAATATACATTATAAACCTGCACTTACCGAGTTCAGGTAGGATACAATGGCATCGTTCCCGGTTCCTGAGGTTCCGTCATAGGTCAGTGTCACCACCGGGATCCCGGTAATTCTTTTAATTTCCGGGGCCATCGCTTCCGTGACCAGTGCCGGGCAGCAAAAGGCGGGATTCGTCTGCACAAAGAGGGAGATGTCCGGGTAATTCTCAAGGATATAGAAGACCTTCAGTATGTTTTCGTACGATTCGCCGGAATGGTAGCGGCTCACGTCGAATTTCTCCAGGTGCTTCTCCAGCAACAGCGGGTTAACGACAGGCTTGTTTCCCAGGTACTTTTTAAAATGTTTGTAATACTTGTCTTCAAGTATTTTAATGCTGGAGAGCATCACCCGGTAAAGGCCTGTTTTAAAATATTCGCCGCGGTCCATGGCCCTGCGGATCACATTCTCAATCGTGATTTTCACCAGGTCGGTATAGGGTGTCGTAACCACTTCCCCACCATTTTCTTCAATATCACGGATCAGGTCCTGGTTCATGATATCGTTGTCCCTGACATACAGGTCGCCAAAAATTGCCACCCTGGGTTTGTTTCCCGGCTTTCGCCCGATTTTATCAAAAATGGAGATGGCTTCCACAACCGCGGCATCCATCGGCCGGTTTCCGAGAAACGCATCTTCAAGGATCCACATGCTTTTGTTGATGGCTTCATTCGTTGCTCCCCTTTCAATCTCATAGGGCCTGATCCGGCATCCCAGCTTCCTGATCAGCCCCCCGAGCAGGTAGGCAAAATAGGCATAGTAACTTGTGCTCACGGCAATTTCAAGATGCGTCAGTTCGCCATTGTACACTGATGCTTTTTCAAAGCCATGGCCATAGCGCTCAAGTAGGTTTTTGACATAGAACGGGTAGAGGCGAAGGTTGCAGGTGATGTAGCATCTTGTCATCCAGAGCATGGTGTTGCCGGGCTGCAAATGGTGCTGGCCGACATAATCGATGAACTCCTGGGCCATGATGTTCACCGGGAGACATTGCCCCGTGTTGTATGCCATGCTTTTTTTGATGATCACTTCACTGGATTGCATCAGCCGGGCGTCGATCCCACCCCGTCTCAGGTTGGCAACAAGCAGCGGTGCGACCAGGTTGTCCCAGTTCGGAAAAAGGAGTGTTTTGCCGTTGATCCTGGTTTCGAGATGGGGCAGCAGCTGCGGTGATGCCGGTTCCGGGTACTGCCGGTCCAGCGCGGCATGGTTCCGGAACGACCTGATCGCCGCTTCTATCCTGGTTTCATACCCCACGTTCGAATCGTGTTCGTCAATCTGCAGGATGAGATAGGGTTTGTGATAATCGTTCAGCAGTTTTTTGAAATATTCGAGGATAAAGGAATCGGGGGCGCATTTAAACGCTGTGATCAAAACCGGGTAGAGGTTTTTGGTTGTGGCGGCTGTTTTTGCTGTTTCCAGGATCTTGGCTGCATAATACCAGGGAATCTTCCGGAGCAGCAGTTCGGTCTCCTCCGATAACAATTCATCGGGGGCAACCATGTCCTGGAAAAACGGTTTAACGCCGTTCCCGGCGAAAATATCCGGAATCCCCTTGTTCATCGACTTTGAAAGCACGACATACGGCCTTCCCAGGAGGACGACCGAAATGCCGGCATCCGGCTTGAATTCCCGCTGAAAGAGTGCAAAAAGTTTTTTCTTCCGGTCGTTTGCAAAAAGCAACGCCTCGTCAAACGCTGCCCTGACTTTTGCCGGCGATGCCGCCGTTCCAAGGGCAGGCTGAAGCGATTCGGCAAGTTTTTTAATGACCTGCCGGTTCCCTTTCGAAAAATTCAGCAGGGGCGAAATCATCTTCCCGGCAATATTTTTGTCTTTCAGGGTATGGACAAGCGATGCCGAAAACTGCGTGTAATAGCAGTAATACCGGTCCGAATTTTCATCCTTGTCCCGTGTCTCGAGCGAAACCGGCTGAAAAATAAAATCAGCCTTGCCTGCCAGCCAGGATGCATGCCCGTACATCGAATCGATGGGTGCGCAAAACTCGGCCCCGGCAATGCGTTTGCCCGATCTGACCGGGTTGGCAAATTGGTCGCTTGTCACCGTTCGGATGGATAAATTTGCGAAAAACCTTTTCCACAAGGGCAACTCCTCGAAAAGATGCAGGGAGGCGGGCAGCCCGATCACCACATCCCGGGCGAAAGTTTCCGGCTGCATGGCATTTAAGATGCGGGACCGTTCGTCAAGAAGGTTGAAAACTGTGGCATCGGGGGCGACATGTTTCTTTGTTTCATAATCCCTGCCGCACAGGAACCCGTAGGCTTCCTGCTCCCCCTGCACCGAAGCCAGGCTGATGTGGCACCGGTTTGAGCAAATCGCACAGGTTTCGGAACGGATATCAAAGGACTCTTTGTAGAGGTCCAGCCCCCTGAATCCCGGCTTAAAAGGTTTTTCCTCCCCGAGCAGCAGTGCAACCCCGAGTGCCCCGGTGAGGTGGCAGTATGGCGACACAAATATTTTTTTCCCAAGCCGTTGTTCAAAGGCGGCCACCAGCGACCTGTTTTTTGCCGTGGCGCCCTGGAAACAGACATGGTTCCCGATGGATCCTTCGAGTGCCACTTTTTTCAGGTAATTTTCCATCACCGAATGCAGCGTCGTAGCCAGGATCTCACCCAGCGAATAGCCTTTGTTGAGCAGCTGGTTGGTGTCGCGTTCCATGAAGACGGTACACCGGTCGCTTGCCAGGGGAGCAGAAACGCCCCCGGTTTTGTCGGAATAAGCGGATAAAGGACAGCCCAGCCTGCCGGCCTGCTCCTCCAGGAAACTGCCTGTTCCGGCCGCGCAAACGGCATTCATCTGCGAAAAGGTCACCATCCCGTCCTGCATCAGGGTAAACTTGGAGTCCTGCCCGCCGATCTCGATGACCGTATCTGTTTTGGGATTCAGTTCAAAGGCAGCCCTTGCGTGTGCGGTGATTTCGTCCACCACAAGGTCGGCATGAATGATCTTGCTGATAAATTTCCTGCCCGACCCGGTGGTCCCGGCACCCCTGATCCGCAACCCGGTTCCCTGTTTCCCGGCAAGGTCGTCTATGGCTTCAAAAATGGCCTGGGTCGCTTCGGCCGGCTTACCTGAAGTGTAGGTGTAAAAACCCGCAAGGGGCGTGCGGTCTGGTTTGACAAGGATCGCTTTTGTGCTGGTCGAACCGATGTCGATCCCCAGGAAAACATCATGATCCGTGCCTTTTTCCAGCGGTGTGTACAGGTCAACCTGGACATCGGCAGGGTGGGCCGAAACAACCGGCCTGAAATTCCGGGTTTCGGTACGGCCGAAATCGGGATAATCGGAAAGGGTCAATGCAAGCGGGGGATGGAAATATGTTTTCCCGTTGCCGTCGGGCAGCAAGATCTCCTCAAGCGAGGCAACCGTGCGCGTTGAAGGTACATCCTTTTCCAGCAACCCGGAATAGCAGGCGCCGGCTGCCCCCAGGCAGTGGCCGTATTCGTGCAGTACAAGCCGGGTCTTCAGCAGTTTTTCGAGGTGCCTGACCACGGCAGCATTTTTTGAAACCCCGCCGGCAAAGAAAATGGGCGGCAACGGGGGGTCCTGGTTGAACAGGGCATCTGCAATGTTGATGGCCAGTCCCCTGCAAAGGCTATCGCATACCGCCTCGAGCGAAAAACCCTGCTGCTGGGCATGGATGAGGTCGGTTTTGGCAAAAACCGAACACCGGGATGCAATATCCGGCATTGGATCCCTGTTTCTTAAAGCGGTTTCGCATAATTCTTCGATCCCCGAAAGGTGCAGCCGTTGCGCCTGCTGGTCGAGAAAACTCCCGGTTCCCGCGGCGCAGGAGGAGTTCGAACGCACTGATTCGAAAAAACCCTGCTCGTCGAATTTGATCAGCATGAATTTCTCGGCACCGGCATACAAAATGGACCTTGCCTTGCTGAACAACAACTTTGCACCATTGATGATGGCAACCTGGGGGTTGACGCATGAAACAAGTTCCGTGTTAAAGCAGGGAGCGGAACAAACAGCGATCCGGCAGACTGTTTTCAGATCGATATGCTGGCCGGCGATACCAAGAGATTCCCTGATCCGCCCTTTGTGGGAGAGATGCTGCACATCCAGGATGTTACCCGAAAGGTCCATCCTGACCAGCGAAATGGTAACCGAACCGATATCTATTCCAAGCAGCGTCTCCGATTTGAGCCGTCCTGCTTTTTCCAGGGGGTTAATGGCAACGGGTTTTCATCGCAAACAGATTGGGGCACACCTGGCATGCTACGCTATCCCAAAGATAATGCAACTTTCACTGAAATGATGAAATATTTTTATTGATCTGATCCTGACTGGCTGCCGCTCATTTTAGAGACAGACCTGGTGGCGCCCCACGGGCTATTGCTTTATGAATTTCCTTACCAGGATTCCTCTGGCAGTCAATGCTTTTACAACATATACCCCGGCTGGAAGGGCTTCCAGCCCGATGGTTGTGTCCAAGCCCCGGGACCGGATCGTTTTGATAACCTGTCCATCGATGGTCGAAATTTCCATGGTGGCATCCTGGCTGCATGCGATGGTGAGCTTATCCAGTGCAGGATTGGGGTATACGGAGATGTTGAATGGACGGATCAACTCGTTTTCACCAAAAACCGAATTGCAACTCCGCAAAGGACGGCTTACCGTTACAAATGCCGGATCGACGGTAATGACCCGGTAAGAACGGTTGAACGCGGCAGCGGTCTGTACATACCGTGTGCCGCCGGGCCAGTTTTCACTGACCGTGTCTCCCCTCCTGTTCACCACCACGTTCTGATGTTCATGCCCGTTCAGCACAACGTCCACATGATTTGAGTCGCAGATATTCAGGAAGGTGGTCCTGTTGTACCTAAAGGAGTCGTAAGCCGTATCCGGAATAACGGTGGTATTGGGGCTTCCGTCGGAGTTTGTACCCACGGCATTCACGGCGGGGTGATGCATGATGATAATCTTTCTCTTGCTGCCGTTGAGGGCGAGGATGTTCCTAAGCCAGCTGCATTGTTCGTTTGAAAACCCAGATCCTTTAATTGAATCCGGGCCGTATGTATATGGGGTGTCATGACCCGAACGGAGAAACACCACCACGGAAATGCTGTTTGTGATCACATAATCCGTATCCGGGGTGATGTATTTCGTATAATAGGCGATTGTATCATTTGTTACCGGTATCCCGTTTGGTTCAAATGAGGTCCAGTATTCATGATTCCCGGGGGTGAAATAGATGGGGATCGTTTGGGCGGCATCGATAAAATAGTCACCAATACCGGGGTTTGTGAGTGTTGGCGGGAAAAGATACCGGGTAAGCGTCGGGTACATGCCTTCAGGGGCCCGGTTGCCCACGTCGGAAATGTCACCGCTTGCGGTCACAAATGAGGGTTTTGGATGAAGGGTGTCAAATTCCTGCATGGCGCACCGGAAGTATTGTGCATTGAAGTCACTGTCTGGGTCAATGGTATCGGAGACATGAAGGTCGGAAACTGCAACAAATGTGAACTGGGCCGGTGAGATCAGAGGGGCAGTAAAAATTGCGGCAAAAAGCAGGATTAGTTTTTTCATGGAGTATTCTGTTAAAAATGGGTAACTGAATTATGTGACAACCGAGATTTTAGGGTACTCCCCGGGTTTATCAATGCTCAGGTAAAATAGTTATTTGGCAATCGTTGTTCCGTAGTTCTGAATTTTACCCTGCATAACCGGGGTCAACAGCTTTAACAGTTCTGCGTTGTAAGCGCCGGAGGGTATGTAAGGTACCGTGTAGTTGAATAACTGGTAGGCTGCGACGGCATAGTAGCGCGAAAGCGCCGGCAAAGAGCCCTCAGGGGCTATAGGATCCACATCGGTTGCAAAGATTGAAATGGAATTGTCGCTGTTGCGGGCGATGTCGAATGTGCGGAACTCCTGGGGGAAGTCCTTTAGCGACGGGGTTTCAACCACCCAGAAACCGAGTTCAGGATGTGCCGGGTCCGTCGACGGTTGCGGGGTAACTGCATTGATATGGCGATGACCCGATATCCACAGCATGAGGTTTGGGTAGTGGTGAAGCGTGGCAAGCAGCGAATCTTCGGTGATGGGTGCCGAGGTGTTCCACAGGCCTTTGCCGATGCCTACCGGTATGTGCGCCGCGATGATCATGAGTTTGCCTTCTGCCTGACCCTTGTCAAGTTCACTGATAAGCCAGCTGAAACGAGCCGGGTCAAGAGAACTGTGGGCATAATCGGAAACGGGCGGATCACTGTCCACCTGGGTGTCATCGAGCACGATGACCCTTACTGGCAGGTCAGCTTTTGGTTCGAACGCGTAGCATGCGAATCCCGTGGTTACGTTGCTTTGACTGAATCCATGCCCGGACGGATTGGAGGATGTATTGAAAAATTCTCCGATCCACTCATCTCTCCGCAGCGACCGGCGGTTCGGATCGGCTGCAAGCATCTGTGGAGGAGTTAAGAAGGTCGATTCGGCGCCTGCGCCAAAAACGTCGCCAAGAATTGTCCGGCCATCAATGGAGCCCATGTAATACCCCCTGGAATTTAAGTTGCCGTCGGGAGGGTTCCCCTGGTTGACAATATCGAGCCCTGTATAACTCTGCCTGATGTACTCGTTTGCAGGGTATGCCCCCACCCAGAAATGATCGTGGTTGCCCAGGGCCTGGTACCAGGGAACCGACTTGTCGAGCCCTTCCGCCTGGTACTCATCCTGGTAATCGTTATCCGGCCCGGCGATCGGGTCGTCCTTCGTCCCGGAGTCGGGGTTGATGAGTTTGCCGTCAAGCACATCTATGAACCATCTCAGCTCATTCAACTGTGTGTTGTTGCAATCATCGCCCAGTGAAATGCCAAAATCGAACTTCTGCTGTTTGTGAAGGACATTGATCGTATGCACCGCTGCGTTGAGAACCTGCGTTGTTAAAAGCATCGATGCCGAATAGCATGAAACATTGGTGTTTTTATAACCTGAAAAAATGACCTGGGCAGGGGTTTCCTTGTCGCAGAGATGGATATCGGACATCGTGAAAAAACTTAACAGGTTCGCAGCTTTTGTGACTGCCGTGCCGGGGTAACCGCCGGGCATGATAACCATCCTTTTTTGATAAGGCAGTCCAGGGCCGTATTGCCAGCCGCCATAACCGTAAAGGGGATATTTGGAAACTTCGTAAGCATAAATCGGCGGCGGGAAAGGAGAAATGGTATTGGGGACTATTGTTCGGTCAAGTGTTGTATAAACCCTCGCAACTACCGGGGCATATGTGCTGTCCTCCTTGTGGCAGCTGATGTTGAGAATTGATACAAACCCCAATGCTGTCAGCAGGTAAATCCATGATCTGATTTGAGTTTTCATTTGAGAGCGGTTTTCTTGTTTTTGTTTCCCGGGTTTTAATTTATGGGATAACGTGCGTCATCGCGGTTTCAGGTACATTTATGCATTCGCAGCAACCGGCTAACCTATTGCAAAACTGAATTGAATTTTCAACATGGGTTGTAAGGGATACGGAAATACGTTGTAGGGGAAACCCTTGTTTTGGTGCAGGTGTTCCCCCTACAATGCTTTAAATACCTGGCAGTCCGGGGATGTTGCCAGGAAAAAAACCGAAGAAGAAAATTACCGGATCTGTCTTTTCCTGCCTGAAAATGCCACCAGCAGCAGGATTGCCGTGATTCCAAGTAAATAGTGCGCAACTCCCATGGTGTGCGATTCTTTTATTGCACCGGTTAAATCGAAAAAGGGGGCCCCGTTCAGCATGCCGTAAACCATTACGGTGAACAGAACCTCGAACAGTTTGCTGCCCCCCGTGAGGATCCCCGAAGCGACTGCAAAGGCAGGAACGAACAAGGCTCCGGCGAGAATGGCATAGGCGCCATAAAAATTGCCGCCTGCTAGCACCCGCACAAAAACCGGCAGCGCAAGCGAGATGGTGATCAGGGCCGCTGCCGACAGCGTGGCAGGCAGCTGGCGCTGAAGCGGGAATGCGGCGGAGAAAATATATTCATTGCACCGGTGGGTGATCTCCCTCGATCCAAGTTTCGAAAGGATTAAAACCTGGAAAAACCAAAGCAAAGGCAAAATGTATTTAAGGGCTATCCCAAGTGGTGCGAAAGCCGAAGCAATGAACAATCCGGCGGTGACGATCATCCATAGGTTTGATTTCCCCCTGGTCATCAGCCTCAGCTCTGCCTTCACCAGCCCGGCGAAACTAAACCCGGCCTGCATTTCCGGGAGATCACGGTACCTGGCCCCGATCGCAATAGCGTCACCTTTAAAAGCTGCACTCTTTTTCTTCCTGAACCATGTAGACCGCTCCCTGCGTTCCCTGACTTCAGGCGTGTCGAACCTGTTGAAAAAAACGGAAGCCGCCAGCACCAGTCCGAAGGCCATCACCATCCAGAAAATCCGGTACAGGAAGATCGTGGATGTCCAGTTCATCCCCTGCCAGGTAAAGACCTTGCAGGCTGCAACCTGGTCTGTGATCATGATCCCGGTGCCCGACTGCCCGTTCCAGTCGGGATGAACGACCGAAACAGCATTTGTTATTTCCAGCATACAGGTATTCACCCCAAGGACGTCGGAGGCCGGAGTCCAGAGGCTGGCAGAAACAAGGACCGTCCAGAGGAAAAAATAGGCGATGTTGACAAATCCCCTGCCCACCCCGGGAAGTGCATCGAAAAACAAGGCAACCGACGCGAGGATAAACATGGCGGGAGCCGTCAGCAGGAGCAAAGGTAAAAGCAGTTTGCCCGGCTCCAGGTGGCTGGTCTCACCCCGGACAAGGAACATGACGACGGTCATCGCCGCAATGACCAGCAGCATCAGCAGGAGCACCGCAAAGTTGCTGATCAGTTTCCCGGTAAGGTATTGCAAACGGGTGATGCGGGTGGTGGCAATGATCTGCCCGACGCCGGTGGTGATGTCACGTTGCACGGCGTTGCTCACCACGTAAAAGCCGACCAGGGCAAAGAAGGGAACACACATGGACACCATGCTGCCAATCCATGCTGAATTGTAAAACCCGCGGTAGTTTCCCAGTGTAACCATCCTGTACCCTGCATCAAGGGGCGGCACAAAGGAATAGATGAGAAATACGCAGGCTCCAAGCGCAATGAGGAAATAATAGCTTCGTACCCGTTCCAGGAAGTCGGCTTTGGCAATGTGAAAGATGCTGTTGACGGTGTATCCGGTTTCCATATTATCCCCCGTTTTTTGCTGCCGCGATCACACGCAGGTAGGCATCTTCAAGACTCCCCTGCCCATGAAGGAAGTCGTGTTCAAGCACCCTGCCCTGGTATACGATGGCGATGTCGCCGGCAATGGTTTCAATATCGGAAACGATATGGGAGGAGAGGATGATGATCCGTTCGCCCGACAGTTCCGCAAGCAGGTTCCGGAAACGGATGCGTTCCTCGGGATCGAGCCCGACCGTAGGCTCATCGAGGATCAGCAGCTTCGGGTCGCCGATCAGCACCTGTGCAATGCCAATCCGCTGCTTCATGCCTCCCGAATAGGTCCCGATCGGGCGGTTCCTGACAGCTGCCAGGTTGAGTTCATCCAGCAGCGGTTCAATCCTGGCTTTTATGTTTTTTCCTGAAAATCCCTTGATTGCCGCAATATACCCGAGAAACTCCATGGCCGTAAGGTTCGGGTAAACACCGAAGTCCTGGGGGAGGTATCCAAGCACCTTTCGTACCTGGTTGGGAAACTTGACGATATCGACGCCATTGAGGGTGACCGTCCCTGCTGTCGGCCGGGAGATGGTGGCCAGGATGCGCATGAGGGTCGATTTCCCGGCCCCATTGGGACCGATCAGTCCCAGTATCCCGTTGGTTAACTCAAGGTTGAAATCTTTCAACCCGAATTTATCGCCTTTGTATTTTTTGGTAAGGCCTTTGATTGAAATCTCCATCGTGCTTCCGTTTTCCCGCTGACTGTTTGAACCTGAAAAACCGCAGGCTCAAACGCCCTGGCTGTTTCGGATTTGACGGGCAGAAGGGGAATCAGTTACACAAAATGTTCCAACCTGGCAAAAGTGTCGGGAAGATGGCTATTTTTCAAACAGCCTGGCGAGAAATGTTTTCATGTCGTTCCAGGAGTCCTTGTCGGCCACGGCATTGTATTCGATCGGCATGTTGAATTTCTTGCCGGTCTTTGTGGCGTCGGGATTGGTAAATGCGTGGGTGGCATTGGCGTATATCCTGAAGGTGTAGTCTGCGCCGATGGAATCCATTTGCTGTTTGAATGCATCCACATCATGCTGCGGAACAAACTGATCGCTGCCCCCGTGGCAAACCAGGATCTTTGCTTTTAACAGTTTTTTATCCGCAGGAACACCCCCGAGGCCCCCGTGGAAACTTACCACGCCTTCCAGGTCTGCGCCCAGTTTTGCAGCATTCAGCACCGCGAAACCGCCAAAACAATAGCCAATGGCAGCAACGCGCGAGGGATCGGCCTGCGGAAATTCTTTTACTTTTTGAATGGCAGCATCCAGCCTGCTTTTTGCAAGCTGCGGATCTTTGTAAAATGGTGTGGCAAGTCCCTGGGCCTCTGCCGGGCTGGCCGCAATGACGCCGTTGCCGAAGAGGTCGGCAGCCATGGCAAAATATCCCAGTTCGGCGAGTTTCCGGGCCCGCATTTTTGCGTAATCATTCAGCCCCCACCATTCGTGCACGACCAGCACAACCGGCCGGGTGCCTTTCAGGTTTTCGTCCCAGGCGATAAATCCCTTCAGGGTAACGCCGTTGCATACATAGGTTACCTGTTCTTCCCTGATCCGTGGTGGCATTTTGGCTGAATTTGAAAATGACTGCAGGGTGATCATAACCATGCAGATAAAAATGATATTGCGAAAATGATGCTGTGTCATACCGGTAGTAATGAATGTCATTGAACGTAAACTGCTGAGAGGTGCAAAAGTAGTTGTATTCCCGTTCTTATTTAGAACGATTATAGTTAAAAATTGTTAAATGAAAAGATCAGCCGGTTCACTGCCAGGCAGCATAATTCCATTCTTGACAACATAAGGTTCTACTCGAGCTGGAGGCGGCTGAGCTGGGAATCCTTCCTGATCATCACCACCACCTTACGCCTGCCAGGCGGCACAGCTCCATCCGCGACAGCATAAGGTTATACTCGAACTGGAGGCGGCTGAGCTGGGAATCTTTGTAATTGGTGAGGGAAGTAAGCAGGTCGAGGTTGGTGATGACCCCGTATTTATAGCGGTCGGCCGCCAGGTCCATGGCAAGCTGGGCCTGTTTGATCAGGGTGTCTGCACTGCCAAGTTTTTTCCGGTTCTTCCCGATGTCGTCGAGGGCGTTCAGCAGGTCCTTGTTCAGGGTGACTTTCTGCGATTCAAGCGACAATTTTGTGGCGTTCAGGTTGATGGTGGCAAGCTTCTTCTGCAAGCCCGGGCGGGAAGCCGAAAGGATCGGGATGGAGACTCCCGCTCCCACGTAGTAGTTGAACATTGGAAGGTCAATCTCCGGCATGAACCCGTTTTTATAACCCAGCCCTGCAATGAAATTCAGGGTAGGCAACTGGTTCCGGCCCGCCGAAACGATATCCCACCCGGCAGATTTGATTTTATCACCGGCGATCCTGATTTCGGGGTTGTTCCGGAAGGCAACGGCGATGATCGAGTCGGTGGCAATGGTGAACGTGGACTGGTCAACGACGGTATCCGACAAGGAAGTTGTTTCACTGCTCCCGGTGAGCATCCGCAGCATGTTGTATTGCTTGTTCAGCTGGGTAGTCAGGTCGGTATAGAAATTTTCGGCATTGGTATATTTCACCTGTGTCGAAACCAGGTCATAGGTGAGCGCATCCCCGTTTTTAACCTTCACCCCGATCTGCTGCAGCGTGGTTTGCAGCAGGTTGATCTGTTCCTGCTGGACAACCAGGCTTTTGTTCAGGAAAATGATGGAATAGTACACCTGGGCTACCTGGTATGCAAGCTGGGTTTTGAAGCTGTCAAGGTTGTCTTTCGAGGTTTCGAGGTCGCTTTTTGCCTTGTTGACAGTGGTGGGCGTTCTTAAATCGATCAACGGCTGGACGAGGCCGATCGACGCGTTGTAGTTGTCGGCGGGCTGTATCTTCACCTCCTGGAACTGACCTTCCCCGGTCGGGAACTTGATGGCCGGTGTAGGGTACTGGCGGCGGTAGGAGAGGTCGCCGCCTGCAATGGGCAAATACCCTGCTTTTCCAAGGCTGACCTTCACCTCGCTCATCCTCACCAGCTCGTTCATCTCCCCCACGCGGGGATATTTCTGAAACGACTGTTCCACGAACTGTTTCAGCGATGCCGGAACCACAACCTGCTGCGCCGGCAAAATGTTGAGGAACAGGAAAATTGCAAATAATACATATAGCGTTCTCATCATATCCAAAAAATTATGTAACCTCTCCGTTCAATATTCAAAATTCGTTGTTCAATATTCGATATTCATTTTTCAATGCGCCTCTTCCGCCATTTCAACCTGCTCCGCGCTGATCCGCTTGTTGCGGGTGAAAAATATCAGCGGGAAGGCTGCCAGGATGAAGAGCGTTGCATACAGGAACGCATCGAGGTAACTGAGCATATAGGTTTGCTTCATGATCGTCAGTTCGATCACCTGGTAGGTTTGTTGCTGCAGGTTTGCTGCAACCGGCAGCTTTGACTGCAGCCCCTGGTAAACCTGGTTGTAACGTTCGGTGAACATTTGTCCCCCGCTGTAGATATTGCTGATCAGGTCGGTACGGTGAACCGCAACGCGATGTGCTATATAGTTGTTGATGATGGCGATGCCGAAGGAACCTCCGAGCTGGCGCATCATATTGTTCAGGGCAACCCCCTGCGGAATGTCTTTTGGCTGCAATCCCGCAACGGCCATGGCATTCAGCGGCACAAACAGGCAGGCAAGTCCTGCCCCCCTGATCATCAGCGGAAGAGCGAAAAAGCTCGAGGTAACATTCAGATCGGCCCGCGACATCAGGATCCCGAATCCCATGAGGGTGATAAACCCGATGGTGACAAAGAATTTCGGCGGGGTCCCTGCCTGGAGCCGCTTGCCGATGAACGGCATGAAGATCAGCGACAGGATGGATGCCGGCAGCAGGGTAAGCCCGGTTTCATAAGCCGTATAGCCCAGCACGCGTTGCAGCATCAGCGGGAAGACGAAGACGGATGTGAACAGGATGAATCCGACGATGAAGGTGAGCATGGTGGTCACCGTGAGGTTCCAGTCCTTGAGGATGCGCAGGTTCACCACCGGCTCCTTCTGCTGCAGCTCCCACCAGATAAAGGTTGCCAGGCCCACAACGGCAACAACCGTGAGCCAGATGATCAGCCTGGAGTCGAACCAGTCTTCGGCTTCCCCCCGTTCGAGCACATACTGCAGTGCCCCGATGCCGATGGTCAGCAGGAAGATCCCCGACCAGTCGATCCGGGGTTTTCCGTAGTCGTGGAGGCTGTCGGGGATAAACCGGTAGGTGAGCAGGCTGGCAATGATTCCGAAAGGAACGTTGATGTAGAAGATGAGCGGCCAGGAGTAGGTGTCGATGATGACGCCGCCTACCACGGGTCCGAGGGTGGGGCCGAGTACCACGCCCATGCCGAAGAGCGCTGCTGCAAGTCCGCGCTGTTTTCCCGGGAAGGTTTCAAACAGGATGGATTGGGATGTTGAGAGCAATCCGCCTCCTCCGAGTCCCTGCACGAACCGCCAGAGCACGATTTGCCACAGGGAGGTCGACATCCCGCAAAAGATGGATGCAATAGTGAAGATGGCGATGGAGGCCATGTAATAGCGCCGCCGGCCGAAATAGGCGGCCAGGAATCCCGTCATAGGAATGATGATCACGTTGGCAATGGCATAGGAGGTGATCACCCAGGCAATGTCTTCGATGGAAGCGCCCAGGTTGCCGGCCATCTGGTTCAGCGCGACATTCACAATGGAGGTGTCGATCAGTTCCATGATGGCTGCTGAAATTGTGGTAACGGCGATAATGATTTTCGCTATTTTGTCGACAGATGCCATCGCCGCGGTTAAATGTGAACTGAAACAACAACACTCATTCCAGCCCGCAGGATATCTTTGTATTTATCGGCGTCAATGATCTCAATCCTGACGGGGATCCGCTGCGTGACCTTCACAAAATTCCCCGTGGCATTGTCGGGCGGCAGCAGCGAAAATTTGGCCCCGGTCGCTTCCGACAGGGAAAGTATCTTCCCCTCCACCTTCACGTTGGGATAACCATCGATTTTAATGGCAACCACCTGCCCCACATGGAGGTTCTTCAACTGGTTTTCCTTGAAGTTTGCAACGACCCACTGGCTCTCGCTGTTGACGATGGTAAACAGCGGGGTGCCTGCCTGGATGAATTGCCCCTCGTCGATGTTCCTTTTTCCAAGTTTCCCGTCGGCGATGGCATAAATGCGGCAGTAGGTGAGTTTCAGCTTCTGCTGGTCGATCCGTGCTTTTTTAATGTCGGCCTGCGATTGTGCCTTGCTCACCAGCGAACGGAGCACCTCCAGCCGTGTTTCGGCGACTTTCACATCCATCTGGCTCGCTTCAAGTTGCTTGGCGTTGATGTCGAAATTCGACTGGCTGTCGTCAAGCTGCCGTTTGGTAATGGCATTGCCGTCGTAAAGGCTCTTATCGCGGGCCATGTCGTTGGATGCCTTGGTCTGCCGCAGCCGGATTACTTCAAGATTCCCTTTCGAATAGGCCAGCGATGCCTCTGCGTTGGTCAGGGAAGCCCTGGCATTTTCGATATCCGACAGCGACTGGCTGAAATCGGCCTGCATCTCCTGCAGCTGAAGGTCAAGCTCCGTGGTGTCGACCACCATCAGCAGTTGTCCCTTTTTCACCACCGAATAGTCGTCGACATAAATTTTATCCACGTAACCCGAAACCCTTGTGAGGATGGGAACCAGCCGCATCTCTACCTGGGCATTGTCGGTTTCTTCGTGATGAAAGGCATACCAGACTTCTTTGGAAAGGTAGATCAGGGCGATCAGGACCACGGTACCGATGATGATGCGGGGAAATATTTTTTTCCCTTTTTTTGGTTCAGTGTTGGATTCAGCGTCCATGTAAATAGTTTTTTATATTTTTGCAAAAGTAAACTAAGTTGACTAATTATAGACAATGAAGTTGACTAATCTTCTAATAAAAATTGCAATGCTCTCGAAATCAGTCAAAAAAAAATTAACCGCTCATAAGCTTCCCAAAGAAGAGAGTTTTGGCCGCCAGATTTATTTCCTGTACCGCTACCTGGCGGTATGGAATGATGAGCAGTGGACCCGGCTCGGTTTACACCCGATGGGGCCAAGCCATATCCACCTGCTGTTCACCATCGGGCTCGACGGCGTATCGAACAGCGAGATGGCCCGCCGGGCAAAGGTTTCAAAGCAGGCGATGAGCAAACTGGTGCAGGAGATGCTGAAGCATGAACTCATCGTGATCGACCCGAACGAGCACGACAGCCGCTGCAACATCATCTCCCTGACGGACCAGGGTGCCAGCATGCTGATGAAGATCTGGGAAGCCAACAAACTGCTGGCAGCCGAGTTTGAAGCGCGGCTGGGCAAGGCAAAAGCAAAGAGGCTGCTGGCCCTGATGGCCGAGCTGGTGGAGTCGCTGGACACCGAAACAAGCCCGGTTGCTTCTTCCCAGGCCTCACAATGAGAGATTGTATAAAATTGTTTTCATATCCCTTTAGGGAATTAATGTGGGTAGAATCGCATGAAGAGATGCATTATTTCGTCCCGTACGGGACGAAATGGCAATCAGGACATTCGATTTCTACCCATATTTTGTGCCTGCGGCACTAAGTTGTACAAAACCAATTGTATCGAACGACCTCACTTTGGCTCCGGAGGAGCCTGATTTTGGTAGAATTTGTTGTCACGTTCACCATCATCGGCCCTGTAAGGGCCGGATTATCCGCAACGGTACAACATGATCAATCATAATACATGGCAATTGGTAGGGTTTGATTCAATTTGATTGTTTTAAAAATTCGACCCTTACAGGGCCGTCAATTTGAATTGTCCCCACCTTGCTACCAAAATTTGATCCCGACGGGATCATTCCCTTGCAGGAATTAACGACCTGCTCCACCCATTGCCAATTCCTGGACCCGGATTCAACTTGCAGAAATACAGCTACAAAGGCACCAAAACACTATGTGTCAAATGAGTTCACCCCGGCTCCGGAGGAGCCGGATTTTAGTAGAATTTGTTGTCACCTTCAGCATCATCGGACCGGTCGGGGCCGGATTATCCGCAACGGTACAACATGATCAATCAAATAACACATGCCAATTGGTGTGGTTTGATTTAATTTGATTGTTTAAAAAATTCGACCCTTACAGGGCCGTCAATTTGAATTGTCTCCACCTTGCTACCAAAATTTGATCCCTCCGGGACCATCCCCTTGCAGGGATTAACGACCTGATCCACACCATTACAAATTCTTTGCCCCGGATTCAACTTGCAGAAATCCAGCTACAAAGGCACCAAAACACTATGTGTCAAATGACTTCACCCCGGCTCCGGGGGAGCCGGATTTTGGTAGAATTTGTTGTCACGTTCACCATCATCGGCCCTGTAAGGGCCGGATTATTTGTAATGGTACAACCTTGTCTATCAAAACATCTGCCAATTGGTTTGATTTAATTTGATTGTTTTAAAAATTCGACCCCTGCAGGGCCGTCAATTTGAATTGTCCCCACCTTGCTACCAAAATTTGATCCCGACGGGATCATTCCCTTGCAGGAATTAACGACCTGCTCCACCCATTGCCAATTCCTGGACCCGGATTCAACTTGCAGAAATCCAGCCACAAACGCACTAAAACACTATGTATCATATGACTTCACCCCGGCTCCGGGGGAGCCGGATTTTGGTAGAATTTGTTGTCACGTTCACCATCATCGGCCCGGTCGGGGCCGGATTATCCGCAACGGCAGAACATGATCAATCATAATACATGGCAATTGGTGTGGTTTGATTTAATTTGATTGTTTTAAAAATTCGACCCTTACAGGGCCGTCAATTTGAATTGTCCCCATCTTGCTACCAAAATTTGATCCCTCCGGGACCATCCCCTTGCAGGGACGGATGGCTGCAGCATACACCTGGTGAACCTTTGTGACCTTGTGCCTTTGTGGCCAGTAAATAGTTGTCGGAGTTGATTAATTATTCTTTTGTGAATTAATTCACGAAAAGTTAATAGTTATATCATAACTTTCACACGGCAATAGTTCAACCAATGAAATTATTGTTTGATATGGAGACTACTTAAATTACTGAACATGACCTCTCCCCGGCCCTCCCCTCCAAGGGGAGGGACGGGGAGAGGTCATTAAAAATCAGGAAGATGATAAAAACTTTAGCAAGGAAGGGTAACCGGGATGCTCCTGGTGCGGGGCTTCCACTTTTACAAAAGGAATGTTTCTTATTAAAACATCGGCCAGAACAGATTTTCAAACACAGAAAGTAATCATTCATTAATAAAATTCATGGTGGTCCGGTTAACTTTCTATTTCGTCCCTACGGGACTTTTATTCATCAGGCAACTTGTTTTCTACCAACATCTTGTCCCTACGGGACGATCCCTTTAGGGACGAAATGTCGGTAGGAATGAGGTTCAAGCCCTGCTAATTAAAGTCCTGTAAGGACGTAATGTTTACAGGGCATTCCGAATATTCATTCATATTTAACCGGATAAAAGTGAAAAAATAAAATTATGAAAACGATTTCTATAAAATATCCAGTCATTTTCTTTCTGATGTTATTTGTTAGCCAAATCTCCGCACAGGAAATCCAATGGGCGAATCACGCCGGTGGCGCCGGAATGGAGAACGGCAGATCAAGTGTAGTGGATCTGTCAGGAAATATCTATTACACTGGAATCTATAAAAGCGCAGAATGTTTTTTTGTCACAGATACACTTTCTCAATTTGGCTACAACGGGATGTTTATTGCTAAATACAGCCCCCAGGGCAATGAACTTTGGGTGAAAGAATTTGGAGATGACAATGAGGGTATGGCACAAGCAATAACCAATATGACTTATTCTCCGGCATCTGATAAAATATATTTTACCGGTTGCATTTATTCAACTAATCATGGTACACGCAATTTGTTAGCAAAGCTCAATACTGAAGGCAATGTAATCTGGATGAAAACTTTTCCAGGTGTAACAGAATTCTCCGGTTTTAAAGCCATTACTCTTGATGAAAACGAGAATATCTTTATTGCGGGGAGTATTCCAACCATGGTGATGTTTGATTCAATTCAGGTTGAGGCAGGAGGTTTCATTGCAAAATTTGATAGCAGCGGCAATTGCATTTGGGCAAAAAAGAAATTTGGTGCTAATCAGCCATTGGCCTCACAAGTTGAAACATATGGTATTAAAGTACGTGATAATAAAATATTTGTATCCGGCTATATGACCTATGATGGGGTCATTTTTATAGATACAATGAAAATTTCACACAAAGGATCATTCAGCAGTATGGTCATGTGTTTTGATTCAGCCTGCAATATTCAATGGATAACCGAAGGAATTTCCAGAATGACCTACTCATATTCCAATATAGCCATTGATAATGCTTCAAACATATATTATACAGGATGCTTCAGAGATACAATTTCCTTCCCGGGAAACCTTGTCACAACGTGGCCAGGAAGAAAAGATATGTTTCTTGTTAAACTCGATAAAAACGGTATTGTTAAATGGGTGAACCAAACGCACGCTTCAGTTGCAGAGGGGTTGGATGTTATTTCTGATGATCAGGGAAATTCATATACAACGGGGTACTTTAAGGGTGGGGGGTCATTTGGCAATTTTTACATTCCATCGATATCCAACAAAGATATGTTTCTTGCCCGGTATGATTCAGCTGGCGTTTGCCGGGGGGTGATAAATTTTGCGGATGGGAATGGGGATGGATTATCACAGGATGTGGATGGAAATCCAAGTTTTATGTTTCTTTTTGGTTCTACCACTACAGTAGGACAAAGTACCTTTTCAAGTTACGGCTCTTCAGATTTTATTTTTGCCAAATGCTCTGCCATCACCGGTACCGGAGAGACAAAAAGCATGATACAAAACCAGTTGCTGATCTATGCCAACCCCACCACCGGTAAATGCAACATTACCATCCCGGATGATTTTTTGAACGAGAAACACCTTTCTTTAAAGGTTTTTGATAGCCAGGGTAAGCTGCTGCAACAGGTGCCGGTGGAGAAGACCGAAGGAAAAATCAAACTGAACCTCGAAGCCCGGGGAAAGGGAATCTACAACGCCATCCTGAGCAATGGGAAAAGAAGTTATTCAGGAAAGATTGTTGTCCGGTAGCGTAAGCGGGATGCCCCTGGTGCGGGACAGCCTCTTTTGCGAAAGGAATATTGAGACTACTTTGATAAGTAATAAAACAAAAAAATGCCACTAAGCCTCAAAGACAATAAGAAACACAAAGTATTAGATATCTGCAGTATATGCTTGGTGAACCTTTGTGACCTTGTGCCTTAGTGGCCAATAAACACATTACGGAATAGACTCAATTATGCAATGTCCATAATAACAACATTCATGCAAACCGTGAATGATAATATCTGGATATTCCATGTGACCATTAAAAAACAAAGTATTAACACATGAAAACGATTTCTATAAAATATCCAGTCATTTTCCTTCTGATATTATTGGTTGCCCAAATCTCTGCACAGGAAATCCAATGGGCGAATCATGCCGGTGGTACTGGAGACGATTTGGGAGGATCAAGTGTTGTAGATAAAGCAGGTAACATTTATTTCTGTGGTGTCTTTACAGGGAGTGAATGTTACTTTAAAACTGATACACTCTATCAATTGGGTTCTAATGGGATGTTTATTGTGAAATATGACTCTGAGGGTAATGAACTTTGGGTCAGGCAATACGGGAACAGCAACCTGGATATCAGTCAGGAAATAATGGATATGGAATATGATTCGGGTTCGAATATGATATTTTGCACCGGTAGAATTTTTGTAACCGGCATTGGAATCCGTAATTTTCTTGCAAAACTTGATACGGATGGCAGAACCGTATGGATGAGGACATACTCTGGAGTTAGTTCATTTTCAAGTTTCTTTGCGTTAACGCTTGATGAAAATGAAAACATTTACATCACTGGCAGTCTTTCAACAACAGTGAATTTTGATACAATCCCTGTTGCTCCCGGAGGATTTATTGCCAGGTTTGACAAAAACGGAAATTGTGTCTGGGCAAAAAAGAAATTTGGATACAACCAGATTGCAATATCGGAAGTCAATTTGACGGGAATCAAAGTTTTAAGTGATAAAATCCTTGTATCCGGCTACATGCAATATGATGGAACCATTTTCATAGATACTATGAAGATTTCACACAAAGGTTCTGGTAGCAGCATGATCATGTGTTTTGATATGGAATGCAATATTCAATGGATAACAGAAGGGATTTCGAAAATGACTTACTCGTATTCTGATATTGCCGTTGACACAGCATCGAATATCTATTATACAGGATGTTTCAGAGATACGATAAATTTTGCCGGTAACCAACTTGTTACATGGCCAGGTATGAAGGATTTGTTTCTAATTAAAATGGATAAGTATGGGAGCGTAAAATGGTTGTCACAAACCCATGCTTCCATTGCAGAAGGAGAGGATATAATTTCGGATAAAAACGGGAATATCTATGTTACCGGATACTTTAAAGGGCAAGGTTCTTTTGGCAATAAGGTTATCGCATCCCTGAGCGTGAAAGATATGTTTTTGGCAAGTTACAACTCGACCGGTGAATGCAAAGGTGTTGTTAATTTTGCAAATGGCCAGGGAAATGGCATGTCACAGGATGTCCATGGTAATCCATGTTTTATATTTCTTTTTGGTTCGACCACTACGATAGGAAAAAGTACCTTTTCAAGTTATGGCTCATCAGATGTTATTTTTGCCAAATGCTCTGCCATCACAGGTACAGGAGAGACAAAAAGTATGATACAAAACCAGTTGCTGATTTACGCCAACCCCACCACCGGTAAATGCAACATCACCGTCCCGGATGATTTTTTGAACGAGAAACACCTTTCTTTACAGGTTTTTGATAGCCAGGGAAAGCAGGTGCAACAGGTGCCGGTGGAGAAGACCGAAGGAAAAATCAAACTGAACCTCGAAGCCCGGGGAAAGGGGATCTACAACGCCGTCCTCAGCAATGGGAAAAGAAGTTATTCAGGAAAGATTGTTGTCAGGTAGGCAACCCGGGATGCTCCGGATGCCGGGATACCTGCCAAACCATTCTTTGAAATCAGTGACCCGTTCGCGGCTCCTGTTTTCATCGCTCCAGCACCCTGAAAAAAAATGCAAAAAACCGTATTACCTTTTCTCTTTTTACCGATTAAACATATAGTTGTTCTTATAATGATGAATAAGTAAGTTGGGTGTCAGTCCGGTTTCCCTCCAAGACCAGTAAGTTGTTTTTCAGGCAGACACGAAGTGGCTGAATCTCAATAACCGTGGGTGAAACCCACGGATGTCAGCGGCAAATGGAACCATCAGCCCCGAATGGGGCTGAACAAAATAAACAATATGTCCAGCTATCGTCAGATCCTGTATCACCTGGTTTTCCGGACAAAATACAGCTATAAAACCCTCAATCCCATATACGCCAAAGAACTTTTTGCGTATGTTTCAGGCTATGTAAAAAATAAAAATTGTGTTCTTTACAGGATAAATGGCGTTGAAAACCATCTGCACATTTTATGTGATTTACATCCATCCATTGCATTGGCAGACTTTATCCGGGATCTGAAAACCTCAACTTCGATCTGGCTTAAACAATCAGGAAAATTTCCTGATTTTCAAGGCTGGGCTGAAGGATATGCAGCTTTAACTTATGGATGGCGGGATAAAGAAAGGATTGTTTCTTACATTAAAAATCAGCAGGAGCATCACAAAAATTTATCGTTTGAAGATGAACTAAAAAAACTACTTCTGGAAAACGGGGTAAGCATCAATGAGAATTTCTTTCCATGAAATTGATATTCAGCTCCTTCGGAGCTGAGGTTTTACAGTTCCCTGGTCCGTGGGTTTCACCCACGGTTATTGAAATCGGGCCCTTTCAGGGCCCTGCATCAGGCGCTGATGGCATTGATAAATCAGGACGAACTGGTTACCTTTTCTCTTTTTACCGATTAAGCATATAGTTGTTCTTATGATGAATAAGTAAGTTGGGTGTCGGTCCGGTTTTCCTGCAAGACCAGGAAGTTGCATTTCAGGCAGCCACGAAGTGGCTGAATCTCAATAACCGTGGGTGAAACCCACGGATGTCAGCGGCAAATGGAACCATCAGCCCCGAATGGGGCTGAACAAAATAAACAAGATGTCCAGCTATCGTCAGATCCTGTATCACCTGGTTTTCCGGACAAAATACAGCTATAAAACCCTCAATCCCATATACGCCAAAGAACTTTTTGCGTATGTTTCAGGCTTTGTAAAAAATAAAAATTGTGTTCTTTACAGGATAAATGGCGTTGAAAACCATCTGCATATATTGTGTGATTTACATCCATCTATTGCGTTGGCAGACTTTATCCGGGATCTGAAAACCTCAACTTCGATCTGGCTTAAACAATCAGGAAAATTTCCTGGTTTTCATGGCTGGGCTGAAGGATATGCAGCTCCTTCGGAGCTGAGGTTTTGCCGTTCCCTGGTCCGTGGGTTTCACCCACGGTTATTGAAATCGGGCCCTTTCAGGGCCCTGCATCAGGCGCTGATGGCATTACCTTTTCTCTTTTTACCGATTAAGGATATAGTTGTTTTTATGATGAATTGGGTGTCGGTCCGGTTTTCCTGCAAGACCAGGAAGTTGCATTTCAGACAGCCACGAAGTGGCTGAATCTCAATAACCGTGGGTGAAACCCACGGATGTCAGCGGCAAATGGAACCATCAGCCCCGAATGGGGCTGAACAAAAATAAACAATATGTCCAGCTATCGTCAGATCCTGTATCACCTGGTTTTCCGGACAAAATACAGTTATAAAACCCTCAATCCCATATATGCCAAAGAACTTTATGCGTATGTTTCAGGCTTTGTAAAAAATAAAAATTGTGTTCTTTACAGGATAAATGGCGTTGAAAACCATCTGCACATATTGTGTGATTTACATCCATCTATTGCATTGGCAGACTTTATCCGGGATCTGAAAACCTCAACGTCGATCTGGCTAAAACAATCAGGAAAATTTCATGATTTTCAAGGCTGGGCTGAAGGATATGCAGCTCCGAAGGAGCTGAGGTTGTGTCATTCCCAGGTCCGTGGGCTTCACCCACGGTTATTGAAATCGGGCCCTTGCAGGGCCCTGCATCAGGCGCTGATGGCATTGATAAATCAGGACGAACTGATAAAATTGAGAATCATCAATTACCTTTTCTCTTTTTACCGATTAAGCATATAGTTGTTTTTATGATGAATTGGGTGTCGGTCCGGTTTTTCTGCAAGACCAGGAAGTTGCATTTCAGGCAGCCACGAAGTGGCTGAATCTCAATAACCGTGGGTGAAACCCACGGATGTCAGCGGCAAATGGAACCATCAGCCCCGAATGGGGCTGAACAAAATAAACAATA
>JAPLDF010000067.1 GCA_026391835.1 Bacteroidota bacterium
GGAAAAATAAAGGGTGTGGACGAAATGGGCCGGCTCTGTGTTGAAGACCGCAGCGGCGAAACTCTCCACTTCAGCCACAGAGAAATCGAATACATTCTTTGATTCCCCCGTCCGCCTGTCCGCCTGTCCGCCTGTCCGCCTGTCCGCCTGTCCGCCTGTCCGCCTACTTATTATACCTCTTCCCAAACATCACGCTTACATAAAGTGTGAGGAAGAAACTCTGTTCCGGGTTATAGGCCATGATGGCAATGGGAATGGGGGAGTAGTCGAAAATACCTCCAACTTCGAGTGCGTTGATCTGCCTGTTTTTAGTGCCAAATTCGAAATCCAGCCCGGTTTTAATGTATGCGCCGGGGTGCAGCCCGATTTTGGTGAACCCGGCAAGAAAGGAGCCCCGGCCATAGATGTTGTCGACAAAGTCGGTTGCAGGATCGTATTTTTCCTCTTTCACTTCATAGTCGGTGAACCCACTGTTGAAGTGTATGATATAGAGGTAAACCGGTTTGGTAATTCCGAGTGAGAATCCGCCGTAATAAAGCCAGCTGAGTTGAACGCCCCCCCAATATGGTTTTCGGTTGAGGATCCGTTGCTGGCCAACTCCGCCCCGAAGGAACCAGACATAATTGAGTTTCCCGTAAAAATAGGAGCGGGAATCAGAGAAATAGGGATTGATACTGCGTACTTCCTTCGATGATTTGTAGGTGGAAAATTCAATTTCCCACATGAATTGTTTCAGGGCTGTAATATTTTGTCCCTTCCTGAACTTTAATCCCCAGCCGTTTGAATGAAGAAGTGCTCCCAGGCTCCATTGTTTTTCGAGCAATACGTTCTCGGGAGTGGTATCGGGCCGGGCTTCATATTGTCCGACGGCAAAATAACCGGCTGCAGTGAAAAGTAGCAACGACAGCGTAAGGATGATGCGTTTCATTGTTTTCCGAAGACTGAAAAGAAACAAAGATACAAAAGAAATGGGAAGCCGAAGCTTCCCATTCATACAAAAAATAAAATGGAAAAGTTCTTATCGTCGCTCAATTTGGTATCTTTGCTTTTCACCATACGCCGCACAATGCTGATTTGAAGTGCAGGAATAAAGGATACTTGAAAGAACTGCTACCAATATAACCAATAGGATTTTTTTCATGATGGTCACCCCTGATTTTCGTTTGTTTAGATATGCAAAGGTACTGCTATTAAGCTAATGAACAACTATTTTTAACAATTATTGCGCAAAGTTATCAACGATAGAAAGTTAATAATGTTATGGAGAGAGTTGATCCTGTAATGGAAACCAGCTGGAAAGAAGCCCTGCGCGATGAATTCGACAAAGAATATTTCGGTGAACTGAAGCAGTTCCTCCTTGAAGAAAAGAAAAAATTCAGGGTGTTTCCCAGGGGGCAGGAGATATTCAATGCGTTTAATCACACCCCTTTCGGCAAGGTGAAGGTGGTGCTGCTGGGACAGGATCCCTACCATGGTGCCGGGCAGGCCCATGGCCTGTGTTTCTCGGTTCCCGATGGAGTTCCCAAGCCTCCGTCCCTTGTCAATATCTTAAAAGAGCTTAAAACTGATCTTGGCATCGATGTTCCCTTGCATGGCAACCTTACAAAATGGGCGGACCAGGGCGTCTTATTGCTCAACGCGACCCTGACTGTCCGCGAAAACCAGGCAGGCTCCCACCAGAACCATGGCTGGGAAACTTTTACCGACGCGGCGATCAAACAGCTGTCACTTCACCGGAACGGGCTGATATTTATGCTCTGGGGCAATTATGCCATGGCAAAGAAGTCGTTGATCGACACCTCCCGGCACGTTATTTTAACATCGGTACATCCCTCCCCGTTGTCGGCTCACCGGGGTTTTTTTGGATGCCGCCACTTTTCCCAGGTCAACAACCTGCTGCGACAACAGGGTGTTGAAGAAATCGACTGGAGGTTGTGATGAAAATCCGCCGGAAGTGCTTCCCAACCCGCATCTCCCACTTTGCATTTTGCACTCTGCATTTTGCATTTTGCTTTTTTTTAAAGGTGGGCCTGCCAGTTTCATTCCTCCTCGTCACTTCCTGCCACAAAGACCAGGTTTACACCCCGGTTGAAAAACCGTCACCATATACCATTGCGATTCCGCGTTTTTTTCCGACGGAATTGAATGTTCCCGGCGATAACCCGATGACCATCGAAGGTGTAGAACTGGGGCGGTATCTTTTTTATGACGGAAGAATGTCGGGCCGCACCGATCCCGATTCGCTGATGAGTTGTTCAACCTGTCACCTGCAATCCCATTCATTCGAATGCGGGATCGATCATCCGAAATATATCCAGGGTCACCCATTCGGGTTGACCGGCATACCCACACCCCATTCCATGATGCCCATGATCAACCTTGTGTGGACCAACCACGGGTTTTTGTGGAACGGAAAAATTTCATCCGACAATCCGTCTCCTGCCATGAGAACCCTCGAAGATGTTACCTGGATGGCAATTGCGGCCCCCCATGAAATGCATGGGGATACAGCAAGGGTGGCAGCCCTTTTTCAATCGATCAACGGGTATCCTGCACTTTTTAAAAAGGCATTCGGGTCTGACCGGGTTACCGTGAAAAATATGGGAAGAGCAATAGCCCAGTTTGTCCGCACGCTGATCTCGGCAAATTCCAGGTTCGACAGGTTTACGGCGGGTGAAGTGCAGCTGACACCCTCCGAACGAAACGGCTATGTGCTTTTTATGACCGAACAGGGCGGCGACTGTTTTCATTGCCATGGAGGCGATGGAAACCCGTTGTTCACCACGAACCTCTTTTATAACAATGGAAAGGATTCTCTCTTTACCGATCCGGGCGACAGGTTTTCGGTTACCGGCAACCTGGCCGACCAGGGGGCCTACAAGGCGCCGACGTTGCGGAACCTGGCTTTTACAGCACCTTACATGCATGACGGACGCTACAGTACGATCGATGAGGTGCTCTCTTTTTACAATTCAGGCCTGGTCTGGTCTGCTTCGATCAGTCCCCTGATGCACCATATCGGGACGCATGGTATCCGGTTGTCGCCGCCGCAGCTTGCCGATCTGAAATCATTCCTGCTCTGTCTGTCCGACAGTTCGTTCGTAAACAATCCGTCCTTTTCGGCACCTTCAAAATTTCCGGACGAAAATTAGTGGTATTTTTGACACCATGATTCAATTTCCAAATTGCAAGATCAACCTCGGGCTGAATATCGTGGGCAAGCGACCCGACGGGTATCATAACCTTGAGAGTATCCTTTACCCATTGCCATTATACGATGTACTGGAAATTATCCCGGCACCTGACGGAATATTTCAGTTTCACGTTACCGGGCTGGCGATACCCGGTGAGGTTGAGCAAAACCTCTGTGTGAGGGCCTTCCGTTTGTTGCAGGACGAATTCGCATTGCCTGAGGTGCACATGCACCTGCACAAGGTGATCCCCCTGGGGAGCGGACTGGGCGGTGGCTCTGCCAACGGCACGTTTACCCTGGGGATGGTGAATGAACTGTTTTCCCTCAGGCTTGATGCTGAACGGTTAAAAAGCTATGCGCGCCTCCTTGGAAGTGACTGTGCGTTTTTCGTTGATAATTTACCGGTTTTCGCGTTTGAAAAGGGTGACCGGTTCGAGCCTGTCGACATCAGTTTATCCGGCCTGTTTCTGGCCATCGTCATTCCGGATATCCATGTTGTTACGGCAGATGCATACCGCATGGCAGTGCCTGGGGTACCTGTACGGTCCCTGAAAGAGCTGATCCAGTTCCCGGTTGAAACCTGGAAAGACAGTTTGGGAAATGATTTTGAAAAACCTGTGATTGCCCGGTTCCCGATAATCGGTGAAATCAAGCAGCAACTATATGATTCAGGCGCCGTTTATGCCTCCATGAGCGGCAGCGGCTCAGCGGTATTCGGAATTTTTCATGAACTGCCGTTGCCGGAAGATTTTCCCGGTTGTTTCTTTTGGAGTGCCGGGCTCTGATCACAGGTGATCAGGCAGTCTTCAGCTATTTTGGAGCGATCCGGTAGAGGAAAAAGGCGATGAAGCCGAAAATGATGTTGGGGATCCAGACGGCGATCAGCGGCGGCAAATCACCGAAGGTGGCAAAAACAGTAAAGATCTGCATGAACAGGATGTACAGGAACGTCAGCGACAGGCCGAGCCCCAGGTGAAACCCGATGCCCCCGCGGACCTTCCTGCTTGAAACGGATACCCCGATCAGCGTCAGGATCAGCGTCGCGAAAGGGAATGCGATCCGCTCGTATTTTTTTACCTTGAATTTTATTAAATCGGGATCACCCCGCAACTCCTTGCGTTTGATATGCTCTTCCAGCATGAAATAATTCATGATCTTCACCTCTTCGACATCTTCGGTAAAATCGGAGGGTTTGAACGGCAGTAACGTATCGAGTTTTACGCCCTTGACAATCGACTCGGTCATCCCGTTGAGCCTCCTGAAGTAATAGTTGGAGATGCGCCAGCGCAACCGCAAACTGTCCCATTCGATTCGCTCCCCCTTTAATTTATAGACCAGTTTCCGGTCTTCAAATTTTTCGAGGGTGAATTTCCAGCCGGCGTTGGTATGGATGTTGAAATTTTCAAAGTAGATGAACGTTCCAGGGCTGATCTGCTTGTGAATGTTCTGGTCGCTGAACTCCTTGGGGTTGTTGATGTATCTTTTCTCAAAGGCAAACATGCTCCTGTTTGTGTATGGAATGATGAAATTCGCAAGAAAAAAGGAGAGCAAGCCAAGCACCATGGCCGAAAGGAAATAGGGGAACAACATGCGCCTGAAGCTGATACCGCTGCTCAGGATGGCGATGATTTCGGAATCGGAGGCCATGCGGGAGGTGAAAAAAATAACCGCAATAAAGGTGAGCAGGTAACTGAACAGGTTTATGAAATAGGGGACGAAGTTGAGGTAGTAATCAAAAATGATCGCCTTGAGCGGTGCATCATGCCTGAGAAAATCATCGATTTTTTCGGAGATATCAAAAACAATGACAATAAATATCAGCAACACCAGGGTAAAGAAAAAGGTCCCCAGGAATTTTTTGATGATATAAATATCAATTGTCCGCATGTTTGATGTTTACTTATAAACGTTGCATCAGTCTTTTCACCATTGTCTCTTTCCACGATGAAAAAGTTCCCTGACTGATCTGTGTTCTTGCTTCTTTCATCAGCCAGATGTAAAACCCAAGGTTGTGCATGGTGGCGATCATGGCGGCAAGGATCTCCTTTGAAATGAACAGATGACGCAGGAATGCCTTGTTGTATTGCAGGTCGGCAAAAACTTCGCCTTCCGCTTCCAGCGGGGAAAAGTCATCCTTCCATTTTTCATTTTTGATGTTGATGATCCCGTTTCGTGTAAAGAGCATCCCGTTGCGGCCATTGCGTGTCGGCATCACGCAGTCGAACATGTCGATCCCGAGCGCGATGCTTTCAAGGATGTTGGCCGGGGTTCCCACGCCCATCAGGTACCGGGGTTTGTCGTCGGGAAGAATCCCGCAAACCAGGCCGGTCATGTCGTACATCATGTTTGCGGGTTCACCCACCGAGAGTCCGCCGATGGCATTGCCGGGGGCACCCTGGCCGGCGATAAACCTGGCCGATTCGGCGCGCAACTCAGGGAACACGCTCCCCTGTACAATGGGAAACAGGCTCTGGGTGTAGCCGTGCGGGCAAACAGTTTCGGCAAAGTGGGCCATGCACCTGGTGAGCCAGTAATGCGTCCGGTTCATTGATTTTTTCGCATAGGCCTCATCGCACGGGTATGGCGTGCATTCATCAAAGGCCATGATGATGTCCGCACCCAGGTGCCGTTGAACATCGATGGCTTTTTCAGGGGTGAACACATGCCTTGAACCATCAATGTGTGACTGGAAAATGACACCATCGTCGGTAAACTTCCGGATATCACTCAGCGAATATATCTGGTACCCTCCGCTGTCGGTCAAAATGGGCTTGTCCCATCCGTTGAATTTATGCAATCCTCCCGCCGCAGAGACGATATCGACACCCGGCCTGAGATAAAGGTGATAGGTGTTTGAAAGCATGATCTGGGCTTTGACCTCCTCCCGGAGATCTTTGATATGCATGGCTTTTACAGTACCTGCGGTGCCGACCGGCATGAAAAAAGGGGATTCTATGGGGCCATGATCAGTCGTTAGCACACCTGCCCGGGCGGATGAACTGGTATCACGATGGGAAATTTCGAATTTCAATTAGATGGTTTTGGAAAATTTCAGCAAAGGTAATGGTTCTTCTTATTAACTATACTGCCATTTTTTTTACAAAAAAGGTTTTTGGTATCAGGGAATTAATAACTTTGTTGCATAATAACATAAATTAGTTTTAATGATTGATTTTCTGATAAATAGACAATTGTTCCCACTAATTTTGTTAGGCTCGTTCGGATTGGTGTTCCTCATCCAGCAGGTTTTTTATTGGGTAATATTCTGGAGGCTTGGCAGATACAGGCATCCTGAAAATACAGCCGGCCCCAGGGGGGTGTCGGTGGTGATTTGCGCCCACAATGAATATCACCACCTGAAGGAAACACTCCCATTAATTCTTGAACAGGATTATCCCGACTACGAAGTGCTGGTTGTCAACCACTCTTCCGATGATGATACCCACTACCTTCTTACCCGCCTCGAGGAGGAATACCCGCACCTGACTACCATCTACATCCGGGAGGATCTTAATTTTTTCTCGGGAAAAAAATTCCCTCTGTCAATTGGCATTAAATCGGCGAAACACAACCTGGTATTGCTGACTGATGCCGATTGCAAACCGGAATCAAAAGAGTGGATCAGGCATATGCAGTCTGCCTTCATGCCTAAAACAGAGGTGGTACTGGGATATGGCCCATACTACCGCGCTGCCGGTTTGCTCAACAAGCTCATCCGGTTCGATACGGCCCAGATTGCCATTCAGTACCTGTCGTATGCACTGGCAGGGATCCCGTACATGGGGGTAGGCCGGAATTTGTCGTATGTGAAACCTGTTTTTTACAGGAACCAGGGCTTTATTGCCCATTACCGCATCCGCTCGGGCGATGACGACCTTTTTATCAACAGGGTGGCCAACCGGTCAAACACCGCCATCATGGTGCATCCCGACAGTTTTACATTTTCAGAACCAAAGCCCACCCTCGGGAAATGGATCACGCAGAAAAAACGGCATCTTTCAACAAGCCATCTTTATAAGTTCAGGCATAAGTTACTGCTCGGGCTCTATGGTTTCACCCTTGCATCCTTTTACGGGCTCTTTATCCTGCTGCTTTCACTCAACTGGTCGGTAATCCCGGTACTCGGAATTTTCGTGCTCCGGTTGATTTCACAATACATTGTACTGGCCGGCTGCATGAAGAAACTGAATGAAAGGGACCTGGTGCCCCTGTTGCCGTTTTATGAAATCCTGTTGTTGATCTTCAACGCTGGGATATTGATCTCCAATGTTGTACGCAAACCTACCCGATGGAAATAGCTGCACATCTTACCGAAAAAGCACAACGCGATTATTTTCTGGTTCAAAAGGCCCGCGATCACGGCGATCAGCATGCATATGCCGAATTGCTGAACAAATACCGCGATTCACTCTATTTCATGATGCTCAAGATGACCAGCAATGCCACAGATGCGGAGGATCTTACGATCGAGGCTTTTGGAAAGGCTTTCAAGAACATCTGCCAGTACACGCCTGACTTTGCATTCAGTACCTGGCTTTTTAAAATAGCGGCGAACAACTGTATTGATTTTTTACGGAAGAATAACCGTATTCTCTTTGCCGACAATTTTTTTGATGAGGATGGCGAGTCGCGGGATCCCCAGCAGAACATCCCGTTCACCGGGCTTGACCCCGAGGAGAAGATCATCGAAAAGCAGAAGATCCAGCTCATGCACGAAGTTGTTGGAAAGCTTAAGCCGCACTACCGCAACATGATTGAACTGAGGTATTTCAAGGAGTGGTCATACGAGGAGATTGCCGTCGAGCTCAACCTTCCGCTGGGAACTGTGAAAGCGCAGCTTTTCAGGGCCCGTGAATTCTTATTTCAGATCCTCAAACCGGTGGAAGAACGTATCTAGAGCCGATGGCATTCATTTGAACCCTGTCCTTTCCCCGGTTTCAATACAGCATAAAAAGTTTATTGCTAATTTTGCTTTGTTAAACCAACCGATCATTCATGGAAACAACTGAGTTTAAAACAACCATCCTGCAGGGTATTCCTTCGGAATTGCCGGCCCTCCGGCCCTATGACACGACCGCAAACCATGCTCCCGTGCGTAAAGATATCCTGTCGGCCGATGAAAAAGTCCTTGCCCTGAGAAATGCGCTCAGGTATTTCGATCCGAAACATCATGCCATCCTGGCGCCTGAATTTGCCGGTGAGTTGAAAAAATATGGCCGCATCTATATGTACCGGTTCCGACCTGCCTACCCGATGCATGCCCGCAACATTTATGAGTACCCATACCAGTCGCTCCAGGCTGCATCGATCATGCTGATGATCCAGAACAACCTGGATCCTGCCGTGGCCCAGCATCCCCACGAACTTATCACCTATGGCGGAAACGGGGCCGTATTCCAGAACTGGGCCCAGTACCTGCTCACGATGAAGTACCTGTCGGTCATGACCGACGAGCAAACACTTGTCATGTATTCAGGGCATCCCATGGGACTTTTTCCTTCGCACAGGGATGCGCCGCGGGTGGTGGTGACCAACGGCATGATGATCCCGAACTATTCGAAGCCGGACGACTGGGAGCGGTTCAACGCACTCGGCGTGACCCAGTACGGGCAGATGACCGCGGGGTCGTACATGTATATCGGCCCCCAGGGCATTGTGCACGGCACCACGATTACCATCCTGAACGCTGCACGCAAGGTGTCGTCCGATACGATCGGCGGTACCGTATTTGTCACGTCAGGACTGGGAGGCATGTCGGGGGCACAGTCCAAGGCTGCCGTAATTGCCGGCGCCATAGCGGTAGTGGCTGAAATCAACCCCATGGTGGTTAAAAAACGGCATGAACAGGGCTGGGTTGATGAAGTGTTCACCGGGCTTGATGAACTTGTCCGCCGGATGATGCAGGCAGTATGCAACAGGGAACCGGTTTCACTGGCATACCAGGGAAACGTGGTCGATTTGTGGGAGTATTTTGCAGCACATAAGTTGCAGATTGAACTTGGATCGGACCAGACATCGCTGCATAACCCCTGGTCGGGTGGCTATTATCCTGCCGGACTCACCTATGAAGAGTCCAATGTCCTGATGGTCAGCAATCCCGAAATATTCAGGGCCGCCGTTCAGGAATCCCTGCGCCGCCAGGTTGCTGCCATCAATTCCATGGCCGAAAACGGCATGTATTTCTGGGATTACGGCAATGCCTTCCTGCTTGAGGCTTCGCGTGCCGGTGCCGATGTAATGAAGCCGGACGGGACCTTCATCTACCCATCGTATGTCCAGGATATCATGGGCCCGTTGTTCTTCGACTATGGGTTCGGCCCTTTCCGATGGGTTTGTACCTCGGGAAAACCGGAAGACCTGGAAATTTCCGATAAGATTGCCGCATCCGTCCTTGAAGAGATTGCCGAAACATCCCCCAAGGAGACCGAGATGCAGATGCGTGACAACATCCACTGGATCAGGGAAGCCGGGAAAAACAAGCTGGTGGTCGGCTCACAGGCCCGTATCCTCTATGCAGATTGCACCGGGCGTACGAAAATCGCGGCTGCCTTCAATGAAGCTATAAAAAGCGGGCTGATCTCCGCACCAATCGTCCTCGGCCGCGATCATCATGATGTTTCGGGTACCGATTCGCCATACCGGGAAACCTCGAATATTTACGACGGATCCGGTTTTACAGCCGATATGGCCATCCAGAATGTGATTGGCGACAGTTTTCGCGGGGCTACCTGGGTATCCATCCACAATGGCGGCGGCGTGGGCTGGGGAGAAGTGATCAACGGCGGATTTGGCATGCTGCTCGATGGCACGGAGGATGCCGGCCGCAGGTTGCGCCTGATGCTGCACTGGGATGTGAACAACGGAATCGCAAGGCGGGCATGGGCGCGCAACGATGAGGCCATCTTTGCAATCAAACTGGCAATGAAAGAGGAGCCGCGGCTGACGGTGACATTGCCAAACCGGGTAGATGACGAGGTGCTTAAAGGCGTAACTTTATAATGAGGTGTCGTAAAGGGAAACGGGGGCACATTCCCGGTTCCTAGAACCCTTTGGAGATCAGCACCATGTTTTGCACGTCGGTTGAATCTGTCGGGTTTGCAACCTCTTGTTTGACAATGCCATACCTGTTGTTCAACCAGAAGTAGGATGTTTTGGTGACCTTCAGGATTCCTGTATTAACCGGTTCGGTATACCTGAACCGTACACAGTTGAAATTTCCGGCGGGCGTATTTATCACAAGGTTTGTGTCGAGCAGCGTAACGGTTGTCGTATCGCTGCTGATATAGGAACTGTAAACCACACCGGGCTTTGCATTGATCGGGAGCGTAAAAGGCTTGTAGCTGAGCGTGGAGTCGCTAATGACCGAAAATAAAGCCGGCGAAACATTCCATTTAAAAGTCAACGTCTGTCCGGTCCATCCGCAGTTCTGGTTCAAAGTACCCGAATAGAGATAATTTGTCCCGGCCTGGATGATCTGCTTTGAAAGCTGGCAGGTATCCCCGTTTTTCAGCGTGACTTTATAGTTCCACAGGTTGCCGGATTTTGCAAAATCGTAATATTTCACCGAATCAGCGATTGCCCCGGTTTGTTCCAGTGTTCCGACCCAGTTGATGAATTCGCTGCCCACCTGTCCGCATTCGTTCCCGGTAATGCGGATGTCGAGGATGCCGTCCGCTGTAAATACGGCATAACCTCCAAGGCTCCAGTTCTGGCAGAACGGGCTTGCCGGATCGGTGTTTTCCACATTGAAATACATCGTTCCGTCGACAAACTGGAATTCGTTGAAAACGTTGGTTTCCTTCATGAAAATAATCCCCTGGAGAAACCCTGTTGCTGAATTGGGATAGATTACCACCGTGCCATATTCCTTCAATAATTTATTGTCCTTGAAGGTGGAGATGCTGCCTTTCCATGTCCCGATAAAATTATCCTGGGTTTTCGAGGTCGGATCAAATGATTTCTTCTTACATCCCGAAAACTGGATGAGGAGCATTGCGCTGATGAAGATAAGGAAGTAACTTTTCATGGAGTTAATAACGTTGATTATTCAAAGAATGTATATTCGTATTTAAGAAAATAGTGCCGGCTGATGGCCCTGCCCTGGCCATCGATGTAAACATCCACTTCATCGGTATGGCCGTCGTCGAGGTAGGTGCGGTTAACGGTCATGTAAACTTCGCCATTCTCATCAAGTTCCTCCTCGGTGATCAGCTGGCCTTTTTCATTGTGTACGACACGCGACTGGTTGGGTTTGACGGGGCTATCTTCGGGCCCGGTGATGATCTCGCCATCCTCGTCAACGATCTGGTGGTTTACGAGTGTCCCGTTTTCCCATTCGAATGTTTCGACCTGTTCAACTTCGTTTTCATCCGTGGTGGTGGTCCGTTTAACCAGTTCGCCTGCAGCGTTGTATTTATAGGTAATGGTATCGAGCGATCCGTCCTGGTAGTGTTTGAGTGCATGCTGGATCACGCCGGCATCGTTCCGGATAAAAGTCTTCTCTTCGGCCAGCTCATTTTCGATCTGGTAATAGGATTCACGGATGAGGTTGCCCTGTGCATCATACCCATATTCAAACATCTCTTCAAATTCGCCATGCCGGTTGTACCTGATCTCCTTCAACGGGCGCCCGTCCCGGTCAAATTCGCTGTAATGGTTCGGATGTCCCTGGATGTCGACCTCTTCATCATTCACATTCTTTATAACATAATCAAATTGAGTAATGGTAATGCTTTTCGTCCTTTTCTCCATTAAATTTTCTGTTATGATTGACATTTTCAAATTAATGCCATAAATTTACTGCAAATATTGCAACTGTCACGCTAAATGGCGGGATAAATGTAAAAAATTAAAACCACGACCCATGAAAACCTGTTATGTTCTCTTCCTGGTTGTATCAATAATGGCTATGAGCGCTTGTAAACAAAAAAATACGGTAAACTACCCGGTCGCCAAAAAGGTCGATACCGTGGATACTTATTTTGGTACGAAGATAGCCGATCCCTACCGGTGGATGGAAAACGACACTTCGGCCGAAACCGCGGCATGGGTAAGTGAGGAGAATGCCGCAACGAAGGAGTATCTTTCGAAGATCCCTTTTCGTGAGCAGATGAAGGAGAGGCTTACCAAAATATGGAACTACCCGAGGTTTGGCGTTCCTTTCAAGGAGGGGCCCTATTACTTTTTCTTTAAAAATGACGGGCTGCAGAATCAATCGGTGTTCTATGTCAGGAAGGGAATTGACGGGGAGCCAAAGGTATTGCTCGATCCCAACAAACTTTCGGAAGACGGAACCATTGCCCTGGCCGGCACCCAGGTGTCGCATGATGGCAGGTACCTGGCTTACAGCATTGCGAAGAGCGGATCGGACTGGAACGAGGTGCATGTGATGGAGATCGGATCGGGTAAGTTGCTGCCGGATACGTTGAGATGGGTTAAGTTCTCGGGAATGTCGTGGCAGGATGACGGATTTTATTACAGCCGTTATGATGCCCCGAAGAAGGGGATGGAACTCTCGAAGAAAAACGAATTTCAAAAGGTCTATTATCATACGGTCGGAACGCTTCAGAACGATGATAAACTGGTTTACCAGAACCTGAAATTTCCCCAGCGGAACTATGGGGCAGCCGTGACGGAAGACCAGCGGTTTTTAATCTTGTATGAATCGGAGTCCACCTACGGAACCGCCCTCTATTACCGCGACCTGGCAAAGCCGGCGATGCCCTTTAAGCAACTGGTTGAAGGTTTTGACAATGAATATGGCGTGGTTGATAATATCGGGGACAAGTTCCTGGTTGTGACCAACAACAAAGCCCCCAAAAAGAAACTGATCCTCATGGACCCGGCAAACCCTGAGCCCAGGAAGTGGAAGACCATCATTCCGGAGCGCGACGACGTGCTGGAGTCGGTGAACCTGGCGGGCGGTTACCTGGTATCTGAATATATGCAAAATGCCGCTTCAAAGGCATTCATCTATAACCTCGACGGGAAATTCCTTCACGAGATGAGTTTGCCCGGCATCGGCACACTGGCAGGTTTCAGCGGGAAAAAGGGAGAAAATGTCGCCTTTTACGGCTATACCTCTTTTACGTTCCCGAATACCATTTTTAAATATGATGTCGCACAAAACAAATCGGATATTTATAACCGCCCCGAAATCGATTTCAACCCCGAGCTTTACGAGGTGAAGCAGATGTTTTACCTGGGCAGGGATAAAACCACCATTCCCATGTTTATCGTGCATAAGAAGGGGCTTGTGCTGAACGGCACGAACCCGGCCATGTTATATGGGTATGGCGGTTTCAACGTCAGCCTGACGCCCAGTTTCAGCCTGAGCAGGCTCCTTTTCCTGGAAAATGGTGGTGTTTATGCCGTGGCGAACCTTCGCGGCGGCGGCGAATATGGCGAGGACTGGCACAAGGCCGGCACAAAGGACCGCAAGCAAAATGTATTCGATGATTTTATCGCTGCAGCAGAGTACCTGATCGCCGAAAAATATACCTCACCGCAGCACCTTGCCATCATGGGCGGGTCGAACGGCGGGCTGCTTGTGGGTGCCTGCATGACGCAGCGGCCTGAGTTGTTCAAGGTTGCCATTCCCCAGGTGGGGGTGATGGACATGCTCAGGTACCACAAATTCACCATCGGGTGGGCGTGGGCCAGCGATTACGGGACCAGCGAAACGAAAGAGGGCTTTGACTACCTGGTGAAGTACTCCCCGTTGCACAACCTCAAAGACAGTGTTCAATACCCTGCCACCCTTGCGTTTACTGCCGATCATGACGACAGGGTGGTTCCTGCGCATACCTTTAAGTTCATGGCAACGCTGCAGGCGAAGCAAAAAGGCGACAACCCGGCGCTGGTGCGCATCGAGACCAAGGCCGGGCATGGCGCCGGTAAACCCACCGCCAAGCAGATTGATGAAACCACCGATCTCTGGTCGTTTGTGTTCTATAACCTCGGGATGGCCTACAAATAGTTTCTACCTGCTTGTACGCAGTTTCAACGTGGTTTAATGACGTTTCATCGTAGTTTCTACCTGCTTATACGCAGTTTCAACGTGATTTAGTGACGATTCATCGTGGTTTCTACGTGCTTATACGCAGTTTCAACGTGATTTAGTGACGATTCATCGAGGTTTCTACGTGCTTATACGCAGTTTCAACGTGGAATGATGACGATTCATCAAAAATTAATCATTTGCCACAAAGTCACAAAGTCACAAAGTTTCACGAAGCATATATTGCAGATACCTAACACTTTGTGTTTCTTAATGTTTTAGAGGCTTAGTGGCATTTTTTGCTTTATTCATTACGGACCAGGCAACGGGATAGCCTCAGCTCCGAAGGAGCTGAATATCCTATAGCCCGGCGTTGAAAATCATCAAATTTTCCCGATTGTTTAAGCCAGACCGAAGTTGATGTTTTCAGATTCCGGATATTGTCCGGAAAACCAGGTGATACAGGATCTGAGGATAACTGGACATATTGTTTATTTTATTCAGCCCATTCTGGGCTGATGGTCCCATTTGCCGCTGACGTCCGTGGGTTTCACCCACGGTTTTTGAAATTCAGCCACTTCGTGGCTGCCTGAAAAACAACGTCCTGGCCTTGCAGGAAAACCTGGCTGGCTCCCAACTTACTTGTTCATCATTGTATGAGATCTGAGATGTGAGATGTGAAATCTGAAATCTGAAATCTGAAATTTCTGACCTTACCCCCGGAAATTTCTCTTGATCCGAGAATCCTTCTTTACAGGGTTTATTCAACAATGATTTTCCGGGTATATTTCTGTTCGTTTAAGCTGGCAGTTAAAAAGTAGATTCCAGGGGAGAAGTTGCTTACATCTATGCTGAACTCCTGCAATCCGGGGGGTAACTTTCCTTTATCCAGGAACAACACACGCTGCCCGAAAAGATTGGTGATCTCTATGGCAACAACCGCATCCTGATCCAGGCTGATCGTCAGTTTGATATTCTCTCGTGCAGGATTTGGAGAGATCTCCACAGGATTTAATATCTCATTCGGTTGTTCAAAGCCTGGGTATACCGGGCAGGGGTTGTTGAAATACAACAGGTAGGTAAAATCGGATTCTAAAAAGGAGAAATCAGGAATGTACTTGAACCTTGTATCGGCAGTTGCATCGGAAAACCACTGGGTGCAGATCGGTATCGTATATTTGTCGTTGTTGGTAAATACGACCGGAGAGGTGCATTGCCAGTAGGCTTCCTGGGTAACGGGGCATAGAAACGTCACATTGCTGGGCCCATAACAAGAATAGTCAAAGGTGAGTTTTCCTGCGATCCTATCAAAACCACGGGCAAATACATCCGGATTCTGATTATTTAGCTCACCATCAATATGGGTATCATTCCAGGTGAAAAATAATTTATCTCCCGTAGCATTTCTTGAGGCATAGACACGGTTATCGCAGGTATTGTTAGCCCAGGTGCCCCGGAAGGTTTTGAGGGAACCCAGGAAAACACATCCGAATGAAGCTCCCCCTCTGCAGGAACATACATCGAATACATTGTTCAGACTATCTATTCCGCCCGTGAATGTGTATCCACCGGCAGCATATCCGATTGCAATTCCCATATGCACCGAACCCCATTTATCCACTGTGATCGAGTGGTCAAATGCGGTGGTGTATGGGATTTCATCACGTGACGGGACAGGAGGCGCAAAAAAATGGTAAATAAAATAATCGCTGTAGGTATTTTTAATTACCGCCAGGCCATTCGGCCCGTCGAGTTGCACTGCAATCGGGTCGCTCCAGGTCAGCCCTCCGTCCGTCGATTTCCTGAGAACGGGGAAATAGGTTGAGTCGGTCAATGGGGTGGCGCCTTCAGGATTGGATAAAACCGAGATCCAGACAGTGTTGCCATCGGGCGAAGCGGCAATCTTACAGTCGGAGGCCGGGGCATCTCCCTTGCAGGGGAATGCCAGCGTTGTGAAGGTATAGGTAAAGTCGCTGGTGGCTGCATTCCATACACCACGGCCATAGATCACCTTATCCTGGTACACGGGGGTGCCCGATTCATTGTTCATCTCCCGGTCGACCATATGGGCGATACCTGTTCTGGAGATGGTAAATCCGTCGGGGATATAGGTGTGCGGGGCGGCGTTGTACCAGCGGAGGTGTTTTGTGGTATCTGCATGATCGACAAGGTTGGCTGTGCCGTAGCTGTATCCTCCCAGTCCGCTGAAATCCAGGTTTGCATAATTCGGGGCAAAATAGGCGAGGAATGCGTTGGAAAGGGTTGTGTTTCCCGGGGGATTGTAGATCCCGGCAGAAGGATACCAGGCCGCATCAAAATTTACAGGGATGGCAAGAAGGTTCGAGGCATAAACCTGGATCTGTGTTGACCAGTCAGCCTGGGTTTTACCCATGTCCAGGCCAAGATCCATGCCCAGGTATCCCGACAGCCCTGCTCCCGGCCCCATCCGGTGGATATTGGCGACCACGTTCAGGTCATCGTCCGCCCAGAGCATTGTCCTGGTGCCGTGCGAATAGCCGAGCACATTGGCGGAGGTACCGAGGTCAAGCACCGTGACAATGCCGGGGTTATCTCCGTTTTTCAATCCCGGATGCCTGGATGTACAGGGCGAAACGCTCACTTTTTCAACCTGTTCAATGGTTACCGGTTGCTCCTTTTGGTAGCTCCGGTAAAAGATCCCGCTTTTAATCTTTGGCCGTTGGGCAAAGGAGGTCAGTCCGGTTATCAGGAGCAGGGCTGCAAACAGTGTGTTTTTCATGGGTTATAATTAGAAGGTTTACCGGGGATTCAATTTCTCAACAGCAATGACAGCTATTTAACAATCATTTTGATGGGATACCTCTCTTCATCAGCACAAAGTGTGACGAAATATACCCCGGCGACCAGGCTGCTGACATCCACACTGAATTTACCCGGGCCGGCTGACATGAGACCTTTGTTGAATGACATTACAATGGTGCCTGCAAGATTTTTTAATTCAAGAGAAACCTGGCTGTTCTGTTTCAGGTCAATAAAAATGTTCGCGATATCATTCACGGGGTTTGGGTAAATCCTCATCTGAATTTGATTCGCATACTCCATATTCATACCGGTGAAAGTAAAATCTGAATCTTTAAATGAAAAATCAGAAATATACTTGAATTTACTGTCGGCAGATGCATCGGAAAACCATTGGGTACAGATAGGGATGGTGTATTTGCCGTTATCGGTGAAAATCAATGGTGAGGTGCATTGCCAATAGGCTTCATGGGCAACTGCAGAGGAATATGTTACATTTCTCGGGGCATTTTGTCCATATTCAAGGGTAGTCCTGTAATAACTCAGATCAAATCCACGGGCCCACACATCGGGGTTCTGGTTATTCACGATGCCATCAATCCTGGTGTCATTCCAGGTGAAAAACATTTTAGTTCCCACTTTATTCCGTGTTACGTAAACACGGTTGTCGCAGGTATTGCCCGCCCAGGTACCCCGGAAAGTCTTAAGGGAACCCAGGAATTTTCCCTGGAAATTGCCCCCATGGTTCACTGTGTAGATATCAAACACATTGATCAGGCTGTCTACTCCGGTGGTTATTGCGTAAGATCCGGGTGCAAATCCGACTGCAACCCCGATATGCGGGTTGCCCCATTTATCTATGCTCAGACTGTGGTCAAATGCAGTTGTGTAAGGAATCTCATCACGTGATGGGACGGGAGGCGTAAAAAAATGTTCGATAAAATAGTCGCTGTATTGTTGTTTAATTGCAGCGATGCCATTCGGGCCATCAAGCTGCACCACTTTCGGGTCGCCCCATGTTAACCCGCCATCCTGGGAATTTCTGAGAACCGGGTAATAGGTTGAATCGATCAATGGATTACCGATCGCCGGATTGGAGAGAACAGAGATCCACACATCACTGCCATCGGGTGATACTGCAACTTTACAATCTGCAGCAGGGTTGTCGTCTCTTACAGGAAACGCAAGGGTTGTGAAGGTGTAATCAAAATCCTTTGTAGCAGCATTCCAAACCCCTCTGCCATAAATTATACTGTCCTGGTACACTGGAACACCCGACAGGATTTTCATGTCAAGATCAACCATATGGGCGATGCCGTTGCCTGCAATGGTAAATCCATCAGGAACATATGTACAGGGATGTGCATTATACCATCTTAAGTGCCTGGTTGTATCGGCATGATTTACAAGGTTGGCTGTGCCGTAGCCATATCCGCCCAGGTCATTTCCTGCCAGGTTTGCATAGTTGGGTGCGAAATAGGCAAGGAATGTATTGGCCAGGATAAGATTGCCGGCAGGATTGAAAAGACCTGCAGAGGGGTACCTGCAGGCATCGTAATAATTGGGAGATGCAGCCAGGGTTGCAGCACAGACCTGGATTTGCGGGGTCCAGTCTGATTGCGCCTGGCCCATGTTTTTTCCCAGGTCTATGGCCAGATAGCCAGAAAGACTTGCCGGTATTGCACCCGGCCCCATCCTGTGGATGTTGGCGACCACATTCAGGTCATCGTCCGCCCAGAGCATTGTCCTGGTGCCGTGCGAATAGCCGAGTACATTGGCGGAGGTACCGAGGTCAAGCACCGTGACAATGCCGGGGTTATCTCCGTTTTTCAATCCCGGATACCTTGATGTACAGGGCGAAACGCTGACTTTTTCAACCGGTTCGATGATTACCGGTTGCTCCTTTTGGTAGTTGCGGGTATAGATATCTTTCCTGATCTGCGGCCGTTGGGCCATGACAGTTAGTCCGGGCAACAGGGCAAGACCGGCCAGTAAAATATTTTTCATGGCTATTTGTTTGGCAATCAATCAAATTTATGATAAAAACAATGCAATTCGACATCTTTTTGAAAATATTTTTTATTTCCATTACAACCTTTTGACCACTTCTCTTGTCAATGGCGAAAATTGCCTCACCATGCAGCTGTTTCAGGAACAAAAGTTATTAACAATTGGCCCACCTTTTTGAAAAAAACGGATTAAGCCAATGAAAACCGGAAAGCCATGCGCCATTACAAAGATGAAGAACTCATTGAAGGTCTGCGGAAGAGGAAAAGCAGATGCATCGATTACCTGTACCAGGAGTATTTTCCCGTGCTGCGGAACCACCTGATACACAATTCAGGCAACCAGCAGGATGTGGAGGACCTGTTCCAGGAGGCACTGATTGTTTTGTACAATCGTGTCACGGTGCGGCCTTTCGTTCTTAACTGCAGCCTGAAGACCTATTTCATTTCAATCGGGAAAAACCTTTGGCTCCAGCGGCTTGATTATAAATACAGGCTGCTTTACCAGGCTGATTATGAAGTGCACGAACCTAAGGAATATTATACGATTGAAGACCAGAATCTTGAGTGGGAGACACTGGAAAAGCAAAGGTTGTTCTATAAAAACCTCATGCAGTTGCCCACCGATTGCAATCGCCTGCTGCAACTGTACTGCCTGAAAATTTCATTCAGGGAGATTGCGAGGCTGATGAACTATAAGGATGAAGTTTACGTGAAAACACGGAAATATTATTGTAAAAACCTGTTGCGGAAAAAAATCATGAATGACCCCGAATATCAACAATTTATAAAATATGAAGGAATACATAGTTACGAGCGACTGGATTGATCGCTATCACAATGATGAACTGGACGAAGAGGAAAAGGCAGTCTTTGAGCAGCAGATGCTCGACAACCCGCTGCTTCGTTCCGAAGTCTTTATCGATGCCGGCCTGGAGCGCTTCCTGATGGATGCGGAGGTGCTGGACCTTATGAAAAAGCTGAACGCTGCCTCCCGGCGAAATGCACAGGGCGTCAAATGGAAGAGCATGCTGCTTATGGCAGCTTCGGTGTTGTGTTTGGCCATGACCGCGGGGCTATATTATGTGATCAGGAGCAGAACTGTCGTGACCGGCACCTCGGCCATTCTCCATGAGAACCGGGTATATCATGCGAAAGAGAATAGACCCGGCATATGCGATGCTGGAAATAGCACCCGGCACCGGGGTGGCGATGTGCCATTCCTGCCATTCAAGTGGGTACAACCTGGTAACCATGCTGAAAATTTTGAGCCGCTCGACGAGTTCGAACTGCTGGCTGGTTCTGTAACCCGGTCGGGGCAGATCAACCTGGTTTCACCCGGCATGAATGATACTGTCCCGGCGGGATCGGAAGTCCTGTTTGCGTGGCGGAACTATGACCTCAGCGCGTCATTGTCAATCATTATCATGAACAACCGGGGGGAGTTGCTTTCTGGGATCCCGTTGCATCATGCCAGTTCTTACCTTTTGAATACAAAAGGTTTCATGGAAGGACTCTATTACTGGAAAATCGTGGCTGACGAGGATCTGGTTCTCATGGGAAGGCTTACAATCCTGAAATAATATGCATCAAGGGTAATTATGAATCTGTCTCATAAGCCTGAAAGCTCATCTTCACCGCAAAGACGCAAAGGCGCAAAAAAAATGATTATCAGTAATTTTATTTTTCGCGTCTTTGCGTCTTAGCGGTGAAATTTGACTTTTGAGACAGCCTCAAAAAGTTCTTCCGGTATATAAGGTTAATTGTTAAAATCGGGCAGATGAAAACAAAATTATTATGGGTTGCACTTGCGATTCCTGCTGTTTTGATACAACCGGTCTTTGCCTTCTGTATGGAATTGCCGCGGCCATTGTCGACGGAGATTGAAGATGTTCAGCGCCATCTTCGCAGCGACGAAGTGATGCTGGAATATCATCTCACGGATTCATCCGTCAGGGTGAATGCAATTGCCCGGGAATCGGCATTTTTCACCACCCAGTCGCTCGACAGGCTGTTCTGGAGCAGCCTGAAGTCATTTCAGAAGAAACTGAAATCAGCCGAAGCCAATGATTTTTTGATGCAGGGAGAGATCCTCTACTTCTTCCTGGTCAAGCCGGTCCAGCCTTTTTTAAGCGGTTGCCATCGTTTGATTATCATCCCCGGCGACAGGCTGCAAGGATTGCCGTTCGAAGCCCTGATACGGATTGATTGCAATGGTCAATGCAACAATTTGTGCAATTATTACTACCTGGTCCATGATTTTGAAGTGGTTTACCAAAGTTCAAGGGAGTGCTGGAATGACAATGTCAGCACCGGGAGGGAGGAACATTTGGTAACAGATGATGATTGCCGGTTTGCATTTGTGGGTTTCTCGCCTGTTTCCGGGAAGAACGGGCCGATCACCGCCCTGCCGCGTTCAAAGAGCGAAATCACTGAAATAGGCGGTTTGTTTCACCAGAAAGGTTTGACATCATGGCCTGGTTTCGATGAAGGTTCGTGCAAGGACTGTTTTTTAGCCATGGCGGCGAGGGGAAGGATCATTCATCTTGCCACCCATCACATTCCTTATATATCCGGGTGCAGTCCTGGCGGATTTCTGTTTGCCGGGTACGATCCTGCCAGGAAACCGGGAGGTGTTCCGGATGACCTCCTGACGCGGGACGATATCAGGTTGTTACGGTTGCATGCCGACCTGGTTGTTCTGAATACCTGTTCGTCGGGGGCTGACGGAACAAGGGCGGAGGTTTTCGGGAGTTCGGTGCCCCAGCTTTTATACAAGGCAGGCGCAAGAAATATCCTGTCAACCCTGTGGAATGTGACCGACAACCTGGCGGAAGCCTTTGTGCTTGATTTTTACCGGTTGTGGTTGTCAGGCAAAACATACAGTGCGGCCCTGCGGGAAGTGAAACTGCAATGGATAAACTGCAGAAATACTGCTATTCCGGGCATCTGGGCAGCATATGTGCTGATGGGGGAGTAGGAATAATTACGAATTAAAAAGTACGAATTACGGATTGTCCGCCCGTCCGCCCGTCCGCCCGTCCGCCTGTCACTTGCCCGCAATCGTCTCAATTTCAACCAATGCTCCCATCGGCAGTTTGACAACAGCGTATGCCGCCCGTGCAGGAGGGTTTTCTGGATAAAACTTTCCATAAACCACGTTCATGGCGGCGAAATTGTCCATGTCGCTCAGCAGGCAGGTTGATTTGACCACATCGGAGAACGCATAACCGGCAGCATTCAGGATGGCGTGAATATTCTTCATCACCTGTTCGGTTTGCTCCGTTATACCGCCTTCGACGAATTTCCCGGTTGCAGGATCAATAGGAATCTGACCGGAGATAAAGAGCATGCCGTTTACTATAGTTGCCTGGCTGTAGGGACCGATGGATTTGGGGGCATCGGGGGTGGAGATGATTTTTTTCATATTTACGATTTATGATTTACGATTTTTTTAGTTGCCATAATCCCTGAAGTCTTTTTTCTTGTTGAGTTTGAGATCCTGCAGAATGGAGGCTTTTACATTGATGGAAAAATTCCAGCTCTGCTGTGCACCTTTCGGGATCCAGCCGAACCGCATTTCCCAGCAATGAAGATCGCGGTAAACATCGATGGAGGTATAGGAAATTTTACCGGTGACAAAGTCCCACCCGGAGGTCAGGGAAATTTTCCATTTTGGCGTAATGTTCAGTTGGCCGTTGAAATTGAACGTCTGGGTTAACTGTTCAACACGCTTTTTTGAAGCGCTGTTGTATGCCTTGCTAAAATGAAAATTGTAATTAAACGAAAAACTCCAGGGGATATCGAAGTCAACATAATAATCGTAGTAGTCTATGATATCCTGGCGTTCCATGGCCGTCCCCTTATCGGTGACTTTTTTCTTTTTCACCTTGTCGGAAGTCAGGGAGTAGGTCAGTCCGGCATCCCAGGTGGTGATGTCGAGGCGGATCAGCCTGTGATGGGCTTTCCATTCAGTCGTATTGGTAGATCTTCCAAGTGAATCGCGGGAATAGAGGTTCCATGTGCTGCCGTAACTGACGGTCAATCCCTTGATGATGGTACTGCGGCCATTGATGGTGACCGGTGACCAGTTTACCGAATCCCGGGCAATATCGTAGGAGCACCTGATGGTCAGATCATCAATGAGTGCTATTTTCCGGATGCCGGTGACAGTGTCCTTCCGGTTCCGGACTTTAAGCTCAAGGTTGTTGCTGATGGCAAATGACACCGCTCCCGATTTCTGGGAAGGGGGTGAACCATAGACAGTCCGCTCAAAAATAGAATATTTGGCCGGGTTTGTCCGGTTGGTGTCATTATCGGTATAGCGGTAATAACCGAGGCCAGGGGCTCCCCAGTTGGGCGTATAATAAAATGAAACCGAAGGCGTGACCATGTGGCGCAGGGCCTTGATGACGCCTTTGCCTTTGAACTGGTACATGCCGAAAATTTTCGTGCTCAGGCTTGAAGATGCGCTGAAATCGATGGAATTGGCAAACCCGGGAACACTCCTGGTTTTGTAACCCGGGAGAATGGTGTCGGTACCATCGACAATGGTATCGGCCTGGTAGTATTTCCGGATGGTTTTAAGTGTCATCCGGTCGGTAAAGGTTATGGAATTGGTCATGTTGATGTACTTCAGGATGCTCAGGGAGCCGATGATGGGGAAGCTGTGGCGCATCCCGTTTTGCATGGAATCGGCCCAGTTTCCTTTCATGAAATTTGAATCAACGGTATTGTAGCGGTTCTCTGCATCCATGTTGTATTTCATGCTGATCTTTTCATACCAGCGCATTTTCCCGACAGGATTCTGCCGCCGGAACGGGTAAAACTGGTTCACCGAAAATGTAAGCTGCGGCAGGGTGATGTTGATGGTTTTATTCAGGGTGTTCTGGCTGTGGCTGAAGTTGAGGTTCAGGTAATATTTAGCCGCAAAGTTTGTGGAATAGTTGATGCTTGACTGGAATGTATTGGAGAGATACGATTGCGCGCTGGAAGCAAGGTTGTACTTGTTAAAGGTGTTGCTAACAATGTTCACATTGGCCGAAAAACTGCTGTGCGGACGGGCCTTTGAGTCCTGGGTATGCATCCAGCGCAGCTGGAAATCCTGCGATTTCTGGTAGTCGGGCGAATCTGCCGCACCAAGCACATTGACGGCATAGCTGAAGTTGAACGAACCATTGAAATGGTACCGTTTGTTGTACCGGATGGTTGGTTTGATGCCCCAGCTCCCATGGGTATAGATATCAGCCAGCAAAGTCACATCAAGGTACTCGCTGGCAGCCCAGTAGTAACCAAAGTTTTCAAAGTAAAACCCGCGGTCGGCCGATTCGCCGTAGGTGGGTATGATGATGCCGGAACGCTGCCCTGACTTGTTTGGGAAAAAACCGAACGGAATGAGCAGCGGTGTCGCAACGTTGGCGATATCCATATATGCCGGACCGGTAATGACCCGTTTCCCGGGGATCACCTTTCCCTTTTTAAACTTGAAGGCAAAATGGGGATTCTCCTGGAGGTCGCAGGTCGTATACGATCCCGATTTGATGTAGGTGACATTGTTCTCCATCTTCTTCACCACGGTGCCATGCAGGTAGCCCTCATCCTGTTTGGTAAACACCGTATTGATGTAGCCCCGTTTGGTTGTATAGTTGTAGTTGATGGTTTTTGATTTGAAGTTCTGGGTGCCGTCAAAGAATTCGGGGGTGCCGACCTCCTTCCCGGTGGAGTCTTTTGCGCCGGTGGCGTAAACCTTGTTCAGCGTAAAGTCTATCTCAACATAATCGGCATTGAGGGTGATATCCTGGTATTTGATTTTGGCTTCCCTGAACAGAAACACCTTTTGCCCCTTGATTTCAAAGCGGAGCGAATCCCTTGAAGCATAATCAACGGTGGCAGAAAGCTGGGTTTGTTTCTTTTTGTTTTTTACGAGGGTGTCGGACTGAATTGAATCACCGCTTTTTATGCCGGTTTTCAGAGAGTCAGTGCTGACGGAATCGTGGCTGAGAAATTCGATCTGTCCGCCGGGCACAGCAACAACATCCCCTTTTGGCTGCCGGATCGTATCCTGGGCGACCACCTCCGTGATTTGCAGGAAAAGAATGACCAAAAGAAGCGTAGAATGGAAAGACCTTGTTAATAATTTCGTTAACAACTTCTTTTCTGAATTCTGAGGTTAATATTCTATCTTTGTTTATTGTAAAAATTCAGAATAAAAAGGCGTTAGAGACCGTTATTCTTCGGGTTTCAAAACTAATCAAAATTATTGAAACGGGGGCCTTTTTTAAGATACTTTAACAATCTAAATTCACGGATGCTGCGTTCTATCTGGTGTTTACCCGTTTTTTTCATGGTGATCCTTTCCGGACCATTGAACGCACAGCGACCTGGCAATATACATACGGTGGTGATTGATGCCGGCCACGGCGGACACGATCCGGGGGCACTCGGGCAACAGTCGCGGGAGAAGAACATCAACCTTGCCATAGCGCTCAAACTTGGAAAACTGATCAGGACTTCACTGAAAGATGTCCGTGTAATCTATACACGCGACCAGGATTACTTTGTTGAGTTGTACCGGCGGGCCGGCATTGCCAATGAGTCGAAGGCCGACCTGTTTATCTCGATTCACTGCAATGCGAACAAGAACCACGGGCTCAAGGGAGCTGAAACCTATGTGATGGGGTTGCACAAATCGCAGGCAAACCTGAACATCGCAAAACTTGAGAATGCAGCCATCCTGCTTGAATCCGATTACCAGTCTTCGTACAACGGGTTTGATCCCAATTCAGACGAATCCTATATCATCTTTTCGCTGAACCAGAATTTAAACCTCGATAAAAGCACTGATTTTGCGGCTGCGATCCAACAGCAAATGGAAGCTCGTACCGGGATGAACAACCGCGGTGTGAGGCAGGCCGGGTTCCTGGTGTTGTATAAAACAACCATGCCAAGTGTGCTGGTTGAGACGGGCTATCTCAGCAACCCCGATGAAGAAAAGTTTTTAATCTCCGACAAGGGGCAGGAGTATATCGCGGGCGCCATTTACAAGGCATTTAAGGAAATCGCAGGGATCGATCTGATTGCCGGAAAAACAGGGGAACCTGGCAAAAAACCTGATTTTTCACATCCCGAAAAACCAGCCGGGACAGATAGTGAACACATTGATACCGCACCGGTTCATGCCGCTGAAGCAAAAAACATTGTGGTTGCAACAAAAAACGCGCCCCCGGACCCCCGGGTGGCAGGACCTTCAGGGAAATTGTCGTACCGTGTTCAGATTGCTGCAGAAACCAAAGAGCTACGTCCCGATGCCCCTAAATTCTCCCGTTTCAAAGATGTCAGGATGTATAAACATGGAGGCATGTATAAATATACCGTGGGCGACGAAGCCGACCTGGCGGCTGTACTGCGTTTGCTGGCGGCTGTCAGGGAAAAGGGTGCCAGGGATGCGTTTGTTGTGATTTTCAGGAATGGGGAACGTATACCGCAGGCCGAAGCTGATAAGCTCATGAGGAAGTAAAAGTTTTATTTGTAAGTTTGCACAAAATCGTTGCTGTGAAAATCAGGAAAGAGATAAAAGTCGGTGTCATATTCGTGGTTGCAACCGCAATTCTCATATGGGGACTGATGTTCCTCAAGGGACTTGAGCTGCTTAAAACCAGCCGTACATTCTATGCTGTTTACGACCAGGTGAATGGGCTGGTTTCAGCCAACCCGATCTCCATCAAGGGGCTGAAGGTCGGACAGGTTAAAAAACTTTATTTCGATCCGAATAATCCCACCAAAATTATTGTGGAACTTTACGTCCTGGGTGATTATCCAATCGCGAAAAATTCAAGCGCCCGTATTTTCAGTTCAAGTTTGCTCGGATCACCCGAAGTCGAAATCATTCCCGGCAACTCAACAGAGATGGCTGCAAGCGGTGATACCCTGTTGTCGCAAACTGAAGCAACACTCGGGCAGGAGGTCAACAAACAATTGCTGCCACTAAAAATAAAAGCCGAAAACCTGATCAGTTCAATTGACAGCATTGCCATCATCGTTCAGCAGGTACTCAACAAAAATACGCGCGATAATCTCGTGGAGGCCGTTGAACATGTAAAACAATCCCTGGAAAATATTGCCCACACCACCCGCAACCTTGATACGCTGATGACATCCCAGCGGAACAACCTCGCAAAGATTATCAACAACGTTGAATCGATCAGCAGCAACCTGAAGCAGAACAATGAAAAAATCACGAATATCATTTCCAATTTTTCGAACCTGAGTGATTCACTGGCAAAGGCACGTATTCCCTCTACCATCGCCCAGGTGAACAAGGCGATAACCGACCTTGACCTGATGCTCCTGAAAATCAACAAGGGTGAAGGATCTGTTGGCCAGCTCCTCAACAATGACCAACTTTACAAGGAGGTTGAAAAAGCTGCCCGTGACCTGAACCTGCTGCTTGAGGACATCAAAGCCAACCCTTCGAAATACATTAAGGTTTCGGTGTTTTAATCTGGCAGAAAGCGGAGATGCTTACCAGATAAAGATATCGCTCTTCTGCAAAGGGCGCCGTTTTTCCTCCCACCTGAAATTTTTTAATTTCCGCTCGTTCAGCGGCACCGATTTTTCGGGCATAAGGTGTGCTTCGGGGCTGTCGATGTAGGTAATGGATTTCAGCTGATTTTTTTCAAGAAAGACAAGCATGTCGCTGGAAACAGCCAGGTTGATCCCGATAAGGCTCTTGTCCTCCTCCCGCGCATAATAAATTGTCTGTGCATTCCCGAGCACCTTGATTTTATAGAGTTCATTTTCGCGGAATTTGGCAAGAATCACCCTTCCCTTGATCTGGTTGAAGCTGCCGGTGTCATCCTTTGAAATGATGAAGGCTGAGCCGTATAGCTTGAGTGAATCCGCGGCCCCGTTGAGCATGGTCAGCGTGATGGAATCGGCCGACAGCTGGTTCGAATCGGACCAGATCACCGGGTTGTGATACATGGTCATGGATGAATCCCTGCCCTGGTACCTGAGGGAGTCGCACATTCCCTGCAAATCGTGCCTGAAAAATTTCACTTTATAAAAGCAGAAAACTTTTTTGATGTTTTGTGCCGAGTCAAATGTCGCCCTTACCGTGTCGGCATGCATGAACAACGAATCTTTTTTGTCGACCAGCACGCTCACTGCGCTGTCTGTCATATAGGCAAAGCCGTTTTTGCGCTGCATCTCGCCGTAATTTCCCATCAGGATGATGTTCTGGACTGTATCCACCATCAAAGCCTTGCGAAATACCTGTCCGAACCCGTTCTTTCGCTCATAATACATGCTGTCGCCTGTCAGGTAGGTCGTTTCATGGTATATCCGCGCCCGGTCCCTGAAACGGGCAATATCCACGCGTGTATTGTACCATCCGTTTTCGCAGTAGATCGAATCTTTTTTATCTTTGCTGATGATGTGCGACGGCCCGAAAAAATATGAAGTCTCAGTCACCGTGTTGTACATGAGGGTATCGGAGTACATGTTGTATTCGGGGCTGATCATGATGACCCTGTCCTTGAAGAAAAATTCCTTTTTGTCTGTATAATAATAGCCGTGGTGACTGACCAGGTTGTTTTTATCGTTGACAATTTTCCCCCAGTAATCGTATTGTGCGATACGGGTGTTGCGGTTATAAACAAGCGTATCGGTAGTGAGCGTGGTTTGGTTGTCGATCAGCCTGACATTGCTGTAGGCATTTGCAATCTTCGTATTGCCGTCGTACCTGAGCGAGTCGCTGTAAAGGTTGAGCGTGTCACTGAGCTTTATGCGCACATTGCCGTAAGCGTGTACCCTGTTCTCGGCTTCATTTACGTAAGCGCTGTCGCAGTAAAGAAAGGCGCTGTCGTGGTTCATGACAACGTTGCCAAGGATCCTTGGGCCAAATTCGTAAATCTGCTTGTTGAATTCCCAGCTGTCGCCGGAATACTGGATTTTTGTCTTTCCCTGGTCCTGGGAAAACGCATGCAGATTCAGCAGCAGGGGGATGAGAATAAGGTATCGCAGTATTTTGCTCATTGGTTCAGAATGGGAACGCAAAGATACTAAAGTCAATCTTACCAAAATTAATGAACAATTCAACGGGGATGTTCACAAAATGGCTAATTTTGAGCTCTCTTTAAACTATTCCTGCTGATACAATGAAACAGATTTTCGACCCAAGGCGCAATCATGCCGAAACACAACAAAAGATTGGTTATGTTCCCCGTAAAAATGCCACCCAGGCTGATTATGACCGCATAGGTTTTATGTCGGGGCTGGAGGTGCACCAGCAACTCAAAACAAAGGAAAAGCTATTCTGCCATTGCCCTGCCGGGATTTTCCAGAAGGCGGATGACTACGATGCCGAGTTGATCCGTCACATGCGGCCGACCCTGAGCGAGCTTGGCGAATATGATGGTACGGCCCTGATGGAGTTCAGGACCAGGAAAAACATCATTTACCGGATAAAAAATGAAACGGCCTGTACCTACGATGTTGACGATACGCCTCCTTTCCCGCTGAACAGGGAAGCTTTGTCGCATGCCATCGAGATCTCCCTGCTTTCAAAGCTGAAGGTGGTGGGCGAGGTTCATATCACCCGCAAGCAATACCTCGATGGATCCATTCCGACCGGTTTTCAGCGGACGGCCATCATTGGCATTGAAGGGGAGATCCAGCTGAAACATAAGAAAGTGCGCCTGATCCAGCTCAGCCTCGAGGAGGATTCGTGCCGGGAAGTCTCGGATATCGGCCATGTGCGCATATACCGAACCGACAGGCTCGGCATGCCATTGATTGAAACGGTGACCTATCCTGAATTCAGGAACCCGGATGAAGTGAAAGAGGGTGCCGATTATATAAGGTTCCTGAACCGCAGTACCGGCAAGGTCCGCAGCGGCATCGGTTCAACGCGGGCCGATGTCAATGTGAGTTGCAAAGGCGGCACCCGTGTTGAGATCAAGGGTGTTGCGCACAACAACTGGATGCCCGAACTTACCCACAATGAGGCTTACCGCCAGTGGGCTCTGCTCGCCATCAAAGATATCCTGAACAAAACGGTCAAAGACCAGGCAAACTGGAAAATAGTTGCCAGGGAGGCGAAAGCCAAAGATTTCAAACTTGAAAACCTGGGCGTGCCAAAGAGTTCGACCCTGAAGGTATATCTTGTCAACCTTCCTCATTTCCAGGGAATTTTGTCACACTTTACCCAACCGGGAAAAATGTTTGCCGATGATTTTTCCGACCGGCTGAAGGTAATTGCCTGTATTGAAAAACCCAACATGGTACATTCCGAAATGCTTGAGGATGTGGTGGGTGAAAAAGCCTGGACAAAGGTTCAATCCCTGCTTGGGAGCAAGGATGGCGACGCACAACTGATCTTCTGGGGACCTGAGGATGACATCAAAACCGCCCTGGAAACAATTGAAGAGCGCTGCAAACTGGCTTTTACCGGTGTTCCGAATGAAACCCGCAAGTCGTTTGACGACGGCACCACCATTTTTGAACGCGTGCTGCCCGGTGCCGACCGGATGTACCCTGATACGGATTCAGCGCCAATCCCCCTTGAAGATTCCGAAATAGACGAAGCAGTGACACGGCTTCCAAAGCTGGTTTCCGAACGGATTGCCCAGCTGGCGGAATGGAACGTACCGGAGGATACCCATACCTACCTGCTGAAAAACAACCTTGTCCCTCTGCTTGAAAAAGCGCAGGCAGAGTTGAATGTTGCTGCACGGTACACATCCGGATTGCTGGCCCATACGTTGAAACACCTGCAGGGGCAATACCCGCCGCTGCCGGATTTCACCTATGACAAGGTGTATGAACTGATAAAATTCCTGGTTGACCACGATATTGATGTTGCCATTGCCAAACGAATGCTGTTCCATCTTTACCAGCATCCCAAGATGGATTTTGAATCCATCCTGATCACGCTCAACTTCAAGGAGGTCTCGAAAGAGGAGATCCTTTCGAAAGTGCCGTTCCTGGTGAAGAAATACAAGGAGACCAGGACCTCCCACGATGATTCGGCAGGACTGCGCTGGGTAATGGGCAACCTCAACAGGCTTGCCACAGGAAACATGTCATTGAGAGAATTGAGCAGCCAGATAACATTTTAACTCGTATCCGCTATTTTACTAATTCACCATTTCAACATTTCACTAATTTATCATGAGCGAAGATATTTTCCAGGGATACAAAGGGCGGTCACTCGCCGTATTGCAAAAATTCAATGCCAGGGTTTGGGCGAAGGTAAGGGTCGACAGCAGCCGGGGCGTTTTTGAAGGAACCATATTGCCCAGGGCCGAGAACACGGATGACAAGCACCTTGTGCTGAAGATTTTCACGGGATACAACATCGGTGTTGATATTGACGGCATCACCGGCATTACCGAACTCGGATACAAAAAGGCTGTTTACAAAATTCCCGAGAAGGAATTTCCCTATTCCAAGGATAAGCCAAACGTGAAACTTTTAGGCACGGGCGGCACCATTGCCTCCAGGCTCGATTACCGTACCGGTGCCGTGATCCCGGCATTTTCGCCGGGCGAGTTGTACGGGGCGGTTCCTGAACTGGCAGATATCTGCAACCTGACGACTGAAAAGCTTTTCGCGGTTTTCAGCGAGAATATGGGGCCGGAGCAATATAAAAAGCTTGCCATCGCCATCGGAAATGAGATCGAAAAGGGCATCGACGGCATCATCATCGGCCATGGTACTGACACACTCCACTATACGTCAGCCGCACTCACCTTTATGGTGCAAAATTCGCCGGTCCCAATTGTACTGGTTGGTTCACAGCGCTCTTCCGACCGCCCGAGCTCGGATGCCGCCCTGAACCTGATGCACGCAGCCACAGCGGCGGCGCATGGTGATATTGCGGAGGTTATGGTATGCATGTTCGGGCCGACATCCGACGAATATGGTTTCCTGCACAAGGGAACCCGGGTACGTAAGATGCACTCATCCTACCGTTCAACCTTCCGTACCATCGGAGATACGCCCATTGCCACGGTGAGCCGCCAGGGTGTGGTTCCCATCAAACACGACTACAAGCGCCGACGCACCGACCGGAACGTGACGATCATGCCCTATTACGAGGAAAAGGTGACCATGATCTACTATTATACCAACATGCAGCCCGATGTGATTGACGCACTGGTCGACGCAGGCTACAAGGGGATCATCATCATCGGTACAGGACTTGGCCACGTGAACAAGCCGATTTACCCTGCCATTGAGCGGGCAATTGCAAAAGGTGTCGCCATCTACATGACGGTGCAAACCCTTTGGGGCTATGTGCATATGTTCGTGTATGATACTGGCCGCGACCTCATGGCCAAAGGCATCATACCGGCAGAGAACATGCTTCCCGAAACAGCTTTTATCAAACTCAGCTGGGCGCTGGGGCAAACCTCCGACCTGGCAAAGGTGAAGGAGATCATGCTTACGCCCATCAACAGCGAAATCACGCCGCGCGAGCCATACAACGGCTACCTGATCTACCAGGGTGGTGTGCCGGAGGTGGAGGACTTTATCAGGAAATTTCATAAATAGGGAATGGGGACTGGGTTACGGGGTGACAGGGTAACAGGGTGACAGGGTAACAAAGTAACAGGGTGACAGGGTAACAAAGTAACAGGGTGACAGGGTAACAGGGTGACAGGGTAACAGGGTGGAGGCTACGGTGATAGTCTGTACGTGTTTAGTTTTGTGTTGGTTTGATCGATCATAAGTTTGGTTTTTTTCAGTTTTTGTCTTATATTTACAATTCCCTAACTGTTTACTTGTAGAACCTGTTCCAATTCAATGAAGGAACAGGCAACCACCAGGGTAGAGGCAGCCTGCTTGCTGCTGTGCGGAGTTATAACTATGATAAAAACCCACCGTTATGAAAAAGACCAGCCTGATTCCCATCATGTTTTTTCTTATTCTTTTCGGGGCAGAGTCTATCGCCCAGGTACTTTCACCTGTATGGAGTTACCAGTTGCAGCCCAATTCCACCAGGATGGAATACGGTGCATCCCCTGCAATAAAAGATTTAGGCCCTTTGGTGAACAACGAGGGAGGTGAACCGGACAACTACATGGAGGTTGTTACCGGGAGCGATGAATACAATAATTTATTCCCCGAGTTGAATTCCTATGCTTATGGCATCTGGCGGTGTTTCGATGCCCATGGAAACCTGGAATGGGCCGTGGATACTAAATCCGACGAAGCAAGGACCTCGGTTGCCCTGGCCGATATAAACTATGACCTGAGTACCGAACTGGCTGCCGGGACAACCAGCGGCTGGTGCATAGAGGTCATGAATAAATTTGGAAGCTGGACACCGGGGGTGTCGGATGCAGCATGGACCTTCCCTTATGAACCACAGCGCAACGGCTCATTTATGTGGCATTCTTCACCGGCAATCGGTGAATTGATTACCGGCGTGAACCATGAAGGCCTTGAGATCATTGCCGGGAACAATCCGCTGATGAGCATCTGGGCATTCGACGGCGACAACTCTGACGGGATTGATGACGGCATTACGGTCGATCTCTCTTCATGGGGATACCCGGGGCCAACTGGTACCGAAGGTGTTGACTGGGATGTTCTGTGGGTATTTCAAACCGGCGGAAGCATCATTTCAAGTCCTGCTGCCGGCGACATTGATGGCGATGGTTCCAGTGAAATTATATGTGGTTCGCAGGACAGTTTAATGTATTGTCTCAATGGTGCCACCGGTGCACTTAAATGGAGTTATAAGACAGGTGGCATGATCACAGGATCGGCAGGCCTGGCTGACTTTGACAACAACGGGAAACTGGAAATCGTTTTTGGTTCCCAGGACGGGTTGGTATACTTTATCATGGGAGATTTGAATGGCGACGGAATCATCAATCCATCGGAGGTAACCTCGTTTACGACCGGCGGCCCGGTCTATTCCTCACCGGCCATCGCGGATGTGAACAATGACGGGAACCTTGAGGTGATCATCGGTTCGGATGATTTCAAATTGTATTGTTTCTCCTATTCGCCGGCCACCAATTCGGTGAGCGACGAATGGTCCTATCTCACCGGGAATATCATCCACTCTTCCCCGGCAATTGCAAACAGCGGCCGCTCCACCCTGACGATCTACTCAGGATCGTCAGACAGCGTGCTGTATGTGCTAAATGGAAACGGTTCGTTGATAACTGCACACCCTGTAAATGGCCAGGTTGTTACATCCCCGTCGGTAGCCGACATCGATGGTGACCAGAAACTTGAAATCGCATTCACAACATGGGGTGATCCTGATAAATTCATGGTATTGAGAGACCAGGGGTCGAATGTGACAGCATTTTCAGCGCCATGGCCAATGTTCCGCCATGATGCACGGCATACGGGGCTTTATAACTGGGTACCGCCAACCTTGGCTGAAGATGTCGGCGTAACTGATATTCTTGAACCCAAAGGTTCGGTACTGCAGGGAACCGTCATCCATCCGCGGTCCATCGTACATAATTTCGGGGACAATACCGCTTTGAATTTCACTGTGACATTTGAAATCAGGAATGAATCAAATGTGTTAATCTACACCTCGGTACAAACTGTTACCAGCCTTGCCAGTCACAACAGCCTTGAAGTATCGTTCACGACACTTACAGCCGATCCGGGTCATTTTCATACAAGATCCTATGTAAACCTCACCGGCGATCAGGATGATGACGACAATGTAAAAAACGGATCTTACCTGGTTGTTCAGTCCCAATGGACCATGGATTTTGAAACGGACGGGGCCGGATTTGATGTTTCCCTGCTGCCAAACGGGTGGGAATGGGGGATCCCTTCCTCCGGGCCAAACGCAGCACACTCGGGGTCGAAATTATGGGCTACAAACCTCTCCGGCGATTACGGCAACAGTGCAAACTGGATACTTTCGTCCCAGATATTTGTTGCCCGGCAAACCAACCCGATTCTCTCATTCTGGCACTGGTACAACATGGAAGACAACCGGGATGGGGGAAACCTGAAGGTGTCTGCTGACGGGATAAACTGGACGCTGATATTTCCCGTAGGAGGCTATCCCGGAATTGCAACCTGGGACAACGTTGGAATTCATGATGAACCATGTTACAATGGGTTATCCGGCGGCTGGCAAATGACATCCTTCATCCTCCCAGTCCTGAACGGCCAGCAATTCAGTCTCAGTTGGTGTCTTGGTTCAGATAATATGGTAACACGGCCAGGCTGGTACATTGATGATGTGATGGGGTTTGGATTTCAACCGGCAGTAATTGCATCATCTTCAGCCACGCCCGTGCTTTGCCATGGAGGAACATCTGTGGTGACGGTGACTGCCACCGGGGGAACTCCGCCGCTGACGGGAACCGGTACTTTTATCGTTACGGCCGGCACGTATACCTATACCGTGACTGATGCTGCCGGGATTACCGGGTTAACAACCATAGCAGTTTCTGAACCAGATTTACTGACGGTTATGGCCTCATCTTCCCCGACACCATGTACAGGAGTTACTTCCACCATATCGGCAGCGCCAGCGGGGGGCACTCCACCTTATCTCTTTTTATGGAGCAATGGCAGTACAAACCAGTCAATCAGCCTCGCACTTCCAGGTACTTATTCTGTCACAACAACAGACAACAATGGCTGCTTTGCAAATACGGGGATCATAACTATTCAGCAACCTCCGACCAGTATAACCGTAGCGCCTTCTGCAAATCCTGTATCCCAGGGTACAATCGTCATTTTTACGACAACAGTTGCAAACGGCGGTGTAACACAATCGTACCAGTGGAAAGTAAACGGAATCAATGCAGGGACAAACAATCCCGTTTACTCGTATGCTCCTGCAAACGGTGATGCCGTGAGCTGCGTGCTGACAACCAGTGACGGGTGCATTGCCACATCCAGTGTAGTGGTAATGGTGATTAACGGGGTTCCGGCAACCATCGCCTTGCAGAATATCACCGTCTTCAACGGACGGACCAAGTGCTATAGCGCCACCCAAACCATAACAGTGGCAGGCAGCGGAACGACGTTCATTGTCCAGGCGGGGGGCGAGGCAACCATGATTGCCGGACAGAATATTCTCTATCTCCCGGGAACCACCGTCGCACCTGGTGGCCATATGCACGGAGAAATTTCCACCGATGGCCAGTATTGCGGGGCTAAGTCCGCTTCGTTTGCCAGCACCGGTGAAGAGGAAAGCAGCAATACCCCATTTTTAGAAAACATTTTCTTCAGGATTTACCCAAACCCGACTACAGGCAACTTCACGCTTGAACAGACGGGTGGGAATGGCAATGGAAAAGTAACGGTTGAAATCTTCAATACGATGGGGGAGAGGATCCTATCAGCAGATCTTTCTGGCGAACGGAAGCATGAATTCATGTCAGAAGCAATGCCGGCAGGATTTTACCTGGTCAGAGTAGCCGCAACAGGCTATACTGAAACCTTCAAACTTGTTAAATCCAGGTAAACAGGCAGTATAAAAAACCGGGCAGGTGGCTCAACCTGAATACCGGGGAATTCTCAGTTTTGTCGCTGGTGAATGAGATCAGGGAATCAGACGCAGAAATTGCTTATAGGCCTGCGATTTTACCGGGACCGGATTATCTGTTTTTACGTGTGAAACTTTTAACTATATTTGCGATTCGTTCCAAAATCCGTGTTATTTTTCACCTTAACAAATCCATTCAAATGAAGACGAGACGCATACAATTTACCCTGGTTGCCATGATTTTTGTGATGGCTGTCAGTGCAATGGCCCAGAAATCTTACAAATACGACTCTGTCGCCGCCGATCCGCTGAAGGCCAGGATCTATACACTGAAAAACGGGCTGAAAGTTTACCTGACGGTATACAAGGATGCACCGCGCATTCAAACAGCCATTGCCGTCCGAACAGGTAGCAAAAACGATCCATCCGATAACACGGGGTTGTCGCATTACCTTGAACACATGATGTTCAAAGGTACCGACGAGTTTGGAACAAAGGATTTTGCAAAGGAGAAGGTGTTGCTCGACAAGATCGAATATAAATTCGAAGTGTACAAAAAAACGCTTGATACCGCGCAGCGCCGGAAGATATATCATGAAATCGATAGTTTGTCGGGCGTGGCTTCAACCTATGCCATTGCCAATGAATATGACAAGCTGCTTTCAGTGATCGGCGCAAAGGGAACAAATGCCTTTACATCTTTTGAAGAAACTGTTTATATCAATGATATCCCCAGCAACAAAATTGATCAGTGGCTTCAGATAGAACAGGAACGCTTCAAGGATCCGGTCTTCAGGTTGTTCCATACCGAGCTTGAAACCGTGTATGAAGAGAAGAATATGAGCCTTGACCGTGACGATGACAAGGTTTTTGAAGATTTGTTTTCCGGCCTGTTCCAGAAAAACACCTACGGTACCCAGACGACGATCGGAACAGTGGAACACCTGAAGAACCCTTCACTGATTTCGCTCAGGAATTATTATGCTTCACGCTATACGCCAAACAACATGGCTATTGTACTTTCGGGTGATTTCGACCCCGACCAGGTGATTAAACTGGTTGATGCCACTTTTGGGCTATTGCCGTCAAAACCGGTTACAGCCTATGTTCCTGCAATTGAATCCCCGATTACCCAGCCGATTGTCAAAGAAGTGGTCGGACCCGACGCCGAGTCGGTGACCATCGGTTACCGCCTCGGTGGCGTCGACACCAAGGATGCTGACCTGGTGACCATGTGCAACATGGTATTGAGCAACAGCAATGCCGGGTTGATGGACCTCAACCTTAACCAGGCCCAGAAGGTACTGGAGGCAAATGCTTTTTCATACGTGCTGAAAGATTATTCGGTGAATATTTTTTCAGGAAAAGCCAAGCAGGGACAGTCGCTCGAAGATGTGAAGGACCTTATGATGGCCCAGATTGAACTGGTAAAGAAAGGAGAATTTCCCGACTGGCTCATCCCGGCAATCATCAATGATTTCAAACTGGCCGAGATCAGGAAGTATGAGACAAACAATGGCCGGACGATGGAAATGGTGGATGAGTTCGTGAAGGAACTTCCCCATGCCGATATCGTCAACAATGTAAAGCGGCTTGAAAAGATTACGAAAAAGGATATCATTGATTTTGCCAATAAAAATTATGGCAATAATTATGTTATTGTATACAAACGCAATGGCCTGGCAACGGATGCCAAAAAAGTCATGAAACCGCAGATTACCCCGGTAACCATGAACCGCGATGATGAGTCGGCTTTCCTGAAAAAGATCGTTGCAGAACCAAGCCGGGTGATTGAACCGGTATTTATTGACTATGCAAACGATATCAAGAAATTCAACTTTAAAAATGCAGTTCCCGTCCTGTACAAGGCGAATTCGGAAAACCAGACGTTTTCACTCTATTATTATTTCGAAATGGGAACCAACGCCAACCGCGAATTGGGTATCGCCCTTGATTACCTGAAATATCTGGGAACATCAAAATATACGCCGAAGCAGATACAGGAAGAGTTTTATAAAATGGGATGTTCGCTCAATGTGAACAGTTCCGATATGGAGGTTTGGGTTTCACTTAACGGGCTGAGCGAATCCATGCCGAGTGCCATGAATCTTTTTGAACAACTGCTTGCCGATCCCCAGCCCAATGTCCAGGCCATGCAGAACCTGGTTGCCGACATCAAGAAACGCCGCGACGATGACAAGCTTTCAAAACAGACTATCCTCTGGCAGGCCATGTATAACTATGGCGTGTATGGTGAAAAATCACCTTCCACCAATATCCTGTCATCCAGGGAACTCGATGCGCTGGAAGCCAGGGATCTGATTAACCTGATCAAAGGACTGACGGGTTACCAGCATAAGATCCTCTATTATGGTCCTGAAACCACCAAAAGCCTTACCGAGATTCTTAACAAGGAACATGTTATCCCGGCTGTTCTGAAACCGGTTCCCGAAGCGAAGAAATTTGAGCAGCTGGCAACCGATGTTTCGAAAGTGTACACGGTGAACTATGATATGAAGCAGGCCGAGATTATCATGCTCTCAAAATCAAATAAATACGACAAAACAATCGTCCCTGTTGTGCGCCTGTTCAATGAATATTTTGGCGGCAGCATGAATTCGATCGTTTTCCAGGAGATCCGTGAATCAAAAGGCCTGGCCTACAGTGCCTATGCCGGTTACCGTGCGCCGCAGCAACCCTTCCAGAATTTTTACCTCTTTTCCTATATCGGAACACAGAACGATAAATTGCCGGAAGCCATGAAAGCCATGGTGGGCCTGTTCAACAACATGCCTGAAAGTGAAAAGGCGTTGAATTCTTCCCGCGAAGCCATCATCAACAAGATCCGCACGGAGCGCATCACCAAGTCGCAGGTGTTGTTCAACTACCTCAACGCACAGAAATTCGGTCTTACCTACGATATCCGCAAGGATGTGTTTGAAAGCGTGCCGAAGATGACCTTTGCCGACCTCAAAGCCTTCCAGCAGAAGTTCATCAAAGACAAGAACTTCACCATCATGGTCCTGGGCAAAAAGGCTGAACTGGATTATAAGGTCCTGTCGGCATACGGTCAGGTGAATTCGCTGGAATTAAAGGATGTGTTTGGTTACTAGTCGTCCGAAAACTTCCTGAGCAACTCCCTGTATTGCGAGAACACATTCGCGCGGGAGATGAACCCTATGTATTTCCCATTTTCAAGCACGGGCAGGTTATACCGGTCGCTCCGTTGGAAAAGTTGTATCACCGTATCCATGGAGTCATCCGGGTTTATCGAATAATCTGGCATGAACAGCAGGTCTTTTACATAGGTCACTTCGTAAATTGACTGGTCGAACATGATCTGCCGGATGTTGTCGAGCATCACAATGCCAAAAAAAGTGCCATCCGCATCAACCACCGGGAACATATTCCGCGAAGCGGTGGCAACCACCTTCACAAGCTGGCCCAGGGTGGCTTCGGGACTCACCCTGGCGAAGTTGGTTTCGATCAGCTGCCGTGGCGACATAAACGAAAGGATTGCCTTGTCTTTGTCGTGGGTAATCAGCTCCTTGCGGGCTGCAAGCTGGCGTGTATAGATGGAATGACTTTCAAAAACATGGGAGGTAAGGTAGGCAATTGCCGATACGATGATGAGCGGGGTGAGCAACAGGTAACCACCTGTGATCTCGGCAATGAGGAAAATGGCGGTGAGCGGGGCGTGCATCACCCCGGCCATCACCCCGGCCATACCGACCAGTGCAAAGTTGCTTTGCGAAATATTAAGACCAAAGATGGTGTTCAGCAGGTTTGCAAAAAAGAACCCGCAGATACCCCCGACAAAAATTGATGGCGCGAAGGTGCCCCCGATGCCCCCGCTGCCCTGGGTCAATGCCATGGCTAACACTTTCAGGATAATCAACCCGAAGATGATAACCAGGAAAAACCAGGGATTCTCTTTCAGCATGCCAAACAAGGATGAATTGCCAATAACCTCGCCGTGCCCGTTGATGACACTTTTCAATACCGTGTAACCTTCCCCGAACAATGAAGGGTAAACAAAAATCAGCATGGCCAGCATGACTCCTGCAATTCCAACCCTTACAGGTACGGATACTTTCTGCAGCATTGCTTCGATGCCGATGCTTCCACGGATAAAGAACACGGAGACCAGCCCTGTGAACACACCAAGCATAAGGTAGAAAGGAATGTGACGTAAAATAAACGGGCTGTTCAGGGTAAATGAAAACAGCACCTCATTTCCCATCAGCAGGTAGGAGACGAGGGAGGCCGTAACTGTGCTGATCAGCAATGGAATCAGTGTGGTCACGGTAAGGTCGAGCATCAGGATCTCCAGTACAAAAATGGCCCCGGCGATAGGCGCTTCAAAGATGCCGGCGATGGCCCCGGCAGCCCCGCAGCCAATAAGCAGGGTGGTTGTCCTGTAGTCGAGCCTGAACATGCGGGCGAGGTTTGACCCGATGGCGGAACCAGTCAGGACGATCGGGGCTTCAGGACCGACGGAACCGCCAAACCCGAGCGTAAGCGTGCAGGCAATCAGCGACGAAAAGGTATTGTGAGGTTTGATATGGCTGTTGTTCTTTGAAATGGCGTACAGCACTTTGCTTACACCATGGCTGATGTTGTCCTTGACCACGTACCTGATAAACAGGATGGTGAGGATGATCCCGATGACCGGGAAGGCGAGGAACAGGTAATAGACACCATGATAGCTGAAGCCGTTGGTGAGAAAGTAATTGGTATAATACAACGTATTTTTGAGGGTGACAGCTGCCAGTCCGCTTCCTGCGCCAACCAGGACGCTGAGCAGCAATACGAACTGGCGTTGCCTGATGTGACGCAACCGCCATACCAAAAGTTTGCCGGTGATTGATTTTGGGAGCATGCTGATGCAAATATAACCTTTTAAAATTATAACTTTGTCAGCATTACCGCAGATACGCATTACGCAACATTCGCCTGGAAACAATAATCCATGTTCATATTTAGAAGATTTAAAATCCGGTTGTTTTCGCTTTTCCTATCTGTTGTTGCCGGTTCTGGGTTCCATGCAACATCTGCCCAAGGCCAGTTTCCGTTCCAGGATCCCAGCCTGCCTGCAGGGATAAGAGTCGCCGACATGTTGTCAAGAATGACCCTGCAGGAGAAAATTTCCCAGCTTGGCATCAGTGCACCAGCCATTGATCCGTTGGGGATACCCCGGTATGATTACTGGAACGAGGCGCTTCACGGGGTGGTGGCACCGGGAATGACCTCTTTCCCGCAGGCGATCGCACTTTCTTCAACCTGGGACCGTGATTTGATCTTCAGGGTTGCCACTGCCATTTCGGATGAAGCACGTGCGCAGAACAACCTGCATGGCAAAGGATTGATTTACTGGAGCCCGGTGATCAATATGGCACGGGATCCGAGATGGGGCAGAACGGAGGAGACCTACGGGGAAGACCCGTTTCTGACAGGTGAGATTGCCCGGAACTTTATCAGGGGAATGCAGGGGAATGATCCCCGGTACTATAAAACAGTGGCCACCGTCAAACATTTTGCATGCAACAATGTGGAAAACAACCGGGAGATGATCTCGTCAAATGTTGATGACAGGAGTTTGCGTGAATATTACCTGCCGGCGTTCAGGACTTGTGTTACAAAAGCGGGGGTATACTCCGTCATGAGCGCCTACAACGCCCTGAACGGAGTCCCCTGCCCGGTTAACCGGACATTGCTGACCAACATCCTCCGGGACGAATGGGGGTTTGCAGGATATGTGGTATCAGATTGTGATGCTGTTGCTGATGTTTATACTGCGCATGGATATGTACAATCTCCGCTGGAAGCGACGGCATTGTCAATAAAAAGCGGAACCGACCTGAATTGCGGAGGTTACTACCAGGCCATGGCAGGCGATGCTGTTTCCTCCGGGTTAATGACCCTTGCCGAAATTGACACTGCGCTGACCAGGACTTTCAAGGCCCGGTTTTTATTGGGCGAATTTGATCCGCCTGCCATGGTTCCGTATACATTGATCCCTGATTCGGCAATCGATTGCAAGGAGCATCGCGATCTCGCTTTGCGCGCGGCCAGGGAAGCAATTGTGCTCCTGAAAAACCGGGATGGAGTGTTGCCTTTGCCAAAAGATTCAATTTTAACAATAGCCGTAATAGGTCCCAATGCCGGCATGGTTCAGCTGGGTGAATACAGCGGGACGCCGACTGTGCTTATTTCCCCCCTGCAGGGGATCATCGATAAATTCGCCGGCTCAGGCAAAGTGATCCGGTATTCAATCGGCTGTTTGTTTTCGGGGCCTGCCGATCCGTCATCCTTTGGCGATGCCGTAAGCCTGGCCGGGAATTCCGATATCGCTGTTGTGGTTTGCGGTACCGACCTGCAACTGGCAAGTGAGGGTAAGGACCGTTCATCCCTGGCTCTGCCAGCGATCCAGGACAGCCTGGTTCTGGCGGTGTTTCAGGCAAATCCCAAAACCGTCGTGGTTTTGGTCAATGGATATCCCCTTGCCGTTAACCGGATGAATGACAGCGTTCCGGGGATCATTTCGGCATGGTATGACGGACAGTCACAAGGATCGGCTATCGCGGATGTTTTATTCGGGGATTACAATCCCGGGGGAAAATTAACTTCAACCTGGTATAAGTCGGAAGACGATATTCCCGCAATGGACCATTATGACATAAAGGAAAACAGGACATACCAGTATTTTACAGGCACCCCTTTATTCCCTTTTGGATATGGGTTGAGTTATACAACCTTTGATTACAGTAACCTGGTTGTCGGCAGCAGTATCTTAAAACCGGGTGATTCACTGGAAGTCAGTGCCACAATTACCAATACAGGTGAAATTGCAGGTGATGAAGTGCCCCAGTGCTATGTTCATCACGTTTCGCCGGGTGTAAAACGACCGGTGAAGGAACTCAGGGACTTTCGCAGGATTTCACTTCAACCTGGCGAAAGCAAGGTTGTTACATTCAGTTTGTCGCACGAAGACCTTGCCTTTTACGATGAGATTTCGAGGACATTCATCGTTGAAGAAGGGTTAATGGAACTGATGATCGGAAGTTCTTCGGAGGATATTAAACTGGTTGGCCAGGTACAGGTCCGGGGAAAAATGGTGGCTTCAACATACCGGCAGAGTGCCATTGCTAAAATTGAGGCGGAAACCTTTGAGAAAAAATCAATTCCACTGACCCTTGTTGCATGCAGTGACAGTGGACAAAGCGTTCAATACAATGTTGATGAGGATTATGTTGAATACCGGAACGTTGATTTTGGAGCCGGTGTTGATCAATTTGACGCAAATATGGAATTGGATACTGCAGGCGGGCTGCAGGGGAGCCTGGAAATAAGGCTCGACAGCTCCGGAGGCCCTCTGGCAGGATCGATGCTGCTGGTTGCCGGTACAAAGGAGAATTTGTATCAAAATATGTCCAGTACGGTCACTGGTTGTGAGGGAGTTCATGACGTGTTCCTCGTATTCAAAAAAAACGGAAATGGGAGTTGTAAAATAAACTGGTTCCAATTTCAAAAGCCGGAATATATACCTGAAAGCATAAAACACGGTTTTCATTTATTCCCGAACCCGGCATCGGAGGGATTCTGGCTTGCTTTTACATGCACAGATACATCCGCGATCAAAATTGAGATATTCTCAATTGACGGGGTCATGAAAAAGAGTTTCAGGCAAAAGCCGCAGTCGACGGGATTTAATTCCTGCTACTTTAATACCCTGGGCGCAGGACTGCAACCCGGGATGTACCTGGTGAAATGCAGTATCAATGGGTACACCGAATCACTCAAATTATGCATCATGCAAAAATAACAGGGCGATTCCTTCCGGGGAAGGAGATTGTGGCATTGCGCTTTACTTTTTTTGCGCAGATATGGAATACTGTTTGAATTCCTTTGCTTTTTCAGGCATGCCAAGGTACAGGTAGCTTGCAGAAATATTCCGCACCAGGGTGGTGTCGGACTTATCGATTTCATATGCCTCAAGCAGGTAATCAAGCGACCGCTTAAAGTCGCCCTTCATTCCCATGGCCACCCCAAGGCTTTTGAGCACTGACGCATTTTTCGGATTGATGGCATATGCTTTTTCAAGGTATTCCACTGCTTTTGAAAGGTCATGGTAGTGCTGGCCGTAAATGCGGCCGATGCTTTCAAGTGCTTTTTCATCACGCGGATCATGGGAAGTAATGATCATGTAGTCAGCCAGGGCCGCTTCATATTGATTTTTATCAAGGTACTGCCTTGCCCGCTTTTCGTACACAAAATTCAACCGGCCGTCGGGAAATTGCCTCAGGACATCAGTCCATAACGTGATGTCATCCTTCCAGGTTTTTGTTCTCCCGTAGGTCGTAACAGAAAAACTGATGCCCGCAATCAGTGTTATGGCTGCCAGTCCATATCCGGCATACTTCACCTGCGATTTCTTTTGTACCAGGGCGTCGGTAAGGATCCCGATGATGAGTGATAACCCGATATAAGGGATGTAGGTATACCGGTCGGCCATGATCGCCTTTCCTACCGAAAGGAACTGGAGAACCAGTGCAATGGTGAAGAAAAAAAACAGCACTCCGAAGACAGTCACCCGTGATAAGTCATCTTTTCTTGTTGCTAACCAAACAACCAGGCTAACGATGACCAGGAAAATATATGGAGCGATCCGGAAATACAATGGCAAAAGGCCTGCCGGCGTAATTGCCGGGTAGGGATAGAATGCTGAAAGGCCTGAAGGCCAGATAAAAAGAATCAGATAGTTGATAAATCCATAGGATGCATGCATGGTCCGCTGGAACAACGAAAAGGTCTCAAATTTATTGATAGCACTGGCCGACTGAAGATTGACCGACATAAATCCAATGATCAGGGCAAGAATAAAAAAAGGAATTTTTTCGAGGAGGATTCTCCATGTGAAGGTGCGTCGCTGGAAGTAATCAATCAGGAGAATCATCAGTGGAAAGGGAACTGCCATTGCTTTTGACAGGCATGAAAAAAGAAAAAGAATGAATGCTGCGCCCAGCTTCCATATCTTTTTATCTTCAAGGTATTTCAGGTACGCAAACAGCCCCGCCAGGAAAAAGAAGGCATACAGGACATCTTTCCGCTCCGAGACCCAGGCAACCGATTCGACATGCATGGGATGGACGGCGAATAACAGCGCCGCGATCGCTGCTGCCAGCAACCTCCGGCGGCTGAGCAGGTAGATGAATAAAAAGACGAGCACTGCATTCAATGCATGCAGGACCATGTTTGTCGTATGATAGGCGACAGGCGACAACCCTGAAACCTGGTAATTGATGGCAAGTGATAGTGTTGTTATGGGATGGTAGTTGTTGATCAGCCGTTGAAATGCATCACCATATACGAAAATACTGCTGATGTTCTGCCATGAGAGACTATGCATCAACGGGTTGTTAATGACATACACGCCGTCGTCCCAGGTGGTGATAAAATCGTTATTCCTTACCGGAAAATAGACCATGACACTGATGATAAATACCAGCATCATAAGGCCATACAAAACATATTGGTTGTTTGCAGGGTGATGGGTTTCGGAAGTCTTGCCGGTAGTGGAAACTGGTTTCTTTATTCTCCTGGTATCTACGGTTTTCTTTTTCATATCCTTCCTGGTAAATGGGCAGTAGGGTGATGTTAAGGAAAATGTCAGCCGGCAAAGATACTATATTTTCAATATGAAACAGAATAAAGAAATTCAAAGCCCCAGCCACCGGAGGATGGATAGTAAATGCTGCGGACACCCATTTCGATGGGAGCGACAAACCTCAGGAAATGAAAATCGGCAGTCAATTCGCCCCCCAATGACTGGTATTCGTTGATATAGCCCGGGTTTTTCCCGTTGGCCCAATCATAATACGCGTTCAGCTTAAGTCTTTTAAGGTAAATCACCGAGCCGAAACTGATGTCTGGATACCAGAGCGGGAGTTTGTAATTGATACTTAACGTGAGTAAATCATCATCGTAGGTATTGGCATAACCTCTCGGGTAGGAGATCAGGTTGGCGAATGAATAGGCAGGCAGGTACTTGTCGTTGCGTTGCTGGTACCCGCCGGCCAGCAGGATTCCCTGGTGTCGGAACAATCCGCGAAAATAGAGGTTGACCTTTGCGCCAAAGATTGAGCCCATGTCATTTCCGGCGAAAGGGGTATCCCGGTATGTTACATCAAGTGATTGCCCGAAGCGGGGGTAGACATCTTTCTGGTCTGAATGCAGATACTGTGAGGCAGTGATCCTGTAGTCCATGGTCTGTATCACCCCGGTTGTGAAATGTTCGGGGGTGGAGGAGTTGTGATGGACGAATGCCAGCGTGGTGCCGACGGCGGGCTGGAGGTACCTGTAAAACCTGCCATGTGAGAAATTCCAGGGAATACTTACATATGCCTTGAAATTGGTTTCCTGCCAGGTAAACCTGAACAACTCGCTGCTTCCATGGTACCGGACATACCCTGAACGGTTCCCGATGTCAAATCTCAGGGTGAATTCAGGGTACCATCCCCTGTAACTTAAGCTGGTATAAAATTTCCCGGTTTGTTCGGTGACATCATATTCCCAGCCCACACCTGCAAAAGTTGTGCTCAGGGCGTTTTGTGAGAGGACCATCACCCCCGGGTTGAAATTCAGGTTGTTTATATCGAAAGAAGCAGGTGCCCAACTGTGCGGGTTAAACAAATTCAGCATTTTGGCGTATTTCCTGGTGGGATATATCTTTCCCCTTATCGTATCGGTATCCAGGTCATACTTGTCGGATGCATTCATTTTATAGATATTCCGGCCGGTAACACTATCCTGGATGTTCGCTGTTTCCTGCGCTGCAAGTGCATCAAATAACCTGTAAGCATGATTGTCCACCAGGTGTAATGGTACCCAGGCGGATGTGTCAATTTTTATTTCCGCCACCATCAGCCCGTCGGAGGTATAATCGGAAAAGATCATGTATTGTTTATCAGGAGTAAAATCAGGATCAGATGTGGCAAAACGCCCGGAAGTAATCCTGAAAACCGCCTTGGTGAGGGTATCCAGTGCATAGATGTTTTCGGCACCCGAATGATCAACGCTGTAAATGATATACTGCCTGAAAAAAAATGCAGGGCCGGTGAATTCGTTGAACGATGCAGGAAGCACGTTCCGGATATTGCCGGTGGCAGTATCCATGATTGCGACGGTCTCGCCGGCGGCAGTGAGGAGTGTGAAAATGATCCTGGTTGCATCCGGCGACCAGTTGGGCGTGATGGCCTGTCCATAGCCGGGTATGGGGTATCTTCTGATTTGACGGCCCGACGGAACCTCGAGCACATCAATGAAATTTTGGTTTTCTTCAGAAACATGAACTGCGGTCACCCGGGAACCGTCGGGGGAGATCACCGGTGCGAAATAGCGGGATTCATGGGTGAGTTCCTGCTGTTTCCCGGTGGTGAAATCATACATCCTGATTTCGGAGTAACTGCGGTTTGACCATCGTAGATCGCTCTCTGATTCACACCATACAAGGTAATTTCCCCCGACTGAGGTAGTTCCGCTCAGGTGGTTTCCCGGCGTAAGGAGGATCCGTTCATGGCCTGTGTGGCGGTCGATCAGCACAAAACGGTCAACATCGTCCATGCTCGATTTATCAGCGATGATGGTTGAGTCATTCAGCAGGATCGGATGATTATACACCACATGGTTCCTGGGATTTCTTGTTGTGATATAGCGCACGGGCTGTTGCCCCGATTCCCGCAATTGATGCTGCCACGCACTGTCAAGTTCAGTCAGCGATTGTTTGTACAGCTTTGTTTTCCACATCCCCGTTACCTTGCGGATACCGCTGTTAAACGGCACCACCATGAATGGGTATTTTGCAACCCTGTCCATCGCGGTATTCCACAGGTCCGTGCCATACTTCTTTCGTGATTGGCCCACAAGGTAATAGCCCAGGGAGTAAGCATCAGGGGTAAAAGTTTTGTAGGAACCCATCGTCGCTTTATCATAGGAGTAAAGTCCCTTTTCCACAACCTGCGCCCGGAGCGTACTTTCAAAGAGGGCCGACCGGCCCCTTCCTGTTTTGGTCATGGCAGTTTCGGTTACCGTTGCATCTCCCTCGAGAAACCATGAGGGAACATACAACCCCAGGATCCCCCCGGTTATCTGTTCACCAAAAATATAGTAAAGTGCCTTTGAAAATCCGCGGTTGACCTTGCTGATCTGGATGGCATGACGGTATTCATGAATGGCAAGCTGCTCCAGCCACTCTTCGGCATAGGTCTGCTGTGGCGGGCAGGTATACAACTCAATGCGTTTTGGTGCCCATACCGTCAGCCCGTTGGAAGTGACAGTCTGGGTATGAAGAATGACCGGGATATGCGGAACCTTTGCAGACAGCGTTGTGGTTTCATTCCTGCAAATAATATCCATGATGTTGGCAAGATACTGTGCTTTTTTTTCGAAGGGTTCCGGGAATATCAGCCGGTACCGGGCGGTTTTTATCTGCCGCCAGCGGATGGATGCCGGATCTTCACCTGAACTGTAATACTGGGCAAATCCGTTCAGGCCCAGGAAAAGACATATAAAAAGCGATACCTTGATTTTCATCTGGTTAAGTCACAGGTTGTCATTCCAAAATGGCAACCAGGCAATGGAATACAGGAACCTGGTCCATTCAGGGCTTTGGCTGCTTACCTGTTGATCAGCACTTTTCGTACTGTTTTGCCGGTGCCGTTGCTGAAAACGATCGAATAGAGCCCATTGGGCACCGGGCGGAGGTCGATCTGCTGTTCAAGCATGCCATTGACCTGAACCTTTTCAAGTTCATAGATCTTATCGCCCAGTTGATTGTAAATCATGATGGTAAAGGTTTCCGGCGCCTGGCTCGTCATGCTGACCGTGAACTTCCCTTCGCTTGGTACCGGGTAAATGGTGAAATTGCCGGATTGCAACTCCTCCTGGCCGATCATCACGACATAAACATGGTTGGAGGGAGGTGACGAGCATCCGTTCAGGGTGACAATACTCCAGTACCATCCCGACTGACTGGCATACAGTATTTGCCCGGTAGCTCCTGCAATAGCCCCGGTTCCTTCACGGTACCACTGGTTCCCGCCTGACGCGCTGCTGGTAATCACGTTGCCAGCCACGGTTACGACGGGGGCAGGAGGGACGGCATTCACGGTAACTGTGAAACCGGGTGACGGTGATCCGTTCCCGCAGCTGTTGTTGCCTGCCACGGTGATGGTGCCTGATACGGCATTCGCTGCGAAGTTGACGGTAATGTCATTGGTTCCGGCTCCTGACGCAATCGTGGCGCCTGCAGGAAGTGTCCAGACATATGCAGTGGCGTTCAGGATTTCGGCACAGGAGTATCCAACGCCATTTGTTCCTGCGCAAAGCGAGGCGGTTCCCGTAACAGGTCCTGCTGCGTTTGGCAGGGGATTTACAAACAGGTTGTATACGGTAGGTGTGACTGTAGTGCAACCGAATGAATTTGTAAAGCTGACATTAACCCATTGGGCTCCAACGCTGTTCCAGGTAACGTTTATAGTGCTTGTGCCCTGTCCCGAAACGAGAACTCCACCCGGACTGACGTTCCAGACGTAATTCGTCATCCCGGTATTGGTAAGATATTGGTTGTTGGTGGAATTGATACACGGGTCATTGCTGCTGCCGATATATGGAACCGCAGCAGGGTTTATCGTCACGTTGTAAACCGTTGGTGTAATTGCCACACACCCGGTGGGATTTGTATAGGTGACACTGACTGTACGGTTCCCGGCATAAGGCCATGACACGGTGATGGCGTTTGTGCCCTGGCCAGAGATGATTGTCCCGCCAATGGAGACCGCCCAGTTGTAACTTGTCATGCCAGCCTCAGTTGAATAAACAATGTTTGCAGCATTGGCACAAACCACGCCTGGTCCCGAAATGGTCGGGACTGGAAGCGGAACCACCGTCAAAGCATAGGAAGACGGGACAGCCGGTGTGCAACCTGTTGCATTTATATAGGTTACGGTTACTGTTTGAGGTCCCGCGGTGCCCCAGCTTACTGTGATGCTGTTGGATGTCGATCCACCCGTGATGGTACCGCCGGTCGAAACAGTCCATGCATACCCGGTCATCCCGGCTTCGGTGGTGTAGATATTTCCGGTGGAGTTGATGCAAACACTTGCCGGGCCTGAAATGGCAGGGACCGGCTGGGGAATCACAGTAACCGCCAGTGCGGTTCCGGGTGTTCCTGCGCCGCAAACACTGGTACCATAAACAGTAATGTTGCCAGACACGGCAGCGGCCGAAAAGCTAACGGTGATCGAGTTGGTATTCGTACCCGCGGTGATTGATGCCCCGGCAGGAAGCGTCCATACATAGGAAGTTGCATTGGCAATGACCGGCACAGTGTAAACATAGCCTGACCCGTTTTTGCAGACATTCGCAGGCCCGGTGATGGTACCTGCGGTTGATGGTGCAGGACAGGTCGTGGTAAAGGACAGGTCGTTTCCATAGGCCGTTCCCTGCACATTTGTACCGACAATCCTGAAATGATACGTAGTATTCTGCGTAAGGCCGGTGATGTTGCCAAAGGCGGAACTTGTACCTCCTCCGTTTACAGTTGCCGGGGTTGCAATAACAGTTGACCCGTAACTGGCAGTTAATCCGTATTCGAACGAAACGGCAGTGGTATTGTACATGGCGATCACTTCACCATTCAATGCGGCGGAATTGGGGCCGATCAAATTGGCAGGATTGGTAACAACAGCCGGTTTGGGTTGCGAACCGGTAAAGGTCCCAAAAGCGGAAAGACCCGGTGCAATGACCTGGTAAAGGCCATAGTCAACAATGCCGAAATCGGTGAACGGGGCAGGCACAACCTGCATCGAGAAGATCTGGGTATTGGTACCGGTCACATCGGCCGGGACATACTGGAATATTGCAGAACAATTGAAAGCCGTTATGGCCGAAGATGTGACATTCCAATAACGGTTCAGGTAGCTTGAGGTATTCGGATCGGAAGGGAATTTGGCATTGACCAGGTTCACTGCTGTGAAATTGCCTGTTGCGAATACCCCTGAGCTGAAGTTCAGGGTGACAGGCGAATATTCCGGGATGCCGGTATTGTCGCCAACCGGGAAGATGAAACTGCCGGTAAAGCCGGTAACGAAACTTTTCTGCAACTTGCCTGTACCGGTGGCAACAACCATGGCCAGCGACGACGGTGTGCCAATGATGGCAGAGGTAGCCGACAAATTCAGGTTGTTTGATCCGAGTGTGAGAAAACCGCTGGTCAGTTCCAGGTTACCGTTCAAATTCAACGGGGAATTCAGGCTGACACCTCCATTGCCTGCAATTTCGAGGCTAAGGTTTGAGTTCATTGTCATTGTTCCGTTGACTGTGACCGATTGGGGAGTGGTTCCCGACAACGTAAGGGTGGTTGCAGAAGCGGGGGTGAAATTCAGGATGGCGCCTGCCTGGACCAGGATGTTGCCTTTGACCTGGTGGAGGCCTGATGTCGGACCCGTCATGTTGAAGTTGAAGGTGCCATTGGTAATGGTCAGGTTATCGATTGAAACCGGGCTGCCGCCGGTAGGGGTGAGGGTTACCCCTGTTGCATCCATCTCGAAGTTTGCATACGTTCTTCCCGAAAATGACGGGGAGAGGTTGGCCATAACCTTGAACAGGCTCCCGGTCTGGAATATGACAACGCTGTTGGGCTGACCTGCGCCGAAGGGATTGCTGCCGGCCAGCTGAAGGTAAGCGGAGCCACCTGCAAATATGACAGAGTTCAGGGAAGATGTGCCAAACGGGTTGCCCGAAAAAAAACTTCCTGCCGTGAAGGTTGAACCGGCATTGAACACAATGCTCCCTGGATCTGCACCGGTAAGCCGGTGAGCCGTGGTTGCAGTGGCTGAAAATTTCATATTTCCGCTGATGCTGCCGGTTGCAGTCGTTGCGACGATGATGGAGATGGCATTGGCTGCATTCAGGTTCAGGGAGCAGCCTGCCGGGATTTCGAGGTCGGTGCCGGCAGACCCGGTGATGGTCAGAACCGCTGCAGCGGCGCTTTGAAGGTTGATGGTTGTATTGCTGGCCATAACCAGTTTCGAAATTGTCTGTGTCGTAACTCCTGTTACAGTTTTGGTGGTTCCGTCATTGAACTGGAGGATGTCTGCCGTTGTCGGGGTCGTCCGGGTTGGATTCCAGTTCCCCGGTGTGCCCCAGCTTCCGTTGTCGGCACCCTGCCAGGTGTAAATTGTTGAAGGAACTCCGGTGGTGGTTGCATTTGATGCGGGGATCACAGGCGCCGTATAGTAATTATAGGTTTGGTTGTTGGCTCCATCCCATGCAAACGGGATGATGGTAAAAGAATACTGGGTTCCGGAAGATAATCCTGTAATTGATTTGTTCAATGCAGAGCCGGGGGTTACGATTGCTGCAACAACTCCGTCGCCAAGCACACTCCCCGGAAGGTAATCTGTTCCGTCGGCAGGAATTCCGCTGGGTGCGGCTGGTCCTGCTTTTTGCAGGATGATATATCCGTCGGCTCCGGCTGCAGCTGCACTCCAGGTGAGGTTTATGCTGGTGTTGCCCGTGGTGGTTGCAGTAAAACCTGTAACATGTGAAGCAGGTTCATCTGACAAGGTAAAGAAGGACCCTTCGCCTGTGAGGCTTGTTCCAACGCTGTTGCTTGCAAATGCCTTGAAATAAATATGGGTTTGCGGCGGAAGGCCGGTCCGTGGGTGTGAAAAAATACCGGTCAGGGTGCTGCCTTCAGGGAGTTTATTATTGGTGATCGTTACTCCCGGCGTTGTATTCCATACTGTGCCGCGTTCGGTAAGGACTGTGCCTCCATCGTATGTAACTGTTCCGCCAAGGGTGGCCGAGGTGTTGGTGATTGCTGCAACAGTCGGAAGTGAAATCGCCGGAGGTGTTAACAAAACAGGAGTGACCTGGCTGTTCGGGTTCAAGGTTGCGGTGGTGGTGAGATATTTGGTGGAACTGCCTGTTCCGTTATACTCATAAACCCTGTACCAGTAAGTTGTATTCCCCACCAGCCCGGTGACCGGGATGGTGTTACCGGTTCCGTTGTATATCACCTGCTGGCCTGATCCTCCGTAAACGGGATTTGCAACCGGATCGGCACCATCGGCAGGACTGGTAAATGTATTCGTGGTATTAACCAGGGTGATGCGTTTTGCGCCGTCACCATTGGTCCAGGTGGCTGTCATGGTATTGGCGGTAATTCCGCTGAAAGTGATGTCATGTGCCTGGATGGTCGGTGCAACAATTGCCACGGCTGGAACAACATCGGGCCAGGTAAGCCCGATCCTGATTCCATCCACCTGGAGTGCTGCAGCGCTTGTGGCTGAACCCTGCCTGAGGGCGATCAGGCCAATGTTCAATGCGTCGGTTTGCGTATTGTCAATATAGGAAATGGTTGGTGAACCCGGCTCAGGAGCGCCGATAGACGGATTGATATAGATTGAAACATTGTCATCGGTAGTTGTCCCGGCAACAAACTGATATTTTAATACGATGAGATAAGTGGTATTCAATGCATATGTATACCCGGTATAAGCAACAGTCGTGGATGATTTCGAAATCCCGAAGGCGATACTGCTGGTGGCGGCATCCTTTTTTATAAAAACGCGCCCCTTAAAAACATTTCCTGTGATGGGTGACTCGGCAAAATGAATAAAATAGTCACCGGTGGTTTGGGCCGAACTCACCGAAACCAGGAACCCGGCATATACGGAACCTGTTGTTTGCATAGCAAACGTGTTATTGACATCCTGACCGGTTGTGGTCATATCTGCAGCATTCCCAATGCCTGAAGATAGGTAACCTGCAAAATTAAGGCCGCTGGCAGATACCAGAATCGGGTTCGTCACCGTGGTGCCGGTTTGCACCCATCCGTTGGAAGTCAAAGGTGTTGCTGCCGCATAGTCGAAGTTTTCATTCAGCAATAACTGTCCAAAACCAATTCCGTGAAAACCCAGTGTGATCACCGCTGAAATAAGGAATGTCAAAAATGTAAATTTTCTCATACTGCTAAGTTTTTTAACCCGGGGCTTCAACCCCGGTATTAGAACATACAAAAATAGGAACTAACTGGCACAATGCCTATGTTTTGTTAAGAATTAATGCAAAATAAAAGAGGCTGCCCCGGTTTTGGGATAGCCTCCTTGCATATGTTAAATGATGTAGGGACACACCATGGTGTGTCCCTACATGGTGTGTCCCTACATTGCGTTGGGAATCTAATTGGTCAGGATGATTTTTACCGTTTGAACTTTTTCACCGGCAGAAACTTTCACAAAATAGATCCCCGGAGGGTTGCCTTTGATAGAGAGTTCCTGCTTGCGTAACCCCTGGAATTCAGTGGTCAGGATTCTTCCTCCAAGTGTGCCCAATACTTCAACTTTAACCTGGCCTGAAGTAAGGTCGCCACGTTGTTCGATGGTGAAAACGCCGCTGGTCGGGTTCGGGTAAATTTTAAAGGAATTGTCCATGAGGCTGAGCCCGCTTTCTTCAACAGGTACAAGCTTCTCAGGTGCTTTGCCTGAACAGTAAGGACCGGCAGGGGCGATATGTCCCCACATGTAACCGCCTGCATTAACTTTGGTGCCAGGCAGGTAGATGATGTTCTGGCCTGCAATCATCGTTGCGCCGCCATTCAGGAGAACCTCAAAGGTGGTACCATTGCCTGCCACGGTTATGGTTTGGGTGGCATTGTAGCAAATTGCTTCGCCTGCTGCAACCGTTCCGGTCACTGCCAGGGTCGATGGAATTCCGGTCACTGCCATCATGATCTGGTTGGAGTTGGCCGGGCTGCCTGTTGTGCATGAAATGCTTGAAGTAACGGTACAGACCACAACATCATTGTTAAGAGGGACATAGGTATAGGTACTGCTGTTTGTTCCTACTGTAATACCGTTGACTTTCCAGACAAATACCGGGGTGATTCCTCCGTTTAAAGGAGTAGCGGTAAAGGTTACAGAAGTACCCGAATTCACCGGGTTTGCCGATGCCACAATTGAAACACTCACTGCTACCGGCTGGTTGGTAACAATCGGATAAAGTTCCGATCCGTTGCCGTCGCCGCATTCGTTGAATCCGAATACGCTGACATCTCCCGAAGAGGTGCCTGCATTGAACGTCACAGTTACGGTATTGGTTGTTTCACCCGAAACAAAGGTTGTACCTAAGGGGAAGGACCATACATATTCTGTGGCATTCGCAATGGCAGGTACCGTGTAAATATATTGTGTGGTACCATTGGCACAAACAGTTGTCGGACCGGAAATCACGCCGGCATCGTCAGGGGTCGGGCAGGTGGTGGAGAAGACCTGGTCGGCTCCGTTGGATGTACCATTGGTATTGCTGGCGGTAATTCTGAAATGGTAGGTTTTGTTGAACGCCAGGCCTGTAAGGTTAGCCGTTACAGGTGTAGTCAAATTACCCGTAACCGAAGCAGGAACACCGGCGACTGTTGTACCATACGTTTCGGAAAGTCCATACTCAAAATTCACCGATGTGGTCTGGTTGTTTGCATTGACGGTGCCATTCAGTATGGCAGTGGTGCTTCCAACGCTGGTGGCTAAATTCGTGATAACAGTAGGAGCCAGGGTTGTGGCTGCAGAAGCACGGATCACGATGTTATCGAGGCGGTTATTGCCGGTTGGTGAAGAAGCTCCATTGTATATGATTCTCAGGTATACTTCAGGTGCGCCATCCACTGCATTGATAGAACTCAGATCGAGGGTTTTGGTGACAAACGACGAGCCGGTGTTGGCTGTATTGGTTCCGAAATCTGTGAATGTTGATCCATTTATACTCCAGGCCCACTGGTGGGTGTTAAACCCTGTAGCGGTACCACGGGTTACAAATGTTAATATTGGATCCTGTAAGGCAGACATGGAGAATTTAATGACCATGGCTTTCCCATTTGCATAGGGGCTCACGCCTCCTGCAGGGCAATAGGAGACTCCTGATACAATTGCCGCACCTTCTCTCGGGTCATTCAGGGTGGTTCCGGAAAAGGCATCCAGTTCTGTATCCACGAGGGAGCATATGAACGCTGAAGATCCATTTGATCCATCAGCATATAAAGTTGCCGAGTTCATCTGAGTTCCAAAATTGGCAGGAACAAATAACGGGGTATTTGGCTTTGCAGGGGTGTCATCGAATGTCCATGCTGCGAGAGGTTGAATAAAAGCCGATGTAAAAACATCTGCTAAAGGAGCTGCCGGAATGAGTTTATAATCGATGCTGGTACCGGTATTGGTATAAGCATAGATCGCAAAATAATAGTGTGTGGAACTGGTTAACCCGGTCCAGGTATAGGTCTGAGCTCCGTGGTTTACATATACGAAACCACTGCCATCGGTCAGGTTGGGATCGGAGGTTGGCTGGCTGCCATCAACAGGATTGGTGAAAGTGCCGGTAAGGTTGGCCATAATTAAAAATCCTGTGGCAGCCTGGGTTCCGTCATTGTCAGCCCAGGTGTTGGTAACGGAAGAATAGCTTGGTGAGGTTGCTGCAAATGCAGAAGCCTGGTTTGTTGGTTCACCAAAAAGTGTTGTGAAACTTGATTCTGCTGAAAGTGACGGACCTGCATTATTGATTGCATAGGCGGCATAATGAATCAGCGTGTTAAACGGAAGTCCGGTACGGGTATGTGTGAATACACTTATTGCAGTTCCTCCTTCAGCAAGTTTGTTGTCGGAAATGGTTACAGGCGTTGTCAGACTCCAGACGGTACCCCGTTCTGTAATGGGGCTGCCTCCGTCGGCAGTAATAGTGCCGCCCAGCAAAGCAGAGGTAGCAGTGATGGCGGTGGCAGTCGGAGTGGTAACAATTGGAGGAGTCGCAGTGGCAGCGGTGGCCTGGCTTAGTGGGTTATTGGCGCCAACAAGACCGCAATAAACAGTACCTGCACCGGCTCCATTGTATTCCCATGCCTTGAACCAGTATGTGGTTGCGGTAGAAAGACCGGTTACGGTAACAGAACTCCCGGCTCCGTTATAGATCACCTGTTCACCGGGTCCGGTATATGCCGCACTGGCAGAGGGAGATGTACCATCACCGGGTGTGGTAAAGGAGTTGCTGGTATTGATCTTGACAACCCTGTTCGTGCCATTTCCATTGGTCCAGGCCACATCCATCTGGTTTTGCAGAATGTTGGCAAACGTGAAATCCCGAGTCTGGGTGGTTGGTGCAGTGATCGTACCGGTCGGCGTTACATCTGCCCATGCCGTACCAATTCTGAATTCATCCATTTCGATAAAAGGGGTGGCGCTGGTACCGTCCTGGCGGATTAAGATGCGGTTAACATTGGCAAGGTCAGCCAGAGTGGCATTTTTAGCCACCACGGTTGGAGCAGGCGCTGTACCACCGAAAGTGGCGGCGTCAGGATTTATCCACATTTTAACAGAGTCATTTGATGCACCGGTTTCTATCTTATAAGCGATGACAACCAACATGGTTGAATTGAGAGCAGTTGTTCCTGCCGACCATACCGTATTGGCTGCTGTGGTTCTGGGATTTATACCCAGGTCAAAACCGGCACCGTCGCTCCTGCTCCATATTGTAGCACCAAAGGTGGTTGTAGTTCCTTCGGTAAATCCTCCAAAATACCCGCCGGTTGTATTTAAACTTCCCAAAGCGGTTATTTTCATGATAAATGAAAAATAAACGGTACCTGCTGTTTGCTGGGTGAACAATTTGGCGGCGTCAACACCGGCTGCATCAAAAGTTAATTTGTTACCGCTTGAGGCAGCAAGGTTGGGGTATGTCAAATTGCCGGATGCAATTAAAAGGCTGTCTCCGGAATTTAATTTTGTCCAGTTTGCCTGGGACGACAGGGATAATCCTGGTGTATAGTTCAATGCATCGTAATGGGGCAATGTTACTTGTCCAAATCCAAGGATGCTAATGCCTATGGCCAGGATAAATAGTACTAAATACTTTTTCATACGGTTTGGTTTTTCGTTAAATTTTGTACAAAAATAGAAATTAAAAAAGGAGAAAATATCAAATGTTGAGAATTAATAAAAACTTAATATGACCGAACCGGCCATCGACATTTGCTGGCTCTCAACGCAGAATATCTAACAGGTAACGGGTAACCTGTTCCCTGTCACCTGTCACTTGTCACTTGTCACTTGTCACTTGTCACTTGTCACTTGTCAATAACATGTCCCTTCCACAAGATACCCCTGCACATACTCTGCAATGGCGGTTTCGAGTGTGTAAAAAGGTTTTGTATAACCTGCCGCCCGGAGTTTCCCCATCTTCGCCTCTGTGAAATACTGGTATTTGTCGCGGATATCGGCCGGCGTATCGATGAACTCAATGGTGGGAGGCAGATTGAGTGCCGAAAAAACTGCATTGACCAAATCGAGAAAAGTCCGGGCTTTCCCGGTTCCCAGGTTGTAAATACCACTTTGAACCTTGTTTTCCATCAGGAAGTAGAGCACGTCAATAACATCCTTCACATAGATAAAGTCGCGCAACTGCTCCCCGTCCCGGTAAGCCGGGCTGTGCGACCTGAACAACCGGACCTTACCGCCTGTCCGCCCGTCCGCCTGTCCGCCCGTCCGCCCGTCCGCCTGTCCGCCCGTCCGCCCGTCCGCCTGGTTAAAAGCATGGAACACCACCGAAGCCATCCTCCCTTTGTGATATTCGTTGGGTCCGAACACGTTGAAGAATTTCAGGCCATACCATCGCTGCGGGGTTTTTGTTTGTTGCAGGGCCCATATGTCGAATTCATTTTTTGAGATGCCATACGGGTTGAGGGGCTTAAGGCTGTTGCTCAGGCTGTCATTCATGTCGTCATAGCCCAGGGAACCGTCTCCGTATGTGGCGGCAGAAGATGCATAGATCATTGGGATGCCATATTCGCAGCAGGCATTCCAAACCTGTTTCGAGTAGTTAAGGTTCAATTCATCGAATACTGCCATGTTGAATTCTGTGGTGTTGGTTCGCGCCCCGATGTGAAAAATAAATTCCACCTCCCCGGCATGTTCGGCGAGCCACGGAAAAAACCGGGTGCGGTCAACTTTCCCGGAATAAATTTTCCTGGCAATATTCACCTGCTTCACGGGGTTCGAAAAATCATCCACGATGACAATGTCCTTGTATCCCTTGTTGTTGAGTTTGCCAACCATGCAACTCCCGATGAATCCTGCGGCTCCTGTGACGATGACCATGTTTCGCGAATTTGAATCTTTTCACAAAAATAAACAATCTATAGGGAAATTGTAACGGTTTATTTTTTTCTGACTACTTTTACAACCCGGTTTTATCAATATCATTCTTAATACCATGTTTCGGGGATTGTCTGCAAATATTTCTATTGATCGGATCATTAATTTCAACAACATAAATAACAATAACTTATGAAAAAATCACCAATCATGCACGGTTTACGGATCACCGTTGCCCTGTTTATCAGTTTGTCTATTCTCCCAATGTTGATCCAGGCACAGGATAAAGGTACCTTCAAGGATGCCCGTGACGGCCATGTTTACAACTGGGTGAAAATTGGAACCCAGGTGTGGATGACAACAAACATGAAATTCAATGTCCCTGCCGAAAGCTGGGCTTACAACAATGATTCCGCCACTGAAGCGCATTATGGGAAGCTCTATTCATGGAAGGGAGCCCAGGCCTCCTGCCCGAAAGGCTGGCACCTGCCCTCAGATAAAGAATGGACTACCGCCATCCAGTCACTGGGTGGAGCAAATGGCGCAGGTACCAGGTTGCAATCGATGGACACGGTTACTAATGCGCCCGTTGCTGCCGGTTCGGCTGTTCCGGGGCACATTTCTTCTTTGCTGGGAGGCGTAAGGCATCCTGACGGTTCCTGCATCGGGATCAATTCCTGGGGCGGCTGCTGGACCTCGGCAAAAGTGAACGACACTGTTGCCACCAATGTCCTGTTTGCCCATGGTTCCAAGGAAATCGGCATCAGTACCAATGATAAAAAATCAGGATTTTCTGTCAGGTGTGTCAGGAATAAGTAACTATAATTGATCCAGTCTTATGCCGGAAACAAATTTGGGAATCGGTTCACGGGTTAAACACCCGCAGTTCGGAAAAGGTGTTATCATCCAGGTTCGTTCCGATACCTGGGAAATTACATTCATTGAACATGGCACCCGTGTCATCATGCGTGATTTTGTGGGGCTTGAAACCATCGAAGCGGTTGAAACGTCGCCCGAAATGGTCACCTATGAAAAAATCGAGAAGAGTCTTATCCGGGTGCTTCAGCGTTTCAGCGACATTCACGAAACAGTTCCGCTCGGGGCCAAATGGACGGGTGGCAAGCTGGTGATGTTCCCCGGTGAAGCCGGGCTGAAGGAGAAGGAGGTGCCCATGGAGACCTTTTTTCATAAGATTGTGATGGTTCGCGACCGGCTTCGGGTATTGGAACAGAAACTCAATGCAAGTGAACTTACCGACCAGGAAAAGGTGGACATGCAGCAATATATCACCAGGGTTTACGGCAGCTTAACGACATTCAACGTGCTCTTTAAAAACAAAGACGACCAGTTCGCCGGTGAACGCGGAGTATAGGGCGTCATTTGTCACTCCCAGAACCTGTATAGCTCTTCGAGCGTTTCCCGCTCTTTTAATACCTCAAAACGGTCATCACGGTAACCGATGATCCCGGGGGTTTGCCTGCTGTTGTATCGCGACCACATGCTGAAGGTATACCCGCCGGTATCGTGAATTACGAGAAAATCACCCTCCTCAATCACGGGCAAAACAACGTTTTTTGCAATGATGTCGCCGGAGAAACAGAGCGGGCCTGCCAGGTTGTACGGATGCGTGTCATTTCCTGACTTCAACAGGCCATTCTTGTCAAACACGCTGTATTCGTGATGCCAGTCCCGCGGGTTCAGGCATTCACGAACAAACAGGTCGGCCCCCACATGGATCATGGCGGTGTTTATGGCTGCATCGCGTTTAACATACTCCACGCGGCTTGCCGTCCAGCCTGAATTGGTATAGCTCCACCGGCCAAATTCGGTTATCAGCCTGAATGCATCAGGATTGAAGAGTTGGGGAGCCCGCTGCGCGATTTTTTCAACATACTCCTTCATGGAAGGAGGCTGGGTACCCCGGTCGTAGGCTATGGGAAGCCCGCCGCCGATATCAAATACAGAAATTAACGGGAAGCCGAGTTTGATCCTTTGCTCATTCATCTCCAGCACAAAATCGTACAAAACGCCGATGCCATCAGTCAGCATTTGCATGGCACAGCCCTGTGACCCGACATGGAGATGAACTCCCGTGAGCCACGGGTGGGTCAGAAAGGCAAGCTCAAGGCCTTCGCGGCCGTTTTTGACAGGTACGCCAAATTTGGAATATTCGCCTGCGACGCTTGATTCAAGGATGGTTCCCATACCAACCTGGGGGTTTATCCTGAGCCCGACTGACGTAGTCGGGGTGCAGGACCCGGCCAGGGCTTTATTTACCCGTTCAAGTTCCGAAAGATTGTCAACATTCAAATGAATGCCTTTCGCGAGGGCGAACCTGATGTCGGCAACTGTTTTTACTGGTGAGTCAAATACCACCTGCCCGGGCCGGAACCCGGCCCTCAGTGCCATGGTCACCTCGCCAATGGAAGCCGCTTCAACGCCGATATTGGGCGCAATGTTTTTTACAAACTCCATGATCCTGCTCAACGGATTGGCTTTGATGGCCAGCCCATGCAGTGTGTTTTGGGGAAAACATGAGGCAAGGTACCTGATGCGTGATTCAAGAAAATCAAGATCATAAAAAATCACAGCAGTATCTTCTTCCCTTATAATTTCCTGTGAAAGTGCCAGGCGCAGCGCCTTTCCAATGGAATCATCACTCAGGTTCTGTTGAATCATAAGATGTTTTTCGGAATCATTCACGCGTTCGCGTGTTTGGTGTCATGCCTTGATAAGTCCTTTATCCCTCGCAATCTTCTGCAGTTTTGCGAGCGCCACCTTTCCCCCGGTTCCAAGGCTCAGCGTATTTTCGTTGACATAGAGATGAATATGTTTTTGCATCACTTCGTCGTCCATTTCCTGTGCATGCTCACGCACGAACGGCATGGCTTCAGCCGGGTGTTTAAGGGCATATTCCACACTGCGGTACATGATCCTGTTCAGTTTATTGATCACATTGTAGCCCAGCCCTTTTCTGGCAATAATTCCCCCCAGCGGTATAGGTGAACCGGTAAGTTGTTCCCAGTATTGTCCAAGGTCCAGGATTTTTTTAAGCCCCCGCTGTTCATAGGTGAACCTGTTCTCGTGGATGATCACCCCTGCATCGACCTTTCCTGTTATAATTGCATCCTCAATTTCGGAAAACATCATGAATTCCTTTTTCTTTACTCCCGGCGAGGCAATCCTGAAAAGCATATGTGCCGTGGTGTATTGCCCCGGAATAGCAACTGTAAGGCCCGGAAGGTCCTCAAGCGTATAATCCTTCTTGCTGATCAGCAACGGGCCGTTGCCAAAACCCATGGCGCTGCCTGAATCAAGCAATACGAAATTCTGTTGCAGCAGGAGGTATGTGAAGAAACTGACTTTCAGCATGTCGATGCCGCCATTCAGCGCCATGTTGTTGAGCGTCTCTACATCGTGTAACTGGCAATCAAATTTTAATCCTTCAAGATTGATCCTGTTGTGAATGATTGCATCAAAAATAAAAGTGTCGTTGGGGCAGGGAGAGATCGCGAGGGACAACATAGCGGTTAACTGTTAGGTATTTTGGCGTTAAAAATAAATGTTTACCCGGGTAGTCGATAATAGGGAAACAGCAAATTTAATAACAAAATACCTAATCTGTTAATTAATTAACATGAGATTTGTGAGCATATCGATTAATAAATATCAATGAAAGCATAGAGGTCTGTCAATTCCCGAGGGTAGGCGAGGTGACCATTTTCCACAAGATCCTGTTCAGGTTTTTAAGCGCCAGGTCAAGGTTCCAGCGTGATTTGTCGCGTTCTTCAACAAGGTTTGAGATCGACCTGATCTGCAGGCACGGGACACGCCCGCTCAGGCAGGCATAGAAAAAAGCCGCACCCTCCATGCTCTCAATATCAGCCGGTGAGATCCGGAGAATTCTGTCGATACTCTCTCCGTTGCCGCGAACGGTGTTCGAAGTTATTGCCTTGACATACGGAAGCTTGCCGATGATCGTATATTTTTTTAAAATTTCTGACAGGATTGGCTCAACGGTCAGTTTGCCACCATGGTACGGGTGGGCGTCAGGATCTGACAACCCAAGTTCGAAAACAGACAGGAACCTGTCGCCATCCTCCGCCCCCAGTTCGGGCACGCAATCTTCAACCACATTGACAACCGTCCCGATCGGCAATGATTTATTGAAGGTTCCGGCAATGCCTGCATTGATGGCCAGATCATACTGCTGAACAGCCAGTTGCCTCCCGAGATGGTAAGCTGTAGGAACCATGCCGATGCCCGGGATCAGCACATCAATAAAGTGACTGTGGTATTGATACAGGCTGAGATAATCATCTTGTCTTCCAATCAATGTCAGCCTGTCAAGAATTGGCCTGACCTCAAATGTGGTGGCCGCAACAAGGAGGAACCTCATTATTCAGGCCTTTTATTGTATTTTGTTCCATATTCGAGGCCATGGGCGTTCGGCCCTTTTTCGTTCCGCCTCAGCATAAAGGCAAAAAACAACCCGAAAAAGCCGAGACTGCTGAAAATCCACATTCCCAAATGGTAGCCCCCGGGGTTGGACGCGCTTGCCCCCGTAAAGTCGTTTGACCACCCGATCATCAGGTTAAAGCCGGCGAGCCCGATATTCTGGATCATGGTCATCAGGCCGTAGGCAGTTCCAAGTTTGGAATTGTCTACAATAAGGGCAACAGACGGCCACATGATGGCTGGGATCAGCGAAAAGGCGATTCCCATGATGACCATCGGGATCGCAATGTTGGGGAAATAGGAGAACAGCGTACCCACGAGTGTTCCGAAGTAGACCACGCCACCTATAAAACCAGTGCTTTGGTCGGCGCTTGAAAAAATGGTAACAACAGAGGGGGGCAGGGCAACCGTGCGCACAACATAAGCCATCACGAGGTACACGGGGATGATCAGCAATGACCCGAACATCATCAGCAGGGAGCGCTTTCCGATTTTATCCGACAATAACCCGAAGAGCGGGGTGAGGATCATGGCTGAAAGAGTCAGCAGGCTCGACAAAAATCCGCCCATGCCGCGGGCAACGTCGTCGGGAAGCCCTGCCAGGTGAACATCCTTGAAAAATTTCACGGCAAAGGTCTGGAACGGGAACATGGCCGAATAAAAGGTGATGCAGAGCAGGGTGATGAACCAGAAGGATTTCCCAAATTTGAAAAGGTCTTTCAGCACGACTTTGTCCTGGTTGCCCTCTTTTTGCAGCGAATAGTTTTTTTCCGAATAAATGTCAATCACGTAATAGATCAGCAGGGTAACCACCGCGATCACACCTGCGCCGACAGCTACCCACAGCGGCTTTTGCCAGTGTTCAAACATTGATTTCCCCCAGGTTGGGGAGTTAAGGGCAAGAAATGAACCCAACCGGGCAATGCTCAGGTTCAGCCCGAATGCAAATGAAAGCTCTTTTCCCTTGAACCACCTGGCAAGGATCGTTGTGATGGCCACGATCATTGATTCAGCGCCGAGGCCGAAGATCAAACGGCCGGTTGCCATAAACACGATATCTCCTTTCAGCGTGGTGAAGAGGGCCCCGATGAATACAAGGCAGGCAAAGATGAGGGCAGCTTTTTTTGTCCCGATCTTATCAATGATGATGCCCCCGATGAGCACCATGAAAATGTTCGGGATGCTGTAGATTCCCTGCAGGAGGCCAAGATTCTTATCTGTAAAATGAAGTTGTGTTTTCAGTACATCCGCCAGCGGACTGATGCAGTCATAAATATAATAGTTGCCAAACATGGCCAGACTGATGAAGACCAGCACCACCCACCGCAATATTGCCGGGGGATCTTTTTTTAGGTTAACAGATTGATCCATATATTTTTAATTGAGAAGGATGAAGTTTTTCTTCCAGGGCATAAAAGTAGCTTTTTTTACAATATCTGAAAGCATTACCTTTGTAATTTCTAATTGTAACATGCGTAATATGCAAAACAGGCTACTTTTACTTTCAGCCCTCACTTTTCTGATGGTGCCCTGTATGCTCAAAGGCCAGGGTGCCTCGGGGAGAGTAGCACACCAGGCTGCCGTGGGAGTAAGAGAGCAGCTGCCGATGTTGTCGACCAAATGGGCGCAGGGCTGCCTGTACAATGCCGCCTGCCCTATTGATACGGCTTCACACACAACCTGTCTTCATGTTCCTGCCGGAACAGCCGCAGTGGCCATGGCCCAGCTGATGAAATTTTATCAATATCCGGCCCACGGAACCGGGGAGCACGGATATGCCCATCCTAAATATGGCATTCAATACGCCAACTTCGGGGCAACAAATTTCAACTGGAGCGCCATGCCCGACTCGCTTACGACAGGCAGCGACGGCCTTGCCACCCTGGTTTATCTATGCGGTGTGGCGCAAAACATGAACTACGGCACCACAGGAGCATCATCGGTACCGGAAGATGTTGATTCGGCCTTCGTGAAATATTTCGGCTATCCCGACGGGGCCAGCTGGAAATTAAAAGGACATTACACCAAACCGGAATGGCGTGCCATGCTGAAAACGGAGCTGGATGCATCGCACCCTGTCCTGACTGTTGCATACGACAATACAGCCCAGCACCAGCGCTATTTTATCTGCGACGGGTATAAAAACGATTCGTTGTTCCACATCAGCTGGGGTGAAGGTGGTGCCGGGGATGGCTATTACTGGCTGGACAGCCTTTTTTACAACTCAATAAATTATTCCATAATACAGCGGGCGTTGTTTGATCTTGCTCCAGTTCCGCCAGGCCCGGCCAGCTATATCATGAACTTTGAGAATGTACCTGATTTTTCGCTGGCATTCAATGACTGGACGGTAAACGATGTTGACAGGCACGACACATACGGCATTACCAATTTCAGCTTCAGTCACCAGACCGAACCCATGGCATTCCTCAGCTTCAACCCTGCGCAGGTAACACCAACCATGGCATCCGACCAGGCAATACAGCCGCATGGCGGTTTGCGGTTTGGTGCATGTTTTTCCTCAAACCCGCCGTCCAACAATGACTGGTTTATTTCGCCGCAAATTCAGCTTGGGACCGATGGCAGTTTCTCCTTCTGGATCAAATCCTACACCGATCTGTATGGACTGGACAACTATACCGTAGCTGTTTCGACCACCGACAACAACCCGGGAAGTTTTACCGTGATTTCCGGGACGCAACCGCTGCAAACGACCACCAGCTGGGCAAAGAGGACCTTCAACCTTTCGGGTTACAACAACCGGAAGGTGTATGTGGCCATCAATTGTGTTTCGACGGACCACTTCCTGATGATGATCGATGACCTGGAAGTGAAACCACAGTCATCATCTGTCCTTACAGCCGATTTTACCTCCGATAAAATTTCCCTGAGGGTTGGAGAAAAAGTCAGTTTTACCGACCAGTCTTCCGGGCTGCCTGCTGCATGGGCATGGAAATTCACAGGTGGGACTCCATCCACCTCCGTCCTCCAAAACCCTGCGGATATACAATATAATACACCCGGGAGTTACGCCGTGAGCCTGAAGGTGAGCAACGGAACCGCAAGCGATTCAGTTACAAAAACGGCCTATATCACAGTCAATGGTTATCCCGCTTTCATGTCCCTGGATTTTGAGTCGCCGGATGACTTTACAATGGCTTTCAACCCGTGGACCGTAAACGATGTCAACGGCGGAGAAACATACGGCATCAAGTCCGTTACATTTCTGCATAACTATTTGCCAATGGCCTATATCTGCTTCAACCCGGAAAAAACAACCCCGCCGCTCGATAGTACCAACATGCATGCGCACGGGGGACAAAAGCTTGGATGCAGTTTCTCCTCCGTACCACCCAACAACCCGAATGACAAATGGCTGATCTCCCCAAAAATGAGCCTGGGACTTAACCCCCAGGTGGAATTATGGGTAAAAACCTACAACGATCAGTTTGCTGGGAAAGAACGTTACAATATTGCTGTTTCAACAACGGAACTCACGCCTTCAAGTTTCACGCCTCTTACTGCGCAGCCGGAGTCGGCTCCGACCGTTTGGACAAGGAAAACCTACAGCCTTGCAAACTATACGAACCAGGATGTATACATTGGTATCCAGTGTGTCACTAACGATGGTTTTATCTTCATGATTGATGATATTTCAATTACCTCCTCCCTGGGTACCGGTGCAACCAATTCACTCGAAAGGCTCGTTATTTTTCCAAACCCGGCCAAAGATCATTTAATGATCAATTGCCCTGCCAGCAGTAATCTGCCTTATACCATCGAAATGATCAATGTACTTGGAGAAAAAATAGCCTCATGGAGTGAAGTGCCCGTTTCCGGAAGGATCACGCTCGGCATTCAACAAATTCCCCGGGGCATCTACCTGGTCCGGGTGGCATCAGGTGCTGAGGAGGTGATACGTAAAATTTCAATTATCAATTAATAACTGTCGTCGCATGAAATCAAATTTGAACCGCATCCTGTGTTTTTTTATTCTGATGGTGGGTATTCTGCCCCTGGAACTTTCAGCGCAAATCAGTATTGGTGGCGTCCCGTCCAGTTTTTCCCAGGCCATTGCCCCCGATACGAGCCAGGTTGTTATCACTCCGTCTGCATCAATTGATGCATTGGCCATGGAGGATCAACAATCGCCGCTGCCTTATCGTTTTGCGGTGAACCTGCCTGTCAATCTTGGAATAAGCACATCAGGGCACTGGTTTACTGCTGCCAATGGTAACAAGGGCTGGCGGCTCAATATTTCATCACCCGGCGCCCTTGCCCTGGTCCTCTACTTCGACAAGTTTGACATTCCTGAAGGTGCACGGGTTTTTGTGTACAATCCCAAACGGACACAACTGCTTGGTGCCTTTACTTCCCTGAATAACAATCGCCTGTCAACGTTTGCAACGGCCCTGATCTATGGTGATGCCCTCACCCTTGAATACGATGCACCGGAAGATCTGCCGTTGCCTCAACTCCATATTTCAGAGGTAGGCCATGCTTATCGCGGGGTTTCAGACTATTCCGGGTTGAAAAATGGTTTTGGCGGAGCGGGCTCCTGTGAAGTGAATGTCAATTGCAGCGAAGGCGCAAGCTGGCAGAATGAAAAGCGGGGCGTGGCGCGCATCATGGTAAAGCGCGGAGGAAGCAGTGTCTGGTGTACCGGATCGCTTGTGAATAACGTGCGGAACGATGGAAAACCCTATTTACTTACCGCTGACCATTGTGGAAACCAGTCCACACCGACTGAATTAAGCCAGTGGGTTTTTTATTTCAATTACGAGGGCCCCGGCTGCACGAACCCAACAACTGAACCTCCTTTGAAGTCGGTAACCGGCGCAACAATGATCGCACACGGAGGCAATTCAGGGGCTTCGGGATCTGATTTTTTCCTGGTTTTGCTGCAATCGGCCATACCTGCATCCTACAATGTTTATTTCAACGGCTGGAGCCGCGATACAAGTCCCCCGAGTCCGTCGGGAACCTGCATCCACCAACCTTCCGGCGATATCAAAAAAATTTCAACCTACACGGCCCCCCTGCAGCAATCCATATGGATAAACGGTTCCAAACTTGCCCACTGGAAAGTAAGATGGGTGCAAACCGATCATGGCCACGGTACAACTGAAGGCGGTTCGTCAGGTTCACCCCTGTTCGACAACCTTGGCAGGCTGGTCGGGACACTCACAGGTGGTGACTCCAAATGCGATTCAGCCTCCCTGAATTTACCCGACTGGTATGGCATGTTCTCCTATTCCTGGGATCAGAATGGTACCGATTCCACCGAAGTGCTGAAATACTGGCTGGATCCTGACAACACTGGCGTTATGACCCTGAATGGCTGGACTGTTTCGGTGCCGGAACCGCTAAATGATTCGCAGATCACCATTTTCCCAAACCCGGTGACAGATCAGTTGAATTTGAAATATTCAGTTGCCGGTGCAAAAAATTGCCAGGTGACAATCCAAGATGTTTTTGGGAACCTGCGCATGAAATCCGACTGGGATACCGGTGCCGGTCCTGAAAAGCAGGTTGATGTGTCCGGATTCCCTTCAGGGATGTACTTTGTCAGGATATCTGACGGCAATTACCAGCTGGTTCGGAAGTTTGTCAAAAAATAGCAGGGAAACCAGATTTGGTGTATTGCGAAAGCAGTCAATTATTGTAGAAGAAAACAGGATGGAGAAACAAATTATACAGATTGCCCTAGGTAATGTTGTCATTTCGGATATTTTATCAGGGATCGCCCAGAAAGTGGTTCGTGGCGAAAGGGTTTTACCTGCCGAAGGTCTGTTACTTTTTGAGCAGGGTGACCTGGGTTTTCTGGGAAAACTCGCTGATCTGGTGCGTGTAAGAAAAAACGGTAACAATGCGTACTTTATCCGGAATTTTCACATAGAACCAACCAATATCTGCATCAATAAATGCAAATTTTGTTCCTACTCGCACCATTTCAGCAAAACCAGCTGGGAGCTTACGGTTGATGAGATCCTGGAAAAAGTTTGTGCACAGGAAACAAATGTATCGGAATTGCACATTACCGGGGCGGTTCACCCCGACCGGGATATATACTATTATGGCGAATTGCTGGCAAAGATCAGGACAGCGCGGCCCCACCTGCATGTAAAAGCTTATTCGGCAGTTGAACTTGACTATATGATTAAGAAAGCCGGCCTGGGCGTCAGTGAAGGCCTGGCTTACCTTAAATCCTGCGGCCTCGATTCAATACCGGGCGGAGGGGCTGAAATCTTTGATGAAACCCTGCGCAGGGATATCTGCGGCATGAAATCGACAGCCGCCGCATGGCTTGAGATCCACGAAGAGGCGCATCGCCTCGGGATCCCATCCAATGCGACCATGCTGTATGGACACAAGGAGAATTATGCACAAAGGATTGACCACCTTGAAAGGTTACGACAGGTCCAGGACCGCACCGGGGGATTCAATGCCTTTATCCCGCTGAAGTTCCGCAACAGCAACAATGAAATGTCGGATGTCAGGGAAGTTTCGGTTACGGAGGACATGAAAATGTACGCCATATCCCGGATCTATCTTGACAATTTTTCGCACCTGAAAGCCTATTGGCCCGCAGTTGGCAGAAAACTTGCCCAGGTGTCGCTCTCATTCGGTGTTGACGACCTTGATGGCACCATCAATGACTCCACCAGGATTTATTCACTTGCAGGGGCCGAAGACCAGAACCCGGTAATGAGTGTATCCCAGATGATTGCCATGATCACCGAATCCAACCGTACACCGGTGGAACGGGATTCATACTACAATCGGCGCGCTTAACCTCAACTTTGCATTTTGATCCTGCATTTTGCATCTTGCATTTATAGAACTACCGCCCAATGACCTTTGACCAACTATCAGCCATCCTCAAAACCAAAAAAGTGGGCATTGCCGGCTGCGGCGGATTGGGGTCCAATTGTGCTGTCGCCCTTGCCAGGGTTGGTATAGGAACATTGGTTGTTGCTGATTTTGATGTGGTGGCCAGGAGCAACCTGAACCGGCAGTATTATTTCCTTGACCAGGTTGGCTTGAAAAAGGTGCTGGCGCTTGCAGCAAATATCCTGCGGATTGATCCGCAGGTCAACCTCATCTGTCACGATACCAGGCTGACTAGCGAAAACATACCGTCCATCTTCGCAGGTTGTGACATAATTGTTGAAGCCTTCGACCTTGCCGGTCAGAAGGAGATGATCATTGAAACCATTCTTTCGGAGATGCCCTTAACCCCGCTTGTGGTCGGCCTGGGCATGGCCGGATGGGGCATGAATGATACCGTTCATTGCCGCAGGATTGATAACCTCTATATTTGCGGCGATGAAATTTCGGAAATCAGCCCCGACCTGCCGCCAATCGCCCCACGGGTTGGGATGGTAGCCAGTATGCAGGCGAATGTGGTGCTGGAGATATTATTAAATAGCGAAATGACTAAAATATGAAAATCACCTTAAACAACAACGCCGAAGAATTTGCCGGGGAATCAATGACAATCAGCGGGTTGTTGAAAGAAAAGAATTTTACGTTTAAAATGCTGGTCATCAAGATCAATGGCACCCTGGTTAAAAAGACCGCGTATGAAACTGCAATGGTCCACGATGGCGACGAAGTCCACGTCCTCCATCTCATCTCCGGCGGCTAGCCCTCCCTGTTATCCCTTATTCGTCATTCATCATTCGTCACTCTCCATTTGTCATTTGTCATTTGTCACTTGTCACTTGTCACTTGTCACTTGTCAAACCACCTCCGCCACCACAAAAGTACTCCCACCTATAAATACCAGGTCATTTTTCCCTGCTTCCAGTTGTGCCGCATCAAATGCTTCTTTTACAGATGGGTACGAAAACCCTTTCAACCCGGATGCCAGGGCAGCCTGCTGCAGGTCGGTTGCTTCCATCCCCCGGGGAATATCGGGTTTGCAGAAATAGTAGCGGGCGTTGCGCGGTAACATATTCAGAATTGGCGGAAGGTGCTTGTCATTTACCACCCCGAATACAAAGTGCAGCTGGTCGTGCGGTGTTGTGGCAATCTGCGCAAGGACTTCCTGCAACCCTCCTTCATTATGGCCTGTATCGCAGATGGTGAGTGGATTTCTTCGCAGGATTTGCCACCGGCCGGCCAGGCCGGTATTTTTAATGACATCTTTGATGCCGTTCCTGATAATTGCGGGAGACAATCCAAAATCTTGTTTGTTGAGCTGCCGGCAAACACCCAGCACTGTCAGGATGTTTTTTCGCTGGTACAACCCGGCAAGCGGAGATATCAGTTGTGTCATGAATGGTTCCCCGTCGCATACAATATCCATCGAACGCCGGTTGCCAGGTTTTCCTGCGAGGTTGTAATTATCGGCACGGTAATGCTGGTCGGCAAAAAGGATCTCTGACTTGCACAACTCGGCCATTTGTTCGAAAACAGGCACTGTGGCTTTCTGTGTTTCCCCGATCACAACAGGAACTCCCGGTTTGATAATGCCTGCTTTTTCGATGGCGATTTTTTCCAGCGTATCCCCCAGGAATTGCATGTGATCAAAACTCACATTGGTGATTACCGACAGCAACGGGGTGATGATGTTGGTTGAATCAAGCCTGCCACCCAGCCCGACTTCCACAATGGCTATTTCGGCCTGTTGCTCCCTGAAGTAGTCAAAAGCCATGCCCACGGTGAGTTCGAAAAAGGAGGGCTGGATGGATTCAAACTGTTCCCGGTATTTTCGTACAAAGGACGTCACAAAGCCTTTGTGGATCATTTTGCCATTGACACGGATCCGTTCCCGAAAGTCTTTCAGATGGGGGGATGTGTAAAGCCCGGTGCGAAATCCCGCGGTTTGAAGGATGGAAGCCAGCATATGCGATACGGAACCTTTGCCGTTGGTTCCTGTGACATGGATTGACCTGAATGAATTCTGCGGATTATTAAGCAATTCGCAAAGCTCAATGGTATTGTCGAGGTTTGCCTTGTAGGCCTGCACGCCTACCCGGTGATACATCGGGAGCTGGGAATACAGGTAATCAAGTGTTTGAGAATAATTCATGTAAAAAAAACAAGGCAGGGATTCCAGCCCCAAAGGTAATACAAAAATGCCGGGAAAAGGTGTGAGCAGCTCAATAAATAGCCCCGCCTGACGAGTCCTTCGCCGCACCGGTAACGCTTTGCAGGCAGTTCACCTCATTGCGCCACCGCAATACTCCCAGGAACGCGAAAATCAAAGCCTCCTTGAAATTAATGGTAAGTGAATCAGGGATGATGATCTCCGGTACAGCGTGGTGACGGATCCTGCCGATAAGAAATTCGTTGAAAGCTCCGCCCCCGGTGATGAGCATTTTTGAACCGGTTTTTATTCCTGCGGCAGCGGCAACCTGTACCGAGATGTGTTCGCAAAATGTTGCCAGCAGGTCTTTGACCGGCAGCCCGCTCATTTTCAGCAACGGGGAGATGTGTTCAAGTACCCACTCCTTGCCGAGCGATTTTGGAAATGGCTGTTGATAGAACGGAAGGTGGTTGAGAGCATGGAGCAATTGTGGATCGATCGTCCCGCTTTCAGCCAGTATGCCGGCAGGATCATAGTCATAACCGGCCAGCGAAGCAAGCTGGTTCATAACGATGTTGGCAGGGCAAATGTCATATGCAATCCGCTTTCCCGATGCGTCGCAGGAAATGTTGGCAAATCCCCCGATATTCAGGCAAAAGTCGAATTCACTGAAAAGCAGCTTGTCGCCGATCGGTACAAGTGGTGCCCCCTGCCCGCCCAGGGCAACATCGTATGACCTGAAATCGCACACAACATGAAGCCCGGTTTCTGCGGCAATGGCGGAACCACGGCCGATCTGGCTTGTAATCCTGCTTCCCGGCTGGTGAAAGATGGTATGGCCGTGCGAGGCAATGAAATCAGCAGCGATATGGTTCCGTTCGATAAAACCCTTTGTAAGTTGCCCCAGCAAATGGCCGTATTCGATGTCGGCGGTTACAAAATCCAGCGCCGGTCCCGATTCAATACCCGGTAACACCTTCTTCCATTGATCCGTGTATGGTATGGTCTCCGCACAGTGAATGGTATATTCCCAGTGGTTTCCCTCCCTGCTGAACTCGCAGAAAGCGATGTCAAGCCCGTCAAGACTGGTCCCCGACATTAATCCTATTACCTTGTATTTCAACACGGATGATGGTTAATAAAATATCTAAAGTACATTGACAAGGCTTTCAAGTTTTATCCCCCGTGATCCTTTTATCAGTATCGTGGCGTTTTCCAGCTTATGATGTTCCAGCCACAGGCCGGCAAGGCTGCTGTCCTGGAAACAGATGTTCTCACGTTTCGTATTCAGACGGGTAAAAACGGGTCCGACCAGGAAAACCTGTTTAAAAAGAATTTTATCGAGCCATTCAAGAATGAGCAGGTGCTCCTGGTCCGCATCGGTGCCAAGTTCAAGCATGTCGCCGAGAATGACAATTTTTTCAGGGTAAGCTGATGCTGCAAAGGATTCGATTGCTGCCTTCATGCTGCTTGGATTTGCATTGTAGGCATCAAGAATGACCAGGTTGTGGACTGTTTTTGTGATTTGCGAACGGTTGTTGCCGGGTTGGTACGCTTCGATGGCCGCTTTTATCAACTCCGGCGCGACATGGAAATGCTGCCCGATACATGCAGCGGCAAGGATGTTTCCTGCATTGTACCTGCCGTAGAGTTTCGATTCAATGCTGAGTGCGACACCATCATGGAGCTGAAGGTCCATTGTCACAAAGGGGTCAGCGGTAATGCTGGTTGCAGCAACATCGGCCGGCAAACGGCCATAGGTGACCTGCCGCAGGCCGGTGGCATGCTCCCGAAGTATTTCATCTTCATTGTTTAAAAAAACCTCCCCTTCATGTTCCCGGATGAAATGATATAGTTCGGTCTTGGTTCTCACAACACCTTCAAAGCTGCCAAACCCTTCAAGATGAGCCTTGCCGACGTTGGTGATAAGCCCGCAGGTGGGCAAGGCGATGTTGCAGAGGAAATCGATTTCGCCGGGGTGGTTTGCGCCCATCTCAACAATGGCAATTTCGGTTTCGGCAGTGAGGTTGAGCAGGGTAAGCGGCACCCCGATGTGATTGTTTAAATTGCCCCGGGTAGCGAGTGTCCTGTATTTTTTAGAAAGTACGCCATTGATGAGTTCCTTTGTTGTGGTTTTGCCATTTGTTCCGGTTACCGCAATCACGGGGATGTCGAACTGCATGCGGTGGAACCGCGACAAGGCCTGCAGGGTTGCAAGCGCATCATCGACCAGGATGCAGGACTTGCCCGGGGCATACCGGGGCTCGTCAACTATGGCATACGCGGCACCTGATTCAAGGGCCAGGGCTGCATATTCGTTGCCGTTGAACGATTCTCCGCGCAAGGCGAAAAATATTGAACCGGGCCTTACCTGGCGGCTGTCGGTCGACACAAAGGGGTGTGCCTGGAAAATGGGATAAATTTCGTTGATCTTGTCATCCATATAAATAAAACCCCGTCTCCTTTCCGAAACGGGGTTTAATTTTGTTAACGCGTAAGTACTTTAATTATCTTCCGGCAATGGAGCCACCAACGCGGGTCATGGCGCAGCGGAACCCGATGGCGTCAGAAGCTTCGCTTTCATCAAGGTAACGGCGGGTACCCGGGCTCATGTAAAACGCCTGGTCCCTCCAGCTTCCTCCCTTGTATACGCGGGCATGATCGGTGATCAGTGAACTCACACCATACTGGTACATCTGGTTGGTTGAGCTGCTGTCTTTGGCGCCCTCTTTCCATGCTGCGTTGTCAATGCTTGAAGCGTAATCACCATCAAGATAATTGATGTTGTCGGCCTGACGGTAATTTTTTCGGTTCATCGCCTCAGCAGTGGTGATGTCGCGGTATTTCAGGTGTCCGAGGCTGTCTTTTTCAGCGAGGAAGCCTTCGGCATCACGAACCGGTGTCTTAAATACATTGCCACGGAACGGGCGAAGATCAGAAACTTCGTACGAGTTCAGCGGGCGGTAAACATCAAGTACCCATTCGCTTACATTACCTGCCATGTTGTAAAGGCCGTAATCGTTCGGGAAGTATGATCCGCAGGCTGCAGGAATGTCGGCACCATCATTCAGGTTGCCGGCAACACCCATGTAGTCACCTTTTCCACGTTTGAAGTTATCCATGAAGGTGCCGTAATTTCTCGGCTCATTGGTACGTACATAGTTGCCGTTCCAGGGATAGTTCTTACGTTCAACAACTCTTTCATAAAGGGTATTCCCGATGAGTCCGAGCGCGGCATATTCCCATTCGGCTTCCGTCGGCAGCCGGTATTTTGGCAGAAGGATGCCATCTTCCATTTTTACTTTTCTTGTGCCTGTTCCGTTTGGGTTTAAATCGGGCAGCTGCTTGTCGGGAAGTCCTTCGTACTGGCCGGCAAGATATGCTTCGGTGTTAAAGTTGTTTTCATTCTTCTGGGCAGGATCCATGGTAAGGATACCCCGCTGGATGAGCAGCATTTCGTTCACACGGTCGGTTCTCCACTGGCAGTAATCATTGGCCTGTACCCATGAAACACCTACAACCGGGTAGTTGCGGTATGCGGGATGACGGAAGTAATACTCCAGGAGGGGCTCGTTGTAAGCCAGTTTCTGACGCCAAACCAGTGAGTCGGGAAGCGCTTTGCGGTATACACCGGGATAGTCAGTTGCATACACACGGTTGAGCCAGTAAAGGTATTCGAGATAATCGAGGTTGCTCACCTCGGTTTCATCCATGTAAAAACTGGCAACAGTAACCCTGCGGGGACTGTTGTTCCATTCAAACATAACGTCGTCCTGGGTGTTTCCCATGGTGAATGTTCCGCCTTCAACGAACACCAGCCCCGGTCCGGTTTGCTGATCTGCAAACTGGGGTTTTTCAAATCCCCCGTTTTTGGGATTGTTATATTCCCAGCCGGTAGAACGTGATGCTTCTTTCTTACAGCCAGCAATCATGAAAATGGCCGCCGCGATGGCACTTACCTGAAAAATTCTGTTAATTCTCATCCGTTGAAAATTTTTGCAAACCTACGTGAATTACTCAAATTAAGCAAATATTAATACATAACTAAAACCTCGGGCATTTTATTGCCCTGATATGTCTTCTTTTTTCGATACAGGGGAACTGCCAGGAAGCTGATACTTCATGAGCCCCGCCTGATGCGCTTCTTAGCTTGCTGATTGTAAAATCATAGCTGTAGCCGATGCGCAGGTTTTTGTAGTGAAGCCCTAACATCGGAATGATTGCATCCGCGTTTTCAAAATTGTGGCGGAACCAGACCCCCCCGATGAACGGGTCAACCGTGAGGTACATCCCGATGTTCAACTGGTGGAATTTGAACTGCTGCTGGTATAAAATATTGGGTGAAAGTGAAAATTCCCTGTCTTCACTGGCACTCCCGTTTTTATGGAGGTTGATCACCGACCCGGCCTGCACGGTATATTTCATATACAGTTTCGTTACATTGTCGGCGTAAAACCCTATTTTCGGTTGCGTCAGGTGGTCAACTGCTATGCCGCCATAAACGAGATCGTCATAAGCGAGAAATATCCCGGTCGAGAAATCCGGCACCCCAACACTGAGGTTGTCAGGATATTTTTCGGCAGTGGGAAGGATAAAACCCCCGATGGGATCGATCATGTCTTCGAACTGCAGTTTATCCCATACGAGACGGCGCTGGTAATAGCCAACTTTGAGCGCCCCGCTGGCCTGGAGATGTTCGCTCAGGTTGAATTTATAGGCGTACATCAAACTGATTGCAGTGGTATTCAAACTCCCGCTGCCGGCACGGTCTGCCGTAATCAGCACCCCAAGCCCGCCATGAAGGAAATTGACATACTGGTCGTAGGAAATGTTATAGGTAACGAACGCTTTGCCGATCCCCGGCCACTGGTTGCGGTAGTTGGCATTGGTCTTCGGACAAACGGTAACCCCGGCAAGTGCAGGGTTCAGGTACAGGGGGTTTGAATAGAATTGAGAAAACTCAGGATCCTGAGCAAACAATTCCCCGATAAAAAACGGAATAGAAAGCAATACGATAACCGCAAATCGTTTGATCATGAATGTTCCTGTATCCTGGTTAAATATGCTCTACAATATTACAAAAATAATGAATATACTGAAACGGCTGCTGACAATAATAACTAACAGCCAGCGTTAAAAATTGTACCAAATATAATATTTTAAAAATATTCGTTTCTGGCAGCAACTTTCTTGTCAGAAATTTTGTCTTTATATAATCATCGACATCTCCATATGAACACAAGAAAACAGCACGTTGCCATCGCCCTTTTTCTCTTCCTGGCTATTGCACCCGTTTTTTCAATAATGGCCGGAGGAACTGGCACATCCGGCAGGTACAAACTATCATGGAATGCACCGGAAGTGGTCAGGAGAGCCGATTCTACGGGGGAAGCTATTTTGTCATTCCAGGGATCTGTCAGCCGAAACGAATATGGTATGTTGCCGGTATTCATGACCTCTTTCCCGTTCGATCCGGGGCAGGATTCCCTTGCCGAAGTAATTCTCCGCAACCAGGTGTATGAACAGGCCGAAGATGCCGGTGCATCAACTGTACCAGGGGTGGATAAAATCACTGCAGATATCCCCCTGTTCCACCAGCTGTCGGTTGCCAGGAAAAAGACATCCCTGCAGGTTGGGTTGCTTCCGTTTCGCCGAAATTCCGAAACCGGCAGGATAGAGCGGCTGGTGTCATTCGATCTTGAAATCAGGGTGGTTCCGGTCCGGCACCAGCTTCCCCTCAAATCTGTGAATGCATACGTGCCAAATTCAGTACTGGCCTCCGGGGCCTGGTTCAAACTTGCTGTAAATGCAAACGGCATATATAAACTTAGCTATGAAGACCTGAAAAAAGCGGGTATTGAGGTAGCAGGGATCAACCCGCACAACCTGCGCATTTATGGCAACGGGGGGGGCATGCTTCCCGAAGCAAACTCGGCTGCGCGGATCGACGACCTGATGGAGAATACCATTTTTGTATCGGGCGAAAATGATGGCAGTTTTGATCCCGGTGATTACCTGTTGTTTTACGGGCAGCGCCCCGATAAATGGGATTACAATAAAACCGACAAGCTTTTCCACAACCGGAAAAATGTCTATTCCGACCGGATGTACTACTTCCTGAATTTTGACAAGGGGCCCGGAAAACGAATTACGGCTGAGCCTTCAACAACAAAGGCCCCCACCTTTTTTGCCACGAAATTCGAAGATTATGGCTCGTATGAAAAAGATGACATCAATCTTATCAAATCGGGCCGCGAATGGTGGGACAAGCAAAATTTTGATATCACCACGGTACGTGACTATTCCTTCACATTCCCGAATCTTGATGTCAATAGTCCTGTATCCGTCAAAGCTTTCGTGGCGGCCCGTTCCATCACCGGAAATACCTCCTTTGTCGTATCGGCCCAGGGAAAAACCCTGATGACGCTTGACGTTGACAGAATAATCGAAGGATTTGAAAATGTTTTTGCAAACGTCAAAGCTTCAACAGCAACCTTCCTTTCCAACAATTCAACGATTGATCTGAAAATGACCTACCTGAAAAGTTCTTCGAGTTCGGTAGGATACCTGAATTATATTGAAGTAAATGCCATGCGTTCGCTTGCAATGTACGGCTCGCAGATGTCGTTCAGGTCGGCGGCAGGAACCGGAGCGAATGGCGTGACCGAGTTTACCATGAACGGCAATGGCCAGGATGTGCAGATCTGGGATGTCACCAAGGGCAATTACATAAGGAAGGTTGAGTCAACCCGCAATGGAGGCAATTATGTTTTCAGGGTGGAGACCGATACCCTGCGCGAATTCCTGGCATTTGACGGAGCCTCGTTCTATGCACCCGAATTCATTGGCCGCGTTGAAAACCAGGATCTTCACGGCACGGCAACAGCTGATTACCTGATCGTCAGCAATCCATCCTTCCTGTCTGAAGCCGAACGGCTTGCTCAATTTCACCGGGCGAACAGCGGAATGTCCGTCTTCATTACAACACCTGATAAAATATACAATGAATTTTCTTCGGGTGCACAGGACATTACAGCCATCCGTGACTTCGTGAAAATGATGTATGACAAGGCAGAAAGCGGAAAGGGCCCCAAATTCCTGTTGCTGTTTGGCGATGCTTCCTACGATTATAAAAACCGTACCCAAAAAAATACGAATTATGTTCCGGCATACGAATCCCCGGAATCGCTCTCCCCGATCTCTTCCTTTGTCACAGATGATTATTTCGGCATGCTTGATGCCGGTGAAGGGCAGTCGGTTGAGGGCAGTCTTGATATCGGCATCGGGCGTTTCCCGGTCGATTCACCCGAACAGGCACAGGAAGCGGTTGATAAGGTGATCCACTACTGTTCCCCCGATTTGAGTGTGAAAAACGACTGGCGCAATGTTGTAACATTTGTCGGTGATGATCAGAATGAAGGCGGGAACCTCTTTGTCGACTACTCTGAAGACCTCGCCGGGATCATTGACGGTTCGTATAAAAAATACAACGTGGATAAAATTTATTCTGATGCATATACCATGATATCCACCCCCGGCGGCGCCCGTTACCCCGACGTCAATGTGGCCATCAACAAGCGCGTTGAAAAGGGATCGCTGATCATGAACTACATCGGCCACGGTGGCGAGGTAGGCTGGGCGCATGAGCGGATACTGGAAGTGGCGGATATTCAGAACTGGCGCAATTTTGACAATATGCCGGTATTTGTTACCGCAACCTGTGAATTCAGCCGCTTTGACGATCCCGAACGTGTTTCGGCCGGCGAGTGGGTTTTTCTGAACAGCCGCGGGGGAGGGGTTGCCCTGTTTACCACTTCCCGCCTTACATTCGCAGGTACCAACCAGTCACTGCTTATCAATTTCTACAACAGTGTTTTCAAAAAATTCTCCGGCAGCTATTTGAAGATGGGCGACCTGCTGCGGGTTGCCAAAACCGACATGGGGAATACTTCCAACGTTCATGCATTTGTCCTGCTGGGTGATCCGGCCATGCAGATGGCTTATCCAAGCCTCGACGTTGCCACCACTTCGATCAATTCCCACATGCCGTCGGCAGTGCCTGATACCCTGAAGGCGCTTTCTGAAGTGACCATTACCGGTGAGATCCGAGATCTGTCGGGCGAAAAAGCTGTCAACTTTTCGGGAACTATCTTCCCTACAGTATTCGACAAAACATCGGAGAACTGGACAAAAGCCAATACCGGTGAATACCCGCCGGTGCAGTTCTTCCTGCGCAAAAACCCGGTTTACAAGGGGCAGGTTGAAGTGATCAATGGTTCCTTTTCTTTCTCATTCATTGTACCCAAGGATATTGCCCTGAAATACGGCGTTGGCAAGATAAGCTACTATGCCAGGAGTGCCGAAACCGATGCCAACGGGTATGACAACCACATCCAGGTTGGAGGGTACAACAACGAGGCATTGCCCGACAACGAGGGCCCCCAGCTTGCTTTGTATATGAACGACAGGAGTTTCCGCTCCGGCGGCGTCACCAGCCAGAACCCGGTGCTCCTGGTGGATGTTACCGATACTTCCGGGGTAAATGCCGTTGGAAATGGAATTGGCCATGACATCACGGCGGTGCTCGACAACAAGTCAACCACCCCCATGATTCTCAATGATTATTATGTCTCGGATCTCAACACCTTTAAAAGCGGGGAGATCGATTATCCGCTCAGTTCCCTCAGCGACGGACCGCACCAGATCGTCGTAAAAGTATGGGATGTCCACAACAACTCCACCGATGCCAGCATTGATTTTGTGGTAGTCTCTTCTGCACAGTTTGCACTGGAGCACCTGATGAACTATCCCAATCCCATGAAGGACCATACTACTTTTGCATGGGAGACAAACCAGGCAGACCAGGCAGTGGATGTCGAAATAAAAATTTTCACCCTGAACGGGCGCCCGGTGAAAACCCTTAAACAGACAATTTATCCGCAGGGTTATCACACATCAACCCTGGAATGGGATGGTACACAGGATGATGGAAATAAAATCAGTGCAGGGATGTATGTTTTCGCTGTACAGTTGAATACACAGGGTGGTCCTTCGGCAAAACAAACCTCGAAGTTGGTGGTTATCCGTTAAATACATATCTTTGCAAATCAATTTTACGATGCTGGTGAAAAAAATATCCATATTCCTTTGCTTCTTACTCCCGCTGCTTGGGACAGGGGCAACGCCTCATGCCGATTCATCTGTGCTGGCGAAAGGCCAATGGTATAAGTTCGTGATCACGCATACCGGGATTCACCAGATTACATACCAGGATCTTAGTGCGATGGGTGTTGATCCGTCAACCATCGATGTTGACAAAATCCGCTTGTTTGGCAACGGTTCAGGGATGTTGCCCGAAGTGAATTCAGCACCCCGGGTTGACGACCTCCGCGAAATTTCAATCCAGGTTGAGGATGGGGGCGACGGCCATTTCGATGCAACCGATTACCTCCTTTTTTATGGCGAGGGTGCCGACAAATGGAATTATGACAGGTTGTCGCGTTCCTATTCCCATCAACGCAACCTCTATTCCGATTCAACGTACTATTTTTTGAATTTCGACCAGGGATCCGGAAAACGTGTTGGACCGTTGCCGGCCGATCCTTCTACCCCGAACTACTTTTCCACAGTTTTCGACGATTATTTGCTCCACGAACTCGACCAGTTGAATTTAATCAGGTCCGGCAGGGAATGGTACGGCGAAACCTTTGATAACCAGGTAAAAAAGCGGGACTTCCCGTTTTATTTCCCAAACATTGATTCGTTGTCGTCGGTGAAGGTCAAATGGTATGCCGCCGCAAGTGCACCGGTGGCAAACTATTTTTATCTCTCGCAGGCCGGGAAAAAGATCGACTCCCTGCGCATCGATTCCACCAACCCGACAGATTATACGCTGGCCGGAATGCCAAAATATAAAATTACGTCGATCCCGGCTCCATCACCGGATCAGACCATGACGATAACCTACGGCATGCCGACTTCAAACTCAAAAGGCTGGCTCAACTTCCTCGAACTGAGCTGCAGGAGAAACCTGGTATGGGTTGGCCCCCAGATGTTGTTCAGGGACCTGCAGAGCCTCGGCCAGGGCAGGATCACTGAATTTGCGATGAAGAATACAAGCACAGCTGTAAAGGTATGGGATGTTACCACCCCGTCATCAATAAAAGCCATCGACGCCGCCCTTGACAACGGAATACTCAGGTTCAGGCGTGCAACCGACAGCCTCCGCGAATTTATAGCCTTCGATGGTACATCCTATTACCCTGTAACCTATTGCGGAGTGGTTCAAAACCAGAACCTGCATGCAAACCAGCCAACTTCCCTGGTCATTGTCTCAAACCCGCTGTTCCTGGCACAGGCGGATCAGCTTGGTGAATTTCACAGGCAGCACAACGGTTTGTCGGTGCAGGTTGTTTCCGTTGCGGATATTTACAACGAGTTTGCCTGCGGACAAGGTGATCCCACCGCCATCCGGGATTACATGAAGATGTTGTACGACAGGGGAAGTGCAGAGAGCCGACCAAAGTACCTGTTGCTTTTCGGCGATGGATCCTACGATCCGAAAAACCGGATCCCGGGTAACAACAACCTCATCCCGACATTTCAGTCGGTTGAATCACTCAATTCCACCAAATCGTATGTCACCGACGACTACTTCGGCATTATGGCGGATAACTCCGGGCAGGAAGCAAACGGCGCAATAGATATCGGTATCGGCAGGTTCCCGGTTTCGACCCTTGCCGAAGCTCAGACAATGGTTGATAAAATCATCCACTATTCGGCAGTTGCCTATCCTGTTACATCCGACTGGCGGAATATTGTGACTTTTGTTGCCGATGACGAAAACCAGAACCTCCATTTTCAGCAGGCCGAGGAATTGTGTGCCATTGTGAAAAGCAAGTACCCGGTATTCAATGTGAACAAAATCTATTTCGATGCCTACCAGTTGATACAAATCCCTGGCGGCGAACGGTTTCCTGATGCCAGTGCGGCACTCAATGATGTTGTAGATAAAGGATCGCTCATCATCAATTATACCGGCCATGGCGGCGAAACCGGATGGAGCTTTGAGCAGGTGCTCACCACAACCGATATTCTTGCATGGAAAAACAAAGATAAACTCCCGGTTTTTGTTACTGCAACCTGTGAGTTCAGCAGGTTTGACAATCCCGAACGGTTTACTGCCGGCGAGATGCTCATCCTGCAGCCAGGCGGCGGCGCCATAGCACTATACTCCACCACGCGGCTCGCATTCGCCGGTTTGAACATCCAGCTGAACACAAGTTTTTTTAATCACCTGATGGATATGGATGCCGATGGGAAATATATCAGGATGGGAGACCTGATCCGCCTGTCGAAGAATGAAAATAGCAACAATTTCCAACTCCGCAACTTTTTACTCCTCGGGGATCCGGCTCAGAATATCGCTTTTTCAGGTTACAATGTGAAAACCACTTCAATTAACGAGCAGCCTGTAAACCAGACTGATACTGTCGTTGGAATGTCAACGGTTACGGTCCGTGGGATCATCGAAGATGGCGGAGGCCAGAAAATAAGTACCTTCAATGGCACCGTGAATTGCAAGTTGTATGATAAACCGGTCACCAATACGACACTGGGCAACCGTCCCGAAAACCATGAGTCCTATCCTGCAAATTTCAATATCCAGAACAGCCTGCTTTTTAAAGGCGATGTTCCTGTTGTCGCAGGTGAATTCCTTTGCTCTTTTGTCGTTCCAAAAAACATTCTGCTTCAATATGGGAAAGGCAAGCTGAGTTATTTTGCATTCAACGATGATTCTGAAGCGTCAGGCTTCTTCGATCAGATTGTCGTCGGCGGACGCGACGGATCAGTTAACCCAGTAAACCAGGGCCCGGATATTTCCCTTTACCTTGACGACCGTTCCTTTGTATCCGGAGGAGAAACAGGCAGTGCGGCAATCCTGCTGGTGGATCTTTTTGACACCAACGGGATCAACAGCCTTGGGCTGGGGATCGGGCATGAAATTGAAGCTGTTCTCGACAACGACAGGGCCAATGCAATGGTGCTGAACGACTATTATGCTGCTGATTTCAATTCCTACACCCGCGGAACCCTTGCGTACCCGCTGGATGGTCTTACCTCAGGAACGCATACCCTGACATTGAAAGCATGGGACATGTTTGATAATTCTTCATTGAAGGAGATCACTTTTTACGTGCCCGCATCACATACAGAAGGAGTGCTGGTGAAAAATGTAATGAATGCACCAAATCCACTGGTTGATCAAACGAATTTCATCTTTCAGCCCCAGCAGTCCGGTGGCGGAGGACTTGATGTGCAGATTAAAATCTATAACCTGAAAGGCATACAGGTTTACACAATTTTGAAAAGTTACAGTGACCCACTCATTTCGACACCGAAAATTTCATGGGATGGAACCGATTCGAATGGAAAAAAACTCAGCAACGGGATCTATCCGTATAAAATTACTTTTAAATCAAATAATGGTGCTTACAGCGAAACATCTCAAAAGCTTATGATTATGAGGTGAGAATTTTGGTGGAGCAATATCTAATTTTAATTTGAAGCAATAACTGAAAAGGAAAAGCGTTATTTTTGCGCCCTTTTATCTATTTAGTACTTATTTTACAATTCTACAGATGAAGATCAGGTTATCATTTCTTTTTTTATGTGCCCTGGCGATGACCAGTAGCTACGGACAGACGGGCGCTTCTTCAGATTCACGAACTGAACAAAGCGACGGAAGCCGGGTGATATCTACTGCCGTGCCTTTTTTAACGATTGCCCCCGATGCCCGCGCCGGTGGTATGGGAAATGTGGGTGTTGCAACTACGCCGGATGCCTATTCCATGTTCTGGAACCCTGCAAAATATGCTTTTATCGATAAAACATTTGGTTTTGGGATTGGTTATGTGCCCTGGTTGCGCCAGCTTGTAAATGATATCGGTTTGTATTCTGTTGTTGGTTATGGTAAAATCGGCGACAAGCAGGCAATCGCCGGATCCCTGCGTTTCTTTTCAATGGGGGAAGTACAGTTTACGAATGATTACGGCGAAAATACCATCCTGGTTAAACCAAACGAATTTGCCCTCGATGCAACCTATGCAAGGAAGTTTTCCCGCGAGTTTTCAGGTGCTGTTGCCGGGCGGTTTGTCTATTCCAACCTTATCCCGGGCGGCGGCGATGGTACCACCCAGGCCAGGCCGGGAACATCTGTTGCGGCCGATGTCGCCATCTATTACCACCACGAAATGGAAGTGAAGGGTATCTCCGGTGCATCAATCGATTTCGGTCTCAATATTTCCAACATCGGATCAAAAATGTCATACAGCAGCTCATCCATTGTGCGTGATTTCATCCCTACTACCCTGCGCCTTGGCCCGTCATTTACCATGGATATTGATGATTATAACAGGTTTTCCATCTCCCTCGATTTGTCGAAGCTGCTTGTTCCGACACCACCGGTGTATTTAAAGGATCATACGGGGTCCAGCGACAGTATCAAGGACAATAAAAAGGTCATCTATAAAGGTAAGAATCCTGACGTCTCGCCGGTTATGGGAATGATCCAGTCCTTCTACGATGCCCCTTACGGGTTTAAGGAGGAGATGCAGGAAATCAATATAGCACTTGCCGCCGAATATTGGTACAACAAACTGTTTTCGGTCAGGGCCGGTTATTTCTATGAATCCGTATACAAGGGCGATCGCCAGTTTTTCACACTTGGTGCCGGTTTGCGGTACAACGTGTTCGGACTCGATTTTTCTTACCTGATTCCCATCAGGAGCAACAACCCGTTGCAGCACACCCTGCAGTTTACGTTGCTGTTTAACTTCGACAATACCAAAAAGCCCGAAAAAGCCGGCGCAACGAACTAAGTTCGTTGTCAGGGCTGCCATCGGGATACAACCATTTGCCATTTTTCTTATATGTTCCGGATCGGTTTCGGCTTCGATACACACAAACTTGAATATGACCAGCAATTCTGGCTGGGGGGCGTGCTGGTTCCGCATAGCAAGGGTGCTGTGGGACATTCTGATGCCGATACCCTGATCCATGCCATCATTGATGCGTTGCTTGGGGCGGCCGGTTTGCGCGACATCGGAAACCAGTTTCCCGATACCTCGCCCGAATTCAAAGGGATAGACAGCAAACTGCTACTCAGGCATACACTTGAGATGATTACCGCCAAAGGATATGTTATCGGGAACATCGACTGCACGATCGTCCTGCAAAACCCCAGGATCAATGCCGTTATCCCCGAAATGGTCAAAACGCTTGCGTCTGTGTTGAAAATAGATGAGGGTCAATTGTCGGTTAAAGCAAAAACCAGCGAAAAACTGGGCTTTATCGGCCGGGAAGAGGGAATCTCAGCCTATGCGGTTGTACTGTTGCAGAAGGGTTAGCGGTCCATTACCCGGTAGAAACTCAGTTTAAAATCGTCGATGAGGATCGGTTTCCTGCCCGGATTCCAGATATAGATCTTCAGGATCCCATTCCTGTTTACAATCTCCGGCAGGGTAAGTGAGAACCTGCATTTTCGCCAGTATTTCATTTTCTTTTCAGGGATGTCGTTCAGCCGGAAACCCTGCCAGTAACTTTTCCTTAGATTGATGCTGTCCATGCTCAGCACAACGAGAGCCGCATTGCTCGCGCCTATGGCACTGTCCCAAACCATCACTTCCCCTTCCACAAAAAACCTGGAAGGTAATTTCCCAAGTTGATCTGCAGGTAGAACGAGCCCGGGGCCAAATTGATTGAGAGAATCAAGATAACCAGCATGGCATGGTGAATATGACCTGGGCGATTGGCGGAATGAAATGTTGTTCCAGTAGTTGGGTGCAGACTCAAAGTCATTTTGCAAAACCAGTGTTGGCTTATCACGGTCAACCGTAAATTCAGGGAGTTCAAGGTTGCCACCCAAACCATTGATATGCGCTGAATCAGCCCTCATGAAAATAAAGCAGTATTTTGCACGGTTCATGCTGTTGGGCTGTATGATGTTATGGGTATACTGCCATGTTTGAAACAGGTTCAGGAAAACCAGCGGCAGAATTATGGCCATGACGACCGGAAGCGCATGTTTCCCCGGCAATGCGTTTATTGCTACCGCCAGGAGCAGGCAGTAAATCCCGTAATAGTCAATGAAGGCCCGCAACCCGAAACTGTCGCCATAATACCAGTTCCACCAGATTGAAATCGTGTAAGTACTGATGGCAATGAAAAAGAGCATGCTGAAAAAGCGGGTACGGCTGGTAAACGCCAGGAATGCCAGTCCCGACCAGGAAAGAAGGATCAGCGGGGTATAAATGAACAACCCCTTCCGGAAACTGAACAGGACATTGCTGATCTCAGGCCTTGAAAACAGGAATCCTTCATTGTCATACGACCAGATGAACATTTTTCCCGTTTGTAAAAACCAGAGAAATGGCTGAATGGATACCAGTACAAAAAGTACCAGGAAGAAGAGCATGGAAACGCTTTTCCTTTGCCACAAACTCTTAAAAAAAGCGGTAAATGTGGCCATGTCCCCGGCAAGAAAAGGCAGCAGCAGGAGAACCAATACGTTGGTCGGGCGGATCAGGATGACAATTCCAAGAAACAAACCTGTCGGCAGTGCCGACCTGAGGTTCCACGTTTTTATTGCAGCCAGGGCGTAAAAGATCAGGCCATTGATGGCAAAGAATGAGTAGAGGTGCGACATCGTAGGCTGCCAGATGGTGTAATATAATAGATTGGTCCCCAGTAAAATGGCCGGTAGGAGTACGGAGGCTATTGCCGGCCTGATGCGGAAATGCAACAGGATTTTCGACAGGAAGATCAGCCCGGCCATGGCATAAAACAGGGCCCCCAGCCCGATGGAAACCTGGAAACAGAAATTGTACCCGTCGGCAGGCACACCCGATAAAAATGACAGCAGCAAACCCAGCAGGAAAAAGGGGAGCAGCAGCAGGGCTTCACCCGAAAAATATTTATTTACAGGATGGCCGTCTACATTGACAATGTAACTGGGTTTATAATCAGGAATACCGAGGAACCGGGATTCCATTTCCACGCCCTTCCGGAAGGTCGGATCGCCGCAAAGGATAAGGGATGGCAGGTAGGCATAATAGCCGCGCCCGTCGCTGTTGACGATGTGTTTCCAGCCCGTTCCGTTGCCATCGAACATCCTGAGGCTGATAAAAAACACCAGAAGAAAACAGAAAATTTCGAACAACGCATTCCCGGAATACCTGATGTTGTGCATAATTTCTTTACAAGGATAACCCAGACAATGAACAGGAAGCAAATTTAGAGAAGTTTACCATTTGGTAGTATAATTTATTTTTTGTACTTTTGCAGTCCTTTTTAAAAATCTATATATTCATTAAAATCAACGAGAAATGTTAAAACAGTACGAAACCGTTTTCATTATGACTCCCGTTTTGTCTGATGAACAGATGAAGGAAACGGTAGAAAAGTATCAGAAGTTCCTCGTCAGCAAAGGTGCTGAGATCGTTCATGAGGATCATTGGGGGTTGCGCAAGCTCGCCTATCCCATTCAGAAAAAGGCCACAGGATTCTATCATCTGATCGAATTCAAAGCCGAACCGACACTGATCAGGGAGTGGGAAGTAACCTTTAAACGTGACGAGCGGATTCTCCGCTTTTTAACGGTGGTTTTTGACAAGCACATGCTCGCCTACAGCGAGAAAAAACGTGCCCGGTCCAAGGCTGCAAAGGAAGTAAAAGAATAGTAACCATCCAAAAACTGTTTGATCATGGCAACACAACAACAAGGTGAAATAAAGTATCTTACCCCGATTGCGGTTGATACGAAAAGAAAAAAATATTGCCGTTTCAAGAAGAGCGGTATCAAATACATCGATTTTAAGGATGCTGACTTTCTGCTTAAGTTCGTCAACGAACAGGGCAAACTGCTTCCCCGCCGTATCACCGGTACATCCACCAAATACCAGCGGAAAGTAGCACAGGCAGTTAAACGGGCGAGGCACATTGCCCTCATGCCCTATGTTGGAGATTTATTAAAATAAGGAGGCACGAACCATGGAAGTAATTTTAAAACAAGACGTCCTCAACCTGGGCTATACAAACGAAAAGGTAAATGTTAAGCCCGGATATGCCAGGAATTTTCTGATTCCCCAGGGCATCGCAATTCTGGCCACCGAATCCAATAAAAAAGTTTTAGCTGAAACCCTGAAACAAAAAGCACACAAAGAGGCTAAAATCAGGAAATCGGCAGAAGACTTGTCGGAAGGTTTGAAAAACCTGACAGTGAAAATCGGTGCAAAAGCTGCTGAAAGCGGCAAGATCTTCGGATCGGTGAATGCCATCCAGGTATCACAGGCATTGAAAGAACAATTCGATATCGATATTGACCGTAAGAAAATTCATGTTGATCATGAGCATATCAAGGAACTGGGATCCTACAAGGCAAAAATTCATTTGCACAAAGATGTCCAGGTAGAAATCAGCCTCGAAGTTTTTGCAGAATAGCTGCTATTCGTAAAAGTTGTAATTTTATCCCGGAATCCCAAAGATTCCGGGATTTTTTTTATGCTGTCACAAAGCCAGATCAAACATATTACCGCCCTGAAGGTTAAAAAGTTCCGCGAGGAATTCAACCAGTTTATTGCCGAAGGCACTAAACTGGTGATGGACATGGCTGACAGCCAGTTCCAGGTTGCCGGTATTTATGCTTCCGGCGAATGGATTGTTGCAAACCTTCCACTGATCCGGAAAAAAAACATCCCCGTTTTTGAAACGGTTCCCCGCGAAATGGAGCGGCTCTCGGCCCTCTCAACCCCGAGCCCCGTGCTTGCGGTTGTAAATATCCCCTCTGATAACGACCTGAAATCAAAATTTGATGCACTTTTCTGCACATCGTCGCTGTACGGGGCCGAAACATTGGTATTGGCGCTCGACGACATCCGCGATCCGGGAAATTTCGGGACGATCATCCGAATCGCCGATTGGTTTGGCATCGGAACAATCCTCTGTTCCGAAAGTTGTGTCGACCTCTACAGTCCGAAGGTTGTACAAGCCTCCATGGGCTCAATTACACGGGTGACGGTGATCCGATGCAAGCTGGCAGAAACCCTGAACACCCTGTCGGGGAGGTTCACCCTGTCAGCGCATGGTGAAGGTTTGCCTGTGTACGGGACGTTTCTTGAGGGAGATTCAGTATTCTCCCAAACCCTTACAGAGCATGGAATTGTTGTTATCGGCAACGAGTCGCGCGGAATTTCGCCCGACCTTGTTCCATTCATCACGCATAAGCTCTTCATTCCTTCATTTGGATCATCTGCCCCGGGCAAAGCCGAATCGCTCAACGCATCGATTGCTGCTGCCATCATTTGTGCCGAATTCAGGAGAGGAAAATAAAATTTTAAACGATGCGGTCTCAACATACTATGTCATACCTGTTAACCTGTGGCTTGCTGGTCATTCATACTGTGTCCGTATGGGCGGCCGGTGATGTTCCCAATGAGAATATCTGTTATGATCCGTCAATAAAAACAATCCAGGTGTTCAAGGAGGGGTTTGAGCTGTCACCTCCCGTGATCATGTTAAACTCGACAGATAAGCTCTCTGTTCAATTCGATGACCTCGATCCTGACCTGAAGCGATACAAATACACGATCGTGCACTGTGAAGCCGACTGGCAGGTCTCCGCCGATCTTACCGTGGCAGAATATATCGAGGGTTACCGCGAGGAGAATATCGACCAGTACGAATATTCCTACAACACAACTGTACGGTACACGCATTTCACAGCGCTGTTTCCAACCGCTAACATGCGTCCCAAACTCTCGGGAAACTATATGCTGGTGGTGTATGAAGACGATCCTTCGCAAATGGCGTTTACGGCCAGGTTCATGGTTGTGGAAGCCTCACCTGTTGTTGCGGCCGGCAACATTGTGCAGAGCGCTCAGCTTGCCGAACGCAGTTCACGCCAGCAGATCGACTTTGTTGTCAAACTGAATGGATTCCAGGTGATTGATGTCGGGCGCGAAATCAAAATCATCCTTCAGCAGAATGGCCGCACCGACAACGTACTCCAGCTTTCGAAACCGCGGTTTGCCAGGACTGATGAACTTGATTACCGGTATGATGAGGCAATCTCTTTCAGGGGAGGAAACCAGTTCAGGAATTTTGATATCAAGAGCCTTCAGTACCAGTCGGACCATATTGCCAGGATCGCTTATGATACAACCAACCAGGTCTATTTGCTCGCCGACCAGCCCCGGACTTTCAAACAATACAGTTTTGAAAAAGATCTTAACGGGCGCTTTTTTATTAAAAATGAAGAACATACCGAAAACAGCAACACCGAAGCGGATTATGCCTGGGTGCATTTTTTTCTTCCGTATCCCGTATTGATTACCACCGGAACTTTTCATGTGCTGGGTGAACTCACCTCCTGGCAGGTAGGCAACGTCAGCAGGATGTATTTCAATCCCGAACACAAGGGATATGAACTCAATCTCTTCCTGAAGCAAGGGTACTACAATTACATGTATGTGCTGAAAGAAAAAGGTAAAGCCACCGGGGATGAGTCACTGATCGAAGGCAGCCACTGGGAAACGGAAAACGACTATACCATCTATGTCTATTTCCATGAAACCGGTTCCCTCTATGACCGTTTGATAGCAGTGAACTTTCTGAACACCATCCGGCCCTGAATCGCAAATCGTAAATCGCAAATCGTAAATCGTAAATCAGAATGGGTACCCAATCCCAAAGTTCCACACGATGTCAGCGATCTGCATCTTGTTGAAATACCAGCGGTCATCTTTTGGGTAGGATGGCACATAGACGCGAATTGCAGGGTCAAACCGGAAAATAAAAAAATCAAAATCGAGGCGGATCCCAACACCGGCATCAATGGCAATCTGGCTGAGGAAATCGGGAAATTTAAACTTCCCTCCGGGCAGGTCCGGTGATTCTTTCAGCAGCCAGATATTGCCTGCATCCGCATATACTGCCCCGCGGATCCAGTGATAAACCGGGAACCGGTATTCGATGTTGCCCTCAAGCTGCATATCGCCGATCTGGTTGAATGTGGCACTCCCGTCAAGGTTGTTGTAACTTCCGGGGCCGAGCGAGTACATTTTCCATCCGCGCATTCCATTTGCCCCGCCTGCAAAAAAGGCCTTCTCAAACGGCAACAGGGTAACATTGCCATACGGGATCCCGATGCCGCCGTAAAAGCGGAAAACCAATGAGAAATTGTCGGGGTAGACATTGTAATACCGGAAATCAACATCCGGGCGCACGTATTGGGCATAAGGCAGGCCAAACACCGTAAATGCACCATTCGGCCTTGGCGTATTGAAAACCGAATTGATGACATATAGAAGGTTTCCCCCGGTTTCGAAATTTGCCCGGATATAGGCGAAATCCTTAACCTTGCTTACCTGCTGACTGCTGAACGTAAAGGAGTATTTCAGGCCGGCAACCATATGGTCGGTATACTGGTTTTTAAGCCGGTTATCCTTGTTCGTGTTCATGACTGAATCGAAGTAGGAATCTGTATAGACTTTTACCAGTGAAATCTCAATCGGGTTCAGGACGTGCTGGATGATGTTCTTCTGCAACCAGGAATACCCGAAGTTGATGTTTGAAATATGACGGACATAATGCTGCTGATGCTGGTAGTTGTAACCGATGCTGACGATGGTTTTTGGCTTGAAATTTTTCGGCAGTGTTTCAGGCCTTATCGGGATCAGGAACTGCGGGAATGTAATTCCTGCGTTTACCCCCAGTTCGATGGTATTGAAGAATGAAGTGCCGCTTGAGCCATTTGTAGCCTGCATCTGGAGTGATCCGCTCAGGTTCAGCCTGAAAAGCTGTGCGCCCCTGAAAACATTGCGGTTCTGGTACCCAAGGTTGGCCTGGATACCAAACGCCCCTCCCGAGTTTGTGCCATCGGTGGTTACCGAGAAAGACTGGGCCGGCGTACGGGAAAGTTCAACATGGCAATCGACAACATCTTTGTTGCGCAGCAGAAAAAGCTTGCCGTTTTCAACTTCCCTGAACTGGATATTGATGTATTTGAATACCTGCAGCCCCGACAGCTGCGCATAACTTTGATTGACATCCAGCAGGTTGTAGTTGGAACCAGGCGTTATAAAGATTGACTGGGCAATGGTCCTCGGTTTTACCTTGAAACGATCCTGGTACAGGAAATAGTAAGCGTTCGGGGGCTGGCCCCTGACCGGGCTTTGATACGTCTTTACCAGCGTATCGTAGGTGCCGGTAAAAGTGACCAGGTGGTCGAATTCAGGATAAATATACACCCTGTTGATGAAATACCGCTTGTGCGGAACCTGCTGAACCGTGTTGAAATTGTCGAAGGATGGCATCACCCTGTTGATGATTTCAAGGGTAATATCACAGGCATGTTCCCTGAAACTGGTGTCAATACTGTATTTGATATAGATGTTCGAAAACCTGAAAAATCCGTGGTTCTGCAGGTTTCCCGTAATTCGTGTGCGTTCGTCATCCAGGATATAGGCATCGTAATTCCGGCCCTTTTTTATCAGGCATTTTGATGTGTCGGGGAAAACGAAGGAAGCCACCTGGGTGTCGGCAATGGCATACGACAGGTTTCTGACCAGGTAAGGCGTTGAAGCCTGGATCCGGTAATGGACCACCGCTTTTTTCTTTTTCACAACAATGGAATCGCTGATAACTGAATGGAAATATCCCTTGTTGGCGAGATACATATTCATCTGTTTGCTCGAAACTGATACAAGGCTGGTATCGAGGATAACCGGTTCAGATCCTACTTTTGTCCTCAGCCATTTCTTGAACTTGGTATCTTTCCCTTTGCTTCCCATATTATAAATGGCAATGTTGGAGCGGAACAATCCAAAAAGCTTTGTGTTTGGTTTTTGCTGGATATATGGCTCCAGCTCTTCGGGCAGGATCTTCCGGTCGGAAATCTTTATCTTGTTTTTAATGAGGAGATGTTCACCGGGGTTCAGATTTTTAGTAACACTGCAGCCATTCAGGAGCAGCAGGGCAGAAATGAAAAAACAAAGAAATGAGAAAGATTTATTATTCAACTTTTGCCACGATTAATCGGTTCACAGGACTGATTCACAAATGATTTCATCTGTTTGGGATACGCCTGTAAATTCCTGGTTTTTCCGAAGGACAAAAATAGGGATTTTAATTCAATTACCTGAAATCCTTTCTGATGTGGGGCACCCTGTTGCAGCGATCCGCAGGATAAGTAGGGCGGACTCTTTATTTGCAGGGCTTACCGGGCGGGAACCTGTTTCAAATAAGGTGAAATCTTCTGATACAACTCTTCCTTGTTGATGGGTGATTTGGAAATGATACCATTCATGCTGCATTCCATGATCTGTTTCGGGTCGGGAGTTGCACTGAAAGCAAATATGGGCAGGTTCCTGTAATAGGTGCCTTCCCTGGAGCGGATGATACGTGTTGCTTCATACCCGTCCAGTTCCGGCATCATGAGGTCCATCAGCACAACATCATAGATTTCCCTCGACATCAGCTCCAGGGCAATTTTCCCGTTGATGGCTGTGTCAACAGATGCGTGCCATTGCTTGAGGATATGGCATGTCAATCGCTGGAGGATGGAATTGTCTTCCACAACCAAAACACGCATCCCTTCAAGGCTACTGTATTCGGGAATTTCCATAGTATGACATAAGCAATATCCCCCTGCAATAACCATTCCACACCCATTACACAGTAACAACATCCTGATAATGAATCAGCTTTATATCATGAAAGTCATGAATATTTTCCCAAAATGAGATTTTTATTACCAGAATTGGAGAAATGAGCACGTTATTCACACATTTTTCGATGTGTGAATAATGTAACTCTTTGATAAAGTTATGTAACACTGCCGGCAATGAATCGGCTCACCTTTGCTTCATCCTGGTAACATTCAAACCAGGTCATATAAACCAATCCAATGAACAAGGTAATCCTGTTGAATAAAAGGCCCGTAGGCAGGCCAACTTTAGACGATTTCAAATTTACCAGCGCCGCGATACCGGTACCTCCTGCCGGGAATGTTTTAATAAAGACGTTGTATGTATCGGTGGATCCATATTTACGCGGCCGGATGAGTGATTCCAGGTCATACGTTTCCTCCTTCGTTTTGGGCGAGCCAATGCAGTCGGGAATAATCGGCCAGGTGATCGATTCAAAGCACCCGGAATTCAGGAAGGGGGATTTCGTTTCGGGAATCCTGGAATGGAAAGAATACCAGGTTTCCGATGGCAAAGGGTTGATCAAGGTAGATGACAGGGTTTCGCCGTTATCATCCTACCTTGGCGCGCTGGGTATGACAGGGCTCACTGCCTACCTTGGGTTGACCGAAATAGGTGTTCCAAAGGCAGGTGAAACTATTGTTGTTTCGGGGGCGGCAGGAGCCGTAGGAAGCATGGTAGGGCAGATTGGGAAAATTATGCGATGTAACACGGTGGGTATAACAGGCACTGACGAAAAAGCAGACCTGCTTAAATCAAAATTCAAATTTGATCATGCTGTCAATTACAGGACTACACCGGATTTAAAGGAGGCAATCCGCAATACCTGCCCGGATGGGGTTGATATTTATTTTGACAACGTGGGTGGGGAAATTTCAGATGCCGTCCTGGCCAATATTAATAAATATGCCAGGTTGCCAGTATGCGGCGCCATTTCTCTGTACAACGCTACTGAAGTCCCTGTAGGGCCCCGCCTTCAGCCTGTCCTCCTAACTAAAAGTGCAACGATGAGAGGTTTTATTGTCAGTGATTTTTCAGCAAAATTTCCGGCAGCAATAAATCAGCTGGCGATGTGGCTTAAAGAAGGGAAGCTGACCTATGTCGAGACAATTGTCGAAGGGTTTGAAAATACGCCACAAGCGTTCCTGGACCTTTTTGACGGGAAAAATAAAGGTAAAATGATCGTTAAAGTCTAGGTTAAATACATTATTAAGCCCTATTTATCATGCCAATACAAACAATCAATCCCAATACGAACAAGCTTGTCAGGTCGTTTGAAGAAATGACAGACAGCGTGGTTTATGATGCCGTAAGCCTGGCGGAAGAAACATTCGGCAAGTGGAGAAACACCACCTTTAAGCAGCGCGCTGACTTAATGCACCAGGTAGCTTCGCTGATGCGCGCCAAAAAAGAGCCATTGGCTAAACTCATTACCCTGGAAATGGGGAAACTTATTTCGCAGGCTGGTGGTGGGTGACCCCATGGACAGGGCTGCGGAACTGGGACCGTTGTGCAATGAAGAAGCGGCAGTTTTGCTTGCCGACCAGGTAGTACGTTCGGTTAATGAAGGTGCAACCGTATTGCTGGGCGGAGAAAGATTAAACCGCCCGGGTGCTTTCATGGCGCCTACGATACTTACCAACCTGAAACCTGGAATGGCCGCATACCAAGAAGAACTGTTCGGGCCTGTCGCCTCATTCTACCGGGTGAAAGATGAGCAGGCAGCAATTGACCTGGCAAATGATTCACCTTTTGGCCTGGGTGGTTCCGTATTTGCAGGAAACATCGATCGGGGCCTGCTGGTGGCAGCCCGGATTGACAGCGGTATGGTGTTTATCAATCATCCCATATGGACACAGGCAGATCTTTCTTTTGGCGGAACCAAGCGTTCGGGCTATGGGAGGGAACTGTTGGAACTTGGAATTAAAGAGTTTATCAATAAAAAACTTATTCGCATCAGTGAACTCAACGATCCGTTTTGAGTTTGTCAAATCGCATCGTATTAAAAATGATACAACACCTTAAAAAGAAAATACACAATGAAAGGATTTAAAAGCAACATCGAAAAAGATACACTTGAAAATAACTATTTCCGGAAAGTGCTTTACACAGGCAAGCATCTTCAACTGGTACTCATGAGCCTCAAGGCAGGTGAAGATATTGGTGCGGAAGTACATCTCAACAATGACCAGTTTTTCAGGTTTGAAAGTGGTTCGGGGAAATGTGTCATTGATGGAAATGAATATGCCGTGCAGGATGGCGACATAATTATTGTGCCGGCCGGCGCCAGACATAATGTTATCAATACCGGGGCCGTAAAGGAATTGAAAATGTATACGATTTATGGCCCGCCCAACCACCAGGACGGCACGATCAGGGAAACGAAGGAAGATGCACAGAAAAGGGATGAAGAATTTGACGGCAAAACAAGCGAATAACTGCTCAAATCCTGCGGTTGGCAACCTCTGTTGGAGCAAATTACCGCTCTGCACGACGCGCGAAATCAAAACGGGATTTTGTCAATAAATTAAAAATAGTTGAGGAAGAGACTGTTGAAATACTTAATTGGCTTGGATTGATTCAACGGTCAGGAAAAATAAAGCCTGAGAAATTGCAGGACCTGGTGAATGAAGCAACCGAATTGCCGGCAATATTTATGCGAGCATTAAAACGGCTAAGTTGGATACCGGGGTAAAAGTACGAAGTACAAAGTCATTTGTACTTCGTCATTCGTACCTCGTACCTCGCGGTATACCGCACTAAATGTCCGAAGTCAGAAAATAGCTGGTTCCTATTCGGGAATGTTGTACAACTTGCAGATCTCTTTGTAGGACATGCTTTGCAACTCCTCCTTGCTCCTGTACCCGGGTGCACCTGATTTTAAGGCAGGGATGGTGCCGGGGATGGCAATAAACCGGAACCTGTTGCCGGAGGTGAGCGGCGGCGCAAACATGTCGCAGTTGAATTCAATGCTTCCGTACTGGTGGATCAGAAAGTCCCAGTTTGCACCCACGGCATAAGCCGGAAGGGGGCGCACCGAAGACCCTTCGTATACGTCATTGGCCAGCCATGCATAGGCCAGTACCACACCGCCCTCAACAATATCCTGGGTGAGATCGGGGGCAGTGGCTGCGAAAAACCAGTCGCCTGAACCGCCCGACCATGAGGTGGGGGAGAACCATTCGGAATAGTAGACCGTGGCATTTTGCCCGGCAGGTCCCTGTGGCCCCTGTGGTCCCACTGGCCCTTCTTTATTGCATCCTGCAAACACAAAGGCCGAAATGGCGGCGAATAAAAAAAATGTCCTGATTGCTGTTTTCATTTTATCGGATTTTTAAGGTTAATTAATTTTTATAAGGCGATGAGTTCATCCTTGTTTTCGGAGCAAAAATAAGACCATTGTTCTTTAAAATTGTTACATAATTATTTATTACGCATTAAATTGTCAAAAAACAATCCTGAATAATCCTTCCTGGCTACACCCCGGATAGGCTAGCGTTTGTACACCGCGTCCTCTCCGAAAAATAATAAGCAGGCTAATGCCACAAAGCCATTGTACTGGTTATGCTGGTAGTTCCGTGCATGTCATTAAAAACACAGCTTTCATTAAAATATGAAACCATATGCAAGACATGGATGGCAGATGCCATTGAAGCGCAAATGCACTTCCCCATTGATACAACAATGGTTGTTTTTTCAAGATCCTCTAAAGTTGATTCAAACGGTTATTCCGATTTGCGAATGACATTCAGCAAGAACGGTGATTATTCATCCATCTCCAAAAAAGGGAAACCATGAACAGGGACCTCCAGGTGGGAATTTTCCAAAGATGAATCGAAGGTGACTATTATCAAAAAACACGGGAAACAGGAACAGTTCTCCATTCAAAGACTCAATCCGACTTACCTGGAACTGGCAATTAAAAAGAGAGGGATTAACATGGTGTTTAAAATGGTGCCGGAAAAAAAATAAATCCTATTTATAGCAGCCTGCTCCAGGTGAATGCAAATTGACAGCAAAGCATTGCAGGGGTTAATCCCATTATGTAAAAAACCATTGGGGCTAAAGCCCAATGAACCTGATCAACCTTAAACAGTTGGCTAAAGCCAACTGCAATGGATGAGAGAGATGCATTATTTCGTCCTGTCCGGGACGAAATGGCTAATCGAACTTCTAATAAAGCTATATTTACGCGTTATTAAACGGAAAATATCCGGGCAGTCATTTCTTATGCTTACAAAGGAGGGAAAAATGAATTATTTAATGAAAACATCCAGTTTGGCTGTTGTTGTGATTCTGGCATGTGCGTTTTGTTCGTTCAAACAACCAGGTTCAGAAATCCCTGTTAATCCGGCGACTGATCCTTTCTCCAATGGGGGCAGCGAAAGGAACATGATAGTTGTCATAAGCGATTTGCATCTTGGCGCCAACCTTGCGTATGCAGAGATTAACAGGAACTGCAGCATTCTTGTAAAGCTGCTGCAACAGGTCAGCGCAGCACGAAATGTAAAGGAACTCGTCATCGCGGGGGACCTGCTTGACGAATGGTTTGTGCCGGCAACCATCAATACCTACGACGGCAAGGACCAGCATGATTTTGTTCAGCGGATCGCTGCAACCAACCAGGATGTGTTCGATGCGTTTAACAGGATAATCCGGGAAGGGAAGATAGCTGTTACTTATGTGCCGGGAAATCATGACTTAAGCATCACTGCCGAAAATGTTGCCGGCATTCTTCCCGGGATAAACCAGGCCCGTGATAATATGCAGGGCCTGGGGACATATTCACCTGCCGGAAATCCCCGGATAGCAATTGAACATGGGCACCGCTATAATTTTTTCTGTGCGCCGGATCCGATCTCAAACCAGGACATAGCCCCCGGAACCATCATGCCCCCGGGATACTTTTTTACGAGAATCGCGGCACTCCATGTAATGCAACACAATCCGGCACCGGGCGAAGCCGTGGCGGTTGTCACCCCCAATCCTGCGGGCGGCGTAAGCCAGAACATGTTGTATGCTTACTGGAGTTTATGGAAATGGGCAATCAAATTGATGTCCATCGAAAATAAGCTGGATGAGAAAATCATCGTTACCAATGTTGGTGGTTTCACCGGGGCCTGTGCAGTCAATGACTTGCTGCCATTCCAGTTGACAACCGGTGGGGATCTCGATGTGAAGCTTTATAAGGGAATCCAGGACACCTGGGACCAGAGGCAAACGATCAACAAGGTGGCTGTGAAAATCCCGGTTATGTCGGCCATTGTGAATGCAGCTTCCGATACCGCCATTGACAACCAGGCCAAGGTGCAATATTTCATGAACCCGAATTCCAACACGCGTATCGTAGTGTTCGGGCATACACACGTTGCTAAAATGACCTCGTCGGCGAACTGCAAGGGCCAAAAGTCAATCTATGTGAATTCCGGAACCTGGATCGATAACAATAATAGCAGCCCGGGCATTTCATGCACATTTGTTGTCATCACACCTCCGAAGACCGGTACGCATGCCGAAACCCGGGTGAAACTATATAATTTCAACAATTCAGTGATGACAGAAATGGCACAGGACTCACTGCGCTATTGACCATTGCCTGTCATCCTACTTCCTGGCAAACAGATTCTGCCCGTGGATTCCCCATTCATGGTTTCCGGTCCTGTTTATACTTTTCCATCAAGGCAATAAGATCAACCCGGGCGCAATCATCAAGCAATTCCCTGACAATATCCAAAGGCATTTCTTCTGCTTTTTTAAAATTAATGCAACCTTTCTGGAATTTAGCTTTGTTTAAAAGGTTTTTATACGTGGCATGAAGTGCCGGTGATGCATAAATTGGCATTAAATGCAACGAAAAATGGCTTTTGGTGATTGACAATCCATATTTAAAAAAACCTTTGGTTTTATAGAGGATCATTTCAATTCCCATCATTAACCCGATCTCAGCCGTTACATTTTTGTCGGCATTCACGATGATGTCATTTATTTCTGTAAGGATCAACCTGTTTTCAGGAGATTGTTCTGATAAAAATTCTGTTACTGTCATAAGATATCTGTTTATATAATTTGGTCTGCGGTTTTCTCAAGAATCCCGGAATGTAAAATTATAATAAAAACAGTATCGTCCTGATAGTGGAAAAACCGGAACCTCAGGCCACGCTTTGCCGGTTCAGGCTCAGACTGCGGCCTCATCTTTATTCTGAAATGTGTGAATCCTGTAAGTATTTATCAACGTTATGTAACTCTTCAGAGGGAGAGGAAACTTGTAACTTTATAATGCTGTCGTTTACTGAATCAGGTTTGACTGCTTTTTTTATGTTTACGACCTGTATTTTTGTGGGTACTTTTTCGATTTTAAAGAATTGGTTTGTAAAGAGCAGAACTATTGAAAACAGTAAAGCCACGGTGGTCAGCCTGACTGCGACAATATACTGTTTATTGCCTTTTTCGGTGATTATTTTATTTTGTCTGTACGACAGGGTGTTTGCCCCGATTTCACTTAAAAGGATCTCTTTATAGGTTTTGGTCAATGATCCCTGGTACTTTTCGACATTATAAGCCTGGTCGAGCGGTTTTGTCTTAAAGATGTCCAGCATTAAAAGGATCGCCCAAATAAAAAGCGCTATCGGAATAACCGAAATCAGCTGAATTACCTGGAAAGTCCCCACAAGGCTGCTCAGGAAAAAAGGGATGAACAAGGCTGTTACGCCAATAATTGTCCCGGCATACGAATGTTGCTGCCGATATGAATCTACCTGCTTTTCAACAATTTCTTTTGAATTGACCGCAAAGAATTCCAGGTGGCGTAAGTCTTCCATTCCGTGTTTTATAAATGAGGTTGTCTTAAATGCCTAATTTCACCGCTAAGACGCTAAGACGCGAAAAATGACATTGCTGATTTTTTAATTCTTTGCGCCTTAGCGTCTTCGCGGTAATGATGACAATTCAGACTTTTGAGGTAACCTCATCAGGAAAATCATGATTTAACCAATTGGCTAATCATCGAAATAATAGTCAACTTCCAAATCGTTTTGTACGAACCATATGCCGGGAGTCTTCCAGGCAATCCGGCCGGCTTCGTCTTTCTGATACCAGGAAGGCACTGTTCCTGTAAGGGTCACCGTTGTTCCGGAAACTTTGACGCTGATGTCGTTATCATCTGCTGCCAGGCTTCTGCCGATGACTTTCTCAACATCTTTTTGTTCAATCTTGTCGTGTATTTCCGATTTGATTTTAATGTTGTTGGTTACCATACAACACTGTCTTTTGCTGTAACCCCGATTTCTGCCGCATTCAACAACGACTCCCGTTTGATGGCGTTTTGAACGTCTGCCTGTAATTCTGCATTGGTTTTAATTATCAACATTTTATAATTGTGAAAATATTGACATAACGTCACAAAAGTATTTCCATTCGCTGGCTAAACCCTTACGCAATTGTTGAAATGATTTACATGATTCACACATTTTCGCTTGTCCACCTTCCGGCTTTTGTTAAAAAACTACCTGAACCTTGTTTAAGGACCAGGCCGGGAGCGGAAATTGTGTCATTTGGCAGGATGCAATGTCAATTTATGCGCTTTCCAGTGCCGCTGTTGAATCTTATCTCAAATTCAACCGAATCGGGGAGTATGTCCTTTTCCGGAAATTTAAACCGCCAGTCCTGGTCCGGAACCAGGAACTCAGTTTCACTTACCGGGTATAGCTTATATGATTTACCATCGTCATTAAAGTATAAACCATCGGATTTTTGTACAAAATCAAATGTATACTCCTTGTTTCCTTCCAGCAACGCCTTGAAAGTTCCCGCATATTTTGACAGCACCGATGATGGAACCTCAACTGTTTTTATTGTTGCAGGCTTAAAATAAGGCCAGCCATACGCTGTTGCCAGGCTTCTGTAAATCTCCTGGATCAGCATATACCCGTTGTTTGAATTGGTCATGATGACAACGCCATTTCCTGTTTTTAAATAGCTGTATACATCACAAATGTACCCCTCATTCCATCCGCCATAAGCCAAAGCAAGGCTGTCGCCATTGTTTTTCAATACAATTCCGAGGGCCATATCGCCCCTGTATCTTTTGAGCATTTTACGGCTGGTTTCAGGACGGATGATTTTACCGGGTTCCCCGAGGTAAGACTTTTCAAGTTCAATCATCATCCTGGCATAGTCCATGGATGTGGTCCATAACCCTGCTGCTGCTTTTTCAGGATAAATATGGTAACCGCCACCGACCATTTTCCCGTCTTCCTTATATGCTTTTGCGATCGATTTTTGTTGTTTTTTCGTTAAATTATGTTCAAATGTGCTGTTGCTGAGGTTCAGGGGGTCAAAGAGATCATCCTTCATCAACTTCGGAAAAGATTTACCGGATACCTCCTCCATCAGAAGTTGAAGTACTGTATAACCTCCGCCTGAATAGCTCCATTTTGAACCCGGGACCAGTACCACTTTTACGGCTTCCGTATTTGATGGAGATGTACCATTCAGGATGTCTTTTACACCAGGAATGGAATCATATTTGGAGTAACCGGGGAAAGAAGGAACATTCAATCCACCTAAATGGAGCATCAGCAATCCTGGTGTGACAGCTCTTTGCCTGGTAAATTCGTTTTCAGGCAAATGCCATGTTTTCAACTGCTGGTTGATGTCCTGTTCCAGGTTGATTTTTTTCTCTTCTTCGAGTTTTAAAGCAATCATTGCAGTGACCGGCTTGCTCATGGAGGCGGCCTGGAACATCGTATTCAAAGTGACGCTGTCATTTGTCCCTTTTTCTTTAACGCCATACGATTTGGCCCATTCGATCTGATGATCTTTCATTACTGCGATGCTCAGGCCGGGCACATCAAAATATTGCATTCTGTCCCTGATGGAAAACGTTTTGCACGGCTCTCCTGCGATGATGCCGGCAGGCAACAACCCGTTTTCAATTCTCAGGATACTTTCATTGATGGCCTGCGTACCTTTTCCTTTGTAAATGGTTTCTGGCTTGGGATTGCAACTGAAAGTAATGAATGCTACAATACTCATCAGGAAATAAGATTTTTTCATTTCGTTTATAAGATTTTAAAATCTATGCAATGACGAACGGAAAAACCAAACGTTGCAAAATGCCATGCTTCTCCATGCTTTCACCATGCTTTCACCATGCTTCTCCATGCTGTTACCATGCTTTTCCATGCTGTTACCATGCTTTTCCATCCTGTTCCCATGCTTTTCCATCCTATCACCATGGTTTTACCGTTTATCCTCCATATAAGGCCCAAGTAAGGACCATGGTTCGTCCATGCTCAGACTGTCATATAATTTAGATTTGCAGGTTCAACGGGTAAAACTCAATGAAAGGTTTTAGGAGCGTTGTTCAGGCGGGAAAAACGGAGCCTGTGACCATTCTCTTCCGATGTTTGCTGACCATCCTGTATTCTTAACAATCAACAAGGTGAGGTGGACAGATCGCTCCGGCGAAAACAGGTTAAGGGGTGCGTTGTTTTCATATGCCTGGCGTAGAAATTCGACGGGCTTTTTTATTTTTGCAGGTTACTATTGATATTATCATAGCTTTACAGATTACTGAATGCAACCACAACCAGTTGCGGTTATTCAATAGTTAAGCGTCATGCCTGGAAACCTCACCAGTGCTAACTTGAAACTGACTGGAAGAAGTTGACTTTGGAAATAAACTAAAACAAGATGGAACAACATTTAGAAGATATCCGTGAACAGCAAAAAGCATCATGGAATAAATTTTCTCCCGGCTGGAAAAAATGGGATGGCCTGAATATGGATTTATTAAAACCAACGTGTGATGAAATCATAGGTTTAATTAATCCCAAAGGTGCAGATGTTGTGTTAGATATTGCAGCCGGAACAGGAGAACCCGGTTTAACAATTGCAACCATGTTAAAGGGCGGGAAAGTTGTTATTACAGACCTTTCAGATGACATGCTGGAAATAGCCCGTGAAAATGCAATGAAAAGAGGAATTACAAACGTTGAAACCCTTGCCTGCGATGTTAGCGAACTTCCTTTTACGGACAATACCTTTGATGCAATTAGTTGTCGTTTTGGTTTTATGTTTTTTCCAGACATGCTTTTAGCATCAAAAGAAATAGTTCGTGTTCTGAAACCCGGCGGAAAAATCGCTGCTTCTGTTTGGAATGTACCTGAAAATAATTTCTGGGTTACAGCTATTATGGGAACAATCAGTAGAAATATGGAATTGCCTGCACCTCTGCCAGGTTCCCCGGGAATGTTTCGTTGTGCTAAAGATGGTTTTATCTCCGGTTTATTTTTGCAGGCAGGATTGAAAAATATCAGGCAAAAGGAAATTGCAGGAAAAATGAACTTCAAAACAATTGATGTTTACTGGAGCATGATGACAGAAGTAGTTTCTCTTGTTGTTGCTGCTCTTAATAAAGCGGATGGTGACATGAAAAATAAAATTAAGAAAGAAGTTTATCAGGAGTTGAACCAAAAATATTCTGATGGAAATATTTTGATGGACTCAAGCGCTTTTGTAATTTATGGTGAGAAATAGGCTGATAAATTGTTGCATGCACGCATTGTGGAAAAACCGGAGTCACTGACCACCCTGTGCCGGTTTATCGATACCATTGTATTTGTCTGATAATTATTTATTTAAGGTGGTCAATTTAAAATGGCGGCAGGTGGACGTTGTGTTCGGCGTATCCACGTACTCCTTATCTCAATGTTTCGTAATGCTTTTTTACATCTTCTTTGTGCAGAGAGGCTGTGTATCTGGTATCACGATTTGAGGAGCTTTTTAAAAGATCATTAATGTTCCCCTGGATCGTTCTTGCTGAGACTGGTTTTTTTCCTGCACAAATGATTTCCGCAACTTTTTTATACATTTCTGTTTTTGTTGCCGCAAACTCGGATTGATAATAATGGATGAAGCCGAGGAAATCAAACATGGCAATTTTATAGGGAACATCATTTGAATAAACAAGCTTTATAAGTTCATCCTTTGATTGTTCGTTAAGTACACTGACTTTTGGTAGGTTCAGGAACCCATTTTCATACAATGCCAGTTTCAGTATTTCAAAGGATCCAATCGGAATATCGAACACTTGTCTCGGCAAATTCAAATTATTCAGTGATGGATATTGTATATTAATGGTGTCCGTGGGGAACCCAAGTTTCAGGCAAATATCAGTAAAGGGGATTTCATAGATACCGCAGCATTTTTGCAATTCAGCAAAGAGCAAATGATACAGGATGTTACAGCCCTTCATGAACTTTAGATCATGGTCTGGGAGGTGTGAATTATCCAGTACCAGTAAATTTCCAATCTTGTTTAACACAGGAGCACGATCGTTAATGCCTTTTTTAGAAAGGTTGGCATGTAAATCAGGCTTACTCGCTGTGAAGGACACATGGTTTTTGGACTTCATCAACCTGGACACGTAGAGCTTGACGATGTCAGCCTTTTGTTCAACGGTAGTATTGACCACCAAATTGTTTTCAAGTTCATTGCCGAAGGGCTCAACAAAAAACTCAGCGATATTCTCCTCAGATTCCAGGAGGGTGGACTCTTGCGGGTGTCCCGGAGAAAGACGATCAACGGGCGTTTTCAGCAAATCAACACATTGGTCTAAGTAGGAATATTGCATTATGGGTTAAATTGTATTAAATTGAGTGCTTAGAAAAATGTGCGTTTTCGAATGTTCTGAGGTTACATTTAGGGTTACATGAAAAAAGGGTTTCAGATTTTTATTCTCTGAAACCCTTGTCTTTGTTGGTGGGAGCAACAGGATTCGAACCTGTGACCCTCTGCTTGTAAGGCAGATGCTCTGAACCGGCTGAGCTATGCTCCCTCAATTGAGGGTGCAAATGTAAAAAGATTTCCCGGATATCCAAGCGCGTTCACAATGTTTCTGACAGTTAATTTTCTAATTTTGCACACGGGTTCGATCCCTGTTGCTACAAATATCGTTTTTACTGCCCCACTGCCATGAATGACAAACTCTGGAACAGGGATTTTACCTTGCTCACCCTTTCCAATTTTTTGATGTGTTGCGCCTATTATTCACTGATCTCAACACTTCCCGTCTATATATCGCATGAGCTGCTTGCCCCCGAAAGCCTGGTCGGGCTGGTGATGGCCAGCTACGTGGTTGCAGCGATCCTGATCCGCCCGTTTTGCGGGTTCAGCCTCGACAAATATGGCAGAAAGGCAATTTTCCTGGCATCCCTGCTTATTTATGCCTTCACCTTCAATGGTTACCTCATTGCAACCTCCATCCTGATGATGACCGGGGTCCGCTTTGTGCATGGCATGACCTGGGGGCTGACCACCACCTCCAATTCAACCGTGGCCGGGGATATCATCCCTGGAAACAAAAGGGGAGAGGGCTTTGGCTACTTTGGCGTTTCGACCACTGCCGGGATGGCCCTCGGACCCATGATCGGGGCGATCATCTTCCAGCATGGCGGTTATACGGCGATGTTCCTGGCAGGCTGCCTCATCAGCCTTGTCAGCATGGGGCTTGCCGCCCTGATCAGGTACCCGGCCTATTATATGCCAAAAGCAAATCTTGAATTCAAATGGAAGAACCTGGTTGAGACGAGCACCGTAATCCCCTCCCTCAATTTGCTGATCATCATGCTGACCTACGGCGGACTGATCTCCTTCGTTGCCCTGTTCGGGCATGAAATCGGCATCGGCAACCCGTCCGGTTTCTTCCTGATCTACGCCATCGGGATCATCAGTTCGAGGTTCGCCGTTGGAAAAGCCCTTGACCGCAACGGACCACGCATCATCATCATGTTCTGTCTTTCGCTGCTGATCATCGGGTTTCCGCTCCTTGCCCTCTGGCAAAACCAGGCAGGGTTTTTTACTGCCGCACTGATCCTCGGGTTTGGAAATGGCGTTGTATTCCCAACCTTTCAAACCATGACAAACAACATGGTGCCTGCTTCCCGCCGGGGGGCAGCCAGCTCCACGCTGTTTATCGCAGTCGATATCGGGATGGGCCTGGGAATGATCCTCGTGGGTGTGATCGCCCAGTATTTCTCCATTTCAACGGCCTTCCTCGTATGTTCCGGTATCGGGGCGGCAGGGCTGGCCATGTTCCTGATCACTACGCTAAAGTACTACCAACACCATAAGAACAATTGATTTACGAATTACGATTTACGATTTTCGATTGAGTGCTAAAATGACGATCACGGATCAGCAACCGCCAATCGTAAATCCAAAATCGTAAATCGTAAATCCCCTTATTTTGGAAGACGCCCAAAAAACCTTTTCAGGTTCCTGTGAAATTTATGAAACCCCGTCACGGGATCGGCATACATCAGGATGCACTCCCCGGTGACCAGGTTTCCTGTGTAGCCCTTTGTTAATTCAAGGGTTTCGGGCGTATCGGACATCTGCTGGATCCAGATGTTTTTGATCCCGCCTGCCATGGCTTCGGCCACAACCTCCCTGGTCTGTTTTTTCCCCGTAACGATGATTAAACTTTGAGTCCCGGGGGGTAAAGCGCTAACGCTGCGGAAACAGGGGGTGCCTGCAATGTCATCCGTTCCGGGGTTGATCGGAAGGACTTCAAATCCTTTCTCCTTGAGCTGTTTGAAAACGACGTGTCCAAACTTTTTCGGGTCCCTTGAAACACCCGCGATGGCGATGCTGTGCGCCGAAAGAAAGGAGTCAATGGATGCTTTGGTTGCTTTCATGGTTTGTTTTTTAGGTTGTTGCCAAACTCAGGCGAAATATAGTTGTCAAGGCCCAGGCATACATCGGCAGAAAAACGGATGGCCGATTCAATAAGGCAATCCAGCAGCCATGCAGGCAGGGTACCGGGCATTGGCAGCATGGAAGTTCCCGGCAGGGTGGTTGCCGCATGGATGATCCCTGCATTGAAGGCGTCACCAGCCCCGATGGTGCTTACCGGCTCTATCTGGGGTACGCGATATGTTGTGGCCACCCCGTCCTGAATTACCTCGACACCCTTACTGCTCTTTGTATAAACCAGCAGGGGGCACCCTGCCTCATGCACATGGCGGAATGCTTGCTGTGCATCGGGCGCGTTGAAAATATTTTTGAAGTCTTCATCCGACCCCCGCACCAGGTTGGCCATGCCCATGTTCTCCATGATCCATGGCCTGACGGTTTCGAGTTCACCGAGGTGGGCGCTCCTGAAGTTCGGGTCATAGATGATAAATGCCCCACCGGCTTTTGCAGCCCGGACGAATCCCGTTATTTTTGAACGGAGAGAATTCGTGATGGCGTAAATGGAGCCGAACAGAACAATATCACCGGGTTCCACCCCGGGAAAGGGGCAGATGAGCCGTTCTTCGGGCAGTATCTTGTAGAAAGAATAATCCGCGTTTTTCTGCTGATCGAGAAAAGCCAGGGCAAGCGACGTTTTGCCGTTGCTGTAACGGCTGACATATTCGGTAGATACGCCATTGTTTGATAAAAACTCCTGGATGATATTCCCGGGATGGTCGGTGCCGAAATCACTTATAAAGAAGACCTTTGTTCCCGCCCTGCCGAGCGACACGGCAGAATTAAGCATCGAGCCGCCGGGGGTGGCCGACAAGGGCTGATCCTCCCTGAAAATGATGTCGAGAACCGTCTCCCCGATACAAAATACCCTGCCGGCTTCTTTAGTCATTTGGTATGTTCATGTGATAGGATTTATTTTTTTGGCCATATGGAAAATCCGGAATTTAGTCCAGTCCGAAAGGTGTTTATTAGTCACAAAGTCACAAAGTCACAAAGTCACAAAGTCACAAGGTCACAAAGTCACAAGGTCACAAAGTCACAAGGTCACAAAGTCACAAAGTCACAAGGTCAAAAGGTCACAAGGTTTCACCAGGCTTATACTGCAGATATACACTGCTTTGTGCATCTTTGTGTTTTGGTGTCCTGGTGGCATTTTCCTGTTTGCAGTTTTTTAGAGTAAATTCGGTTTTCATGAAATTTGTTCCTATGGATATTCATGTGTCAATGATGTAAATCCGGTTTTTAAAATACTCCCACAAGGTACAAAAACTACTTTGAATGCTTGCATCTATTGCAGTTGGCTTTAGCCAACTGTTTATGGGGTGATGTAATTCATCTGGCTTTAGCCACATTGTGTCTCAAATAAATAGGGCTGAAGCCCCTGCTTTGCAGAATCATCAAGTTAGCAGTCAGCTGAAGCAGACTGCAATAAATAGTTCTTCAAATGTTTACCGCAGCTTTGCTTCAATTACCTTTCAATCCTTGATTTACATTGATAATTTGTTCCACTGGATATTTCATGCTTGCAGTTAAAACGATGTCTAAGGTTTATTTCGCTGGGATCATCCGAAACAGGGCAGGCAGATCAATATTCAATTTCAAGATCCAGCTCCTCCCTGAGGGTACGCAGGGCGGGATTTTTGCCGGCCATCAGTTCAAACTTTTCTTTGTCGGTGTATGGCTTCAGTGTTTGCTGCGATTCGGCAATGGTTGTTTTGAGTTGAATTTTAAAGTTGTTCAGCTGCATGCGTAAAAATTCCATCATATCGGTCTTGCGCAGGGTGAGCTCATCTTCAAGCACCTTGTTGTCGAGCGTGAAGGTGATGTTCCAGTTATCCTGGAGCACCGGCCGTGAATTTTTCAACGTGGAGTAGAGGTGCGGCGACTCATTTTTCAACTTATCGGCATATTCGTCCCAGCAAAGGATCAGTTCCGTCTGGGTAAACGGGGTGGTTATCTCATACCTGGCAAGGTCCTCGTCGTTGGCCAGGGCGTCATTCCCTGTTTTTGACACCGGTTTCCTGATCGAGGTGGTGCTGGTAAAATCACTTTTAATGTCCCGCATCCTGACTGTTTCCGACGGTTTCCTTGGAGGAGTTTCTGCCGGGGATCCCGAAGATTCCGGTTGCCCGGGCCCGGCTTCGGCATGCTGTACGACGGGGGCGGGAGGTTGTGGGTGGGAAGCCGGCGGTTGCACGGTTGTTTCCTGTGATGGCAAGCCCGGAACAACCGCTACAGGCGCGGGTTTTGGCGGGGCAGGCGGTGCGATGGCAGCAGCGGGAGGCGCTGTTTGACCACCGTTTTGCCGGATCATCGGGGCGCACATCTGCATCAGCGAAAGTTCAAGATGCAGACGCTTGTTGTTGCTGGTTTTGTAGTTCAGGTCGCAACGGTTGTTGATGTCGAGCAGCGTCAGCAACAGGCTTACAGGGCACCGGGCCGACTGTTCCACATAGTGGGCGCGGATAGAGGGTGCAGTTTCGAGCAAACCGGCAGTAGCGGTATCCTTGCATACAAGCAGGTTCCGCAGGTGCTCGCCGAAGCCGATGATGAAATGCTGCCCTTCGAACCCTTTGCCAATGATATCGTTTATGGTGAGCAGCGGGCCTGAAATATCCCCCTGCAAAATCTGGTCGGTTATTTTGAAGAAATATTCATAATCGAGCACATTCAGGTTTTCCAGGACAGTATTGTAGGTAAGCTGGTCCCCCGCAAAACTGACAAGCTGGTCAAAGATGGAGAGGGCGTCGCGCATGGCCCCGTCGGCCTTTTGCGCAATGATGTGCAGGGCATTGTCATCGGCCGTGATATGTTCCATTTCGGCAACATGGTGAAGATGCCCCGCAATGTCGTCTACCGTGATCCTTTTGAAATCGAAAATCTGGCACCTTGAAAGAATGGTGGGAAGAATCTTGTGTTTTTCGGTGGTGGCGAGGATAAACTTTGCATAGGGGGGCGGTTCTTCCAGCGTCTTCAGGAATGCATTGAAGGCGGAGGCCGAAAGCATGTGAACTTCATCGATGATATACACCTTGTATTTGCCCATCTGTGGGGGGATGCGGACCTGGTCGACCAGGGTGCGGATATCATCCACCGAATTGTTTGAGGCGCCGTCCAGTTCATAAATGTTGAACGAGGCATTTTCGTTGAAGGAAACACACGACGGGCACTGGTCGCAGGCTTCCATATTGGGCGAAAGAAACGCGCAGTTTATGGTTTTGGCAAGGATGCGGGCACAGGTCGTTTTCCCGACACCCCTTGGTCCGCAGAACAGAAATGCCTGTGCAAGCTGGTTGTTTTTTATGGCATTTTTCAGGGTGTTGGTAATGGACTTCTGCCCAACCACGGTGTCGAACGTCTGTGGACGGTATTTCCTCGCCGATACAATAAAATTCTCCATATACGTGTCCGTTTCTATTCTCAAATATTATTCAAAATTACGAAAGTTTTTGTTTTTTGCGTAATTTGGCTGCAACTAACAACCGCGTTTTTATGCTGCTGATCCTTACTGCCTCCATCCCAAGCCGGCTCAGGTACATTGCGAGCCTGATGGTGAGGGATATACTCGGAATTGAAGTAGTGCTGACCACTTCGCAGGAGGAATTTTCAGGGTATGACGGCCCGAAGATATCCTATGGCAGTGCACCCCCGGCCGACGGCCTTTTTATCGAAGCCTCCGGGTTGCTTTTTGAAACGGTGATTGCATTCCAGGTGGTGGAACCCTCAACTTCCGGAGGGTTCCCAATCCTTTTTAAAACAGCAAATCCTTTGTCCGCATTGCCGTTTGATCCCTTCGCAGCAGCCTTTTACCTGGTCACACGGTACGAGGAGTACCATCCGCACAAAAAGGACAGCTACGGACGGTTTCCTGCTACCGAAAGCATTGCCTGGAAAGGAAAGTTCCTGGAAATTCCCATTGTTCACACCTGGGCAGGAATGCTGGAGGGTATGTTGCGGAAACATTATCCCGGGTTGAAAATCAGCTACCCGCGGTACAACTTTGTCCCCACGATTGATGTTGATCATGCCTGGTGTTACCAGGGGCGGACGTTTGCGCGCACCCTGGGAGGCTTTGGACGTTCGTTCATGCATGGCCGTCTGCAGGAAATTGCCGGGAGGTTCAAAGTACTTGCCGGGATGACGCCTGATCCCTACGACAATTATGCTTTTATAAACAGTGTGCATGCCCGGTATTCAAATTTCCCGGTTTTTTTTATTCTTTTTGCCGACTATGGCATGAATGACAACAACGTTACCATTTCATCAAAAAACTTCCACCTCCTGCTCCGGGAGCTTGACAGGCACGGGAAGGTTGGCATACATCCTTCGCTCTCCTCGAACAAGCACCTGTTCAAACTCGAAGATGAGTATGCGGGGTTGTGCGATGTGCTTGACCGGGATGTAACCTTAAGCCGCCAGCACTTTCTGAAACTGTCGATGCCCAAAACCTATCGCACCCTGCTGCAGTTTGGCATAACCGACGATTACTCCATGGGGTATGCCACCCATACCGGGTTCAGGGCCGGGATTGCCGTACCGTTCCCGTTCTTTGACCTGGTAAAGAATGAAGCCACCCGGCTGATGATCCACCCGGTTTCGCTGATGGATGTAACGATGAAGGATTATCTTCGTCTAAGCAGGGTTGAAAGCCTCGAAAAAATAAAACAGATGATCCAGACTGTCAGATCTGTCAATGGTGAATTCGTCAGCCTGTGGCACAATGAAAGCCTCGGAGATACCGGCCGGTGGGAAGGCTGGCGGGCGGTGTATGAAGAGATGGTTCAGCAGGCTTCCACCTGATTTTTTTTATGATCAAGTATCTAAGACATAATCAAATAGATAAAAGCCGCTGGGACGACTGCATCAGCAGATCGGCGAACCGCAGGGTATATGCTTTTTCCTGGTATCTCGACCTGGTTTGTCCCGGTTGGGAGGCGCTGGTTGAGGGGGATTATGTCTGCGTATTTCCCCTTACCTGCTACCGCAAATGGGGGATCAGCTATCTTGCACAGCCCTTTTTTACCCAGCAACTTGGTATTTTTTCGCCAAAGGAACTTTCGGAGGAAGATGTTGCAGCTTTTATCATGGCCGTCCCGGCCAAATACAGGTTTATGGAGATTCACCTGAATTCCATGAACCGGTATTCCGGGGCCGGCGAAACGACCATGCGTGTCAACCATGAGCTGGACCTGGCCGGTACGTATGCAGACCTGGCCGGATCGTATTCAAAAAACACGGTGAGGAATATCCGCAAGGCGGCTGCCTGTGAGATGACCGTTGACCGTACAACCGGCGTGGATGATCTCATTGGATTGTTCCGCGCAACTTTCGGGAAAAAGGAGGGGAAATTAAAGGATTCCCATTATGAAACGCTGCGGAAACTGATGATGCATTGCATTGGCAATCAAACCGGTTACCTGCTTGGTGCGGGCACAAAAGAGGGGAGCCTTTCGGCAGGTGCTTTTTTCCTTTTCGACCGGGAGCGTGTTTATTTCCTGTTTGCTGCCTCGTCGCCGGATGCCCGGGAGAACGGCGGAATGTTTTTGCTGATAGACCGTTTTATTACGGAAAATGCCGGGAAGAGCCTTGTCCTTGATTTTGAAGGAGGAAACGACCCGGCCCTGGGAAGGTTTTATAAAAGTTTTGGCGCCCTGGAAGTCCCGTACCCGGCATTGCGGATAAGCCGGCTTGCAAAAGTGGTTGAAAAAGTACTTTATTTCTCACGCAGGCTCCGGAAATAGAGAAAATTAGCTAATTTTGTGAGAGGTTAACATAAAAATTAAAAGCCATGGTCAATGTTTTATCTTCGGGCAATTCCATACTGAATCAATATATCTCAGAATTAAGGGATGCAGAGATACAGAAAGACAGTTTAAGGTTTCGTTATAACCTTGAGCGGCTAGGCGGCATTTTTGCATACGAAATCAGCAGGGTGCTGGCGTATGAAACAAGGGAAGTGGTGACCCCGCTTGGCATCGCAAATGTACCGGTGCTGATCGAATACCCGGTGCTGGCAACCATCCTTCGTGCCGGCCTGCCTTTCCACCAGGGATTCCTCAATTTTTATGATAAGTCGGAAAATGCATTTATTTCGGCGTTTCGCCGTCATCACAAAGATGGTACATTCTCGATAAACATTGAATATGCTTCGGTAACCGAAATCGAGAACAAGGTCGTAATCTTGTGCGACACCATGCTTGCTTCAGGATCTTCAATGGTACTGGCATACAAGGAACTGGTTAGCCATGGAAAACCGAAACACACCCACATCGTGGCTGCTGTTGCCAATGTGGAGGGCGTGGAGTATGTTAAAAAACATATTTCAAAGAACGATATCACCATCTGGCTGGGAGCCGTTGACGATGAAATGACCGCCCAGTCATATATTGTGCCGGGATTGGGTGATGCCGGCGATCTTGCTTACGGAAAAAAACACTGATACCTTTTATGAAAAACACGCTGGTTCTTGAAAATATAAACATATCACTGGTTTCCATCAGGAGCCACCTGTTGCGCACGATCCTGACCATCCTCATCATCTCTTTCGGGATCATGGCGCTGGTTGGAATCCTTACTGCCACCGACTCCATCAAATACTACCTTACCCAGAATTTTTCCATGATGGGTTCCAATACGCTGACCATCCGCAACCGTTCGATGAACATTCACATGGGAGGCGGCGACCGCAAGGAAAAACGCTATGAACCAATAACGTACAACCAGGCCCTGGAATTCAAGGACCGTTTTGATTTCCCGGCATATACCTCCGTATTCACGCGGGCTACGGGGATCGCAACCCTGAAATATGAAGCCAACAAGACCAACCCGAATGTGGGCGTTATCGGCGCAGATGAAAATTACCTTGTCACCTCCGGCGACGAAGTAGAATTCGGCCGGAACTTTACCCCCAATGAAATTTATTATGGATTCAGTTCGGCGATCCTGGGTGCCTCGTTGGTCACCGATCTCTTTAAAAACAAGGAGGATCCCCTGGGTAAAATCATTTCAATCGGCCCGGGGAAATTTAAAATTATCGGGGTGTTGAAATCCAAAGGCTCCAGCATGGGTTTCAGCGGCGACCGGACCTGCTTTATCCCGGTTACAAATGTGCGCACAAATTTTCCCCGCCCAAACATGTCGTTCAATATCAATGTGATGGCGAAAAGGCCCGAGCTGGTCGATGCCGCCACAGGCGAAGCGACAGCCATCCTGAGAAACATCCGGAAAGTGCCGGTAGGCATGGAAGATACCTTTGAGATCACAAAGAGTGACAACATTGCCAAAATGTTGATAGAGAATATAAAATATGTCACCATGGCCGCGACCATCATCGGGTTTATCACCCTGCTCGGGGCTGCCATCGGGTTGATGAACATCATGCTGGTATCGGTGACCGAACGCACCCGCGAGATCGGTATCCGGAAAGCCATCGGAGCAACCAAGCGTGTGATCCGCAACCAGTTCCTCGTTGAGTCGATCGTCATAGGCCAGCTGGGCGGGTTGCTCGGAATCGTGCTTGGCATCCTGGTAGGGAATATCATTTCGCTGCTGATCGGCAGCGCATTTATCGTACCCTGGTTATGGATCGCCACAGGCGTGGTGCTCTGTTTTATCGTTGCCCTGGTGAGCGGGATCATCCCGGCAAGAAAAGCAGCGAATCTCGATCCGATCGAGTCACTTCGTTACGAATAAAACGGACCATGGACCTGACCGGTGTTATCGCCATGCTGCGTCAGGAATTTCCCTATGATCCTACCGAGGGCCAGGATAAACTGCTCGGGGAACTTGCAGTATTCCTGACCATTTCGTGGAAGCAGCAAAATGCCTTGTTTATCCTGAGGGGATACGCAGGTACCGGCAAAACCACGGTTGTCAAAGCCCTTGTAGACGTCCTTCCCAGGATTGGTAAAAAAACCACGCTGCTGGCACCAACCGGGCGCGCCGCAAAAGTACTTACCAACTATACGCACAAAGAGGCAAACACGATCCACCGGAAAATATATTTTGCCCGTACCAACAAGGATGGGCTCATCGACCTCAAACTCCAGGTCAATTACCACAAGCATACACTATTCATCGTTGATGAAGCATCGATGATCCAGCATACCATGTCGGCCGAAGGCGCCCTGTTTTCGACCAGGAACCTGCTGGATGATCTTTTTCAATTTGTTTACAGCGGCGAAAACTGCCGCATGCTCTTTATCGGTGATGCCGCCCAGCTGCCGCCTGTTGGCCTGGACCACAGCCCGGCGCTCGACCATGAGTTTTTGCAACGGGCCTATCACCTCAGCATCGATACTTTTGAACTGACAGAAGTTGTAAGGCAGGCCAAAGAATCAGGGATCCTGGTCAATGCCACATTGGTCAGGCAGCAGATACAGGCCCAAAAACTTGAATTTCCGATGTTTTCCATCGGCGGGTACAGGGATATCGTCCGGCTGGACGGCCAGGATCTTGAAGAAGCCCTCAACCATGCCTATTCCGGGTCACAAAAGGAGAACAATGTGGTTATCTGCAGGTCAAACAAGCGTGCCAATATCTACAACAGGGAGATCCGCCACAGGATCCTTTATCTCGAGGAGGAGATTTCCACCGGTGATTACCTGATGGTTGTCAAGAACAACTATTTCTGGCTGCCCCTCGAGTCGACAGCCGGGTTCATTGCCAACGGTGACATCGTGGAACTGATGCGGATCCGCAACATTGAGGAAATGTATGGCTTCCGGTTCGCAGATGTTACCGTTCGTTTTCTCGATTATCCCGAAGAGAAGGACCTTGATGTAAAAATCATCCTTGACACCCTGATGTCGGAATCGGCTGCTTTGACGCAGCCCGATAACAACAGGTTGTTCCAGTCGGTCATGGCCGATTTCCAGGATATCCCGTCACGCAGTGAGCGGATGGAAAAGGTCAAGGCAAGCCCCTATTTCAATGCGCTGCAGGTGAAGTTCGCCTATGCGCTTACCTGCCACAAAACACAGGGAGGGCAATGGGACAATGTGTTTATCGACCAGGGGTATCTCAACGACAAGATGCTGAACGCGGAATTTGGAAGGTGGCTGTATACCGCGGTAACAAGGGCAACGAAGAAACTATTCCTGATTAATTTTGAAGAAAGGTTTTTTTAGTCACTCGTCTTTCCTACCAGCCCAGCAATGTTATCCCAACCGTAAAGGGGTATAATTCCGGTCCCTGGTTGTTCTGGAACATCTTTGTAAGCGAGTAGGTGCCGAAAAGGTTCAGGTGCGACCAGCCTGCACGAAAAGAGGCATCCACTTTGAACGGGGCAAGGTGATAGGCGCCGCGATCGTTCACCGAATGGTGCTCCACATCAAAGGTGGCAACCTGGTTCCCGCTGTTATCAACCAGCGAATATGTCCCCTCCTTGTTGTCGTATGTCTGCTTGGTATAGGATCCGATGCGCACACCGGCGATAACACCCACTGATACGTGGAAACTGCTTAAACGGCGATAGGGGTTGGTTTGAAATTCAAAAAACAAAGGCACGTTCAGGTATGAAACCACCAGTTTGTTCACCTTCATGGTTACCGGGTTGCCCTGTGCATCCTGCACTTTGTAAGCCACTATCGTGCTTGAGTCTTTAAGCATGACATAATTGTCGGTAAAATAGTAGTTGCTTATCTGGAATCCAAGGCCCGTGGTGAACCCGATCTTGTTGTTGTAAAGGTTCACATTCAGTTCAAAAGGGTTGAGGTTCACCGTGAGTGAACGCGCGGTATTCATATTCATGTACGGGTATGCCGGGTTGAAGGTCATGTTGAAATCCGGGTTTACATAGCCGCTGACGCCAAGATCAACACCGGCCCAGTGCCCGTTGAATTTCTTTTTATTCTTGCAAAACGGGAAATCGCTCATGTTGAAGTTTTCCATGGAACAGGCAAATTCGTTCATCCTGGCGCTGTCGCCCATGTGATGTCCGTGTTTGTACCACGGGCATTTTTTTTCATCCTGTGCATTGGTGTTTACCGAAAGGAGCACCAGCACCGCAAATATTAGTGTGAGTTTAACTATAGATTTCATAAAAATTAGAATTTTTGGTTAGACAGTATAGGACGAGGTTAAACCGGGAATGTTACAACCCGGGAAAATAAATCAGGAATCAAGCTTGAGGACTGCGAGGAAGGCCTTCTGCGGAACTTCAACATTGCCTATCTGGCGCATACGCTTTTTCCCTTTTTTCTGTTTTTCAAGGAGTTTGCGTTTACGCGTGATATCGCCGCCGTAACATTTCGCTGTAACATCCTTTCTGAGCGCTTTCACAGTTTCACGTGCAATCACCTTGGCGCCGATGGCGGCCTGGATAGCGACGTCGTACTGTTGCCTCGGGATAAATTCCTTGAGTTTTTCACAGAAGCGACGACCAAAATCATAGGCATTGTTCCTGGTGATCAGGGCAGACAGTGCGTCGACGATTTCACCGTTCAGCAGTATGTCCAGTTTGATAAGGTCGGCTGTTTGCCAGCCTGACGGGTGATAGTCAAATGAGGCATATCCTTTTGAGATGCTTTTCAGCTTGTCATAAAAATCAAAGACAATCTCACCCAGCGGCAACTCAACGGTCAGTTCGATCCTGTCGGTGGTGAGGTAAACCTGGTTTTTCAGAATACCGCGCTTGCCAACGCACAGTGTCATGATTGAGCCGATGTATTCTGATTTTGTGATGATGTTGGCAATAATGGTCGGCTCCTCTATTTTATTGATGTAGTTTGGTTCGGGCAACCCTGAAGGATTGTATACATCCAGCATTTCTCCCTTGGTGGTATAAACTTTATAGGAAACGTTCGGAACGGTGGTAATGACATCCATGTCGAATTCGCGGTCGAGCCTTTCCTGCACGATCTCCATGTGCAGCAAGCCAAGGAACCCGCAGCGGAACCCAAAACCCAGCGCGGCCGAAGCCTCCGGCTCGAACGACAATGCTGCATCGTTCAGCCTGAGTTTTTCTAGCGAATCGCGCAATACTTCATAGTCATCCGCATCGGTTGGATAGATGCCTGCAAACACCATCGGTTTGACCCCGAGGAATCCTTCAATGATTTCGGAACACGGCCTGCCGACATGGGTGATGGTATCGCCGACCTGGACTTCCTTGCTGTTTTTGATCCCCGAGATGATGTACCCGACATCACCGGCATAAACGGTATTGCGCACCTCCTGCTTCATGCGTAAAATTCCGACTTCATCGGCATGGTAATCCATGCCGGTAGCCACAAATTTCACATGATCCCCTTTTTTTATCGAGCCGTTGAAAATTCTGAAATAGGCAACGACGCCCCTGAACGGGTTGAACAGCGAATCGAAAATCAATGCCTGCAGGGGCGCTTCGGGATCCCCTTTCGGACAGGGTATCCTGGTAATAATGGCCTCAAGGACCTGGTCAATACCTATGCCGGTTTTTGCGCTTACCGCTAAAATTTCATCGTGGTCGCAACCAAGCAGATCCACAATCTGGTCTTTTACTTCCTCGATCATTGCCGCATCCATGTCTATCTTGTTCAGCACAGGGATGATGGTCAGGTTATGGTCAATGGCAAGATAGAGATTGGAAATGGTCTGGGCCTGGATACCCTGTGTGGCATCCACCACCAGCAATGCGCCTTCACAGGCGGCAATGGCCCTTGAAACTTCATAGGAGAAGTCAACGTGCCCGGGGGTATCAATAAGGTTCAGGACATAGTCAACACCATTGTGCGGGAAATTCATCTGGATGGCGTGACTTTTGATCGTTATACCCCGCTCACGCTCCAGGTCCATGTCGTCGAGCACCTGTTCCCTGGAGTCCCGTTCAGAAACGGTATCAGTCCATTGCAACAGGCGGTCGGCCAGTGTCGATTTGCCGTGATCAATGTGGGCAATTATGCAGAAGTTACGTAGGTTTTTCACGGGTGCAAAGATATAAAATCTACCTGAGGATTGTCACAGTGCCATGAAGATTTCGCCGGGTTGTGCCACCGAGGGTGATTTCGAAGACATCACAAATATAGAAATAGGTGCCGTCGCTGCAAGGCTGGTTTGTGGTTTTGTCTTTTCCATCCCACTGAATGGCAGGATCCTGTGTTTCAAATACAAGCCTTCCCCATCTGTCAAATATCTTCATTTCCACCGTACTGACCGAGGTGTAACCAGGGAAAGGGATAAAGTAATCATTCTTTCCATCGCCGTTGGGTGTGAAAATGTTTGGAAGGTTGTAACGGCATGGCAGGAATTCGGAGAGATCGATGCAGATGATGTTGCTGATGCCACTTTTGTTTCCGACCGAGTCTACTGCCGTGATTCCGTAACAGCCAACGATGGTATTGGGTTGCTTATGATAATAAACGGTATCGTGCGGGTTCAGAATGGAGTCGAAAAGCACTGGTTCAGCCTGATTCGGGCTGAAATAGATGTAATATTTTGCGATGTCTCCCGGGCAGCTGTCGGCAGGCCTGGTCCATGACAGGATATTCGTCGATTCGTCACAAATGGTTTTAATGGCAAGCAGGGGAGGGCATGGGGGGATGTTATCAATGGGAACTGCACAGGTTTCCTGCGAATAATTGATGATAGGGTCAACAAACCCGGATGCCGAGTAACTGCCAATACTTTTCACCATGTAACAATAGGACATGCCATTCACCAGTCCCTGGTCATCATATTGGGGAACAGCACTTGAACCGATCGAATCGTAGGTGGCTCCGCCGGGACCTTTGCGGTAAACCACGAAGGAATGATTTTTCCAGGGAACATCGTTGATCCATGTCAGCCTGATCATTTTGTCTGTCGGAACGGCTGCCAGGAATATGGTGGAGGCAACCTGCGACGGCCCGACAAGGAACCGGTTTCCGGGCGTGACATTGTACAGGTCGATGCGGTAGCGATAATGATATTTAACGGTATTCAGCAGGTGGTCCGCCAGGGTGGTATCGTTCAGATCGGTGATCGAATCGATCAGCTGAAACTGAAGGGGGGCGTCTGACCTTGAACGGGCGACAAGGTATTTATATGGCCCGGGTATTTGCACCGTGTCGATCTCCGTTGGTTTTGACCAGGCCACATAAATGCCGCCCGTTGATTCATCTGTGGTATTTATGCTGGCATTGGTGATTACCGCAAGGTCTTTTTTCAATGTGGCACACGTTTCATTTGATGCATAGCTTTCTGCCTTGTCGGGGTACCAGGCAACAACCATGTAGCAGTATTTCAAACCGCGCATCAGCCCGACCCCTTTGTTGTCGTCAAGGTAGGATGTTCTTGAAATATCAGTAAGTGCATCGATGCGGGTGTACCCGAGATAGGACGGGACCCCGGTTTCACAGTAGTCGGGAACATACCCGGTTGAATCGGCTTTGCGGTAAATGTAGTAACCGGATGCATTTGAGCAGCTGTAATTTTCCCAATTGAGCGTGATGGTATTTCCAACTGGCGTAGCCGACAGGTTTTTGGGAGCAGGTCCAATGACAAGGATTTTGATGGATTTGATATCAACCAGGTTTACCGGGATTGAATTATCCTTGGCCTTGAAAAATACCTGGTAAGGACGGCTTTTCACATGGCTGCACAGCGTGTTCCAGCGGAACAAGGCCTGCACATACCCGTAACCTGTTGCCGGATTTGGATCAAGCGTTGCCGGGTTGTCCTGCAGCAGGAAAGCACCCCCGGTTGCGGTAAGCGTAATTTTGTCAACGATGCTGTCGTGTGCGCTCACGAGGAACCGCAGGTTCTTCCCGGCTTCCACGCAGGTGTCGAAAACAGAATCGATTACGGGCGGTTTGTTGTTGCATGCCAAAACAATGATCTGCATGTCACGCAACACGCTGCCGATTTTGACGCGGTTGCGCCACTCCTCCACCATGATGGCGATGTTGTACTCACCCTGCTGCTGCGGGCTGTCCCAGATGAGGTCGCCCGTAACCGGGTCAAGCGTCAGCGATGTTGATGCGCCGGGATAGGTATAGCCCGGGATAACCTGCCCGAGCGCTCCCCGGCAGGGAACCAGTTTGTATGATAAACTGTCGCCGTCGGGATCGTATGCACCCGGATTATGATAAAATACCTGGTTCACGCACCCGTTGTCAACCGGGGGGATCAGCAATACCGGCGAATTGTCATACCCGCCGATAAAGGGGCTGATGGTGAGTTCAGAATAGATGAACAAAGGGGTGTTGATCGAGTTCGGTATGTTGATAATCCCGCCGTTGCGGTTAGGATCTTCACAGGAGATGGTGTATGTGGAAGTTCCCCGGAATTCATGTTGCCCGGAATACCTGTTGTAGGTAATTTCATCGGGAAGATACCTGATCGTATCTCTTTTGATTTCACTGGAAGTGCCGTCGCCCCAGTTGATTGTCAGGTAGTCGCGATAGGCATTTGCCGGGCTGGGAGTAAAGGTATATGAGATCAGGGTGATTTCGTAGGTGAGATCCTTCACGTGCCTGAAGGTGATTTCAGCAGCACGCTGATGGGTTGCAAAAACCCATACCGGGGTTGTACAGGGAGAGAGTAAAACCAGCAGAAGCAGATGCAATATCAATCGTTTCGACATACCTGGATAGTAGCTTCAGAATATATCGTCAAAAGTAATAATTTTCTACCCCCGAAACCGGTACTTTATTTCAATTCATTCTAAATTTTAATTAATTTTGCACACCAGTCAGAAATAAGCCATACGAGATGTATCAGCAGGATTCAGAAGTAGAAAAACGGGAAATATTAAAGCGTTACCGGAACCTGCTTCGTCTCTGGAAACCACGTAATCCTGTAGATAAGAAAGTTGTCCACAAAGCCTTTAAGATGGCACTGGAGGCGCATAAGGACATGCGCCGGAAAACGGGCGAGCCCTATATCTATCATCCCCTGAGTGTTGCCACAATTGCAGCCGGTGAAATCGGGCTTGGCGCCACTTCCATTATCTGCGCATTGCTGCATGATGTGGTGGAGGATACCGAATATACCATCGAAGACATCAGGGGGCTGTTCGGTGACAAAGTTGCCGCCATCATCGACGGGCTTACAAAGATCAAGGGAATCTTCAACCAGCATACCCCCTCGATCCCGGCTGAAAATTTTAAAAAAATCCTGCTGACCCTTTCCGACGATGTTCGTGTTATCCTGATCAAGCTGGCCGACCGGTTGCACAACATGCGGACACTGGATGCCCTGACCCATGAAAAACAGGTGAAGATATCTTCCGAAACAATATACCTCTATGCACCGCTTGCCCACCGGCTTGGCCTGCATGCCATCAAGAGCGAACTTGAGGACCTGGCCCTGAAATATACTGAGCCTGCGGTGTATGAAACCATTTCACGAAAATTGAAAGAATCGGCGAAAAGCCGGTCGCGGTTCGTCAACAAGTTTATCTATCCCATCAAAAAAGCACTGGCTGAAAAAGGATTTGTATTTGAAATCCATGACCGTGAAAAGTCAATTGCCGCCATCTGGCTGAAGATGCAGAAGAAAGAGGTCCCTTTCGAGGAGATCTATGACATTTTCGCAATCAGGATCGTTATTGACTCCCCTGTGGAAACTGAAAAATCTGATTGCTGGAAAGTGTATTCGGCCATTACTGATTTTTACCGCCCGAATATGGACAGGCTGCGCGACTGGATCTCAATTCCCAAGGCGAACGGGTACGAAGCCCTGCATACCACGGTCATGAGTCATACCGGTCAATGGGTTGAAATCCAGATCCGTTCGCGCCGGATGGATGAAATTGCCGAGAAGGGTTATGCCGCGCACTGGAAATATAAGGAAGCGATGCATATAAACAGCCGGCTCGATAACTGGCTCGACCGCATCAAGGAGATGATCGAAAGCCCGGATGCCGATGCTTTGTCATTTATTGATGACGTAAAGGGCTTTTTCTTTCTCGACGAAATTTCTGTTTTTACCCCGCACGGGGAACTTCGTTCACTCCCGGCAAACTCATCGGTACTTGATTTTGCCTATGCCATTCACAGTGAACTGGGCGACACATGCATTGGCGCAAAAGTTGATAAAAAACTGGTGCCGATCACCCATATCCTGAAAAACGGGCAGCAGGTTGAAATTATCACTTCGATGAAACAAGCACCTAAGGAAGAGTGGCTCAGCTACGTGGTTACCACACGGGCAAAATCGAGTATCAAGCTGGCGGTGCGCGCCGAAAAAAAGAAGTTTGCCAAGACCGGAAGAGAGCAGTTGGGAAAATGGTTTGCCCAGATCGGCCTGGAATTCTCCAATGGCAACATCAAGAAATTCCTGGTTGCAAACAATTTCAACAGCATTGTTGACCTGTACTATTCAGTATCACAGGGAACTCTTGGTGTCAAGGATGTGAAACTGTTCGCAGCCTCCAACGTTCAAAACGGTTGGCTGAATTATATCGGGAAGGGGTCTTCCAGGGCAGGCGTTATGAAGGAGGGCGAAAACTCCGGGCAAAAAAGCCTGGCTGAAGCTGCTGATGCGCAACCGAAGGGGACAATACCACTGGCCCTTGATTACAAGGTTGCCACATGTTGTAACCCGATCCCGGGGGATGAGGTTATCGGCCTCCTGACCTCTGAATACCTGCCAATGCAGATTCACCGCACAAAATGCATCAAGGCGCAGGAACAGATGACCGTATACGGGAACATCATGGTCAAGGTGAACTGGACACATCATGAGTCAATCTCCTTCCTGGCCGAGATAAAAGTCACCGGCATCGACAGGCAGGGGCTGACCAATGAGATCACCCGCATCATCTCCAATGACCTGAATCTCAATATCAAGTCATTCCATATTGATGCCCTTGACGGGCTTACAGTAGGCTCTATCGCACTTTATGTTAAAAATACGACCAAATTAAACGACGCATTAAATAAATTGAAACTGGTTGAAGGAATTACACATGTTACCAGGATAAATTAAGTTTTATAAAAAAAAACTATTTTTATTCGTTCTAAATACTGATAAATGTTTATCTTTATGCCAAATTTCTATATATGACTAAAAAACCAATGGAAGATATCATTGAAACCGCACGAAACCTTTTCACGGATTATCTTGAGAGGCACGGGCACCGTAAGACGCCTGAACGCTACACCATCTTAAAGGAAATATTTGCTACAGAAGGGCATTTTGACATTGAAACACTTTATATCCGGATGAAAAATCACAAGTACCGGGTAAGCAGGGCTACGCTGTACAACACGATCGAATTGCTTCTTGATTGCGGCCTGGTAACCAAACACCAGTTTGGCACCAACTATGCGCAATTTGAAAAATCGACCCTGTTGAGGCAGCATGATCATTTTATTTTTGAGGATTCAGGTGATGTCCTCGAATTTTATGATCCCCGCATCGAAGAGGTCAAGGCACACATTGAAGAGACCTTTAATGTTAATGTTTCCCACTATGCGCTTACATTTTACGGTCATTCGAAATCCAAGAAGTAAAATCCGGTTATGAAGGTTGATGTTATTCTGGGGCTGCAATGGGGCGATGAAGGCAAAGGAAAGATTGTCGACGTATTTACTCCGCGGTACGATATTATTGCGCGTTTTCAGGGTGGCCCCAATGCAGGCCATACAATTATTTTCGGAGGCCGGAAATTCGTCCTCCATACCATCCCGTCCGGGATCTTTCACAGGCAAACATTGAATGTGATCGGAAATGGCGTGATCATTGATCCGTTTATTCTTTTCAGGGAGATCGATACTCTAAGGGAAGCCGGAATGGCCCCTGAAGAGAACCTCCTGGTATCGCGGCGTGCCCATTTGATCATGCCGTCGCACCGGCTGCTGGATGCAGCACTGGAGTCCGATAAAGGTTCCTCCAAGATCGGCTCAACCCTCAAAGGCATCGGCCCTGCATATACCGATAAATATGGGCGTAACGGGTTGAGAGTGGGGGATATCACCGGTGATTCCTTCAAACTCCGTTATGACCAACTCAAATCTGAGCATCTCGAAATTGTCCGTCACCTGGGATTCGATTACACGTCACACCTTCTTGACGGATTGGATTTTGAAAGCTATGAAGCCAAGTGGTTTGCCTCGATTGACAGGCTGAAGGGTTTGAAGATCATCGACAGTGAAATTTTCCTGAACACAAGCCTGGATGAAGGCAAGCGGGTGCTCGCCGAAGGCGCGCAGGGTACCATGCTGGATGTGGATTTTGGTTCTTACCCGTTTGTGACTTCCTCAAATACGATTACTGCAGGCGTTTGCTCAGGCCTGGGTTTATCGCCGCACCGGATCGGCAAAATTTATGGCATTTTTAAGGCCTACTGTACAAGGGTGGGGAGCGGCCCGTTTCCCACTGAGTTGAATGATGCCGACGGTGAGAAATTGCGGGTTGGCGGAAATGAGTTCGGGTCCACGACCGGACGGCCGCGCCGATGCGGCTGGCTTGACCTCCCGGCGTTGAAATATTCCATCATGCTGAATGGTGTCGACAGCCTGATCATGATGAAGGCAGATGTGCTGGATCCATTCCCTGAAATTGAGATCTGTACCGACTACAAAAAAAACAATGAGATAATTTCCGGCTTTCCTTACGACCTGTGCGATGAGCAGATTCAACCGGTATATAATAACCGTAAAGGCTGGAACAGTTCCCTTGAGGGTTGTACTTCCATCAATGAGATTCCTGCCGCCCTGGCGGATTATATTGACTTTATCGAAAGGGAAGTAGGTCTTGCAATAGATACTGTCTCTATCGGTCCCGACAGGCTGCAAACATTGCAGCGTTAATTAAGGGTTACAGTTTACGTTTTACTTCGGTCAGTTCATAACCTTCAACGATATCTCCCACTTTGATGTCATTGAAGTGTTCGATATTCAACCCGCATTCGTAACCGGTTTGCACCTCTTTCACGTCGTCCTTGAACCGTTTCAGTGATCCAAGCATACCGGTAAAGACCACAATCCCGTCGCGGATCACCCTGATCTTCGTATTCCTGGTCACTTTGCCGTCAAGAACCATACATCCGGCCACATTGCCCACCTTGGTAATGTTGAATACATCCCTGACTTCAATGTTGCAAAGGATCTTTTCTTCAATTTCGGGAGATAACATTCCCTCGATTGCAGCTTTAATCTCTTCGATGGCCTGGTAAATGATCGAATACAGGCGGATGTCGATCTGTTCGGCTTCTGCCAGTTTACGTGCATTCACTGAAGGACGGACCTGGAACCCGACGATTACCGCATTGGATGCCGAAGCAAGCAATACATCAGATTCGGTGATGGCACCGACTGATTTATGGATCACGTTCACCATGACCTCTTCATTGGATAATTTCAGCAGGGAATCGGACAATGCCTCAACGGAACCGTCTACATCGCATTTCACAATGATGTTGAGTTCCTTGAAGTCGCCGATCGCGATGCGTCGCCCGATCTCATCAAGGGTGATGTGTTTCTGCGTCCGCAATCCCTGTTCGCGCTGCAACTGCAAACGTTTGGTAGCGATGAGTTTCGACTCTTTTTCGTCTGCCATCACGTTGAACCCGTCGCCGGCCTGGGGGGCGCCGTTCAGCCCGAGCATAAGCATCGGTTGTGACGGACCTGCTTCCTTTATGGGAAGGTTACGCTCATTGTACATTGCCTTGACCTTGCCATAGGTGGCCCCGGCCAGTACGATATCCCCGACACGCAATGTGCCATTCTGCACCAACAGTTTCGCAACATAGCCACGGCCCTTATCAAGGGATGACTCAATGACGGTACCTGTAGCCAGACGTGAAGGATTGGCTTTGAGGCTAAGCATTTCTGCTTCGAGTAATACCTTTTCCAGCAGCAACTCAACATTCGTACCAACCTTGGCTGATATTTCCTGTGTCTGGTATTTGCCACCCCACTCTTCAACCAGGATATTCATTTTCGACAACTCTTCCCGGATCTTTTCAGGGTTGGCATTGTTCTTATCCATTTTGTTGAAGGCGAAAACAATAGGCACCCCGGCTGCAAGCGCATGGTTGATGGCTTCACGGGTCTGGGGCATTACTGTTTCATCTGCCGCGATAACGATGATGGCGACATCGGTTACACTCGCACCACGGGCACGCATGGCCGTAAACGCTTCATGGCCCGGGGTGTCAAGAAATGTGATCTTCTTGCCATCCTCACGCAATACTTCGTAGGCACCGATATGCTGGGTAATTCCTCCTGCTTCACCGGCAACCACGTTGGTGCTGCGGATAAAGTCGAGGAGTTTTGTCTTTCCATGGTCAACGTGTCCCATTACAGTTACGATCGGGGGCCTGTCCATCATGTCTTCGGGCTTGTCAGGCTCATTCTGCTTGATCGCTTCCTGGACCTCGACACTGACGAATTCAACCTTGTGGCCAAATTCTTCCGCAACGAGGGTAAGGGTTTCTGCATCCAGGCGCTGGTTAATGGAGACGAACATCCCCAGGGCCATGCACGTGGATATGACATCGGTTACAGGTACGTTCAACATGGAGGCAAGTTCATTGGCCGTCACAAACTCGGTGACCTTGATCACCTGTTTGCCTTCTTCCATGCGTTCCTGTTCCTGGTGCATCTGGTGACTGACCGCATCACGCTTGGCTTTCCTGTACTTCGAGGCTTTTGACTTCCCTGAAGGACTTAAGCGTGCAAGCGTTTCCTTGATCTGTTTTTCGATATCTTCGGACGTGACCTCCGGTTTCTGGATATCCTTATGGTATTTTTTATCCTTCGCGAGGGTAGGTTTATGCAACGCAAGACGCGGCGGTTCAGCAGTAACTGTAGTAGAAGCTGTTCCGGCTTCGCCCTGGCGCTTGATCCGTTTGCGTTTCTTCTTCTTTGATTTCAGGGTTTCATCGGAAGATGAGGCGATGGGCTGAGGTTTCTTCTTTTCGAACTTTTTAGGTTCGGGAAGTATGATAGAACCGAGGATGGTAGGTCCTTCAAGCTTGATGCGTTCTGTTGGGAGAAAGTTGGATTCCTGCACAGGTGCGACTACCTTCGGCACAACCGGTTCTTCCGGTTGGACTTCCGCAACTGGCAAAGCAGGTTCGATCACCGCGGCAGTTTTATCCTCTATAACCTGTTCAGGTAAAGGAGCAGGGGCAGGGGCAGGGGCAGGGGCAGGAACAGTTTCCTCCGACGCAGGCTGGGGTTTGGTCTTAACTTTTTTCGATAATTTCTTTTCGAAAACACCCAGGTCCATTTTTCCAACGATCCTCAGGTCGTTCGCCGGCTTTTTATCCGGTTCTGCGACCGGCATGGCCTCAGGTTCAACTGAAGGTTGAAGGGATATCTGTTCAGCCGGTGCTTCGGCGGTATGGAGTTCAACCTCAGGCAGGTCAGCTACTTCGGGTTGTACAGGCGCAGTAATTATTTCGGGGGCTGCCGGTTCGGGAAGCTGAACAACAGGTGGTATCTCAACAACCACCGGTGCCGGTTTAATTTCCTCGGGAATCGGTACAACCGGCTTTGGAACTTCGGGAACAGGTACGACTTCGGGTTTTTTCTCTTCTTTTACGGGTTCAGGAACAATAACTTCCCTGGGCTTCCTCACAACATCATGTTGCTTCTTTTCGAATTCCATCGAGACGTTCTTGATAAACAAGTCATCAAGTTCTTTTTCACGGTCCTTGAACGCTGTTTTCTTATCCTCGATGGTGATCGTTTCATGGGCAGTAAATTGAAGCCCAATCTTCTTAGCCTCTTCTTTGACATGCTTTTCCGAGGCGAATTCTTTCATCAGAAGGTTATACATCTCCTGTGATAATTTCGCGTTGGGATCCATATCCATCGGGAATCCTTTTTTGACAAGGAAATCCACTACAGTTTTGATCCCAATGTTAAATTCCCGCGCAGCTTTGCTTAACCTGGTAGTTGTTATACCTTCACTCATTCAGCAAAATTATGGTTTTTTATTCAAATTCCGATCTTAAAATTCGGACTACTTCATTGATCGTCTCCTCTTCAAGGTCGGTACGCTTCACCAACTCCTCAACATCCATGTCCAGTACGCTCTTTGCAGTGTCGCAGCCAATGGTTTTCAGTTCATCGATGATCCACTGATCGATTTCATCCGAAAACTCCTGGATATCAACATCTTCGTTGTCAACATCCGTGTCACGGTAAACATCAATTTCATAACCGGTCAGTTTACCGGCCAGTTTGATGTTGAACCCTCCTTTGCCGATTGCAAGTGAAACCTGGTCGGGTTTCATGTAAACGTCGGCCCTTTTTTCTTCTTCAATGATTACGATCGAAGATACTTTGGCAGGGCTCAGTGCACGCTGGATGAACAATGACGGGTTGGATGTATAGTTGATGACATCGATATTCTCATTTTTCAGTTCACGGACAATGCCATGAATCCTGCTGCCTTTCATTCCGACACATGCGCCAACCGGGTCGATGCGGTCGTCATACGATTCCACGGCAATTTTGGCACGTTCGCCGGGTACCCTGACGATCTTTTTGATGTTGATCAGTCCGTCATATACTTCGGGAACTTCCGATTCAAACAACCGTTCCAGGAACGATTCGGATGTTCGGGAAAGGATGATGATCGGGTTGTTGTTTTTCATTTCAACTTTTGAAACAACCGCCCTGATGGTATCCCCTTTCCGGTAAAAATCAGAGGGAATCTGTTCCGATTTCGGAAGAATCAGTTCTATGCTTTCATCATCAAGTACAAGAATCTCCTTTTTCCACACCTGGTAAACTTCACCGGAGATGATTTCGCCGATTTTTTCCCGGTATTTGGCATAGACGTTGTTTTTCTCGTATTCCTGGATTTTGGAGATAAGATTCTGGCGAATGGCAAGGATTTCACGCCTGCCAAAACTGCCCAGTTTGATCTCTTCCGACAACTCTTCCCCGACTTCAAAATCGGGTTCAACCTTGATGGCTTCCGACAGGGGGACCTGGGTGTTTTCATCTTCCACATTGCCATCTTCAACAATGGTACGGGAACGGAAAATTTCAAGGTCTCCCTTATCAATGTTTACAATGATGTCGAAATTATCGGCCGACCCAAACCTTTTCGTGAGCATATGCTTGAAGACATCTTCCAGGATGCGCATCATGGTTTCCCTGTCGATGTTCTTGAATTCCTTGAATTCTGAAAAGGTTTCGACTAAATTCAGATGTTCCATTGTGTGGTAATTCTACTGTTTAAACGTGATTACTTCTTTTGCTGATTTGATGTCGCCATATTTCAACGACACAATTTTTTTTACTTCCGGCTCTTTCTTTGATTTTTTCAAAGGTGGTATTTCCAGTTCGATGCCGGTTTCATTTGCTGCTGTGACCACCCCGGAGAATTTTTCACCGGTGTTTGTTACAACGTCAAGGGCTTTGCCTGCGTTTTTTTGATACTGCCGTGGCAGTTTAAGCGGGCGGTCGGCCCCGGCCGATGATACTGTGAGGTCAAAATCTTCAGTGTCGCGGTCAAGGCTTTCGTTCAGGAAGTGATTCAATTCCCTGCAGGAATCAATGGTTACGCCATGATCCCCGTCAATGAATACCGAAATTTTGTTGCCGGTTTTAACGAGTACATCCACAAGAAAGATATCACTTCCTGCAAGGTGCGCTTCAATCAGTTTAACAATTTTCGTTTCTGTGATCATCGGTCATCAATAAAAGAGGGGACTTTCTGTCCCCCCGCATCGTGCTTGAATAAATCGAGTGCAAAGATACGCAATAATTAATAGATACAAAATCTTTTTTTCAGGAAAATCGTGATCGTCAGGATAAACCGGGGGTACAAACAAAAAGAGGTTGTCTCAAAGCCATATTTCACCGCTAAGACGCCAAGACGCGAAAAAAAACACAGAGAAGCAGTTCTTTGCGCCTTGGCGTCTTCGCGGTGAATATTAGGTTTCTTGCTTTTTATACAGCCTCCCAGGCATTCAATGAATGTATTTGAGTGTAACGGAAAACTGGTCTATTCCATGAAATCCGCCTCAGCCGGGGGAACGGGTGCAAGAATGCCCCGGGTTAACGATCCGGAATCAACGGTCTCTTCAAACTCTGCTTCCTTCAGCACATTGGGCGACAACCTGTTGATGTCAATCTGTACCGGCAATCCGCCATTTTCAAATTCAGCCTCTTTCGGTGTCGTGGGAGCCAGTTTGCTGACCAAAATCTCATTGGTGTTCTTTGACTCAAGGCCATCACTGAATCCGGTGAGGTTCGGGCTTACAGTTAACGGTGTTACCAGGTCAATGCCTGCTTTCATGCCGGCTGACCCTGGTTTACAGGAATTTGGTTTTACAATACCGGCGAAAAGAAGGCTCGTGGTGATGGTAAGGAGGACAATCAAAGTATATGTTGCTGTTTTCATGGCTGCTGATTTTTTCAATGGTTGTTTTTTGTCATTTTCGGAAATATGACGGAGCAGGAAGGATCATGTTACAGATGAACGGGTAAGCGGCGGAAAGAAACCGGTGAAACGGAGAAATTTTCCGGTAAAAAATATTAGGGGTGCAGGGAACATGAGAATTTGCACCCGTCGCTTTAAATTTCCTGTCAGTGAATGGTTTTAACCTCACTCACCAGTGTTACTTTTCCACGGCGGATGTTGAATTTCAGGCCAATACCAAACCTGGCCAGGTAATGTGTGTACTGCTTCAAATGAACAACTTTGCCATTTTCATGTTTTAATATTGTTTTTGTGAATTCAACCCGGCTCTTACCCGGGGACCAGGTACAATATTCCTTTAAAATTGTAATTAGCTGATTGCCAAGTTCAGGGTGTTTTCCGTTGGCTCCTTTGAGTGTGAAATCATATTTCGCAGTGCTGTCGCAGTTGATGACTGTCCAGACAATCAGAACAATAGTTGAATCATTTGAAGGGTAATTCAGTTTACTGGTCAAATGTTCTTCAAGCATTTCTTTTTTGATTTTCAGGACGGGCGGATAAGGTGAAATTGACCAAATTAATTCTTTATCTGCAAGTGTATCACACTTATAGATGTTCAATGGTTCTTCCTTCTGCTGTCCTTTTAAAGAAAGAAATGCAAGAATCAATAATAGAGGTAAAGCCAGTTTGAGGAATGTTCTCATTGATATCCTTTTAAAATTGTTTTGGCGTTCCAAAATTATTCTTTAATTGTCAAGGATTTCCTTTACAATAAAATTGTTTTGGCAGTCTCCCCATTGTCCATATCTTTATAAAAAATTGTGTTGCCTTCGATTCAGGTCATCCAGGGACTGGATATATTCACTCCCAGTTTTTCCGATTAAGGTGATGTGTGAACCAGGACCGGCATGAAAATCAGGGTAAGCCAATATTTTTTCAGAAGTCCCGATGAAATCGGATTCGACAATTATCTCGTTCTTGTTCTGTTATTGCTCATCGTAGTTATCGGGTTCCTGGCAACGATTACAAATTATGCATTGCAGCTCAGTTGGTATACAACGCTCTCAACTGCCATTTCCACGGCTGTTTTTTTACCCATTTACTTCTACACCAGGATAAGGAGGCGGTATATTGTTTCCAAGTATGCCATCGTAATTTTCTCGTTGTTAATACTTAATATACAGTGGTTTATAAACTACGGCTCAACAGGCCCGGTCCTCTATCTCTTCATTGTCCTCGAATCATTCATTATTGTTTTTTTTAAAAATTATGTCAAGTTGGCTGCAACCATCATATTGTTAGTCAACATTACGGTGTTATTTGCCATAGAGTATTACCAGCCTGGGATGTTCGGGAAATATCCAACCGATTTTGCCCGCCTTTCTGATCTTTACATCGGGATGATCGTTTATTTCCTGATCAGTGTTTACCTGATAAATGTTGCAGTAAAATTCTACGTCAACGAACAGAAAAAGGCCCAGCTTGCAGACAAACTGAAATCAGCTTTCCTGGCCAATATGTCGCATGAGATCAGAACCCCCATGAATGGAATCCTCGGTTTTGCCGAGTTGCTGAAAGAGCCCAACCTCAATGGCGACCTGCAGCAGAAATACATCGCTATCATTGAGAAAAGCGGCACCCGTATGCTCAACATCATCAACGATATCATGGACATTTCGAAAATAGAATCGGGGGTAATGAAAATCTCCCTGACGGAATCGAGCATCAACGAACAAGTCGAATTCATCTATAACTTTTTCAAACCGGAAGTTGAAGCAAAGGGGATAAGGTTTTCGTTTAAAACCACTGTTCCGTTTAAAGAATCAATCATAACAACCGACAGGGAAAAAGTTTATGCCATCCTTACCAACCTGGTTAAAAACGCCATTAAATACACCGACCGGGGCGACATAGAATTCGGGTATGAAATTGTACAGCGGAAGAAGACACAACTTTTGCAGTTTTATGTCAAGGACACTGGCATTGGCATTTCCAGGGAAAGCCAGGCAGTCATATTTGAACGGTTTGTGCAGGCTGACATTGCCGATAAAATGGCACGGCAGGGGGCAGGATTGGGGCTTTCAATCACGAAGGCATACGTGGAGATGCTTGGCGGGACAATATGGGTTGACAGCGAGGAGGGTAACGGTTCGGTGTTTTACTTCACATTGCCTTACGATACCTGCCAACAGGTAAAATAAAGACAGACAGGTTGTTTCACAAATAAAACAAAACAATAAAGAACAATGATCATTCTTCCGTTCCTGCATTTTTTCGCCTTTATCATATGCCTCTTCCTGACCGGATATGTCTTTTTTATAAACACCAGGTCATTGCTGAACCGGACATGTTCAATCCTTCTGTTTTGTTATGCCCTGTGGAATTTCGGAGACATCATTGTTCACAATCCCGACAGGGCCATCACTGAAGGCACTGTGATCATGATCCAGGATATCGCCTCATTCGGCTGGATTGGATTTGCCAGTGCATTACTTTGTTTTTCCCTTGTTTTTTCCAAAAAAACAAGGATGCTTAAAAAGCCATGGTTTTTGTTTTGTATCATTGTGGTACCCCTGTTTTTTATATACCTGCAGTTAACAAACCACCTGACGGTAAACCCTGCCCGGCAACCTTACGGTTGGTCCTTTGACTGGACAAATACCGTAAGCACCTTTGCGTTTTATGCATACTGCCTGGTATTTAGCCTGGTATCAATGCTGATTATATACGACTATGGCAGGAAAACCACCATTGTCAATGAAAAAAGACAGGCAACAATTTTTGTCATTTCTTCCGGCATTTCAATTTTAGCAGGGACCTTAATGGATGTTTTACTCCAGGCAGCAGGTATTTACACTTTTCCGCCCGTTGCAAATCTCCTGGTCTGTTTTTTTACCATCGGAGTTTTATATTCCATTTATAAGTACCGGTTTTTAACCATTACTCCAATGGTTGCAGCTGAGAGCATTATCTCTGCAATGGATGAATTTCTGATCCTCCTTTCGCGGGAAGGCACTATCCTTAAGATAAATAAAGCCACCGCTGATAATTTGCAATATGTACAAAAGGAGCTGGAAGGATCACCCATTACTGTACTTTTCCAGGATGACAGCAACAAGGAAAAACTGTTCGAACAAATCACCGGGCATGAGACGATTACAAACCAGGATGGCAGTCTGGTTGCGAAAAACGGAAGAAATGTCCCGGTCATCTTTTCAAGCTCACGGTTGAAAGACAGCACGGGAATGGTCATCGGAATCGTATTTCTTGCCAGGGATATCACCACGTACAAACAATCTGAAGAGTTGTTGCGTATGAGTGAAAACAGGCTGTCATTGATTTTCAACAACAATCATGACAGGCAGTTGCTGATGACCGTAGGGTACGAAGGTGAACTCCGCGTCGCTTCCATTAACCAGCAATACCTGGATTCGGCACATTCATTTGGTTACCGCATTTCGGTAGCCGATGTTATCGGCCAACCGGTTGAATATTTGCTTCGGGAACTTATCGGGATCAAAGGCGATTTGCTGGTAGCAACACTGGTCTTTTACCGCAAGGCCATCAGTTCAGGCAAGCCTGTTTTTTACGATGAGGACATGGAGACGCCCGGGGGGCATTATTTTTCGGAGGTCAGCATTATTCCGGTGCCCGGGGCCGACGGTTCGTGTGCATTCCTGCTGTGGACATCGCACGATATAACCGGGCGGAAAAAGGCTGAAAAGGAGATACGCAAATTAAATGAAAGCCTCGAAAGCAGGATCGCTGAACGTACCGCCCAGCTTGAAGCATCAAACAAGGAGCTTTTATTCAACAATGGCGAAATAGAACAATTCACTTACATTGCCTCACACGACCTGCAGGAACCGTTGCGCACCCTTACCAACTTCACGCAGCTTTTAAAGGAAGAGTATACCGGTCAAATAGATGATGACGGGAGTAAATACATTGATTATATTAACAGTGCGGCATCCAGGATGAGGGAACTCGTAACGGGATTGCTTAAGTATTCCGTTTTGGGAATCGAAATGGAAACCAGGATTGTTTCGTGCAACAAAATTGCCGGTGAAGTGTTGGCTGACATCGAAGACCTGGTAAGGGAAAGCCAGGCAACCATTACCATTGATGAACTTCCGACGATTAATTGTTATGAAACAGAGTTGAGGCTGTTGTTCCAGAACCTGATAATCAACGCAATTAAATTTCGAAGGCAGGATGTACTTCCCGACATCCGGCTGTCGGCTGAAATGCGTGAAAAGGAATGGCTCTTTACAATCAGGGACAATGGAATTGGCATTGATGAGAAGAACCGGGATAAAATTTTTATCATTTTCAAGCGCCTGCACAAAAGCGGTGATTATCCCGGGATCGGAATTGGCCTGGCACACTGCAAAAAAATAGTTGAATTGCATGGCGGAAAGATATGGGTAGAAGGGGAGGCAGGCAAAGGGTCAACATTCTGTTTCACATTGCCTTGCATTGCAGAACCCGCCGAGGTGCCCGGCACTGATCATATAGTGGTGCCCGACACGACCGGGCTGTTCCTTCCTGACTTGAAAATTTTAATTGCAGAAGATGATGATGTTTCGGAAATGCTGATAACCATCAAAGTTAAACCCTTTGCGAGGGAGATCCTTACGGCAAGGACCGGGGGTGACGCAGTTGAAGTTTGCCGCAACAACCCCGACATCAACATGGTGCTCATGGATATCAGGATGCCAGGGATCAATGGCTATGAGGCCACACGCCAGATCCGCAAATTCAACCAGGATGTGATCATCATAGCACAAACAGCATACGGGTTGTCATGCGACAGGGAACAGTCCATTGATGCGGGGTGCAACGATCATATTGCCAAACCCATCAACAAAGATGAATTGCTGACACTGATACACAAATACTTTAATAACTGAGAGCCGGTTTTAATGGTTCAACAGGAATTTCAAAGTGTATGGTTTCCAGCAGAGGAAAATGCTATTTATCGTTAATAAAGATCCGCTCGAACTGATATCGCCGGTTATTGAACGGAAACAGTCCATACATCAGGGATCCTTCAGAAACATTGATGGCAGTCATCAGCAAGGGAAAAGGTTCTTTATCATCACTCTTCTTTTTAAATATGGTTTTCGCCTGGTCGCCGTTCTCCTTTACCCGCGTGATATAGGAATCACCGATTTCAACATTGGAAAACATTCCATCCTTTGAATCAAAGGTGTTGTAAAGAAAATACAGGTTGTTGTTTTTCTCCACCGACGCATAGGAATTGAAACGGTTCGTGCTCAGCCAGTACTGCCGCTTGGTGATTTTATCGGTCCGCCTCACCTGGTTGTCGCTTTTCAGGCTCACCAGGAAAAGATCGTTATGTAAATAAATGTTTTCCAGCGTAACGACCCTTTTTGTCCCCTGCATCTGGGTTACCTTTTTATAGCCGGTTAAAACCTGTTCCGCAATAAAATACCGCTCCCCGTTTTGCCTGGTCTTCATATCACTCACCCAATAGTCGTAGGGGTCCCATTCCTGTTTATTTTCAATGCTTCTCCGGAATCTTCTCAGTTCATTGTCATTCAACCCGTGGCTCAGAAGATCTTTACTGAAATCGCTTGTAAAGAGCTGGCTGGTCTGTTTTGAATCCAGGTCCAGGTTAAAGCTGAAACTCCCGTCAACACTGATTCTTCCCGGGGCAGCATACACCCCGAAACAGGTAATGATGTTGTTATCCGACGTGGAAAAATTCACACTCCGGATAAACTTCCCGGGAATTGCCATGCTGTAGTTCACAGGTTCGGGTGCCTGCTGTGTGTATTTACAAAACTCAAAAGTATAGTTGGGCATATCTGTGAAATAGATGTCCTTTGAGAAAAAACCCCTGGTACTAAAACGGGCCGCGTCATAGTAATTTGACTTGTCGGTATAATGCTTTACTGCCACATACACCCCGCCATCATTATCCACCTTAACCCGGTAGTATCCTATAATACCCTCCGAAAAGCGGGCTGTCGCATCTTCCTTTCCCCAGATCAGTTTTAAATCGCTGCCGTATACATTGAACCCGGAACGCAGTATCTCCGACTTGCTGGTCTGCAACGAATAATATATCAATACTTTAGAGCTATCCGGGGAAACCTGGAACCAGAAGGGTGCGTAGTTGAATTTGCTGAACTCCGAGTAGCTCAGTTCAGCAACAGGTCTAATATTGTCGACCAGTTCAACGGTATTGGGATCAAAGTTCTGAACAAACAGGAAGTGCTTTTTCTCCTTCTTATTCTGAAAGGATGAGAATACAAATATCTGATCTTTAAGCAATAAAGCGCCCTCAAACACCAGGTCTTTCTTATTTTGTTTCAGCTCAATTTCGGTTTTCTTAATTAATTTATTATCCAGGTCAAATTTCCCGATAAAGTGATTTTTGCCACTCATACTGATCTCCAGCCCCCCTCCCGAACTGTAGGGAAGAAACAGAAAATATGCATTGCCGTTGATCACCCCCAGTTTATAGATACCGGTAGCAAAATCCGACATTTTAAATTTGATTGCTTCTCCCGACTTAACCGTAAAATCAATACCCTGTCCATTTACGAAGGGTACCATCAAAAACATACACAGTGCGACGAGCCATTTTTTCATAGTAACAGTTTTTTAGAAGGTTTGACGTTATACAGGATGATTTGTGAGTTTACTAAAACAAATAGCCGAGGTTAAGCAGAACCGGGAACAGGATATGCACCGTGTTATCGGAACCTTCAGCTGAACTGTTCCCTGAAGAATTTTTGTAAAACCGGAACTCTGCACCGACCTCCCCGGCGATGACGATCCTCCTGAGGAGGATACGCTGATACCCGATGTTCAGCAGTGCCACATCAAAAAACAATTTTTTATCCATCACGGTAAATTTGGGATAGGCAGAAAAATAGAGTTGTTCAGGATAACTTCGGAAATACACTTTGGGCCGGACCCAGGCCGTGAATCCAACACCGGTTTGTTTTATCGGGAGCGGGTCCTCCGTTTGAAACCTGTTCTGCATCGCGATCCAGACGGGGCCGGCTCCGGCCTCAAGAGAGAACTTCCGGCCAAATGAATGCTCGAAGATCAGTGGCAATTCACCGTTCAGGGGATCGAAAGCTATTTTAAGTATATTTCTTCCCTTCGAACTGATCCCGTCATCCAGGTAGCCCGAAATATCCTGTGAAAGGAGGCAGGAGGTAAAGGCGATCCCGAAAAGGAGAGATAACAGGACTTTCATAAGCGCATTAAAACTGAATTTGTATGACGATAATTCAATTTCAGAAATTTCAATTGTATTGCCCGGATAAGCTCAAAATCCTCCGGTATTTTCCTGAATCGGGATAATCCTCACCACCTGTTCTTTATAACCAGAGTTTAGCCCGATTTCATTACTTCATCGCAAAGATAGAATTTTTTCAAAACAAGAATAATCAGGTTTTACTTTATGTATAAGTGAAACCCGCTATCAATTTGTTCGCACATTCAAACCCCGAACATGAAATTAAAGCAGGAAAATCCCTAAGGGATGTCATGATTTTAGCCATGGATCAGGCATAATATACAATCCCGACATCTGACATTTAGTGCGGTACAGACCACTTTCGTTTGTACTTTGTACCTCGTACTTTTCCCCCGGTATCCAACTTGGTCGTCTTAATGCTCGCAACACATATTGCCTGCAATTCAGTTGCTTCATTCACCAGGTTCCGAAATTTCTCAGGCTTTATTTCTCCTGACCGTTGAATCAATCCAAGCCAATAAAGTGTTTCATCAGCCTTTTACTCAACTATTTTTAATACAGTCATAACATACACTTTTGTGAAAACTGATACGATAAACGTGGCCGTGGAATCGTAATAACCTGCCGGAAGGGCAATAGAATACCCCTGCTGTTCCGTTGTGATAACGTCAACTGCAACGGGATAAAGAGGCTCTTCCGGCAAATTAAATACAGCACGAACAGCAGAACGATTCGTTTTACGCAGCCTGGCAGGAAGACCTGTTGCTTCAGCCCGGCTGGCAGCAGGCGGATTGAGATAATCGCTTAATGCCAGGTTATAGGCCGTCAGGCCTTTAGGGGCCTTTGCCCGGTAGGCTGCCAGGATCACCGGATCCTTCAGTAGGTTCGTGGCATTTCGCGAAGCGATTCGGAATTTCGTGCGCCAGGTAAGTTGTTTTTCCGACGGTTTCTGTGGCCGCCTTGCCTTGGGCATGGTCATAACAGTCTTTCGTCCGCGGTTTTTCAGGATGACCTGGTTCCCGAAAATGCCGCTGTAGGTCTTAAGTAAATCATTTGTTTTCATGGAAAAAAGTGTTAAGTTTTAAGTTTTAAGTTTTAAGTTTTAAGTGGTTCGGGTTTGATGGGTGGGTGGTTGTATTTATTGTTTAATCGGAGAAAGTGGCAAAAGGTAATACGTGAAAAAGTGGTTTTTTTCAATAAGTTATTAACAATTTCTTCCCGGGAATATGCTTTTGATTATCATCATTGCATTGTTGGATAAGCCGGCTATATGTTTTCAATAAGCTTTCTATATGCCTTGTATATGCTAAACCGTATAAAAGTCGGACAGTTTACACATCTTTTCCTGGGAGTGTTCAATTAAGTGTGTCAATTCTCTTCATCATCCTCGGTTCCTTGGTGTTTCCCTGCGGGGGGATGACTGGAGGCCGTAGGCCGGAAGGCAGACCCCCGCAGGGAATGGTTAATATTTTATGACAGGTGCCGGA
>JAPLDF010000050.1 GCA_026391835.1 Bacteroidota bacterium
AGAATCTAATTTTGTATAACGCCTAAAAAACCAGGAAAATGATCGTTCTTAAGAACAAAAAAGAGGGGTGGTCAAACGTATCGGCAGAAGTGCTGTAAATTGGACCGGCAGGGGGTGGTCAATTTGGTCGGCATATCCAGTTGAGTAAATAAGCTGGATTTGCTGATAGCCATTCTTATCAGTATAGTTGCGCATTTTAAAATATGGTTTCATAATGTCTATTCTAAAGTCATGAATAAAAGGGTCAGAGTCAACTATATATTCTTTTCGTCAGTAAAGATAAGAAAAATAGTAATTGTTCAAATATTGTTCAAGTAACTTGGTGTAATTTGGTTGTTCTAAATCAAATGAAAATGATTTAATGAACAGTAATACAGGTATATATAAAACTATGTTATTCTAAGTTATACGGATATAATCGGGTTCTCACCCCGACAAAATTAACAGAAAATCAATCACTTACACTTAATTGTATAAGTGATTTTTTTTTAATCACGTTCGTAACCTGATAAAACGGGGATCAAGAGGAAATTATATGTTTCCCGGTGAATTATACAGACTGAAGAATTCTACTTCGCCACCGCCTTATTGCCATCACGTCAAACCGTTCACCCTGAAAGGGGATTTGAATAACTTCAGTTTCGTCAAAATTTGTGGTTTTTTGCAGCCAGTCTTGTACATCCATCCAACGGACTTCCCCATCTGAATTTCTGATCACAAGCATTACAGGGAAGCGTTTATTGATCCAAATATCAATGAGGCGCTCATCTTTGATTGTAAAAACATCCATGATGTCGTCGTGCATTCTAAGGTATGAATCGTTATATTTGAGTTGCAAGTAAAGCTTCTTACCTGTGGGCTCGTGAGCATCGTCGGTGAACTCTATCTCCATGTCAATACCCTGTTTGCTAACATGAAACTCCCGGCTGATCTGGTCAGCAAGCGCCACGGTTGAAATTACTTCGCCAACGAGCGCACGTTCCTTGCTCTGATTGCTCAATTCGATGGCTGACTCCTCCTGCATGTTGAGTACCCGTTGTTGAATTTCCGGGCTTGCAAAACTCTGCTCCATTTCATCCCATAGGGGCACTCTTTTTTCGCAACCCACACATATGATGTTAGGCATCTTACCTTTAAGCTTGAATACCTTTAATCTGGACATCATATTTGGTTGCAGTGGCTGGTCTATGAGCCATTCATTAAGCCGGTCCATGGCCACCTCACGATTGCCAACCGGTATTCCGCAATGTGGGCAGATATAATACCGTAAACGCTCGACATCCTGGGCATACTGCAATAAATGCTCATGTACGTATTTGCTGAATACAATCTTTTCTTCCATTGTGACTGCTGAATCAAAATACACCTCCAGTTCTCCCAGTCCCTGTGCGTGCCGTGTCAACTTCACACCGCCGAGTTCCTTTCCGGAATTTGTCTTGAAATCGGCGGCATTATGCCAAAGGCAGTCCTGTTTAAAATGCTCGGTATGATGCATCCGAACAACAAGTGTAGCATAAATTTCATCAAGGAATCCTGTGAAACTAAAACTTACCAGCACAGAAGGGAATTTCACTGGTTCAGGTCTTTCACGGTGAAAATAACTTGGAAATATAAGGAGGTTTCCTTTAAAGGTTGACTGTCGCATGCAGAGGCCGCGCTCTACAAGGGTTTGATGCATGGCCAGCAGGACAAACCGTTCTTCGTCCTTTCCAAGTCTTGGCATTGAAGATTCATACAGAAGCTCTCCCTTCAAAACTCGTTCCTCCATAAGGCAGCCTCGTTGCAGTTCGTCGGCCTGCAAAGTTCGGATTACAGCCTGAGCATATGCATTGATGCGCTCCGGCTGAAGCAACACCCAGCTGCCAAAAGTCAGTTCCCACACTACACATGGCCCTGCCAGCAATGTAAGGACCGCATGCAAGTCCTCATCGGAGAAACACTCTAATTTGCCTGATAATCGTAATTGCAGTGTTTCGCGTAGTTCGTTGAAACGCATCAGCACCCTGCCATCGTCTTTTAGGCGGATGATCTCCTCCTTTAATCGCTTGAAAAGAACCTCTGTTGTGCGGCAGGGTATTTCATCCCACTTAATGGCGTGGAGAATGGCTTGCTTGAGTTCCTGGCAGCCAAAACCCTGCTTCGCGCTTGTTTCCATGAAGTCCAGGAACTTGTGTTCCTCCGCGAACTTTTCAACCTCACTGCGGCTGACCCGAAGGCCGCCAGCATCCACCCGCCCGGCAACAAGCAGTTTTGTAAATTCCTCACGTGAGGCACGTGTGAGATCACGGTCCCACTGACCAAGGGTTTCAAAGAGATCTTCCTTCTGCCCGTCGAATACGAGCACCGCCAGCGCAGTTTCGTCCATATATAGTTGATGGATCAAACGCTGATCAGCCTGGCCACCGAAATCCCAAAGCCATATTTCCTGCTCAACGCCATCGCCGGAGTTAACTTTCAAATTCCATTGCGTAGCCCATGCCCCAACAGTCGAGTCGCTTGGCTCCCAGAAATCCGAAGCTAGTCGCATGGAAAGCCCCGTCTTGCCTGTACCACTCTCGCCCACAAGGAGAACTTTTGCATTCGTATATTGAACCTGCTCTGGCAATATTTCCAGGGCTAGCGGGTTGATTTTTAATGTTTTTTCGTTGAGAAAGAAATCATCTAAATTCCACTTCTTTATTAATCCAACGTCGTCTCCAGAGAAAACACTTCGTCCATCTGCACTCCAGGCTACTGTACAAATTGAGTTCTTGTGTCCCTTAAATATTCGTAAACAACGTCCCGTTTTTACGTCCCATAGACGTACAGTTTTGTCATCTGACCCTGATATGAGAAGATGATGATCAGGGTTCCATTTCATGCATGTGACCTGGCCCGTGTGACCTTCAAGAACACGCAGACAACGCCCTGTTTCAATATCCCACAACCGTAAGGTACTGTCGTTTGAACATGAAAGAATCTGATGATTATCACTGCTCATTGCTACGCCTCTCACAGCCGACTTGTGACCTTCAAAGACTCTAAGGCAAAGCCCGGGGTCAATCTCCCAGAAGCGTACTGATTTATCAGTGCCCCCCCCGCCGGAAACAACAAATCGTCCATTTACACTTATTGAAACACTGCAGATATTACCTGCATGACCAATAAAAACATGCATGCAACGTTTCGTTTGCAGGTTCCAAAGCCGCACAGTCTTGTCCTGAGCACCAGAGATCGCATAAAGTTGGTTGGAAGACCATGATAAATTGTCGACACTATCAGTATGGCCCTCAAGGACACTCAGGCAACGTCTAGTTTCAACATCCCACAATCGCACTGTGTGGTCTTTTGAGCAGGAAAGGGCGTGCCGTGGATCGACGCCCCATGAAACGTCTGTGACAATATCCTTGTGACCTTTAAATACACCAAGGCACTTGCCATTTTTCAAATCCCATAGTCTTACTGTTTCATCATTGGAGCATGTCAGAGTTCTCGTTCCTTCCGAATTAAAGGCATATTGAGTAACACGATCACCCTCAAATAGTTTATAGTCAAGTTGGACGGCATTTTCTATATTATTCTTGCCTTTTTTCTGTGATTCCATAAATGGCTGCGCTGGTTTATGGCAAGCTTCAAAGAGTTTCGGGTATTCCTCCTCATAATGATCCGGAAGCCAGTTTATGTAAAGTAAATGCCCGAGCGAACCCATAAGAGGAGCATTGTCAATCCGTAAGGGAATGAACCGTCGTTCCTTGTTCAATGGATCACGAAAACGGAAAGACCAAGACTCTAATTGAGCCCAGTCAGAGCCGAATACATTTGTTGACATACAAAGCACCAGGACGCGCGAATTTTCCAAACCCTCTTCAATCTTGACAGGAATACTATCACCAGGTTTTATTTCCCATTCGTCCAACCATACTCGAATACCATCTCCTTTTAACTTTATCGCCAGCGGAAGGATTGTCGCCATGTCCTTCGAACTATGACTGATAAAAACATCAAACTTGAATTTTTCGTCCATGGGTGAGAATATTTAAGAACACTTGACGAGCTAAACCTGATTCAAAATTATAAAACAATATGAAAATTGAAAAAATAAATTTATTACCTTACTTGTCCTTTATGACCTATTCAGCCACTATCCTTATCTTGCAGGAAAACTAAAGTTTCCGCCCATCTCACCTCAATTTCCCCTGGCTTCCCTGCCTTTGACAATAAATTTGTGCATCTGACCTTATTGCCCCGGCGATGACATATCAAAGGAACGGTTTTTTAGTATAAACTGCCAAAACATTGGTTATTGTTTTATTTTTTAGTGCAAATATCATTAATATTGTAACTTTACCCTTTCACCGGATCAGAGCGCCTTCTCATTGAAAAACCAAAAACTTACCCGGAAAGAAATCATCAGCCACCGCCTGAAACCTGCGGGCTGGAATGTTAATGACCTGACCTATGTATTGAAACCTGGAAAAAAATAACATCTATGGAATACACAGCAGAACTTTCAGCATTCATCAGCCGGCTTAAGGAGGAGAATTTATTTGAAACGCTCCCCTTGCATACCATGATCCCTTACATGCCTGTCGCGGGAAAGACTTATGGGCAGTATAAGAAAATATTTTTTATCGGGCAGGATGCAAATCATATTAAAGCAACCCATGATTCACTGGTCCTGCCGCAGGAACGAGAAGAAAAAATATTCACCGACCATGATGAACGCTGTGCCTTTGATTTCTCAGACGAGAATTTCCTGAACTGGTATTTTGACTACAACTACTACTTTTGGGAGTTCCCGATACGGTTTGTCAATTTAATCAATGGCAATGGAAATTCTGTTCCCGGAATACACCCGGAAAATATTGGTGACCATCCCTATATGAATAATATTTATCAGTCATTCGCATGGAGCAATTTAGGACCGGTTGTGTTTCCGCACATATATGAAAAGATAAAAAAAGCCTTCAACACCAGGGAATATGCAACAGATCAGATGTATTGGAAAGCATTCGCCATTGCCGAGCAGCAGTTGGGAAATGCTGGTTTGTATGTAAAATATTTTCAGCCGGAAATAATCGTTGTTCTGTCAAAATGCTTCAATGAATCTGTCTTTTTCAATGGCCAGTCATTTGAACTGGTGTACTTTGACGATGAGAATTATATAAAAAAATACCACCTGGTACACAACAACATAATTACGCAGGTGTTTGTAACCTACCACCCTTCCTACATGATGCGGCTTGAAAACAAGGGCGGGATGGGCATTGCAGATTATGTTGATGAAATATATTCGTTATGTGACGCCAAATAGGCACCTTCAGGCCCCTGCCCCCGACAAACTACCAATTTTCAACTCCTATGGAGCCAGACTTGTCATCTTATTGTTGACGCAGATTATCCAACTTTTTATATCGTTAAAATCCTTTAGTGAAATCCTGTATCGAAACTGATCTGCAATCCTCCTGGCTTCATGTGTAAAAGAACTTGATGTTACAATCATGCCGATACTGGCCTTGTTCATTTCTGCCACGCCATAAATTGCTCTTATTGGTTCCAGGCCAACAAGGTTATCAGGTTTGTAATGTTTTGCGTCAATTGCATATTTTGTTTCTCCAAGTTCATTCTTGTAAATGGCCCATATATCCACGCCGCCATCCCTGGTTAACGGAGTGTGTATGACATCGTATCCCAGCTGCCTGAGCAACTCCGTCACCAGCTTTTCAAAGGTCGCCCAGTTGATGTCGTACAATGCTTTGGGTTTCTTTGATAAATAGGCAATTAGCTCAGTGTTTACCCTGTCAAAATCGGCTTTTATCAATGAAAGATTTGATCCTGCCGGATCCAGTAAGATTTCCTGTGACAAACGGTGTGTTGATACGGTATTTAACAGTTCTTCCCGGATATCACTGTTTTTGTCAAGAATTTTCAGATTAAAGTCGGTGGCCTTTTGTTTATGAAATATTTCATTGGCCGCCTGGGAACAAATTATTATTTTGATCTGAGGATAATATCTTTTTAAATACTCTTCATAGAAAACCCATCCTTTTAAATCCAGGAGTTCATCTGTTATATAATTCATTGATTCAGCAGGAACAGAATAGGAATTAAATCTGTATAAATTCTGGATAATGATCTCAGGTATATTCCCAGAATCCAAAAGCTCCTTCATCTGCCTTTCCATGGTCAGAACCCTGACATCATGGCCGTTTTTTTTAAGAAAGTCTACATATGGGGCGATATCACCCGGATCATCGTCGAGCCAGAATATTTTCATGGTGATTTTGGCTATAGGTAAATGCCTGACAAAATTATTAAAAAATAGTGGTCAAAATGAGCGGACCAGAGCCTATTGGAAAGGAGAGGAGGTTTTTTCAGTATGGGACATATATGATGAGTATATGCAGAGTAAATGAAGAGTAAATGAAGAGTATATGCAGAGTAAATGAAGAGTATATGCAGAGTAAATCAAAGGTAAATGCACCGTATATTCATCGTCCATCCAACCATAAAGGTGCTCCCGACATGCCCGGGAGATGCACCCGGGATCAATCCGTGCCAACATGTTTCCTGTGAGTCTTTTTCGGCAATTTACAGAACACGTGTCCACTCGGCCGTGTTACCGGGCAGATCGCAGGAAACAACCCGCACGAGCGATCCCGCGTACTGCAGGTTGGGTCGGGTGGTGATATAATGCCAGTCGGTTCCGGAGGAGTGCATTGCTGCCGGGCCCGATTCGATGATGTCCCCGTCCGGATTTTCAATGGTGACCGTCACCGATTTCACCGGGACAACATTGTCTACCCTGATCACCATCCTGTAACCTGCTCTTCCATGGTATCCTGTCGTGACCACCCTGCTGATCACTGCTGATGTCAGGAAATCCTTAACTGCCATGGAATTCGCGCTGTTGAACCCGGTGGCCACCTGTGCATACAGGGCTTTGATCTCCGGGTTTACAAGCACTCTTTTTGCATATTTCGTTGCAAGGAAGAACCTGTCAACCTGTGCCGGCCATCTCAGCCTGCTATTCTTTTTTTTTCTGACCGGGCAGCGCTGGATGATCTCCTTCCCGTTAACTGTACGCTTGTAAAGGCCGGTGTCGCCCAGTTTCCCTGTGTACCCTGCGAGAATGTTGTTTTTTCCGGATATCATGTTAGATTGTTTCACGAAGTGACACGAAGCGGACACGAAGAAGCACGAAGGATATTGTTCCTGTTCTTTGTCGACCTTCGTAATTCCTTCGCTGATCTTCGTGATATGTTTTTATCGTACCAAGTCATGATCACGAGTAATCGGAATTGCTGATTCAAAGATATGAAAGAACCCGGAAAATGGTTCAGTTCAGAGAATAAAATTAAGATTATGGCAACAAATTGTCACCGCCGTCGAAAAAGTTTCATTGACGTCGGTCCATGCAAGGTTATCCGCACCCGATGATACGTTCTTCGAAGAAGGTCCGTGTGTGGTTGAATTGCCGTCAGGCAAATATGGCTATGCCACAATCCGCCCGGTACCTGTAACCTCCGGTGTAAACCTGGAAATTACCCTCAGGGATATCCCGGGAAATGTGACCCGGCAATCCTTTACCCTCCAGCCAGGAATTTTTCCCGGGACAGGAAAGGAAAGGAGGGGACGGTAACGTCTCCACCCCAAGGCAAACCATTGAAATCCGTATTGTTATTTTTCGCGTCTTTGCATCTTCGCGGTAAAAAACAGCACACAGTTAAGTTTGTTGTTCATTGGCGGTCAGTTTTTGGGGATTGTAAACATAAAAACACTCCCGATGCCGGGGGTGGATTCCACCCAGATCTTACCGCCATGTAGTTCAACTACCTTTTTGCAGTGCGCCAGGCCAATGCCTGTACCTTGATATTCGTCACGATTGTGCAATCGCTGGAAAATAATGAAAATTTTGTCTTTGTGTTTTTCATCGATGCCAATGCCATTGTCGGAAATTTTAAACAGCCATTCCTTGTCGCGGCTCTCGGCTGCAATGGTTATTTCAGGTACATTGCCCGGCTTCTGGTATTTAATGGCATTCGAAATCAGGTTCTGGAACAGCAGTCTCAGCTCTGTTTCATAGCTGTGAATGGACGGCAATTCCTGAACAACTACTTTTGAATTGCTTCCTTTAATGGCATCATCCAGGTCAATCAGCACTTCATTCACAATTTTATTGCAGTCAACCAGGGTGTATATACTCTCTTTGCCCAATAAAGAATAGTCAAATAAATCCTTTACCAGTAAATTCATCCTGGCTGCCGACCTGGAAATGAAGTCGATGTATTTATTGCCATCTTCGTCCAGTTTGCCCGAATAATTTTCCCTGATAAGTTCTGTAAACTGCACAAGTGTTCTCAGCGGTTCCTGGAGGTCATGATTTGAAACATAGGCGAACTGTTCCAATTCACTCATCTGGAATTCAAGTTGTTTGTTTATGGTTTCGAGTTGTTTGGTCCGTTCGGCAATGCGCACCTCAAGGGTCTCATTCAGTAAATGGATTTTATCTTCAGCGAGTTTCCGGTCAGTTATATCCCGGATGATCCCCTCATGATAAAGGATCTCACCGTTTTCATCGAAATCGTACCATGCATGGTCTTCAACCCAAAGTTCGGAACCATCCTTTTTTCTCAGGCGGTAAACGCCTGTTTCTTCCAGCAGTTCCTGCTCAATCAAACTTTCCCGATCGGCAGGCTCAAAGTACAGTTGCGTTTTGATATCAATGGCCATCAGCGCTTCTTTACTTTCGTAACCCAACATCTTGACCAATGCCGGGTTGACCTCGACAAACCTGCCCGTGTGGGTGCTTTTATACACCCCGTCGAGCGATGTTTCCACCAGGTTGCGATAAAGGTTCTCACTTTCGGTCAGCGCTTTTTCACTGTGTTTACGATCTGTGTTGTCGTATATTATACCATGCCAGAGGGTGCTGCCGTCGTCCATTCTATGAGGCACAGCATCACTGTATTGCCAGCGTAATCCCTTGCCAGGAAGAACAACCCGGAATTCACAAAGAAAATGTTGCAGTGTCCGCGCCGATTCAGTGATTAATTCCTGAAACCTTTGCAAATCGTCAGGATGGATCCTGGCAAATACCAGGGAGGCATCTTCGCGTACTTCATCAGATGTAACCTCGAAAATTTCGTACATGCCCGAACTTGAATAAGGAAAGCAGGACCGTCCGTCAGGAAATAACCGGTATTGATAAACGACACCTGGTACCTGCTCTGTAAGATTGAAAAGCAACTGATGATTTAGTTTCAATGCATCTTCCGCCTGTTTACGCATCAGGGCAACACCGATCGTTTCCCCTATGGTTTCAAAATATTTTACCAAAATCGGCGTAAAGCAATCTTTCTCCCTGTCATTTATCTGCAACAAACCTATTATTTCCTGGTTGTGCCGGATGGGTATAAGCGCAAAAGATTTGTAACCTTCATGGATGCAACGGTTTCGGGGATTATGCCTTGGCTCCTGGTCTGCTGCCAATCCCAGCAATGCGGGAGAGTCATTGGTCCAGAAGCTCCCGTGCTCGGTAAACAACGGGTTGGCTGAATCCGTTTTACCCCTGATTACCAAACCACAGGTACATTCAAGGCATGGTTTGCCGTTTTTATCCTTGCAAACCCCACCCAATAAAGTACGTTCGATCAGCGTATTTTCTGTTTTAAGAAAATCTTCATCAAAACCAGTTTGACAATAATAGGGATAGTCATCACCTGATTGGATCCGGATTCCGACAGCATCAAACCTGTAATCATTCCGTACCTGGTTTATAACTTCATGTAAGATTTCACTGAAAGACTTGTCCGAATTAAGAAGACCCAGGATTTTTCCCGAAAGATTGATACGTGTTTCCGCTTCGATACGTTCTGTGATGACCCTTATATTGCATTGAATTACTTTATGCGAATTAACCTGGTACACATTGCTGATGAATTCAACATTGATTTTTCGTCCGTCAAATGTTTCGAGTGGCAAATTATCGTATCGGATGTATTCGTTCTGCTGCAATTCCAGGAAATTATCCCGGTTGGCGACGATATCTTTAAAGAATCCAAGTTCCCAGATGGCTTTTTCGATAAACTGGTCTTTGGAATAGCCCAGTATATCCGTTAAGAACGGATTCACATCCATGATCATTCCTGTTGCCGCATCAAGGATGACAATACCGTCTTTTGCAGTCTCAAACAGCCTGCGATAGCGGGTTTCGGAAATGGTCAACGTCTCTTCAATTTTTTTTCGTTCCGTAATGTCCTTTATAATTCCGATTAGTCCGACTATTTTTCCTTTACCGTCTTTTATCGCATCTGCACGTTCATAGGCCTTAAATACACGCCCGCTTTTTGTTACCATTTCCAGTTCACCCGACCATGGTTTTCCATTCATGATATTGCTGAACATTTCTTTGGCTACCCCGGGATCGTAAATCCCTCCCGGACCCCCGCCTGCCGCCTGCAATTCTTCGGCACTCGCATACCCGAACAGGTCAGAAAAAGCCTTGTTCTGATAAAAGTGACGGCCCAGTGCATCTGAAATCCCAATTGCTTCACTTGAGGATTCAATTGCTGTGTTGATAAAAAGCAATTTTTCTTCGACTTCCCTGCGAATCGCAAGTTCATTTTCGCAGGATGCTTTTAAAGCATCATACTCCTTCCATAACGCTGTTAATTCTTTTTGCAGGTCACCGTTGAACTGAGGCTGATCGGTCATAATTTTTCAAAATTCAAAAAATAAAAGTACTATAAAAAACTGATCATTCTAAGGAAAGAAACAAATAAACAAGGATTGATTGTCAGGTTCTTAATAAACTGTATTCATGCATGATAAAAATTGAGTCTGACTGCCTGAAATATCCCTGCAGGAGGCTGAAGGACCTTGATAAAAGGTACCGGACAAAATATGCCATGAGCATGATCGAAAATCTTGGCAGGAACAGGGATATCGGGTTAAACCGCTTTATGGAAACCGAAAATACGCGCTGGGTGTGCCCCCGGTGCGGAAACCCGGTATGTGTGCATAACGGGAAATGCTACCATTGTGAGGAACACGGGTATAACGCTGAATACTGCTCATAACGGCCCAAAGGGTGGATTGAGGCGTAAAAATAGTCAGATTTTTTTTTAATAAACAATGAATTCTCTTGTTTCTAATGAAATTTTGTACTTTTATCTCCTTGAATATAGTTTCAACAACTGGTCATCTGCCTGGTGGCCAAAATCTGTTCCTGGATGAAAAGCAGGTTCTTTGCTGTAAAACCACTTTCGATTCGATACATCACCATCGTGGCCTTTCTCATGGTTTTCCGGCCACTTCTGCATGTCAATGCCCAGCAGGAAGGTTTGGCTAAACCGAACCCGTTGCCCCGCTATTTCCTTGGAACCCAGCTTGTGCCTGACGGCGATACCACTTCCGCCATTTTTGACCACGCGCCGAATACCCTGGTCACAACCTGCAGCAACAGCGATTTTTCGGAAGAAAATTTTTCCAACTGGTCGGGTTGTTATGGCGGTTTTTCAACTCCCTGCGAAAATGTCGGTCTGAGCGAGACCCGTCATGTGATCATGCCGCGTGCAAACCAGGAGTACGACCCCTTTATCGGCGCGCCGCTGACAACCCTTTACCCGGGAGAGGTTTTCGGGGCCCGGCTTGGTGACACCCTCGAAGGTGGACATTCGGAACAACTGCGCTATACTGTAAGCGTAAGCCCCGAGCACTTTCTTTTCATTTACCGGTGGGCTTCCGTGCTTGAATCCGTGGGCCATGAACCCTGGCAGATGCCGAAGTTTTCGCTCCAGGTAGAAGATATGGCAGGCAACCCGATAGGCGGCGATTGCGGTTTTTATGAGTTTGTGGCGCCAAACTGCAGCCCCCCGGGCCCGTCGTGTGTGGTCCCTCCCGAATGGCATTATTTCCCGGTGGTCAATCCGGCGATCATCCTGTACTGGCACGACTGGACAACCATTGCACTGGACCTTTCATCCTTTGAAGCGCTCGGCTCGGTTCAGATCGTGTTTACAACCCGCGGATGCGCCATGCAAATCCACCGGGGCTATGCCTACCTTTCAACCTACTGCAGCCCGCTGGCGATCCAGATCGGCATGTGTGCCGGCTCGCCCGAGGCCACCTTGACAGCTCCCCCCGGGTTTACCACGTATGCATGGCGGGGCCCGGGGCTCGCAGGGCCCCCGGTCGGGAGTGCCCAGTCGGTCATCATCAGCAACCCGCAGCCCAACGACATGTACTATGTCGACCTCACGGCGGCAAATGGCTGCGAAGTCAAGGATCTCAGCCAGGAAATTCTGGCCACGGTGATTAACACCAATTTTACAGCGGTACCGCATTGTGCCGGTGAGGCGACCTCGTTCCAGGATATCTCAACCATCAACCAGAACGATGTTGTATACTGGCACTGGATTTTCGGGGATGGCAAACCCGACCTTGGCGGCATTCCGAACCCCACGCACGTATATGACCTGCCGGGAACTTACACCGTTACCCTGAATGCCTATTCAACGGAGGGCTGCCTTGGCACAATTTCGCATCCCATTACGATCGGGGTTCCTTCCCTGCCCACCTTAACAGGGCCTCTCACCACCTGCGCAAACGGGCCGGGCCTGTTGTACACGACAGAACCGGGAATGACCAATTATGTGTGGACCTTTCCTGCAGGTACCATCCCTGTGGCGGGGGGAACATCCACGAGCAATACGGCGACATTATCGTGGAGCAGTGCCGACAACTATACCGTTGGCGTGAATTATACCAATCCCCTGGCCGCCTGCAACGCCATCAATCCCGCCACGGTAACCGTCGCAGTAGGGGCGCTGTCACCCCCGGTGATCACAGGCGAAAACCCCGTTTGCATGGGTGTGGCCGAAAAAACCTATACAACCCAGCCCGGGAAGATAAATTATACCTGGATCATCCCTCCCCAGGCAACCAAAACCGATGGCGGAAACCTTACCGACAACTTTGTAACCGTGACCTGGAATACCGTTGGCACATACAACATCAGTGTAAATTACATCGAACCGGTTTCGTTGTGCGTCCCGGTGGCGCCGGCAGTTTATCCGGTAACGGTCACGGTGATGCAGCAACCATCCTTCATCAGCGGGGAACCCACGGCATGCGTTGGCGTTGGCGTGAAAACCTATATCACGGAACCTGGAAAGGTAAATTACACCTGGACGATTCCCCCTGAAGCCGACATCAGCGACGGGGGGACCGCAATGGATAATTTCGTAAAGGTTACATGGAATACGGCCGGCAGCTTCAGCCTCAGTGTGAATTATTCCGAACCGGTCACACTGTGCAGTTCGGCCTTGCCGGCGATCTACCCGGTTGTTGTAAACCCGGTGCCGGTGCCGTCCCTCACGGGCGACAGCCCGGTTTGCCTGGGAAATACCGGAACGATGTATACCACCCAGCCGGGAATGACAAACTATGCCTGGACCATTCCGCCGGAAGCTCACCTGGATGGGGGAGGAGCCGGTAACGAAAATTTTGCCTCCGTTACCTGGCTTACAGAGGGGAGTTACACCCTGGAGGTGAGCTACACCATACCCGGGTCGCAATGTACTGCCGTTTCTCCGGCAACCAAAACCATCACTGTCAATGCATGGCCTGCAGCTGCGGGAGATATCACCGGGCCGAATTCTGTTTGCAGGATGTCAACGGTCGATTATTCGGTCCCTGCCATTCAGTTCGCAGCCTCCTGTCAATGGGCGTATAGCGGAACAGGCATCGTTATTGCCAACAACGGCAGTTCCGCTATCAGCATCACCTTTACCGCATCGGCCACTGATGGGGCACTTACCGTGAAAGGGATCAACAGTTGCGGCGACGGCGTGGCGTCACCGCCGCTTCCGATCGTGGTTCACGATCTTCCCGTGGTGTCATTTATTCCCTGCTTTGATCTGTTCACCACCCCGAATGCGCGGAAGTTCACCCTCAGGGGGGGATCACCGTATTACCCGGGCCAGGGTGTTTTTTCGGGCAACAGGGTAAGGCTGAATGCCGCCACCGGGTTGTATGAATTCAACCCGCTGGGGGCAACTCCTGGCATTTACCCGATCGCCTATACCTATACCAATGCAGGCGGATGCTCGGCGGCGGCCGCGCCAATATCGATCACTGTCCTGAACAATCCTTTCGTTTGCGGGGGGGGACTCACGGATATCCGCGACGGGAAAAAGTACAAGACCGTTTTTCTTTCGGGTCACTGCTGGCTGAAAGAGAACCTGGCCTATGGCATGTACCTCAATTCACCCGGTGTGGCGCAGACCGACAACTGCCGCCCCGAAAAGTACTGCTCGCCGGCCGATGCCGGGTGTACCGCTTATGGCGGATTGTACCAGTGGGATGAGTTGATGGATTATTCGGTAACGCCCTCCGACAAAGGCATTTGCCCGCCCGAATGGCATGTGCCGTCCGAAGCGGAGTGGCAATCGCTCATCGACAACCTGGTTGCCGGGATTCCCCTCTCCAGGACAAATTCGACACTTGGAGCTGTCTTGAAGGATGCCCAGCTCACCGACGGGTTCCTGGCAATGCTGGGAGGGCTGGAATACAACAACAGCTACTGGGCGTTTTTCTCCGAATCATTTGCCGGTACGATGTTCTGGACCTCCACAGCGTGCGGTGCCGCCCAGGCCGTTGCCAGGGGAACGAATACTATGAATCCCAGCATTTCGTGGTATTGCAACAGCAGGGCCAATGCATTTTCACAAAGGTGCGTGAAGGACTAGGGTGCACCTGTAAAAGTCATATTCCGCCCGGGGAAATCCTGATTTTCTTTGTTGGAGCATAATATTTGCTAATTTTACGCCAATAAAGTTAACCCACCCTTCCCTTATGAAAAAACTATTCCTCCTTGTTGCCATGATGGCCTTTGGCTGCATGGTCATGGCTTCCTTTGTTCCACGGCAGGATGCACGGCAGCTCGCCATCACGTTTTATACGCAGCATCATCCCGGTTTCACCGGGACGTTGAATGTCGGGGACGGGTATAACTATGTATACCAGGGAACCCCCACCATCTACACCTTCAACTATTCAACCGGCGGATTTATCCTGGTGGCTGCCGACGACGCCTCCATCCCCATCCTGGGTTATTCATTTGAAAATGAGATGCCCGGAGATATTTCCACCCCAAGCGTAAAAGCCTGGCTGGAGGGTTATTCCAGGGAGATCTACCAGATCATCAGTCACCGGCTCAGCAACAGTGAGACCAGGAAGGCGTGGGATCTTGCAGGTGAGGGAAAAGAGGAGAGGTCGGTAACCGATGTGAATCCCCTGCTTACGACCACATGGGACCAGGGATGCAACTACAACGCGCAGTGCCCGGCCGATGCCAGTGCCATGTTCTCCTGCGGCCATGTGTATACCGGTTGCGTTGCCACGGCAATGACCCAGATCATGAAGTACCACAACTCCCCTGCGCAGGGTGTTGGTTCCCATTCCTATACACACCCGGTTTACGGGGTCCAGACTGCCAATTTCGGCGCAACCACCTACAACTGGGCTTCGATGCCCAACAATGTGACCAGTTCCAACCCGGCAGTGGCTTCCATCATGTACCATGCCGGCGTTTCGGTGAACATGCAATATGACCCGAGCGGTTCAGGCGCCTACAGCGAGGATGTTCCCGATGCCCTGATGGATTATTTCAACTATCTCCCGGGCGTGGAGATCCGGTATAAAAGCTACTATCCCAATGTGGAGGATTTTAAGACACTGCTCAGGTCGAACCTTGACCAGAGCCTGCCGATCTATTACAGTGGTTCCGGCTCAGGCGGCCACGCCTGGGTGTGCGACGGGTACCACCTGGCCGACGGGAAATTTCATTTCAACTGGGGATGGTCGGGGTCAAGCAATGGCTGGTATGCCATTGGTGCATTGAACCCGGGTGGCAGCAGTTTCAATGACAACAACTCGGTGGTGTTGAATATCAGGCCGGGCAATCCGAACCTGATCGTCAGGATCGCACACCCGGTGAACAATGCCGTTATTGGCGTGGGGTATCCTGCCGAAATCGAAGCGGTCACCCTGCGTGGCATTCCACTGGTGATGAAACTTTTTATCGATGATGTTGAAAAATTTTCCGTCACAAACGATACGCTTGCGTTTACCTGGAATACCACGGCGTCCGACCTTGGAAGCCATAAGGTGAGGGTATATTCCTGCAATGCCACCGATACGGTTTATTATGAAACCAACCTGAATGTAGCCGAATGGATTTCGCAGGCATCCGGTTTTGCAACCCCTTCGAGGGGAATCAATTACATGTCGGCCGCCGACAGCAATGTGGTGTGGGCTACGGCTTTTGATGAGGGAAACCCGACCGCAGCCTGTTCAGATTTTACCAGGACTATAAACGGCGGAACAACCTGGACGCCGGGCGTGATCACCAACACCACGGGACTTGCACAGGCCATGATCTTCGCCATGGACGGCAATACGGCCTATGTCGCGATGTACAAGGTTTCGGGAAGCAAGCCGATGGGGATCTATGCGACCACGGATGGCGGTACGACCTGGACACGCCAGGCAACGGCTGCTTTCAGCAATGCAAACTCATTTCCCAACTGTATCCACTTTTTCAATGCAAACGACGGGTGGTGCATGGGCGATCCGATCAACAACGATTTTGAGATGTACACAACCACCAATGGCGGAACTACCTGGACACAGGTGCCCGGGGCGAACATCCCCAATCCTGTTTCAGGTGAATTTGGTGTTGTAGGCTACTATTCGGCGGTGCACGACACCATCTGGTTTGGCACCAACCTGGGAAGGGTTTACCGTTCAACCGACAAGGGGCTTACCTACAATGTGTCGACCGTTACGCCATTCAACGGGAAATATGTCGAACCAAGCTTCAGGAGCGGGTTGCATGGATTGGTCCAGGACAAAGGGGCAGGCAGTATCGGCGAGATGTGCGAAACAATTGACGGCGGGCTCACCTGGACCGCCGTGACCACCACCGGTCCGGTGTATGCCACCGACCTGGTCTACATTCCCGGCACCGAGAATACATGGGTAAGTTCAGGGTCTTCGATAAACATCGGATCCTCCTACAGTTTTGACGGCGGGCACACCTGGACCGACTTCATGGGGACACAGGGCGCCATGTACATGCAAATGGCATGGGTGAACAACCACTGCGGCTGGGCCGGGGGCGTGAATGCAAGCGCCACCGAGAACGGGGCGTATAAATTTATCGGCAGGCTCAGGCCTCCCCTGCCAGCACCAACCAACCTCCAGGCTATTGTAAACAGCCACAATGTCGATCTCACCTGGAACGCCCCGGCAGCAAACCCCGCCGGCTACAACATCTACCGGAACGGGCTCAAGCTGAATGCCTCGCCTGTTGCAGGCCTTGCTTACACCGATATGAATGTGGTGAGCGGCCACTATACCTATTGCGTAAAGGCGCTCTACCTGGATGGCGAATCAGACGGCGATTGTGCTGAGGTGGATGTGGCCGTGGCCGTTGGCGAACACGGGCTAAAAGCATTCACGGTATATCCAAATCCTGCGTCGGACCTGTTAATGGTCCAATCCGCGGATAATGGTGCGTATCAAATCATGGATTATTCAGGGATGATGATTAAAACAGGCCGGCTCGAAGGGGCACCGGCCATGATCGATATCCACGCATTGCCTGCGGGCATCTATTTTTTAAGAGTCACATTGTCAGGCTTGTCAGTGAAATTCATTAAAATTGATTCGCCCCGTTGACATTGTGATATTTCACTTCGTCCTTTCTGAATGATGCTGCCGGATTCGCGGTTTTTTCCTATTTTTGCAGTTCAAAACCTTATTTATGAGCGAAAACATGGAATCCGTCCGCTGCCTTATTATTGGGTCGGGCCCTGCAGGCTACACCGCTGCAATTTATGCCGCCAGGGCAGATCTTAAACCCTTAATATACCAGGGCATGCAGCCCGGCGGGCAGCTTACCATCACCACCGAAGTAGATAACTTCCCGGGCTATCCGAAAGGGATCACCGGGCCGGAGATGATGGAGGAATTCAAAGAACAGGCCGAACGTTTCGGCACCGAGATCCGGTTCGGCGTTGTGACCGAAGTTGATTTCTCGAACCGGCCATTTATCGTGAAGGCCGACGATGGCAAGACCATTTCGGCCGAAACGGTCATCATTGCCACCGGGGCCTCCGCAAAATGGCTGGGCATGGAATCGGAGAAAAAATTCATGGGAATGGGCGTTTCGGGTTGTGCCACCTGCGACGGGTTTTTCTACCGCGGCCAGGAAGTGGCCATCGTTGGCGGCGGGGATACTGCTGCCGAAGAGGCGACCTATCTTGCGAAACTCTGCAAGAAAGTTTACATGATCCATCGTCGCAGCGAATTGCGCGCGTCAAAAGCCATGCAGCACAAGGTACTCAGCACACCAAACATTGAAATGGTGTGGGACAGCGCCCCTGAGGAAGTATTGGGCGATCAGAGCGGGGTGACTGGCGTGCGCGTGCGCAATGTGAACACAGGCGAGTCAAGAGATATCCCCGTGATGGGCTTTTTTGTAGCCATAGGACATAAACCGAATACCGAATTGTTCGCGGGTAAGCTTGAACTGGATGAGCTGGACTATATCAAAACAAAGCCCGGAACGACCCAGACAAGTCTTGACGGCGTTTTTGCCTGCGGCGATGTGCAGGATCATCACTACCGCCAGGCTGTTACCGCAGCCGGTACCGGGTGCATGGCTGCCATCGAGGCGGAGCGGTTCCTGTCAAATTAGACGGAGTCTCGCATATTGAACAACGAATTTTGAAATCTCCCCACATGATTACATTTTTCAGGAATTCCGACCGGTACTATGCCGTTGAAAGCCGTGAGAAACTTGGCGGCAGTGACCTCGAAAAACTTAAATGGCTGTTCGGCGATGCACTCCTCATCGCCGAACCCGTTTTACAGGGAAAGTTCGTCGGCCCACGACGCGAAATGGTCACCCCGTGGAGTACGAATGCGGTGGAGATTACGCAGAATATGGGAATCAATGGAATAATACGCATTGAGGAATTTACGATTTACGATGTACGATTTACGAATGATGAGCAACCTGATGTATCCCCATCTTCAATCGTAAATCGTAAATCATCAATCGTAAATACTTACGATCCGATGCTCCAGCACCTCTACGAAGGCCTCAACCAGGAGATCTTCCATATCCTCCATGAACCGGATCCCATCCTTTTCATCGACGACATTGCCGCCTTCAACAGGCAGGGCGGACTGGCGCTGAGCGATGACGAGATCGGTTACCTCATCGGGCTCAGTCACAAGCTTGGTCGGAAACTCACTGACAGTGAGGTTTTTGGTTTTTCGCAGGTAAACTCCGAGCACTGTCGTCACAAGATTTTTAACGGGACGTTTATCATCGACGGCAAAGAGATGAACGATTCACTTTTTGACCTGATCAAAAAAACGGCAGCCGAACATCCGAATTTCCTGGTTTCAGCCTACAAAGACAATGTTGCGTTCGTGATGGGACCCGGCATCGAACAGTTTGCCCCGGGCCGGCAGCATGTGGCAGATTTTTTCACCATCAAAGATATCCAGTCGGTCATCTCCCTAAAGGCGGAGACGCATAACTTTCCTACCACCGTGGAGCCCTTTAACGGCGCAGCCACCGGTTCGGGAGGCGAGATCCGCGACCGCATGGCCGGCGGGAAAGGAAGCATCCCGATGGCCGGTACAGCCGTATACATGACCTCGTATCCAAGGCTCGATGGCGGCCGGTCGTGGGAAAAACACACCGGGCCACGAGCCTGGCTTTACAAAACCCCTGAAGAGATCCTCATCAGGGCATCGAACGGCGCCAGCGACTTTGGCAATAAATTCGGCCAGGCCCTTATCTGCGGCTCGGTGCTGACATTTGAACATGCTGATGCGGCCAGGACGTTTGGTTATGATAAAGTGATCATGCAGGCCGGCGGAATAGGTTTTGCCAAAAAAGCCGACAGCCTGAAAGATGATCCGGATGCCGGTGAGCATATTGTCGTCCTGGGTGGCGACAACTACCGCATCGGCATGGGCGGAGGAGCAGTTTCATCCGTTGCCACCGGCGAATATGGCAACGCCATCGAGCTCAATGCCGTTCAGCGGTCAAACCCCGAGATGCAGAAACGTGTGTTCAATGCCATCCGGGCCATGACGGAGATGGATGTAAACCCCATCGTCTCCATCCATGACCACGGCGCCGGCGGCCACCTCAATGCATTGTCGGAACTTGTGGAAACCACGGGCGGCATCATCCACATGGATAAACTGCCGGTAGGGGATCCAACCCTTTCGGCCAAAGAAATTGCCAGCAACGAATCACAGGAAAGGATGGGCCTCATCCTTGCCGAAAAAGACGTCACCCTCCTCCGGGAGATTGCCGAACGCGAACGGGCACCGGTGTATCTTGTCGGTAAGACCACCGGCGACCATCAACTCGTTTTTGAGGAGCGCGGGGGCGTCCGCCCCATCGACCTGAAACTCGCCGATTTCTTTGGAAAACCGCCAAAGACGGTTCTTCGCGATAAATCGGTTGTTGTTCAATATCCGGAAGTAACATTCGACCCGGGTATGCTCCATGCCTACCTTGATGAGGTGCTCCAACTTGAGGCAGTTGCCTGCAAAGACTGGCTTACCAACAAGGTTGACCGTGCCGTCAGCGGGAAAATTGCCAAACAGCAGACCTGCGGCGCTATCCAACTGCCGCTTAACAATGTGGGTGTTACAGCGCTCGATTACCAGGGAGTCAGGGGCATCGCCACCTCCCTCGGTCATGCGCCCGTTGCCGCGTTGATCGATCCCGCGGCCGGATCAAGACTTGCCATCTCCAAAGCCCTTGCCAACCTGGTGTGGGCCCCGCTTACACACGGCCTCAAAGGTGTTTCACTCAGCGCCAACTGGATGTGGCCATGCCGGAACCCGGGCGAGGATGCCCGCCTTTACAGCGCGGTGAAGGCCGTGAGCGATTTTGCCATTGCCCTTGGCATCAACATCCCCACAGGCAAAGATTCACTTTCAATGACCCAGAAATATCCCGGCGGAACGGTGGTTTACGCACCGGGAACCGTGATCATTTCGGCGGTAGGAGAGGTTTCGGATGTGAAAAAAACAGTCAGCCCGGACCTGGTGCCCGATGTTGATACCACCTTGTATTATATTCCTTTTTCCGGCTGTGACTTTGAACTGGGAGGAAGCAGTTTTGCCCAGGCCCTGGGCCAGCTGGGAGATAAAACTCCTGATGTGACCGATGCTGCCTGCTTTGCCGCTGTTTTTGAAGCGATGCAGGAATTGATCGCTAAAGGCTTGATCCTTGCCGGGCATGATGTTGCTGCCGGGGGACTCATCACCACGCTGCTTGAAATGACCTTCCCTGTCGAAAACACCGGCCTTGACCTTGACCTCGGCGGGCTGACGCCTGCAAATAGTTCCCAATCCAGCGCAACTGACCTTACAAAGGTGCTGTTCAGCGAAAAACCTGGCATAGTGATCCAGGTCAGAAACAGCCCTGAAGTTCAAAATTCAGCATTCGATATTCAATATTCGATATTCAAAAAAATCAACGCCATCCCCATCGGTTCACCAACCCGCGAACGCTCCCTGCGAATAACCTTCCGGGATAAGCCCTGCCTGTTTGACATCGACACCCTCCGCGATACCTGGTTCAGGACCTCTTACCTGCTTGACAGGCGGCAGTCGGGCGAAACGCTTGCCCTGCAGCGGTTCAGAAACTACAAAGTACAACCCCTACGGTTCAATTTCCCGGAATGCTTTACGGGAGCAGCTGCGCAATACGGGATTGATCCGAACAGGAGAAAGCCGTCAGGTGTAAAAGCTGCCATCATCCGTGAAAAGGGGGTGAACCGCGACCGCGACATGGCCTGGGCACTTTATCTAGCCGGGTTTGATGTTAAGGACATTCACATGACCGACCTGATCGCGGGGCGAGAAAACCTGGAAGATGTCAACCTGATCGCCTTTGTGGGCGGGTTTTCCAATTCCGACGTGCTTGGCTCGGCAAAAGGCTGGGCCGGGGCATTCCTGTTCAACGAACGGGCTAAGGCTGCCCTCGACAACTTTTTTAAACGGGATGACACCCTGAGCCTGGGCGTCTGCAATGGCTGCCAGCTGATGGTGGAACTCGGGCTGATCTACCCCGGTCACGAAAATCAACCACGGATGACGTGGAATGATTCGCACAAGTATGAATGCGCCTTTGTCGGTGTCGACATCCTTGAGAACCATTCGGTGATGCTGAAATCCCTTGCCGGGTCGAAACTCGGCATCTGGGTTGCCCATGGAGAGGGCAAGTTCAACTTCACCGGGCCGGAGGAGCAGTATCACATTCCAGCGAAATTCAGTTACCATGATTATCCGGGGAATCCCAACGGCTCGCATTTCGATGCCGCTTGCATCGCCTCCGCCGATGGAAGGCACCTGGCCATCATGCCCCATCTCGAAGATTCGGTTCTTCCATGGCAATGGGCCAACTACCCCCGCGACCGCGCGAACGATGAGGTCACCCCCTGGATCGAAGCGTTTGTCAATGCGAAAAAATGGATAGAACAAAAATTAAAAATTAAAAATTAAAAATTACATGTCCGCTCGTCCGCTCGTCCGCTCGTCCGCCTGTCCGCTCGTCCGCCTGTCCGCTCGTCCGCTCGTTACAATGTTACCCCTTAACAACTAACTTATTATGACCAAAATCATCTTCATCACCGGCGCCACCGCCGGATTTGGCAAGGCAATCGCCCGGAAATTCGCAGCCGGCGGGCATAACCTCATCATTACCGGGCGCCGGAAAGTGTTGCTGGATGAGCTTGCAAAGGAACTGATCATTGCGTACAACATCGAGGTTCTGCCCCTTTGTTTCGATGTCAGGAAATTGAAGGAAGTTGAAGAAGCAGTCACTGCCCTGCCCGACAAGTGGAAACTCATCGATGTCCTGGTGAACAATGCCGGGCTTGCCGTAGGGCTCAACCCCATCCACGAGGGACTTGTTGATGACTGGGAACGCATGATTGATACCAATGTCAAGGGATTGCTTTACATGACCCGCTTTGTCTCCCCGCTGATGGTGACCCGAAAACAAGGTCACATCATCAACATCGGGTCGATCGCGGGCAGGGAGGTTTACCCGATGGGCAATGTGTATTGCGGTTCTAAATTTGCGGTGGATGCCATTTCGAAAGGTACCCGGATCGACCTCGTTTCGCATAATATCAAGGTTACCCAGATTGCCCCCGGCGCGGCGGAAACTGAATTTTCGCTGGTGCGCTTCAAGGGAGATAAAGATCGTGCTGATAATGTTTACAGGGGCTTTCAGCCGTTGAAGGCGGAAGATGTGGCCGATGCTGTTTTTTATGTGACAACGCTTCCCGCCCATGTAAACATCAACGACATGGTGCTGATGCCTGTGGCACAGGCAAGTGCGGTGACAATTTTCAAAGGATAATTCCTTCCTGCAGTCCCGGGGTTTTGTGACCTTGAGACTTTTTTATATCATTGCACCAAAATTCTGATTTAATATCCGTTTAAACTCATGCATAATGGAAGTTACCCGCATTTTTGATTTGTTACCCTATCACGAGTTAAAGTTCAAACCCAAAGATGATGTTGTTGCTTCCAAGGAGAACGGGTCCTGGGCGAAATACAGCATCAAACAGTACCGTGAGATCGTCGACAACATCAGCTACGGATTTCTTGCGCTGGGCGTAAACCCGGGAGATAAAATCGCCCAGATCAGCTCAAACCGGGCGGAGTGGAATTTTGTCGACATGGCCATCCTGCAGGTCGGGGCCGTTCATGTTCCCATCTATCCGACCATCAGCGAATCAGATTACAAATATATCCTCAGCCATGCCGAGGTGTCTTATATTTTCATTTCCGGCCAGGATCTGTTGCGCAAAATAGAGCATATTCTTCCCGAAATGACCAATGTCAGGGGAGTGTTCACCTATAAGGACCACCATGAGCACAAGCATCTTAACGACCTGATGGACCTTGGGAAACTGAATGCCGACAAGGCCCTGCTCGAAGCCCGGAAAGCTGCAATAAAACCGGATGACATGGCAACCATCATCTACACATCCGGTACCACCGGAAACCCCAAAGGGGTGATGCTGAGCCATCACAACATCATTTCTGATTTCATGGCATGTGCCTATATTCCGCCATTCGGCGAAGAGGCAAAAGCTGTGAGCTACCTGCCCTTGTGCCATGTATATGAGCGGATGCTCAATTACCTCTATCACTATCTTGGATTCTCAATATATTACGCTGAAAACCTCGGGACCATCACCGACAACATGAAGGAGGTGAAACCTGATATTTTGTCCACGGTGCCCCGGCTGCTCGAGAAGATTTATGATAAACTATTCTCCACCGGGCATAAACTTACCGGGGCCAAACGGTGGATCTTTTTCTGGGCCCTCCATCTTGCGCTGAGGTATGAAGATAAAGGCGCCAACGGCTGGTTTTATGAACTGAAGCGTAGGCTCTACGACAAGCTGGTCTATACAAAATGGCGCGACGCACTTGGCGGAAAGCACCTGCTGGTCATATCGGGCGGCGCCGCACTGCAGCCCAGGCTGGCAAGGATGTTCACCTGTGCCGGCATCAGTGTTCTGGAGGGATATGGACTGACCGAGACCTCACCGGTCATTGCGGTGAACGACCTCACCGAAAACGGGATGAAGTTCGGAACCGTGGGCCGGGTCATAAAAGGCGTCGGGGTTAAAATTGCAGACGATGGAGAAATTTTGTGCAAGGGGGAGAATGTGATGCTGGGTTATTTCAAGGAGCCTGAAATGACGCGTATTGCGATCGAACCCGACGGATGGTTTCATACCGGCGACCTGGGGCGTATTGAACCCGAGGGCCATTTGAAAATCACCGGCCGGAAAAAAGAGCTCTTCAAGACATCCTTTGGCAAGTACGTAAGTCCCCAGCCCATAGAAGATACCTTCAAGGAGTCGCTGTTTATCGACCAGCTTGTTGTGGTGGGTGAGAACCAGAAGTTTGCCGCCGCCCTCATCGTTCCCGACTTCACCTTCCTCAAATCCTATTGCACCGTTAAGGAGATTCCATACACCACGAATGCGGAGATGATCCTCCTCCCGCGCATCAGGAAACGGTTTCAGACCGAAGTGGTCAAATACAACAAATGTTTTGGCGATACCGAAAAAATCAAAAGCTGGGATCTTCTCGACACGGAATGGACCTTTGAAACAGGGGAGATCACCCCGACCATGAAGCTGAAGCGGAACATCATTGCCCAAAAATATGAAGATAAGATAGCAAAGCTCTTCGAATAATTTTTTGAAATGGTTATCATTGTGCATAAACAATAGTTTTTAAATGTTTGGATGACATGAAGCAAATCACCCGGATTTTCGATCTCCTGGAATTATATAAAGATGAATATCGTTCCATCAGCGACCTGTTCAATATCAAGCGGGACGGGGCCTGGGTGCATTTTTCCGCCAGTGATTATGTAACCGTCAGCAATCTTTTCAGCCTGGGGCTGCTTTCGATGGGATTTAAAAAAGGGCATCGGATTGCAACAGTCATGAACAACTGTCCCGAATGGAATTTCATCGACATGGGCATCCTCCAGGTCGGTGCCGTGCAGGTGCCGGTCTATCCCACGATCAGCGAGGAAAATTACCGTTACATCTTCAATGACTCCGAGGTTGAAAACCTCATTTTTTCCGACCAGGAGATTTATGAAAGGATCAGGAAGGTGATTCCCGGGATCGCAGGGCTGAAGGGCGTATTTTCCATTGAACCCATCGAAGGCATCCGCAACTGGAAGGAGATCCTTGAATTGGGAGCACATCACCCCGATCCGGCGGAACTTGATGCGATCAAAGCATCCATCATGCCGGGCGACCTCGCCACCATTATTTATACTTCGGGCACCACCGGCCGGCCAAAAGGTGTCATGTCGTCGCACAACAATTTTGTTACCAACTACAAGGCCCTGGGCGAGATTCCGCCGCTTAAGATGCACGACAGGGTGGTGAGTTTTTTGCCGCTTTGCCATGTGTACGAGCGCACTGCCGGGTACGTGTACCAGTCTTTCGGGGTTTCCGTTTTTTATGTTCAGAACATCGATGAACTTGGCGATTATATCCGGGAGGTGAAGCCCCATGGCTTTGCATCCGTTCCCAGGGTGTTCGAAAAGATTTACAACAAGATCGTTTCGAAAGGGCGCAAGTTGCCGCTCCCAATGAAGGTGCTGTTCTTCTGGGCGCTGCGCCAGGGACACAAATTTGAGCTCGGTCACGCGCGCGGCCCGGTTTACGACGTCAAGTTGTTCATAGCAAACCTCCTGGTGTTTCGCAAATGGCGCGCAGCACTGGGTGGAGAATTGAAGTTCATCGTCTCGGGAAGTGCATCCCTGCATCCGAGGCTGGCGCGCATTTTCTGGGCGGCAAAAATCCCGGTCCTTGAAGCGTACGGCCTTACCGAAACATCGCCGGGCGTGACCTGCTACAGGTTCGAACCCGGTGGCATGAAATTCGGGACGGTGGGCCCCCTCCTGAGCGGCAATCAAATGAAAATTGCCGACGACGGTGAGATCCTCTGCAAAGGGCCCAACATCATGATGGGATACCTGAACCGGCCCGAAAAGACAGCCGAGGTGATCGATGCCGAGGGGTGGTTCCATACCGGTGATATCGGGGTGATTGAAGATGGCAAATTCCTGAAGATCACCGACCGGAAAAAGGAGATCTTTAAAACCTCAGGGGGTAAATTTATTGCCCCGCAGCCCATCGAGCAACGGATCAAGGAGTCGCCTTTTATCGAGCACATCATGGTGGTCGGGGAGAACCGCAATTACCCGGCGGCGTTGATCATCCCCAATTTTGAACACCTTAAAAACTGGTGCGAGGTAAAAAACATCGAGTTCGGATCGCGTGAAAAGGCGGTGAACAACCCGGTCATCATCCGCAGGATCCGCCGGGACGTTGAATGGTTCAACCAGGACCTCGACAAGACGGATAAAATTAAGAAAATCAGGTTACTCGATGCTGAATGGACCACCGAGTCGGGCGAAATCTCCCCCACACTCAAACTCCGGCGTAAGTTCATCGTTGAGAAATACAGCAGGATCATCGAGGAGACCTACCGTTCGGCCGAATACAACTACAGGGTCGAATAGCCTCAGTGCAGGATTTTAAAAATCAACTCTTTCATCAGTTCACCGTCGCTGGCCGAAATGTTGTCGACCCCCTTGGCCTTGAGGTCGTATTCGCGGAGGTACGAAATGATTGTAATTGTTTTTCCGACGGGGAAACTTTTCGCGGCCTGCTGGTAATCGGAAACAAAAAAGGGATTTATCGAAAGTGCCGCCGCTACGGAGTTCCTCGATTTATCGGGCAGGTAATGATAGAGGAGCACCTTCGAAAAATAGGAAAATAAGATCGGGATGACCTTTACCAGGGGGTTCTCGCGCGGGTTTGCGGCAAAATAGAGGATGATCTGGTTTGCCTTCACCACATTCTTCATGGCCAGCGCCTTCTGCAATTCAAAAACATTGAAATCCTTGCTGATCCCGATATTCTTCTCAACGTAGGCCTCATTGATTTCAGATCCTGCCGGTATGTTGATCAGCAGTTTCTGGATCTCGTTGACGATCTTGCCAAGGTCGGCACCCAGGAATTCGGTGAGCAGTGCCGCAGCTTTTGGCGTGATGGCGTATTTTCGCTGCCGGAGGTAATCGTTGATCCAGTCGGGGACCTTGTTGTCGTATAGTTTAGCGGATTCAAAAGCCACCCCGTGCTTCTCGATGGCCTTGTAAAGCCCTTTGCGTTTGTCGAGTTTGCCGTATTTATAACACAGGACCAGGATGGTGGAGGTGAGCGGGTGCTCGACGTAGGGCAGGAAATCTTCGATTTTATCAAGGTCCTGCGCCTCCTTGACAATCAGCACCTGGTAGTTCGCCATCATCGGGAACCGTTTGGCGTAACTCATCAGCGTGAGCACATTGGAATCCTTGCCGTAGGCGATGGTCTGGTTGAACTCCTTTTCAAGGTCGCTCAGCACATGTTGTTCGATATAATCGGAAACAGCATCAATAAAGTACGACTCCTCGCCATGCAACAGGTAAACAGGGTGATAGATCTGGTTTTTGAGGTCACCGAGCAGGTTTTCAAAACTGATGCTGTTCTTTTCAGCCATATCGACGGGTGATTTATCGTGCCCCGGAAATGCTGCCTGCGCCCGGGATCACATGCTTAATCGAATCTGAGATGCTTGACGAGCAGTTTCTTTTCAATCAGGGCCTGCATGGTCTCCACGCCGATGCGCACATGCTCTTCGGCAAAATTGACCGTCACCTTCTTATCGCTGGCCTGTGTTTTGATTCCCCTCCCGACCATGGGCTGGTCGGAAACAAGCAGGACGGCCCCGGTTGGGATCTCATTGGCAAAACCCACAATGAACAGGGTTGCCGATTCCATATCGATGGCAATGGCCCTGGTGACACGCAGGTGTTCCTTGAATTGTTCGTCGTATTCCCATACCCGGCGGTTGGTGGTATAGACGGTCCCCGTCCAGTAGTTTTTCCGGTGGTTGTGGATCACGGTCGACATCACCTTCTGAAGGTTGAAGGCCGGGAGGGCAGGAACCCTTTCGGGGAAGTAGTCATCGGAGGTGCCGTCGCCGCGGATGGCAGCGATGGGAATGATCATGTCGCCCACTTTGCATTTCTTCTTAAGGCCCCCGCATTTTCCCAGGAACAGTGCTGCTTTTGGCTTGATGGCGCTGAGCAGGTCCATGATGGTGGCGGCATTCGGGCTTCCCATGCCGAAATTGATCATGGTGATCCGCTCAAAGGTGGCGGTGGGCATGGCCTTGTCTTTGCCGTTGATGGGTACGTTGAACCATTTGGCAAAAATTTCCAGGTATGTTGAGAAATTTGTCAGCAGGATGAAATCGCCAAATTCCTCCAGCGTTGTTCCGGTGTAACGTGGTAACCAGTCGTCAACTATCTCTTTTTTAGTCTTCATCAGATAACAATTCGTTTTTACTACCCCGTCAGGGTATTGCACCCCGTCGGGGTCCAACAATGCGCAAAGATAATTGAATTGCCAGATTTTTACGTAAGTTTGTATTGTCAGCATCATGGAAAAACTCAATCTGCCAGCCATAGCCTCCCGCATCCGTACGGGGAAAAACGGGAAACAGGAGATCTTCGACGAGATCAGGAAAAAGTTTGTCCGGCTTACACCGGAAGAATGGGTACGCCAGCATTTTCTTCATATGATGGTCAACCAGCTCGGTTACCCGGCTTCCCTGATCGTGGTGGAGGCAGCCCTGAAATACAACAACATGCTGAAGCGGTTCGATATCCTCGCGTACCGCGCCGACGGCAAGCCCTGCCTGGTTGTTGAATGCAAAAGCCCCGGTGTTGAAATAACCCAGGCTGTTTTTGACCAGGTGGCGATGTACAACATGACCCTGACGGTTGATTTCGTTGCAGTTACAAACGGACTGTCTCACTACTCCTGCCAGATCGATCATATTAAAAGAACTTATACATTTTTAACCGATCTCCCAACCTATCAATCCGTAAATCTAAAATCGTAAATCGTAAATCGTAAATCCCTGTGGAACTCATCGGAACCATCCCTGCCAACCTGACCAACTTTATCCTGGTTACGGTATTTTCGCTGTTGATCGGGTTGTCGCAACGCCGCATCCACAGTTTGACAAATGAAATGAGCCATACCTTTGGAACCGACCGCACCTTTACCTTTATCGGTATCCTTGGGTTCATTCTCTTTCTTCTTGGCGGGCCGGCCGTCTACCTGTTCATGGGAGGAGGGCTGGTGCTGGCCATGGTGATGGGGATCTCCTATTTTTATCATATCCGCGACTTTAAGGATTATGGCGCCACCACGATCGTTGTGGCCATGATCACCTACTGCCTCGGCCCGCTGGTGCTGACACAACCCTTGTGGATGGTGCTGCTGATCGTGGTCACGGTGTTGATCCTGACAGAACTGAAAGAGACCTTTGCCTCCATTTCCCTGAAGTTCGACCGGTATGAATTCATCACGCTGGCAAAATTCCTCATCATCGCGGGGGTGATCCTGCCCATCCTGCCCGACGGCCCCATCATCAGGGGGTTGAGCCTCACCCCTTACAAGATATGGCTTGCCATCGTGGTAATCTCATCCATCTCTTACTGCAGCTACCTGCTGAAGAAATTCATCTTTCCCAACGCGAGCATCATCCTGTCGGGGATTTTCGGCGGCTTGTATTCAAGTACGGCGACGACCATCATCCTGGCCAAGAAAAGCAGGAAAGAGCCCCAGCACCTCCAGCAATATATGGCCGGGATCATCTTTGCCACGGCCGTGATGTACCTGCGCATCCTGATCCTGATCCTGATCTTCAGCCAGCCTTTGTTCAGCCTTGTCTGGCAATATTTCCTCGGGCTGTTTCTCCTGACGGTTGTCATCGGGCTGGTAATCCTGTTTTACAGGAACAAGACCGTAACCACATTCGACCAGGAACTCCAGGTTGACAAGAATCCCCTTGAATTCAAGGTCTCGCTCATTTTTGCGGCATTGTATGTGGCATTCACCTTCATCACCTACCAGGTGTTAAGCCGTTTTGGCACCGCTGGTTTGAATGTCCTGTCCTACCTGGTAGGGTTGACGGACATCGATCCTTTCCTGATCAACCTGTTCCAGGGGAAGTACGGGATACCCATGAATGCCATCATGGTCGCGACATTCCAGGCAATTGTCAGCAACAACGCACTGAAAATGGCCTATGCGGTTTTTTTCGGTCCTAAAACCGCACGGGTATACCTGATTCCGGGTTTTCTTCTTATCATTGCAGTCACGATCGTGGTGATCATTTTCGTGTATTAATCCCTATGGCAGACCAATATACCTTTGAAGAGAATTTGCTGGATGAGTCGTTCAACCCTCATGATACGCTGAATTATGGGCTTGGCATCCTTTTAAACGGGCAACATATCAGTTTTTGTACCCTCGATTTCAGGCGGAACAAATTCCTGGGATTGCACCGCTGTGTAAGGAATGAGGTTAAACAGCCGGATGGCCAGTCCGGCACCGGTCCTTCGTTCGCGGATTTTTTACACCATGTGTGCACCGTGATCCCCTGGCTGAAGAACTCCTTTAAGATTGTAAAAATCGCCTGCGACGGAAAGAAATCGACCCTTGTGCCGGCTTTGCTGTTCGATCCTGATGAAAAGGACAAATATCTGGCTTTCAATTATAAACGCGATGAGGGTGAACTGGTTTTCTGTGATCACCTGATGCCGCTCGATGCTTGGCAGGTCTTTACTGTTCCCGAACCGGTGGTGGCGGCCACAAACGGCATCTTTCCCAAAAGCAGGGTCGTTCACGCTTCGAGCCTGCTGATCGAAAGCATCTGGATCAACTACAAAAACCGCATCAATTCACCCCATGTTTTCCTGCATCTCCGCGAACCTCTTTTCGACCTGATGATCTTTGACGGACGGCAGATGAATTATTTCAATACATTTTCTTTTTTGACTCCTGAGGATGTTACCTATTACCTGATTTTTGTGCTGGAACAACTGAATTTCAATCCCGAGACAATTCCATTGGTACTGCTGGGAAATGTTGAAGCAGGAGATGGCCTGTCGGAACTTTTACCCCGGTATGTGCGCAATGTTGAAACCGGGCGGAGAAATGAGTCCTACAGGTATAGCTATATGCTGAACCAGTTACCCTCACATACCAATTTCCCATTGCTAAATTTCTTTTCATGCGGATTGTAAGCGGAAAATACAGGGGGCGCCGGCTTCAGCCACCTGTCAACCTGCCGGTAAGGCCCACAACTGATTTTGCCAAGGAGGGGTTGTTCAATGTTTTGAATAACCTGGTTGATTTTGAGTCGTTAAAAGTACTTGACCTGTTTACCGGAACCGGGAGTATCGCTTTTGAATTCCTGTCGAGAGGGGCCATTGAGGTGACGGCCGTCGACTCAAATCACCGGTGCATCGAGTTCCTGAAAAAAACCGCGGAAACCTTTGGCGCAGATAATTTAAAGGCTATAAAATCAAATAGTTTCGTCTTTATCAAGCATATGGCCACCACCTACGACCTGATCTTTGCAGATCCTCCTTATGACCTCGAGCGTGTTGAAGGTATTCCCGACCTGGTCTTTTCGTCGGGCCTGCTTGCTGATGACGGCATGTTCATTCTTGAACACTCCGCGGCCTATAAGTTTGAAAAGAATTCAAACTTTGAGGCACACAGGCAGTATGGTAGCGTAAACTTCAGTTTTTTCAGAAGAGGAAAAGGGCTGTAAACAGCCAGGCCGATTTATGGTTAACGATTTTTGATCTACGATTTGAATTGGTTAGTATTCGTCTTCGTGAAAAAAGAAATCGTCTTTTGTTGGATAATCGGGCCAGATATCTTCGATCCTGTCGTATGATTCGCCTTCGTCTTCAATCTCCCTCAGGTTTTCAATCACTTCTTGCGGTGCGCCTGATCGGATGGCCCAATCGATCAGCTCCTCCTTGGTGGCAGGCCAGGGAGCGTCTTCCAGTTTTGAGGCCAATTCGAGTGTCCAGTACATTGGTATTGTTTTTTAGGATTTCGTGCAAAAGTATAAAAAAATAAATCAGAAAGTCAAGTGTTATTTTTGAGTGATCCAGGGAGTTTCAATTGCACCTGTATCTTTGCCTGTTTTTCTTGCAAGAACAAACAGATAGTCCGACAAACGGTTAAGCAGCTGAATTATTATATCCTCCACCGGACTTTCCTGGTTCAGGCGGATCAGTGACCGTTCGGCGCGCCTGCAAACGGTGCGTGCCAGGTGGCAGTAGGAAACGATCGGATGGCCTCCCGGCAGGATAAAATTAGTCAATGACGGCAGCTCTTCATTCATCTCATCAATCTCCTTTTCCAGCATGAGGATATCCTCAGCCGAAAGGGAAGGCAGGTTGCGTGTCTGTTTTTCAGGGTCCCTGGCAACCAGCGCTTCCGCTACAAAAAGACACTCCTGGATCCTTATCAGGACTGCCCTGTAATGGGCGTCGATCTCCTGGTCGCGGATTAGGCCGATAAACGAGTTCAGCTCATCCAGATTCCCGTATGCCTCCACGCGTTCATGACTCTTGGCAACACGGGTGCCCCCCAGCAGGGAGGTTTCACCCTTGTCGCCGCCTTTTGTATATATCTTAAGCTCTTCAGCCATTGCCTTTTAGCCGTTCAGCCTTTTTTTAAGGGATTCGAACTGTTCCAGCATCTCTTTTGGCAGCCTCTCCCCGAACAGCCTCTGGTGTTCGGCGATCAGTTCGCATTCGTCGAGCCATTCGGCTTTGTCCACCTTGAGGATGTCATCCATTTTATCTGCAACACCGCTGAGTCCGCTGATGTCGATGGATCCTTTTTCGGGAAGAAGCCCGATGGGTGTTTCAACAGCACCCGTGGTACCTTCTGCACGTTCAAAGATCCATTTCAGGATACGGATGTTGTCGCCATAGCCCGGCCAGAGAAATTTGCCATCCGGGCCTTTACGGAACCAGTTGACATTGAAGATCATGGGCAGCTTTTTCTTGTCGGGAGCGTTCTTCCCGATGGTAACCCAGTGTCCGAAATAATCGCCCATATGGTATCCGCAGAAGGGAAGCATGGCAAACGGGTCGCGCCGCACACCGGCCTTCAGCCCGATGGCAGCGGCGGTGACTTCTGAGCCGACAATCGATCCCATGAACACCCCGTGGTTCCAGTCAAAGGCCTGGTAAACCAGGGGCACGGTGCCGGGACGGCGGCCGCCAAACAGGAATGCCGAGATGGGAACACCTTTGGGGTTTTCCCAGTCCTTGTCGATCACCGGGCATTGATTTGCCGGGGCTGTGAACCGTGCATTCGGGTGTGCAGCCGGCTTGCCGTTTTCCTTGTTGTAAACTTCGTTGGTCCAGGTGATGGTCCCCTCGGGAATATCCGAGCCAATGCCTTCCCACCAGATGTCGCCGTCGGGCGTGAGGCCTGTGTTGGTGAAGATGGAATTTGCTTTGCATGAAAGCATCGCGTTGGGGTTGGTTTCCATGGAGGTGAAAGGGGCAACGCCAAAGAAACCGGCTTCCGGGTTGATGGCATACAGCCGCCCGTCGTCACCAAATTTCATCCAGGCGATGTCGTCGCCAACCGTTTCAACTTTCCATCCCGGGATGTTTGGGATCAGCATGGCGAGGTTTGTTTTGCCACAGGCGCTGGGAAATGCAGCCGCCACATATTTTTTGACACCTTCGGGGTTGGTGATGCCCATGATGAGCATGTGTTCGGCCAGCCACCCCTCACGGTGCGCCATGTTTGACGCGATACGCAGTGCAAAGCATTTCTTGCCGAGCAGTGCATTTCCGCCGTAGCCGCTTCCAAACGACCAGGTTTCGTTGGTGTCGGGAAAGTGGGAGATATATTTCTTTTCAATCGGGGCACACGGCCATTTTACGTCTTTCTGGCCGGGGGCCAGCGGGGCGCCTACCGAATGGATGCAGGGCACAAAGTCACCGTCGCCAAGGATATCGAGTACGGCTTTTCCCATGCGGGTCATGATGCGCATGTTCACAACAACATACGGGGAATCGGTGATCTGTATCCCGATGTGTGCAATTTTGGATCCCAGCGGGCCCATGCTGAAGGGGATCACATACATGATCCTTCCTTTCATGCAGCCACGGTACTCTTCGGTGAGAAGCTTTTTCATTTCGGCGGGGGCCATCCAGTTGTTCGTCGGTCCTGCATCTTCCTGTTTGGCAGAACAAATAAACGTGCGGTTTTCGACACGTGCCACGTCGCTCGGATCACTCTGGAAATAGTAGCTCCCCGGGCGTTTGGCCTCATTCAGTTTGACCGCCATGCCGGAATCCACCATCATGTCGAGCAGTTTCTGGTTCTCTTCGTCTGATCCGTCGCACCAATGAATTGCATCGGGCTGGCAAAGGTCAGACCATTCCCTGACCCATTTTTCAACTTTTTTACTGATTGTCATAATACCAACTGTTATTTACGATTTATGATTTACGATTTACGATTTTGGGTTAACTCAATTCAGCAAGGGCGGCTTTTATTCTTCTGACGGCCTCGGTGAGTTTATCCTTGCTGGTGGCATAGGAGAAACGGATGCAGTTCGGGTCGCCGAAGGCATCGCCGGGTACAAGCGCAACAAAAACATGGTTGAGCAGGTACATGCAAAACTCATTGGCATTGCTGATGACGATTTTCCCGTTTGATTTTCCGAAATACCAGGAGATGTCGGGAAAGATATAAAAAGCCCCGTCGGGGTGGTTGAGTTTCATGCCGGGGATTTCTGCAAGGAGATTCAGCATCAGGTCGCGGCGTTCGCGGAAAGCCGCCTGCATGATCTTCATGTCGGGCGTACTTGAAGGTTCTGTGATAAATGCGGTGAGCGCGGCGCGTTGCGCGATGGAGGATGCCCCCGAAGTAAATTGACCCTGGAGTTTGTCACATGCTTTGGCAATGGCGATCGGTGCGGCAATGAAACCGATTCTCCAGCCCGTCATGGCGTAGCCTTTTGAAACACCATTGATAAGAACAACCTGGTCCTTTATGAAAGGGAACTGGCAGATGCTCTCATGTTTGCCAACAAAATTGATGTGTTCGTAAATCTCATCGGCAACAATGGTGATGGCGGGATATTTGGCCATCACCTCTGCAATTGCCCGCAACTCTTCGCGGGTATATACCGAACCGGTTGGATTACAGGGTGAACTGTAGATCATCAGTTTGGTTTTGGGGGTGATGGCTGCTTCAAGCTGCTGGGGCGTAATTTTAAAATTATTTTCAATGGAGGCAGGGATGAACACTGATTTTCCCTCCGCAACTTTGATAATTTCCTTGTACGACACCCAGTAGGGGGCAGGTACAAGCACTTCATCGCCCGGATTTACAAGGCTGAGCATGACATTGGCGATCGACTGCTTGGCCCCGGTTGAAACCACGATCTGGCTGCAGTCGTAATCAAGATTGTTGTCGCGCTTCAGTTTAACGCAAATTGCCTTGCGCAGGTCCTCATAACCGGCTACCGGCGAATAGAAGGTGTAGTTCTGGTCGATGCCCTCTTTTGCAGCCTTTTTAATGTAGTCGGGGGTGTTGAAATCGGGTTCTCCCAGGCTGAGATTGATAACATCGTGCCCCTCTGCTTTGAGTTCGCGGCTCTTGCGCGACATGGCCAGGGTTTCACTTTCGGCCAGATACTGGATTCTGTTAGCTAGTGTTGTCATAAGATAGTGAAAATGAAGTTTTTGAAAAAAAGAACAAATTTAGAAAAAAATAATGATCGGGTATCGGGAATTATGAAAAAAATATGGAAGTAAAAGGGTAAACAGGTAAACCAGTAAACGGGTAAACCAGTAAACGGGTAAACGGGACAAATTATATTAAAAATTACGAATTACGGCCCAAAAATCTAAAATCTAAAATCGTAAATCGTAAATTGTCATTCGTCACTTGTCACTTGTCACTTGTCATTCATTCCTCCTTTTTCCTATCTTTGTCCCAAAACAACCGCCATGCATCCTCCTTTTGAACACCCAGTTTTTTTTCACCTCGCCGGTGGATTTCTCCGGTTTATTTTTGTTTTCGGAGGCGCTTTTTTCCTGTTGTGGTATTACCTGAAACAAACCCGGAAACCCTCACCTGCTGCCGGGGTCAACCAGGATCATGCAACCATCCTGCCGTTGCGTCTGCAGGCTTATGAGCGCTTTGTGCTTTTTCTGGAGCGCATTCAGCCGTCAAACCTGGTGTTGCGCCTGAACAGCGCGGATTTGACCGCACTGCAGTTGCAGTCGCTGCTGGTGCGGACGATCCGTGAAGAGTTCGAGTATAACCTTTCCCAGCAGCTTTATGTTTCGGAAAATTCATGGGAACTGATAAAGAATGCCAAGGAAGAGACCATTGCCATGATCAACAATGCCACGTCGGGATTGCCAGAGGAGGCCCACAGTGCTGATCTCGTAAAGTCGGTATTCGAAACGGCGATCTCCAGGGGGAAACTGCCTGTCGAAACTGCCCTTGAAGAGATCAAGCGGGAGTTGCAGCGTTTATTCTGAGCCCTGGTTATTTTCCGAACCGGTAAGCCAGGGAAAGGCTGGCGTAATTGTTGCTAAACCCAAAATCAAATTTGGAGTTTGTCTGTTCCAGTGTCTGATCCATGCTCGTGTTGGTCGCTTTGCCGTATGAATAGATGATGCCTGGGGTTATTTCAGCACCGATCACCACGTGATCCGAAACTTTACAGGTTGCCCCCAGGATCAGGTTGGCGAGCGGCGAAACCCACCATGCGGAGGTTTCCATCGTGATGGCTTTTGATTCTGTTTTCTGCTTCTGGTAGGAATAGTTGCACCCGGCTTCCACTCCCCAGATAAAATCAAATTTTGGGGCAAGCGTCACATGCTTTTCAAATCCCAGCCTGAACCCTGCACCGTAAGAGATTTCCTTGTTCTCGAGCGAATCAGCCGGCCGGCCCCAATGCTTTCCAGCCCCGAGATCGAGGGTGAGAAGTGACAGCCTTAACAGCGTTTTTTCAGTTCCGGTTTTATAGTGGATACCAAAAGAGTTAAGGCTGCTGAAGTTGATGCCAAACTGGTTTACATGGCCGGGTTTCTCCTGCTGGGCATATACGCCGAAGGAGATGAATGAGAAGATCAGAGAAAGAAAGGCAATACGTGTTTTCATGGAGAAAATGTGTTGGTAAATTTATTAACGGGATGAGACGAATACTATTTTGTTAACAAGCGTGATTTAACAGAGATTAACAATAGCCATGGCAGAACCATTGCCTGTTTTACTCATCCTTTCATCCTGTACCAGTACCGGTAGGCTTCTTTAAATCCCATTTTTTCGTACAACCTGATGGCAGGGAAATTGTCGCACAGTACCTGCAGGTAGGCCGTATCTGCCCCGCGTTTCCTGCCCCAGCGAAGGATATTCTCGACGAGCAGGTATCCCAGCCCGGTATTGCGGTAGGCTTTATCAACCACGATATCGAAAAGGCCGATGAAATTCCCTTCCACCACACCGAGGCCAACGCCGATGGTTTGATGGCCGCGCGAGAGGGAGACCAGGCATTTCGGAAGGCGAAGCTGTTTCATGATTCCGAGGTAGGTGGATTTTCGCCGCGGATCAAATTCATTCATCCGGATAAAATCCTCTACCCAACCGGGGTTCAATTCGGTTTCAATACTGATTTCACTGATGGGCTCAGGCGGCAGCATGGAAATGTCAAGTGTCTGAAACGAGATGGTTGAATGAATGAAATATCCCCTGGAGGCAAGGCGAAGGTCAATACCGGCAGGATCAGCAACCGGCGTGATTTTAAAACAAGGCGTGATCTTTTGGGATTGATACAGCCCCTCACAAAAGCCGATCTTATGATCAGGATCAAGGGAGGAGGGATAAAGGAGGTTCACGGAATTGGATCGTTTGGTCACCCCGTTGGCAAACCGCAGGATCCATCCGTCGTACTGCATCGTCTGCAGAGCTGGCCATGCGTTGTTGCTGATCTCTTCAAAACGATGAACCATAGTAATTTACGATTTACGATTTACGATTTTCGATTTCACATCATGAATCATTTTCCCGTCCGCCTGTCCGCCTATCCGCCTGTCCGCCTGTCCGCTTGTTTACAGTTTACTTTTCCTGAACCGTTCCTTTCCCTCAGCACTCATTTTTTCCGTCGCATACTGGAAAATCAGCCGGGGAGCAGTGTCTTTGAATCTCAGTAAAAATGCTTCGGCTGGTTCGGGTTGTTTTTTCCAGGTTTCCCTGAGAAACCAGCCAAGTCCCTGGTGTACTTCACGGGCCGGATCGTGCATCATCGGCTCGATGAATTGATAATAGGGGCTGAAATCGGTCGAAAGTTTCATGGGTTTGATCAGGGCAACCACTGCCGCTCTCCGTTGAAATTTGTTATGAGCAGTCCGCCAGGAACCAAGGGAGTTGATGTCGGCAAGCCCGCTTTTAAAAAACAGGTTCATCAGTTCCCCGCAGATGTAGTCGGTTTGCGCCCAGTTCGTAATACCCAGCGAAAACCACTGTTCGACAGTTTTGAAGGTGGTGGTGGTCCACGATTTTTTATACCCGAGAACCAGCTGGATTGCGATCACGGTCAACTCATACTTCGGCGATTTAACCAGCAGCAGGGAGGTTTCCAGTGCCAGCTCCTGCGTCATGCCCGGCAACGAAAGGATCTCGCTGACTTTGCCGGCCACATGCCCGTGGCTCAGGCCATAGGCATCATAACCCTCTTTGAAGTACTTTGAATATTTTTCCACAATCGCCGGGTTGGCATTTTCCTGTCCAAAATGCTGAATGTCGGCTAAAATATCGGCTGGTGTCATTTGCAGGAATTTCAGGGAGGTTGCATCAATTTACTTCACAAAGATAACAGAGTTTGAATAATTTTCTTTTTTATCCATAAAAACGGATTTTTTTTAATTTAGCCGGGCAACTGAGGACAGGCGGACAGGCGGACGGGCGGACGGGCGGACAAGCGGACGGGCGGACAGGCGGAAATGCGGACAGCATTTTTAATAAATTTGCGGGGAATTGAAAAACTATGAAGACTGGCAAGACGACTGATCAGCAGAAAAAGCGGGTTTCTGTTAAACCTGTTCCTTCCGGAACGAAAGACCAGGGATTTTTTATGAAAAACAAGGAACTGCTCATGCTGGTTGTTGTGGTCATTGTTACGTTTGTGATCTATTATCCCGCATTGCACCATAAATTCACCAACTGGGACGACCTCGACTATGTTACCGAGAACCCATATATCAAAGCACTCACCCCGGCGAACCTCAACTATATGTTCACCAAGCCGATCGCGCTCAATTACCACCCGCTTACAATTCTTTCACTGGCGTTGAACTACAGGGTTTCGGGAACTGAGCCCTTTTCCTATTTTCTTGTCAACATCATTTTTCACCTTTTCAACACCCTGCTGGTTTTTTACCTGGTCTTCCTCCTTCCTGGGCGCAATAAAACGATGGCCCTGTTTGTTGCAGCGATTTTTGCGGTTCATCCCATGCATGTCGAGTCGGTCGCCTGGATTTCGGAGCGGAAGGACGTACTGTACACCTTCTTCTATCTTTCGGGGATGATTTCCTGGATATTGTATATCCCCAAACGGCACTGGTACTGGTACCTGTGTTCACTGGTGTTATTTGTCCTGGCGGGCCTGGCAAAACCCTCGGCAGTGGTTTTCCCCTTGATCCTGCTTTTGACCGACTTCCTTTATCATCGCAGGTTCAGCCTGTGGGTGATAGCCGAAAAAATTCCGTTTTTCGCTGTTTCGATAGCCATTGGCATGGCCACCCTGCATGCCCAGATTGACAAGTCGGTGGTTGCGTTCACCCATTACAACGCGATCCAGCAATTCCTGTTTGCTTCGTTTGGTTTTTTTACCTACATTTTTAAACTGTTCATCCCGGTCGGACTGTCGGCCCTTCACCCGGTTCCCGTGTTTAACACGTCACTTGACCTGCCATGGATATATTTTGTAACGCCTGTCATCAATATCCTGCTGGTTGTATTCGCGCTCTATTCCATGAAATATACGCGGATGTTGTTCTTTTGCCTCATGTTCTACTTCCTGAACATCATGCTCACGCTCCAGTTTATGCAGGTCGGAAGTGCGGTGATCGCCGAGCGCTACACCTACATTTCCTACATCGGGCTCCTTGCCGGAATAGCATGGCTGGCCGACCTTGCCATTGTTCAGCGAAGGATCCCGGGGCCCCTGGTCTACCTTGTGATGGTGATGTTTTTTGGAACGATGACCATCCTTGCAATCGGGCGGGTTGCCGTGTGGGAAAACAGTGGAACGCTGTGGACAGATGTCATCGAAAAATACCCGAAAAGTCATACCGCATACAACAACCGGGGGTATTATTATGTGAAGGAGAATATGCTTGACCAGGCCCTGCCGGATTTTACGAAATCCCTTGAGATATTACCCGCGTTTGCTGATGCCCTGAACAACCGGGGAAGCCTGTACCGGTTGCAGAACCTCCCGCGCCTTGCCATCGGTGATTACAACAGGGTGCTGGCCATTGATTCCAATCATGTCAAGGCGCTTTCGGGCCGGGGAAACGCCTATGCCACACTGGGGGTGCTGGATTCTGCCCTGGCTGATTACAACAAGGCCTACCGGCTCAACCCCGCCCTTGCGACCTCACTTGGAGACCGTGGGGCCGTGTTTTTCAGGCTGGGACAGTATGAAAATGCCATCGAAGACTGCAGCCGGAAGATAACCGCAGAACCCGGAAATATCAGCTCCTACCTGAACAGGGGTGTTGCCTACAGTTCACTCCGGAAATGGGATCTCGCCATCAAAGACTACACCGTTGTGATCAACGCCCATACCGACAACCCTGCCGTGTATGAGTGGAGGGGTGTTTCATACCGGAATATCGGGGCCATTCAGCTGGCCATCAATGATTTTACCCAGGGAATCCGGCTGAACCCGGCGAAATCATCCCTGTTTACCAACAGGGCGCTGGCATACGAGGAAGCAGGGTTGAAAAAAGAGGCAGCCGCGGACATGAAAAGGGCAAGGGAGTTGGAGGCAGGGGGCAAATGAACCAAACTACGAAAAGCATGAAGCAAATTAACAAGAGGCAGAAACAGGTGCCAGCCGCAACTGCCAGGCAAAAAAGCGGGAACCCGGTAAAAGGGCGCAGTGCGGTTTCCAATGCACCGGCACCACCCTATGCGGGGATGATAATGGTTGCGGTTATCCTGGTTGTTACCTTCATGGCATTTTTCCCGTCACTGCACAACGACCTGCTCAAAACATGGGATGACCAGGCATATGTAACAAAAAATGAATTGGTTAAGAGCCTGTCAGGCGCCAACATCGTGAAAATATTCAAAGAAGACAAAGGCCGGTATGCCAATTACCACCCCCTCACGACGCTTTCGCTGGCTATCAACTACCATTTTTCAAAGGAAGAAACATTCGGGTACCACCTCACCAACCTCCTGTTGCACCTGCTGAACACCCTGCTTGTATTTGTTTTCGCATGGCTGCTGACTAAAAAAAATCTGGTAACTGCCGGTGTTACAGCACTTCTCTTCGGGTTGAGCCCCATCCACGTTGAATCAGTTGCCTGGATTTCGGAAAGGAAAGATGTTCTTTATGCTTTTTTCTTTCTCTCATCGCTGGTCACCTACCAGCTGTTTCAACAGAAGTCAGACTGGAAACTCTATCTCCTGTCGGTCCTTTTTTTCCTGTGTTCGCTGCTGTCAAAGGCGATGGCGGCCAGCCTTCCGCTGGTCCTGATCCTGGTTGGTATAATGGAAAAGAGGAAATGGAGTTTCAGGCTTCTCACCGATAAAATTCCATATTTCGTTCTGGCAATACTCCTGGGTTATTATGCCATTACCATCCAGGCTGAAGGAAATGCGATCGGCTCGGTAATGTTTCCCCTTGGTATGCGGATTTTTCATGCCTGCTATGGTTTTTCTGCCTACATCTTAAAAATTCTTCTTCCCACCGGGTTGTCGGCATTTTATCCTTATCCCTATCCGTTGCTCAATGCAGGCTGGATTACAAACGTTACCCCGCCCGTGTTTTACCTGACTCTCGTTGTTTCGGTTGCTGTTTTCTGTTTCTCAATCTATTGCATGGTGTCAGACAGGAAAAACCTGAACATTGCAGGATTCGGGTTGTTGTTTTACGCAGTGACCATTGCACTTGTCCTGCAATTTCTGCCGGTCGGAAGAGCCATCATGGCCGACCGGTATGCCTATATCCCTTCGATCGGACTGTTTGTGGTTGTCGGATATTTTGCAGGTCTTTTGTTTAACAGGAAAAAGTATATGGTACCGGTTGTCATACTTGTTGCGGGTTATGCAGGATTTTTGTTTTTCCTCACCAGGCTGCAAACGAGGGTGTGGGAAAATGATGAGACCTTGTGGAACAATGTTATCCGGCTCTATCCGCTGGATAACCGGGTTGCAATCGCCTATTTCAACCGGGCACAGTTTTACCAGCTGGAAAACAAACCGCAGGAAGCCCTGAAGGACCTCCTGGTCGTTGTTGACTGGAATCAAAAGGATGACAATGCTTTACATAAGATCGGGAAGATTTATGGGAAAGAGTTGCGTGATGTTGGTACGTCGCTCATCTATTTTCAAAAGGCATATGATGCCAACCCGATGAATTTGGAAGTGCTGCAGGATATGGCGACCGCCTACGGGATGAAGGGGGATTTTAAAAATTCCCTCGAATATTCACTGAAAGGGTTGGAGATAAATAAAAATGATCCGTTTCTTCTGTATAATACGGGGATTAACTATACCAACCTTGGCCAGGCGGCATTGGGGCAAACGTATATAAAAAAGGCAATTGAGATTGACCCTTCCCTGAAACGAAATTAACATGATCTCATACGCTTATCTCATGATTCCTGGAAGAGAAAGTGAATTTTCACCGGTCCAGGTCAGTTGGATGGGAAAAAATTTGGTTTAAACAGTCTGACAATTTTCATGGAAAGGTCGAGAAACAGTGTCCCGGGGTGGGCATTGCGTTCGATATGAAAGATGGCCTCATTCAACAATGTGTTGAATTCAGGAAGATTGCCGGGTGTAATATATGGGGAAAACCCTGTGATAAATTTTAACTCGTCACCCTCGATGTTTGCAGGTAGTTGCCCGAGGTAATTCATGGTAGCGCAAAGACCGATGGTCCTTAGCGAGTAAAGAAGCAGGCTTTTTTCCTTTTCCCTCCCGCTTTTACCTATTTCCGAGGCAAATTTGACCAGGTCCGGTACTTTGGCCCCGTAACAACCCCGCATCCAATGGCGGAAAGTTGTAAAATGAATCGAATCATCTTCACTTGCAGCAAGCCGGCTGATGGTGGATTTAGGGATCTTCACCATGAGTGTGCGCGAGAGAATGGTCTTGATGATCTGGTCAGGCTCTTCGGAGATCAGGATGAAAAGGGTTTTTTCGGGCGGTTCTTCTAGTATTTTCAGGATTTTGGGTGCGGCGGAATAGTATAGTTTTTCAACCATCCAGATAATCATCACTTTATAGTCCGACTCATAACTTTTATAGCTGAGGGTGGTGATGATTTCGTTGCAGTCATAGGCATTGATGATCCCCTGCTTGTTTTCAATGCCGATTGCCTCGTACCAGTTTTGCAGGCCGGAGGCGAAGTTGTTGTCAAGCAGGAATTTACGCCACTCTTCGAGAAAGTGTTTGCTTTGTGGTTTCGAGGTAACTCTTTTCGTGGTAGCAACCGGATAGATAAAGTGCAGGTCGGGATGGGCGAGTTTCTGGTATTTCACACAGGATGGACAAACCCCGCATGAATCGGGTAGTTCACCCTGCATCTGCCCGCTGATCCCGGAACCGGTGGGCATTCCCTGCCTGGAGGTGCAGTTGATGAACTGTGCATAGGCAATGGCCAGGGCCAGTTTGTCGCTCTCTTCGGGTCCGAAGAATAACTGGGCATGGCTTACCCGCTGGTCGAGGACCGTCCTGATCAATTTGTTTTTTATTTCCTGGTTTCCCGGAATTTCGCTGAATTTCATAGCAGGCAAATAGTACAGAATCCCTGGCCGGCAGGGAAAGTGATGATCGTTTTTGCAAATTTACCTGATTTTATCGGATTTTTATTTTTTTGCAAAGGAGAGGTACAGCCCCCAACCGGAAACAGGTATTGTCATTGCCAGAATATTTCGGGCATTGAAAAGCGATCGGGCGGGCAGGCTGTGAATTTTATGCAGGGAACAAGGCATACCGACCGGACCAGGTACTTCAGGGTTCTTCTTTTTTTGCCGGTGAAACTGATAGTTGATTCAATTTCGACCAATTTGAAACGGATCAGGGGCATCATAGTGGTTTTATTGCTTAATCGGCTTTGGGGGTAAAAGGTGGAATGGAAATTTGAAAAAGTTATTAACAAAATGTTCCATGATAGACGTAAATTTGCTGCCTGGTGGGTGGATGCAATATCCCGTTTCCAAAGAAGTTTGATGGTTCGTATAATCTTGTTTGTAAGAATGATCACAATTGTTGCCGATAATAAAATTCCATTTTTGAAAGGTGTCCTGGAACCGTTTGCAGCCATGATATATCTGGATGGCAGTGAAATCAACTGTGCAGATGTGAAAGAGGCTGATGCCCTGCTGATCAGGACCAGGACCCTGTGTGATGAATCCCTGCTCAAAGGTTCCCGGGTGAAGTTCATCGCATCTGCAACCATCGGGTACGATCATATCGACACAGAATATTGCGACACACATTCAATAATCTGGACCAATGCCCCCGGATGCAATGCCACTTCGGTACAGCAGTATATTGCCTCCGTTCTGGCCAACCTTGTGCTCAGACATGGTGTTTCATTGCATGGAAAAGTGCTTGGAATCATTGGTGTGGGGCATGTCGGCAAAAAGATTGAAGCCCTTGCCGGCTTGCTCGGCATGACCGTACTTCTCAGCGACCCGCCGCGTGCGAGAAGGGAAGGCAACACTGGTTTTGTTTCGCTTGAGAAACTCCTGGAGGAATCGGATATTGTAACATTGCATGTCCCGCTCAACAGGGACGGAGAGGATGAAACTTTTCACCTGATGAACAGAACCACCCTGGGATTGTTGAAATCAGGTTCCTGGCTGATCAATACTTCACGGGGCGAAGTTGTGGCTGGAGATGCGCTGAAAACTGCCTTATCCCGGGGAAAACTTTCAGGGGCGGTGCTCGATGTGTGGGAGAACGAACCCACTGTTGACACTCATCTCCTGGAGATGGTTTCCATTGCCACCCCGCATATTGCAGGGTACTCGGCTGATGGAAAGAGAAACGCGACGGTTCAGGCAGTGCAAAGCCTGAAGGCCCATTTTAACCTAACGGTGACTGAATGGAAGCTTTCAGGGATTCCGGACCCACCAGAGCCCGTGATCATGTTGGATTGTTCCGGTCAGTCATTTGAAAACATTGTTTGCCGGGCGATCCTGCATACTTATGACATGGTTGGAGATGATTTCCGTTTTCGGGCCAATCCAGGGGATTTTGAGATGCTAAGAGGCAACTATCCTGTAAGGAGAGAGTTTCCGGCATATAAAATCGTGTTGATTAACAACAATGCAGGGATGAACGATGTGTTTGAAAAACTTGGTTTTTCCGTTGTGGAAGATCAGAAATGAAAGATGAGGAGTTAAAAACGCTCTGCAGTTAAATAACCTTTGCACACATAAACTCCCTGTTCATCCGGGCAATGTTTGAGCGTGAAATAAGTTTCGGACATTCTGCCTCGCAGGCATATGTATTTGTGCAATTGCCGAAGCCCAGTTCATCCATCATCTTCACCATCTTTTTAACCCGCTGTTTGGCTTCAACCTGGCCTTGAGGCAGAAGGGCAAATTGGGAAACCTTGGCCGATACGAAGAGCATCGCAGAGGCATTCTTACAGGCAGCCACACAGGCGCCACAGCCAATGCAGGCTGCCGCATCCATGGCCAGTTCCGAGTTTTCCTTGCCAACCAGGATATTGTTGGCTTCGGCGGCGCCACCGGTATTCACAGAAACATATCCACCCTCCTGGATGATTTTATCAAAAGCCGAACGGTCAACCATCAGGTCCCTGATCACCGGGAACGGCCTGGCACGCCATGGTTCAATGACAATGGTGTCGCCATCCTTGAACTTCCGCATATGAAGCTGGCATGCGGTTACCGCATCGTCGGGGCCATGGGGACGGCCATTGATGTACAAACTGCACATCCCGCAGATCCCTTCGCGGCAGTCGTGGTCAAAAACCACAGGCTCTTCATTCTTCTGGATGAGCTGTTCATTGAGAATGTCCAGCATCTCCAGGAAAGAACAGTTCGGGGAAATATTTTTCAATGAATAGGTGACAAACTTACCGGTGGATTTTGCATCCTTCTGCCGCCAGATTTTTAAGATAAGATCCATATCAGTTCAAAATTCAAACATGTGACTACTGGTCCTTCGATATTCGACATTCGTTGTTCGATATTCGAAATTCTTTTATTTGTAAACCCTCTGCTTCACCTCAATCTCTTCATAAGCAAGGTCTTCCTTGTGCAACTTGAACTGGCCTTCTGAAATATATTCCCATGCCGCAACATATTTGTAGTCGTCGTCATTGCGCTTGCACTCACCCTCTTCGGTCTGGTACTCTTCACGGAAATGACCGCCGCAGCTTTCGTTCCTGTCCAGGGCATCAAAGGCAAGCAGTTCGCCCAGTTCGAGGAAATCGGCAACACGGTTGGCTTTTTCAAGCTCAACATTCAGTTCGTTGATCGTTCCGGGGATTTTCACATCCTTCCAGAATTCAGCCCTTAATTTGCGGATAAGGTCAATGGCCATTTTCAAGCCTGCTTCGTTGCGCGCCATGCCCACATATTCCCACATGATCTTTCCAAGTTCCTTATGGAAATGGTCGACCGACTTGGTTCCTTTCACGCCCATCAGTTTCTCGAGACGTGTCTGAACCGCTTTTTCTGCTTCGGCGAATTCAGCCTTGTCCGTTGACATCCGTGCCACGCGGATTTCACCCGCAAGGTAATTCTGGATGGTGTAGGGCAGCACGAAATAACCGTCAGCAAGTCCCTGCATCAGGGCCGAAGCGCCCAGGCGGTTTGCGCCATGGTCTGAGAAGTTGGCTTCACCTGCAGCAAACAGGCCGGTAACGGATGTTTGCAGTTCATAATCCACCCAGGTGCCGCCCATGGTGTAATGCACGGCAGGATAGATCATCATCGGGTTAACATAAGGATTTTCATCCACGATCTTTTCATACATCTGGAAGAGGTTGCCGTAACGCTCTTCGATCACATGCTTTCCGAGACGAGCGATAGACTCCCTGAAATCAAGGAACACGGCAAGCCCGGTTGAACCAACACCAAAGCCAGCATCGCAGCGCTCCTTGGCAGCGCGTGAGGCCACATCCCGGGGCACGAGGTTCCCGAAGGCCGGGTAACGGCGCTCGAGGAAGTAGTCGCGGTTTTCTTCGGCAATATCGTTGGCCTTCAGCTTCCCGTTGCGGTGAGCCTCGGCATCTTCTTTTCTTTTCGGAACCCAGATGCGGCCGTCATTGCGAAGGCTTTCGCTCATCAGGGTGAGTTTCGACTGGTAATCGCCATGCACCGGGATGCAGGTGGGATGGATCTGTGTAAAGCAGGGATTTGCAAGGTAGGCTCCCTTTTTAAATATCTGCCAGATGGCGCTGGTGTTCGAGCCCATGGCGTTGGTGGAGAGGTAAAAGACATTCCCGTACCCGCCGGTGGCAACCACCACGGCATGCCCGAAATGGCGTTCCAGTTTACCGGTGATCAGGTCGCGGGCGATGATGCCGCGTGCTTTCCCGTCAACAAGCACCACATCCATCATTTCATGGCGTTCGTAAAGTTTCACTGTTCCCAGTTTGATCTGGCGGCTGAGGGCGCCATAGGCGCCTAGCAGCAGTTGCTGCCCGGTTTGCCCGCGGGCAAAAAAGGTACGCGAAACCTGGGCGCCGCCAAATGAACGGTTTTCAAGCGATCCGCCATATTCCCTGGCAAACGGAACGCCCTGTGCCACGCACTGGTCGATGATGTTGTTGCTCACCTCGGCAAGCCGGTATACATTCGATTCACGGGCCCTGTAATCACCACCCTTGATGGTGTCATAGAAAAGACGATAAATGCTGTCTCCGTCATTCGGATAGTTCTTGGCAGCGTTGATCCCGCCCTGGGCGGCAATGCTGTGCGCCCGGCGCGGTGAATCCTGGTAACAGAAAATCTTTACGTTGAAGCCCATCTCGCCGAGTGAAGCCGCAGCAGCCGAACCGGCCAGGCCGGTACCCACGATGATGATGTCGAGTTTGCGCTTGTTGCTTGGGTTTACGAGGTTCTGATGGTCTTTATAATGTGTCCATTTTGAGGTCAGCGGACCTTTGGGAATCTTTGAATTTAATTCTGCCATGATGACTAACGGATAAATAAATAGTAAAAGGGAATGATGATAAAGCCCAGGGGAACAACGATGGCATAAAATGTTCCGAAACGCCGGATACAGGTGGTGTATTGCGGATGGTTGATCCCGAGGGTCTGCCATGCAGCCTGGAATGCCTGGTTCAGGTGAAAGCCAAGCACGATGAAAAGGCATATGTAAAGGATGGAATATACCGGGTTGGCAAACAATTGCTGGGCGATGGTATAGAATTCGGGCTCTCCGTCGGCCGAAACGTTCGGGTTGGACACCCATCCCAGCTTGATGAAATAGAAGTTGATGAAGTGGATGACCAGGAAGATCAGTACGATGCCGCCTGTATAGATCATATATTTCGACAGGAACGGGGTATCTGTTTTATTGGATACCATGTACCTTACCGGCCGGGCCATCCAGTTTTGCACCTGCAGGATGATCCCAAGCAGGATGTGAATGATGAATCCGGCGAACAGGCCGATTTCAAATACCTTCACAATGTAGTTGGTTCCCATGAAATGGGCTGCGGCAGTAAACCAGGCGCCCCCGTCATCGCGCAACAAACATAAGTTGATACCCAGGTGCACTACCAGGAAGATCATCAGGAACAGACCCAGAAATGCCATCCAGATCTTTTTTGTGATCGAAGAAAATCGAAAAAAAGATGAATTCATAACAAGCTTTTAATATATTTGTTCGTTGTTTTACAAAATTAGAACGAAATAATTATCAAAAAAGAAATTTACCAGATATTTTCACAATTCAAAATCAATCTAAATTATGTTCCCATCAGCCGTTTACAGCGATCGCCGCAAAAAACTCCGCCATGAACTTTCCGGTGGAATTATTTTGTTCTTAGGCAACCAGGAAGTTCCGTTCAACTATCCGGCCAATACATATTCGTTCCGCCAGGACAGCAATTTCTCTTATTTTTTCGGGTTGGATCATCCCGATCTGGCCGGGATCATTGATCTCGACGAAGGCATGGACTATATCTTTGGCAATGATGTCGATATCGACGACATCATCTGGATGGGTGTCCAGCCAACAATAAAGGACCAGGCTGCCAAGGCCGGCGTGATGCATACCGCACCCCTCACCGGGCTCAATGAGGTGGTCAAAAATGCACTTGCCAAAGGACGTAAGATTCATTTTGTTCCGCCTTACCGCGGCGAGACCATCCTGTGGATCTCCGATTTACTGGGCATTCCACACCTTGAATTGAAGGCAAACACCTCGGAGCCCCTGATCAGGGCCATCATTAAATTACGTATGAAGAAAGATGCCATGGAAGTGGCTGAAATCGAAAAGATGGTTGACGTTGCCTGGAAGATGCATACCACCGGCATGAAAATGGCCAAAGCCGGCGTGGTCGAACGTGAAATTGCCGGCACCATCGAAGGCATCGCCCTGTCGCAGTGCGGCCCGGTTTCATTCCCCGTGATCCTCTCCATCAACGGGCAAACCCTGCACAACCATTACCATGGCAATACACTGGCCGAAGGCAGGATGCTGGTGATCGATGCCGGTTGTGAAAACGACCTGCACTATTCCAGCGACATCACCCGCACAGTCCCGGTAGGAGGGAAGTTCAACGCCCGCCAGAAGGGAATCTATGAAGTGGTGCTCAATGCAAATATGACTGCCACCCGGGCAGTGAAACCAGGTGTGCCGTTTAAGGAGATCCATATGCTTGCTGCCACCGAGATCGCAAAGGGGCTCACCAGCCTCGGCATCATGAAAGGCGATCCGGCAGATGCCGCCAGGAAAGGTGCCCACACGCTGTTCTTCCCCCACGGGTTGGGCCATCCGCTCGGACTCGATGTGCACGACCTCGAAGGGCTTGGCGAAAATCTCATCGGGTACGATGAAGAAGTGCAGCGCAGCAAGGAGTTCGGACTCGCTTTTCTACGGTTTGGCCGCAAGCTCCAGGAGGGCTTCGTGATGACCATCGAACCCGGCATCTATTTTATCCCCGAACTGATCGACATCTGGAAAGCCGAAAACAAACTGTCGGAATTTATTAACTATAATGTCGTGGAAACCTACAAGGATTTTGGCGGCATCCGCATTGAGGATGACGTGCTGGTAACAGCCGACGGATACAGGGTGCTGGGTAAGCCTATTCCCAAAACAGTGACAGAGATCGAAGACCTGATGAAATAATGTGGCTAAAGCAATTTGCGTGAGACACCTGGCTAAAGTCAACTGCAATAAATGAGTTGTATAAATCAAGGTGCTTGCTGACAGTCAGTTCTACAGGCTGATCTGAAAGCAGAAGTATTATATATAGCAGTCAGCTTTAGCTGACTGATGAAGGGAATGCTGAAGTATATTGGGGCTTCAGCCCCATAATTCTATACAATTATCCCCGTTGATCAAAACAAATCCAATAAGATGCCAGCAATAAAAATCCAGAAAAAAAACATCAATGTTACCGATGAAGGTACCGGTAAAATCATTGTCCTGCTTCATGGCTTCACCGAGTCGCTGAAAATATGGACAAGTTTTTCCCTCCAGCTTTCAAAAAAGTACCGGGTGATCACCATCGACCTGCCCGGTCATGGCAAAAGTGACAGCATCGATAAAATCCACTCCATGGAACTGATGGCCGATGTGGTTCATGAGGTCCTGAAAAAACTAAAAGTCGGGAAATGCCTCATGGTGGGGCATTCCATGGGAGGGTATGTCACCCTTGCTTTTGCGGCAAAGTACCCCGGTATGTTGAAGGGATTCAGCCTTTTTCATTCCCACTGTTTTGCAGATACGGCCACGGAACAGGAAAACCGCAACCGCACAATAACAATCGTCGGCCAGGATAAATTCAGCTATGTGGCGCAGTTTATCCCCAGCCTGTTCCCGGTCGAGGTGCACAAGAAGTTTTCAAAGCAGATTGAACGGATGATCCAGCGTGCCTCAAAAATGGAAAAGGAGGGTGTTATCGCGGCACTTGAAGGGATGAAGATCAGAAAGGACCAGTCGGACCTGCTAAAGAAAACCCTGCTCCCGGTGCTGTTCATCCTTGGACAAAAAGATTCAAAAGCACCCCATGCACGCCTGTGGGAGATGATCGCTTTGCCCGCCGTAAGTGAAACATTGCTCCTCAGGGAATGCGGCCACATGGGATATATCGAAGCACCCAATGAAACATTGAATGCATTGGCGGGATTCGCAAGAAAATGCCTCTGAGGGAAATGGGGTACAAAACCGAATCCTCTGCCAACCATATTCCTCCAGCCAGGAATTTTCGTTATTATGATTTGATCATGGCTGCATTTGTCACTGTGATCATTGCCACGAATATGATCGGAGCCGAAAAGGTGGTCACCATATTCGGGCTCACCTTCGGAGGTGGCATCCTGTTCTTCCCGATCAGCTATTTTTTCAATGATATCCTGACAGAGGTTTATGGCTATGCCCGCTCCCGAAAGGTTGTCTGGGCCGGTTTTATCTCCCTGTTTTTTACCATGGCCATGGCACAGGTCATCCTTGCCCTTCCGCCCGCCAAAGGATGGATGCACCAGCAGGCTTACGAAGTGGTGTACGGACAAACCCCCAGGATTGTTGTCGCATCCCTGGTCGCGTTCCTCTTTGGGGAATTTGCAAACTCTTTTGTCCTGGCAAAAATGAAGGTGCTTTCAAATGGTAAGTATTTGTGGACCAGGACGATCGGTTCGACAATTGCCGGTGAGGCAGTTGATTCCGTCATATTTTATCCGTTGGCATTTCTGGGATTCTGGTCCGGCTCCCTGCTGGTGGAGGTGATGATCATGAACTACCTTATCAAAGTTACCTGGGAAATTATTGCTACTCCGCTTACCTACCGGGTCGTCAATTTCCTGAAACGGGCAGAGAACGAGGATTATTACGACCGCGATACCAACTTTACGCCATTTTCATTGCGATTGTAGGGCGGGTATTTTGTCTGTTCAGGACTTGAAGGTATCAGGTCTGAAAAAATATGCCGCAATCATCTTTTTGATATACTTTTGCATTGAAAATAAAGGTAAACACAATGAAATCAGTAAGATCCTTTTTGATGTTGTTTTGGTTGCTGGCATTCGGCAACCTCTCTGTAATTTTTGCCCAGGTCCAGGGTGGTTTTGCTTTTGAAGGGATAAACCGGACATACACAGTTTATGTTCCTTCCTCGTATGTTCCGGGCGACCAGTTTCCGTTGCTATTTGCGCTGCACGGACTTACCCAGACCGGAAATATCATGATGCAGTTCAGCGATTTCAACACCTATGCCGAGCAATATCGCTTTATCGTTGTTTATCCCGACGGAGTGGGCAATACCTGGAATGTTGGTTTTACCGGAGGCACAAATACCAATGATGTCGGGTTTCTTTCGGCACTGATTGATACGTTGCATCATAAATACGATATTGACCTTGGAAGGGTGTATTCAACGGGATTCTCCAATGGGGGGTTTATGAGTTACCGGCTTGCCTGCGAACTGGGCAACCGGATTGCCGCAATTGCATCGGTAGCCGGAACAATGACAGACGGGGCCTTTACCGGTTGTGTGCCTTCGCGGAATATTCCTGTCATGCACATCCACGGAACCAGTGATCTGGTTGTTTCCTATAATGGTGGATTTGGAAATAAATCGGTTGATGAAGTTTTGGGATTATGGAGAAACTTCAATAGCTGCCCCTCCGGTGCCGTCATTGTCAATTTGCCCGATCTTGTTCAGGAAGGATCCACTGTACAAACGCAAACATGGTCACCATGTGTGGATTCAACAGAGGTATTGCTATATAAGGTGATCAACGGGGGGCATACATGGCCGGGATCTGTCGGAAGCACTGGGCTCGGCAATACGAACCGCGATATCATCGCCAGTGAGGAGATCTGGAAATTTGTCAGTCGGTTTTCGCTGGATATTGCTACAGGCATGACCCTGAAGCAAACAGGAGAACTTATCAGGATATATCCCAATCCCTCCGGTGGGGGAGAAATTTCAATCAGGTTCTTACCGATGACCAGGCAGGCACTCCTCGAAATATTCAATGCCGCGGGAAATCAGATTGCCGCCACCACGATCTCCCCGGGTTCAGGCAGCCTGGTCATCGACGCAAGACGCTTGAAACCGGGAATCTACCTGGTGCGCTTGCATAATGAGAAGGTAAACCTTACTGCGAAGCTGATCGTCATGTAATGTGAATCAGGTGTTGGTTCGCAACCAGTCTGTGTAATTCATTTTAATCCGGTTCCGTTTACCTGTAAAAGTTCATCTCCCGTATATACTGCCATACACGATCAGGCAGAAAATACCGCATCTCCTTTCCTTCTTTGATTCCCTGCCGGATGAATGAGGATGAGACGGTTATCAGGGGAGCGTCCACAAATTGAAAGGATGGATGCTGGTCCAACCTGCTGATTTCCGCACCAGGCCTTGGATAAACATAAAATTTGTATTGTTCCGCCAGTGCCTCCCAGTTCTTCCATTTGTGAAACGAGGCCAGGTTGTCTGATCCGATGATCGGAACAAACTGATGCTTCGGATATTTTTCCTGCAGATAGGTGAGCGTATCGATCGTGTAGGATGGTTTGGGCAATTTGAATTCGATGTTCGACGATTTGAAGCGGGCATCATCCTCAATGGCAAGGTTGACCAATGCCAGTCTGTGATGGTCCTTCAAAAGGGTGGCTTTATCCTTCAATGGATTATGCGGTGAAACCACGAACCAAACCTGGTCCAGGTCAGTGTATTCAACCATGTACGAGGCGATCATCAGGTGCCCTGAATGGATCGGGTTGAAGGACCCGAAGAAAAGACCGGTCTTTGAAGGGAAAGACATTTTTAATTACGAATTACGAATTACGAATATTGTGCAACCCGACATTTGTCACTTGTCATTTGTCACTTGTCACTTGTCAAGGGTCACGAAATTAGCAAATATTTGCATGAGGATCCGGAAATCGGAACATGTTTTTCAATTATTTAATTTGTATTCAATCTAAATTAATTATATTTGTGGTTCAAACGTAACAACTTCCTATGAAAAAATATTTTATTTCACTCATCCTGTTTTTATTGGCCGGCATGATTTCATACGCCCAGGTTGGCATCAACAGTGATGGCAGTGCGCCGGATCCTTCGGCCATGCTGGATGTCAGGTCAACATCAAAGGGGATGTTGGTACCCCGGATGACCATCGCCGAGCGCAACGACATCAGCAGCCCGGCCAGCGGGTTGCTGGTTTTTTGCACCGATAACAACCAGTATTTCTCCAATAAAGGAACACCGGCCGTTCCCAATTGGGTCATGATCAGCAGCCAGTGGCTCAACAGCGGGAATAATATATATTTTAATTCCGGCAATGTTGGAATAGGGGTGTCTTCTCCTACCACAATTTCGCTTCAGGTCAATGGGAAAATTGGCGCTTCGTATGGAACGACCACTGCACCAGGATTTACATTCGATAATGGCATCGAGAATACCGGGTTTTCCAGTCCGGCCGCCAACAGCATCTCCTTCATCACCCAGGCAACAGAAAAGATGCGGTTAAACCAGGCCGGAGCCTTGGGCATCGGAACAGAATCGCCGGACGCTGCTTCGCTCGTTGACATCACTTCCACCACCAAAGGGTTTCTTCCACCCCGGATGACCTTTGAGCAACGTAATGCCATTGTGAGCCCGGCCGAAGGATTAATGGTTTTTTGCACCAACTGCAACAGCGATGGCTCTGGTGTTGTCTCCTTTTTTGAAAATGGATACTGGCGATCTGTTTCCCTCACCTGCTTAAAGCCGGTATCACCACAGGCAGGAAGTCATGTTCAATCGAACACGCAGATCATCTGGAACTGGAGCGCCGTGCCCATTGCCGACGGCTATAAATGGCACACTTCCAATAACTTCGCGGCTGCCACCAACATGGGGACCGCCACCTCCAAAACCGAAACCGGGCTTGCACAGGGAACCAGTTACACCCGGTATGTATGGGCCTACAATGCATGCGGCAGCAGTGACCCTGTTGTGATGCAAGGTCAGGCTTTGGTATGTGGTTCTTCATTTACAAGGACACATTCAGCCGGCACGACTGCGCCGGTCGCTAAAACGGTGACCTATGGCACAGTGACCAATATCCCCGGAGAAACCACCAAGTGCTGGATCACCCGTAACCTGGGCGCCACCCAGCAACCCATTACGGTTAATGATGCCACGGAGGCCTCGGCTGGATGGTGCTGGCAATTTAACCTAAAGCAAGGATATAAGCATGATGGCACTACGCGAACGCCAAATTCAACCTGGATCACAGCAATCGTGGAAGATTCCGATTGGGTATCAGCCAATGATCCATGCTCCCTGTTATTGGGCGGCACCTGGCGGATACCTTCTTCTACTGAATGGACCAATGTGGATGCTGCCGGAAACTGGATCGACTGGAACGGGCCATTCAACTCAGGTTTGAAAATGCATGCCGCCGGTTTCCTCGGCACCCAGGATGGTTCGCTCTTCAGTCGCGGCATTAACGGCAACTACTGGAGCAATGCGCAGACCAATGCTAACAGTGGCCGGGCCTTGGGCTTGGGCAGTAACAGCAGCTTCATTGGCGGCAGTTCCCTCAAGGCAAACGGCTACACGCTGCGTTGCCTCAGAGACTGAGGCGGGCCATGAGCGCGCAGCAGCGAATTGAGCAAACGCGTCACACGTCGCGTGTGACGATATCTGCAAGCCACCTCAACCCCCCGATCCTTCGGTGTAAAACTACCTCAACCCCCGGCCCCTTCGTCTAAAACCACCTCAACCCCCGGCCCCTTCTCCTCCAGGAGAAGGGGAGGGTGTTCTGCTAAAGGCTTGGGAGGATCTGACAATTTCTTTTAGCACTTGTTCTATTGTCCGAAAATTTGTTCATTGGTAAACCTGATTACCATAATTCCCAACCGGTAAAGTTCGGCAGTGCGGTTTACGTCATGTTCTTTGACTGCCGTTTCAAGATGAATCCCACCATCAACCTCAACGATCAGTCTTTTCTCATGACAATAAAAATCAGCAACATAATAATGTATCGTGTGTTGTCTTCTGAATTTAAGCCCTTGCAACTTGCGGTTCCTGACCTTGTCCCAAAGCAGTTTCTCGGCATCGGTCATCGAATGCCTCAAATCATGGGCTTTGCGAAAAACCTCATCTTTTGCCTTCAAGTGCAGAAGGTAATCCCTTGTTTGTCCAATATAAGCCATCTTTTTCCGGTTAATCAGAATAACAAGAAAAAGTGAAAGGATTGTTGAAAAGTTTAACCCTGATGAACCAAAAACCTTTGCTACGCCCCCCCCTTCTCCTCCAGGAGAAGGGGCAGGGGATGAGGTGGCTTTCCCGAAGGTGCCCAGGGATGTGGTGGTTTTACCCGAAGCGGCCAGGGGATGAGTTTGTTTTCCCCGAAGCAGCCGGGGGAAGTGATAGTTGTTTTCCCTGAACTCAAATTATTTATTTGTATTTAATCTAAATTAATTATATTTGTCGCTTGAACATAACAACTTCCTATGAAAAAATTGATAAGTACACTCATCCTGTTCCTGCTGGCAGGAGTGGCATGCTACGCCCAGGTGGCCATTACCGCTGACAACGCCGCCCCCGACCCCTCCGCCATGCTCGAGGTGATATCAACCACCAAAGGCCTCCTGGCGCCGCAGATGACCTTTGCCGAGCGCAGCGCCATCGTAAGCCCGGCCACAGGCCTGCTGGTCATTTGTACCAACTGCAGCACCAATGGCACCGGGGTTGTCTCCATTTACCTGGGCGGGAAGTGGCAAAACCTAACGGATACCTGCGATGTGCCCGTTGCCCCTGCCGAAGGGGTCCACGTACAATCCAACACACAGATCATCTGGAACTGGAGTACCGTGCTCATTGCCACCGGGTATAAATGGCATACCTTCGACGCCTTTTTCGCTGGTATCAACAGGGGAACTGCAACCACCATAACCGAAACCGGTCTTACACAGGGAACCAATTATACCCGGTATGTGTGGGCATACAACGCCTGCGGCCCCTCTGAGCCGGTTATACTGCATGGTCAGGCCTTAACCTGTGGTTCTGCATTTACCAGAACCCATCCGGCAGGTACCGTGGCGCCGGTCACCAAAACGGTGACCTATGGCACGGTGACCAACATCCCGGGCGAAACAACCAAGTGCTGGATCACCCGCAACCTGGGCGCCACACAGCCCCCCAACACCGTCAGCGATAATACGGAAGCTGCCGCCGGCTGGTACTGGCTGTTTAACCGCATGCAAGGGTACCAGCATGACGGAACCACCCGAACGCCCAATACAACCTGGATTACCCCAATCCCCGCAGACTCCGATTGGGAATCCGCCAATGATCCATGCTCTCTTTTGTTAGGCAGCGCCTGGCGGCTACCTACTTCTACCGAGTGGACAAATGTGGATGCAGCGGGAAACTGGACCAACTGGAACGGACCTTTCAACTCCGGGCTTCAAATGCATGCCGCCGGGTACCTCGACTACAGCAATGGTTCGCTGACCAACCGGGGTTCGGACGGCATCTACTGGAGCAGTACACAGTACAGCACGGGTAACGGCTGGTATCTGTACTTCGGCAGTGGCACCAGTGGCATGAACAACGACAGCAAGGCCTACGGCTTCAGTGTCCGCTGCCTCAGAGACTGACCATTTGATGTATTTGACGATTTGACCATTTGAAAATTTTTTAACTCCACCCTAAATCCCTCACCAAAAAGGGAGGGACTTTGACCTCCTAAATTTTTAAAATTCAATCACCATGAAAATATTTGCTATCCTCTTAATTATCTGCCTTTTTGCCGGAACCCTGGCCTCCGGCCAGGTCACCGTCAGCGCCGACAACAGCAACCCGCATAATTCGGCGATGCTGCATGTGAAATCCACCACCAAAGGGTTGCTGCCGCCCCGTATGACCTTCGCCCAGCGCAATGCCATCGTGAATCCGGCCACCGGCCTCATCGTCATCTGCACCAACTGCAATGTCGACGGTACAGGTGTTGCCTGCATTTACCTGGGCGGGAAGTGGCAAAACCTCCCCGCAACCTGCGATGTGCCCGCCCCCCCGGCCGAAGGGGTGCTTATGCAAACAAACACGCAGATCATCTGGAACTGGAATACAGCAACCATAGCCACCGGGTATAAATGGAGCGCAACCAATAACTATGCAGCGGCCACCAATATGGGAACCGCCACCACCAAAACAGAAACCGGGCTCACCCAGGGAACCAACTACACCCGGTTTGTGTGGGCTTACAATGCCTGCGGAAACTCGGAACCAACCATTATTTCGGGACAAGCCCTTGCCTGCGGAACCTCCTTTACCGTCGCCCACACAGCAGGTACTGTTGCCCCGGTCACCAAAACCGTCACCTATGGCACAGTCACCAACATCCCGGGCGAAACGGAAAAATGCTGGATTACCCGCAACCTGGGCGCATCCCAGCAGCCCAATACGGTGGATGACGCCACGGAGGCTTCAGCCGGCTGGTACTGGCAATTTAACCGCATGCAAGGCTACCAGCATGATGGAACAACCCGAACGCCCAATACAACCTGGATCACCCCAATCTCAGAAGACTCCGGTTGGGAATCCACCAGCGACCCATGCTCCCTATTGTTAGGCAGCGCCTGGCGGATACCCACCCAAACGGAATGGTCCAATTTGAAATACGCGGGTAACTGGAACAACTTGAACGATCCATTCAGCTCCGGTTTGCAATTGCATGCTGCCGGGGACCTGCACTCCAACGATGGTTCACTGGGCGTTCGCGGCTCTAAAGGCTTGTACTGGAGTAGTACGCAGTTCAATAATAATTTAAGCTGGTGCCTGGAATTCTCCGATATAATCGCCCACATGACCGGCAACACCAAGGGTTACGGCTTTTCCGCCCGCTGCATCAGAGACTGAATATTTGATTTATTTGATGATTTGACCATTTGAAAATTTTTGACATCCTGACTTTTTAAAATTCAATCACCATGAAAATAGTTGCCATAGTATTATTCATCTGCATCACCGCCGTAACCATCTCCTTCGGCCAGTTGGGCATCACCAGCGACAACACCGCTCCGAACAGCTCGGCGATGCTGGATGTTAAATCCACAGACCGGGGCATGCTTCCGCCCCGGATGACCTTTGCCCAGCGCAATGCCATCGTGAGCCCCGCCGCGGGTCTCCTGGTGATCTGCACCAACTGCAGGCCCGATGGCTCCGAAACCATGTCGGTGTTCCTCGATGGCAAGTGGCGCAACCTGAGCGGGAACTGTACCTTGCCTGCAACGCCGGCTGCCGGGATACAGGTTCAGTCGAACACACAGATCATCTGGACCTGGAATTCAGTACCCATTGCATCCGGCTACAAATGGCACACATCCAATAACTTTGCCGCCGCCACCGACATGGGAACCGCCACCTCCAAAACCGAAACTGGACTCACCACCGGCAACGGCTACACGCGGTATGTGTGGGCCTACAACGCCTGCGGGAATTCGGAGCCGGTCGTTCTAACCGGACAGGCATTTGCCTGTGGCGGCCCGATGACCAAACCACACACCGCCGGAACCGTGGCGCCGGTCACGAAAACAGTCACGTATGGCACCGTGACCAGCATCCCGGGCGCGGCATCTAAATGCTGGATCACCCGCAACCTGGGCGCCACCCAGCAACCCAACACCGTAGATGATGCCACTGAACTCCCGGCCGGCTGGTACTGGCAGTTTAACCGGAAGCAGGGATACAAGCACGACGGCACCACCCTGACCCCCGCCTGGACCATCACCGCCATTGATGAAGACACAAACTGGGATCCTGCCAACGACCCATGTTCGTTGTTACTTGGCGCCACCTGGCGCCTCCCGACGACCACTGAGTGGATCAGTGTGGATGCCGCGGGGGCCTGGGTCAACTGGACCGGTCCGTTTAGTTCAGGATTGCAAATGCATGCTGCCGGTTATCTCAGCCGCTCCACGGGCATCATCACCAACCGGGGCGTCACCGGCTATTACTGGAGCAGCACCCAGAACACCACCACGCGCAGCTGGGACCAGTTCTTCAGCAGCACCAACAGTTCCCAGAGCAATGACAACAAAGCGACCGGGTTTACGGTGCGGTGCATCCGGGATTAAGGTGCGCCATGAGCGCGAAGCGGCGAATGGAGCACACCACTCAAAGCCAAGCGCATAACTGTTGCAATGATGATAGAAAACAATTGATTATTAACATTTAACAAACAATTGAAAGGCCTATCGGTATCGGCTAACAGGAGC
>JAPLDF010000073.1 GCA_026391835.1 Bacteroidota bacterium
TAATATGTATCAGATTACTTACACCCTTCCTGAATCAAAACACACCCAAGCGAAACTGCTGAAAATGGATAATGAGCAGGCTGAGCTATACCAAATTATCAGCAAAAACTTTTAGGGTGTTGCAACGCTGAAAACAGGAAGGTATCAGCCCGCTCGACACGGCGAAATATATCCTCAAGGCAAGAAAAGCTATACAGTAAAGGAACCTGTTACAACAGCAATCTGTCAAATTTCAAGGATTCATTTCTGTCCCTTTTCAAGTTTGCTGATCCTCTCAGCCAGTTCGGGCAGGTTCCGGAATAATACGGTTGATCTTCTGAATTTTGATACTTCCATTGCAGGGATGCCCAGGTAGGCCTGCCCCGGCTTGGTCAGGCTTTTCGAAACACCGGTTGCACCGCCAAGGATGGTGCCATCGGCGATGGTGATGTGCCCGGTCATGGAAACATGTCCTGAGATCATACAGTTTTTTCCAACTTTGGTAGACCCTGCAATGCCCGTAGCTGCAGCGATAACCGTATTTTGCCCGATTTCCACGTTGTGGGCTACATGCACAAGGTTGTCCAGTTTTACACCGCAACGGATGATGGTAGAACCGAATGTGGCACGGTCGATGGTGCAATTCGCACCCATTTCAACATCATCCCCGATGATCACGTTCCCGATCTGGGGTACTTTTACATTTTTACCATCCTGCTGGTTGAACCTGAATCCATCGCTGCCAATCACGGTTCCTGCATGGAAGATGCAGTTTTTCCCGATGATGTTGTCTGAATAGATTTTGACACCGGGAAAAAGAATGGTGTTGTCGCCGATGGCGCTGTTGTCGCCGATGAACACCTGCGGATGGATTTTTACATTTTTCCCAAGAGTAACATTTTCGCCGATCACTGCAAAATCGCCCACATAAACATTTTCACCCAGCGTGGCAGATGAGGAGATGGAACTGAGTTTTGAAATACCCTTTCTGTCATTTTTGATCTGGTTGTATACTTCCAGCAATTTCGCAAAGGCGATGTCGGCCGAGTCGACGCGGATCAGCGTGGAGCCAACAGGGTGTTCGGCAGAAAATGTTTTATTTACAATGACGATGGATGCCCTGGTGGAATAGATATACTGGGTATAGAGTGGGTTTGACAGGAATGACAGGGAGCCTGGTTCCCCTTCTTCAATTTTTGACAGCTTTGTGATGGATGCTTCAGGGTTTCCTTCAACGGTTCCGTTGAGCATCCCGGCAATCTGAATTGCGGAAAATTTCATATGATGATGGATTTTTAGGTTTGATCGTGCAAGATAATGCTTTCGGCTTTACTACGATTCATCTTAGGGAATTTGTCAGTTGACTCTTGCCAGGTTGTTCCGGTACAGGCAGCAGCTTTCAGTCTTATACACCCGGACAAAATTTTCGGACAATATTTTATCAAGGGTGCTGAAAAACCAGTCCTTTTGCGGATCGTAGTGACCGAGTACAAACACATAATCGAGCCTGAGCGAGGGATTTCCCTTGATGAGATCGAAATTGATAAATTTTTCGGGAGTAGCAGGGTTGCCCATGTAGTAATTCGGTTTCAATTTCATATTCCATTTTACAGGAAAGTAACCCGACTCGCACTCATAGTTGTACACCATCACAATGGGTTTATCAACCGCCATGTAATCAACGAAATGGCCGGTAAACCAGTTGTCCATGCAATATATCGGAAGCACGATGCTGTTGGGTGCCACAAAGTCGGCCGCTTTGTTGCATGCGGAGGCCAGTTTTCCCATGTCCCTCAGGCTTGGCGTATAATAACGGATAAGCATGGTATTTACATAGAGGCTGATGACCAGGGCAACCATGCCGAAATACCATGGGATGCGAAAAGTCGAAATCCACAGGATGGCAAGGAGAAAAAACACATAGCCGATCCTGTAGCTGGTATAGCTTGCGGTTCCATAGGCATCCGGAAGTGTGAAAAACAAGGCCAGGAGGATCACGACCGAAGAGAGAAGCCACCAGAAATTGAAGCGGGGAAGCAGTGGTTCCGCCTTTTCCGGTTCCGGCGAATTATTCTTGCTTAATTTACGGTACACACGGGCAATAAAAGCGGAAAATCCCGCAACTGCAAGGAATACAAACAAAAAGAAGAGAACGGTAAGCAGTTTCCCTTCAATGACCGGGTTCAGGGAGATCAAAGGGCGAATGGACGACAGGATATTTATCAGTTCGTGCCGGCCGATAAATTTTATTTCCCGGGTTTCGGGTCGGGAGTAAAAGAAATAGGCAAAAAGGAAAAGTGGAACCAGGGCGGAAAGGGTGATGGTGAGTGTTCTTACCAGGAATTGCCTTAAGATGAATTTCAGGTCATTCGTTTTGCAAAGCATGGCTGCAATGGCCCCGGAAATAATATGTACTGCAATGACGATCAGAAGGATGCCGAAGATGACGATGTGCGAAAAATAGGTAAGCGCCACGAGGAGGGCCAGCAGGCCGGTTTGTTTGAGGTTCAGTGCCCGTGGTTCATGGCGCAGCCAGTAATTGAGTGTGACAAGGAAGAGCAGGATGGCCATACAGAAATTAAAGAATCCGAAGAAAAAAAACATCGAATGGGTAAAAGGGAAAATCAGGAGACTGTACAGCGTGTTTTTGGGCGAAACTGTTTGCATCAGGATCCGGAAGGCAAAAGGGGTACCGGTAAGGATAATGATTATCAGGATTTTTTCGGCAAGGAATGCAGGCATGATAAGGGTGAAGATGGAAACCAGCAGGTGCGAGGTCCAGTTGGGAACAGGTTCGGGATTGATCATGAAAAATTTGTGGAACAGGTCGTTGTTGTGAAAGACCAGCTGGCTGATGATGTTCGAATTGCTCAGATGTGATGCCCCGTCCATGCTTGGGAAAAACCGGGTTGCCACAAACGGCAGCATGTTCAGGATCGTAATGATCGTAAATATCAGCAATTCGGCACGCTGCCATCGTTTGGTAGTTTCCATAAGGGGAATCGCTTACATTTCTGTCTGGAACATCAGGTAATCGCGGATCAGCGGGATCTCATTGGCCGGGATGCCATTTTTCACCAGGAACTGAGTGTCTTCATCAAATGCCTCCATGAGGTCGGAAGGGCCGGGGGAACTCTGCATCAGCGACTGGCGGTAAAGATGCAGCGCCTCCTTGCGTTGCCCGAGGCATAACCTTACATGTGCCGCATTCATCAGGTCGTATGCTGACGGGTTGGAGGTAAGGCTCAGGATTTGCGCATAAAGTTCCACTGCCAGGTCTGTTTTTCCGAGTACGAACTGGCAATAGGCAATGGGGCGAAGTACTTTGAGGTTATCCGGGACATAGAACCGGAGCCTTGCATATTGATGCAGTGCATGTTCATACTCTTTCAGATGAAGGTAGCATTGTCCAACCTGCATCTGCAGGAAGGCATCCTCCGGCTGCAGTGCCGAAGCATCTTTGAAGTAGCCCAGGGCCAGGTGATAATCTTTAAGTTTCAGACAGCACCAACCCAGTTTTTTCAGGATCCACTGGCGGTCGGCATCATAAAGCTCTGCCTTCTTGTAATATTCAACGGCTTTTTTAAAGCGGCCTGTCTTTTGGTAACAGTAACCTATTTTTTCAAAGTATTCATTGCCGGGGCCGTTTTTTTCCATGATTCCTTCATAAATATCGATCGCATCGTAATAGTGATCATTGTCAAAATGGAAGGAGGCCAGCTTTTCATAATATCCGGCACGTTCAAAGCAGGTTTTATAGAAATAGAGGTCGGTGATCCGTATCCGGCGCTGGAAGATGTCGTCAAATTCCTGCCTTGAAGGGAAGAGTTTGAAAAAACGGTAAAGGTCCTGGATATACTGGATGAACACCGAGTTGTTTAACAGGGACTGATCAAGCAGTTGTTCTTCGGAGGCCATCTCCTTCATCTGGGCAAACTCAGCTTCAAAATTGGTGACGATCATCGAACGCTGCTGATCAGGTATGGCCCTGAAATTTATTGCAAAGGAGTATTTGTCGGAATTGCAGATGTAAAATGCTTTTTCCAGGCTTTCCAGCAGCCGCGCATTGATATCCTCCTTATCGGAGAAACTGTTAACTATTTCGGGATGATCACGGTGGAACGGGACGAACCAATTGCTCATGGAATTGAAGAAATCGAACCGTTTCAGCATCTGGAAGGTGCTCATAAAGACATCGCCGCCTTCCATCTGCATTTTTGAAAATTTTTCAATTTTCTCAAATAGTCCCGGCACCTCTTCGATCATATCCTTCCATCCGGGGTTTTTGCCTTCAAGCTCTTCATCTTCGGTAAGATCGTTGAGCTGGAGTTTGTCCTCAATTTTAGGCATCATTTTTTTCATCTCCGGCAGCACCTCTTCTTCAAATTCACGGGTGATCTTGTCGGTCTCGCGGGCCATGAGCAACTGTGTCAGGATCAGTTCAATTTCGGGAATGATCGATTCATCCTTGCTTAACTCTTTCAGTTTCTCAACAAGTTCAGGAAAATAGGCGAGGCGTTTGTCATATACAAGCAACCCGAGGATCAGTCCTGCAAGCGCGCGCTGGCATACCTGGTTTTCGCGGGCTTCGGCAAATTCCATGAGCAGGATCAGTTTGTTCGCATCAAAATAGTTGAGAACACTCAGTGTCAGGGCGCTTACAATCAGGCATTTTTCATGCCATTCAACTTGTTCTGACCGGTTAATTTGTTGGATCAGTGCGATATATTCTTTTGAAAGTTTCCCTGTAAGCCAGATAAGTTTGAATATCTGGTCTGCCTGCCTGAGCGGAAGCAGGTCAGTTTCTTCGATCAGTTTGTTCACCTCACGGTGGAAAAATATTTCCTCAATCCTGGCGGCAATACTTTGCTGATCGTCACCAAATTCAACCAGCAAGGCATTCTTTTCGAATCTTTTTGAGGCCAGTTCAGGGTCAAGGAGGGTTTGCCGGATATCATCGGCCATGTTTAGCATTGACGAACAAAGCCCGTCGAGGATATTTTGCTGTTGCGGATCATGATAGCCGTCGAAGGCATAGCGCAGCAGGGTTTTATAATTCTCCGAAAATGTTTCCAGCTGGTAGTAGTAGTCACCTTTTGTTGTGAACCGCGACAGTTTTTCAAGTTCGGTCAAAGCACTTTTCAACTGCTGCGCAGATATCATTTCGCACACCTTGTGATAGCGTTGTTCAATTTCCTTGCGGGTCATATCCTTGTTTTATCGGTGATCACAAATTTACATTAAAACCGCACACCGGTTGTAAAAATCAGTGCGTTCAGGTGATCGCTGGAATTGGAGTAATATACCTTATTGCCTTTGTTTGCGTGAAGGTACTTGTATTCCAGGCGGATATAGGCGATTCTGACAGGTTTATATTCAAGACTGACGGCCATTCCATTGGTGGTCAACCCTGTCGTTTTCCCGTCGTATGTATACGTGTCCGAGAGGAACCCATAGGGATCGTAGTAATATTCATAGCGGCCTGAGATAGAAAAGTGGTTCAGGAAGCTAAACCTGGCCTGCAGAAAACCGGAACACATTGCCGCAATTTTATTCGTGTCGGGAGCTGTCCGGGAATTGGTCTGGAAGCCGAAATCAAACTGCCCGATGAGGTTTAAATTTTTGTGCGGGTCATAGGTGACCAGTATGTCGTTATAGAGCAGGTTGTTATTAAGCTCGGCATTGTGCAGTGCCTGGTTGCCGAACAAATTGTTGTAGGAGATGGTCAGGTTCTTCAATGGCAGGTAATTTAAAAAGAAGATTCCCGCCAGGTGGTTTCTTTGTTCGTAAGCAACAGAATAGGGATTCCCGAACATGAACCCCCCATCGAATTTGTCAGAAAATTTGTAGGAAAATTTCATGCCCAGTACAGCCCCGGGTTCAAAATAGGCACACATCGTGGCAGTGCTGATAACGTTAACGACCGGCCACGCCGATTCACAGCCAACCGGGGTGAACATAAAACCAATATCTGCCCAGAGGTCTTTCGTGATCCTGAACCCGACAGTAGCCTGGCGTATGTTTTTAATCCACTGCTTTTCCGGAGCAGCCAGCAGGTTGGGAGCATCCCCATATTGCAGCTGCAGTTTGCCTCTGACTTTTTCAGCATCGTAATAGATCTCAACGGCTGCAACATTCAGCCTGATCTGATCCGTCATCGGGCAGTTGGCAAAGAACGGAATGATATTCGATGTGTCATTTTTTTTATTGAGTTCAATGTTGACATAAGCATCAACATAGAACCCGAACCTGAAATGTTTAAGGTTATTAAAGATAGTGGATTTAAGTTCATCTGTCAGGCTGTCGGCTTTATCCTGGGCCAATACAGGGGAAGGATAATAGCTGATTAACAGGCTGATAACTAGGAGTAGCGAGAATCTGTTCATAATCAGATTTTTTTTTCCGATACTGGTTATGTTGGTAATCTGAAAATTTTTTAAATGTTTCCTGCCCGGGTACCGATCCTGGACAATTTATTCAAGTGATAAAGATATTGAAAAATTGATTCCGCTACCTATAGTATTCATTTGTCACAAAGTAATCGATTCGTTTTTAGGGTTTTAAAAGGCATTGTTCCTGAAGCTGTCATGAAGACGGTCAATCAAAAATATTTTTGTACTTTTATCGCACAACAAAGCAGATTTATATTAATTTTAGTGTCTGATCGCAATTTTGTCAATAAGGATACCTGATAATTTGTTAATGTTTCTGGTCTTAAATCCTCAATACGAAATTAAAAACAAAATATCTATGAAAAACAAATTTCTGAAAGGAGTTTTTTACATCTATGCAATGTCTTTGCTGATTGCCTGTACTCCGAAGAGTGAAGAACCACTGGCACCGGTGGTTGACACGATCCAAATCAAAAAGGAAATCCAGGCCAAGGAAAATGAATTTGCTGCGACCTACAATGCCCGGGAATTGAAAAATATCGGCTATTACGCCGAGGATGCGACAACCTTTCGTCAAAACAAACCACCATTGGTAGGCAAAGCAGCAATTGTAGCATTTTTAAAGGATGATATAAATACCTTTTCCAAATCCAATAAGATTTCGTTTACAACCAACGAAATTTACGTGTCTGATGGGGGAGACCAGGTGGTGGAAATTGGCTATTATAAGGTAGTTGACGCTGCGAATACCGCCATTAATACAGGAAATTATATGAGCCTGTTTGTGAAAAAAGACGGCAAATATTTCTGCCTGAGAGATATGAGTGTTTCTGATATACCAATTGAATGAATCGGGATAACATAATTGTTATCGTCTTCCGCCGCCACCTCTGCCTCCGCCGCCACCTCGACTGCCACCGCCTCCACTAAAACCGCCGGCGCTTCGGCCACTGCCGCCTCCACTGTAACTTCCACCGTTGCGGCTACCCCCTCCGCGGCTCCCCCCGCCATATGAGTTTGATGAGGACGGACTGGATTGTCTGTTTGATACAGCCTGGTTTGATTGACGGTTTGACGGCTGTTGATTGGATTGCCGTGTCGAAGCAGAACCACCGCCTGATGGACGCGTCGAAGGAGAAGCACCACCTGTTGGACGAGTTGAAGCACCGGCTGACGGACGTGTCGAAGCAGAAGCCCCGCCAGACGGACGCGTCGAAGCATTATTGCGATTATAATTACCATTGGCATTGTTGCGGTTCACCGTATTGGAGGTGTTTCTGGAGCTATTGTAATTGTTGTAATTATTTGTATTATGAATTACAGTCGTATTCCCATGGTAACCATAACCGCCATAGCCACCATGGTAGGCATAACAATTATGACGATAAATGCCAACGGCCATTACTGAAAACGCTGCAAAATATGGTGGATAGAATCCGTAATAATAAGGCGGAACGTATGGGACATATACGGGTGAATAGACATACTGTACGATCGGGGCTGATTCCACGATTACAGTGGTTGTGGATGCCGGAACACTCACTTTAACCGGGTCAGAGCCGGTATACCCGGGATTGGCAGTAACAGCAGGAGTTGTCTGGGTTTTTGGCTCAACAATATAATCTTTGCCATATAGATCCTTGTCCCCGACAATCTGCATCGTAACTTTTTTATTTTTATCCTTTGATACTAAAATGACAGCAACATCCTGTTTTTCAGTAGCACTGACATCCACCTGGAGGATAAAGGTAAAATCATCCCCGTTTTTTTTTGTCACCACCTTGATGAAATCAACTTTCCCATCTAAATTCAAATCCAGGTTATTTATCGCGGTTTTTTCATCATTTAATGATTTTTCAAAGTCTTCAATGGTTTTTGACTTTTGAAAAAGTTCCAATACGGCATAAAGGTCCAGGTTGTCTCCCGGCAGGCCCAACAATGTCGAATCCTTTACAGTCTGATCTCCGGTTTGAGAAAAAACAGGAACGTTCAGCAAAAACATCATTATTGCCAGAACGGATAACATCCTCTTTTTCATGGTTATATGATTAGGATTGTATTTATTATTTCCACCCGCCTCCCAACGAACTGTAGAGGTTGATCACAGCGGTAAGTTCATTGCTTTGTGACTGTGAAAGTGCAATCTGTGCCGAGAACAGCATTTGCTGCGCCTGGATGACATCCAGGTAACTTGCATATCCCGCGTTATATAGTTGGTTGGAGAGATCGAAAGCCGTTTGCGCGGCAGTGACCGTGGCCAACTGGCTTTGAACAATCTCTCCCTGCTTCTGGTATTCGAGCAATGCATTGGAGACCTCCCTGAGCGCATTGATAATCGTATACTGGTAGGAATATAGCATTTGTTGTTTCTGGGCCTGGGCTTTTGCGACACCCTGGCGCAATTGCCCGCCCCCGAAAATGGGTGCAACCAGGTTGCCCAATGCGCTATAGACCAGGTTTGTCGGGTTGAATGCAGCGCCGATACTTCCCGATATTCCGAGCGATGGCAGCATCATGGCGCGGGCTATTCCGATGTTGGCATTGGCTGCAACAAGTCCCTGTTCCGACTGGATAATATCCGGCCTGCGCAGGATCAGCTGGGAAGGAATACCCGGGGTAGTTATTTCCGGGGCATTGATCTGGTCGAGCATCTGATTGCCACGGCTGATTACATGGGGTGGCTCCCCCAGCAGGATGCTGAGATAATTTTCATTCTCGCCAATTGCCATTTCAAGCATGGGCATTTTTGTCATGGTCTGGGCCAGTTCTGCTTCGGCCTGGGCCACAACCAACCCTGATGCGGTTCCGGCGATCATTTTATTCCTGACCAATTCCAGGGAAGTTTGCCGGATGACGATATTTTCTCGCGTGATCCGCAATTCATTGTCATATTCCAGCAAGTTGAAATAGTTGTTGACAATTTCATTGATCAGGGTAATCCTCACAGCCTGCTGGTAGGCAACCTGTGCAAAGAGGTTGGCGCGGGCTGCCTCTTTGGCCCTCCTGAGTTTTCCCCACAAATCTATTTCCCAGCTTATCTGGCCGGTTGCTGCCAGGGTACTGTATTCCAGGGTGCCGCCTTTTGGGACGGCCTGCTGCTGCCAGCCACCACCCACCTGGGCTGAGAACTGCGGCCATTGCTGACCACGCGATTGTTTAAAGGCTGCCTGTGCTTCTTCGATCCGGGCAAATGCAATTCGGATGTTGTAATTGTTTTTCAGTCCTGTCTGGATCAGCCGCTGTAAAACAGTATCCCTGAACAATTTGATCCATTCGATGTTGGCCATGCATGCAGTGTCAGAACTGCTGGCAAACCGGAACAGGCTGTCCGTTTTTACTGCTGGCCGCTGGTATTTTGGGCCTACCTTGCAACCGGTAATGTTCAAAAATGCAGCAAGTACGAACAGCGGAAGGAGGGTTTTGGAATATTTATGGAACATGTTTTTTCGATTTACGATTTTCGATTTACGAATTACGATTCACGGCGCCTAAACTTTATTTCGCTACTTCGGTATTTCGCTGCTTTTTTTCTTTTTAAACTTATTCTCAATTGTCTGGAATGCCACATACAGGGATGGGACGACGAGTACGCCGCAGATGGTAGCCACGAGCATTCCACCAAAAACAGAGGTTCCAAGGGCATGGCGGCTTGCTGCACCTGCACCGGATGCGATGACAAGCGGCACAACACCCAGGATGAATGCAAATGAGGTCATCAGGATGGGGCGGAACCGTAATTTTGCGCCTTCCCTTGCCGCCGCCAGCAGTTCCATCCCCTCATCGTGTTTAAGTTTGGCAAATTCCACGATCAGAATGGCGTTTTTGGCAACCAGGCCAATTAACATGATCAGCCCGATCTGTGCGTAAATATTGTTCTGAAGGCCACTCGCCCACTGCAAGCCAAATGCCCCGAACACGCCAAACGGAATTGCGAGCAATACAGGGATCGGAAGCAGCCAGCTTTCGTATTTTGCTGCAAGGAGGAAATAGACGAATATGAAACAAAGTGTAAAGATATAGGGAGCCTGTCCACCGGAAATTATCTCTTCACGTGTCATCCCTGAATATTCATAACCAAAACCATACGGAAGGGCCTTGGCGCTTACTTCCTGGACGGCTTCAATGGCCTGCCCGGTGGAGTACCCGGGTGGCGTTGCAATCGTGAAGTCGGCTGAGCTGAACAAATTAAACCGTTTGACAATATCAGGGCCCTGGATAGGTATGATTTCCACCAGCGTTCCCAGCGGTATCATTTTCCCTGAATTGCTTTTAACATAAACGTTGCGTATATCCTCCTTGTTTGCGCGGTAAATGTCTTCAGCCTGCATGATTACCCGGTAGGATTTTCCGAATTTGTTGAAATCATTGACATAAAAACTACCGAAAAGAGACTGCAGGGTTGTATAGATGGTGTTGACAGGTACACCGAGCACCTTGGCTTTTTCTTTATCCACGATCAGGCGAAGCTGGGGAACGTCATTCCTGAATGGTGTAAAAACGCTGGCGAACTCTTTTCTTTTCATGGCTTCGGCCTGGAATGCCAATGCAACCTCCGACAGTTTGTCGATCCCTGCACCGGTTTTGTCTTCCAGCTGAAATTCAAGTCCGCCCGTCTTGCCCAACCCGGAGATTGCGGGTGCATTAAACGCCATACACACCCCGCCCGGGATCTTATTGAATTTTGCCTGCACTTCCCTGATTATTACGCCTACATTCCTCGCCTTTCCTCTCTCTTTCCAGTCTTTCAGTTTCACGAAAGCCATCCCATTGGTTGTACTGACTGAATTGTCAAGAATGCTGTACCCCGGAACCGTGGTGTAAGATTCAACGCCTTCGGTTTTAGCAAGGATTTTCTCAACCTCAACCATCACCGCATCCGTTTTTTGAAGGGCATATGCCTTTGGCGTTGAAACATTGATAAAGAAATATCCCTGGTCTTCGGCAGGTAAGAAGCCTGACGGTAAAAACTTCATGACAACCATTGCCATCACACAAACGATGGCAAGAAATAAAATCGGACGGGACAGGTGATGAGTAAAACCGTCTGAGATTTTGAGATACCCGTTGGTGGTTTTCTCAAATCCCCGGTCGAATGCCCTGAAGAATTTCCCAAGCAGCCCCTTTTTTTCTTTTTTCGGCTTCAGGAGCATGACACAGAGCGGGGGAGAAAGGGTAAGTGCGAGCAGAGCCGATATCAGGATAGACGAGATCAGCGTCAGCGCAAACTGTTTGTACATGACGCCGGTGGTGCCGCCGAGGAATGATACCGGGATGAAAACAGCACAGAGGACCATGGTAATGGTGACAATGGCAGGGGTGATCTCTTTCATGGTATGTTTGGCCGCTTCAAGCGGGGTGAGCCCTTCCGCATCCATCTTCTCCTGGATGGCTTCAAGAACCACGATCGCATCATCCACAACAATACCAATGGCGAGCACAAGTGCAAAGAGCGTCAGCATGTTGATGGTAAAACCCAGCAGTGAAAAAGCGGCTAGCGCACCTACAAGGGAGATCGGCACTGTAATGGCCGGGATCAGGGTGGCCCGCCAGTCCTGCAGGAAAACAAAAACCACGATAAACACCAGGACGAATGCTTCCATCAGGGTGATCAAAACTTCCTCAACAGACGCATTGACAAATTCGACCGTATCAAGCCCTTTGGTATAGGATATTCCAAGCGGGAATTCTTTTGCAAGTTCCTCCATGGTGGCATCCAGGGTCTTTTGGAGTTGCACGGCGTTGGAACCCGGTGCCTGGTAAACGGCAATTGCAGGGGCGGGCTTGCCATTAAACCTTCCATATGCGTCGTAGGTTTTAAGTCCCATTTCAATCCTGGCAATTTCATTCATTCGAACCAGGGAGCCATCGGGGTTGGCTTTTATAATGATCTGCCCGAATTCCTTTTCATCCAGCAACCGGCCCTGGACGCGGATCACCAGCGACATTTCCTGCCCTTTTGCGGAAGGATTTTTGCCAATCTGCCCTGCTGCAGCCTGTACATTCTGATCCTTGATGGCACTCTGGACATCCTGAACACTTATACCGAGCCCGGCCATTTTTGCGGGATTCAGCCAGATCCGCATGGCATAGTCGTCACCGCCGAACAGGGTAACATCGCCTACGCCCTTGATCCTTTTTAGTACGTTGACAATGTTAATATTCAGATAGTTTGCCAGGAATTTCGTGTCGTATGCCGTATCGTTCGAAATGAGTGAATATAGCATCAGAATGCTGGGGTTCTTTTTCATAACGATGACCCCGCTCTGGATCACTTCCTGGGGAAGCACGTTCATTGCACGTTGAGTACGGTTCTGAACGTTGACCGTTGCCATATCCGGATCGGTACCCACCGAAAAATAGACGGTGATCGTGCAGGAACCATCATTCGCACATTGTGAAGTCATGTAGGTCATGTTGTCGACCCCGTTGATCTGCTCTTCAAGTGGTACCGCAACCGTTTTTTGCACATCTTCTGCACTGGCACCAGGGTAAAAGGCGGTAACCGCAATTGTAGGTGGCACCACATCAGGGTATTGCGATATCGGCAGGGTAAAAAGGCTCAGGATCCCGACCAGTGCTATGAGAATAGCTATTACGGAGGCGAGGATCGGGCGGGTTATGAATTGCTGTAACATCTTTTTGGAATTACGAATGACGAATTACGAATGACGAATGATGTCGTTCAGGTAGCCGGTTCCTTGTGAATTTTGCTGTTTCACGACTTAACGAATTCTTTTTACGGCCTGGCAGGAACCGTGATTGTATCAGTTACCATCTCAGGGTTGATTTGCATTCCCTCCTTGAATTTCTGGAACCCTTCAAGCATGATCCTGTCGCCGGGTTTTAATCCGTTCATGATCATGAAATTCTGGCCGATGCTCCTGCCAAGGATTACCGGGATACGGTTGACTTTGTTGTCTTTGTCAACCATGAACACAAACGCTTTCCCCTGGATTTGCGTGGTGGCGCTTTGCGGGATTACGATCCCGTTGTCAAGTTCCATCAGGATGATATTGACTGTGGTGAAATTTCCCGGTTTGATAAGTCCCTGCGGATTTGGGATGACAGCTCTCATCGCAATCGTTCCCGTGGTGGCATTGACCTGCCTGTCGACAAAGTCAATTTTCCCGGCATGATCATAATCCTGCCTGTCAGCCATCGACAGGTATATTTTTAATGAAGTGAGGTCACCTTTAAGATCAGGATGAGATTCCATGTACCGCATGATCCTGAGATAATCGGTTTCGTTCATCTGGAAATTGACATACATGGGGTCAACTGCCGACACGGTGGTGAGCAGGGTGGCTTCGCCCTTGCCGACAAGATTCCCCGGGTTGACATTGCATGCGCCTACAGCCCCGGTGATGGGAGAGGGCATCGTTGTATAGGAGAGATTTAGTTTCGACTGGTCGAGATTGGCTTTGGCGTTTGCAACGGCAGCACGGTCCTGCTGCTCGGTGGTGACAGCTTTGTCAAAATCGTTCTGGCTGATGGCGTTTGTGGAGAGCAGCGGCTTAAGCCTGGCCACATCGAGCTTGGCTTTTTCCCATGCAGCATTCTTGTTGTCAAGGTCAGCTTTTGCAGAGGCGAGGTTGTTGATATATTCATCCTGCTCTATTGTAAAAAGAGTTTGTCCTTTATTTACGATGGAGCCTTCCCGGAAATCCCACGTTCTAAGGTAACCGGCAACACGCGCCCTGATCTCAACAGTGGGAATGCCCACAGCCTGCCCGACTGTTTGAATAAACAACGGCACTTTTACTGCTTTAATCTCCATTACTTTGAACGGGGGAGGTGCCGCTTCTTTCTTTACTTCGGATTTACAGGAAGGAATCATGTTCCAGACAAAAAGTACCAGAACTGCGAACAGCAATTTTTTCATGGGTAAGGAAGGTCTCATAAATTTTATTTTTATGATGGTCATTAGAATTTTGGTGTAAAAATAAAAAAAAAACATTACATAATGCAAGATGAAAAAATCATACAACGATCACTCTGATTTTCGCTGGGCTGCAAATTTCCCCACAAGAAGTGCTACGATTATCGCGATATAAAATTGCCCGGAGATGGCGATCCAGGTTGCAAAGGACCTGGTGTACGGTTTTAGCGGAACAATATCGCCATAGCCCACCGTTGCCAGGGTAACATACCCGAAATAGAGGGGAGTGCTTACATTGAACTGATCATCAGGTGCCGGGATCCCGGGTTGAACGATGTTGAAGGCGGCCGGGTCTTTCTCCATAATAACGGTAAGGAAAATGGAATAGATGATGCCAAGCAGCAGGTAGCCGATGATGGATCCGAGAATAATCTCAGCATTTACCACCCTGGCGGTTGCGATTTGCTTCAACAGGAAAAAAACGATGACGATGAAAAAGAATACATTGACCGCTTTTGCAAAGATTAGGATCATGTTAAACCCAAGGATGCCGGAGACCCATTCGACAATGATTGTGACAGCGACTAGAACCAGCAGGGAAGTTGGTCTTTTGTCGAGGGAAAGTACGGCGGAAATGTAAATGAAGGTATACACGATACTAAACAACTTCCTATGCAATGCCAGGGGTAGGACAGGCAGGATGAACGCAGCAAAAACCAACGCTACAAGGAGAAGGATGTTCCAGATTTTAAGGGATGGTCTGAATTTCCGTTTCAAAGTTGACAAATTGGTGATCAAATATATTGTTTTTTTTAACCTGTGTGGAAAAAATATTGATTCTGCCCCTGGAAAGGCTGTAAAATTGGAGATTCATTCCCGGGGTGTTCACAAAATCCGGATCCTGTCGATACTCACTGGTTTGATCAATTTGCAAAATAGGCTAATTTTGCAAGCTGATAAATTTACTGAATGGGTTTCCATAAAAAGCTTGTCATCCTGGTCATTCTTTCATTGCTTCCCCGGTTCCTGGGTGCACAGCAAACGATCTCACGAACTTCGCACAAGGTGGATTACAGGATTCCTTACCGTACATCGGATGGAAAAACGTATGTTCACGGCAATTCACTCCTCCGCGAAATGGCGAAGGATGTGTTGCGGGAGCCCTGGCTTGTACGCATCCGGTTCACCTGTGAACTGGGGTTGTGTGTCGTAAAGGACAGCAGTCAGTATAAACTGCAGATTTCACTTGGGAATGAGGCGATTGGGGGCGATACGGTTTATCGTCATTTCCCGGTTACCGGGGTGTTGCTGCCGTCGCATATCAGCATGAAACTCAAATGGGCAAACCGTGCCGATACTTCAGGTTTTACCGAAGAGGCGCTTGCCGGGAAACGGGTACCCCGGGGAGACAGCCTGCTGTGCACCATCCCCATTGCCCCGTTCGATACCCTGGTCGACACCCTGATGGTGCGGGATGTTGAACTGTTTTATGACTCCCTGGCCTTGCAATCTTTCCTTGACAGGATAGAGCTGATCCATGATTATTACGCAGCTGTTTCGCTGCTTGATTCGTTGCAGCGTCTCACTTCCGACCTGAAAATTGACAATCCCGGGCTCCTGCCGGTAAACTATTTGAAGGTGGAGGAGCTGAACAGTGTTATTTCGCGGATTGATGCCCGGGATTTCCCCGGCAGGTTGCTGAACAACGGGTTTGATCCTTCGGGTTTTTTGGTGAAATACCGCCAGGTATACCGGAATACGCGGAGCCTTGTTTATAATTTGATGGATGAGGTGCATAAAACCGGCATCATCCCCTGGGATGGCGATGCAGACCGGCTTGCCGGCTATTTTACCTCCCGGGTGCTTTCCTATGTCAGCCGGTCGTTTTTAATGGATCAGCAGCAAGGCAGGATTTACGGCGACTGCCTGGACCATTTTTTTGACCGGGACGCTTTCCCTCCCGAAGAACATGTTGCCTTGTCAATGCTGGCGAAGATGTACCCGGATGCCCGGCAGGATACCGTGGCACGGTATATTTCAACACGGATCTATGCATCATACCGGGACATGGCACAGCAACTCATGGCGCAGAACCGGTATGCCGAAGCATTTTCGATGATGGAAAACGGGCGTCGGTTTTTAGCCGCGAATCCTTCAATGAAAGGCATCTCCGCTGATAACAGGTTGCAGTCGCAGGCAGCCGAAGGTATCTGCAATTCATTTATTGGCATTGCTTCAACCTGCATCAGAAGCCATAAATATGAAATGGCCGAGACGTACCTTGCCAAAGCCGACCAGTATGCAACGGCACATGCCGGGTACATCAGTTCAGATTCGGCTTACCGCGCGGTATTCAGTGAACTGTTCTTTTTGCGCAATGTTGATTGTGATCAGCTGCTTGACCAGAAGAAATATGCAGAAGCACTCGATTGTTACCGCCAGTTTGAAGATGCCTATTCGCCGCATGACCTTGCGCTTGTGGGCAGGCAACTGGATGAAAAAAAATCTGTTGCAAGGATGGGCCTGGGGAACCTGTCGGCCCTGCTCAGCCAGGATGCCCTGAACAGGAAGGAGCCCGATACGGCGTTGTTTTATTACAAACAGGCTACGTTGCTAAGGAAAGACGCAAAAATCCAGGAACCGGTTGATGCAAGGCTTGATTCGCTGGCGCCGCTCATGGCCCGCATCAGGTTTGAGCAGGTTGTCAGGGAAGGCACCATGGCCCTCGAAAAGCGGCAGTTTACCCTCTCGGTATCCCGTTTTAAGGATGCAAAAATCCTGGCCGGGAAATATGGGATCGATCGGAGCCGTGAATTTGATTCGCTCTACCGGCAGGCGATGAAAAATTTCCTGATCGTGCAGCTGAGTTCATCCCAGAAAAAAATCTGGGGAAACCAGTTTGATTCTGCGCAGCTGGCGCTTGAAAGAACTGAGACGGCCGGTTTTGACTTCGGGCTGCTGAACGATGCCGATTTTACGACAGCAATTGACCATTATAAGACAAAAATCACCGAGCAGTTGTGCAGGAACCTCCTTGATTCCGTCGACCTCAGGATGATCAGGGGCGACCGGGGCATTGCCCTCCATAATTTTGTGAAAGCCATGTTGTACATGCGGGAAGCCCTCTCTTTTTCTCGTTCCATGGCTGTGTGCGGAATTCCTCAACAGCCCATCCTCGATTCGCTTGCAAAATATGCTGATGCAGCCGTTTACCAGCAGAACCTTGCGGATGCAGGGTCGCTGGTGGCATCGGGCAGCTATGCCGAAGCGGTAACCACGCTGGCCGGAAACCAGCAGGCTTATCAGCTTCAAAAGCTTGGCCGGTTTGGCATACAGATGGCGGATATCTATGATTTTATCCGCGATCGCAACAATCCTTACTTTACCGAAAGGGCTGTTTCTTTTTACCTTGTCCAGGGAAAGTTACCGGAGGCTGTCAGGTTTTTACGACTGGCCCGGGAGCAGGATTTACCGGCAGTCTACTGCGCGCTTTTACAGGAAGAACTGGGCGAAAAACTCGCCGTGCAGGATTACGCTGAAAGCCATGAAGCTGATGTTATCCAGAAGGTTGCTGCATATTTCCCGGCCGACAAGTGGTATGATGCATTCCGTAAATCATATCTTGGCAAGTGGAATGTCCTGGTTAAGAGCCAGGTAAAGGAGAATAAGTGATTCGGGGCAGCGCCTAGAACCCAAAACCGATATTCATGTGAAAGCCGCCCAGGGATTTCCATTTGGAGGCATCACCTGTTGGCAGGGCCCCATGGTAATTGTTGACACTAATATCCCAGCCGAACAACAGGTCCAGGTAGTACCTGCCGTAAACGAAACACTTCAGGCCGGGGTTTATGCCAAAGTAATACCCGGGGCTGATGCTGTTGATATGAAAAGGCATCGGATTGTTTGTATAGCTGAGCCCATCGGTGTTCATGTAGCTGATCGTATATGTCCCGTCGATCTGTTGAACGAGTGGGATGCTGCAGCCTATATCAAACGCGAAATAGGGAGAAACTTTTTTCTTCAGCATGTTCACCCTTATTTCGGCGAAAACCGGGAGATAGGGTACCCAGAAAACCGATGACGTCATGGATCGGGTTTCTGTGTAAATAATGACAGTTTTGATAAATGTAGAATGAAAGTGTGAATAACTTTTAACGTACCCGAACCCGCCACCGAGCGAAAAATACGGGGAAAACTGGTAACCGGCAATGACCTGCCCGTAAAATGGAGATTCAGCATCACCGGTGGCTCCGGAGAACCCTATTTTTACAAGGCCGTATAGCCCTTTTTCAACAGGAATATAATAGGAGTGAAAATTCATCCGTGAATCCATGATCATCTTTCCCGGTTTTGAGGAGGTGATCACCGCACTATCGGACAGGACAAGGTAGGAGTCGGTCATCCCCGGTTTGACATGGAATTTATGATTTAGTTGCGCTGAACCAGATTTGAATGAAAGGGTATGTGCCCCGGTATCAATCCCTGTTACCACAACCAGGTGGCTTACCGTCATGGTTTTTACCGGCATGCGGTCAATCATCAGTGTGCCGCGCTTACTGGTCCTGATTTTGATTGTCCCGGTTTGATAACGTCGATGCTGGGCTGCAGCTTCACAACCGGCAAAGAGGATGATGGCAACAATGAAAAGGTTTACGGTGGTTTTCATACCCTGGGTGTTTAATAATCCATGGTAAAGTTAACACACCGGGGATGTTTGGTCAAGTGACTTTTTACAACCAGGGAAGGCGGGTTGCGAAATGATACCAAAAACATCAGGTCTCTTAAAAGCTTTTCGGGTTTTTTGCAAAAAATACCGGCCTGCGATGTCCACGTTGATCTTTTAATAATTTTTCATGGAGCAACACGAGTTATTTGCGAAAAATGCAATTAATCACCGGCCATCAATCTCTTTTGGTAACCTTTTCCCCTGGCGGTCAGCATCCATCTCAGGATGGATGGAAATACGAAGAGGAGCAGGGGAAGTGCCATCACGAATCCGCCGATGACGGCAATGGCAAGGGGTTGCTGCATCTGTGCCCCGACACCTATTCCCAAAGCCAGCGGGGTCAGCGCCAGGATGGCGCCGATGGCTGTCATCAGTTTGGGGCGGATACGCAGCGAGATGGCATAGTTGATGGAGGCATCCACATCACCGGCAGATGACTTCATGTTCACCCAAAACTGGTTGACCGTGAATATGGCATTCTCGGCAATGATCCCCACGATCATGATGATCCCGGTGTAACTTCCTACGTTGAGCTGTATTCCCGTAAGGAAAAGGGCCCAGATACAGCCGGCTGTCCCGAGCACAGAGATAAAGATGACCAGCAGGGAGATCCTGAAATCCCGGAAAAGGAAGAGCAGTACCGTAAATACCAGGATGGTTGCAGCCAGCAGGATCATCAGCAACTCCCGGAATGACGATTGTTGCTGCGCCCATGTGCCGCCATATGAAATGTAGTACCCTGCCGGCAGCATCAGGTCCTTGTCAAGCGTACTTTTAATATCCCTGATGGCGCTGCCGAGGTCACGGTTTTCGAGCCTGGCGGTGAGGACGACGTTTGACTTGAGGTCTTCACGCGTCACATCCGGGGTGCCTTTCGACAATTCCACCCTTGCAAAATCTTTCAGCGGGCGGAATGAGCCATCGGGCGCAAAGATTGGCTGGCCGAGAATTTTTTCGAGGGAGTTGTCTTCAAAGCTGGTAAACCGCAGGAGGATCCGCAGCATCTGCTCCCCCGACTGCACTTCGCCAACCTGAACACCCTCATTATAGGCTTTTAACTGTGTTTGCAGATCAGCCGCGGTAAGTTTGAACCGGGCCAGCTTGGCTTCATCCGGAATAACCGAGATGGCAGGCCCCTCCACAATGATCCCGTTGTTGAGGTCGGTTACCCCTTTCACTTTTTCAAGCAGTTCCTGCGCGTGAAGGGCCAGGGTTCCAAGCACCGCCTTGTCGTCTCCGAAAATTTTTATCTCAACAGGTTCCGGTCTCCCGATCAGGTCACCGAGCAGATCGGCAATCCGCTGCCCGAATTCAATGTTCAGGGCGGGCTCCTGTGACGAGATCTTTTCCCTGAGTTCGGAAATAACATCCTCTGTTGACCTGTTGATGCCTGGTTTTAGCTGGATGAGGTAATCACCTTCGTTCGGGGGAATCACCCCGCTTGCCATGCTGATGCTTGAACTCATGTTGGTGCCGGTGCGCCGCATGTAAGTCGCAACGTCCGGGTGATGCAGCACAACCGTATCAACCCGGCGCATCATGTCGTCGGAAGCATTGAGCGCTGTTCCGGGCGGTGTGAGGTAATCAAGCACGATGGTGCCTTCATCGAGAACCGGTAAAAAACCGGTATTCAGTTTTGGAATGAGCAAAAGTGCGCTCAGGCCAAGAAGGAGGATGAAGCCGAGGGCGAATAACGGTTTGTCGAAAAACCACACAAGCCATTTCAGGTTCATGCCTTTATCCTGTTTGCCCGCGGAAAGATTTTTTTTACGGTGCTTATAGCCCAGGGCCAGGTGCAGCGCCGGCAAACCGAGCCAGGTGGTTAAAAAACTGCATACAAGGGTGATCTCCATGGTGGTGGTGAGTTCCCTGAAGAAACTTCCTGCCACACCGCTCATCAGCACAAAAGGAAAGAAAATTACGACGGTGCTCAGGGAGGATCCCACCATGGCCGGAAACAACATCCGCATGGTTTCACCGACCACCTCACGCAATCCTTTTTCAGGATTTTCTTCATGAACCCTGTGAATCTGCTCGATCACAACAATGGCATCGTCGATGATCAGCCCGATGGACGCCGCGATGGCGCCCAGCGACATGATGTTGAGCGTGATGCCTGCCAGGTACAGCACGGTGAGGGTGAGGGCCAGGGTCACAGGAATGATGATGATCACGTTGAGACTGGCGCGGAAGGAGCGAAGGAACAGGATCACGACCAGCAGGGCCAGGAAAAGCCCTTCAAAAATTGCCCGGAGCACACTGCTGATCGAATCGCTCACAAAGACCGACTGGTTGTAATAAGGTTTGAGAACCATTCCACCGGGCAGCTGTTTTTGAATCTCCCCGGCCTTTTCCACGACCTTATCGGCAAAATCGACCAGGTTTGTTCCTTTTTGCTTGACCAGGTCGAGGATTACTGCATCGTGCCCGTTCGCATTGATCCGGATAAACTCCTGTTGTTCCTGGAATTCGACAGTGGCCAGGTCGCGCAGGCGGATGACCCGGTTGCGATCGCTGCTGATCACCGTGTTCTGCAAATCATTGAGTGTGTTGATGCGGCTGTCGGTCACTGAAAGGTACAACCTGCGGTAATCGGAGAGCAACCCGTTGGATTCGATGAAGTTGGTGCTGCCCAGCTGGTCGATCAGGTTTTGCGGTGTCAGCCCCAGCTGGACCATCTTCATGGGATCGGGGATGATCACAAACTCCTTGGTCTTGCCACCCCTGACCACCACATTCGAGATGCCCGGGACCTCCGCAAAACGAGGCCTTGCAAAGAACATGGCCATATTCCGCAATTCCACCTGCCCCGAATGGTCACTTTCGAGGGTATAGCCGATCACAGGATAGATGTTCTGGCTCATTGCTTCGATGGTCAGGCTGGTGGTAGACGGAAGCGTTTGTTTGATCTCGTTGATCCTCGCTTCCAGCTGCATCCTGGCAATATCAATGTCGGTGTTCCAATCAAAATAGGCTTCAATGGTGCAGCTGCCGCGGTTTGTTGAGCTGCGCACGGTTTCAATTCCGTTCACCCTTTTGATGGCAATTTCAAGCGGACGGGTCACCGTGATCAGCATCTTGTCGATGGGCTGTTCCCCGTTGTCTGCGATGATGCGGATTTTCGGGAACACCACATCGGGGAACAGCAGGGTTTCCATCTTCCGGTAGGCAAATCCACCCATGAAAAGAACCACCAGGAGTACAAATATCGTTGGTTTGGTGAATCGTGCCATTACTGCTGCCTGATTATTCTTACAATAGCTGTATCTCCCAGCCCGTAATTTCCGCTGTTGAGGATACGGTCGGCAGCGCCGAATACCGGGGAAACAATCTCGATGCTGTCGGTTCCCCTGATACCGGTAGCCACCGGAATTTTCACAGCCATTGTATCGTTGATCAGTTTCATCACCCATGCATTTTTCAGGACCTCGTCATTCAGCAGGCAGCTTTTCGGGAGGATGACAGCGTTGTTTTTAGCATTCCTGACAATTTTCACCCTGGCCATCAGGTTTTCGGGGATATCCCTGGCAAAACGGGGCTTGAGGACCATGCGCTGGGTTTGGGAAGCCCCCGACATGGAAGGCAACACCGACTTCACGTTGGCAATAACTTCGGTATTGTCCGGCAATATCAGCGTACATTCCTGCCCGCTGCGGATCAATTTGTTCAGTTCAAACGGTACTTCAAGGAGAAATACGAGGCTCCCTGGTTCGATAAGGGTCGCCAGTACATCGCCTTCCTGCACAAAATCGCCCTGAGGATGATCAATCGTTGCAACAATTCCATTCATTTTTGATTTCACCGGCACCATGCCCCGGAGGCTCATGGAACCAAGGCTGTCCTGGTTCAACGCGTCCGATTCCTTGGTACGAAGCTGGAACAGGACCTGGTTGTTAACTGTTTTATCCCCGGGCGACAGTGAACACTTTTCAACATATCCCGCTACCGGCGATTGTATCACCGCCTTCACCAGGAATGCTGAAGTGGCAATCAACTCGGTATACTCGGTCATTTTCCCGGTGTGGGGCGAGGATACTGTGACCGGGACAACCGTACGGATCGTTTTTTCGGGCTGGTCCTGGCTGCTGCTGCAGGAGGTGAAGTTTGCCAGGCAGGCGAGCCCGGTATATAATGGTATCAAAACCCTGTTCATCATTGTTTGCGGAAGTTGATCTCGTTTACGATGTATTGTGTCCTGATCCTGTACAGCAATCCGGCATGCCGGGCTTCCACCAGGTTTTTCAGTGCAAGGATATAATCAGAAATGGGCAGGGAGCCCGAGTTCAGGAGGATATGGTCGGCATCGACAAGCTGCTGCACCAGCGAAACCTGTTTTTCATTTTCCCTGGCCGACTTGCGGGTTACCTCGAGTTCTGCCTGCAACTGCTTCAATTGTGTTTGATACAGGAACCGGAAATTCTCCTCGTAATTTCTCCTCGTTTCCTCACGCATCCTGATCTTGTTGTAACTGATCTTTCGCTGGTTACCGTCAAACACAGGAAGGGTCATGCTGATCCCGCCGCTGATCCCTACATTCTGGTATAGGTAGCGGGGCTCATTGTTGACGATACCGCCATCGGCAAACCAGCTCACGACAGGCTGGTACCTTCGGTCGATGAGCAGTTGCTCATTTCTTATGAGCAAACTGTCGATCATGAACCTTCTGAAAAACAATGAGTTTTCTATAGGTTTTGTTACGGTATCCTGCACGACCGGCAATGTAAGGCTGCAGGCAGCCGTATCCCCGATCCCGCAAATCAGGTTAAGGTTCCAGAATTCCTTACGGTACAGGAGGTCAAGGTCGCGGATGTTTCGCTCCAGGTTCAATATTTCAACCTGCAGCGACAGGTAATCGGTTTGCCGGTAGATCCCTTTTTCGGTCCAGGCTTTCAATACCCGCGCTTCATCGAGCAGCGTGCCCCGGATCTCCTGCTGGAACCTGAGCTCCTCCAGGGCAGCGAAGGCTGCCAGGTACTGTGCGGTGATAGCTTTTTTCAGTTCGCCCAGGCTGATATTCCTGTCGTTGGCCAGGTTTCCCGCTTCCAGTCCGTACTTTTCAAGATTCGCCTTCCGGTTTTTCGTGTTGAAAATCTGCTGGCTTACATTGATGGTCCCGGCCAGGCTCTGGCCGTTGGTGATCACCTCGCTGTATCCCCAGCCGTTGGCTGAAGGAGCGTACATCATGGAAATGTTGAAGTTGACCTGCGGGAGATAGGAGGCCCGCGCAACCAGGCTGTCGCATTGGTTTGCCAGCACCTGGTTTGCCAGGTCTTTCAGTACCGGGCTGTTTGAGACACCTTTGTCGAGGTAACCGGAAAGGCTGCACTCCTGGCCATAAACATGCACGCAAAACACCAGGCTTAAAAGAGAAACGATGCAACTGCGGACATGGTTATGCACTGGTGCGTTCTTTGTTTTCAGGATTTCAGTGATCTGATCGTTGAATTACTCCAGGATTGTCATTCTACCAGGAGTTTACCGCTTAATACAACTCCTCCGGCTTCGAGGGTGTAAATATAAAACCCGGGAGTCATTTTTTTCTCTTTGCCCTGGGTAATATCTACGGTAAAATTGTTGATTCCCTGTTTGAACCGGACCGGAGCCGGCCGTAGGACTGTTTCGCCATAGACATTATAAACAGTAACGATTCCCGAAGATGGCTGCGATAAATTGACTTCGAAATTGAACAGCCCGCCTGACGGGTTCGGATAGACTGTTACATTCCCCAGGGTGGTTGTTCCTGGGGCCAGGTGTTCATCAAGGCTTGTGAAATATGGTTTTTGCAACCTGGTGGTGGTATAAAGCCTGTATTCACCAGCATTAAAAACCAGGGCTGCAGCGGTATCCGCCACATTGAGCGAATCTCCCGTAAAAAATTCATACCACATCCCTCTCCTGGTGAAACCCGGTACAACATTCACCGCATTCACATCAAAATTTCCCAGGACTGTTACATCCATGGTGCTGTGCCGCAACCAGATCCGTTTGACGGCCCCGGCTACATCCAGGGTATAGGTCGTGGTTGAGAATGCAGGCTGATTTTTTTTCAGCGCGATGAGTGCGGCAAAAATATTTTTGGTGTATCTCCTGCGCCAGTCATTCTGATAATCCCAGCGGACAGGCTTGGGAGCAAGCCGGCCACCACCGGAATCGATGGAGTAATCATAGCCAAGTTCGCCAAACTGCCAGATCATCTTCGGGCCGGGGATTGTAAAAAAGAAGGTGGCAGCCAGTTCCATCCGTTTAAGCGAAGTCCCGGTATCTTTGACATTGTAATTGGCAGAGGCATTGCCATACTTAATATTTTTAAATGGAAGCCGTTCTTCGTCATGGCTTTCCATAAACCCGACCGCATGCGGCTGAGACCAGCCCCGCTCCTTGTATGAAATCCATGAGAAATTGGAGTTTGCACCCGTGTTCCAGCCCATGGTTGCCTCATTGTATTTGCCATTCATATTTCCCCAAAGCAGCATGTTGTTGGAAGAGAGGACTGTTTCTTCAGAGTTGTCGGCAAAGTGTTCCATAATGGCATAGGCATTCGGGTTGACCGAATGGATAAGCATGGTGTAACTGGTGAGGATGTTTATCCTGGCCGGATCTTTTTGTCCCCATAGCGACACATTATCCGGGTAGGAGTCCTTTTGTGTGAATCCTTTTGAAAGATCGAAGCGGTAACCGTCAACATGGTATTCCGTGAGCCAGTAACGGATAAGCCTTTTCATATAGTAGTTGGTGTAGGCGCTTTCGTGGTTGAAATCGTTGCCCACATTGTAAGGATGTTTCGGGATGGGGTTGAACCAGGGATTGTTTGCTGCAGGCCGCTGGGCCGGGCCATCCCAGAACAACCGTGCAAGCGGGGAGCTGCCGAAGTGGTGGTTGCATACAATGTCGAGGATCACCGCGATGCCACGGAGATGCGCTGCTTCGACAAACTGTTTCAAGCCATTTTTGGTGCCATAATATTTGTCGACTGCGAATGAAAAATTGGGATTGTATCCCCAGCTCTCATTCCCTTCAAACTCCATGACAGGCATTAATTCGATGGCATTGATTCCCAAATGTTTCAGGTAATCTAGCGTGTCGATCAGCGACGGATAATCATGATCAGCGGTAAAATCGCGGATAAGCAGCTCATAAACAACAAGGTCTGTAACTGCAGGCGGTGTAAAGGGGGTCATGTTCCATGGATAGGAATCCTGGCCGGTTTGCAGGTAGGTGGCAATGCCGTTTGCTTTTCCGGCAGGATAGGGCATGAGGTTCGGATAGGTTTTAGCGGTGATATACTTGTCATCCGGGTCGCTCACCTTGTCTGCGTAAGGATCGCCGATCCGCAGGTTCCCGTCGACCAGGTATTGGAATATGTATTCCTGTTTCGGCACCAGGTTTTTGATTTGCACCCAGAAGCGGGTGCTGTCGGGCGTAAGGTTCATGTAGTATGCCGAATCGGTTTGCCAGTTGTTGAAGTCGCCGACCACAAAGGCGTTGTCTTTTTTAGGGGCACACAGGCATAAAATGACTGTCGCTGAATCGATGTAATTGATGCCGTCATCTATGCCGGAGGGCAGCAGGGCAATGCGGGCGGGGGGAATCACCGTATACGAAAAGGAATCAGCCGCACTCCCGGTATTGTTCAGGGCGACGATCTTAACCCATTGCTTAGCCCAGTTGGTCCCGAAGTTATTCGCTGTAAGCGTGTCGGTGATAAACTGCCCGGCATTGGTTTTCACTTCAACGCCGTTGACCAGGATCTTCATCGAGGTAGCCGTGGGACTGATGGCAGAAACAGGTATCGGATCATTCAGTTTCAGGAAAAGTGATTTTACTGCCGGCAGCACAATGTTCACATTGAATGTGTTGGAATACATATCGACGAAAATGTCGGAACCATCTGCATTTTTACCGGTCTTGCTGCCATCGGCATTGCGGAATACGAAGGCCATCTTTTCGATCTGCTCAGATACGGGCACACCATAGTAACTGCGCACAGCGGGTTTTACCTTCAGCTGGTATTTATTGTTCCCGAGCGGTGTCATCAAAGCCTTCGGGAGGTTTTCTGCCCATCCCGCAACCACATATTTCCAGTCGGAAGAGGTGGTGCTCAGGTTTGTGATCACGCCGGTATGGGCATAAATGGGTGGGGAAACATTGTTCAACCCTCCGTTTCCCAGGGCTGCATCGAAAATGACGGTGCAGGAATCGTTGTCGGTCGGGAAGATCGGGCTGGTCACTATGACCTGCGCCAGGCCGGCATGCGAAAGGAGCAGAAAAGCCGTAAACAGGAGCACGTAAAATCGTTTCATCACAATTGTTTTTTGTACTTACAAATGTACGAAAAATGAAACGGAAAGTGAGGATTGACGGATAATTTGAGTTTTCCGCGGTGCTGAAGCCCTTAAATGAAACAGTTTAGGGGAGTAATAAGTTGGGATTTGCATCGGTCGCCCATTTGGGAATCGGGAAAGTCCTTCTTTCCGTGCCATGAACCAGTTTTTCCCACCAGGCCGACTCCCATTTTCCGAACCTGATGAGGTCCTGCCGGCGGAGGCCTTCGCAATAGAGTTCGCGGCCCCTTTCGGCCAGCAGGTCGGATAGTGTTGCGCCGGTATAAGGTGATACGCCCGCCCGGGTCCTGACGGGGTTGATCCAGCTATCTCCGGATGCTCCCAGCCTGATCATTGCTTCGGCTTTCATCAGGTAAAAATCGGTCAGCCTGAAAATGGGAAAATCGTTGCTGAGATTTTCCTTTGCCCCGAGTTTAATTTCATACTTCATCACCCTGGCACCGGTTGTCCTTATCTGTGCCATTGTGTATTGCGGCGACTGCATGTTCAGTGCAGGCAGGTATGGATCAATGTCCAAAGGAAGGTGTGTAATTCCATCCTGGATCACATTCCCGTAAACATCATATTGCAGTCCATAAATGTTGTATCCTTCGCGTCTTTTATCAGTTGGTTCATAGGTGTCAAAAAAGGTTGGAACGATGGCGAAGCCATTCCATGGACCCACCATCAGGTTAAACCGCAGGTTGTGCTGGTAGTGCAGGGTCCTCATGTGCAGCCGGAATCCCAGGAAATTGTTTTCATCATACGGGATTGAAAATATGATCTCCGTCGAGTTTTGGTTATTTGTTTTGAAGGGTGCAAGGAGATCCTGTTCGAGGGAATAGGGGCCGGTGATGACCGTGTCACAATATAAATTTGCCTCATCCCACCGGGGGGTGCCGGTATAGACCCCGGCGTTGAGACAGAGTTTTGCCAGCAATGCATACCCCATATATTTCGTGGCAGTATATTTGAGGTCGGTATTTTTCAGGTACGGCAGAGCTGACCTGATGGTCCCCACCAGGCTGTCGAAGATGGCGGCTTTCCTGGTTTTAAAAGGCATTGCAGGCGCATTCCTGTATGTTGTCAGGTAAGGTGCATCACCGTAGTTGTCTATCAGTAAATAATAGTAGAAAGACCGCAACACCTGCAGTTCTTTCATTTTCGAAACCATTCCGGCGGTTTGAGGCAGTTGCCGCATGGAGTCCAGTGCGATGTTGCAGGTATTGATTCCATTCCAGAATGCGCCCCACATGCGGCTTACACTTTCATCGTCATTCGACCATGTATGCCGGTACATGTTGCGCCATTTGCCGCCGTCATCCCAGTCGCCACCCCGTGTCGGTGCGCAGAGTTCATCGGAGGTGATCTCCTGTGCAAGGAACCACCACCCTTCATCATCGGCCATGGGCTTTAGTTTCAGGTAGGCCTCTACGGTATGTGATGTCATCTGAAACACATATGTTGCACTTTGAACCGGGGAGGCAATGATGGTTTCATTATCGTAACCAATGGAGTATGCTGAAAAACTAAGCACATCGCCCATCCGGAAGATGAACCGGGAAGTCACACCTGATTTATACGCATTTTCCAGGTTTTTTTCCATGAGCCCGGTATACACGATCTCATTTTTTACTCCGTCAGGGGTAATGTTTATTAATTTTTTTGACGCTGAGGCATGGCCGTCGGATGCATTCAGGATCAGCAGTCCGGCTTGCGGGGAAGTAATTTTGAATTTGTGCAGGCCGGCAGGAAATTCACCTGTTAAAGTTGCAAGGTTTTTCCCGCGCGCATCTGCAATGATCAGCTTCAGCATCTCTTTGCGGGCCATTTGAATAAAAACATCCGTTGATCCGTGGAACGGATTTGTACCGCCGGGCATCAGCGTGAAGGATCCCGGACTGTTCGGGTTGTTCTCCCGGATGCCCAGCGAATTTGTTAAAATGATCGAAGGGTTTGGCCCGTAGACGGTTGTATCACAACCTGCAGAGAGGTTCCGGATCAGCACCGATTGCAGAACGAGGATGGTGTGCGTTTGCGCATCATTTCCTGCGAATGTGAGGGTAATCTTGTTGGTTTGCGAAAAACCCATAATTACGGACAGACTGAGCTGGATGAGCAGAAAAATCTTTTTCATAATGCGTGGATTTGAATTTTGTATTTGGGTTACCTGCTCCAGGTTAATTAGGGTAAAGATACATATATTTCTGATTCTAATACTGGTTGGCATAAATAAATAGATTGATCACAATTGTGCCAATGCCTGAGAAATTGCGGGACCTGGTGAACGAAGCAACCGAACTGCCGGCAATATTTGGTGCGAGCATTAAAACGGCTAAGTTGGATACCGGGGAAAAGTACTTCGTCATTCGTACCTCGTACTTCGCGGTGTACCGCACCAGATGTCATAAGTCAGGAAATAAAGTCCTGTTTTAATTAGTTTTTAGTAGCGGTAAGGTTATAGGTCTCAGTTGCGGCTTCAATTTTAAGTACAAGTTTGTAATTTCCTTCAGTACTTATATGGATGTTGCCACCATTGTTGGTAAAATAGGATGCAGCCGTGCCGGCCCAGGTTACGTCGCCATACCCGATCGATTTACCCGACCAGTCATAGCCCTGCCTGAATTTAAACTCTTTGCCGCCAAAGAGGTATATGTTGTATGTCCAGGTGTAATCTGTACCGCTCACAGCCGGCAGCGATGTTCCAAAATTCTCATCCCAATAGGCAGGCGTTCCATCCTGCTTCAGGTAAGCGTCACCTATAATCCCCATCAGGTAGGTTGAATAGTTGATAGGGGGGATGTTCCCTGTCCTCGTTAGTGTAGCCGTATATCCTGCACCAAGGTTGTAGGTCAGGTCGCAGGTATAGATACCGGGGTCTGAATTCATGATGTTATATCCCCCGGGAACAAGTGCTTCGATGGTGCCACCCATGTTGGTGTTGACTTTCACCCATTTCGTAGGGTCGGAGTTTGTTGTATCGATGTCAACTTTCCAGCCCTGGGAATAGCGGAATTTCCAATCGCCGTTGTTAAGCGTAAGGCCGGAGATGGCATACGACATGGTCGAAAGACTGAAAGCCGATTCAGTCATGAACGTATCGTTACCCCATCCACCGGGTGTGGCGCCGCCAATCATGCCCCAGACTACCTTCATAATGGCGACCTTTTTATGCTGGGTGTCAAATACAACATGGTAGAATCCGTCGGAAGGTACGGTGAATACGGCAGTGCTTGTTGAAGAGACCGGGCCACGCTGGAAAGGGAGTTTCGGTTCGTCGGTGCCTGGCGCTGTTACAACGCCAAAACCGGAAACCGGGCCGTAGGTGGTATTTACAGCACCGGCAACCCTGGTGATGGTGAATCCTGCTGCACCGGCCTTAACAGGGAGGTATAGTTCAAATAATGCGGGATCCAGTGTCTGGCCAACTTCATTGTATGTGATTTTCATCTGGGCATTTGCGTTTAACCCGGCATAAGCGGTAACCGCCCCTTTCACATAATATCCGTCGGGTGCTACATAGGGGGTCATCTGGAAAGTATAGGAAGTGCTTTGCATCGGCGTACCAGAAATTGTTGCATTGCTGTAACCATCAGCACTGGCTTCATATGTGAGTTGGTCGCCCAGATGAAATACAAACCCTGAAGTTGCGCCTGATTTAAAGGTATTCATGGTGTTTTCTTCAGAAGTCCCTGCATAGATGATCCCATTCTTCTCTCCGCCTTGGGGGAGATTGATGAGTTTTACAGCTGTCGAAGTTTGCCCGTCGGATACATTCAGGATCAATAATTGCCGGGCCGGCGAAGAAATCTCAAATTTATGAAGGCCAGCCTGGAAATCCTGGTCATACGCTGCAATCTTTTTTCCCTGTGAATTTGACAGGGAGAGGTTCAGTTTTACTTTCCTGGTCACTTTTACATAAATATTCGTAGTACCGGCAAAAGGGTTAGGAATATTTGTCAGCAGCGCAAAAGATGCCGGTCCCTGGTTTACAGTTTCATTTAGCCCCAGGGAATTAACCAGTAGAACGGAAGGGGCGGCCCCATAAATGGTGGTATCGCAGCCCTGGGTGATATTCCTGATCCAGACACTTAGCAACGGCACGTTGCTTTGGGTTACAGAATTCTGGGCGGCAAAGGAGAGGGTAATGTTGTTGGTTTGCGAAAAACCCATCATTACCGACAGGCTAAGCTGGATGAACAGAAAAAGCTTTTTCATGATGTGTGGATTGATGTTTTACGTTTCGATTACCTGGATACTTCCGTATTCCGGGTAAAAATACACATTGTTCTGATCCAAACAAAATCGGTTCCGGTTACTGCTGGTAACATGGAACCATAATTCTGTGTACAGTCGCCGGCAATGCTGTCGGGAACCGTCCGCTGCCTGGTCGCAAAAAAAAAGCGCTCCAAAATGGAACGCTTTTTTTTTTGACAAGATTTAATTACTGGGTAATAACGATCTCTTTTTTATCGCTGTTAGCAGCATCAATGGTCAATTTTATGGTGAAAGTTCCTTTTGCTGAAGCTTTCAGGTTTCCACCGCCGCCATCAACAATGATTGAAGAACTCAGTGTTGTGTTTAAGGCTGCAAAACCAACATCGAAATTGGCGCCACCAACCGGAGGAGCAACACCATTTTCAGTCCTTACTTTAAATCCTTTATCTGCTTCCAGAACAACATTTGTCCATAACCAGGTATAAACACTCCCTGATTTGGTTGGAGCACCGCCGCCATCGGCAAGCAGTTTATTGCCCCATGCCCATCCGCTGGGGTCTGGGATTGCACTTGTATTGTCGGAGCTGATGCCATCACCAACTGCATCGCATTTCACACCTGTCCAGTCAGTCAAAGGAAGTTCGCCGGTTTTGGTTAAAGTTGCTTTGTAACCTGATCCAAGTGTATAGCTTAACTTTACGGTATAGATTGCAGGTACTGCGTTTGCAATGTTTTTACCACCAGGTAACAGGGTGTCTTTAGAATATCCAAAATTCGTATTTACATTAACACCTTTTTTTCCTCCTCCGAGGTCAAGAACGGTATCCACAACGATTTTCCATCCAAAGGAATAGCGGAATTTATATTCATTGCCTGTTAAGGTGACATTGGTGAGTTCCCATGACATGGTGGTAGCGTTAAATGCAGATTCTGTCATTGGGGTAGAAGTCCATCCAAGAGCCGTAGCAGAACCAATAATTTGCCAGTTAGCCTTTGTTACAACAACTTTGTTCAGACCATAATCCAGAACGACATGGTACAATCCGTCTTCAGTAACTGTAAATTTGTTGGCAGTTTCAATGTAAGAACCTTTTTTAAAGAAAACATCGTGTGGCTCATCGCCTGTAGGAGTAGCAACTGTAACAAAATCAGTACCCGGACCATAGGTCTTGGTTACTGATCCGGCAATCTGAACAATGCTAAAGCCTTCAGCACCAGCTTTTACCGGAATGTAAAGTTCTAACAATTGATCACGTTTTACTGATGCGGGAGTAACACCATCACCATTGAGAATTTCATTGTAGGTTGATTTCATCATTGCTTTGTCATTTACAGCAGTATAGGCTGTTCCAGCGCCAACCACATAATATCCATCCAGAACAATGGTTGGAGGTGTAGTCGTTGTGTCGTCCTTTTTACAGGAACTAACACCGAAGACAATGGCAAATATGGCTGCCAAAGCCATCATTGTTGAAAGTTTGATCATCAGATTTTTCATGATAATTTAGTTTAAATGATTAATAAATGGTTAAAATAGATTTATTTAACTGGTTCTAGCAATAAATTTTCATTGGCATCAGTTGCCCATTTTGGAATTGGGAAGATAAGCCGATCATCACCATCCGTAGCTGTTTTTTCCCATTTGGGGTTTTTAAATTTTCCTCCTCTGATAAGGTCTTGCCTGCGTACTCCTTCACAATAGAGTTCTCTGCCTCTTTCTGCCAACAGGCTGTCCAGCTGATTAGCGCCTCCATTAAAAGGTCCAATACCTGCCCTGGTGCGGATTGGGTTGATCCATTCGTCACCGGTTCCACCTAATCTAATCAACAATTCAGCTTTGATCAGGTAAAAATCGGATAATCTGAATAACGGGAAATCGTTGGATAAATTTTCTTTGGCACCTTTTTTTATTTCATATTTACCAACGCGGGCTCCCGTGCAACGTAATTCAAAGGGGGTAGAATTCGAAGCGTCCATTTTAAGGTGCTTCAAATGAGGTGCAATATCAAGGCCCTGGTGGGTTAAACCATCAATGATGATATTGCCTTTGGTATCATACTGTTTTCCAAAAAGGTGATAACCTTCCCTTCTTTTATCCACAACCTGGTATGTGTCGAAAAAATCCGGGACAACGGCAAACCCGTTCCATGGGCCAACAGTCATATCATATTTCAGGTTCATCTGGTAATGCAGTGTACGCATGTGCAGACGGAATCCCTGGAAAGTGTTTTCATCGTAAGGTATAGAGAATATGATTTCCGTGGAACTCTCATTATTCGTCAGGAATGGTGCCAGGAAATTGGGTTCCAGCGAGTAGGCTGAGTTGGCAAGCAAACTGTCGCAGTTATCAAGTGCATCCTGCCATTTTGGAGTGCCTGTGTAGACCTCCGCGTTCAGGTACAATTTGGTAAGCAGGGCGAAGGCCATGCTTTTTGTTGCCATGTACTTTTTATCCCCTTTGTTGAGGTAAGGAAGTGCTTGTTTCACAGTACTTACAAGACTGTCAAAAATCACAGCACGTTTTACCTTATATGGTTTTGCAGGTGCATTGGCAGCGCTGGTCAAATAAGGGGCGTCGCCGTAATTATCTATCAACAGGTAATAGTAAAATGAACGCAGAACCATCACCTCTTTCTGCTTTTTAAGTAGTGCATCATTCTGGGGTAGCTGGCTCATAAGGTCAAGAATCTGGTTACATGTAGTAATACCAGACCACATCACGCCCCACATACGGTTTACACCTTCATCGTCATTTGTCCAGGTGTGCAGATATATGTTACGCCACTTGCCACCATCGTCCCAGTCGCCACCCCGGGTAGGGCCGCATAATTCATCAGAGGATATTTCCTGGGCGAGAAACCACCAACCGTTGTCATCGGCAAATGGTTTCAATTGTGCATAAGCATCAACAGTTAAATTTGCGATCTGGTTAGCCGTCTCAGGGTAAATGTTTCCCGGAATCTTGTCATAAACAGTTTCGTCAAGTTTTGTACAGGAGAGGACGGATAAGAAAAGTGCTGAAAGGAAAAAATATTTTATCTTCATGGCTTTCAAGTATTAAAAAGTAACCTTTACACCGGCAGTATATGCACGGGTTTTTGGATAAACATTGAACTGGTCAATGCCGAATGCGAGTCCGTTTACAGTAGTTTCCGGATCAACACCGGAATAACCTGTAATGGTAAAGATATTATTGGCTGAAGCATATAGTGACAGCTTCTTCAGCCAGGAGATCTTCGATACATTGAAATCATAGGAAATCGATATGTAATCCAGTTTCAGGAACGATGCATCTTCAACATAAATATCTGCAATGAAAGGGCTTGAGGTCCGGCCCTGACTAGCCCAGTCGAGGGCTTCTGGCACGGCATTCAGATCGGGAAGATTTCCGTTGAAGTCAAAAATCATCTTGGTTGCATTGTAAACATGGTTGCCGATCCAGGCGCGGAAAGCGAGGTCGAGGGTCCAGTGTTTACCATATGTGAGTGTGTTGGACCAACCAAGTTCAACTTTAGGAGCTGCAGTAGCAACCACCGTTCTCTGGGCCTTGCTCAGGTCATCGGTGTAGCCACCCGTATTTGATTTGTAGATGACTTTGCCATCTTTCAAGGCGACGTAGGTGGGAAGATAAAATGATCCGATCTCTTCACCTACCATGATTCCTGTTACATAGTTCTGGTCACCGACCATTCCACGTCCGGATACATAACCTTCTTTTCTGACTCCGTCCTTGTCATTGAAATACTCGCCAAGATCCAGCACCTTTGTCTTGTTGTGTGACGCCGTCAGCGCTGTTTTCCAGGTGAATTTTTTTGTTGAAACAGGATAGGCCTGTATAAAGAGCTCGATACCGGTATTCGACATGGATCCTGAATTTGCAAAAGTGGTCCTGGCAAGGTTCGGAGGAACGGGTACATTGTACTGTCCAAGCAGGTCATTGGTTTCCTTGTAGTAAACCTCAATGCTGCCGCTCAGGCGGCTGTTGAAGAAGCCGAAGTCAATACCTCCGTTGTACTCCGTGGTCTGTTCCCATTTAAGGTTGGGGTTGGCATTCCAGGCCGGGCTGAAGGTGACAACCTCCTGGCCGGTTTCCGGGTTTGTCGCTTTTCCACTGGGTTGATAAAGTAAAAGGCTTCTGTATTCGCCGATTTCCTGGTTTCCGGAGATGCCATAGCTGCCACGTATTTTCAATTGGCTCAGCCATTTTACATCGGAGAGCCATTTCTCCTGGTCAAGGCTCCAGCCGATCGCGGCTGTTGGGAACCATCCCCATTTGTTATTGGCGCCAAATTTGGATGAACCGTCACGACGAAGTGATGCCGATATAAAATACCTGCTTTTGTAATTATATTGGACACGGCCAAAGAGACCGATCAGATTCCACTGACCTTTATACGAGCCTACGTCGCCCCATGCTTTCATGTCATTTAATACTTGCAGGTTATCGGGTCCGGCATAATTGGATTGTGCGTCACGACCACCAGCCCAGAAACCATTGTTAACAGATTCCTGCCATGAATAACCAAGGAGGGCATTCAGGTTGTGACTCTTCTTGAAGGTTTTGGTATAAGTTCCGGTAATCTCCATCATCTTTTGCGTCACGGCATTGTAAGATTTTGATCCTGCGCCGTTGTCCGCTGATGCATAAAGGCTTGCTGGCCTGAAGTAATTGAACGTATTGTCGTCATGGGTGTATCCGAGATTCACGCTGGCGATTAGTCCGCTTAATATCTCGAAATCAGCTTTCAGGCTGCCAAGGAATTTCTTTGCAGAACGGTTGTTGGTAACCTTGTCGATGATGGCGATGGGATTCTCATAATTGAAAACACGGTTCGACTGGTAATAGTTTCCCGAAGCATCATATACAGGGTCGGTCGGGTTCCTTGAGATTGCCTGGTAAATGATGTCTGACTGTCCCCATCCGCCGTAATTTTCATAGTCATTTTTTTCAAATGCTCCCATGATATTGGCCTGAAGTGTCAGCTTGTCATTGATGGCTTTCTGGGTTGCGCTTATATGGGCTGTTGTCAGGTCTTTGGCGGTTCCTTTCATGGTCCCCTGCCAGTTCGAATTTGTAACTGCAGCAAGATATGAATTGTGCTTGTTTCCACCTGAAAAACTCAACGCGTTTGTATAGGCGATACCCGTACGATAGATCTGGTCCTGCCAGTCAGTGGTTGCGCCACCGTCGATGAAAACATCTTCCATCGTAATCGTGTCGTTGGTTTGCTGTTTCTGCAGTAAAAGTTTGTTGGCATAGTCGCGAATGTCACTTGCATTCAGGAGTTTCATTTTTTTCGCCACATTTTCAATGGAAATCTGTGATGAGAACTCTATATTGCTATAAGAACCATCATCTTTGCCACCATCCTTTGCAGCAGCCGTTCCTTTCCCTTTCTTGGTGGTAATGATGATAACGCCGTTGGAACCTCTTGATCCATAGATGGCCGTAGAAGCCGCATCTTTCAGGATGTTGAACGACTCGATGTCGTCGGGGGAGACAATGTTCGGGTCGGCGCCGGGAATCCCGTCAATTACATAAAGTGGCTGGGTGTTCGATTCAAAACCCGAAGCACCACGTATTCTTACCTTGTAATCTGCGCTGGGGTCACCCCCGCTTTTTGATACCAGCACCCCTGCAGCTTTTCCCTGCATCGACTGGATGGCATTGGTTATGACCCCGCCGTTCAGGTCATCCGATTTGACCGTGCTCACCGCACCGGTTTTATCTGTTTTTTTCTGGGTACTGTACCCGATTACGATCAGGTCGTTGAGGGTGGTCACCTGCACAGACATGACAACATCAAGCTGGCCTTCTTTTTCCACCGTAACTTCTTTTGTCAGGTAACCAATCAGGGAAAATCTCAGGACTGCTCCTTTTGGAACGCTGATCTTGTATTTTCCGTTCACATCGCACACGGTTCCGTTGGTGGTTCCTTTTTGCAGCACGGTGGCTCCGATGAGCAACTCCCCTGTACCGGCTTCAGAAACAACACCTGTTACTTCAAGGTTCTGGGCAGCAAGGCTCAGCGAACCTCCCAGCAACAGAAAAGCAATTAACAGGTTTTTAAATTTCAGGTGTAATTTTCTTTTCATCTCATTTGGATTTATGTAATGTTATTGCGCTGGCATTGATTTTCTTTGAAAAGTGCTGCAAAAATAGTAAAAATAAACAAAATATTTCCAGATTCCGTATATTTTTGATAATCAACTCACCCTAACCAGTTCCTTTATGAAAAAGTATCGGCCTTTTACATACAGGAGTAAGGGTTAGAGAAAAAGATCAATTCGTATAAACCTGGTAAGCCCAGGCGTTCAGCGTGATCTTTTCGCCTGTGTTAAAATTGTGTTTGGTCCCTGTGAAGGTTTCTTCGTAGTTGCCCGGAAAACCTGTCCCTTTCAATATTACCGTTTGCGGCTGGGCCGACAGATTGAGCACCACAAACATCCTGTGTTCCGGTGTTTTTCTCAGGAAAGCATAAACAGCCTGGTCATTTGAGGTAGGGACTTTGATAAATTCCCCGCCAGCATCGCCGGCATCAAGAAGTTTGTCTTTGGCTTTAAGATCATTGAGTTTCTCATAGAATGACTCCAGGGGGTAGTTGCCCCAGGGAATGGTATCCTTGTCGAAGAACCGTAACCTTTTGTTCATGGCTGATTCCTGCCCGCTATATATTAGTGGTATGCCCGGCATGGTGAAACTGAGTACCGCAAATGTCCTGGCGCCTTCGCCCATCCGTTCAAATTCGGTTCCGTTCCAGGAGTTCTCATCGTGGTTGGATGTGAAGCACATGCGGTAGGCATCCTTTGGGAATTTTTTCAGGTCGGCCGCATAAAGAGAATCGATGACGGTGGCTGGTTTTTTCCCTTGCGCCACATTGTTCATCGCATGGAACAACTGCCAGGAGTATGTCGCATCGAAAAATCCGGTATCGTGCATTTTAGGTGTTTCGTCTTCTGCCAGCATGAAAACCGGCTTTATTTTCCTGATCTCAGGTATGGCCTGGTGCCAGAAATCAACCGGAAGCATCCCGGCAACATCGCACCGGTACCCGTCAATATCCGCCTCCCTGATCCAGTAAAGCAGTGCATCAGTCATGTATTCCCGCAACCCGGGCTGGCTGTAATCGAGCCCGGCAACATCGGTCCAGTCGGCAACCGGCGGCACAATTTTACCCGTCGAGTCTTTCCTGTACCATTCGGGGTGTTTGGTGATCAGGTTGTTGTCCCAGGAGGTATGGTTCGCAACCCAGTCAACAATCACCTTCATTCCCAGTTCGTGTGCTTTTTTCACCACGTCGACAAAATCCTGTTTGGTGCCGTATTCGGGGTTTACGGCCAGGTAATCGGATACGGAATAGTAGCTGCCCAGGGTGCCCTTGCGGTTTTTTACCCCCAGCGGATTGATCGGCATCAGCCAGAGAATGTCAACCCCCATTTTCTGAAGCCTGGGCAACTCCTGCTCAAAGGCTTTGAAAGTACCCTGCGGGGTATATTGCCTGATATTCACTTCGTAAATCGTAGCGTTCCTGCTCCAGTCGGCATGGGTGCCGGGCCCGGTACCTGTCGTTCCCGGTCCTTTGCAGCCGGTAAATGCCAGGATTGCACCAGCCAGCAGAAATGACAATTCTTTCATGATCCCTTAATTTGATAATATTTCAAATGAATTGCCCGGAAGTTCCAAGCTTACTTTTCCCTTTTCCATGGTGAATTTATTGCCAAACTGTGCAAGAACTTTGGCATCCGTAAACCGTTCCGGCAAATCGAATTCGATTTTTTTCGATGATTTGTCCTTGTTGAAAATGACCACCACCGCTTTGTCAAAATAGGAGCGGAGGTACACAAAGACCTTCTCGTTGACCCTGAGCGTGGCGAAGTCGCCATAAACGAGCGCCAGGTTCGAATTTCTCAGGTGGGCCAGTTTAGCCGTGATCTCTTTCAGTGATTTCTCATGGATGTTCAGGCTGTCGAACTTCATCATCCTGCGGTTGTCAGGATCGCCCACGCCGGCCATTCCCTGTTCATCTCCATAATAAATGACCGGGATGCCCGGGATGGTCATGTTGAAGGCTTCAAGCGATGCAAGTTTATGATATCCAAGGGTGTCTTTTACCTGGATGTCGCGTTTCCAGCCGGCTTCGTGTTCGTCTTCATTCACGTTGAGCGCTCCGCCGGCATATGAGATAAACCGCGTCATATCCTGGTTCCCCGTGATATTCCCCATCAGGTTGTGTTCGCCGAAATAGCTGAAACTCTGCTGCAGGGAGTAGTTCAGGTCGCGGAAGGAGGTATTGTCAAACGCAAAGGATGACTTGGCATCCCAGTAGAGGTTGAATTCGAACTGGGCATCGAGCATCCCCGGGTTGATGTAGCTCCCGATCAGTTCTCGGCTTCCAAAGGTTTCGCCGATCTGAAAAACAGTCCGCTTTTCGGGAACCTCCACCCCGCTGGTGAGTTTCTGAGTCAGCATTCTCCAATAGTTTTCAGGGACATGCTTGGCTGCATCGTGGCGAAATCCGTCGAGTTTGTACTCTTTGATCCAGAAGGTTGCTGAGTCGGAAACCATGTTTGCCACTTCGGGTTTGGTAAGGTCGAACGTGGGAAGGAATACATCAAACCAGGTGGTCAGGCGCTGTTCGTCCCAGAGCCGCAGGTTTTTCCGCTTCCCGGGAAGGTCGATCTGCGTCACCCAGTCGGGATGGGCTTTCAGAACCGCGTAATCCTGGTGAACATGATGCGATACAAAGTCGAGGATGACGTTGATGTTGTTGCTGTGGGCCTCCTTTACGAGTTTGTGCAATTCTTCAGCGTTGCCGAAGCGGGAATCCACGGTGGTAAGGGTGATGGGCCAGTACCCGTGATACCCAGAAAATTTGCGGTGCGGGGCAGGATATTCCACAAAGCCCACCAGCGGGTTCTGCGTAATAGGTGAAATCCAGATCGTGTTGATGCCAAGGTTTGAAAAATAGCCGTCTTCGATCTCTTTGGTAATCCCGGCGAGATCTCCGCCCATATAGTTCACCTTCGGATCTATATCTTTGTCTTTTACGGGGGCGTCATTCTCCGGTTTCCCGTTTTTGAACCGGTCGACCATCAGGAAATACATGATCATCGCCTCCCGGTCGGAACGGGTAAGTTCTTTGGCATCTGTAAGTACCTTCCCGTCCTGCAAGGGCACGAGGATCTGGTTGGAGGTGCCTATGCTGTTGCAGGCAAACACCCGTATAAAACTGCGGTCGAACTCTTTTGCTTTACGCGGAACTTCAATGATGATGCCTGAACTGTCCTTTTTCCAGAATTTCTGGTCGAGCAGGTAGTTCTGCCAGAAAACAAAGACAGTATCGGCTTTGTTTTTAACCCCTATCACGATTTTTCTCCCGTCGGCAGCAGAGGTAAACAACGTTGTCAACCCCGAAGGATTGAGGTTCCCGAGTGTAAGGAGCGAGTTGTACCCGCCATTGTTGTTGCTTACCGAATCGCGGTTGCCGGGATCTGACTTTTCCTTCCCGTCGAGGATCAGCTTGTACTGGTATTTGCCAGGGAACAGCTGGAAGTCGATGTGCCATTTGCCCTCTTTTTCAAAAAGATAGCCCGATGAAGCATTCCATTCATTCATCTGGCCTTTGATCTGGACGTGTTTGTATTTCTTGTTCTTTGGATCAAAGGTAAACCGGTACCGCAGTTTGGTCGATTTTTCAAGCAACAGGGAGTAGGCGAAACCCTTCGACCAGATCTTCAGGACAGAAAGTTTTGGAAAATCCCTGTCAGCCGGTTTGATCACCATCCGGGTTGAGTCGGCCGAAATTGCTGCCGTGAGCGATTTATCAAGTTCCATTGAATCAATCCGGGTTGGCTGCACAAAATAATCGGCAAGCTCGATCATGGTTGAATCAGCATTGATCAGGATCGGGGCGGACAATTTGAGCATCTGCGGCTCTTTGGCAACCGGGAAGTCGTTGCTGGAGGAACAGCTCCAGAGTGACAGGGCAAGGCCTGCTGCGATAATTGGTAGATGATTGATTTTCATATTCATAATGCCTGTATAATTTTACTGTCCATGAATGTTTCACCTTCCTTCAGGGTTAGGATGTATCCCCCTGCCGGTTGTGTATGACGATACTCAATAATATTGTTTGATGTTGAAACTGATCCTGAAAAGATCGTTTCAACTTTTCTGCCATTCAGATCAAACAATGTCAGCTCAACTGTTGATCCTGCAGGGGCTGAAAACGGAATCATGGTGTGGCCGTGAAAGGGGTTTGGCCGGTTTTGGTCCAGTTTCAGCCCGCGGTTTCCGGGTGTGTCATTCAGCCCGCTTGACCAGGGAAAAAACTGCATCAAAACAAGTCCCAGGTGCCCTTTCCAGTTGCCCCAGCTGTGCCCTTCGTGCCATTCTCGGAACTGGTAATTGTATCCCTTTGCCTGCAGGATATCACGCAGCCCATGCACCATCGGGATCAATGCTGCAATGTCGTAAGTGCCGATGTCAATATAAAGTTCCAGGTTCAATTTTGGCCCGGTGGAAAAGGTCTGGCTGATGACCGGGATGACATCGCTTGACTGGGCGGCGATTTTTCCGAACTGCTCCGGGTGTTTCATCCCGATGTAAAGGGAGATGTTGCCTCCGTCGGATGCACCGGCCATGGCCCGTCGTGATGGATCTTTGCTTGTTTTGTACCGGGCATCTATCACAGGCATCAGCTCACCGTTAATGAATTCGGTGAACTTGTCGATTTTGCTTCCGGCATATTCAGCGCTGCGGTCAACCGGGGGCACAAATACACCGATCACCGGGGTCATCAGGTGTTCGGAGATCAGGTAATCAAAAATGTTGGCGGTTTTACCCAGGCCGAGGTACTCCGGGCCGTCGTGAAATAAGATCACCGGGTAGGCATTGCTTCCGGAAGGATAGCCGGGAGGAAGGTAAACCTTTACCGGCCGGCTGTTGCCAAGGCTGCTGCTGTAAAAAGTGGTGTCACTGATGGTCCCGTGCGGAATAACCGCGTAAAAGGCGATCTCCGGGGGAAGGAGGTAACCGGGCATGCGCAATTCGGAATTGGGACCGTATCCCCCTATACACGTGTTTGGATTTCTAGGATCAAGGATCCAGTTCGAGCCATTGATGACGAACTTGTAGTCGAGGCGTGCATCAGTTTCATAGTTCGTGGAAAAGTACCTGAAGGTGGTTCCCGGAATGTTGGTGAAGGAGATGTTTGGGTTCCAGCCTGTGGCATCCCCGGCCATGTCCACGGATTGTGCCGCTGAATTATACACGAAATGGACCAGGGTGTCTTCCTCGGTAAATGGAAACGAACTCCCGGCATTCATAAAACTGTCGGCAACAGCTTGCCGCTGGCCTTCAGGGAGCGAATTTATCCGGGTTAAAAACCGGGCAAAGGTCTGCCCCTGCACATGAATTCCAAAAGCTGCAAAAAGAACCAGGATGAGTAATTTTTTCATTGTTTTCCGGGATGAATTAAGCCTTGTTTTTTTCGGATACAAACAGCCACAGGGCGGCGGATATGGCCAGTGAAACACCGCTGATGATGAAGATGATTCCCTTGTCGCCTGCATTTTTAATGATGGTGCCGATCAGCGAACTCGCGATGAGCTGGGGCAGTACGACCGAGAGGTTGAAAATTCCCATGAAAAAGCCCATGCGGCTTTTATCCACCTTTTCCGACATGATGGCAAAGGGGAGGCTTACAACGGCAGCCCAGCCGAGTGTGAGTACGCACATCATGGAGTAGAGCATGATGGCGCTGGAGGCGAACAGTACGATGCCGAAATACCCGAGGGCCATGATGGCTACCATCATTGCATGGGTTCGCACCCGGCCCAGTTTTTTGCTCATCGGTTCAAGCAGGAAAGCTGGCCAGATAGCCCCGACCGCGTTGAGGATGAAAAAGGACCAGCCGATCATCTGCCCGAGCCGCATGTTGCGGTCAGCCTCCGGCATGCCATTCATGGCAGGCAGTTTCTGTTCCAGGAATGCGAACATGTAAACGAACATGGTTTGAATGCCCAGCCAGGAAAAACCGTGGGCAAAATAGAGTTTGAACAGCTCTCCCCACTGGGTGGGGGCTGCGGCCGCTTTTTCTACAGTTTTTCCCTTCGCTGAAGCTCCTTTGGCGTCGTCGCCTGATGCACTTGCCGCGAGAACACGCGGTTCTTCGATAAAGAGCAGCGGCCCGATCGAGAAAATAAGCACAATAAAAACCCCGGCGTAAATCAGGAAATAGTTGCCGATCAATGCCCCCATGAGGTAGGCCCCGCTTCCGAAGAGGTTCGAGATGGATTGCATCCAGGTATAGCCCTTGGTGCGGGGCTGGCCGTCGGGAGTTACATCGGCGATGATCGAACGCGTCGGGTTGAAACTGATGTTGATGGAAAGATCAAGCGTGAGTGCAACGGTGATGGCCACCGCCATGATGCTGGCGATGCCGAAAAAGTTGCTGATCTTGTCGATATTGGGCAGTGCAAAGATCATCAGGGCAGCCAGGATCCCGCCGATGATGATGAACGGTTTGCGCCTTCCTCCCCAAAACCAGGCCTTGTCGCTGATCAGCCCGATGATGGGCTGACCCAGGATGCCGGCAATGGGGCCGGCAGCCCAAACAATCCCGATCTGGTCGATCTCCAGGTTGTATTTTGTCCGCAGGATCCAGCTCAGCACGGCAATTTGGATTGACAGTGCAAAACCCATGGCCGTGCTGGGGAGACCCAGGATGATGTAGAAGATGTTGCTGAGACGTTTTTGGATTCCTAACATGTTGGGGGATTTATGATTTACGATTTACGAATTACGAATTACGATTTCAGATCTGTTTTGCCTTTTACCCTGTTACTCTGTCACCCTGTTACCTTGTTACCTTGTTACCTTGTTACCTTGTTACCTTGTTACCTTGTCACCCTCTCACTATTTCAATTCAATGATCTCAACTGATTTTCCCGGGATGCTTATTTTTGACAGATCATCCAGCGAATTCCCGGAGATGATTGCCGTACCGGATTTGTACTTTTTCAGAAACTCGTTATAGCGGCTGGTTTCAATGGTTTTGGTCTCTTCATTGTTGTTCATGACGACCATAATCGTGGTTTTGGTGTTGAACCTGAAAAAGACATAAATTCCATCGGCAGGGATGAAGTGCCGGAATTTGCCTGTATGGATGACTTCGTTTGCATTTCGCCAGTGTATCAGTTTTTTAAGATAGCTATACATGTCGGCCTCGGCAGTAGTGCGCCCTTGTTCGGTGAATGCATTCCTTGCATCACCTGGCCATCCTCCGGGAAAATCCCTGCGTTTGTTGCCGTCGCCCGATTTATCCGCGCCAGTGGTCATCAGGATTTCGGTGCCATAATAGATTTCAGGTATGCCCCTGGTGGTCAGTATATAGGCCATGGCCATTTTAAGCTTGCGTACATCATCATTTTGTGTATCAAGGTAACGGTTCACATCGTGGTTGTCGGCAAACACGACGATGTTGTTTGGATCAGGGTATGAAAAATCCTGGGCAAGAATTTCATACAGCCTGGTAATCCCGGTATTCCAGCCATCCTTTTCGCCAAAGGCTTTGTTGAGTGCGTCATACAGCGGAAAGTCGAACACGCTGGGCAGTTGTGATTCGTACCCGTCCTTGTTTTTTGACCCTTTCTGCCAGTAAGCCACAGAGGCAGGGTAGTTGAGCCAGCATTCGCCCACCACGTTGAACCCGGGATACTCTTCGAGCAGCCTTGTTCCCCATTCCGCCATCATTTCCTTGAACGGATAAGGGTAGGTATCCTGCCTGATCCCGTCGAGCCCGGCATATTCAATCCACCAGATGCTGTTCTGAATGAGATAGTTTTTTACATATGGGTTGGCCTGGTTCAGGTCGGGCATGGTCTGGTCAAACCAGCCCCGTACAAAAAGGTTGCTGTCGGACTGTGACACATAAGGATCGGTAAAGGTGCCTGCCCGGTAGTTGGTGCGCGTAAACGCGGGCCACTGGTTCACCCAGTCGGCTGTGGGCAGGTCTTGCATCCACCAGTGCCCGCTGCCGCAGTGGTTGAAGATCATGTCCATGATCAGTTTGATCCCCCGCTGATGAAGGGCATCGCTGAGTTTGAGATAATCTTCATTGGTGCCGAACCGGGGGTCAACCCTGTAATAATTGGTTGTGGAATACCCGTGGTACGAGTAGATGGGCTGGTCATTTTCAAGCAGCGGGTTGATCCATAAAGCTGTTGCACCCAAATCCCGGATGTAATCCAGGTGATGCATGATCCCCTGCAGGTCGCCGCCATGGCGGCCATCCTTGTTGGCCCGGTTCACCTGTTCGGCCATGCCGGGGATTACATCGTTGGAAGTATCACCGTTTGCAAACCGGTCGGGCATCAGCAGGTACATCACATCATGGGAGTTGAAGCTTTTTCGCTGGGCCGAACCTTTTTTTCTCGCCTTCAGCTCATAAAGATATTTGCCGGCGATTTTGTCTTTGAGTTTAAACTGGATCGTGGCAATGCCTGGGCGGGTGCCGTTGCTGAGGGTAAAGTCAAGAAACAGGTAGTTGGGATTCGAAACTTTGTGAACTTTCTTGAGCAGGAAGCCCGGATAATCAACAGAAACCGAGGTGGAGGCAATATTTTTTCCATAGATAAGCAACTGGAGATCTGCATTTTTAAACCCGGTCCACCAAAACGGAGGCTCAACCTTGTCAACGCTGACTACCTGTGAGAAAATACAAGCAGGAATAATTATGAAGATAAAAAGGGTTATTCGATGCATTCCTAATTTATTAATGTAGGTACGATTATCTATTTCAAAATTTTACCGCGGAGAACGCGGAGTAAGCCGCAGAGAGCCGCAGAGTTAATAGTTGTTTACGACACGTTTTATTCCGTTTGCTAATTTTACGACATTGAAATTAATTAGAAGGCCTACCTTGCATTTTGACAGGCGCAGATAAGTTAAAATTTGTGCAAGGTGAATGTCGTTCAATGCTTCAACAGATTTGATTTCCAGAATTACTTTTTTGCTCACGATAAAGTCCAGCCTGTATCCACAGTCCAGCCTTACCTCTTCGTAAATCAGTGGCAATGGTTTTTGTCTTTCAATTTCCAGGACAGTCTTAAGCATCTCATAATGCAAACACTCTTCATATGCCGACTCCAGTAACCCGGGTCCAAGAGCTTTATGCACATTGATGGCACAGCCTATAATAATTTCTGTGATTTCATTTTCATTCATCATTCACTCTTTTCTGACGATCTCCGCGCCTTCTCCGCGTTCTCTGCGGTTACATTTTAATTTTTAATTTTTTGGTCCTTCCGAACAAGACAGTTAAATGTGCCAGTTTTGCAGCCAGTTCAGGTGTGAAGACACTGCCGTCGACCCTCCATTGCCAGTTGTTCTGGGTTGTGCCGGGCAGGTTCATCCGTGCCGAAGTGTCAAGCCCGAGCAGGTCCTGCATCGGAACGATGGCAGTATAAGCCACCGATGCCCATGCAAGGCGGATAAACGACCAGTGAATGTCATGGTCGCCGGTATTGAGGTAATCCAGCACATATTTCCGGTCGTAGGGGGTCGCATTGTTAAACCAGCCCACAACAGTGTCGTTGTCGTGGGTGCCGGTATAAACCAGGCAGTTTTTTACATAGTTGTGCGGGATATAGTCGTTGGCTTCTGATGAGTCGAAGGCAAACTGAAGGATCTTCATGCCGGGAAGGCCGAACCCGTCGCGGAGTTCTTCCACATCCGGGGTGATCACGCCAAGGTCTTCGGCAATGATAGGCAGGTCGCCGAATTCGACACGAAGCGCATCGAAGAAATCTTTGCCCGGGCAGGTGATCCATTCACCTTTTATAGCGGTTTTTTCAGCGTACGGCACCGCCCAGTAGGCAGCAAACCCGCGGAAATGGTCGATGCGGATGATGTCGTACAGGAAGAGGCTCGTCCTGATACGGTCAATCCACCACTGGTAGCCGGTCGCTTTCAGCACATCCCAGCGGAAAAGGGGATTCCCCCACAACTGACCGGTTTCACTGAAATAATCGGGTGGGACCCCGCCGACGCGGACTGGGTTCAGGTTTTCGTCAAACTCGAAAATTTCAGGATTGCCCCATGCATCAGCGCTGTCGAGTGCCACATACAATGGGATATCCCCGATGATCTTTACGTTATGGTTGTGGGCATACTCCTTGACAGCATTCCACTGCCTGAAAAAGAGGAACTGCATGAATTTATGAAAGTCGATCTCCTCATGAAGCATCGTCTGGATGGCTTTTATGGCTTCGTTCTCCCTCGTTTTCAACGGATTTTCCCAGAGATACCACGGCTTTTGGTCGCGGTTTGCCTTGATGGCCCTGAAGAGTGCATAATCGTTGATCCATTTCGCCTGGTCTTTCAGGAAATTGCGGTAAGCCATTTTTTCGAGGTTATCCGCATACAGGGTAAACGCGTGATGGGCCTTTTGCAACAAGGTGAGCCTTGTTTTCTGAACATTCTCGAAATCAACGCGTTCATTTGAGAAATGAGGATAATCTGCCAGGTCGTCGGCATGAAGCAGGCGGGATTTTACCAGGATATCGAGGTCGATCAGATTCGGGTTGCCGGCATGTGCCGAGAAACACTGGTAAGGTGAATCGGCATACCCGGTTGGCCCGAGGGGAAGGATTTGCCAGTATTGCTGTTTTGCATTCGCAAGGAAATCAATAAACTCAAAAGCTGCCTTTCCAAGGGTTCCGATCCCATATTTACCGGGAAGCGAAGTTGGGTGCATTAAAATTCCGCTTGATCTTTCTTTAAGCATTTTATCTTTGATTAGGTACGTAAAATAAATAATGAAGACAATGGAAACAATGCAAGCATTGTTTACATTGTTTGCATTTTTTTTTCCTTTATGAACATCGCGCTGATCGCTCCAAGGAACATGCTTACCCCGGCCATCACAAGGCACAGGATGGGGTTGTCGGCAAAGAAATACTTCAGGATCAGACCGCTTACAACGCCGCTTACAATTTGCGGTATGGTAATGGACATGTTGAACAGACCCATGTACACGCCCATTTTTTTCGGGGGAATGGAACTGGCGAGCATGGCGTAAGGCATGGCCAGAATACTTCCCCATGCGATACCGATACCGATCATCGGGATGATAAGGTAATGCGGATCACTGATGATGAGGAAAGACAGCAATGACAGGCCACCTGCGCACAGGGCGAGGGCATGGGTCACCTTTTTTGAAAGCTTTTTTGCAACGACAGGAAGGAACATCGCGATGATGGCTGAAACACCATTGTAAATGCCAAACAAAATTCCGACCCAGTTGCCGGCTTCCTGGAACGCCACCGCGTTGGCATCGGTGGTATGATAGAATTTAAGTGCGACTGCAGGTGTCGTGAACACCCACATCGAAAACAGGGCGAACCACGAAAAAAACTGCACAAGCAGCAGTTTGAGCATGATGGGCGGTATGATGAACTTACCGGGTTTCACCTCTGCTTCCTGCGTGCCCGGTTCTTCGGGAGGATATTCAGAGGTGGTAAATACAGTCCACAAAATCGTGGAAAGCAATATGAAGGCCCCGAAATAGAATGAATAGGTTACGTTGTCAGGAACCAGCCCGTTTGCACTGGCATTTTTTGAAATCCCCATCCAGTTGCCCAGGATATACGGAAGCCAGGACCCGATCACCGCCCCGATCCCGATGAGGAGAGTTTGGACAGAAAAACCAAGCGTATGCTGTTCCTCCGGAAGTTTATCTGCAACGAGCGCCCGGAAGGGTTCCATGGAAATGTTGATGGAAGCATCCATGATCATGAGGAGTCCCCCGCCGATAAACATCGGGGCTATGAAGGATGCCAGGTGTGGCGCATTGGGCATGAGGACGAGTGCGATGCTGGTTAAAAATGCGCCTACCAGGAAGTAGGGCCTCCTGCGGCCGAGCCGGCACCATGTTTTATCGCTCATGTACCCGATGATCGGCTGAATGATCATCCCTGTGATGGGTGCAACCAGCCAGAACCAGCTCAGCTGGTGCACGTCGGCGCCAAAAGTCAGTAAAATCCGGGAGGCGTTCCCGTTCTGCAATGCAAACCCAAACTGGATCCCCAGGAATCCGAAACTCATGTTCCACACCTGCCAGAATCGCAGGGGGGGCTTGATTTTGCCCGGATTCTTGATTTTTATTTTTTCCATGGTTCAAAAGTAAGAACTTTCTATTACTTTTATGCCCCAAATTAACCGTATGATCCGAAATCTTTTATTGATCAGCAATTCAACCAATGCCGGCGAGGAATATCTTGCCTGGCCCCGTACCCATATCAAGGATTTCCTGTCGGGATTCGGTGTGCGCAATGTCCTGTTCATCCCGTATGCCGGCGTAAACCTCACTGCATCAAGTGTTGAAAAATCATTTGACCTGTATGAGGACCGGGTGAAGAAAATTTTCAGGGAGATGGGTTTTTTGCTGCATTCCATCCACCGGGAATCCAATCCGGTTGTTGCCGTGAACGAAGCTGAAGCCATTGTGATCGGGGGAGGCAATACTTTTCACCTGGCACTGGCGATGCAGGAATACGGTTTGATGGAGGCGATCCGCCGGAAAGTTTTTCGCGGAATACCTTTCGTTGGCTGGAGTGCAGGTGCCAACGTGGCCTGCCCGACGATGAAAACTACCAACGACATGCCTATCTGTGAGCCGCCATCATTTAACTGTCTTAAATTCATTCCGTTCCAGATCAACCCGCACTACCTGGATGTCAATCCCGAAGGCCATGCCGGTGAGACCCGCGAGCAGCGGATCCTGGAATTTCTCACGGTGAACCGCGAAACTACGGTGGTCGGGCTGCGCGAAGGCTGCCTGCTGAAGGTTATCGGCGATACCATGAACCTGGTAGGAAGCCGCCCCCTGCGCCTCTTCCGTTTTGGCATGGAAGCCCAGGAGTTCAAGGAGAACGAAAACCTGGATTTTTTGCTGGCGCAATCCTGAAATGACTCCCTCTGAAGGGTTCCGGCTACATCAACCCTGCGTTTTTCAAGATCTCTCTTAATTTTGGCTGGTGTTCGGCAAATTCGCGCAGGGCATTGAGTGTTTTAAGGTTATCTCTTTTCATTGGTGCAAGAGAAAGTTTTCGGTCCCAGAATGCAAAACCAAAAACACTTACCATCATGGAAGTGAATATACCAACGATGGCCCAGAGGAAATTGAAAAGCTGGTCGAACCGCTTGTTCATAGCCTCGAACCGTTTGTCTATCGACTCGAAACGTTGGTCTATCGACTCGAAACGCTGGTTAATTGCTTCAACCTTTTGTTCTGTCCTGATGATCCGGTCACGGTCTTCCAGTGTGAATGGGATCTCCTTAGTTTCTGCCATGGAGAATGATGGCAATACCAATAAGAAAAACACGAGAATTTTCAGGATTGTTTTCATTTTTTTCCGGATTTAAGTTTTGTTGCTTAATCCGTTATCCAATGCAAAGGTAATACAGAAATTGTGAAAAGTTGACAACTTTTCACCACGATCCGAATTTTAAAGGGCGTGAATCTAATACTTCATCACCCTGGCAACGCCCCGCTGTCCTGACTTTGTTGAAACCCTGAGCAGGTATAATCCGGCCGGCAGGGATCCAACTTCAAACCGGGTTGATTTGGATCCGATATTTTCCTTCATGAGAACTTCCTGGTCCAGGTAATTGATCAGTGCGACCTGGTCAATCTCTTTCCCGGATTCAACCGTGACGTAATCGCTGGCAGGATTGGGATAAACCCGTGTGATCAATGCGCCATGCTCATTCATGCCAACATCCCATGCCGAAATGCTGTTGGATGAAACAACGCGGACAGGATTCCCGGTAGCCGAGTCGCCGCTGGCGGCCCTCGGGGTTATTTCAAAAACCAGCCATTTCCCTATATCCAGGGTGTCGACCACGTAGGTGATTTTCGTGGCGGAAGGAATAAAAGTGGTGTCGGTGCCGAGGGCGTTGTTGCTGCGAAGCCACCGGTAGGAGGAGATGCCTTCGGGGATGCCATTCACGTTTTCGTAGGAGTACGTCCCGCTAAGGAATTTATTGATGATTAAAAGCCCCTGGATGTTGACATCATACGCCCACGGTGCCGTCGGTACGGATGGGTTGAGGTTGTTGTACTGGCATCCGAAGATGTTAGGATTTTGATTGATGGTATCGTGGAAAGCGTAAACCCGGTTTGGCTTTCCCGTTAATTCGGCGGTATTCCAGTTCCCGTTGATGCGGAATTTAAAGGAAAGGGGACCCTGGTTTATCCAGGCGGTATCCATAAACGTTTCAAGGGTGTACACGGTATCCTTGTCTGTGTCAAACAATACATCATTGGCGCCACTCCCGTTGAAATTGCCTGCAACGTCAAGGTAATCGGCGGTGATGTCAAAATGGTGTGCTTTCACATAATACCCCATGTCGCATTGAAAGGTCATCAGCCGTTTTGCTGGGTTGTAATTGTTGAAATCACTCGTAACTGTAAGCAGTGTGTCGGGTATCCTGACGATGCGGTTGGTGGTGTACTCCATTCCGCCTGTAGCGGCATTGATGCGGTATTTGTACTTTTGAACCGAGCCGGGAACCAGGAGGGTGTCTACATAGGAATAACTGAGCGTCGTATCGATGCGCTGCATTTTGGGCGAATCAGCCAGGGGGTTCATGGTTCCCACAATATAAACCGAGTCCGACGCAGGGTTGAACATGCCGAATTGCGCGGCATACCGCATGTTGACGATGAAAGTGGTGACGTTGAGCGGCTCATTGTTCCACCATGCGGTCACACTCATAACGCCCGGAAGTGCTTTCAAACTGCGACGGACTGTTTCTGGAACCGAATCGTTTATGCTGAAATGATAGTTGTATACAGTGCCTGAATCAAGCCGGTCCAAAAGGGTTGCTGTATAGATGTTACCGGGACCTGGGAGCAACCGCAAAGGTTCAACACTGTCCATTATGAGGTAAACATAACCTGAATCGGGGACGAAGATGTGTTGATTTACAGCCCTGGTCATATTCAAACGGAAAGAGACGAACCCGGTTGTATCAGGGTTTGCTGAAAAGGCATTGAGGGAAAAAAACAAAATAAATACGGCAGGTACCAGCGCCATCATCAGCAGGGCTCTCCGGATGATGGCAGGGCGAATGAAAAGATTCATAGGATCGTAAATTTAGCTCAGGATTGTGTGGCAAAGATACGAAAATATTGAAGGCTAGGTTATATGTTCAAAGACAAGCGCCGTGCGGTTTGGGTTGTAAATCATCAGGTGGTGGGTGTCATCTGCAGGTTTGTACAGTGTGGTATACACAAGTTCATCATTCACCCTGTTGTGCCCCCCGAATTCAGGCCTGTCGGTGTTGAGGATGATGCGGTAATCGCCCGGCAGGGGAACTGTAAACTGGTAATCGGGCACTGACTTGTTTACGTGGAAGTTGAAAATGAAGATCAACCCCTGCCGCTTGAAGATGATGGTCTGGTTTTCACCGTCCATGTTTAACTGGTCGCCAAAACCGGCATCAAACAACCTGTAATTTTTGACCATCGCAATCATTGCCCGGTCGAAAGCGGCAAGGAACCTGTATTTCAGGTCGGGGTTTGCAAGCAAGGACCATTGGCGGCGGGCATACTGGAAACTCCAGTTGTTTCCCTCGCGGGGAAAGTCAACCCAGTCGGGATGGCCGAACTCATTGCCGATAAAGTTCAGGTAAGCCTGGCCGCCCAGGCTGATGGTGATCAGCCTGATCATTTTGTGCAGGGCGATGCCGCGGTCGATAACATAACTTTCATCTTTCCGGCTCATCTTGAAATAGATCTCGCTCTGCATCAGCCTGAAGGCGATGGTCTGGTCGCCAACAAGCGCCTGGTCGTGCGATTCGCAATATGCCACGGTTTTAACATCGGGCAGCCGGTCGGTCATGACCGACCATAATTCATGGATATCCCACTCTTCATCTTTCTTTTCTTTCAGCACCTTGATCCAGTAATCGGGAATGGCCATGGCCAGGCGGTAATCAAAACCGATGCCGCCTTCGCGCACCGGGCGGCAAAGACCAGGCATCCCGCTAACGTCTTCAGCAATGGTCACGGCATGGGGCCTCACCTTGTGCGTGAGCGTATTGGCGAGTTGGAGGTAGGTCAGGGCATCCCATTCAACGCCGTCCTTAAAGTAGCCGTCACGGTCCCATACTTCACGGTATCCATGGTCAAAGTACATCATGGAGGTAACACCGTCGAACCTGAACCCGTCGAAATGAAACTCCTTCAGCCAGTATTTGAGGTTGGAAAGGAGAAATTGCATTACTTCCCGCTTGCCGTAGTTAAAGCATTTTGAATCCCAATGGGGGTGGTTTCCGCGGTCGCCCGGATGAAAATACTGGTCGTCGGAGCCGTCGAACTGGTTGAGTCCTTCCATGGTATTCTTGGCTGAATGCGAGTGAACCACATCCATCAAAACGGCGATACCCTGTTCATGTGCTTTTTTGATCAGGTACTTCAGCTCTTCAGGTGTTCCGAAACGGGAGGAGACAGCATAAAAATTCGTGACATGATATCCAAAGGAGCCGTAGTATGGATGCTCGGCGATGGCCATCAGCTGGATGGTGTTGTACCCTGAGTTTTTAATGTAAGGGATAAGGTAATCGGCAAATTCGGCAAATGTGCCAACCGACTCCTGCTCCTGTGCCATGCCGACGTGACACTCGTAAATAAGCATTTCGTTCAAATCACGGAGGTCGAACCGGTCGCCCGACCAGTCGAAGGCGCGGGGAGGAGCCCAGTGTTGTCCCGAGAAGCCCAGCGTTGCCGGATCCTGGATCACCCGGTGGATGTAGGCAGGGATTTTTTCGTGCCAGCCTGCTTCGGAATGAACCATCACCTTAACCCGGCTTTGATGGGTAAACAGCTCTTTGTAGTGTTCATCAGCCAGGAAAATTTCCCATTGGCCGTATTTGTTCGGGGTAAGCCGGTGCGAATATCGCTGCCAGTTGTTGAAATCGCCAAAAAGATAAAGGTCCTGGGCTTTGGGCGCCCATTCGCGGTAATGCCACCCTTTGAGTGAACGGTCATAATGGAACCCATAGAACTGGTAGGCATCGGCAAACTCGGTCAGGCTGTTCCAGGTCTGTTCGATCTCCTGCAGGGTTTGCTGGTAGCGTTCATACCGCGCGGTGATTTCTTCGGCAACGGGTTCAAGCCAGGGGTCATTCCGGACAAGTGCAATGGGCTTAATCTTCTTTTCTTTCATGGGTTATTTTTTCGCTGCCGTGATTATTAAACCAGCAGGGCAATGGCAACTATCAGGATGATGACCAGCGGCGCAACCACCAGTACCGTTTTGCGATCGCGGGAGATGTTACTGTTCATCACATCGATTTGCCTGAGGCATTCTGCATCTCCCGGCTTGTACTGCAAGGCAGCATTGTATTCCTCGCGTGCCGACCTGAAGAGGTCGATTTTGATAAAATGGCCGGCCCTTTCCGTATGTTCCCTGAATTTCAGTTCATCGTGGGTAAGATGTCCGGTTTGTTCTGAATGATGTGCCATGTTGCTTTCCTTTTTTCACAAAAATACAGAATATATCAATAAAAAATACCCGCTGTGTTCCAACGGGTATTTAAAATTCATTTAATTAACCGGCTACTTGAATTTATACGTAAGTCCTACTCCCAGCAACTCTTTAAATTGTGTCCGCGGACCGCCTTGCGGCTGCTTCACTTCATCGGTTACGATCATGACATCATTGTCGTAGATCAGCTGGGTTTGAATGGATGCGGCCAGCCATTTGTTTACCTTCAAACTAAGCAGCAAACTCCAGTTGACGTCAATATTCCCGAATTGTTTCAGGTAATCGGTGAAAAGTTCGACGGTTGAAGAGAGGTTGATGTTTTTGGCAAGGTCGGCGTTAAGATCTGCGCGAACGTAAGGTCCAAATTCACCGCGTATGTTTGAGCCGTGATGGTAGGTGTTGGCTGATATCCATTTCCCTCCTTCCAGCCCGAAAGCACCCGAGTCGGCCAGTTTCTGGTCGGTAACGAATGTGAAACGTCCGGATCCGGGCGAAACATAAACATAGAACCATTTCGCAGGTGCGTAGGTGATACCCAGGCCGGCTACAAGGTAACCGGGAGACATGAATGTGGAGACGACTGTACTGTCGTCGGGATAATTGTACCCATCTGTAAACTGAGAACGGAAATTGGCCAGGACAGTCAGGTACCACTTCTTATTCTTGTGAAGTTCATAACCATATGCCGTGGTGAGTTCAATTTTGTCGTTGGTTTTGTTGTACTGGGCATCATTGCCTTTTCCAAGGATGTTGAATCCGTAGCCCAGGTCAACGGTATTTCCCCATATATGTTTGCCGTTCTTGTAGTTCGCTTTGAAATTCACCCAGGCAACCAGCCCGACGGAATTTTGTCCGCCGGCCGACCAGTTCGTAAAGGAGGCTTGTGTAAACTGCAGCGAACCGTTCCCCTGGATCAGCCAGTGCTTCGCCGTTGAATCGGCAGGAACCTCCGACAATACATCAGCTTTGGCTTTTGCAATCTTCTGGATCTCCTGGGCAAAGATGCCCGCAGAGAACAACATCATCACAACTAAAATGGTATACTTTCTCATCATCTTTCTGAATTTTTCTTTTTGATTTTTCTTTTTGCTTTTTGATTTACTTCTTCAAAAGGTCCCTGATCTCGGTGAGCAGTTCCTGGTCCTTTGTGGGGGCAGGCGGCGGTGCCGGGGCCTCTTCTGTTTTCTTTTTACTGAGGTTCATCACCGCTTTGACCATCATGAAGATCGCGAAGGCGACAATGGTGAAATCGACCAGTGTCTGGATGAAATTGCCATACTTTAATGTGACGGCCTCTTTGGCCACCTTGCCCGTAGCAGGATCCATCACTGCCTCACGGATGGTGAAGGCCAGGCTTTTAAAATCCATTCCGCCTACCAGCACCCCGATCGGGGGCATGATGATGTCGTTTACCAGCGATCCGACAACCTTTCCGAAGGCCGCCCCGATGATCACACCGACCGCGAGGTCAATCACATTGCCCCGCATTGCGAATTCTTTGAATTCCTTTACTATTTTCATTTGACATGTTTGTTTTAGGAGCGGCAAAAATAATCACTATCCGGACAAAATCCAAATAAGATAGCCGATTTGGGGTGTTTTGAGATGAAAAAAAGAATTTTAACTGTGGGAACAATTAGCTTTTTCCGCTCCAGCTGGTTGTTACCCGGGGGGCGCATGCAGGTTTGATGTCGACTGGGATGCCGGTAAGCACAGCCATACCGCTGACTTTGTCAATGTTTCCGGGGCCGTCGGCTGCCAGGATGTTTACATTTACACCCAGGGTTTCTTTAGCGATCTGCATGCCCGAATGCTGGTGTCCCCATCCATGCGGCAGGGCAACAGTCAGCGGGCCAATATCCCCGGTAATCCGCACAGGAAGTCTTACCATGCCGGTTTCACTCTTCACATCGGCCATATCTCCGTCGGCAAGGTCCAGGTTTGCCGCATCCGAAGGCGACATGTATAAATAGTTGGTATTGTCGGGGGCCTTCACGAATGCTTCGTAATTGTGCGTCCAGCTGTTATGGGTCGTAACCGAGCGCTTTGTGATGAGTTTGAACTTCCCTGAGTTACAGGTTTCAACCTGGAACAGCATGCCGATGGTTTCTGAAGCTTCTAAAAGCAACGCGGGGGCAAGGTGCACCTTGTGATCACCGGTGACGATCCTGCCGGGAAGGAAATCCTGTTTATGCCCGGGCCTGAGGATGCCATGCGGATGTTTCAGGAGATTCGTGAAGGATGATTGGCCGCACACCCGTAAAAGCAAATTCATGATCCCGGTTTGCGGCACTTCTCTCAATGTTTCACCTTCCGCCATTCTCTTTTTTGAGAACAATGTCAGCAGTTTCTGGGTGATGAATGAGCCGAACAGCGCGATACCGCTGTAGCGGCAAAGGTCCAGGTAGATCGATGACTCGTCGCGTTGTGCTTCGGCAGCCCGGATGACTGCCCGTGTTGCCTGCAGGTAGGGACGGTGCTGCAATCCGAGCATCAATGGGAAAATAAACGGAAGGTCGGGGCGTTCGAGCGGGGAGGTGCAGGGGAGTGCGTAATGTGCGAGCGAGGCGGTTTCAGTTGGTTGAATATCAAGGGCCACAAGCAGGTCGAGTTGTTTGAACGCCGTCATGAGCCGCTCCGAGCCGGGCATGGTAATCAGCGGGTTTCCGCCGGTGACGAACAACGCGCGGACCTGCTCCCTTCCCGGGGTAAGGATCTCATCGGCCAGGATGGCACCCGGGAAAGCGTCGTTTACCGAACGGCAGCTGCCTACTCTTGAACGGGCAGTCCGGGTGAGGATGCCGTGTTTTTTCCCAAACTTGGGGAAGTCGATGATCCCCTTGCTGACCAGGGTGCCGCCTTTGCGGTTGAGGTTGCCTGTAACTGCATTGATGCACTCCTGGATCCAGAATGCCAGCGTACCATGCGCCCCCATGTTGACCCCGGTGGAACAGTACAATGCTGCGCCATCAGCAGTAAGATAGTCTGCAACCATCTGCCTTAAAAGATATGGAGCAATGCCGGTTACCACACTGGTCCGTTCCGCCGGCCATTCTTCCGCCAGTTTGGCGATTTTCGGGTAACCTGTCATATGTTTTGCAACATGTGCAGTTTTTACACCATGCTGGTGTATCACCTCGTAAAGGAATGAAAGGTAAAAAAACAGGTCTGTTCCTGGGCGGATAAAGACATGTGTGCCTGTAATTTTAGAGGTTTCTGTCCGCCGCGGGTCGACAATGTAGATTTTTCCGCCGGCCGATGTGATGGCCCTCAGCTTTTTGCCGGGATCGGGCACCTGCAGGAAGCTCCATTTTGAGATCATGGGGTTGGCACCCACGATGACCAGGCATTTTATATTGGTGAGGTCAGGGAAGGGCTGGGTAAATGGAAATCCGTACATTTCGCCAGCCACGGCAAACTTGTTGCTGCAGTCCTGGGTGGAGGAGGAGAACATGTTCGCAGAGCCGATGCCGGTCATGAACCCCTGGGCAAATATGGGGTGGAGCGTGCTGAACCCCGCAGCTGTGCCCACATACATCGCAACCGCGTTGGGATGGTGTTCCCTCCTTATCGACTGCACTTTAGTCCCGATCTCTTCCAATGCCTGGTGCCACGAAATGCGCTCCCACTTCGTACCGGTGCGTTTCATCGGGTACTTTAACCTGTCGGGGGAACTGTAAAGATGGTGCTGTTTCAAGCCCTTCGGGCAGGCAAACCCTTCGGTGGCCACATGGTTGCGGTCGGGCCGGATCGATACGACCCGGTTGTCTTCGGTATTGACTTCAAGGCCGCAGAGAACTTCACAGATCCTGCAAAAGGTATGGTGGACGGGCATCGGGGGGAGAGTGGGGTGGGAGGGTTAGATTTACGATTTACGATTTGGGATTTACGATTTGGCGGTTTTGTCAAGGGGCAGGGAAAAATAGAAGGAGGCCCCCGCGTCCACTTCCCCTTCGGCCCACACCTCGCCGCCGTGACGATGCACGATCCGCTGAACAATGGCCAGGCCGACACCGGTTCCGTCAAACTCTTTTTCGCTGTGGAGGCGCTGGAAAACCCCGAATAACTTGCCGGCATATTTCATGTCGAATCCGGCGCCGTTATCCCTGATGCAATAGATACATTTCCCGTTTTCGCAATGCGAGGATATTGTAATGAGGGTTTTTTCCCGTTTTGAACTGTACTTGATGGCATTGGAAACCAGGTTTGACCATACCTGGCGCAGCATTACCGGGTCGGCGGGAGCATTGCAGAGGTCTTCTACCTGCAGCATGATCCGTTTCTTCATCCCTGCATCGGCAATTTCCTGGAAGGTTGACTTAACCAGTTTATTCATTTGAATAACAGACAGTTGTATTTCTGCACGGCTGAGCCTGGAAAATGCCAGGAGGTCGTCAACCAGGTGCCCCATCTTCAGTGAATTATCCCGGATGATTTTACAAATTCTTTGTCCTTCGTTATCAATTTTATCCGCATAATCGTCCATCAGTATCTGGGTAAAACCATGGATACCCCGCAGGGGCGCACGAAGGTCGTGCGAAACGGAATATGAAAAGGCCTCCATCTCCTTGTTGGCGGCCAATAGCTCTTCGGTTCTTTCGTTCACCCTCTGTTCCAGGGTTTCATTGAGTTTTTTAATCTCCTCCTCGGCATTTTTCCGATCGGTTATATCGCGGAAGTTTATCACGAGCGATTCAACGTTCTGATCTCCGAGCAGATTGCTGAAGGTGCTTTCAACCCATCTCCAATTTCCGTTTTTATCACTGAAACGGTATTGCAGGGTAGGAACATAGCCGGGTTCCTGGAAAAGCCTGCCCAGTTCCGACAACACCATTGGCAGATCCTCGGGATGCGTATATTCTGCCGGATTCCCCAGGAGTTCATCTTGCGGCCCAAATCCGAACATTTTTTTTGCGGCCGGGCTGGCAAACTTGAAGTTCCCGCCGGCGTTCAGCAGCACAAATCCATCAGGGGCATTTTCGATGATCGCCTGGTGAAATTTTCCTGTTTGCTCAAGTTGGTCCACAACCTGTTTATGTTCAAGGATTTCCTTCATCAACATGTTGTTGGAAACCAGCAACTCGTCGGTCCTCTCCTTGATGCGGAGTTCCATCCCGGCGTATGCCTTCTGCAATTCCTGCCGGGTATGTTCCAGCTTGTCTTTTTCCTTTTGCAATTCATTGGTTACCGTATTCAATTGCAACGGGCCGGGCAACTGCTCAAATGTCATGATCAGGTTCTCACCCGCCGGATCAATACTGACGTCGGTTATCCCCGGCAGCCTGCGCGCATTCTGCTCGATTGCAAGTTTGCATTTGGAACAGGACATGCCTGTTAGTGGTAATATGAGGGTGTTGGGGGGGACCATTAATGATTTACGATTTACGATTTACGATTTACGATTTACGATTTACGATTTTCGATTTTCGATTTTCGATTTTCGGGTTGCAATTTACGATTTTGCCAGTTAACAGGCGTGTTTTTTAGTTGTCGAGTGGCAGGGAAAAATAGAAAGAGGCACCAATATCTGTTTCACCCTCAGCCCATACTTCACCGCCGTGGCGTTTGACAATATGCTGTACAATTGCCAGTCCTACTCCTGTTCCTTCAAAATCTTTCACGCTGTGCAGCCGCTGGAAAACACCGAAAAGCTTATGAATATACTGCATGTCAAACCCTGCACCGTTATCTTTTATGCAGAAGATGCACTTCCCCTTTTCGATGCTGGAAGTGATGGAAATAATCGATTTTTCCTTTTTTGAGCTGTATTTTATTGCATTAGAAAGCAGATTTGACCATACCTGCCGCATCATGACGGCGTCGGTTTTAACCTTGCAAAGCTTGTCGATGTTCAGGGTAATGCGTTCCCGTGTGACCGCGTCGGTCATTTCCAGGAAAACGGAATCAACCAGTGTCTTCATGTTTATTGCGGTGAGTTGCATCTCCGTGCGGCCCAGCCGTGAAAATTCCAGCAGGTCTTCGATAAGGTTTCCCATCTTCAGGGAGTTTTCCTGGATGATGGAACATATTCTCCGGCCTTCCTCATCAAGTTTGCAGGCATAATCGTCGAGCAGTATCTGGGTAAATCCATGAATCCCCCGCAGTGGTGCGCGCAGATCGTGGGATACCGTGTACGAAAACGCCTCTAACTCTTTATTCGCCTCCATAAGCTGGGAAGTCCGCTGGCGTACCCGTTCTTCCAGTTCAGCCGCATAACGTTTCGACTCCTTGAGCAGCCGGGCCTGTTCGATCGCAATGGCAACCTGTCCGGCAACCTCCCCCGAAATATCTTTTTCTTCAGCGGTAATGATTCGCGGAGAGTCCCACCCGACATGTAAAATACCCATCAACCCCTTCTCTGCCTGGAGAGGTACATTGATGCAGGATTTTATCTCTCCATCAGTCAACATATTGCAAGCACATGCAGAAGAAGACACATTCGTCATATCCTCCACAATCTCTGTTTTCCCCTGCCGGAGAAGTTCCATCTCCCCGAGTACCGTTTTAGAAAGCATTTTCTCCGGCTGAACGGGCTCTCCGCTTTTCAGTTCTGCGGCGAAAACCTGTAACTCTTGTGTTTCAGCATCCAGGAGTCTTACGCTGGTAATGTCACACTGCAGCAGGATCAGCAATTGTTTGAGGGCAGCCTGAACGATGGCTTCGGGTGTTTCGGTTGCACGGAGGATGGCCAGGTCGATCTCATGGAGGTTACGCAGCCGTACCGAGTGGTTGAGCAGGGCATCTTCTACCTGTTTACGGTCGGTGATGTCCAGAACGGCAGACTGGTAGCCGATTACCTTGCCTTTTCCATCCATGACCACCGATGCCATTCCATGGGCGATAAAAACAGACCCATCCCGCCGCTTTGCTTCAAAATCGCCTTCCCATGCTCCATTTGCATCGAGCATGTCCATGATGTTGCCTGCATCCGCGGGGTTCCAGAAGAAATTTACCAGGGGACGGCCTATGACCTCCTCTTTGGATGTGTAACCCCAGGTGCGCAAAAATGTGTTGTTGGCTTCGGTTAATACCCCCACCGGGCTGGCAATGCTGTTGGCGGCAATGGAAGCGTCGAAAACAAGGTTTTTGAGCCATAAAGCTGTTTCCGCCAGTTTGATCTGCGTGATATCAAAAAATGTCACGATGACTTGCTGCAATTCACCATCTGCATTCCGTTCTGCATGGGTGCTGCATTGCACCCAGGTCGGGCTTTCGCGGTCGGGCCGTACGATGCCCAGCACGATTTCTGAAACCGGTCGGGCAGTTGACATTGCAAGGCTTACCGGGTACTCTTCTGTCGTTATGCGTGTTCCGTCTTCCATGATAAAGAACCAGGCAGGGTCAATGGATTTTTTCCCCTGCAGTTGCTCCTCAGTCAGGCCAAGAAGTTCGGAAGCCTTAGGGTTTGAAAATATTATGCTGGTATCCGGGGCATGCACCACAACCCCGGTATGGAGGTTCCAGAGCAATGCCCGGTACTTCTCTTCACCTTCCCTGAGCGCATTTTCCGCCGCTTTAAGTTCGGAAATATCGACAAAAACCCCTTCAATCCTCTGGGGGCGAAAGTCTTTATCTTTAACCATATGGGCACTTGCCATAATGGTTATTCTTTTTCCCGTTTTCGTGGTGAGGTCAACAGGGTACTTGGAAATAAAACCATCCGATGCCAGGGAAGCAAGGTATTCTGCACGTTGATCAGGCCGCAGCCAGAAATCGGGTAAAAAAAGTCCTCTCAGGTCTTCTGTTGTTTCGAACCCAAGGATGCGGTTGAATGCCTGGTTGTGCGCAAGAAGGCGGCCTTCGGGTGTGATACTGTAAAATCCCTCGTCAAGGTTGAAAATCGTTTCACGGAATTTCTGCTCACTTTCACGCAGGGCACGTTCTGCTGTTTTTCGTTCGGTGATATCGATGGAAAAGATATATACACCTTCCGGTGCTGGCTGTATGCTGAGTTCGAACCATCCCACCTTCCCGTCGGGATACGAAAACTCATTTTCAATACGATGGGGAACACGGTCCCTGAGTGTATGGTCAATTAATCTGAATAGTTCCGTCTGCTCGCAGCCGGGCCAGGTGTCCTGGTATTTCCTGCCAGGCAAGTATCCCCCGGGGAGGCGGCTATGTTCCTCTGCAACATGGTTGAGATAAATGTATCTCCAGTCGAAACCGATGATCTGGCAGCCTTCCAGGATGTTGTCAAGCATCGACCGGAAACGTTCTTCATTGATTCGCAGTGATTCAATATCCATCATGCGGCTGGTTGTATCCCTTTAAGCACATCAAATATACTCTTTTATAATGGAATATGACCGATTCCGGACGTTTTTTCCGTCGCAGGTTAATTTTCCGGAACCAGGAACCGATTTCTGCCGGGCTCACCATAACATACAGGATTTTTGTTACCTTTGCAGAACACTTCACCAAACCAACAAACTATGGCACGAAACTTACTTTTTACGGCACTCTTATCGTTGTTCATGCTGGCATTGCAGGCACAGGACCGGCCCATTCACCCCACCGACATCACAACCGGCACCTATTACGGTTTGAGCCGGCCATTGCGGGATATTCCTGCCATGACGGCAGATGAATTCCATCAGTTGGAATTGAAAGGGCTTAAACGTACCCTGAACAAGGATCTGAAAAACCGTATTTTCCCTTTTGCAGAAACGGCATTGCCCAAGGGCACCGATCCTGCCTGGCAGGATTTTATGGGTGCCACCATGGGCAACAAGGCCCCCATCAAGAATTTTGACGGACAAACCTCTCCATATTATCCCCCCGATTGCAACGGCACTGCAGGCCCCAACCACTTCATGCAGACCATCAATACCGTTTACGCCATTTATGACAAGGCGGGAGCCCTTGTGGCAGGTCCTACAAATATGAACCAACTGTTTGGCAATGTACCGGGTTCCAACCGCAACGATGGCGATCCGATCATTTTATACGATGACCAGGCCGACAGGTGGGTTGCCACGGAATTCTCAATCCCCAATTCAGGAACCAATTATGTGATGATGGCAGTATCATCAACCAACGATCCCACCGGAACGTGGCACCAGTATTCCTTCCCAGTTGCTTCCATGCCCGACTACCCGAAATTCAGTGTCTGGCGCGACGGTTACTACATGGGCGACAACAACAGTGGCGGCAATGACATCTATGTTTTTCAACGCGAACAAATGCTTACCGGGGGTATTGCCCAGGGCATCGGCTTCAACAATGCCTGGCGCCCGACCTCGATTGACGGCTTTATGTGCGTTCCTCCCATCGATAATGACGGGCCGCTGGCACCTACCGGCACACCGGGTATGTATATCGCCTTCAACGATGATGCATTGGGTGGCGGTACCGACCAGGTGTGGCTCTATGAGCTCACCGTGGACTGGACAACACCGGCAAACTCCGCGTTCGTCCGCACCCAGCAGCTTGACGTCCAGCCGTTCAGCAGCAGCTTTGGAAATAACTGGAATAACATCGAACAGAAGGGAACAGGCCAGCGCGTGGATGGGATCCCGCAATGTATCATGAACGTTCCGCAATACCGCAATTTCGGTTCGTATCAAACCATCGTTTGCTGCCATACCGTGAATGTCGACGGCAACCGCCACGCCGGCATCCGCTGGTATGAACTGCGCAAAAGCACCGGCAACTGGGAAGTCAGGCAGCAGGGTACCTACGCCCCCGACCTCCATAGCCGCTGGATGGGCAGCATCATGCTCAATGGCAACAATGAGATCGGGCTTGGCTATAACGTTTCAAGCACCACCATGTACCCGAGTATTTTCTTTTGCGGCCAGTCGGCGGGAGAATTCGCAAATGCCTCAGGAATCCTTGATATTGCTGAAGATACGATCATGCTTGGTGCAAACTCCCAGACAGGTGCAAACCGCTGGGGCGATTATTCCCAGATGTCTGTCGACCCCTCTGATGATAAAACTTTCTGGTTTACAACTGAGTACATCGGAAGCGGCAGCAGCCGTAAAACAAGGATCGCATCCTTTAAATACAATTTTGGCCCTGCAGTAACCACCGTTGTTGCCTCATCGGTTACTCCTACCACGGCAACCCTGAATGGTACGGTCAATCCAAATGGACTGCCAACCGATTACCATTTTGAATATGGCAATACGCCGATGTCGTTGAACCTTTCCACGCCTGCTGTATCTGCAGGTTCCGGTTCGACAGCCGTGAGTGTGAGCACCGATATTACCGGGCTTCTAAGCGACACCAACTATTTTTTCAAAATTGTGGCCGAGAGTTCAGGCGGAACTGTATCTGGACTTAAAGTGAAATTTATTACGCCTGCCGCACCATTCATCTCGGTTACCCCACCCTCCCAAAATGTTACTTCCCCCGCGGGAAATACACAGTTCCTGGTCGCCTCGAACACCAGCTGGGCGGTTGTAAATGATGCCGCATGGTGCACAGTCACCAGTTCGGGCACCAACAGTGATACCATCAGGGTGGCATATGCCGAAAATTTATCCGTGGGTTCAAGAACAGCGAACATCACGGTTACCGGATCCGGTGCCGGCTCGCAAACGGTGACAGTGACACAGGATGGCGCAGCACCGCTGCTTTCAGTGACACCCCCCAACCAGAATGTGTTGTCAACCGCAGGAAATACCCAGTTTGAGGTCCTTTCAAACACAACCTGGGATGTCGCCAAAGATATTTTATGGTGTACGGTAACTTCAGCCGGTTCTTTCAACGGAACCATCGTGGCGACTTTTGAGGAGAACATTTCAGTGAATGCCAGGATATGCAGCATCACAGTCACTGCTCCTGGTCTGCCATCTGAAACTGTAACTGTAACGCAGGCAGGTGCAGCCCCCACGCTTTCAGTCACACCGCCTTTCCAGAATGTTTCAGCCGTGGCAGGAAGTACCGCCTTTTCGGTCGCTTCCAATACAACCTGGGTGGTAACGGGCAATGCTACCTGGTGCACCCTCACCCCTTCGGGAACAGGGAATGGCACCATTGTAGCCGATTATACGCAAAACACCGTTGATCAGCCACGCACTGCGAACATCGATGTTACCGTAGCCGGTATCCCGGTACAAACAGTCACCGTTACCCAGGCCAGGTCAAGCATCGGGGTAGATGAAACATCCTCCAATGTCATTCATATCTTTCCGAATCCTACCCGCGGCATTTTTAAAATCGTTCCGGGCCGGGCCGATGGCAATGCCCTGGATGTGTGTGTCCAGGATTTGAATGGAAAAGTCCTTTTGGAAAAATCATTTAAGGGCGAAAGGGAATACCAGATCGATCTTTCTTCGGCATCGCAGGGAACCTATAACATCATTGTAAAGACGGAGACGAGCCTGGTGGTGAAAAAACTCGTTGTGATTAAATAATAAATTACGATTTACGATTTACGATTTTCGATTTCGTAAAACAGGTAACCGGGTCCCGGCAGTTGATGGAATTAATATTTTTTCCTGATAACTGCCGGGATTCTTTTATTCGTCATTCCCATATTCGTCATTCGTCACTTGTCACTTGTCATTTGTCACTTCATTATCTGGAATCCGTCTAAATTTCCCCCTTCTCCTCCTTCATCAGGCAACTTCTTATATAGATATGTATCTTTGTATATGTATTTAACCATGTAAAACCTTACCTCATGAAAAAAATCTTCAGTCTGATCTTACTGGTTGTTTTTGCTCCGGCCCTGCTGATGGCATCTACGCCCAAATCAAAGGAGAAATCGGCCCCGGTCACGCAGGAATACATCGTTGTTGCGTGGAACGACCTGGGAATGCACTGTGCAAACCTTGACTTTTCAAACATGTGCATTTTGCCGCCTTACAACAATCAGAAGGCACAGGTTATCATGAAGGGTAGTCCTGCTGCCCTTCCGCAAGTGATGCATGGTACAAGCGGCATTTATGTGACGTATGAGATCCCCGGCAACACCGAGTCGGCATCAAAAACCAACTTCTGGAGTTACGCCCAGCAGCTTTTCGGGGTTTCCCTGCCATTAAACGTCGGGTTAACCGGTTTCGGCATGTCGGGAACCATGTTGTCCGATACCGGCAACTATTACCGGGTTGAAGGCATCCCGATTACGGCCTATCCGGACGCCACTCCCACCGTTGCCGATCCTTACCAGCTTACCCTGATCAAGGCATATTCGCCAACCAATCAACTGCTTGCATCTACTCAAAGCGTTATTCCCGTTTCCCACGAAATCAACTGTGTAAGTTCCGGCTGTCATTCCAGCGAATTAAACATCCTCCAGATGCATGAGCAGGTCACTGGGTTTAACATCAACAACAAACCCATTTTTTGTGCCACCTGTCATTCCGACAACGCCCTGGGCATGCCCGGGCATCCGGGTACTCCTCCGTTTTCTCAGGTCATCCATGAAAAACATGGGGAGTTCATCAAAACCGGGACGAGCGCCGATTGTTATAAATGCCACCCGGGACCGAATACCCAGTGCTGGAGAGACGTCATGCACCAGCCCACCGGTGCCGTGACCAAGTGCCAGAATTGCCATGGCAGCGTTTCAAATGTGGGGCACAGCATTGACCAGGGCAGAAACCCCTGGCTCCAGGAGCCTTCGTGCGGCGCGGCCTCCTGCCACGGGCCCAATTATGCTGAAGAACCGGGAAAGCTGTTCCGTAACTCTAAAGGTCATGGCGGATTGTTCTGCAGCACCTGTCATGGTTCGCCGCATGCAATTCTGCCAACCAGCAATGCCCGCGACAATGTACAGAACATTGCATTGCAGGGACATTCCGGGACGCTGTCGGATTGCGCCGTTTGTCATGGCTATTATCCTGCCGGCCCCGGTCCCCACGGCATCCTCAATACAGTCGTTCAGAATGTCACCATCCCCAATGCCCAGACCAGTTGTTACAACGCCACAGCCAACCTCTTCGTTGCCGGCGGAACATCCACATTCACTGTACAGAGCGGGGGGAGTGCAACCTTTATTGCCGGACAAAGGATCAGTTTTCTGCCCGGCACGCTTGCAGCCACAGGCAGCTATATGCATGGATATATTACGACCACCGGGCAGTATTGCGCATCACCGGCAGCGCCGCAGTCCGGAACCGGCGACCAGCCGGAGAGTCCCCTGGCTGACGCAGCGGCACCTTGTTTCAATGTATACCCCAATCCTACAACCGGAAGCTTTATGGTGGAACTTACAGATAAGTCATCCGGCGAAAACATCCATGTCGAAATATTCAGGATGCAGGGAGAAAAGCTGATTTCGAAAGATTTTACGGGGAGCGGGGCACATGAAATCGTGCTGTCCGACCGGCCGGCCGGCATTTATTTCGTTCGCATGGTTTCAGGAAAACAAACCCAAACCATAAAACTCATAAGACAATAACCCTTGTCACTCGTCACTTGTCACTTGTCACTTGTCATTCGTCACTTGTCACTTGCCACCTGCACCATCATCTTCCTGAAACTCACCATCCGCTGTGTTTTCTCATCATACAAACGATAAGCGAGCGTTTTGAAGCTTGCCCAGAAGGTAACAGGTTTGATCTCCTTGAACAGGCTGTTTTCGCGGTGACACTTTGCAAGTTTGTAATTTGGGATCATGGGGCTGAGATGGTGGATATGGTGAAAGCCGATATTACCTGAGAAGAATTGCAGGATCCTGGGTAGTTTGTAATATGAACTTCCTTCAAGTGCCATTCTTTTATAATTCCAGGTATCGGTGCGTGCCCAGTAGATCGGGTTGAACTGGTGCTGCACGTAGAACAGCCAGAATCCCATGATCCCGGCAATCGAGATGATTGGCAGCTGGATCAGGATGAATGCTTTGACACCCATCAGCATGCTCATGGCAGCGGCAAAAACGAGTAACCCCGCGTTGGTGGCATAAACGCCCATCCGCCCTTTGTTGTCCATCGTTTTGCGGGTGAACCGGTTCCCGATGACAAACACTGCGAAGGCGCCGATCCCGAACATGGTGATCGGGTGACGGTACAGCCGGTACTTGATCCTGGTCCATTTTGAACTTTCCAGGTATTCGGCCACCGTCATGGTCCATACATCGCCGATGTCGCGCTTGTCGAGGTTTCCGGCCGTTTCATGGTGGATGTAATGCTCGTGCGACCAGCTGTAATAGGGCGTGAAAGTGAGGATGCCGATGAATAATCCCACGGCGTCATTCAGTTTTCCCGATGTGAAATAAGCACCATGCCCGCAATCATGGTAGATGATAAATAACCGGACAAGCATTCCGGCGGCAGGAAACGAAAGTGCAAGCGTTATCCACCAGGATATGGAAAGACTTTCATACATCAAAAACCAGGCAATTGAATAAAGAAGGAGGTTAACAGAGAGTTGCCACCAGCTTTTAAGGGCATCGGGGCGGTTGTATTTCGATACGATTTTTATCCAGGAGGTGTTTGATGTTTCACTTTGATTGTTCAGTGAAGCCATCTGTTATCTGTTTTTAGTTTGTTTATGCAAAGGTACGATAAAAACAGACTGAATGCTTGTCTGGATTAAATTAAAATAAGGGAAGGCTATTTTTTACTGTAGCTTTCAAAAAGCTCCTTCCCGTCTTTTCCGTGCTTGTTTCCGTCAATGAGCAGCAGCAGCAGTTTTGGGATCTCATTTTCGGTGAATCCCGATTTCATGGCAAAGCCGGATGCAAGCCGCATCTCATTCTTATCAATTGCGCCATCGGCAAGCGTCATCTTTACCGCGCCATACAACTGGTCAAACCGTTCAGATAATCCGAGAGGCGCGGCGTAATCCGATTTGCCGGTTGTTTCGATGATCCTTGCCGTTTCATCATCTGTAAAACCGAGTTTTCTGCCTGTTCTGCACAGCAGTTCCAGTTCCTGGTTGTTCACCACATCATCGGCCATTGCAATTCTGACGAGTTGAACAAAATATTCTGTGTTCTGTTTCCTGACTGCGAGATCTGAAAAATCCAAAGGGTTCATGTTTTATGGTTATTTGTTTAAATAATAAGATTATGCTCTCAACGGGCTTTCTTTTGCCTGTTTTCATTCCGGGTCAAAAATAGATATTGCCTGCTAAGATACTGTTACACTATTCCCGGAATAGTTTACATGATTCACACATTCCGTTAATTGGTATTCAATTGCAGGATGATGATCCCGGTGATTTCATCTGGTTTTCTGAGTGTTAATTGGGTCCGCTTCGAAAGGGATTAAAATATGAAAATGCCACTAAGGCTGAACTCTTAGTTGAAAAGGCAATTTATTTAAACAATGGAAATTGAAAAAAAAGCGAACTTTGTGATGGAGGAAGCAGCCAGTGGTGATGACCTCCTGAAAACAAACCGGTATGAATACGAAGCAAATTGGATCAATTGAAGGTTCCTCCATCGTAAAGGTCGCGGCCCTGGTCATTGTGATGGCAGGGGTGATGTACGCCAGGTCAATCGTCACGCCGTTTTTACTCGCGCTGTTCATCAGCATCATTTGTGCCCGGCCCATTTCATGGTTTGAGAAGAAAAGGGTTCCCCGCTGGCTGGCACTGACAATAATCATCCTTGGTATGATTTTACTCTTCTCGGGGTTTGCCTTCCTGATCGGGGGAACCGTTTCATCCTTTTCAAGGAATGTGGCAAAATATGAATCTTCCCTTACCTCGATCAGCAATTCTTATCTTCAGTTTTTGTCAGCGAAAGGTGTCAAAATTCCGGAAGACCAGTTTTCCAACCTGTTTCAACCGGCCAGGATCCTTGAATTTACAGCCGGCGCAGTGAATGGCGTTTTAAACATGATGGGGAATACATTCCTGATCTTCCTGACAGTTCTATTTATCCTCATGGAGTTCGGCAGTTTTTCAGTCAAGGCCAGGGCCGTCCTGCGTGGTTCGGATGAATCTATCGCCTATTTCTCAACCATCATTCAAAATGTCCGCCATTACCTGGCGATAAAAACGCTGGTTTGTCTGTTGGTAGGTGTTTTTATCTACATTGCCCTGCTGATCATCGGGGTTGACTACCCGCTCCTGTGGGCCCTGATCGCGGCGCTGATGAATTATATCCCGAACATCGGATCGGTCATCGCCGCTGTTCCGGCTGTTCTGTTCGCGCTGGTGCAATTCGGACCGGGTGGTGCGCTCTGGACGCTGGGATCGTTTCTGGTGGTCAACAATGTGATTGGTAACTTTCTTGAGCCCAGGATCATGGGGAAAGGGCTCGGGCTGTCAACTTTGGTAGTATTTCTTTCGCTGCTTTTCTGGGGGTTTATCCTGGGACCCGTTGGCATGTTCCTCTCAGTCCCCCTCACCATGACAATCAAGATCATCCTGGAACAGAATGAGAAAACACGATGGCTTGCAATTCTCCTGGGAACACCCGGCGAAGCAGAAATTTACCTTAAAAACAAGTGAATTCCTTCCGGTCACCTTATCTCCTGAACAGCATGAATGTGTGAATAATGTAACTTTATTCCAAAGTTATATAACACTGGTACGGGGAATGCTTTTCACCTTTGCAGATTGACATAATCCGCAACATGGCCGATACCATTGCCACGGCAAATGAAATCCAGAATACACTCACTTACCTGCTTGCGGGTGATTTTTTCGGTTGCCCCCATTGTGATTGCATTCGGGTTTGCTTTTTTAACCGGGATCATATTTGGTTACCTTCCGGCCAGGAAAGCGGCACAACTGGGTCCCATCGAAGCGCTGGCAAGGGATTAGGAACCGGGCTTCACCCGTAGTAATTGATAGTAAGCAGCCTCGCGGCTGCAGATTAATAAAAAAAACGTCCTGTAAACCCTTTCAGACAATGGAATTTTACAAAGAAAATATTGAAACTGTCGTTAAGGAATTAAACAGCAACAGCAAGGATGGTCTCGATGAAGGCAACATTAAAGCAGCCACGAAAAAATACGGCCGCAATGTGCTGAATGCAGCCAACCCGGTAAGCAATTTTAAAATCATATTTCGTCAATTCATCAGCCCGCTTGTTTTCATTTTAATTGTCGCCGCAGGGGTGTCGTTTTTTTTAGGTCAGTTCCGCGATGGTTCCATCCTGGTCATTATCGTAATTCTGAATGCCATCATTGGCTTTTACGAAGAGTGGAAATCGGAAAACATTCTGGCCTCCCTTAAGAGTTTGATTGTCAATAAATGCAATGTCATCAGGCAGGGCAGGATGGTTGAAATTCTTGCTGAAGACCTGGTTCCGGGCGATATTGTCAAATTAAGTGAAGGCGACGGTGTGCCGGCCGACATCCGCCTGATCGAATCGGATGGTTATTCATCCAATGAATTTATCCTCACAGGCGAATCCTTGCCTGCCGGCAAGGACCACCTGTTTTCGACCCCCAAAACCCTGCCTTTCACAGAAATTAAAAATTGCGTTTACATGGGCACAACGGTTGCAAGGGGACAGGCAACCGGTATTGTTTATGCAACCGGCATGCAAACGGAAATTGGTAAGATCAACACCTCCTCCGGGAAAATAAAATCCGCCGAAGCACCCGTACAGGTTGAGATCAGGGATGTTGCAAAAAAGCTGACCTATGCGACCCTGTTTATTGCCCTTATCCTCTTTGTGGTCCGGCTGATCATGCATGACTCGGTTACCCTGGCCCTTGTCTTCTCTGTCAGTGTCGCTGCGGCGCTGGTACCGGAGGGATTACCGGCACAGATTTCAATGGCACTGGCCCTGGCGGTGCGACGGTTGTCAAAAAGAAAGGCCATCGTAAAGAAAATCGCCTCGGCGCAAACATTGGGATCTGCCACTGTCATTGCTTCCGACAAAACAGGAACCATCACGAAAAACGAAATGACCATCACCGGCTGTTACTTCAACGGGCAATTATTTGCGGTATCGGGAACAGGGTATGAACCAGTCGGAAATATTACAGACGAAGAGTCCAGCGTGTTGAAAAAGGAACCCTCATCTGATCTGAAAATATTTTTTCTCTCCGGGTTTCTTTCATCCATGGGCAAAATAAGTCCGCCTGATAAATTCCACAAGTCGTGGTATTCCATTGGCGATCCCACCGAAACTTCCTTCAGCACCCTCGCGATGAAAGCCGGGTATAAACTGGAGTCCGTTGAAAAAGAGTACCCCCTTGTAAAATCATTTGCCTTTGACTCCTTCCGCAAAAGGGCAACCATCATACGAACACACAAACACAAGGTCATCTCCTTTACAAAGGGATCGATCGAATCGATCCTGGATGTTTCGGCAAAGTCAATCTCCCATGGGAAAGTGGCTAAATTGACAGGTGCGCAAAAAAAGGAGATCCTGGCGATGTCGGCAACGTTTTCCGAAAAAGCCCTGCGTGTGATTGCCATTGCTTATAAGGACCTTGAAACCCAAAAGGACTATACCCTCGATGATGCTGAATCGGGTCTGACCTTTGCCGGGTTTGTCACCATGCTCGATCCGCCACACAAGGAGGTCAGGGCGGCCATTGAGGCGGTTTTCAAGGCACACATGAAGGTGTTTATGATTACCGGCGACAATGAAGTAACGGCAAAGGCAATTTCAAAAAATATTGGCTTGATGAATGCGGATGGCAGCTACCCGGTTGTGATCAGGGGCGCCGATTTACCAGCCATGACAGACAAACAACTCAGGGAGGTTTTTCAAAACAGGGCGTTGATTTTCTCAAGGGTATCGCCCGATGATAAATTCCGTATTGTCGATTTACTTAAGAAACAGGGGGAAATTGTTGCGGTAACCGGCGATGGCGTAAACGACACGCTGAGCCTGAAGCGGGCTGATATCGGAATTGCCATGGGGAAAAACGGTTCAAAGGTGGCACAGGAAGCGGCGAACATGATCTTACTGAATGATAACTTTTCAACCATTGTTGTTGCTGTAAAAGAAGGCAGGACTATTTTCAGAAACCTGGAAAAAACAATTGAGACAAATCTTTCATCCAACCTGGCGGAACTAACGTGCGTATTGTTCGGGTTTGCCGGTTCTTTCTTTGGCCTGGCCACCCCGATCCTGGCTGTACAAATCTTACTGATCGATATTGTTGGTGAGATGTTCCCGCTGATCATGCTTACCTACGACCCCCCGGAAAAAAGTATCATGGACGACGTTCCGCGAAATCCAAAAGATAAAATACTTACCGGGAAAACCATGAAAGGAATTGCTTTTTCAGGAATCATCATGGGGCTGATAGCCTTTGGCGCTTTTCTTTGTGCCTACTTCATCTTTCCGCATGTCGTCAACAATTACGAACGGGCAATTACGATTACATTTGTTTCGATCATAGCGGGTCAATATGCCAACCTGCTTTCACGGCGAACTTCGGGAAATGCCCTGGGAAAATACCTGTTTTCAAACAGGAACCTGTTGCTGTCTTTTGCATTCTCAGTTTCCTGTCTCTTGCTGATATTGTATATTCCCGGATTGAATCTTTACTTCCACACGGCCCCCCTGCACGGCCCCGACTGGCTTTTACCACTGATCGCCGGAGGCCTTTGCCTTTCAATATTTGAAGTTAAAAAGAAGCTGAAAAACCGCGCAAACCGGCATATGGCACTGGTGAAATAATCCTTATGTGATGCTGTGTTCTCCCTCGATGCTTTGTCGATGCTGCTTTCTATAAGCTTTCTATATGCTTTCTATATGCTTTCTATATGCTTTCTATATGCTTTCTATATGCTTTCTTGCTTCTTCCCGGCTTATAGGATGCATTAAGGTAAATAGTGCTCCCGACATGCTCGGGAGATGCAGTGGGAGATGCTGCCGACCTTTAGCTTTATCTTACCGGCATGATTATTTTTTTTGTAATTTGCAGATGAAATCCTTATTTGTTACAGGCAACCAATGAAAATAAGCCCTGCGTATAAAGCAAAAACCAACAACATGCGACCATCCTGCATCATTATCCTCTTTTTTGTTCTACTGACGGGATCACGACCTTCGTTTGGTCAGGATGCAGTTAAATGCAGCGACACTGTTTTTAATGACCCGTTGTTGGAAAAAATAATCGGGACCTGGAATGTTACAGGACAAATTGGAAAAGACAAAATCACTTATAATTTCAAGGCTTCCTGGGAACTGAATCATCAGTTTGTTGAATTGGCCTTTTCCGATACGGCTGTACAACCACAATATACAGCAATGGTTTTCATTGGTTTTAACTGTATAAGCGAAAGGTATGTTGCCCATTGGCTGGACAATTTTGGAGGTCGCTTTTCAGAAACGTTAGGTTATGGAATAAAATTGGGTCAGAGTATTGAATTTCGCTTTGAATACCCGGATGGGCCTTTTATGAATAAATTCATCTATGATGAAAAAGCTGGCAACTGGCAGTTTCACACGACAACTAAAAACCGTAAGGGTGATTGGATAACTTTTGGTGACATGTATTTAAAGAGGTAAAAATGAAAATATTTGCTGCCGGTCCTTCTTAATCAGGGCAAACATGGCACAGTATTTATAAACATATGTTAACGGATATGCCTCTGAACAACCAAAACCGTAAGATATGAATATCCGCAAAGTACTTTTTGGAATTGGGCTGTTGATCAGCGTAATTGGTCAATCACAGGCTCAAACCTGGGCACCCGTTGGTGCAAAATGGACCTATACGCTTTCATTTGCCTTCTCTCCCGATGTTGACACATTGGTTATCAGGTCTGTCGGCGATACGGTCATCCAGGGGAAGCATTGCAGGATACTTCACAAAAGCATGGCCGTTTGTGACCTGCGGGGGCCCGATGAATACATGTATTCTGATAGTGGCCGGGTTTATTTTTATGATGCCTCCCGCGCGGAATTTCAAATGCTGTTTGATATAAATGCACAGATTGCAGACAGCTGGATATGGCATGTCAGAGATGTGCCTTTTCAGGATTCTGTCATCGTAAAGGTTGATTCGGTTTCAACCATTATAATCAACGCAATAGCCTGTAAAGAAATATTTGTTGAATACCTCAATGTTACTTCTCCATGGAGTACGACCGGGAGTGGCAGGATTATCGAAAATATTGGCGATGAATATTACCTGTTCCCCTGGGTTTTCGGTGCTTGCGACGGTGCCTTTGGCGGTCCGTTGCGGTGCTGCGATGACAATTTAATTGGTCATTTTGAAACAGGTGTTGTTTCTGATTGCAACTACAGGTCAGTCGGCATGAATGAAAATTCAAAGCCTGAACCCGGGATCTCCATTTATCCCAATCCGGCCAGCAACCAGGTTTCTGTTGAATTCAAAGAAGCCAGGGCTTTATTATTCAGGAAAATTGAAATTTATAATCTCTTCGGGACTAAACTTTTCTCCGGTAGTTTCCCATCCCGGAAATATACAATAGATACAAAGAAGTTTCCGGCCGGACTTTATATATTAAGAATCAACGCAGATGGCATGGAATATAATTACAGACTGTCAATACTAAAATAATTGGAGTACATCCGCTAACTAAACAATTCAGAGACTGTCTAAATTTAATCGATTGCAACTGTTTAATGACCTCTCTCCGGCCCTCCTCCTGGAGGCTACTCTTTATACACATCTTTTTTGTTACACAGAGATTTCTATGATTAAAACAAATGTTCTTTGAAATAAATACTAAGCAATTTGGAAATTCGTGTAAAAAGGAGTTTCTCTTTTGATTACTGCGCAAAGTCTATGCAATATTTTATTTCTTATTGCATTGA
>JAPLDF010000059.1 GCA_026391835.1 Bacteroidota bacterium
GTTTATCAACTTATAAAATAATATTTGTCAGTATGTGCTGGATTTCAAAAAGTCAATATAATACCACAAATCCATCTTGTTAATTACCGCTTAAAACTGTTAATAACGCTTAAATTTTTAACACTGATTAGTTACAAAAAAATAAATACGAATATATGAAACCGGGAAATTACACGATTCTAATTGTTGACGATGATCAGGATTATCTGTTTCAGTTGCAGGCAAAAGTTCAAAATTTCGGATTTAAAACAATAACAGCCGAAGGCCAGAAAGAGGCCGAGGAACTGATTGAAAAAACAAAGCCTGACCTTGCCATTCTTGACCTGATGATGGAAAATGAAGACAGCGGGTTCATCCTGTGCTATAAAATGAAGAAAAAATACCCGGATGTTCCCATCATCATTGCAACAGGAGTTGCTGCTGAAACCGGGATCAGTTTCGACATCAATGATGAAAATAACCGTAAATGGATTAAAGCTGATCGATTCCTGGATAAAGGGATACGATCGGAGCGCCTGAAGGAGGAAATTGAAAATTTACTGTTAAAAAATAACAGTTAATGTATTAATAACGGCTTTTCTGCTTATTTTTGGAGTGAAATACAACTATGTCAACACTAAAAATACTCGTTGTCGATGATGAACCCGGTATCCGGAGCGGGGTATCCCGCATACTGCGTAACTTCAGGGTTGATTATCCGTTTATGGATGAAGCCTTTGAATTTGATGTAATTGAGGCACCGACCGGTGAGGCTGGAATTGAAATCATCGAATCAGACCAGCCTGACATCCTGTTACTGGACAACAAATTACCTGGCATACAGGGAATTGAAGTGCTTGAGTACATAAAAAAGAAACAAAAAAACATTATCGTGGTGATGATCACATCCTACGCCTCACTCGAACTGGCAGTAAAAGCAACAAGCGACGGGGCCTATGATTTCATACCTAAACCATTCACTCCACAGGAGCTAAAGTCATCCATTGAGAATATAACGAAACGTGTATTTCTCAGGAAAATGACCAACAAACTCCAGGATACAGGAAAACAAATCCGGTTTACTTTTCTTTCCGTCCTCTCCCATGAGCTCAAAGCGCCTTTAAATGCCATTGAAGGATATCTGAAAATGATCCGTGAACGGCAAAATGGCCCGAAACTGGAAGATTATGATGTCATGATCGACAGGTCGCTCGACAGGATCAAGGGAATGCGAAGCCTTATCCTCGATTTGCTGGATCTTACGCGTGTTGAATCGGGAAAAGCCAAGCGAAACATCACGGATGTTGACCTGTCGGTGGTTGCCAGGACCGCCATGGATACCATGCGGCCTTATGCTATTCAACGGGACGTTAAACTCAACCTGCATCACAACGGGCCGGTCATGCTCCAGGCAGATGCAGAAGAAATGGAGATAATTTTCAACAACCTTTTTTCCAATGCCATAAAATACAACCGTGACGGCGGCAGTGTTGACTTTACGATTGAACAGCACGAAGGTTGCATGAACATTAAGGTTGTTGATACAGGCATCGGTATGACCCCGGTGGAAATTGAAAAAATATTTGATGATTTTGTTCGGATCAAAAATGATAAAACCAAAAATATAACCGGTAGCGGGCTTGGACTTTCCATTGTTAAAAAACTCATTGATAATTATTCAGGAAAGATCGAAGTGACCAGTATCCCGGACCAGGGCAGTACATTCAATGTCAGACTTCCAATTGATAAACCATGTTTATAAAAAATTTACCCCACAAAACCGTTGAGCGGTTAAGCCAATACCGCCGTGCATTGTTAATGATCCTTTCAAAAGAGAAAACCCATGTTTTCTCCCATGAAATCGCCCAGATGCTTCACATCACACCTGTTCAGGTGCGACGTGACCTCATGCTTATCGGCTATTCAGGGAACCTGCGGAAAGGATACGACATTAAGGAACTGATTGAACTAATAGGCAAAATCATCGACTCCGATCGTGGACAGCGTGTAGCGGTGGTGGGCCTGGGTAATCTCGGGAAAGCCATCATCAGCTATTTCAAGGGGAAACGGTCAAAACTTGCCATCATCGCCGCATTTGATGTCAACCCTGAAAAGATCAACCGCGTATACGACGGTGTTGCATGCCACCATATCAGCCAGATGACGGATATCATCAAGCAGAATAATATTTCGATCGGTATCATTGCGGTACCGTCCGAACAGGCTCCTGAAATTGCCGAAACAATGGTTCTGGCCGGGATCAAAGGCATCCTGAACTTCACGCCCAAACCTTTGAATGTTCCTCCTTTTGTGTACCTTGAGGAGTATGATATGATCACCTCCCTGGAAAAGGTCGCATTCTTTGCGAAAAAAAATGATGAACGTTTTAAGTAGACAGGCCAAGTGAAAATTTTTTATGATTTTGACCATGTTGGTGAAATCCGGAACGCGGTGGTCACCACGGGGTCCTTTGATGGCGTTCATATTGGTCATAAGGTAATTCTGCAGAGGCTTAAAAAACTTGCCATGGAAATTGGCGGGGAAACTGTCCTGATAACCTTTCACCCGCACCCGAGAAAAGTACTTTACCCCGACACTGCCGGGAAAGAGCTGTTCCTGATAAATTCGCAGCGGGAAAAAATCAATCTTCTTCAAAAAGCTGGGCTCGACAACCTGATCATTGTTGAATTCACCCTTGCCTTTTCAAAAATAACCTCGATTGATTTTGTAAAAAATATCCTGATGAACAAGCTTCATGCGCGGAAGATCGTCATCGGGTTCAATCACCATTTCGGGCACAACCGGGAAGGAGATTATGATGCGCTTCGGCATCTCGGCAGCAACAATGGATTTGAGGTTGAGGAGATCCCCGAGCAGGATATTCACAATGAAACGGTAAGTTCGACCAAAATCAGGAAGGCAATCCAGGATGGCAGCATCCAGAAAGCAAACGCATATCTCGACCACCAGTATATCATGATGGGATTGCTGAGCCACAGCAGCCCGACCCTCGAAGAAATAGGCTTTCCTTGCTATACCATGCGCATTGAGGAGGATTGTAAACTGACGCCCCCGAATGGCGTTTATGCAGTGACAGTGATCGGCGATGACAGTTTCTCCCGGGCCATGTGCTTCATCCGCAAAAATGAAGAATCACCCCTGGACACCCTTGTGGAGGTTCATCTGCTCGAAAACTATGGCAGCATTGAAGGAGAGATCGGAACCCTGCTGTTTCACAAACGGATCCGCGAAGAGCGCATCCTGAATACCCCCGATGATTTAAAAAGGCAACTCACGATCGACCGCAACCAGGTTGACGAATTAATATTCTGATGTCAACGATACCCAGCGACAGGTTAAAAGTCACTTTCCTCGGAACAGGAACTTCGATCGGTGTGCCGGTTATAACCTGCGATTGCCCGGTATGTGTTTCCGGAGATGAACGTGATAAGCGCATGCGCACTTCAGTCATGCTGGAGATAAACGGGCTGACCTTTGTAATTGACTGTGGTCCCGATTTCAGGCACCAGATGTTGCGGCAACACGTCATGAATCTCGACGCCGTCATATTTACCCACGAACATCGCGATCATATCGCCGGGCTTGATGATGTGCGGGCTTTCAACTATGTGCTCAACAAAAAGATCGATATTTACGGCAGTCCGCGCGTGATGGAGGCCATCAGGATTGAATTCCCTTACATCTTTTCCGAAACGCGATATTTTGGCGCACCACAGCTCACCATCCACCCCATCGACGACCAGCCCTTTACCATCATGGGAATTGATTTCATCCCCATCATGGTGATGCATGAAAAAATACCGGTAACGGGGTTCCGCATAGGCGACTTTACCTATATCACAGATGCCAGCCACATCAGCGAAACGGAACTTAAAAAAATTGCAGGATCAAAGGTCATTGTGCTGAATGCCCTGCGCAATTCCAAACACGTTTCCCATTTTTCGGTGAACGAAGCAGTCGATATCCTGAAAAAACTGGAGCCAGAAGCAGCATATCTCACACATTTAAGCCATTTTGTCGGGCTGCATGAAGAGGTAAACAAGAAATTGCCGGGGTTTGTTCAGCTGGCCTACGATGGATTGGAGGTATATGTGTAGAGACACGGCATGCCGTGTCTTTAATAAACAGCCGGGGCATGCCCCGGCTCCACAACAAAAATGATAAAATTTCCAATTGGCGAAAATGCAGATTGATATATTAACCTTATTTCCTGAAATGTTTGAAGGGCCTTTCAGCCATTCCATCCTGAAACGCGCCCAGGAGAAAGGGCATGTTACCATCCGCCTGCACAATATCCGCGACTGGTCAACTTCAAAACATAAAAATGTCGACGACTACCCCTATGGCGGCGGGGCTGGCATGGTCATGATGGTTGAGCCCGTGGTGAAGTGCATCGAAGAATTAAAAGCCATCACAGCATATGACGAGGTGATTTACCTCAGTCCCGATGGGGAGTTGCTGAACCAGCGGATCGCCAACCAGTTGTCAACCAAACAGAACCTGCTTGTTCTGTGCGGTCATTACAAAGGCATCGACGAACGCATCCGGACCCACTTCATTACACGCGAGATCTCCATTGGTGACTATGTACTGTCGGGCGGAGAACTGGCAGCCATGGTCCTTGCAGATGCCATAGTGAGGATTATTCCCGGTGTGCTCAATGATGAGACCTCCGCCCTTTCTGATTCCTACCAGGACAACCTCCTCTCGCCACCGGCATATACACGCCCCTACGATTTCAGGGGGCTCAGGGTACCGGATATCCTGCTCTCGGGAAATGACCGGGAGATTGCAAAGTGGAAATACGAACAATCGCTGGAGCGCACAAAAGCCCGCCGGCCGGGACTGCTGGAGGAGGAGACATAAGGCGGCACGCGTAACACGTGAGGTTCTTTAGGATTTTTTAAAGATTCGCCTTTTTATTTCAAAAAAAATCATATATTTGCAAACTTTTTAGTGCGTAACTGATATAATTACACGAAAGCCATGAACAAAGCGGAAATAATGAAATTTGTCGAAGAGACAGTTATTCAGAAGAATGAATTACCTTCTTTCAAAGCTGGGGATACCATCACAGTTCATTACAAAATCAAGGAAGGAAACAAAGAACGTATTCAGACATTCCAGGGCGTGGTTTTACAGCGTGCAGGCAAAGGTTTGAACACAACCTTTACCGTCAGGAAAATTTCAGGGAATATTGGTGTTGAGCGTATTTTCCCCTGCACCTCCCCTTTCATCGACAAGATCGATGTTAACAAACGCGGTGTAGTGCGCAGGGCACGCATCTATTACCTCCGTGGTTTACAGGGTAAGAAAGCCCGTATCAAGGAAGAAAGAATCTGATCCTGAATCTTATTGCATAAAAAAACCCCGTCAACAGCGGGGTTTTTTATTTAGTTCATCACCAGGTTTATGTATCCTGTTTCGTTTGTTTTGAGTACGGCAAGCGCTTTCGAGTAATTGAGCAGGTTACGGATCACGGATTCACTGGGAGAAACTTCTCTTCTTCTCCTTCTTTTATCTGCAGAAGGATCGTTTTCCCTTGATGTAAATGAGGTCAACGAATAGAAAGTAGCGGATCGCTTCATAGGCCGAATTTTGATTTAAAATGTAATTCATACCTAAAAAACGGGAATTATTTCTCAATATTTTACCGGTTGAAAAATAATTTTCTCCATCGCAATATTTTCCCGGCCCGGCCATTATGCCGTAAGGATCACCTCTTTCTCCTTTACCAGTTTCCTGAGGTTGATCAGGGCGTAACGCATCCTGCCCAGTGCCGTATTGATGCTTACGTTGGTGACTTCCGCAATGTCTTTGAAACTCATGTCGCCGTAATGACGCATTACCAGCACCTCTTTCTGCTCCTTGGGAAGATAGTCGATCAGCTTTTTCACGTCGCGGTGAATCTGCTCGGTAATCAACTGTTCCTCGACCGATTCCACAGGGATCCTGACTTTGTCGAAAATATCATAATCATCGTTGTTTTCAACGATGGGAATTCGTTTTGCTTTGCGGAAATAATCGATGATGAGGTTGTGGGCAATACGCATCACCCATTGGATGAATTTGCCTTCCTCTTTGTATTGTCCCGAACGAAAGGTGTTTATCACCTTTATAAATGTATCCTGAAACAAATCCTCAGCCAACTCCTTATCCTTTACAACCATAAGGATGTAAGCGAATACGCGTGACTTATGACGGCGAATGAGTTGTTCAAGGGCGGATTCATGACCGGCAAGATATTTACCGATTAAGTCCTGATCACTAATGACATGGGCTTGCATAGGGCCTCCTTTTTAGTTAAAAAAGAGTAGAAGTCAAGTCGATAGTGTCCCTCCTATGTTATGCGCAGGGGGTTTGAAACTGCGCAGATGAAACCGTTTACGGGATCTTCCCGTGTTTAGTTGCAGCAAAAGTAAATAAAAAAAATCAAAAAGCAAGTTTTCTTTATAATTTTGCCAAATTAAATGCAGGAATGAAGGAATTAATGAATGTAGACACTCTAGACCCAAAGGATTTCATCATAATAAAAGGCGCCCGGGTCAATAATCTTAAGAATATCAGTCTGGCCATACCACGCAACAAGTTCGTGGTAATTACAGGCTTATCCGGTTCAGGGAAATCATCCCTGGCCTTTGATACATTATATGCCGACGGGCAAAGACGTTACGTCGAAAGCCTGAGTTCCTATGCCAGGCAGTTCCTCGGACGGATGAGCAAACCCGATGTGGACTATATCAAGGGGATTTCGCCGGCAGTTGCCATCGAACAAAAGGTAAACACTTCAAATCCAAGGTCAACCGTTGGTACATCGACCGAGATATACGAATACCTGAAACTGCTTTTTGCACGCATCGGCAAAACCTACTCCCCTGTTTCGGGCAGCCTGGTTAAACGCGATACCGTCACTGAAGTGGTGGATCACATACTGGCCCTGCGCGAAAATTCAACTGTCAACATCTTTGCCCCGCTTGACCTTACCGCTAAAAATGGTGACCTTGCTGCCAAATGCACCGTACTGATGCAACAGGGATTCACGAGGGTTATGCTGGATGGCCAGGTACTCAGGCTCGATGAAATTGAGGGTACCAGGAAGAAGAAAATCAAAGAACTCTTTGTCCTGGTTGACCGTTTTTCAATTGTCAAAGATGACGATGATTTGCCGGGCAGGATTGCCGATTCGGTACAAACTGCCTATTTTGAAAGCCACGGGTATTGCATGGTTGAAATTTCGGGAACTGAGAAGAGACGTATTACCTATTCGAACCGGTACGAGGCGGACGGAATGATTTTTGAGGAGCCTTCCGAAAACCTGTTCAGTTTCAACAATCCCTTCGGAGCCTGCAAATCGTGCGAAGGCTTTGGCAGCGTGATCGGTATTGATGAAGACCTGGTGATTCCCAACAAACGGCTCTCCGTTTATGAAAACGCAATCGCCTGCTGGCGGAGTGAAAAAATGAATGAGTGGCTCACTGAACTGCTGATCAATGCGTACAGATTTGATTTTCCGATACATAAGCCGGTCCAGGAACTTACGCCCGAGCAAAGGGAATTGCTCTGGACCGGCAATTCCTACTTTAAGGGGCTGAATGAGTTTTTTGAATTTGTTGAAAGTCAGAATTACAAGGTGCAGTACCGGGTCATGATGTCGCGCTACCGCGGAAAAACCGTCTGCCCGGATTGCAAGGGCACCCGCCTTCGCAAAGATGCATCCTATGTTAAGATCAATAAAAAATCGATCAGCGACCTTGTTTTAACACCCATCAGTGAACTTACCCTCTTTTGCAGGAACCTCGCACTCACCGATTATGAAGTTACCGTTTCACGGCGGCTGCTGACAGAAATCAACAACCGGCTCGAGGTGCTCAATGATGTGGGGCTTGGGTACCTCACGTTGAACCGTCTTTCCGCTTCCCTTTCGGGCGGCGAATCACAGCGCATCAACCTGTCGACTGCACTGGGCAGCAACCTCGTAGGTTCCATGTACATCCTTGATGAGCCCAGCATCGGGCTGCATCCAAGGGATACCCAGCGCCTGATCAAGGTACTGCTGAAGCTGAGGGACCTTGGCAATACCGTGATCGTGGTTGAACATGATGAAGAGATCATAAGGGCGGCCGATCAGATCATCGATATCGGCCCCATGGCGGGACATCATGGCGGAGAAATTGTGTTCCAGGGAGATTTTCGCACACTGAATGCCGATACAATAAGTCTTACCGGGCAATACCTTAACCACATCCGGCGGATCGAGATACCTGCCATGCGCCGCAAATGGATTGAGTTCATTGAGATCATCGGCGCGCGCGAAAACAACCTGAAAAATGTGGATGTTAAAATTCCGCTGCATATTTTTACCGTGATTACCGGCGTGAGCGGATCAGGAAAAACATCCCTGATCAAGCGGATTTTATTTCCGGCCCTCAAGAAAATCCATGGTGGCTATGGTGAGAAGACCGGTAAATTCGACCGGCTTGACGGCGATTATTCAAGGATCGGGTCGGTTGAAATGGTGGATCAGAATCCCATCGGCCGCTCATCGAGATCAAATCCGGCCACCTACATCAAAGCCTTTGATGAAATACGCGACCTGTTTGCCGATCAGCCCCTGGCCAGGGTGCGCAATTACAAACCGGGATATTTTTCCTTCAACATTGCCGGCGGAAGATGTGATGAATGCGAAGGCGACGGCGTGGTTAAAATTGAGATGCAGTTCATGGCCGATTTATACCTGCCGTGCGAAAGCTGCCATGGAAAACGCTTCAAGGATGAGGTGCTGGATGTAAAATACCGCGAAAAATCGGTGGTCGATGTCCTCAACATGACCGTGGATGAGGCCATGGAGTTCTTTCAGCAGAATGCCAAGGGAGGAGCCCATGAAAAGCATATCCTGGCCAAGTTAAAGCCCTTGCAGGATGTCGGGCTGGGTTACCTCCGGCTCGGGCAGTCATCGAGTACCCTGTCGGGCGGCGAAGCGCAACGCATCAAGCTGGCGTTTTTCCTTTCCAAGGGCATCAGTGAAAAACCCACCTTGTTTATTTTTGATGAGCCTACCACCGGTCTTCACGTGCACGACATCCATAAATTGCTGATAGCGTTCGAATCGCTGATCGGCAACGGCCACAGCATCCTGGTTATCGAACACAACCTCGAAGTGATTAAATGCGCCGACTGGGTGATCGACCTTGGTAAAGAGGGAGGCGAAGAAGGAGGGCATGTTGTGTTTGAAGGGACACCGGAAGGACTTGTAAAGGTTGAAGGATCCTATACGGGCTATTATCTGAAGGAGAAAATGAAGGATTGAATATCGAATATTGTACAGCGAATTTTGAAGTTCGAAGTGAAAGATAGAATGTTTGTTCCACTTTGTAAATGAAGGAAGAAAAAAATGCCACCAGGACGCTAAGGCACCAAGGCAGCAACTCATGCATGGCATTTTTATTAAGCATATCCTTCGTGAAACTTTGAGCCCTGGTGCCTTTGTGGCATAAAAAACATTCTTGAGAGCGAACAAGAAAGGATCAAACAAAACCTGTTGTTATGAAAAGCATCAATCCCGCCACAGGAGAAATTATCCGGGAATACCGTGAGCACACGGCTGCGGAGGCATGGAAGATCATCGGTGATGTGCATTCAGCCTGGTCAACCTGGAAAGAGACTTCGTTTGAATCGAGATCCGCGCTGATGAAAAACGCTGCGCAGGTCCTTCGTCGCAGAAAAGATGAACTTGCGAGGCTTATGACCATGGAGATGGGAAAACTGCTCCGGGAGTCGGCTGCCGAAATTGAAAAGTGCGCCTGGGTGTGCGATTTCTACGCCGATAACGCCGCCGAAATGCTCAGGGATGAAGAAATTGTTACCGATGCCAGCCGCAGTTTTGTGGCGTTTCAGCCCATCGGGGTTGTCCTTGCCGTGATGCCCTGGAATTTCCCCTTCTGGCAGGTTATACGCTTTGCCGCACCCGCCCTGATGGCCGGCAATGCTGCGGTGTTGAAACACGCCTCCAATGTACCCGGGTGTGCATTGGCCATCGAAGACATCTTTTGTGAGGCAGGCTTCCCGGAACACCTTTTCAGAACCTTGATGATTCCATCTGTTGCTGTTGAAGCGGTCATAGCAAATCCCCTGGTAGCTGCGGTTACCCTCACAGGCAGTGAGTTTGCAGGGAGCCAGGTGGCCGCTGCAGCGGGGAAGCACCTGAAAAAAACAGTCCTGGAACTGGGCGGAGCTGATCCGTTCATTGTGCTTGATGATGCAGATCTCAATGCAGCAGTGAAAACCGCTGTGGCCGCGCGCATGATCAACCAGGGACAAAGTTGCATCGCTGCCAAACGCTTTATCGTGGAGAAGTCTGTCATCCGGCAGTTTGAAGCTGATTTAAAACGATCATTTGAAGCCCTTCGGATCGGCGATCCAATGGATCCGGAAACGCAGGTTGGCCCGCTGGCCCGTCCCGACCTGGTCGAAGAAATTGAACGCCAGGTTTATGACTCCATTGCTTCAGGTGCGCGGCTAGTCACAGGCGGACACCGTCCCAACCTTACCGGCTGCTATTATGAGCCGACGATCCTTGCAGATGTATGCAAAGGCATGCCCGTCTATTCACAGGAGACCTTCGGGCCTGTGGTTTCATTGATCAAGGCCAACAATGAGGAGGATGCCATCCGCATTGCCAACGATTCTGAATTCGGGCTCGGAGGCTGCATCTGGACGAAAGATTTAAAACGAGGTGAAAGAATTGCCCGGAAAATTGAGACAGGCGCCATGTTTGTGAATGGCATGACCAAGTCGGATCCCAGGCTACCCTTTGGGGGGATTAAAAGATCCGGCTATGGACGGGAGTTGGGAACATACGGGATCAGGGAATTTGTGAATATTAAGACGATATGGATTGGCGTGACAAATGACAAATGACAAGTGACAAATGACAGGTGAAGTGTGAAAAGTGCAAAATGATTTTTGATAATTGATATTTTCTAAATAAAAGTTACTATTTTTGCACCCTCAAATTTGGCGGGGTAGCTCAGTTGGTTAGAGCGTCGGATTCATAACCCGGAGGTCACGAGTTCAACTCTCGTCCCCGCTACCAAAACAAATGCAAAGTGCAAGGTGCAAAGTGTAACAATTTGCACCTTGCACTTTTCGTTTTAGACCGTGCACTTAACACCTTAAATCTCTGCAATTCCTCACCAAACCGGTGGGGAGTCTTTGTTTTCCATCCTTAAGTGATTGATAACGCTATATTTAGCATTAATTTTTTTACTTCATGTCAGGAGCGGCATAGTTATAAAATAACATGATAGCGGAGAATACTCCAGCTAGTGTCTTGGTGGTTTTTATCTAAAGTAAATTTAATCAAACCGATTGATTTTGCTAAATAATAAGTATAAGTCGTTGTATCCCCTTGATGATTCCAAGATTTATATTGGGTATTCATCACATGATAAAATGTTTTGTTGTTAATAATTAAAGAATCAAAATAGTTAAGATTCATAAATGAATGATAATAATCATTGTCAAGAGTATAACCAGGTTGGAAATTGTTATAAAGACAAACACTCCCACTGGCATTTTTAAAACTCATTAAATAATCAGATGTGCTTGTGGTGGAATGTAACAAAAATGTTCCTCCAAAATAGATATCACAGGTTTCATACCTATTTTGAGGCGGGTCGTTGACAGGATCGTTATAAAGATAAACCGGTGGCTTCAATAAATATGAACTATCGATCATACCGGTTGATTCATTTTTATAAACCCAATAACTTCCTTCTTGAAAAACAGAATATTGTTTAAGTTGTTCGGGTATGTATTCATTATAACCACTCTTTTTACTGCATCCTATAAAAACAGATAAAAGAAGAAGTAGTTGAACAGAGATGAACCTGGGAGATGATTTCATGGTTTCGTTTTTATATGGTTCAAATTTTTCTAAAAATGAGACCTTGATATTTATAATAACCAGTTTATTAATTCGCTAATTTACGATTTATTGGGATTGCAGAGGTTGTTGCATTGATGAAAATCAATCCGTTGAATTGCTTTCTCGCAGGCAATGCAACTGAATTCCGGTACCAGTATTCTTGTGAAAAACCGCCCCCGATCCAATATGCCATCGAAGATTTCCTGAATAATTTATTATTTGTAGTGGTCATATCAATAAAAAAGGCATCGATTTCGGCAAGAGATAGTTGTAAGCGGTAATTACAAATGCAGATTTTCGGTAAATAAGAATGCAAGTAAATCTACATCGTTAATTTCCGATTTGCAAAGAAACAAAATATTAAAGAACGTTATTTTCAAAGATCGTTTTTCTGTTTTCCAGCCGGTA
>JAPLDF010000033.1 GCA_026391835.1 Bacteroidota bacterium
AATTAAACCAGAGGCATGAACGAAATATTCTTTGCCTGTCTCGGAGTCCATAATAAATCCAAATCCTTTTGACTCATTAAAGAATTTTACTTTTCCATTTTTCATAATAATAATCGAATTTTAAAAATAATATTCGCAAAGATAAATATAAATATTGTACAACCAATGAAAAAATAAAAAAAACTTTTTGAAAGGGATATTTATGATCTGGCTATTTCTTCCTGAAGCCACCTTTCCGGAAGGCACTTCTGTGTTTTTTTGGATCGAATGCAGGGCCTTCGCCGAGATGAACAGGGATGGCCCCCTTATATATAGATTTCCCCAGCAGCGTTTCGATGGTGGCGAACTTCCCCTGGTCTTTTTCATTGATCAGGGTAATGGCGGCTCCTTTTGCCTTTGCACGGGCAGTACGGCCGATGCGATGGATGTAGTCCTCTCCGTCGTTGGGCACATCGTAATTGAGGACCATGTCGATGTCTTCGATATCAATGCCCCTGGATACAATATCGGTGGCAACAAGGATGTTGAGCTCCCTGCTCCTGAAACTGTTCAATACTTTCTCCCGTTCGGGCTGGTCAAGGTCCGAGTGGATCTCTTCGGCATTCAGCCGCAGTTTTTTCAGGGCGGCGCTCAATTGTTTTGTCGCGCTTTTGGTCGAACAAAAGATGAGGATGCTGCGCAGTTTGAGGTCCTTGAGCAGGTATTGAACCAGCGGGATTTTTTGGGCATCATACACCACGTAAGCCATCTGGAGAATGTTTTCGGCAGGCTTCGACGGGGCAATGTTGATCTCAACGGGATCCTTCAGGATTTTCCTGGCTAGTTCGCGCATGTCTTTTGGCATGGTTGCCGTAAAACATAGGGTTTGGCGGTCGGCGGGCACGTACGACATGATTTTCAGGATGTCATCATAAAAACCCATGTCGAGCATGCGGTCTGCTTCATCCAGGATCAGGTACCTCAGGCTGGAGAGGTTTACATAACCCATGTTCAGATGGGCGATCATCCGGCCGGGGGTACAAATCACCATGTCGGCCCCGTTGGCAAGCGCCTGTCGTTCGCGTGAAAAGGAGGCGCCGTCGGTGCCGCCATACACGGGAATGGAACTTACCGGTGTGAAGTAGGAGAGCCCTTCCATGTGCTGGTCAATCTGCTGGGCCAGTTCCCGCGTGGGAACGATTACCAGTGCCTTGATGGCATCATCATGCGGTATTGAAATAATCTTCTGGATAATAGGAAGCAGGAAGGCTGCTGTTTTTCCGGTGCCTGTCTGTGCCGATCCGATGATATCTTTACCGGCAAGGATGGCAGGAATCGCCTGCTCCTGGATAGGGGTGGCGCTTTCGTACCCCAATGCTTCAATGCCTTCAATTAACCGCGCCTCAAAACCAAAATCGTGAAATGTCAAAATACTGTTGAATTAATTAGCAAAGGTAATCAAAAAAGTGACAAGTGGACAAATGGACAGGCGGACAGGCGGACAGGCGGACAGGCGGACAGGCGGACAGGCGGACAGGCGGACAGGCGGGCTGGAGATCGTTATTCGATATTCGTTATTCATTATTCGTTATTTTTAACGGGTGTGCTTCCGTATTAAACACAACCTTCCCCAGGTCAACTGCGGTTTCCGGTGCAAAAAGCAGGTAGGCATATTTGAGTGTTTCGGCGAGGAAAAAACTTTCCATCGAATCCGACAACTCCAGGGTTTTTACGTTTTTCACTTCTGCATATCCGGCGTCGGTCCTGCATTTTGTGAGGATATCATTGATCATGTGCTCTCCCATGCGAAGGAACTCCTGGTCTTTTGTTTTACGGTAAAGGTAAAAGCAGCTTTCAATATTTTCGGGGCGCAACGGGTACCCGGGGTAAAGCACAACGCCGCTCTTGAAGTTAAACTCCTCCGGTTCAATGTTGTAGGTTGTCCACATGGAATAGTTCCCCTTCTGGATGTTCCGGGCGGTAACCGTATCCCCCGACAGGGCCAGGATCCCGGCATAAAAAGCATCCAGGGCCCCATACAACGAATTGGTCTCTTTGCCCGATTTCATATCCACCCGGGTAAAATACCACCCCGAAGGAACCTCGGTGAGCAGGTATTTTTTAATGGCCTTGTTGTGGATCTCCCATGCCTCCCTGCAATCCTTGTCGCCAAAGAGCAGCCATGCCTTGTAGAGATATTCATAATAGGAATCGATCCTGGCACCGATCTGGCTTTCGGTATTTTTCCATTCACCGGTGCTCACATCGATGGTCGTGCCAACAAGATCAACATCGCTGCGGCGTTTATAAATCTCCAAAGCTGCTTTTTTTGCAACGCGGTAGTAGGTTGAATCCCCGGTATATTGCGTCAGTTTGCCAAATTCGAGCAGGTAGGTGCCGATTTCTGCAGGATTGCTGAGTGCATCACGGGTTTTCCCGGTTTTCAGGTTTACATACCGGTAGGGCATGCCGGTGGCGGAGTTAAACGCAGGCAGCAGCCTGGCACCAAGATCCCTGGCTAAAGCCAGTAATCGCTTGTCCTTTGACAATTCAAAGGACGACAACAATCCGCCCATCAGCCGGATGTTGATTTCAAACAGCTGGACCTCCTGGTCAACATCGAAATTCAGCCTTGAAACCACCATCTGTTTTGCCTCCTTTGCCTCTTCCTTTAACCCGAGCAGGAAAAAGGTATCATACGCATCCAGCGGGGTCATCTGGAACGACACACCATACCAGTTGTGCCCCGTTTTGCTGATCGGGTTCAGGGCATCATACCCTGAGGCATATTTTTTATAGCCATTCCAGGCATGCCGGCAGGCTGTTTTGATTTTTTCACATTGAGCGGCTTTCTGCCTGCTTGTAAAATTTTGCTGTGATTTTCCCGGGATTGTCGAAGTAAGTAACAGGGCAATAAGCAGTACAAGTTTGGTTGTTTTCTTCATCAGATTATATTTTTTGTTTCCATGAGCCCCATGATGGTGCCGGCAATTTCCCCGTTTGACAGGGAACTGCAGTTAAATGTAAGATCAAAGAGATACGGATGAAATTTATTCCCGGTCATCATCTCAATGAATGCAACGCGTTTTTTATCCAGTTCATCAACCATTTTGGATGATTCTGCCCGGCCCAGGTTCTTCGATTGGCCGATTGTCCCGATACGCCACTCCCTGGGAGCCTGCAACCGGATGTGTATCGTGTTCGGGAAATTCTGGAGAATGCCAACGCCTCCCCTGCCAACGATGACAACGTATCCCTGGTCGGCAATCGACCGCACTACAGCGGTTACGGTTTTTCGCATGCGGATACTGCTCACATAGGTTGGGGAAAAAGAGGCCAGGACATCTTCGATCAACCCTTTGCCTCCTGAGCTTATAAGGTAATTTACCTCCGTGGGATTCATCTCCAGGCGCCTGGCCGTTGCCTCCACAACCTCTTTGTTGATGAATCTCCATTTCCCGGGGAGCGGGCTGCCACTTCGCCTGTTCAGTTCATTTGTGAGGAGTTGCGCAAGCAGTTTTGAGGGGCAGCCATACTCCCTTGAAATTGTCACGACTGGCCGCGGGCCGGGCTGGTTCCCAATGTGTCTTTCTGAAAAGGCACGTTCCATGTAGTCAAGCAAAAGGTTTTCCATCTCTTCTCCTTTCATTTATGGATGATACACAAATGTACGAACCCTGCCGTCGAAAAGCAAGCATCTCTTCCTGTTTGTTAAATCTATAGGGTTGCGACTAGTTGTTTAAGCTTGGTTTCGGCAACCTTGGCTGTAAAGGCAAATTGTATATAGCGGGTAAGGGATTGAATATAGCTTTCTTCTGCCTGCCTAACTTCAAGAGCGGTGGTTTGTCCCAGCCGAAGACGGTCCATGGAGATATTGAGATTTTCCCGGGCCAGCAGGGTATTGCTTTTTTCCAGTGAAAGGAGTTGCATGGCGTGTTCATAATTGGAGAAGGCGTTTTGCAATTGGGTATTTACAACTGTTTTCATGTTCTCCAGGTTGTAAACGGCCGACTGTTGCTGCAAACGGGCAACCCTGACCTGGCGGTTTATATTCCCCCCGTAGAAAATAGGAAGGTTGAAAGAGCCTCCGATCTGCGGGCCGGTGGTTCTGTTCCTGGTCACAGTACCTGCTGAATTGTCGCTGAGCAGGAAATTGTAACCGGCTGAAAGTGAAAGCCATGGCAGTCGCTGGGCTGAAAGTTCATGGATCACGAGTTTGCTTACATCTACCTGTTTCTGGTAGCCAAGCACCTGGGTGTTTTGTGTAAATAGTTTTTTGTTAAGGTCTTTTATATCAGGAGCATATGAAAGATCGATCGAATCGACGACTTCGAATGAGGTCTCTGCATCGCGGGAGAGCCACTGGTTGAGTGTTCTTTTTGAGTCAAGGATTACCGTCTCCTGGATAATGGCATTTTCGAGAAACACATTCAGGTCCACCTGCGATTGGAGAAGATCTGTCTTTGGAACGAGTCCTGCATTAAAACTGGCCTGCAGGATCTTGACGCGTTCCTTGTTGTACCGAATCACCTCGTTCAGGGAGGCGAGCTGCTGTTTTTGCCTGACCACCTCGTAATAGGAGAGGATCACATTGTAAAACGTCTGGGTCACCCTGTCCTTGAACTGAATCTCCCCGAGGTTGTTTATCTCCTGCAGCTTTTTCCGGGTGACGAACATCTTTCCTCCGTCAAACACGGTCCAGGAGAGGGCAAGGGCCGCGGAAAAGGAGTTTGAATGGGCATCATCGGAAGTGATCTTGTTGCCGGTTGACAGGTCGGTTGCGACATTGTTGTGGGCAAAATTATCCGATGCATTCAGGTAGACATTTGGCAGCATCCCTGCATTTCCGGCGGTGTTGTTGGCTGAGCTGATATCGGCGGATGTCCGGGAGAGGAGGATGTCGTAATTCTGCTTCATTGCGATCTCCAGTGCGTCATTCACGGTAAGCACAGCCTGGCTGAACCCTGAAATGCTGCAAAGGATGCAAATAAAAGCGATGAGATTGCGTATTTTCATTGTTGTCGTATCATTTTTCATTTTCTGTCGGGTCGATGATCTCTTCGCGTGCTTTGTTGCCCGCCATGATGGTGTACATGGTCGGGATCACAAACAATGTAAGAATCAGGGCAAACAACAACCCGCCCACGATCACCACGCCAAGCGGCACACGGCTTGACGCCCCGGCCCCGAGTGCCAGTGCGATGGGCATTGCCCCGAAAACAGTGGCGAGTGAAGTCATCAGGATCGGGCGCAGACGTGCGGCTGCGGCTTCAAAGGCAGCTTCACCTTTCGCCAGCCCGGCCTTTCTTTTCTGGTTGGCGAATTCGACAATAAGGATTCCGTTTTTAGTAACCAGCCCGATGAGCATGATGATACCGATCTCTGAAAAAATGTTCAGGGTGTTTCCCGTGATCCAGAGACTGAGCAGTGCCCCTGCAATGGCAAGCGGCACGGTGAGCATGATGATGAAAGGATCGCGGAAACTCTCGAACTGTGCCGCAAGGATCAGGTAAATAAGCACCAGCGCCAGGACTAGGGCAAACGAAGTGTTGGAGCTGCTTTCGGCAAAATCGCGCGACGGCCCCAGCAGGGCTGTCTGAAACGATTCGTCCAGCACTTTTTTTGAGATCTTCTGCATTTCGGTAATTCCTTCGCCAAGGGTATGTCCGCTGGCCAGTGAAGCCGAAACAGTGGCGGATTTGAACCGGTTGAAATGATACAGCGTTGGTGGGCTGCTGTTTTCCTGCATGGTGATCAGGTTATCCAGCTGGATCAGGGTGCCGGCATTGTTCCTGACATACAGTGAGGCAATATTTGACGGTTCGCTGCGTGCGGGCCGTTCCACCTGCCCGATCACGAAATATTGTTTCCCGTTCCTGAGGAAATAGTCATACCGCCTGCCGCTCATGGCAAACTGCAGCGTGTTGGAGATATCCAGCACATTGACCCCAAGGTCGGTTGCTTTGATACGGTCGACGGTAAGGTTCAGCTCAGGCTTGTTGAATTTGAGGTTGACGTCAACATTCCCGAAAACACTGTCTTTTCTTGCTTCTTCGATAAACCTGGGAAGGAATTTCTGAAGTTTTTCAAAATCGAGGTTTTGAAGTACATATTGAACAGGAAGTTGTGAACCACCCGCCAGGGAGGTCGAGATCGTCTGCTCCTGGTTGGGAATGATGCGTGCTTCAGGGAATTTTTTATAGAGTTTGGTGAGCCGGTCATAGATCTGCTGCTGGGTGGCTTTCCGTTCATTGGGTTCAGTGAGGAAAATGTTCAGCCCGCCCGTATTGGTGCTGGTAGCCCCGCCACCCACGGCAGTTCTTGCAAAGACCAGCCGGCCCTCGGGAATGCTGTCCATCACCCGCTGGGCGATCCGGTCCATCAGGTTCTGCATGTAGTCAAAATCAGTTCCCTCGGGAGCGGTTACACTGGTCCTGAGGATGCTGTGATCTTCAAGTGGCGCCAGTTCCGATTTCAGGGTTGCCCCCAGGAACAGGACCAGGGCGAGGCAGATTCCCAGGATAATGAAAGAGAGGTATTTCCGGCTGATAAAAAAAGCGAGCGCTTTCCTGTAACCATTGTCAAGGCCTGCAAAAAAAGGTTCGGAAGCATTGTAGAACTTTGAATGACGGGCAAGGCTGCCGCCCATTTTGACATTGAGGACCGGGGTTAGTGTCAAAGAGACGAAAGCCGAGATCAGGACCGACCCGGCAACGACAATCCCGAATTCACGGAAAAGCCTCCCGGTAAATCCGCTGAGGAAAATGACCGGGATAAATACGATGGACAGGGTGAGCGATGTTGAGATAACTGCAAAAAGGATTTCACGGGTGCCTGAAAATGCGGCTTTCCATTTATCCATGCCGAGTTCTATTTTCTTGAAGATATTCTCCGTGACAACAATGCCGTCGTCTACCACCAGCCCTGTTGCCAGGACAATGGCCAGCATTGTCAGTACATTCACCGAGAACCCGAAAATGTACATGATGAAAAAGGAGCCAATCAGCGATACGGGAATGTCGATCAGCGGGCGAAGGGCAATGACCCAGTTGCGGAAAAAGAGGAAGACGATTAGTACCACCAGGGAAATGGCAATAAACAATGTTTCCCCGACATCTTTCACCGACTGCCTGACGAACTTGGTTTTATCGTAGCCAATATCAAGTTTCATGCCCGCAGGCATATCCTTGCTGATCTGGTTGAACCGTTTGTAAAATTCGTCGGCGATTTCAATGTGGTTGGCGCCGGGCAGCGGGATGAGTGCCAGGCTGATCCCTTCCACCCCGTTCAGTTTAACCTGTGTCTCCTCATTTTCAGGTCCAAGTACGGCTTCCCCGATATCGCTCAGTCGGATTATCTGGTCGTTGGTTTGCCTGATGATGATGTTGTTGAAGTCTTCTTCGGTAACCAGCCTGCCAAAGGTTTTAATGATCAGCTCGGTGTTTTTTCCGCGGACCTTTCCGCTCGGGAGTTCCACGTTCTCTTTTTCAAGGGCCTGGCTGACATCGGCTGCAGTGAGGTTGTAGGCAGCCATCTGGTCCGGTTTCAGCCAGAGGCGCATGGCCGGGCGCTTCTGCCCGTAAAGCCCCACGGAGCTGACCCCGGGGATCGTCTGCAGCTTCTCCTGTAGGACATTTTCGGCATAATCGCTGAGTTCAAGGGCATTCATGGTGGTGCTCTGAACGGCAACCGTGATGATCGGATCGGAATTGGCGTCGGCCTTGCTCACCACCGGTGGAGCATCAATATCCTGCGGCAGGCTCCTTGTCGCCTGCGATGTTTTATCCCTGACATCATTGGCTGCTTTTTCAAGGTCGGCCCCCACATTGAATTCTACAACGATCGTGCTGCCGCCGGTCGACGATGATGAGGAGATCGATTTGATGCCTTCAATCCCGTTTATTGCCTTTTCCAGGGGCTCGGTGATCTGTGACTCAATGATGTCGGGATTTGCCCCGGTATAATTTGTCTGGACATTGATCGTGGGTGGATCGATTGCAGGATAGAGCCGGACTCCAAGGAAGGTATAGCCCACTACCCCGAACAGGACAATGATGAGGCTCATCACGATGGATGCAACGGGGCGTTTTAAAGCAAAATCGGATATTGACATTGGGCCAGTGTTTGCAAATGTTCCTGTCGGGATCAGTGGATTTTAGAAAATTTCAGTGCAGCGTCGGGCCGGATGAAAAGTACCCCCGTGGTAACAACCGTATCGCCGGGATTAAGCCCCGATACAACTTCGACATCTTTCAACCGGCGGGTTCCGGTTTCGATGGTCACGAAGGCTGCTTTCCCATTCCTGGCTACGATCACCTTCTTGTTGCGTTCCTGGGGGATCACGGATTGGGTGGGGATCATCAGCGCTTTCGGGTTGACAGTAAGCGGAACATCAACAGAGGCATAGGTCCCGGGTCTCAGGCCAGGATCGTGGCTGTCGACGATGGCGCGGACCCTCAGGTTGCGCGTGGTCGCCTCAACCCCGCCTTCTGCTGCGATGATGCGCGCCGGGAACGAGGTATCGGTTCCCTGGACCATAAACCTTACGGTCTTCCCTTCGGAGATCTCGCTGCTGTATTTTTCGGGAACACTGAAGTCGAGTTTTAACTGGTTGGTCTCGCGGATGGTGGTAAGGGGTGTTCCGGGGGTAACCTGCGCTCCCAGGCTGATATTCCTTAACCCGATCACCCCGTCGTACGGTGCAGTCACTTCGGTCTTGCTGATCTGCGCTTTTAAAACTTCTATGTCGTCGCTGAACGAATTTACCTGGAGTGTTGTCTGGTCATATTCAAGTTCGCTGATGCCACTCACGGCGAGAAGTTCGGCTTGCCGTTTCTTTGTCTGGCGGGCGATCTCCAGTTGTGTCTGTAGTTTTCGCAAGCTTGCCTGCAGATCTGCATCAAAAAGTTTTACCAGGACGGTGCCTTTTTTTACAAATTTACCTTCAGGAAGATTGAGCATGACGACCCGCCCTGAAATATCGGTCATCAGGACAGTCTCTTCAAAGGATTTGATTGTACCGGAAACGGTGATCGATTGTTCGAGCAAGCTTGGTCTGACAATATATCCTTCAATCACCTGGGTTGCATTCTTTTTGTTGTTTTGCTGATTTTTTGCGTCGTTTTCACCCTGGCAGGCAGGCAGGGCGATGGCAAGCAGAAGCATAAAAACCGGTAAGCCGTTTAATGATTTTTTCATAGGAGTGATTACAGGGAAATCCTTGTGGGAATCAATCGGGGAGACAGTAACATAATAGTTGTCATAAACACGTACAAAAGTAAAGAAAAAAAATGACCTTTCCGTCGCAGTGAACGAAAGCCAAATATACAGGGCAGATATTTGGGCGGAAAAACAACGTATCGATTGTGTTTGGCATTCTTATAAAAAGTTGTATTTTTGCATCCTCAATATCGGGATGTAGCGCAGTTGGCTAGCGCACCACGTTCGGGACGTGGGGGTCGGAAGTTCGAGTCTTCTCATCCCGACAGTATCGTAAGGGCGGGTTCAAACCCGCCCTTACGAGCATACGCCTCTTTAGCTCAGTTGGTAGAGCAACTGATTCGTAATTAGTAGGTCGGGGGTTCAAGTCCCCTGAGAGGCTCTCAAGGGTTTCAGGGCATCTCGCTGAAGCCCTTTTTTATTTAATACAAAATTTAATACATTTGAGGGGTCTATTTCGGGTTGTGATTTCGTTGAAAACATTTTAAATTTTGTCATCACCTTCCGTTTACCCCCTCCCAATTCTTCAACGCCCCGCTTAATTTATCCTCGATGTATCCTGGTCGCCACCGATAGTCCAAATTTTTAAAAAATATTTTTTTTGGAAATGCCCCTTCAATCCAAAATTATAGATTTTTTCCCCGGCCCAATTTTCAATAAATGAATATACAGGCACTTGGCCACTATACCACTGATATACAGTCTTATACGGGAGGGGATACCTGGGAGGCCGGGGGGCCGCCGGGGGTAACTGACTGAATTTTAAATCGTAAATACCTTTTCAAACTTTAAAAAATATATAATGTTTCTCGGTGTTAAGGTACCAAGGTATTTTCGCCATCAGCATTTCCAAAAAGCAGATAAACATCTCGACCTAAATTTGTTGCCCGATTCCAATTACCTGCATCCCGCTCGGTGCTTGCCTTTCAAAAGGGTCAACTTTGGAAAATCCCATCAGCAGTGATAACCCTGATGGGTTTAGAGTTTACTCACCGTCCGTTTTCTCACTGTCCTTCCCCTTCCCCGGTTTCTTTTTCAATGATTCCGGCGGAATTTTGGCGTCCAGGTTTATAAGGTCTGTTACCGGTACCTCAAGCAGGGCTGCCAATTTGAATAATAAGTCCAATGGGGGCTCTCGGAGGAATGTACAATAGTTTGACAAACTTGTGGGCGATATACCAAGTTGCTCAGCCACCCATTTTTCATTTCGGCCTTGACTTTTAATGACCGCTTTGATGCGGTTCAATCCTTCCTTATTGTGAAAGAATAACATAGTATTTAAGAAATTATATTACAATATATTGTAATAATAGTTCACAATATATTTGGCAGTCTCGTCGGAATTTCGTATATTTGTCTTATCAACGTACATAATAACAGTTAATTATGAACAATTCCGGAGCAAATACCCAAGGACAAATTCTGAACCAAGTTACAGAAATTTCTGTTAACTACAACAACAAAATTAAACCAAGTGCAAGGCCGAAGATTTGTAAGTCAAGTGATGCCTATGATTTGTTGCTTCAAACTTGGGACGGCGGGACAATCGATATATATGAATCCTTTAAAATTATTATGCTAAACCGGGCAAATAAAGTGCTTGGAATCAGTTTGATAAGTGAAGGGGGTGTGTCTGGAACGGTGGTCGATCCGAAAAGAATATTTGCAACAGCTTTGTTGTCAGGATGTTCGTCCATAATTTTATCGCACAACCATCCGAGTGGCTCAACAACACCGAGCGATAATGATCGTAAAATAACTAAGAAATTATGCGATGCCGGAACAATGCTCGAAATCAACGTATTAGACCATTTAATTATTACTTCTGAATCTTTCTTTTCCTTCGCCGATGAAGGTGAACTATAATCTACATCAAAATGAAATATACTCTAAGATTGGAAGGAGAAAACGGCAACGGTGCCAATATGACAAAGCCCTGCAATTGGCGGTCGGTCAACGAAGCAAAAGAACAGGCTAAATGTCTTGAAATGAAGGGCCAAAAATTGGTTATCAGACTTTGTCCGAAACAAAAACGTAAATCCCACCAAACTGCAATAAAATGAGAAAGTTCAGGATATTCGACAACGGTGGAAAAACCGTTGACCGCTTCACCCTTATTAATAATTGGGGTGAAGTCTTTGGATTTGATGAAAATCCTTTCAACCCATTGGGTTTTGGTCAGTTTTGCGGGAACATAAGCCAATGGCAGAGCAAAGCCACAAAGCACCTCGGCAGAAAGATAAGCTTTGATGCATTGACAAAAGAAGCCAAGGAGTTTGTAAAGGATAGAATTTGAAAACCATAGCGATGAATAATCTTGAAACCCAATTGAAAAACCTTCTTAGAGAATTTACATTCAGTGATTCTCAGCAGAAGGACATTGCAGATAAAAGTTTCTTCGGCACCTTAAAGTTTCAGGCCACCAAATTCCGCAACCCAAATAAAGCACTGATTCTGAATTCCGGAACAAGGCATTTTTATGTTTCAAGCGTGATGTACCACGACAATCCCACAATGGAAAGTTTCAGGTATATGATTGTATGGACAATGGCTAAAATCAGGCCCTATAAATGTAAAACCTTCAGGGACTATGAATTGAACAAGGTTTTCATTTCGGGCAAAACGGATGAAATCCTGATTGAAAATCTTTCACGGGAAATTGAAAACGGAAAAATCTAACCAAATGAAAACTGAAACCCTAACCAAGGCAGATTTGCAGAAAATCACCGAAGCCCTGACATTCTGGATTGCCGAAATGGTGTCCAATCCGGCAAATTCAAAACCACTCTCAGAATATAGGGAATACAAGAATTTGTTCCTGAAAGTTGTCAGAATCAAAAACTCCCTTGAAAACCAATAACCGAAATCGTTATGAAACAGTTAACCTTTCTACAGATTGCAAAGCTTCAAAAAACCTACAACGTGAAGCAAATGCAAGAAATGATAAATGATGGAAGTTGTTGGAGAAGGGAAGGTTCGACCGGCAGATTCGCAATGTCCTGCCTTGAATCCGGGGTCTGTATGCTTCCACTTGAGCCAAAGGTTGATTATTACGGTAATGGCGTACCATCAAGAAATATGTTGAAGCCGGCAACCAAGGGAACCTTTTTGAACTGCAATCAGTTTTGGGCCCGGGTTTATGAAGGGGATGTTGAAACCATTGAGTGGCTTGAGGAAACCTTTGATTCGGTTGAAAAGGAACAAGTTCTTTGACATTCATAATCAACATACAATGAAAAAAGTAGAATTTAACACCAACTTTCAACCCGCCGACGATACATTCAGCTTTGGTAAAAACGTGGTTATGTTCACCCCATCGGTTGGAAAGGATTATTGGCTGTTCCGCGTTAAATTATTCAAGGATCAGGCAATTATCGGGTTTCCTAAGTTCAGCACCATCGGAATTGGCTTTGCCATTGAGGATGCAGACAGCAATACCAACCTGCCATATAGCCTTTTTCCCGAGCAAATCTACAGCCACATCAAGGCCAACAAGAAATATGATGAAATCACCAAGGAGGATTGCATCCAGGCAATTGCACTTGTTATCAGACATTGCAAAGCTTTTGATTCCAAAGGCAAACGTAAACCACTAATAAAGCACAATGGGGTGACCGGTTGAACCACCTGTCAGGATTCAGGCAGGAGGTTGTTAACCCTAATACATAATGAAATACAATGTACGACTTGAGAATAACAAATTCAAATGAAGAACCTTCAGATTTACGACCGGGGATTTTCAATGGCACCTTACCGGTTCCGCTTAATTACGGATTCGGGTGACCTGTTTCTGTTCAACGGCCGACCCTTTTCGCAGAACTACAAATATGTCGGCAAAATCATTGTCCTTGACGTGGACAAGTACATCAGAGGTTGTTGCCCCATTGAATATTTTGCCTTGAGCCAGGAGGCCAGGTTCTTTGTTAACCTAATCAACCGGGTGACGAGTGCCTCAGTCAGAAATTGACCTTGGAGGGTTGGAGGAATGGACGCGGGTACGGATCCATTTCCTTGATGATATTGTTGTGCACCTGTATGTTGCTTCAACCGGTGCTGATTTTGATTGTTTAATGGAAAAGGGGATGATAATCCCTTTGATAATATTTGTATGGGATGATACTAAGGAGCTGCTTTTTCAATATCCGGACAGTGCTGACCTCATATGGCTGCCCAGGATGGGGTATGAAATCACGGCCCTGTATCCCATTCAGTATAAAAGACCGCCTGTCCTGTCAAGCTTCAGGTGGTATGATTGTTAGTCTGTCAGGAAGCTGAAGAACAGGTTATTAACGAACGATCTAATATGGATAAGACTATAATTCAGTTGTGGAACGAATACCTTTCCCTGGTTGATATCATTCGCGGTGTCATTTCAGAGCACGGTATTCTACCTGATTCTTATTGGAATCCCTGCGCTCAATCCGAAATGCAAGTGATACTGGCCAATGACACCAACATTGACGTCATTTCAAAAAACCAAAAATTGATAATCAAGAGTTTCCGTGACCTTTGGGATGGATTGTCCGGCTTTATAGCCGGTGGCAATAATGTGTCAAGATTCGGCCCCATTGAAAACATTGACTTGGACTACCTGACCTGCAAGATTAATGATTATCAGAACAACCCGGTGCCGGGAAAGCCATCCAAGCAGTATTACATCGATGATTTCTCTAAGAGCAGTGAAATCATCGACGAGTGTATTTGGGATTTTTTTGAGTGTAACAGGATGTTCCCGGCCATCCTGTTGACCAATACTCGAACACAAGGCCTGATTTCAGTTGCAATGGGTGAAATTGAGGATGAAAGACAAAATGATGCGCCGGATGTGCCCATTGTTAATGAACCTGAGTTTGAATTGGGCGAAGGTGATGAAACCGGGTGTTCCTTGCGGTACCAAATTGATGATACCTTGCAGGATAATCAGTTTGTTTTGGTGTATGATGACAGAAACTGTTAACAGACAATTTTTATAGGTCAATGCTTATGAAAGAGCTTAGTTTTATAGGAGTATAAATTTCGTCGGTGCTATGTCTAATATATTCTTCTTTGTCGTTGTCCCAAATAAAGCCGGGGCGGACTAAGATAAATTCATTGGGCTTGTTAACAGAATCAACGTAGCAGAATCCAAAAGGAGATTTGTATAGAAACTGTCCCTTTATAGCTTCCACGTTAAATTCTTTGTTCGTGATTTTTTGAATGACCTCCCTGAATACCGGCAATGCTCTGTTGAAAAATCGTTCCAAATTTTCATCAAGTCCGCTTGACCTATGCTTCAATTCAGAAACGCTGTTGTTTATCTTCTCCTTAATCCTATTGATATTAAAGTCAAACGGTTCAATGGCTTTCCACCCAAAACAGTGCAGAGAGTTCAGCAGCATCGTATAGAAATAATTCAATTCCTTCTCATTCCACCGATTGTTCACCAAGCAAATAATCGTACTCACAAGTGCATCTTCTTTTAGTTCAGCCATCTTTCTTTTTGTGTAATCAAATTCATAATCCTTGAACCCTGATTTTGATAACATAAGGAAGAGGCCCACCAGGTTAAAACAACAGCCTTTGACATTGTCATTGGTGTATTTATTCGTGAATGGCAAATAGTTGAAGAAACACTGATGCCCTTGATTGTCATATTTTTCAGTTTTACCCCCATATTCAAAAATCAGCTCAAGGCCAATCAGGTATCTGCTCAAATCCGATATGCTTGGCTTGTAAGACCCCATCAAAGGAACACTTTGGAGAATCTTTTTATGATGATTATGCCGATTGTCAAAATAACTTATCAGTTTTCTTCTTTCGAAGGTAAGTAATGCAAGAGTCAAACTGCGCTTCAGTTTTACCTCGTTCTCGTCGTTACCGCTGATATTTCCTAGGTTTTCCTCCTGTTCGTCATTTCTGATGTCCTGCTCATTATTTGCTGAAAGCGACTTGGCCCGAACATATTTTAACATATCGAGGACGCGCAGGGAAGTCGACAATGTTAAAAGATTCTTTTCGGTATTGAATCTGTCGATTGGTTTATAACTTGAAAGGTCATTAATGGTATTCGGTATGTTCTTTTCAGGCCGAATTTCTGTGGCCCTGCTATTGTTCAGGATGCTTGCGTTTTCCTCCTGTTCTCTATCATCAACCAATGCATAATGGAGTAAATCCACAACCTTGCTCAATTCACCACCTTGGATGTCATTGAATATTCCTTCAATTTCCTCAGTTTTTGGATCGGGGTGAGTTTTAGCCACCAACAGATAATCCGTTACAAGAAGCTTATTTGATATCGCCTTGTTTGAATCATCAATAAGTTGAACATAATGAATGCTTGTAAATTCCTTGGGCACCTTTACTTTTAGTTCCTCCAAGTATTCCTGAATCAACTCCTTATGCAACTGTCGGTTGAGTTTGTCAAAGAATGCAACTGTGAATGGCTCAGAGGTTTTACCGGTGGAGAGTATGGTAATGTCATTGTATATCCTTTCCACGGAAAGCAGTTGTATCTTGAACTGATTATTTCTAATTATGGTCTGTTGAATTGGCGAAGAAGGGGTAATTATGAAGTCCGAAAGCGCTTTTAGGTTATCGGAAGTTAAGTTGAGTCCCAACTCACTAAGCATACCATCTTTATCGGATTTGACCAACAATGACACTTCGGTGTTGGAATATGACCTGCCGGCAAGGCCTAATCCTTCCGGCGTCACATTGGCACTTCCAAACAGACAGTATTCCTGCCCGCCAACTGCTTTAAAGTGAATTATTTTTGCGTGAAGTTTTGATTTGCCTGTCTCTGCTCCTGAGAATTGCTTTCTGCTCACACCTGCATCATACCAATTGTAGAATTTGAATCCGTCCGTATATGGAATTGCTGAAGGCAGCAAGCCGGATTCATCCAATACAACATTAATGCTTGCAGATGGAAACATCGATTTTAACTGCATCAAGGCCTGCCCGACTTTATCGTAAAAAGGTGAAATGGCAGTAATTTCAACAATTGTCTCGTTACCAATATGCTTTGAAAGTTCTTCCCAAATGGAAGATGTTTCAGAATTATATAGGAATGCCACCTGCTCGTGGCGGGAGGTATTGATGAACTGAAAAGGTGCGGTAGCAGGCAGCTCATAAATCCATTTTGAATAGTCAAGAATCCATCGTGTGGTCTTGTCCTTCATCTGCCCCTTAACGTTTGACGAAATCAGGGAAATATAAGACCAGGCAGCTGATAATATTGGTGCGTTATCAGTCGAACGAATATCAAAATGGAAGGCCCCCCAAATTTCATCGTTACTTCCGTTACCTGAATTGGTCAGATTTCCCGAACCAACAATCAACAAACCCTCTTTGGCTCCAAATAAAATCCAAAGTTTTGGGTGGAAAATTGATTTTTGAAAAATGGGATAAAGTGAATAGCCCGGCGTAATCTTCATTTCTTCGCCGGTCATCTGTTCCATTAGTTCTGAATAATAGTGGCCGTCAATAAAAACATTGACATTTCTGACACCACAGGATCGCAGCCATTTCATTGTCTTCATTTCAAAGAAAAAAAAATCGAAACTGAAGGTGGTCAGGATGCAGGAATGATACCTGCGACTTCCGATTAAGGTCAGAATATTATCGCGTTCAAGTCCCATCAGTCGGTTAGCAATTTCGTGTGTAAGGAAGTTATGTTGCCCTTATCGGTAATTACCTGTAAATCAAACATAATATTCTTTAGAGCATTTAATCTTGGGGAGGTATTCCTTGGTGGAAAAGTATCTATAAAACGAATGTATTGCTCTTCAATGAAAAATTTGAAAGTTGCTTGTGAACCTGCTCCCATTTTCCTGAGGGCGACCATTTGATGCCTGTAAATGATTTTACGCAGGATGAACTGCTCAACGAATTTTGCAAGCGATTCCCCCTCAGCAAAATGTATATTCAATAGGCCATCAACCATATTCCCATCCCTGATTGTTTGCTTTCTGCTCATATATTCTTTCAGAGGATGAAGTTCTTGCCTGTTATTTTTAAAGAGTTGGAACAAAAGAATTAATCCATCCTTTGCTGCAATAACCGGATTACTTGATGCTGAAGTACGTATTGCCTTTTTTCTTGTTTCTTCATCCGGTGTGTCTGAAATCAGGGATACAACATCAGAAACCAAAGTTGATTGTTCAATCGTGTTCTCCAACTCCCTGCATATTTCCTCCGTAATACTGCTCGCAAAGCTATTTACAAAGGTTGGCAGGTACTTATCCTGCTGAAATGAATAAAGGTGTTGTAAAACTGCCCAAAAGATAGTTCCACAGGCATATTGCCAATATTCATTCAAAAGGTAGCAATACCAGCCAATATTGGTTTCGGTTTCAGGATTAGAATCTGTTCCTAGTTTACTGCTATAGCATTCCCGGAGATATTGGTACCAATTGTATTCGTCCTTATTCTGAGTGGCATTGGTAAGCAATGCATTGATGGTATTTCTTCTGTGAAAAGTGAAAAGTTCTTCCACTTCCTGACTTGGTTCGTCCTTATCCATCAGCATTTGCCGGTATAGTTCCCATTCATCTTGTTCTGCATCAATGGTATCAATGGCAAAATACTTAATCAATTCAGGAATTTCAGATTTGTAAAGTTTGCCGGTCTTTATCTTATCATAGAACAAGGTCTTTATTTCAGTTGTCAAAGATTTATCAAATGCTTCAGCCAAAAGCTGTCCCGAGACCTTTTGCCTTGGATGTGGCAGGCTGACATTGTAAATTATATCATTGTCCTCATTTTTCGCTGAAACAACAATGGAAAGAATCTGCATAGCCCCAAGGTAATATTGTCCAAATGCTCCTGATGGGTATTTCCAATAAACTTGTTCTCCTTTTCCATCCAGGTCTGCACCATCTTCCAAACTAAAATAGGAGTCTTTAACATTGGTAATCAGGTCTGCGGCAAAATTGCTTCCGGTAATTTGTAAAACAGAATTTCGCTCTACTTGCATTATTAAAGCAATCATCAATTCCGCCCTGCGGATAAACCGGTTCTGCTCAGTGGAATTGCCTTTCTTCTCTTTCTTGAAATAGAAATCCAACAACCAACAATAAAAACCATAATATCTTATCCTGTTGGTCAAATTCGAAATGCCTGGCAACATTGCAGCATAGGTTGCTTCGGAGGTTGTTTGAAGCCCTAAAGGATCAAGGCCGGTGATAAGGTTGACTGAAGCACCCCAAAATGGGTATTTTGATTTGCCTTGTTGCAGAACTGCCATAAGTGTAAAATATGCGGTTTGATTTCTTAAAGCGATTTCCCCATTCCCAAAAGACTAAAAATATTGTGAAGCGATTCAGTTGATAAAATCTTCATTCTCTTTGTAGTGACGTCTGAATTGGCAATGGATATACTTCCTGAAAACTGAAATGAAATCCGAAAAACAAAACCTGCTAATTAAGTTATTCGAACTGACGAATCAAGATGCTAACTCAATATCAACAATTTCATTTGATTTATACAGGTTAGGCAGGTTTTGCGACTTAATACGGAATTGGCTTCGCTTTTTTATTTTAGGTGTCGTGCTAAGATTTTCCATTTTAATACCAGGATCATAATAAATATTCCCTATAGACATCTGCTTCAAGAAGAATTGAAAATCGGTTCCTATACCAAGGATTATTTTACTTCCATACCGGTACCTTCTCTCTGCCACTGAATCTACAAGTGATGGAACATAACAAGCCTGATTATGTTTACGGTTCCAATGACGCAACAGTGACGAAAAACTCCAAGAAGCGGCTTCGATGTCATTGTTGTCAATCAAAGCAATTTTCCCATCGGTTCTTCTGATTTTACCTGTTATGGAATCAAAACCCTGTAAAACAATTTTCAAGTTGGTCAAATGGTGCCGGTTACCTACTGTATGAATCCCACCAAAATTCATTCTGTTTTCACGACCAGTACGGTCAAGATAACCATATCTCTTTATAAAAGCTTCAGCTCCTTCTGTTTTATAATACCCGTCCGTTGGTTCAGGAGTCATCAAGGTAATCACTGCTGAATGAGCTTTCGTGAAATTTGAAACATTATACTGTTTTATTTCCCAACCTAGGTAATCCGGTTCTGCATAGCCATTTGGTGTAATACCAAACTCAGCTTCTAACGTATAACCACCGCAGTTTGGTGATTCACAGGATACAATGTTCCCGGTTTTATTCAGCCGTTTGCTTCTTATCCAACCCAACTCATATATTCGTAATAGTTCAGACAATAGCTTTTGTCTGTTGTTCTCGGACTTGGGTAAGTTAATTACTTTGAAAACACCAGGTTCCTTATATGATTTTGTAAAGTTGGGTTCAGCAGCAATTTGGGAATCTGGTTCAGTCAAAAAGGGCAAATTTGTAGTGCTTTCGTATGAATCAGGTTTGATATGACCATAACGTCCTTCGGTACCCAATGCATTATATTCATTAGCTATTTCAGATTCAGGGGCCGTAACATAGCCTATTACCTTTCCGCCATCTGCAACGCCGAAAAACAATATTCTGTCAGGAAGTCTCTGCGTCATTAAATCTGAAGGCGGCTTTTCGCAATTTTGTAAAAAGCCTGAAAACCTGACTTCCGGATACTTGGGATATAAAATTAACTGCGATTGAGGTGCCGGATAAACAACTCCATCATCATCCATCCAGGAAAAATTAATAGTAGCCTTAAATCTTTCCTTTTTCCACTCTCCTGCTGATTCATTTCGGATATCCGAAATTGGTAATATATTTAGTATTTCAAAGCTGCCCCCAAAGTATATTTGGTTTTTAGAATTATCATTTGCTGAAAGAACCTTAACATAAATTTTAGGGCACCCCTTGTCAGCGAACAGATTTCTTAGATTTTGGAGGTTCATTTGCGGATAATAAGGACTTTACAAGTTTTTCTCCCACAGCCTGGATTAATGGCCTGACAACAGAATTTCCAAATTGCCGGTAACCTTGATTGTCTGACACCGGAATAATAAATTCAGGCGGAAAGCCCTGCAAATTGGCACACTCTCTTGGTGTCAGACGTCTTGGGTTTTTTCCCTTCTGTGGTATTAATGCTTCAGAACCGTCTTTATAGTAACGGGCCGATATAGTTCGCGTAATTCCATCAAAATCAACCAATCCAAAACCAAAACCATTCCCCTTTTCCTTATGTTTAATGGCATAATTCTGAAGATAATTCCAAAGCTTATCAGTTAAGGTGTATTTTTTGTCTACCTCATTCAAAATAATATCTCGAACTATAGCAGTGGGCTTAGGCATTTCAGGAAAATCAAACTTCTCATTATGGTTAAATGTCTTGTCTCTGAATCCCGCAATTAAAATTCTTTCCCGGTGTTGTGGTACAAAATACTTGCCGTCAAGTACTTTTGGGTAAATAGTGTAACCAAGGTCTTCTAAGGTTCCTTTGATGATTTTAAAAGTGTTACCCTTATCGTGAGAAATCAGATTTTTCACATTTTCAAGTAGAAACACCGGTGTGTTTTTTGCCTCTAATATTCGAACAATGTCAAAAAATAGTGTTCCCTGGGTCAAATCCTTAAATCCGTGCTCCCGGCCAAGAGCATTCTTTTTAGATACCCCTGCAATCGAAAATGGTTGGCAGGGGAATCCGGCAAGTAAAACCTGGTGATTAGGAATTGTGTTGGCATCAACTTTTGTTATATCGCCGAAAGGAACTTCCCCGAAATTTGCTTCATAGGTTATCTTGGCATATGGTTGCCATTCATTAGAGTAAACACATTTACCTCCAAGATTCTGGAAAGCAATGCGCATACCCCCAATACCGGCAAACAAATCAATGAATGTGAATTTGGGGTTTTTAACCGGTGGAAACGGAACCTCACTCCAATCTACATTTGTAAACTCTTTTGCAACACGTTCTTTATCAAGTCCTAATTTATCACACTGTTCTGCTATAAACCTTTCTGCTTGTTCAATATAGTATATTGAATCCTTAGTGTCGGTATTTTGAAGATAATGAGTGAAGTATGCAACATCATCTCCCATCTTGTTGTTAGAAACAATACCAAGTTTTGCCTTAATCTCACTGTATTTAATCGACTTTTTTCCACTCATTTAATTTCCTCTCAATTATATCAATACATTCGGTCAGGTTTGATTTTACCTGCGTATCCCAAAATCGTAAGACTGACCAACCGTTTGCTTTCAATTCATCATTTACTTTAATATCCCGGTCAATATTACTCTCAATCTTTTTCCACCAGAACTCAGAGTTTGTTTTTATGCGATGTTTGTTTGTATCCCAATTCCTTCCGTGAAAATACTCACTATCAACAAAGATTGCAATTTTAAGTCGCTTAAAGGTCAAATCGGGTTTGCCCAAAACAGTCCTGTCGTTCTTTCGGTAACGAAATCCAAGCGACCATAATCTTTTTGACAGCAACAATTCAGCTTTTGTGCCGGTGCTGCGTATGGCCTGCATATTTTTTCGCCGTTGTTCCTTGGTTAGAACATCCATTGGTCAAAATTACTCAACTTATGCGTTCCCTAAACACCGGTTGATAACTTGATTACAAATCTGACAACTTAGAGCTCATTGTATTTCTTCATACTTCCTTTTGCTTTGTCCACGGGATATTTTATTGCATTAGCACGAACCTTATCCCTGATAATATCCTTGATGTTAAGACCGCGTTTGTGGGCAAGCAGTAAGGAATAAATCAGAACATCCGCCAACTCTTCACTGAGCCTTGCCTTGTTCACCTTTTCTGATTCTTCAACAGTTTTCCACAAGAACAGCTCATTAAGCTCAGCGGCTTCAATGGAAAGTGCCGTGGCAAGGTTCTTTGAGTCGTGGAACTGCGCCCAATCCCTGTCATCCCTGAATTTTATAAGTTCTTGAATTATTTTTGTTATTTCATTCATTGCTTATATAACTTTCAAGTAAAATGTTCAGTTTCCTATTTAATCTGTGTTTAAAGATACCGGCAATCAAAGAATTATTTTAAATTCTGGATACCTCCGGGTTTCTTTAATGTATTGTCTTTGGGTTTCAACAATTTCACAATAGAATCAAGCTTTTTATCGACATTTTCAAGACTTTTTAATTGTGATTGAACCGTTTTAAATTGAACACTATCAATTGTTGTTTGTGATTGTTCTAAAGCTGTTTTTGTATATTCTAGTTGTTTGTAATTACTATACATTCCAAAAAGACTAAAACCTATTGCCGAAACTAGCGCAATCCTTGCATAGAGAAGATTTGTCTTTGAGTCTTTTAGAGCAGCTATAGACAATTCAATGCTTTTTGAAGATAATTGCAAACTGTCATCACTTAGTTTCAATCCATCTTGAGTAGCTTTTAAACTCTTATTAGAAATGTCCAAATTTTCGTTATGTCTGATTTCTTCCTCAGTTTTATAATGTTGGTTAAAATAGTCAATTAGGGTTTGCGTGGGATAAATTTCTTTATTGTAAAAGCTTTTTACTTTTTCAACAAATGCACCATCAGAAATAGTTTTGGTATCGGAATTTGCTCTTGCCACAACATTTCCAATATTTTGTGCTGCTAAAAAACCCATTATCATTCCATTAGCCATTATGAAATATATAAGGTCATTTTTGGACAAGTAATCTAGAAAGTTAACTGTATTAATAACATCATAACTCATTTTGTGACACACGATAAAATTAATTCGGGCATTATCGCCTGATGTCGTAACCTTTATAGTCTGTACTACTTGGTGAGTGGGGGGTATTGTTATTAAACCATTATGCCGAGCACTTATGTCGTCAATTAAATCATCGAACTTGACGATGGGAGGCAAGGGAATTGGTGGCACATTGTTAAATGGTGCTACAATTCTTTCAACAATACTTTTTTCAGAAACACTAAACTGTCTCATACAACCTGTTTTAAACTATTTGAATTAAATGTGGACTGTCACTAAAGTACTTTTCATCACGAAACGAGTTATTAGCTTTCATCTGTGAATTTTTGAAAATTATTTGAAATAGAGATTAAGCATATGAAAGACAAATGTATATTATTTCATTCATTCATTTGAGTTGAACTAGAACAAAACAACTTGGTGGGGCATTTAATTCTTGTAAGTATTATTGAGTGTGCAAATACTTCGCCGAGAAAATCAACTCTATACAATAACTGAAACCCCTTCATAGCTTCCCTGATTTGCTCCCGTACCCGGTCAATTTTTACCAATAAACGGGATTTCGCGTGCGATAATATTCCTTTTCGAGCTCCTGACGTTCGATGATACCAATGAAATAGAGGTCAACCCAAAAGGTTTCGGTCAAATCGTTGCCTTGATTCTTCTGTTGTGGTTTCATATGTCTATTGCTGGTTAATCAGAAAAAAGGCAAAAGGTACTACGGATTTTAATGAAAGTTTTCAACAACAGGGTAAAAATCCATTTTTTGATACCCAAGAATTGCCAGGTTTGATTCATTGCACACCGCCGTATTATGCCGCCACCATTGCAAAGGTGTTGCCACAGGGCTTGAAAATGCCTAATGGCAGGAACAAAATCAATATTGCAAAAGGATAAGAACAGAAATAAGTGATGGTGCAAATTGATGATTTGATTCCAAGCTACTTCCACTGCATTGGTAACTAGGATTATTTTGCCCGGTGATAATGGATTTATTCATCCGGGTATAAATGGTATCATCGCTCAACTTGTGTATTGTTTCACAAATAATAAACATATTTTTACTGCATAAAGTCCTACAATAATGAAAAAGTTCACTCTATTTACCTTTTACGTGTCAATCCTACTATTTAGTTCAATTTATGCTAATGCGCAGGTAGCAGTAAATGCTGATGGCAGTGCCCCTGACGGTTCCGCAATGATGGATGTAAAGTCATCACAAAAAGGGTTTCTACCACCACGGATGAACACTTCTCAAAGAAATTCAATTCAAGCTCCGGCTGAAGGATTGGTCATATATAACACTGATGAAAAAACATTGAACATTTTTAATGGAAACTCGTGGGCCCCCATCGTGCCTGTTGGATGTGAGCAGATGTTCACTGACCCACGCGATGGGAAAGTGTATCCAACGATTTTGATTGGCTCTCAGTGTTGGATGGGAAAGAATCTTAACATCGGAACAAGAATCAACGGAATGGTGAAGTAAACCAATAATGGCATCATTGAGAAGTACTGTCATAATGATGATGTTGCCGATTGTGATATTTACGGGGCATTATATCAATGGGATGAATTAATGAGTTATTCGACTTCAAGTATTGTTAATCCTAGCGGAAGACAAGGCATTTGCCCGACCGGATGGCATATTCCGTCTGATGCCGAGTGGTGTCAGTTGGAGACATACTTAGATGCAACGGTTGGTTGTGCTACTATCAATTGGCGGGGCACTAATGCAGGTGGGAAAATGAAAGAACCGGGTACGCCCCATTGGACAAGTCCAAATACCGGGGCTACAAATTCAAGTGGCTATACTGCCCTTCCGGGTGGCTATAGAATGAGTGTCGGAGGTTACAACTATTTTTCAACCTATGCAATATTTTGGTCATCATCAGAGGATTTGACAACCAATGCGTGGTATCGTTCCTTGGGATATAATTCGGCTCAGATAAGTCGTTATACCGGCAGTAAAGCAGACGGTTATTCTGTCCGATGTGTGAAGGAATAAGAATCTAC
>JAPLDF010000058.1 GCA_026391835.1 Bacteroidota bacterium
CCGGCCAGTTCAAGGTGTTTAATGCTGCTGAAAACTTTGCCATCCTGAGATCCATTATTGACACTGCCATAAAAAATGGACAAAATGTGTTGCCTGCTTTGAATGTCATTGCCGATTACAAAAGCTACTGATTAGTTACATTTTTTTCAATTCGGTCATTTGATTGCAAATGGTAAAAAAGCACTAATTACAATATTCTCCACTTTTCCCTTACATTGCCTGCATTGCTTACATTGCCTGCATTCATCTGCCACGTGGTACTATGATCCTGAAGGTAGTTCCCGTTGGTCCCTGCGAAAGTTCAGTGTTCGACTCGACATGAATTTTCCCTTTATGCATCTTGACAATCCCGTAAATCAGGGCAAGGCCCAACCCGGTGCCTTTACCCATCTCCTTGGTGGTGAAAAACGGGGTAAAAAGTTTATCCATATTCTCTTTATGAATGCCTGAACCTGTATCTGCCACAATAAAAGTCACCTCATCGGCATCGCCCTCAACACTCACGCGGAGGTTGCCGCCGTCGGGCATTGCTTCGATCGCGTTCTTTTCGAGGTTTGTCAGCACCTGCATCATCTGGTCGATGTCCAGTTTAGCAACCGGATCAGCGATAGTTGATTCAAATGAAAATGAAATGTTGTCGGGTTTGATAATTGAGTTCAGGCTATGCTGCATGAACTTGACCACATCTGTTTCGACAAGATTAACCTGGTTTTTCCGGGCGAAGTTAAGCAGGCCGCTGACAATTTTTTTACATCGTTCTGCCTGTTCCACAATCAGTTTCAGGTCTTCCCTTACCAGGTCTCCTTCGGGGGCCTCATCCATGAGGATGTTGCTGTACATGGTGATCACGCCCAGCGGATTATTCAATTCATGGGCAATTCCGGCAGACAACTGTCCCATGTGGGCCAGTTTTTCAGACTGCTTTAGAGCCGCTTTGGCCCTGGCAAGTTTCTCATTGGAAACATTGAGGTTGCTGATTGAATCGTGCAGCTTTTCAATGGCAAACGGCAGGCACATCTCTGTCTCGGCCAGTCCGTTCACGATGGCGCTTGCATGGTCAACGCAGGTATCATAGCCACAGGCGCCACAATTCAGGTGATCTTTCGGTGAGAACTTGCCCATCAGCTGCAGCGCATGCAAAACTTCTTCGTTGCCGGGAGGAGCCAGCCGCCGGTCTTCGGGAGTGAAACTTTGAGAAAAATCGAGTTTGCTGTATTCTGCAATATCCCGGTCCCAGGCTTCCCTGTCAATGTTCTGAAGTTTCTTCGTCACATATTCTCCAACAGCATTGCTTCGTGCAAACCGTTTTCCGGCAGGGGAGGTGCCGGGACCCATGATGCATCCTTCGCAACATAGCAGCATGAGGTGTTTCTTCCGGATGTATCCCTCTTCAAATTCCTTGATCGCTTCTTTATAATTGGCCTGTCCCTCGGCAATGATCACCCGTTCTTCGGGGATGGCCTCATGATTGTTGGCGGTATAATACAATCCATGGCTGATAGGGAATATGGCTCCTTTGCCACTATGGGGCGGATCAAAATCGGATGGATCGGTGTTTTCGGGGCGGATGTTGCCAATGTCAAACATCTCCCGCAACTCACGAAATGTGAGTACTTCGTCCACCTCTGTCGTTTCAGCTTTTTTTGCAAAGCACGGGCCGATAAAGACCACCTTCAGATCGTCGCCATGCTTTTTTTTCATCACCCTGGTCATTGCAACCATGGGTGAGGCAATGGGTGCGAGGTAGGGAACCATATCGGGGTGGTAGTGGCGGATGAAATATACGATGGCAGGGCAGTCGGAAGATATATCACCTTCATAATCACTGCTTTTGATCATTGTCTCGTACTCGCGGGCAACGATGTCGGCGCCAAATGAAACTTCTGTAACATAGTCGAAACCAAGTTTTCTGATCATTCCGACCAGCAATTTATAATCCTGGATTTCGGCAAACTCGGCTGGAAAACTGGGTGCGATGCAGGCGGCAATCCTGCTTTTTGATTTCAGCAGTTCATTCACAGCATCGACCGACCAGAGCGGAATTTTTGCACCCTGGCTGCATACCCTGACACAATTTCCACATCCGATACACCTGTCATTGATTACTTCGGCCTGCCCGTTGATGATTTTTATGGCTTTAACCGGGCATTCGCGCACACAGGTGAAACAAACCCTGCATCTGTCCTTAATCGTATATACAAGCTGCCGGTGGAAGGAATGACTCATAAACTCTCATTTTTTGTCCTCGAAATGTGAAGTAATTCAATGTTCCGTTCGCTGCCTGGTTTCGCAAGGAATTTATCGTACAAATCAATGATGACAGGATTTTTATGTGCCACCTTGATCATTTCCTCATCATCCACATCGTACAGCGCTTTCATCCGTGCCTTCAGGTTCTTCTCGTCCGAATTCAGTTTTTGGCCGCCCCCGTTTATGCAACCATTCGGACAGGCCATAACTTCGATAATGCTGAAATCTTCCCGTCCTGCCTCGATGTCATCCAACAATGCTTTTGCATTTGGCAGGCCGCTTACAGCAGCAACATTAATGGTGATCTTTCCGAGTTTTATCCTGGCTTCCTTTTTGCCTTTTAATCCGCGTAATTCACTGATTTTTAAAGTGCTCATTTCCTGGCCTGTCATCATCTGGTGGATCGTCCTTAGCAACCCTTCCAGGTGGCCGCCTGAAATTCCAAATAAGTTTCCGGATGAACTTCGCATGCCATAGTGGGTATCGCTTGGTTCAGGTTCCAGGCTGCTGAAATCGATGCCCAGCAACCTGATCAGTCTGACAAGTTCCCTCGTGGTAATTACCGCATCAACATTTCTCGACACCCCGTCTTTCATGCGATCGCGGTCGGCCTCATATTTTTTTGCCGTGCAAGGCATGACCGAAACGACAAAAACATTTTCAATTTTCTGTCCGGCAGAAGTCGTTATGTAGTTCTTGATCAGGCGGCCCATCATCTGCTGAGGCGAAGCAGCCGTTGAAAGATTGGGGAGAAATTGAGGTTTGAATGCTTCAACATACTTTACCCAGGAAGGGCAGCAGGAGGTAAGCAGCGGAAGTTGCTCATGCCTTCCAAACCTTTCGATAAATTCGGCAGCTTCTTCCATGATTGTGAGGTCTGCAGCCATGGATGCATCGAAAACCTGCCTGAACCCGATCTTTTTCAGGGCAGCCCGCAGCAGGTTCAATATGTCTTTGCTTCCCTTGATGTTGAAGTCTTCGCCGATTGAGGCGGGAACGGTAGGGGAGAACTCAATGACAGGGAATAGCTCCGGGTTGTTCAAGGCATCCAGGACTACATGCAGGCCTGACTTTTCGGTGAGGGCACCCGTGGGGCACACCATGATGCATTGCCCGCATTTGACGCAGGTCTGGGTATTTAATCCTTTGTTATAAGTCGTACCAATCTTGCTTTCACTTCCCCGGCCAACCACATCGATGGCCGAAACGCCGATCACTTCATCACAAACCCGGATGCAACGGCCGCAAAGAATGCATTTTGCGGGATCCCGCACGACCGACTGGCATGCTTTATCAATTTGAATATTTTGTCGTTTCCCATGGTATTTGCGTTCCCTTACATTCATCTCGCCGGCAAGGTCCTGCAATCCGCAATTCCCGCTGCGTTCGCAATAAAGGCAGTCATCGGGGTGGCTGGCAAGCAAAAGTTCTACAAGGACCTTGCGGGCCTTTAACACCCTTGGAGAATGTGTTTTTATCTTCATCCATTCGGTAACCGGGTGTGAACATGACGGTACGAGTTCAGAAATCCCGTCAACCTCCACTACGCACATCCTGCATCCCCCTGTTGGTGAGAAACCATTCAGATAACATAGAGTCGGCACATGGATTCCGATCCTGTCAAGGACATTTTTGATAGTTTCCCCTCGTTTGGCCGATACAGCCTGGTTATTTATCTCAATATCAAATTGCATGTTCCAGTTTATTTGAAATAGATAGCATTGAATTTGCAGCTGTCAAAGCAAATTCCGCATCCGGTACATTTCGATTCAATGATAAAGTGCGGCTGTTTAATAGACCCGATGATCGCGTTTTCGGGGCATTTTTTCTGACATATGTTGCACCCGTTGCAAATATCAGCCATGATAAAAAATGTTCGCAGATCGTGGCAAACGCCTGCCTTACATTTCCGGTCAAAAATATGTTCTTCAAATTCATCCCTGAACCACTTAAGCGAAGAGAGTACGGGGTTGGGGGCATTTTGCCCCAAACCGCACAGGGAAGTGTCGCGGATCACCTGTGCAAGGCTCTCCAGTTCAACCACTCCTTTGAATCTTTCAAGTGTTTCGTGTGTGCTCTCCTCTTTTGGCCGGCGGGTAACCTCTTCAAGAATCTGCAGCATGCGGCGGGTTCCTTCACGACAAGGAATGCATTTGCCGCAGCTCTCTTTTTGCAGGAATTCCATGAAGTATTTTGCCAGGCTCACCATGCAGGTGTCGTCATCGAGGATAATTAACCCTCCCAGCCCGATCGATGATTCGATATCCTGAAATGATTCATAACCGATTGGAATTCCAAGATTCTGTTCCGGTACACAAACGCCTGAAGGTCCGCCAAGCTGAACCGCCTTGAGTGTCTTCCCGTTCCTGACGCCTCCTGCAATTGAGTTGACAATTTCCGAAAGGGTAATGCCCATCGGGATTTCGATAAATCCTGTATGCTGTGACTTCCCGGCAATGCTGAACAGCTTTGTTCCCCTGCTTTCCTTTGTCCCAACCGATTTGAACCATGAAGGTCCGTTCTCCAGGATGGTAGGAATATTCGCAAGTGTTTCGATGTTATTTACGATGGTAGGGTGCCCGAACAACCCTTTCTCGGCGGGATAGGGCGGTTTTGTCTGTGGCATTCCCCTGCGGCCTTCAATACTGGCAATCAGGGCTGTTTCTTCTCCGCATACAAAAGCCCCTGCCCCCTGGCGGATGTATATTTTCAGGTTGAAACCACTGCCAAAAATATTCTCGCCGATGAATCCATACTCCTTGGCCTGCCTGATTGCATTCTCGAGGATTAAAAGTGATTGCGCATAGTCTGACCGGATGTATATATAGGCATCATTCGATCCGATGGCATATGCAGCAATGGCAATCCCTTCAAGCACGCGGTGCGGATCACCCTCAATGATTGCCCGGTTCATAAAGGCCCCCGGGTCACTCTCATCAGCATTGCAGATAAGATATTTTTTATCACTTCCGGTGCCAAGCGTAACAAACCATTTCTTGCCGGTTGGGTAACCTCCGCCTCCGCGGCCGCGCAGCTCGCTCTGGTCGACGATTTCACAAACCTTTTCGGAAGTGTAATTGAGTACGGTCTTATAAAGAGATTTATATCCGCCCCGGGCAATGTAATCATCGATCAGGTAAGGCGAGATAATGCCTGAATTACGCAGGATGATCCGGTGTTGACGGGCAAAATAGGGAAGCTGGTCGATTTGTGGAATGTTGGGCCACTGTTCGTGTGCATTGTGTTTAAACTGACCAAGGATGGTCTCTTTCAGCAAGGTGTGATGGAACACTGAATTTAAAAGGTCTTCAACTTTATCTTCGGTGGCGAGCTGGAAAGACAACCGTGCTTTGCCCGGCAGCTGAACATCCATGATGGGTTCGGCCGAACACAACCCCAGACACCCAACGCGGATCACTTCGCCGTCAATATGGTGGGTTGCAAGATATTTCTCAACGGCAAGCAGGGTTCTGTCTGCCCCGGCAATCAAACCGCATGTACCTGTTCCAACATATACGACCGGCCTGGCTACCTTGGAACGGTCGAAGATGGAAAGTTGTTCGCTGGTTGCTTTGTCAAATATATTTGAATAATTTTTCAGGATCTTTTCAACCAGAAATTCTTTGGTTTCAATGGAGGTCAAGGAGGCCATCTTATTCTGTTTTTTCTTTTAGCGTATGGATGATTCTGTCGAGATCAGCCGGAGTTACATGCGTGTAAAACGATTCATTGATATGAAGGATGGGGGCCGATTCGCAGGCTCCCAGGCAGTTGGCGATTTCGATGCTGAATTTACGGTCTTTGCTGGTAGTGCCGGCTTTTACCTTCAGTTGTTTTTCGAGTTCATCAAGATAGGTGGATGTCCCGAACAGATGGCATGCCGTGCCCCGGCAAATCCGGATATGATACAGTCCCTGGGGATGAAACCTGAACTGGTCGTAGAATGTTGCAACCCCATACACTTTGTTTGCAGGCAGGTTGAGGTATTTGCCAACTGCTGCAAGCAGTTCATCTGTTAGATAGCCCTGCTCATTCTGAATCTCCTGCAATATTGGCAGCAATCCATCTTTTTTATTCACCGGATATTTGGAAAGTATGATTTCCAGGTTCTCTTTCGTCATGTTATTTTTAAATTCGACATCTGCCGTACAAAAATATTAAAAAAAATATTAATAATGAAACAATTAATTGTGAAATATTTAGCAATGTGAATAATTAAACACATATTTGTCTGGCAGTTTTAACGCATTATTTTAAAAAAAGATATGACATTAACCGCAGATTTTCTTAAATTTGCGATGATAACCACCTTATGCTTCAGGAACCTCTTTTTCATATCTCCCATGATGCCTGTATTAAATGTTATTCCTGTGTCCGGATTTGCCCGGTAAAGGCGATCCGGGTGGATGTGAACACTGAATTGCCTTCCATCATCCCGGAACGTTGTATCGGGTGCGGCAGTTGCTATCGTTCCTGTTCCCCGCATGCCATTTCATTTCGCAGTTCGATCGAAGAGACCAAATCGATCCTGGCTTCGGGCAAAAAAGTTGCCGCGATCTGTGATCCTACCATTTCAGGCGAATTTCATGACATCACCGATTACAGGAAATTCGTTGAGATGATCAGGCAACTTGGTTTTACGTATGTCAATGAAGCATCCTTCGGGGTTGACCTGGTGGCCTTTAAATACAAGGAACTGTTTGAGAATTTCAGGGGGAAATATCACTTTACGGCAAATTGCCCCTCGGTTGTTGCCTATATTGAAAAATACTATCCCGAACTGATCACCAACCTGGCTCCCATCGTGTCGCCCATGGTTGCAACAGCCAAAGTGGTCAGGCAGAAATATGGTTCGGATGTGCAGGTTGTATTCATCGGGCCATGCATCTCCACCAAGGATGAAGCACTGAAATTCGAAGGAGACGCCACCATCAACGCTGTGCTGACATTTGTTGAATTGCGCCAGTTGTTCAATGAGTTTAACATCCGTGAAAGCCAGTTGGAATTTTCAGAGTTCGACGCCCCGCTCGGATATAAGGGCTCCCTGTATCCCATCAGCAATGGCTTTCTCCAGGCAGCTGATATCAACGAAAACCTGCTGACAGGCACTGTCATTACAACGGAGGGGCGCAACAACATGCTCCATGCCGTGAAGGAATTTGACTCCCGCATAGAACTTATCAGAAGAAATTTCAACATTTTTTATGACGAAGGATGCCTGATGGGACCGGGAACTTCCCCCGGCGGGGAAAAGTTTTTACGAATGACCCTGGTAACCGATTATGCCAATAAGCGGCTGGTCTCCTTTGACAAGGATGTTTGGGAAGATGAGATCGCCTCCTTTGCACACCTTGATCTCTCAAGGCAGTTTGAACCGGACGACCAGCGGCTTCCCGTGCCTGATGACGAGAAGATCGAGGAGGTGCTGAAAATGATCAGCCGTGAAGGGCATATGGACAATGAAGTTGGCTGCGAATCATGCGGCTATTCCAACTGCCGCGACCTGGCCATCGCTATTACGCAGGGATTGGCAACCACCGAAATGTGCCATGTGTTCAGCGGCCATAACCGCCAGGAGTATATCCAGACACTTCGTTCAACGAATGAGAACCTGGCCACTACCAAAGCGGCACTCAAAGAGTCGGAAGAGAAAGCCAAACACGAGCAGGAGGCACAAAAGGAGTCGGCCGAGATCATCACCACCATGCTCCAGAATTTGCTTTCGGGGGTTGTGATCGTGGATGACGATCTGAAAATTTACCAGAGCAACAAGGCCTTTATCCGCATTGTCGGCGAAGAGGCTGCCATGATTGACGAGGTGATTCCCGGCCTGGTAGGCGCTGACCTGAAATCATTGCTGCCGGTACATTTTTACAAAATGTTTTCCTATGTCCTGACCTCCGATGAACCGATCGAAAACAAAGATGTTCAGTTTGGTGATATCAAACTGGGCGTATCCATCTTCCCGATCAGGAGCCATAAATATGTTGGAGGGATCCTTCGCGACATGTATGTGCCCGAGGTCAGAAAAGAGCAGATCATCACGCGGCTCACGGAGGTGATCGATGAAAATTTCGAAATGGTGCAAAAGATCGCCTACCTGCTGGGCGAAGGAGCCTCGAAAACCGAGCAAATGTTGAATTCGGTGATTGACTCATACAAAAACCCGGGAAAGAAATGATTTACGATTTACGAATTACGATTTTAGATTTTAGATTTAGGGTAACTGTACTTGGTTATTCTGATAAGTGTATAGAGTACCTTGCAATCATAAAATCGTAAATCTAAAATCTAAAATCGTAAATAAAAATTCCAGGTTTTTATGGACGAAAAGTTCTACATAGAGGTTAATTGTCAGCAAAAATGCCACGGCGAAGCGCGTGTTTGCGGGGATGTATTCATTTCCAAACGCATCAAGGAGGAGGGACGTATCATTGTCGTGCTGTCCGACGGCATGGGACATGGCATCAAGGCCAACATGCTTGCCACACTCACAGCCACAATGGTGATAAGTTTTACCCAGGAACATAAAAGTGTCCAGAAAAGCAGTGAAATTATCATGAAAACCCTGCCGGTCGACAGTGTGAAACACCTTAATTATTCTACTTTCACCATTGTGGAGATCGACGAGGAAGGGGAGGTGAGGATCCTTGAATTTGAGAACCCGAAAACGCTGGTTTTACGGGGTGCAAAATTGCATGAACCAGAATGGAATTGTGTCGTACTGGAGGGCGAAAAAAATGCCGGCCGGGAGATACTCACCACCACTTTTAAACCTCAGAAGGAAGACCGGATCGTTTTTTGTACCGATGGTGTCACGCAATCCGGACTTGGAAGCGAAAAGTACCAGGTTGGGTGGGGGCTTGAAAACCTGCAGAAATTTGTTGAAGACACCGTTCGCGAGGAACATGATATTTCAGCAGTGAAGCTGAGCACCAAGGTGGTCAACAAAGCGAACCAGAATGATTTTTTTCATCCGCTCGATGATATCAGTTGCGGAGTAATCTATTTCAGGGAACCCCGAAAACTGATGATTTTCTCAGGACCTCCCATGGATGCTGCCAATGATGCCATGTTTACCGGCTTGCTTAAGCAGTTTGACGGGAAAAAAATTATTTGCGGAGCAACTACCGGCGATATGGTCGCCCGGGAGTGGGGAGAGGAAATTACCGACAGCAAGGTGATGCTGGATCCGGAATTACCGCCTGTTTCATACATGAACGGCGTCGACCTGATTACCGAAGGGATCCTGACGCTAAGTAAAGTTAGCGAGCTTCTGAAAAAATACAACAACAATTACCAGCTTGGAAAAGGCCCTGCCGATGTGATCGTCAGGTACCTGCTCGACAGCGATGAGATCCATTTTCTGGTTGGTACCAATATAAATACGGCACACCAGGATCCCACCATGCCGGTTGAACTCGAACTCAGGCGGACTGTTGTTCACCGCATTACACGCACCCTTGAAGAAAAGTTTTTGAAAGAGGTGACGATGAAGTTCTTTTAAATTGCCCTATCAATAACCACCCTGCACCAATCAACTTTTTTATTTTCACCTGTCAGCCTGACTCGCCCGATGTCATAATAATTTGCATCCAATAATGTTTATTTAGATTAAATTTAATTATATATCTTTACTGCCAAATAACAACCTGTCATTATGAAAAACCATTTTGTACTTACGGCCTTGTTGATTTGTATTTCTATAACATTGATGGCCCAGGTGGGGATTAACTCCGACAACTCGCTTCCTGACGGGTCGGCCATGCTTGATGTTAAATCTTCAACGAAAGGTGTCCTTTTACCTCGCCTTACGTATGATCAGCGCAATGCCATTAACACACCTGCAGAGGGATTGATGGTTTTCTGCACCGATTGCGGCGTAAACGGTACGTTGAGCGTTTATTCCAACAATGTATGGAGAACCTTTTCGCCTTGTATCTCTCCCATGCCTGTACCGGCACCGAACACAATAACCCCCGGTCAGATAACCTGGAATTGGGTGCCTGCATCCGGGGCCATGGGGTACAAATGGGGGAGCAGCATGTCTTATTCATCCGCCACTGATTTGGCGGACAATACATCAACAACAGAAACAGGTATCCTATGTGGGGCAACATATACACGTTACCTCTGGTCTTATTCTGCCTGCGGGATATCGGACAGAACCACGCTCACCCAATCTATTGCAACGGCTATTCCGGACATCCCCGCAGCTGCCACACACGAACCTGCCAAGACCGCTGTCGTTTGGAACTGGCATCCTGCATCAGGTGCAACAGGTTATAAATGGAATACCGAAGACGATTTTTCCACAGCTACCAATGTTTGGACGGATACGACTATGGTTGAAACAAATCTTCCCTGCGAAACCTCCCTTACCAGGTATGTGTGGGCATACAATGGGTGTGGTTATTCCACTCCGGTTACCCTGACACAATCCACCCTGAATTGCTGGACTTGCGGCGACCCATTCACCATCAGCCATGTTACGGGAGCAGTGGCGCCGGTTGATAAAACAGTGAACTATGGCACCGTAACCAATATTCCGGGTGAACTTACCAAATGCTGGATTACCCGAAACCTGGGTGCAAGCCAACAGGCTACAGCAGTAAATGATGCTACTGAGGCATCTGCTGGCTGGTACTGGCAGTTTAACCGTAAACAGGGTTACATGCATGATGGGGCAACCAGAACACCGAATTCAACCTGGAACAGTAACATCAACGAAAGTTCAGATTGGATAACAGCCAACGACCCATGTAACCTCGAGTTAGGTACTGCCTGGCGTATCCCGACGTATACGGAGTGGTATAATGTAGCCAATATCGGCGTCTGGACCTCGTGGGCCGGCCCATGGGATTCCGGATTAAAAATGCATGCTGCCGGGTACCTGCTCTACAGCGATGGTTCACTGAACAGTCGTGGCTCTTATGGCTACTACTGGAGTAGTGAGCAGTACGGAGGCAATACCGGCATGTACCTGTACTTTAGAAGTATTGCTTGCGCCATGGGCAACAGCTTTAAAGGGCATGGCTACTCTATCCGTTGCCTCAGAGACTTTTGAGCGCCGTGAGAGCAAAGTAACGAAGGGCGCACACTCTTTAAACGATGTTCGTGGCTGCTGCAAGGATGATAGGTTTAATTGAGTGATTACAAACAAACAATAAACAAACAATTGAAAATGGCCTATCGGTATCGGCTATCAGGAGCAGGAACTGTGTACAGGCGTTGCAACGGAACACGGGAAGCAACCATATGAAAAAAAAGTATATTTTAATATCCTTCTTCCTGATTGTAGGAATCAGGTTAATTGCCCAGGTAGGTATCAAAACCGACAACAGTCTTCCTGATATTTCGGCGATGCTCGATGTCCAATCTGCGACAAAAGGAGTGCTTCTTCCCAGGATGACGCGTTTACAGCGGAACCTGATCAGTGTTCCTGCCGAAGGTTTGATGGTTTATTGCACGAACTGCGGCACACATGGTTCATTGAGTGTTTTTACGAACGGATCGTGGCTGACCTTTTCTCCCTGCATAATTGCCTCACCCGCAGCAGGTATGCATGTCATGTCGGAGGGGCAGATCATTTGGAACTGGTTGGCAGTACCGGGGATTTCCGGATACAAATGGAATACTACATCGGATTATGAAACGGCAACAGACATGAACGTAAGTCTTTCAAAAACAGAAACCGGGACCGGTTGCGGTACAACCTATTCACGATATGTTTGGGCATATAGCATTTGTGGTGAATCGGTGGTAACTGAACTCACATCGACCATACCTGCAACCGTAACTGATACCCCGGCAGAAGGAATCCATCTCCCCGGCATAACCTCTGTTGAATGGAACTGGAATACAACTGCTGGTGCAACAGGGTATAAATGGAACAGCGAAAATGATTATGGAACAGCCGTTGACTTGGGACCTTCAAACACATCAAGTGAAACAGGGTTAACTTGCGGCACAACCTATACCCGGTATGCGTGGGCTTACAATGGGTGTGGTAATTCCACTCCGGTCACCCTGACACAATCCACCCTGAATTGCTGGACATGCGGTGACCCAATCACCATCAGCCATGTTACAGGAGCAGTGGCGCCGGTTGATAAAACAGTGAACTATGGCACCGTTACCAATATTCCGGGTGAACTTGCCAAATGCTGGATTACCCGGAACCTTGGCGCCGCCCAGCAGGCAACCGTAGTTTCTGATGCCACCGAGGCTTCGGCAGGTTGGTACTTTCAGTTTAACCGTAAACAGGGTTACAAGCATGACGGGGCAATCCGAACACCGAATTCAACCTGGATAAGTAACATCAGCGAAAATTCAGATTGGATTACAGCCAACGACCCGTGTAACCTAGAGTTAGGTAATGCCTGGCGTATACCGACGTATACGGAGTGGTATAACGTTGACGACACCGGCGTCTGGTTCTCCTGGGCCGGCCCGTGGGATTCCGGATTAAAACTCCATTGTGCTGGGTTCCTGACCCCCACCGATGGATCACTTTACAGTCGAGGCTCACAAGGCAACTATTGGAGCAGTACTCAGACCGCTGACAATTCCGGCTGGCACCTGGTATTCACCAATACGTTCAGCGGCATGAACGGTGTCAACAAGGCGGTTGGCTTCTCCGCCCGTTGTGTTCGAGACTTTTAATTACCTGGCGAACTGGTTAACCATATAAACCGAAAGCCCGCCGGGAAAAATTCCGGCAGGCTTTGACCATCAAGTATTAACCTAAAAAAAATTACAAATTGCTGTATTCAGCAACAATATCCTTTACCCCGTCGGGAGATACCCGGCCATAAACTTTTTCACCCACCAGCACAACCGGCGCAAGTCCGCAGGCACCCACGCAGCGGAGGCAGCTCAGTGAGAACTTCCCGTCTGCGGAGGTTTCACCGACCTGGATCTTCAACACGCGTTTAAATTCTTCAAGCACTTTTTCGGCGCCACGCACATAGCAGGCCGTTCCGAGGCAAATGGAGATCGGATGCTCTCCCTTCGGTGTCATGGTGAAAAATGAATAAAAGGTGACGACTCCGTAAACATGGGCCACCGAAACATTCAGTTCCTTTGCAATCACCTCCTGCAATTCAGCAGGAAGATATCCAAAAATGCTCTGGGCTTTATGAAGAACATTGATCAACTCACCCTTTTCATTGTTAAAGGACTTGCAAACCTCTTTCAGTTCCGCTATTTTCTTTTCTGATAATTTTATCTTTGCCATATCTTTATGTTTTTCGCTGATTCACCGTTTTGAGGCAAGGTAGCCTTGCCTCTACGGTTCAATTATTCACTATTTTATGATGCTATTCATCCACAAACGTTCCCTGGCTCTTATCAAAATAATGGGTATGCAGCAGGTGGTGAGACATTTCGCCCAACGGTTTACCCAGGAACTCCTCGTACAGTTTAATAATGAATGGATTTTCGTGTGACTTGCGAATGGGTTTGCCTTCATCTTCACGGTAAATAGCTGCAGCACGTTTTTTGATAATCTCAGAATCACCATGATGGAAGGGCTGGCCTCCTCCTCCGATGCATCCGCCCGGGCATGCCATGATTTCGATGGCGTGGAACTGGCTTTTTCCTGCCTGAACATCTTCGAGCAACTTTCGTGCATTCCCTAGTCCGTGGGCAATGCCGATTTTGATAGGCAAACCATTGAAATCAAGGGTTGCATGCCGGATATTTTCCAAACCACGCAGTTCATTGAATTCAACTTTTTCAAGTTTCTTCCCGGTATAAAGCTCGTAGGCGGTACGGCACGCAGCTTCGATCACACCACCCGTGTTTGCGAAGATCACCCCGGCACCAGTTGATTCACCCAGCGGGTTGTCAAAATCCTCATCCGGCAGGCTGTTAAAATCGATGTTGGCTGATTTGATCAGGTGGGCAAGTTCCCTGGTGGATAATGAGAAGTTGACATCCGGGTCGCCATTCACCTTGAATTCCTCGCGCTGGCACTCATATTTTTTGGCCAGGCATGGCATGATCGAAACAACGATCATGTTTTTACGGTCGATACCCAGTTTTTTTCCAAAATATTCTTTGGCAATCGGCCCGAACATCTGCTGGGGCGATTTTGCCGTTGAAGGCACATCCATCAATTCCGGGAAATTGTGCTCAAAGAAGTTTACCCATCCCGGGCAGCAGGATGTAAGAATGGGCAGTTTTACACTTTGGTCACCCTTGAGGTAACGGGTAAGTCGGTCGAGTAGTTCGCTTCCTTCTTCCATAATAGTAAGGTCGGCAGCAAAATCGGTGTCGAACACGTAGTTAAAGCCTAGTCGTCTGAGTGCAGCGACCATCTTACCCGTTACGAGGGTGCCTGGCGCAAGGCCAAATTCTTCGCCCAGTGCGGCACGGACGGCAGGTGCTGTTTGAACAACAACTGTTTTAGTAGGATCAGCAAGTGAATTAATCACATTGCGCGAGTGGTCAACTTCGGTTAAGGCACCGGTAGGACAAACAGATACACATTGTCCGCAGTAAGTACAGGGAGATTTCTCGAGATTCATTTCGAATGCCGGAGCTACCACTGCCATAAACCCTCTGTTGACGGCAGAAAGCGCACCTACCGTCTGTACTTCATTACACATCATTTCGCAACGCCTGCACATGATGCATTTATCAACATCCCTGATGATGGCAGGCGACGTATCCTTGCGGTAGGTCGACTGTTCACCCTGGTAGGGCAGTTCGCGTACGCCAAGTTGCTGTGCCATGGTCTGGAGCTCACAACAGCCCGATTTGGCACAGGTCAGACATTCAGCAGGATGATCGGAGAGAATTAACTCCAGAACAGTACGGCGCGCGTTCAATACCCTGATCGAGTGGGTGTTAATGACCATATCCTTTGCCACATTGGTAGAACAAGCCGGAGCGAGGTTTCGCCGCCCGACGACTTCAACCACGCAAATGCGGCATCCGCCCGGACGGTTTTCAATGTTCATGTCTTTGAGCTGAAAGTAGCAAAGGGTAGGTATATCTATGCCAATCGTCTTGGCAGCCTTTAATATCGTTGTATCTTTTTCGACCTCAACAGGTTTTCCGTCGATGGTCAGTTTTACCATTTCCATGTATTCCTCCTGGTTATTTAATAAAAATCGCATTGAATTTACATTTCTCCATGCAAGCACCGCATTTGATACACTTATCCTGGTCTATCACATGTACCTGCTTGCGTTCGCCAATGATGGCGTCAACCGGGCAATTCCTGGCACAAAGCGTACAGCCGATACAGTTCTCAGGAATAATGATATACTGCATCAATGCCTTACAGCTGCCTGCACGGCATTTTTTTTCACCTATATGTTCCAGGTACTCATTGGCAAAATTAGCCATGGATGAGAGTACCGGGTTTGGCGAGGTTTGTCCAAGACCGCAAAGAGAAGTATCTTTGATTACGTGGCTCAGGTTGCGCAATTTGTCAAGGTCTTCCATGGTCGCATGCCCCTGGGTGACCTTTTCAAGCATTTCAAACAGCCGCTTGTTTCCAATACGGCAGGGAGAGCACTTCCCACAGGATTCTTCCACCGTAAATTCAAGATAGAATTTAGCCATGGCGACCATGCAGTCGTCTTCGTCCATCACGATCATACCGCCCGATCCCATCATGGAGCCGGCAGCGATGAGGTTGTCATAATCGATAGGGGTATCCAGGTCCTTTTCAGTCAGCATACCGCCGGAAGGTCCGCCGGTTTGAACAGCCTTGAATTTCCGGTCGTTTTTAATACCGCCTCCGATCTCAAAGATCACTTCACGCAGGGTGATACCCATGGGTACCTCGATAAGCCCGACATTGTTGATTTTGCCGGCCAGGGCAAACACCTTTGTGCCTTTGGATTTTTCGGTACCGATGCTTGCAAACCAATCTGCCCCTTTATTGATGATTGCAGGGATGTTGGCATAGGTCTCAACATTGTTCACGTTGGTAGGCTTGCCAAGGAAACCTGATTCGGATGGGAATGGCGGTTTTACAGTTGGTTCGCCGCGCAGCCCCTCCATTGAATGGATGAGGGCAGTTTCTTCACCGCATACAAACGCACCTGCACCATAACGGATTTCGATGTCGAAATTGAACCCTGTACCCAAAATGTCATTGCCAAGTAAGCCATAATCCCTGGCCTGTTTCATGGCGATTTTCAGCCGTTCCACAGCCAATGGATATTCAGCGCGGATGTATATGACACCTTTGTCGGCGCCTGTGCAATAACCGTTGATGGCCATTGCTTCAAGTACTGTGTGCGGATCGCCTTCGAGTACCGACCGGTCCATGAATGCACCGGGGTCACCTTCATCGGCATTGCAAACCACGTATTTCTGGTCGGCTTTGACGGCACGTGTAATCTCCCATTTCAAACCAGTTGGAAACCCTCCGCCTCCGCGACCGCGAAGTCCGGATTTCTTCAGGATTTCAATGGTGGCTTCGGGGGTTAACTCTGTGAGTACCTTTCCCATTGCCTGGTAACCATCGCGTGCAATGTATTCGTCGATATTTTCAGGGTTGATAAATCCGCAATTCCGCAAGGCAATCCGGATCTGCTTCTTATAAAAACCCATATGTTTTGAGTCGCTTTTGTACTCCCCGGTCTCAGGATCCTTGTAAAGCAGGCGGTGTACTTTTCTGCCCTTGATGATATGTTCTTCAAGGATTTCCGCGCAATCTTCAGGCTTCACCTGGGTGTAGAATGTGTTATCGGGCATCATTTTTACAATGGGGCCTTTTTCGCAAAATCCAAAACAACCGGTTTTGATCGCCTGAACCTCAGTTTCAAGCCCCTTCGCGTTAATCAAGTCCTGAAAATTTTTCAGGATCTCTTCACTTTTTGCAGCCTGACAACCGGTCCCGCCGCAAACAAGCATGTGATATTTAATTTTTGCCATCTGACTATTATCGGATTTTATTTGTTATCGATCGTTTCATAATTTACCGGGATGATCCCGTCAACCAGTTCGTTGTTAAGTACATACTTGTCGATGATTTTGCTGGCTTTTTTTACATCGACATAGCCAAACGTTATTGGTTCGTTGCCGGGTTTTGTTATCTCAACAGTGGGCTCTGCGTAACAGTAACCCATGCAGCCGGTTTGTGTAACCACCGCATCGATGTTGCGTTTGGTGAATTCTTCGATGAATACTTCCATTACCTCTTTGGCACCGGAGGCAATACCGCAGGTGGCCATGGCAACTTTAACCTGTATCCGTTTGTCGGGCTCATTGCTTTTTTCCCGTAAGTCGATGTTGGCGCGAAGATTTTCCTGCATCTTCCGTAAATCGGCCAGTGATTTGATTTTTTCCATAATGTGTATAATTGTATAATTTTTATGAAGTCAGCGTGACGCCGATATCGTTAAGGTTTTCTGCGATCATCTCCCTGAGATACTGGTAAACAAGCGGATCGTTCAACGGAACATCACCCAATGCCTCCTGAACCTCTGAAGTTGAGAAGCAGTATTTTTTTGAGTCTTTCGTGTGTGTATAAATAAAGGTGATTTTCGTATTGGCGGTGGCAGTAAGAACGACAGTTCCCGGAATATCTCCGAGTACCGGCCGGTCGAGATGATCAAGGACAAACCGGGCTGTTACTTTGGTCCCCAGTCCTTCCCGGCTCTCCACGCTGAAGGAACCACCGGTTCTTTCGGCATTCTGTTTCAGCAATGGCAGCCCAAGTCCGACATTTCGGGTGGTGCGTGTGGTAAAATACGGGTCAGTTACTTGTTTTGCCATCTCCTTTGTCATGCCCTTTCCATTGTCGGAAAACACAAGTGTTAAAAAATTCGCATGCGTATCTTCAACAATATCAAGCGATATGACAGTGGCATTAGCGCTGATCGAGTTTTGAAAAATATCCATGATATGCATTGACAAATCTTTCATTGCAAAATTACAAATTCTAATTGTTATATAATTAACTTTGTTATTAAATTAACAATTTAGTTCAAAATTTCTATCTTTCCCATACCGTTTTCATGCAACGTTTTCCTGATTTCGCTGAAAGTGGCGTTCTCCATTTCAAAAACCGTCACCCGGGCGCCGATCTGTTCAGGGTAGTGGGCATCCGATCCGCTGATAAACGTGTTGCCCATTAACTCCCTGTGTTGCAACAACAATGTTTCTTTATTGCAAAACGGTGATATTTCGAGGGCGTCCACTTCCAGGTCGGGTGGCAGGAAACCCAGCTGTACGATCACCCCGAACCGTTTTTTATCGATATGGGCCGGGATAAACAGGCCATCTAACTGGTGAACCTTCGCCTCGACCTGGTCGATGCCCTGGTCCAACGCAGAAATAAGCAGGCGTTCCTCAGTGAACACAATGTTGTTGTCGGCATCCACGGCAACCTGGTGGCCGAACCGTTTGACATCATTCCGGATATCAGGAAGGTTCTGGTCTAAAAATTCCTGGAACTCATTTAATTGTGCATCAGTATCAAAGAACACCAGGCAGTGAACCTCCTCTTTGGTGGTGACTTCGGCACCGGAAAGCACGGTGATGCCGTTTAAGGCTCCCATCTCCCTGATTACCCTGCACTGCCGCGTACAGTTGTGATCGGTGATGCCAATGATATCCAGTTTCATCTCTTTTGCCCTGGCAATGATGACATCAGGGCTCATCTGCAGGTCACCGCATGGCGATAACACTGTATGCATATGAAGATCAGCCCTGAATTTTTTCATCAGTCGTTCAGCAGTTTGTATATCTGACCTGATATTTCGAAGGCTTCCTCCGCGGTGCCCAATACCGGGATCTCTTCGATGTTGCTTTGGGCGAGCATGTCGGCTTCGGGTTGATAACCCTTCACAAGGACAACAGCTGCAAGTTCTTTGAGCGACGCGATGGCCATCACATTTTTGTGCGTCTGCAAGGTGATCCATATTTTACCTGCATTCGCATGTCCCATCACATCGCTGAGCAGGTCGGAGGTATAACCGCCGGTGATCTGCCGCTCAAGCCCTGTTTCGTCCGACAAAACGTTCAAGCCCAGTTTTGTAACCAATTCTGATACTGTCATTTTAAATTTATTTGTACACCCCCATCCTGCAGGGGTGAGGTTGTTGATTTCAATTTATTACGTTAATCTCATCCTTCAAACTGTTTTGATCAAGCTTGTTGTCGCTCCATATTGACTTCATGATCTGAACCGATTCCTGTACATCCATTTTATCATTCTGTTCAAGAATTTTCTGAATGAAAATGCATTGCTTGATGCTGGCCTGGTTCTGTACCACGTCTTCTGAAAGCGATTTACACGTCGGGGAGCCGCAGATTCCGCAGTCAACCTGGGGGAGGAGCCGGTTCAGCTCGTAAATCCTTTTCATTTTAATCATTGCCTCAGCCATGTTGTCATCGAGCTTCATGATTGACCTGGGCAATACAGGGTCAAGGCTGATGTTTTCGGACAGGTACCCGTCGGTCCTGTCAATTTTACCGGGCGTATCCCGGGGTGTTCCTCCGGGATTCAAACCGCAGTTCAGTGCGCGGTTTCTGAGTTTGTCGACAGTCATGAAACGGTTCCCCGGGCAAAGGATTCCCCCGGCGCAGCTTTCGTCGCAGGCACGCAACTCCAGGAAATCGATGCCGTCGATCTCTTCATTTTCAACTTTTTCAAGGAACTCAATTACGTTGTTGATCTCGTCGATGGCCAGGCTGCGGCCTTTTTTCATGTGGTCGGCTTCCCCATGCGTCAGGCTCCAGCAGACCGATTTTCCCGAAAGAGCCGAAAAACCGGGTATGTCTGTTTTGTCTTTTTTCTGTCGCAGAATTTTAAAGATCTTGTTATACAGGTAATTCATGTTGATAACCCCGTCGATCACCGATTTTTCCTCTCCGACAGGGCTTTTTACGGCCACGATTTTGGCGGCGCAGGGCGTGACATAGAAAATCCCGATGTCGTCGGGGGCGATCCCCTGGCCGGTGAGGACTTTCCGGGCATGAATAGCTGTAATATCGACGGGCGCTTTCAACAGGATAATATTTCCAACCAGTGTGGGGAATTTCACCTGTATAAGCCTGACAATGGCAGGACAAAAAGGTGAAATCAACGGTTTTACCTGTTTATGCGCGAGAACATATTCATTGAACCGGTCATTCAGGAATTCAACCCCTTCTTCCACCTCGAAAACATGGGTAAACCCAAGGTCGTGAACTGCAGCAAGTATCTCGCTGGAGCCGACACTGTCGGGAAACTGCCCGGTGAACACCGAGGGGATAAGGGCGATCCGGGTATTGAATTTGTAAATGTTTTCGAAATCATCCTGTTCGACAATGATTGCTCCCACGGGGCATACCCTGTAACATTCGCCGCAATCGACGCAACGGTTGGCATGCAATTGAGCTTTGCCATGTCCAACCCGTATTGCTTCGGTCGGACAGATGTTCATGCAGTGCGAACACCCGATGCAGATATCCTCCCTGAACTTCAGGGCGTGGTGAAACTGTCTGTTTTTTTCGCTTTCCATTGATTTATTTGTGGAAATAGTTGATGATCTCCACGATGGTTCCTTTTCCGACTTCACTGGTAATGACGAGTGAGTCGGCATTCGTTTTCATATTCGAAAGTCCCATTCCCGCGCCGAAACCCATCTCCCTTACCTCGGGGGTGGCGGTCGAATAGCCGATCTCCATGGCTTTTTTGATGTCGGGGATACCCGGGCCTTCGTCAGTGAGCCTTATATGGATTTTTTCGGTATCTATGTCCACCGCAATTACTCCTTTAAAGGCGTGTGCAACAATGTTCACTTCCGCTTCATACAGTGCGACAACGGTTCGTTTGATCACATTCCCGTCGACATTGAGTTGCTTGAGTGTCTTTTTCACCTGGCTTGATGGGAATCCTGCCGCGGAAAAATTTCCTCCTTCAACCGGATATTCGAAATGCATTTTTTCGGTTGTCATGTTAAAAAACCGGTTTTATTCCTGCACTGAACAGGATGCCACTGACTTTAAACATGGAATAGGGGCTCTGGATGATGGTTATTTTATTTTCCCGGGCAATCCTGATCATCTCTTCTGTGACTTTTTTGTTTCGTACAAACACGACACAACTGATGTCTGCCATTTCTGCAGTGCGGATTGCCTGGATATTGACCAACCCGGTCAGCAGCAGAAGGTTGTCAGTTTTTACGGTGAGCACATCACTCATCAGGTCGGAGGCGAAGGCCATATCGACTGTTTTTTCAAGGTTATCCGATCCCGAGACGACGGTACCTTTGATCAGATCAACAATATCAAGTATTTTCATTATAAATTCATCTGTGTTACATGGCTTAAAAACCATCCTGAATGCGGTTGCAAAATTACAACCTCCGCAGTTCTAATCCAAGTATTTTGTGTTATTTATTTCACAGTGTTAATATATTCACAGAAAATGCTATTGATTATTGGTTGAATCTCCCCGAAAAGAATTTCTATTGGGTTTTAATGATGATTGTTTCGGACAATAAAGGGGACAGGCAACACGCGAAGGCAAAAGGCAAAAGGCAATAGGCAAAAGGCAAAAGGCAATAGGCAATAGGATATAGGCAATAGGATATAGGCAGCAGGTATCCGAATACTTAGCCGATGATGATGCGAAATCCATTCCCATGAATGTTGGCAATTTCGATGGAAGGATCGGCTTTCAGGCACTTTCGCAGGCGTGCGATAAATACATCCATGCTCCGGCCATTGAAGTAATTGTCGTTTCCCCAGATTTTCTCAAGTGCATCCTTGCGGAGCAGGATGCCATCCTTGGCCGTACAAAGCATTTTAAGCAGGCTGGCCTCTTTCGGTGACAGCTGCTGCCTGAGGTTGTCATGCGACAGGGTACGCAGGTTGTAATTGAATAACAGTTTGCCAACTTGCATTTCATTGACAATTGTGTCATTTTCGGCCCGCTGGATGTGGCGCTTTAAAATTGCCTGCAATTTGAACAGGAGGACCTCCGAATCGAACGGTTTGGTGATATAGTCATCGGCCCCTGTTTTAAAACCTTCGAGCATATCTTCTTTGAGTGATTTTGCAGTAAGGAATATAAATGGTGTTTCATTGTTTGTCTTTTTGATCTCTTTTGCAAGCGTAAATCCATCCATTTCGGGCATCATGACATCCAAAATGCAAATATCAAACGGTTCCGATTTAAAGGCAGCCAGCCCTTGTTTCCCGTCAGCCTTCAAAATGACCTCGAAATCATTCAGTTCCAGATAGGATTTCATGATCGATCCGAAATTGGGATCATCCTCGACCAGCAATATTTTTATTTTTTGATTCATATCTGCCTCCAACGGTAACTTTTTAGTTCAATTCTTCCATTTCTTTTTCCCGCACACCTGGCAGGCTGATTTCAAACATGCTCCCTTTTCCCGGTTCACTTTGTATCCGTATGTCGCCATGATGGGCCAGCACAATGGCTTTGACATAACTGAGTCCAAGTCCAAATCCTTTGATATTATGAATGTTGCCTGATGTCACCCTGTAGAATTTGTCGAAGACCTTGCGTTGTACATCTGGGCTCATGCCAAGGCCTGTATCCTGCACGCCGAAGATAAATCTCCCCGACCTGTTGAAGGAAAACACTTCAATTTCGGGTTTTGAAATGGAGTATTTATTCGCATTATCCAGGAGGTTCAACAACACATTGCGCAGGTGGTCCTCATCTGCCTCGGCCACGGAGTGTTCGGCCTCCAGGCGGGTGGTGATGGTACCTTCGCGCTTTTCGACCTGCAGGCGATAATGGTCTACGGTTTTTTCGATCAGGTAGTTCATGTCGACCAGTTCCTGCCGAAGTTTGAAATCACGGCTGTCGAGCAGCGCCATCTGCAGCACCTGCTCCACCCGTGTATTCATCCGGTTGTTCTCCTCTTTGATGATACGCGTGAAATTTTTGATGGTTTCCGGTTCGGAGATCACCCTGGAATTCGTGATTGAATCAGCTGCGATGGAGATGGTTGCGATGGGTGTTTTAAATTCATGGGTCATGTTGTTGATGAAATCAGTCTTGATATCCGAAATTTTCTTCTGACGGATCATCACAACAATGCTCCCGCCTGAGGAGAGAATGATAATCAGGGTGAAAAGAATGGAGCCGATAAGCAGCATTGACAAGGATCGTAAAACCTGGGACTTTTGCCCCGGGAAAAAGACAAGCAGCATGTCGGGTTTCTGAAACAAATCATTCGGGAAAAGAGAAATCCGGTGTTCAGAAGTTTCATATTCACGTTTAAAATCGGCTGAGCGGATGGGTATCCGGTTGCTGTCGCTGGAAGGGGAAAATACTGCAAACTCAAACGGCAGGTCAATCCCCTTGTCTTTAAAGGATTTGCTGAGCGTGGCCTGCAGGTTTTTTTTGTTGATCCGCTGTTGGATCGGGGCGGGTTTGGTTTCAAGGGCAATGGCCATCTCCTTGATTACATTCTGTATCTTACGGGCTTTGTTATCCAGTTTCTGGATGTTGTTTTCCCTGATCTGCAATTTGCTTTGTTTCTCCCGGAGATGACGGGCCGGGTCGGTTGCAGTAAATTGCGGCACCCTGTAGTGCAGTTGCTGGGAACCGGTACTGGTTGGGGTTTCGATGATTATTTCGCCCTCTTCGAAATTTTCGGGATCGTTTGGTTGTCCGCCATATTGATAGTCATCATGTGGCGAATTCTGGTACACCATTGAATCAAGACGGGCAAGCTGGTCACCCCACTCAAAGTTCATCTCACCAGTTTCCATGGACTGCATCTCCTGGAAAAACTCCTCCATTCTTACGGTTAGAGAATCAGGACCATTCTGAACCGGGACCACGTTATACTGGTAAGAGTAGTGAATAACGCCTGCCGGCGGCCGTTGATGTACCGGCGGCGGGGGATATCGGGGTGGTGGCGGAGCATGTTTGGCAATCGGCATGTCATTAACAAGGAGTAGCGAGTCGAGCTGGTTTTTTATGGTGGTATTGGTGTCTTTTGAAAAAGCCTGGACAATTCTCATAATGCTGTCGCCTTCGAAGTTCCGGCTGATGAAAAACATGTTTTCGCGTGCTTCAATTTTATTCACAACGCTGCCCAGCGCATCATTGACGCTTCTTGCAAACTGGGCCTCCTTCACCTGGAATGCATTGCGGATCCAAAAAAATTGCACAATAATGATCCCGATCAGTGAGATGCAGATACTCACAATAAGTATGTACAATATCCTCTTGTTCATGGTGCAAAAATAAGGAAAGGAAAAGGGCAATGACCAAGATTAACCTTTCATTAACCAACTTTAACTTTTTGTTAACATTTTCAGGCACTTACCCGGCTTAGATTTGCAAAGTCAAACTTAACACCGGAGGATCCTATGAAAAATATTTCAATGAAATTTAAACTCGCCATCGTTTTGGGAGCCACAGCAATCCTGGCAATCTTTGTCACCGGGCCGGCTTTTTCGCAGGAACCTGCAAAAAAAGAATCCCACAAAACAATTGTGTTGAAAATTGTCAGTGATGACAATGGTAAAAAGACAGTAATTGACACCACCATGGAAATGCCGGATGATCAGATGATGGATTCTGTTCATAAAGTAATAGACCAGGTTATCATGATGAACAAAGGAGGCAACCACCCGCATGTCAAAATCCTTTCGATGCCCCAGGGATTTTCATATGATTACGATATGTCTTCTCCTCCTGAAGGCCCGATGGACCTTGAGGATCTGGAAGGGATTGATTTTGAAGGGATGGATCCCTGCCGGGATATGGAATCATGCGACTGGGAACGAATGGCACCCGGAGCAGGAAGAAGGATCTTGCGATCGGGAAGCCATGGGCAGACTTTAAATGACATTTTGGGGGAGATACCAATGGACCGGGTTATTAGTTATTCGATCAAGGACCGGAAAAATGGCAAAAGGATCATCATTGACCTCAATGATGCACCAACTTTTGAAAGGCAGGACCGTGTCATTGTGATCAGGGAGCCGGGAAGGGGTCAACGCAGCAGGAACCATTCCGGTGATCGCCAGATGAAAGTACGGGTTCAGACAACTGACTCTGATGAAGGGATGGATAGCCAGCAGGAGGAGCAGGATATGCAGTCAGTTTCGCCGCCACCACCGCCACCGCCCGCCGACCACAAGAAAAAATAAGTGATGCAAACAGGTACAAAACCTGTTCATACAAAGATTTTGTCGTTCTTTATACCTACATTTGTTAGTAATGTGCGCTGAACTGCCGTCTGATTAACGGCAGTTTTTTTTATGTGGATATGAATACAGGGATCAGTTCTGTTTCCAGGATACCGGTATCCCGTATTTTTCAATTTTCCGGTCGAGGGCCTGGCGTGAGATATTCAGCAGGCGCGCTGCCTGGACCTTTATATACCTGGCTTTTTTAAGCGTCTGGATGATGGTTTGTTTCTCCAGTTCGTATAAGTTGGTAGGCCCGGATGGGAGCGGGGGCGGAGCGGTTTTGCCCGGAGACCCGGGATGGATAAAATGATTCAGTGTGATCGTGTGATCGTGGCTGAGAATGATGGCGCGTTCGACCAGGTGTTTCAATTCCCTGATATTGCCGGGGAAATGGTAATCCTGGATCCAATCGATGACGTTCGGGGCAACCTCGTTGATTGGTTTGTTGATTGATGCGGCGTAGTCGTTCAGGAAGTTGTAAAACAGGGGCAAAATGTCGGCTTTCCGCTCCCTGAGCGGGGGGATATGGAGGGTGATCGTATTCAGGCGGTAATAAAGGTCGAGCCGGAACAATTTTTCCTCAATAAGCCGTTCCAGGTTGTGGTTTGAAGCAGCAATGATGCGTACATCAATGGGGATTTTTTTTGTACTGCCAACGCGAACCACGTTCATGTCATCGAGCACCCGCAGCAGTTTGGGCTGGGTGCTGAGTTTCATGTCACCGATTTCATCAAGAAAGAGCGATCCATGGTTTGCAGTTTCAAACCAGCCGGCTTTTTCATGGAAGGCCCCGGTGAACGCTCCCTTGGTGTGACCGAAGAACTCACTTTCAAACAGTTCTTCGGGGATGGAAGCACAATTGACAGGACAAAAAGGGTGCCTGGCCCGCTGGCTCAGGTAGTGAATTCCTTTGGCAAGCAACTCTTTTCCGGTGCCACTCTCCCCTGTGATGAGCACATTTGAATTCTCGACTGATGCGATATTATGAATGGTCCTGATCAGGTCTTTCATCTGCCTGCTTTCGCAGATGATCTTTTGCCCTATCAGCTGCTGGACCTCCGGTTTGATCAGGGTATGCCCGTTTGTATCGGTCGTTTTGAGGTGTTGAAAGTGAATAAACGCTTTGGTTTTACGGATAGCCCGGTCAAGGTCTTTAAGCATGAAGGGTTTGTTGAAAAAATCAACGGCTCCAAGCCGCATGGCACTGATCACACTTTCCATCTCCCCATGCGCTGTTATGATAATGATCTCAACGGAAGGATGACTTTGTTTTATTTTTGCCAATACTTCGAGCCCGTTCATCTCCGGCAGCCGGATGTCGAGAACGCAGATATCCACAGGTTCCCGCTCAAGGATAGCAAAGGCCTCTGATGGCAACCCTGCCTGGAACACCGTGAAAGACGCTGCAACCAGGAACTCTTCAATTTCGGTCCTAATGCTGGGTTCATCATCCACTATGAGTATGCGAAGCCTTTCCATGGGCAAAACAGGGCGTTTTTTTTATCTTATGGCAGGCAAAGTAAACTAAATTTAGTTATCCTGCCAAACAATTGCATAAATAATGCAATGCAGGCTTCCTATATCATTGGAAAGACCAACTGGACGTTGGTAAACTCATTTACTTTGCTTCTTACCTTAATATCGCCGTTCATCTCCTTGACAATACCGTAAACGATAGGCAAACCCAGGCCTGTGCCTCCACCTTCCCTTTTGGTTGTGAAAAAAGGGGTAAAGAGTTTTTCAAGATGATCTTCGGGTATACCTGTGCCATTATCGGTTAAATCGATGGTTACCCGGTCGTTACCTGTAGCCACCTTGATGCCGATCCGCTTTCGGTATTCATTCACATTGTCACATGTCATTTTTTTGTTTACGGCATAAATTGAATTCGATAAGATGTTGAGGAACACCTGTTCGAGTTTGAAAATGTTTCCAAGTATATGGATGTTTTCAGAAGCATCTTCACGTATCAGTTGGATTCCTTCATTTTTAATTCGGGGATTTACCATCTCAAACGTTTTATTGATGACCTCCCTGATGTTGACCTTTTCAAACAGGATACCAGACTGGTCACGGGCAAAAATCCTCATGTTTTCAATGATTTGCTGAATGCGGGTAACATTGAGCTGAATTGTTTCAAATTTCTTCCTGAGATAGGAAAGTGACAGGTCGGCTGCTTCAGAATTCAGCTTTTGCTGGATATTTTCTATGGAAAGGGAGATGATCATCAGTGGCTGGTAGATTTCATGGGCCATACCGGCTGATAATTCGCCAAGTGACTCCATCTTTGATTTTTGTATGAGCATCTGCTGCTTGATACGCAGATCGCTGATGGTTTCATTTAAAACATCAACAGTATCTTTCAGGTTCTCCTGAGCTTTGTGCAGGCTGATTATGCTGGCGATCCGCCATGCAATTCCTTCGACGAAGACTCTCCGGGATTCTGAAAATGGTTTGGTTGAAGAGGATGCCAGGTTCAGGCTCCCCAAAATATGTTCCCCGTTGGTCAGTGGGATCACCGCGATCGACCTGATGCCCATTCCATGAAAAAACGCCTGTACATTTCCCGGCATTTGGCCGAGGTAATCATATTGAGGAACGCCCTTTGACACAATTTCAAACTGGGGTGTATTCCTGCCAAATGATTTCACCCTTGAAATAAAATCATCCGGGAAGTTGCATTGGAACAGCAACTCCAGGGTCTGGGTTTTATCATTCATGACATAACCCCCTCCGAAATTAATATAATCGAGCCGGCAAAGCCTGAAGAATATCTTTTTCAGCATGTCTTCCATCCCGCCGGCAAGGGGACTCAGAAAATTGATCTGTTGTTCAATCTCCGCATACACCTGCCAATTCATTAATTCAGTGGTGTCGCTGGTAACATTCAATACACCAATCAGGGCACCTGTATCATCCAATACAGGCTGTCCCTGGCAATCAAGGTAAACCCTGTCGTCACCGCGAATAAATTCAACCAGGGCAGATACCTTTGCCGTTGAGGTGAGTACCGGATTGAAGTGCGCCATGAGCGCGAAGCGGCGAATGGAGCACACCACTCAAAGCCAAGCGCATAACTGTTGCAATGATGATAGAAAACAATTGATTATTAACATTTAACAAACAATTGAAAGGCCTATCGGTATCGGCTAACA
>JAPLDF010000015.1 GCA_026391835.1 Bacteroidota bacterium
CGTCTGATAATCTCTTGTTTGGTATCCATGCTTATCATCGGTTTTACGCTGCTTTTGCGTATGCAAAGCAACTGGTTTAACTTCGATAAGTGGTATACTTTTCAATTGGAATGTGGTACCCTTTTCAATTAATATATACAGGAGAAGTGAACTGTTCAAAAATGAAACCTAGTTCAGAATGGTTTGATTCCTGCTTTTCATTGTTGCCACCTTTGATCGTACTATTATCCCCAGTCACAATCCAAACATCAACAAACACTTCCTCTTCGCTTTCCACCAGAACACCCCATTGCCGGTCATCGATTGGGACTGTCAATGTCTGGCCACATGTTACCGTAAAAGGTCCAAGCACAGTTGCATGGTCAAGACTGTAAATCCATACAGTGGCTGTGCAACCATATGGATTTGAAGATGTTATATTCACCTGAACATTTCTTTTCTCCCTTGTTGATTTTGAATTTAAGTGGTAATCCTGGCGGAAATTTGCATACCCAATTACCCTTACATTATAGGACGGAATTGGGTATGTGGGAATGGCCTGAGCATTTATGACTTGTTCAACCAACATCATCATAATTACGAGGACTGGAAATAAAACTTTTTTCATACCTGTTTGTGTTAGGATTAATAAATGACAAATATCATCCTAAAGGTATGTTTTTCAAACACATAGAACATCGTATCATTTGTTCATTCTGAGTGGTGTACAAATGTGTAAGGGGAAAATCATTGATAGTCCATCTTGCAGAATATCAAGAAGATATACTTCGTACTCCGTCACTTTTTTAGTGGCGAATTAAAAAAGGAAATTGAATGGAAGGTTAAATCGCCCTTTAAAATTTTAATGTAGCGATATCAATAAGGGTTAAGACTAAACTGAACCTGCTTTGGAGAGCAATTTGATCAATTCAAGATTATTCTTTACTTTGAAGGATTCTCTCATGGATTTCAAAATTTTTTCGATCATAGACCGGCTAACTCCGATTTTATCAGAAATTTCCTTGTGAGTTGATCCATTAGCCAGATATGAAAGAATATTTCTTTGCAAAGCAGTAAACTTCGGGTTATCAATAGTGGAATCATCGAGTTTGTTGTTTTTCTTCGATAGTTCCTTTGTAAAAACATTAAACCTCTCGCCCTGTGCTACTTTTTGAATGGCTAGCTTTAACTCCTCTCTGGTTGAGTCTTTTGTGATATAAGCTGAAACACCTTCATGAAACATTTTGCTTTTCCAGATGGCAGATTTTTCCCCCGTATATATAATGATCGGTTTTTCAGGAAAGTGTTTTTTCAAATTCCTGACGTTATCAATGGGCTGATGGTTCGGAAAATGAAGATCCAGGATAAAGATGTCAAAATCCAGCGGGTTATCTTTTGATATCACGTCATCTAAAGTTTCCGCCGATCCTGAAATCATGATACCATCCCTTTGAGGTCTGAAAAGGAACCTAAAACTCGAAAGGATCACCATTAAATGATCCTCGATAACGAACAATCGTATCATATTGGAAAATATTTATAAAATTACCAATCATTTTAATGGGATCGAAATGTTCCATTTAGTGCCGGACCCAACTTCTGAATTCATGATTGCTTTCCCCCCCAGAATCCGCGCTCTCTCATGGATATTCGAGATTCCTAATCCTTTATTTATCGAGGAACCTGAATCCATACCAGGGCCTGTATCGGAATAAAAAACAAATAGGTGATTCTCTTCAACTGCGAGTTCAATCTCAACCGTACCATTAGAGACGTATTTCATAGCATTAAATAAAATTTCCTGAATAATCCTGTAAATATGAAGAGTTCTCTCAAATGATAAATCTATTTGATAATCTGTGCATCTGTAATGAATTGGAACAGATGAAATAGATTGAACATCATTAGTCAAGCCTGAAACTAAATCCGGTAGCGGTATTTGACCAATAAAGCTATTATCAATTCTATGAGAGATCGCCCGAATCCCTTCAGTCAAAGAAGACAACTTTTCTTTTAATTCCTGTTCAATTGATGGGTCGCTGATTTTTGCCAGATCAATCTGTTTAACCATTGCAATATAAAATGGATTTGCCAGATCATGCAACTCCATAGAAATTTTTCCTTTTTGATTCTCCTCGAGATCAATCAACTTGTTGGCAGATTTTAAAAGTGATTCCTGATATCGTATTTTATTTTTTTGTAACCTCCAGCTGTAAAATAGTACTGTAAGCAAAAGAACCAAAATCGCGCATCCAAATAAAAACAGGGCAAGCCGGATTTTATTTTCTTTCATCTGAATGATAGTTTCATTGGATTGAATCCTGAGCTCCTTGTTCTTCACATCCAACAAAGCCGACAACAATCTTACCTGATCCGATGCATATTTTCGATTGGCCTCCAATCGCATTTTTAGCGATTGTCTTTCATAAATGAAAGCCCTGGATATCTTCGACTGAGCTAACATGACATCGGCATAGGTATCAAATAAACTTGACAACCAATCGTAATTTTCAATTTTTTGAGCAATAGGGATTGCATGGTCTTTCAAACATTTTTCAGCCCCCTTAAAATCGTTTTTTTCAAGCAGACTATAAGCCATATTATTGAACGCAGCAATTTCCAGTTCCGGGAAATTTCCTGATTTTGCCATTTCGAGGGAGGACCGATAATGGGCAATTGCGGAATCAGGATTTGTTTTCATCAGGCCTAAATTAATTTGAATGAGAGATATTTGTTCCTCATTGCCAAGTTGCTGACTGAGCATCTTAATGGCTTCCTGCCGACCTTTCTCAACTATTTCGGGATCCTTTTCAAATAGTGTACGACTTGCCAATGCAACTCCCATTTGACTTGACAAATTATTTCTTTTAGCTATAGAATATGCGGAATCGAACATTATTCTGGCTTCAGTCGTATCCAGTAGTGAATTTTTAATATTTCCAAGAGCATTATAGGCATTTGATAACAGGGGGAATTCATCCCATCTCCTTGAATTAATGACCGCTGAATCGAGAAAAACAACAGCCATTTTATAATCTACAGCAGCCAAATAAACCATTGCAATATTGTAATAAAGTTTTGCCTTGAGATCTATAATATTATTTTTTTCGACAATTTTTAAGGATTTCGAATAGAATATAAAACTGGAATCGCTTTTATAATTCTTGTAGGCGATTCCTTTTATGATAAAGGCCTTCGCCAATGCTTCCTCCGTATTCACGGATAAAGCCAGTGACAATGCCTTATCTGCATACTTGTGAGCAAGTTTATTATCTGCAGCCTTTTTAATATCCACCAAGGAATCAAAAAATCTGAGAGAATCTAACTTCACCTTTGATTCAGACTTATCCTCAATGCTCACACCATTAGGAGTGTTATCACCGCAGCCCAAAAACAGAACAGAAACAAGAATTAAAAACAAGCTCAATTTAGCCATAATAGAATCTTTGAATGCAAGGATACAAAATTCTATTGACTTTCCCTTTTTAGAATTTAATGTAAAATGGGACGTTTGGAATGTCCCCGACGACCAAAAAAAGAGCCGTGACGACCACGGCTCCGTTTCCCCCCGATCAGAAGGGTAATTCATCGGTCTGTTTTTCAGCAGCCTTTTTGCCGCTCTTGGCTGTTTTCTTGCCGGGCTTTGCAGCCTTGATCTCTTTTTTCGGTTCGTTCACCTGCGATTTCTCGACGGCCGTTTCGGATTCCACCAGTTTGTTGACGTAAACGGTGTAGTCATTTCCGAAGCTGTCGGGGTTCTGCAATTTGGCCACCTCGAAGGTGATGTACTGTTCGCCCTTGTATTCATGAGCGTGCTGGAGGATATCTTCGATCCTGATGGAGATTTTCACGATCTGCAAATCCTTTACCTGTTTTCCTTTTGCGATGTACTTCTTGACAAATGTTTTCATGGCTTCTTTTTTTTGAGGTTAATTTTTATGCAAGTGTCATGAAGAACATGGAGGGGCACTCAAGGAGGAACTGGAATACCGGATTGCAATGAGGATATGCCGGGAAAATCCTTGAATGAGTGGAACTTTTACCCTGTAATGAGCTCATAGCTTAGCATACAAATATGACCAAAAAAAAGCCATGAATGTTTGGCAGTGCCATCTGCCGGGAGAGAAAAGGAAGATGCACATATCCAATTCCATCAGGATGATCCGCTCAACGCTCATGCGGCGAACCATCCATTTCAGAGTGGACAAAATACCCGAAAAGCCGGGATGATCGTTTGGGCAACAATGGAATTAGCCAGGAGAAAAATAAGGTGGATGCACATGGGAAAGGCGACCGCTATAGCCCGGGGCCAGCTACACAAGGCTCAGCGAGAAAACCTATGAATCCTACTACAAGCAGGGAAAAGGGGCGGTTGTCACGTCAAGTTTTGGGAGGAAGGGTACCCCATTAAAATGCTGCCCGTTGGTCTTTCTTTTTGGTACTTCTTCTTTGACCCTCACCGACAAAGAAAAAGTACTCCGCTGAAGGTCAGGTTATCGCTGATATCAACCTGCCTGCGAATTCTTTTGCTGCTTTTCTTGTCGCTTACAAAGAAAAGCAGTCCGCCCTTTGGCGTACTACAAAACAGAAAGTCTATTTTATTGATTTGTAACTACAAACGGGTAAAATATTCCCTTTGTAGTTACAAAATCTTCACGAAGTGCACGCCCCGCCCTATCGAAAAATGCAATTGCACCGGTTGCAACCGTTTGGATATATGAACTGAGACTATATATGTAATAAATTGAATATAAAAACCGAACGAAAAAACAACCAGCCATCCCTGCTCCCCTATCTTCCGGGGAAAAGGATCATCTCATTGGTGGGATATTGCTCCCCTACCAGGGGGCTGAGCAGCCAGTAGAACAAATTGTCAGCGGCATCACTCAGGTCGGTGGCTTTCCACCGGGGCTGATCTTTGCGGCGTTCGGACGATTTGTCTTTCTTGAACTCCTGCGGAAGAATAGGTGCATTGTCCATGGAAAAGAATGTTTCCATGGCATTGTTCATGTTGATACGAAAGGCGGGAAGTCCCGGTTGCTCCCCCGAAAGGAACTTGAACCAGAACTGGAATTTATCCATGTGGTGCGCCTCGTAAAGTTCGGCGCGGAGCTGGACTTCCCAGCCAGCCTTCGACAGTTGTTCCCTGACATCATCAAAGTAAGAGTTGCGCGAGGCTGCATCGTTCTTACGGTTTCCGTCGGATCCACCATAGAGGTACACATACCGGACCGGTTTGCATTTGTAGTGGTCGATAAACTGCTTTACCAGGACTGACAGCATTTCATTCTCGACATAGAAGTTGCGGATGATCCGGATCTCATTGAGCAGCCGGTCCCATTGTGCCACGATCATGCAGTTCTGAGATGTGCCGAAATCAAAGGAGACATACAGCGGCTCACTACCGATGCAATCCCGATCAGCCCGGCAGTCAAAGACGCTGCCGGCTGCAGGCAGGCTTGCCTGGTCAATATAGTTGTACTCGTAGGAATCGATATAACCATGCACGGGTGCTTTCAACAAGGGGTAAAAGCCGTTGGTGTTCTGTTTGCGACGAATGTTTAACACCTCAAGATCATAGACGATTTTTGGCAGAACCCGCTTGAGATCACGGAAGTACATCTCTCCCAGGATTTTGGTATTCTGTACGGCCGATGCTTCCAAATAACAGTACCTGGAAGGCATCTCTTTGGCCAGCTCCTGGTATTCAAACACCCAGTCACCATCCGGGGTTAGTGGCATGGTGCCCAGGAACAAGGTGCCATGGTGAAACCTCAGATGCCCGAAGCGGTCCCGGTTGCCGCGATTTGCGGGTAATACATCAGATTCAATGGCTGACTTTTTGAGCTTTGTGCATTCATCGAAGATCATCCCGTCATAAGATCCGCTTCGGGCCATTTCCGGCCGGTCGAAGGAATTGAATTCAACGACAAAGCCGTTGTAAAAATGGATGCAGTTCGAGTAATCCAACGGTGGGGCATAAGGTTCCGGCCACTCATTTCTTTTCGGTGCCCGGTGCCCGACAAAATAGTGGATGCCACGGTAAAGACCACGCCGTTCAAAGTGGTCGATGATGGGGGGCAGCGACTTGGTCCGGATGTGGAAATAGGTCAACCCGTTAAGGGATATCTTTCCCCGGGGCATGGCGACTAAGTAGCGAATGATGTCCTCGGCGATTATAGTGGTCTTGCCCACTCCGCGGCCCCCAATGAACACTTTGTGTGGACTGTGGGATAGCTGTATGGCCACCTGTGGATCGTTCAGGTAGGGCGCTGGTCGTACCTTAATCTCGGGCATCTTTCAGGATGGGTTCGTCGGCCAGCAGGATGTTCTTGTAATCGGCAATGGGCGAAGCATCGATAAGAGCCATTACCTTTTCGTTCAGTTCCAGGAGCGCTTGCTGCGCCTTCGGATCAATGAGATTGAAATATTCGGAGTTAAGAAAATTGTAATTGATCGAAAGCAGTTGCACCGGTGGTTGAATCTTCGAAGGATCAGGAAGCTCCAGATCTTCCTTGTCCAGATTGTTAGCCCGGATGATCTTGTCCAGCAGCATCCCGATGGCCTTGAAATCATTCTTTACCGAAGCTTTCCGGTAAGCTTCAATGGCCCATTGGGTAACCATATCCCGCAGGGCATAGCGATCCATCCCCCGGATAGGACCGAAGCAGCGGGTGCAATTGTACACATCACGGTAGGCCTGTACATCGGAGATGTCATACACCTTCATGAGCATCTTGACCACCTCTCGCTTGGTGCCGTTCTGATTGATCAGCATGGAATAGGCCGCTTCCCAACGCTCGCGCAGCTGCTGGTCATGAGAGGTGAGTTCGACATTATCCGACAGGTAATAGAGCTTGATCCGCTCCATGGTGGTTTCTGAGATCAGGCTTTTCATAGGTCGTCTGCTTTGGCATTCTCCACGAGTTTCAGGGCCAGCGTCTGTGCCGGCGAAGAGCCGTTCTGCGCCAGGTCGAAGATCCCCTTTCGAAGTTCTGCTTCGCGTTTGAGCCGGCCGCGCTGAAAAGCTTTTCCAGCCGAAGAGTTCGGATCATCAATCAACTCGGACAGATCACGGGGATCCACCTCCATGATCACGGCGATCTCGCTTTTGGTAAACATCAGCGAAGCATAGGTTTCCAGATCGCTGAGCATGGCTTCATTCAGTTCCATCAAAGACACTTGAGTTTGAAAGTTCACGTAATATCCAGTCCCGGTGAAAGGCGGCGACATTCTTGTCGCAGCACAACACTCCCGCTTCGATGCGGGGATTACGGGTATAGTTGGCCGATCCCACTACGCAGATCCCCCACCGGTCATTCTCGATCACGGTGACCTTTGCATGACACTTGGCCGCCTTGATGTCGGTGGTGATCTTCTGCAGGAACTGCAGCTCAGCCGGTTTGCGGATGCCGTTGCGATAATCGAATATGCCTTTAAGTTCAATGATCAGCCCTTGTTCAATGAACTGGTACAACTGCCGGATGGCATATTCCGATATCGCCCAGGTGGTGAAATAGACCCGGGCAGGACCGGTCTGTTCCAGGAGAAAGAACAGCAGGTCATGCGTGGACCAGTCACCCAGGGAAACGTAATGTACTGACTGCTGCTGGGCAACCTGCCCGAATACCTGGTGCAGTTTTGCATTCGCTTTGCCAATGGTCAGCATGGTCGTTCCCCCAGAGGCAATTGATCCGGAACCGGCTTTGTCGGTCTTTTTCCTTTTGAGTTCGTCGGGTGAAAACAGGCTCATTGTTGTAGTCGTTTGTCGATTTCAGCCAGTTCGTCCTGGTATTGATCAAAGAGTTGCTGGTTCCGGGAAAGGGTTTCAGGGGTTTTCGAACCGGCCACCAGTCTTTTGTACCTGGCAACGTAGGTTCGGAGATTGTGTTGGCACTGGATAAGTTCTACATCATTGAGTTCAAAGATTTTCTTCTTTGCCTCCGGAATCTGTTTTACCGGGATCACCCCATGCTTTTCATAGTGTGCGATATGCCCGGCTAGTTCCTTGAGCTGATCATCCAGGTCAAGGATCCGGAAGGCGATCTCCTTTCTTTCTTCTGCAGTTCTGTATTCAATAACCGCATGGAGGTTGTCCAGCATCTTGTAGATCATTTTCTGTTGCTGGCGGAGATCTTCAATCTGAATGGCCGGGATTTTTACAAGTGGCTTTTCTTCAGTTGGTTCCAGGTGTTCATTGGCTTTGACTAAATGACTGGAAATCATGGGGCCGATAACCTTCCCCAACTCGTAGGCCAAGGTCAACTGGTTTTTCCCGGTTGCTCCCCCCATACGAAGGATTCTGCCAAGCTTGGAATTCTTGTAGCATCGGTCGTAAAGTAAAAGTCCTGAAGGATAATCCTGGTCAGAATTCAGCCAGGAAAAGATTTCGTGATCCATGCAGCGAAGGTATCGCTGCAATTGCAGGGATTAAAGGACAAAAGAAACTACTCAGCTATAAGTTGTAACTATTCAACCTTGTGATTTCACTCTTCCAAAAACAAAGGCATCTTCCAATATTTCCAAAGCTTTTAAAGTTGTCACCTTGGTGGCTTTTTCTGCAATTTTAAATTTCTTGAAGTCTTCAATATACTTGTCCTGCCTACTTTGTTCGCCTATTATATTAAATGGATAAAATTTGATACTTGCTACGTTTCCCAGAAACTTATCATTATCTGAATACACTGGTTGTACGACAATTCCAATTCCAAAATTAAACAGTAAAGAATCTAGAGCTGAATTTAGAGTATTAAAATTATCGCCCTTCATTTTTTGATATTCCTGAAAGCAATGTGGATATTGCGTTCTGAAATTTTTTAATGAAATAATGTCTCTGGAATTCATTGTAACGATCATTTAGGATAATTGCAGATTTCTTTTTCGTCAGCAGATGAATCATTTCATTGATAAAAGTAATAATAAAAGCGAACATTAGAAAAAAGCCTGCCGGATCGCTCCGGCAGACTCAACTAATCAACACTTATGAAAACATGCTATGAAAGCCTCGTTTATTAACCCCCAACGGCAGGGTTGGGGTCCATAGTCAGGGCGCCCTCGTAGAAGGCCATCGGAGATCCTTGCTTGCACTGGAAGCCGAATTTATGCCCCTTGTCCTTGTCGATCTCTTCCCCCCAGGTTGTCTCGATGGTCTCGATGTGCACCAGGTTACAGGGTTCACCGATCAGGTAGCGCTTGGCTGAAGCACAGTTCTGGATGATGACGATACCCTTGAAGTCAATGCCGAAATTGGCAATCCATTTCTGCACGGCTTTTTCGATACCGGGATAAAAGCCTTCCACCCCGATCTCGAAACCGCCGCAATCCTGGTTGGATCCCTTGAGTTTTTTCTGTGAAGGCTTGATGGTCCCCTGGGTCATATAGAAACTGTGCATGAATTTCCCGGTCAGAAGCGGAATATCGGTGGAGATGGTAACGCCATCGGCATCCCGGTCGGGGAAGGTGGCCCAGTCGATATCGCTCTCCATGATCAGGATGATCTCGGACTTAATCCCGCCGCCGCCACCTGCGTTGCGCACGGTGGGCTTAAAAAGGTCAAAAAGTGGTATGGACATGATTGCTGGGTTTTAAGTGGCCGGAACAAATGCGAATACTGCTTCTTCAATGCCAAAGCCAACGGATTCATACCAGTCGGCAAAGACCTTGATCTGGCGATCGACGCTCTCCACTGAGATGCTCGATGCACCATTGTTGCGGTTCATCAGCCGGATGAAATTCTCCTTCGGGGTGGTGAAGATGACATTCTCACCGGCCATCGAAGGCAGCGGGGTAAGGGTCAGGTTGGTGCCCTCCAGTATGGTCTTCAAGCCATCGTAATTCGTATCTGTGCCATGGAGGTCGCGGCGTTTGCGATGATAGGCAGAAAACCATTTCCGGGAAAGGAAGATGTTCATCGACATATCCTTGTACAGATCCCCGACCTGGTCACCGAAGGATTCCAACTGATCAAAAATGTTGTCAACCGTGAGCGGCGCCAGGTTGATGAAATTGATGTTGGAATTTCCGGCCGTGTGCTTGTGCTTGAGAATGGTAACAAACCCATCCATCGACAGACCGAGGGCCTGGGCAGTTCCTTCCACCGGGGGAACGTAGGTTCCTTTGCCGATCAGGGCCAGTTCCCGGTTATCGGCAACCTTCGGGATGATGAGCTGCTCAATGATGTACTTGGAGATCGGCCAGGCCTTGCGGTCGATCGACTCATCCCCCATGAACCCGAGCCAGGAATCCATGATCTCGTCCGGATAAAAGGAGAGATCAATCTTGTGCCGACGCTGCATGATCTCAACCGGAGTAAAGGCAGCTTTGCCTTTGGGCGTCCACCCTTCCTGGAAGCCCTGGACAAGATCCGAGATCATCGCCTTGGTGGCCCGGTAAACGAGATCCTGGGACTGCTTCGTAGTCATGAACGTTTCGGAATAGGTCGGCTGGGTGAGAAGCCTGAGGATATCCCGCTGATTCGTCCCGACATAAGTGCCGAACGCAGCTTTCAGTTGATCTAAAGAAATTGATTCAGCCATTGCTTTTTTGCATTATTGTGAATACTCATTACTGTTTCGAGCAGAAATCATCGGCGATCTTGTCGTGGGCATAGATTACCGTTTCTTCCCCTTCCCCGGGAAACTTGTCGGCGGCTTTGGCCGCGACTGTTTCCCCTGCGGCATCTTCCCTGCGAAGCGTTTCAAATTCCGTCAAGGTCGCGGTATGTGCATCCTGCTCTTGGGCAAGCAGGGCTTCCAGTTCCTCGTTACGGGCAGACACGCTGGCCAACTGGTCATTGATCTGCTGCACCTGGTCCGAAGTCAGTTCCTGGGCTTCCAGGTTGGATGGATCCAACTTGAAAAAGTTTTGGATCGCTTTCCATGTTTCTTTGAATTTCATAGGTTGAGTTGTGTTTGATTCATTTGATGTTGCCAATTCAACAGGAGTATTTCCAAGTGAAAAAGCCGTTTCGATCGCTTGCTCGTAAGAGCCGATCTCATCGATCAGTCCCAGTTCAATGGCCTGGGGTGCGAAAAAGATTCTGCCGGTGAGCGTGGATTCATCAACAGACGGCCGGTTGTTACGGATCGAAGCCAGAAATTTGGTATTGATCACATCCAGGACATTCTTGCGATAACTTTCATACTTGCCATCCAGGACCTCGTTGAAATCGGCGTTCTTGTCGGCAGAGAGGGTCGCATAGACCTCATGAAATTTGACGCCCAATTGTTCAAGGGCCGGCTGAAGATCTTCGACCATCATCATGGTGCCGATAGAACCGATCCTATCAAGGTCGGAGCTGGCAATGATCTTACTTGCCCCGGAGATGATCCAGTAGGCGGCGCTGGCAGTCAAACCGTCGATAAAGGCGACGACCGGTGTGGTTGAGTTCCTGATGGCTTCGGCCAGAAGGTCGGTTCCTGAAACCTGGCCACCTGGGCTGTCGATTATCAGAACCATGCTTTTAATACCAGGATTCTGGTTGGCTGCTTTTATGTCATTCAAAATCGACTGCGTTCCCCTGGGGCCGCATGGCTGGTCATACTTGAGAATCTCCGAACGGATGGGAATGACGGCAACAGACCCTGCAGGAATGTTGGTATCTGAGAATCCTATACGCTTGTTCTGATCTCCAGAACCGGCAAGGATATATGGCCGGTTCCTCTCCCGGGCCAGGGAAGAATCTCCTTCAAAGATTCGCTCCCCTTTGATCAACGAAAGAAGCACGGAAGCGTAAGCTGCCGATCTTTCGGTGTTGATCAGCCAGGGGCCGGAGAGGATTTCTGCAAGGAGTGGATTCATTGTATCCTGTTTCGAGGATACAATATTATCATGGTGGCTCTGGTAAATAAAGGACTGAAAAGATCACCCTTTAATCCTGGTTCCCATCATCAGGGATCGGGCTGTTCGGATCGAGGTAGTAGGCGGCCGGGGTTGAAAATTCCCCGGTAAACAGAAGTTCATAACCATTGAAGCCTTCCATGACTGCAGGTTTCAGCAGCTTGCTGGTTACCTTCATCGGGCTGTCCAAGGTCCCGAAAATCCGGATGGTGCCATTCTTGTCGCCGGATTTAACGATCAACCGCCGGCCGGTCATGGCGTAAAGCTCGCTCTCCACCGGAGAACGGTCTTTGGGAACAAGGATCTTCAGCTTGTAAATGTACTTGATGCCTGCAGGAGAATCCTGTTGTTCGGATTCCAGCTGGATGGTTTCCGGGGTGCCATAGACTGCATTCCAGGATTTGCCCGATTTGGGCGTGATCAGGCAACTGAGCGTTGCCGGATACCGTTTGAAAATCCCAACATCCTCCCTGAATATCCAGCTGATGGAATTCAGTCCGCCGATGTTGATGCCGGTATGCCGTTGAATAGTTCCCATTTCAGTCTTTATTCAAAAAAACGCAGTGACACTCCGGGGACATCTCAGGGACAAAAAGTGAGCAACTTTTTTCGTCCTTTTTACGGTTTCGCTTCCGGTAGTAGTCTTTTTTCAGCATTTCGTAGTTCAGGTTTGAAAATGTGATGTTGTGGTCATAGCAAAATTGAAGGATGCACTTCTTGAAGGATTTATAAAACCGGACCTTATCATTCATGTAATGAAAGAAAAGGTCTTTGAAGTGCCACTCCAGGTAGCTTTCAAAGATGGCCTGGTTCCGCTCGTTGACCCATAGATTTGACTTGACCCAAAAGTCGTTGTAATAGGGCAGCACGAAGGTGATATACTCCGGGCCCGTCGGGAATTCAGGAACGACCTGCGGCGGGCGGATCTCAAGAAGTGGCTTGAGAAGCTTTCCGATGATGTTTCCCTTTGAGGCTGTGTTGGTGCTCAACGAGCAGATCAGGTATTCCTGAAGGTAAGGCTTCAGTTTGATGGTGATGGTGGGGCGTTCTTTTTCAATCATGGACAAATGTATTTTCATTGCTTAATAAAATAAAGGCCATCAGCCGTTGACAAAGACCATCTGGTGATCCAGGAATGGTTTCAGATTGATGCTCCGGGTAAAATCCCTGATGTAATGAACCTCGAAGTGTTGTTGATCCCCGCGCTGAATCAGGTATTGCATCCCCACTTTCTTCTTGCCCCGGATGTGAAAATCATCCATAGTGGCCAGTCGAAATCCGTCTGGCAATTTGTCATAGTACTCCCAACCGTTGTGGTCCGTTTTCAACATTTTTTTCTTGCTTGGGGGTAGGGGTCATTTTCCGTCCCTACAGCCATACAGCCCTACAAAGGCTCTTATTTGACATTAACTTTCTGATTATTAAGCTTCGCATTTTTGAAGGAAACTAGTAAGGCGTGTAGGGCTGAAAATTCAGCCCTACCTACACCATCATCCCGGTTTTTTACCGCCCTACGATTCCCTACGGAATTACTACCCGCCCTACAAACACTTCCATCCATAACATACTGATACATGATATTTTATTATTTTATTGATTTATTTGTAGGGCTGTAGGGACGTAGGGCGTACTTTTCCCGCCAGACTTATCCATGTGAATTTTCAGAAAGGCAGCTCATTTTGCTCTCCGGGTTGCTGTGACAAATTAGCAGTGTCTCCCAATTCCAGGGAGGTTTGTTCCGCAGGTTTGAATCGCTGCAGATCGATCCCCATGGCCTCAATGAGTTTATATTTTAGGGCTATGCAACTGGTAACACGTTCGGCCTTTTTAATGACCCGCTGGTTGTATCCGGATGCCGGGTCGGTCTCCCAGGATTCGACCTGGTATATGAACCGGTGGCTGTTCACTTGCCCGATATACGCCGGATGATCTTTCAGGTACATCCGAAGTGCGTTGATCTTTAAACTTTCCGATTGGTGCAACTTCTGGTAAATCTGGATGACATCGTTCACAATCAGGTAAAGCACCGGGGCCGAGCCTCCATCCATGGGGATCAGGTCTCTTTCAGTCTTCGATTTGATGATCGTCACACTCTGTTCCTCCGAGATATCGAATTCCCGTCCGCTGATGATTTGCCCCTGGGCATAGAGCATCCCGATGGTGTTGAAGAAAATAGCCAGGCGGTTGCTGGAGCTCAGATCCTCGCTCTGGCGGATGATCTGCCGCTTGGCATCTTCATAAAATTCTTCATAACTGAAAGGCAGGGGAAGATCCTTCACATGGTCTTCCCACATCCTGGCCATGGCAATGAACAGGCTAACGGTATTGATGATCCTGGTCTGGTAGGAGCCGCCTTCTCGTTGAATATCGCTTTTAACCTGCTTCTGGGCATCGCGCATGTAGGCTGCAAAGTGTTTCTGCACGATCCCGCGCCGGCGGATGATCTCCATGGCAATGTTGCTCAGCCCCTCACTCTCCCGTGTTTTCAGGTCCTTGTAGATGATCACCTCTTCGTCCGTCCAATTCTCTTTCCTGGGCACATGCTTCTGGACCACCCGGTTGCCCAGGGCGCCATCATCCCGTTCCGGACCTTCCTGACCTAGCAGTACTGGGCAACCGTTGATTTTCGAAACATCGATATCCCGGCTCGATGCATCTTTGCGTTTCTGTTTGCCTTCATTGTCATAGACCGCCGCTTTCAGCCCCTGAAACTTCACGTCGGAAATCTGATAATCGTTGTACTCTTCAAAGATAACCGGGATATCCCGGAACCTTTCCAAGCTGGTGAAGAAGGCAGCATCGGTGCCGGAGTTCAGGTTAAACAACGGAGCTCCGTGCATGAAGGGCGCCCGGATGCTTTCGGCAATCCGGGATTTGCCCGATTCAGTAGGGCCGATAAAGAAAAGGGAAGTGAAAAAGCGCTCGATCGGAAAGATGATGGAACGGTTGGCCGACAGGATTGTGAATAGCAGCGCCCACATTCCATTATTGTTGTATTGATAGACCTTGTACATCAGCTCAGCCCATTGCGACCAGGAGGTTTTCTGCTGTGGCCGGTATACCAGGTACCGGTCGTACTCGTACCGGTCGTTATCGGCACGCTGGTCCTTGTATATCTTGCTGAACGAGGGAGAATAGTATGTTACCTCCTTGAACCTTACCAGACCAAGGTCATCGACGTGGACAAAGGAGTTGTCGGAGATGATGCCATTTGCAAAGGCGAAAAAGCCTTCCGGCTGCCAGCCAAAGGTTGAAAACTCCCAGCATTTGGGGAACCGAAGGGCGATGCTCTCCAGAATTTTCTCATGATGAAAAGGCTTGCCGTTGGTGAAGATGTAGCCTCCATTGTTCCAAAGGAACTTCTTAAATTGCTGCAGCTCGACCATGTCACCGCTTTTGAACTCGACATATTCGGCCGTGTTAAGTTCAGAATGGAACAGTTCAACGATCCTCTTGTTCTTTGTTGGGTCAAGGTCATACACCTGGAACAATGGCTCAAGGTAGAAGTTCCCGACTTTGACCAGAGTGTTATCCAGGGTTCGGAAGACATAGAAAATCTTGTTCCCCGTTTTATTCTGCGCCGGAAAGAAACCATACCTCTGGAAAAAACCCTGATCCACGTAATCCGGAAGGTGGGCTATATCGAAGACAAACTGCTGGTCATCGATGACCACATGCTCCTGATGCTGGACGGCCAGGTTCTTTCTCTTTTCCACAAAGGGGCGAAGTACCTTCGAAAAGGCTCCCTGCGTCAGACCGAACTTTTTGGCAATCTCATTGGTCTTGATGTGGATGATCGTGTTGTCGAGCTTTGAAAGGAACTCGGCAGTCATCTCCACAAACTTTTTGGAACGCTTGGTATCCGGATGCCGGAACAACCGGTATGACAGTCCTGAGACATAGAAATCCAAAAAGTCGATGAACACCGGTTCCTTCTCATCTTCTGTGGTTTCATCCACACTTCCATCCTCATGGACTTCGACCCGCAGTCCCTGCTCGGTAAGCAACCTTCCGGCTTCGGCCAGCGGCAGTTCGACATCATTTTCATCAACGACCTTTGAAAGGCCTTCGATCTTAACGTTCCTGGTAACCTTTGCTAACTTGAAAAGATCATCCTTCCTGAGGGGTCCTGACGGTAAACTGATGGTGTTTTCTTTGCCTTCAGCATGATAGGAAACAACAAGAGCCGGGTCACTGAGCAGAATGGCAAAGCCCTTTTCCACGATCATATCCACCGAGGCATCCATCCCATAAAATCCCTTTTCGGAATGTTCGACCTTCGGCAGTTGTTTTTTTAGGTTTCGCTGAAGGTCTTCGAGTTTGACTTCGAGTTTTTTCGCTATACCAACGATAAGGTATTCCCTGGTCTCTTCGTCGCCGATGAGCGATATCTGCGAAACAAGTTCTTTTACGTGCCGGGCCTTCTGAAGCGGGTCCTTTTCGACCTGCTCCTTAACCATCCCGATGCGGAACGAAACGATGTCCTGGCGGTTATCCTCTATGAATTCCCTAAGTTTTTCGGCACCATATTTATTGACGTACGAATCGGGGTCTTCCCCATCCGGAAGAACGACCAGGTAAACATCAAGTCCCATTTGAAGGGGTACCTTGATGTTGGACACGCTGGCTTTTATTCCGGCGGGATCCCCGTCATAAACGATGATCAGGCAACCGGTGAGCGACAGGATCATTTTAACCTGGTCTTCACTCAGGGCGGTGCCCGAGCCGGCCACGACATTTTTTATTCCGGCCAGGTGCCAGCTGATCAGGTCGGTTTGACCTTCCACCAGCAGGCATTCGCCGGCTTTCATGATCTCCTTTTTGGATTGGTAAAGCCCGTACAGGAACCGGCTCTTTTTGAAAATCTCGGTTTCATTACTGTTCAGGTACTTGGGCTTTTCTTTTTCTGCAGTAATCAGCCGGCCGGTAAAACCGATCACCCTGCCGGAGCGGTCAAAGAATGGGAACATGATCCGGCGGCTGAAGGCATCATAGAGGTTCCCCTTATCGTTTCTCTTGATCAGCCCAGCCGCAAAAAGGATATCATCGCTATATCCGGCCTTGTGTGCGGAACCTAATAGTTCGTTGCCGTTTTCAGCGTAACCGAGTTCAAATAACTCAATCCCATTTTCAAGGCCGCGCTTCTTCAAATATTCAACAGCTTGATTGACAATCGGGGCAGATTGGGGCATATCCCCCGGGATACGCCCTAAATTCGATTTGAAGTGGTCTTTGGCCCATTTCAAAACAGCGAAAATTCCGTCACGGCGTTTCTCAGCATCAGTGTACAACTGATCTGCACCATTCATTTGGACAGGAATGCCGTAGCGATTTGCGATGTAGGTGAGCGCCTCGGAGTAGCTCATCGCCTCATGCTCGCGTAGGAACTCGATGGCATCTCCGGATTTGCCGCAGCCAAAACATTTGAAAGTCCCCCGGACGGGATTGACGATAAAACTAGGAGTTTTTTCGTTGTGGAAGGGGCAACAGGCTGTGTAATTGATCCCCTTTTTCTTCAGGGTGATAAAATCACCCAGGATTTCGCTTATTTCAATGGCATTTTTTATCTCATCTGAATTCGATATCATATTTCAATCTCCGGTTTGAAAAGGTCATTTTAATTGAATTTTAGGCATTATTTGTTTCAAGACCGGAGCTGAATTATGAAGTTCTTTTTCTCCACTCCCAATATTCAGCCAATGTCATTTTGGGAAATTGCATGCTGATCGCCTGGATCAATTCACTCAAGCGATTTAATTCTTGTTGGTGCTGTGCAGTTTCTTTGTCGGAAATTTCAACTCCTGATAGTTTTTTTACTTCAAAATCCTTCTTCAGTTTTTCTATATGACTGAAGTAGGCACTTCTGGTCAGCAAAAGATCAGGTTCGCTCATGGCAGAGAACGTTTTCATTGTATTGCCCTCCTGAGTTGCAGCACACGTACTTCCAAGTCTTCCTTTCCTTTCGCAAGCTCTTCGCTAAGCAGAACAGCTTCTTTGATAATGATCTCCTTATAATCCGGCTTATTCGGGTCCAGGCAGCGATAAATGTACTGCAGGGAAAAAGGAGAATTTTTGTCCAACAATCGTTTTCTTATTTGCGGAACGCTCCCTCTTGGTAATTCCGCTCTGAGTATGGTCAGTACCTCATTGCTCATCTTCATAATTAACATTCATTTTTGATTAATATTACGTCATTTTTTTGTTGACAAATTAATCAATATCTTCACAGGTTAAATTGCGTTTAGAATCATATATGCATACCAAGAATTTCTAACGCTAACATTTTTTCAGATCCTCCATGACTTCGCTTTCAAAATAGAAAAGTTTGCCACCAAGTTTGTGAGACCGGATGATTCTCTCTTTACTCCATTTATGGAGAGCCGGCCGACTCACCCCGATAAGTTTGCAAATGAACTTCGCTGTAACCGGTTTTTCAATTATTGATTTTTCGCCCATAGTTTTTAACAAATATTTACACCGGCAAAAGTAATCGTCAAAATTGTAAACATACGGCCAACTTATTAACAACTAACTGAATAATAAACTGTTAGTAAACTGATAGTAAACTGAAAATAAACCCAATGTAAACTAATAAAGTGGCAATTTCCAATGAATAAAATAGTTGGACCTGCCATTAAGAATGAATATAAATTGTTATAATCTGGATAGCCTGAATGGATCCCGGACACAAGATCTCAGACGTGACTTTGTGACCGGAGAAGTCAATATTTACGTACCTTTACGGGAAATTACAAAGAAAAAACCCAAACAACAAAATCGCCTGATTTCATCGTTTGGGATTTGTGAGTTGACAGAAAACTTGTCAGTTTTTTGCAACCATCTTCTGAAACATCAGTATTTACTGCCTATTCAGAACTGCTTAGTGACTCCGAAGGGACTCGAACCCCCAACCAACAGAACCGGAATCTGCCATTCTATCCAATTGAACTACGGAGCCAATAAGGGTGCAAAGATACAATATAAATTATTTTCCCGACAGAATATAATCCAGAATAAGCTTCTTCTGGTCGTCATTGATTTTTGCCCTCGGCTGCATTGAATTTACAAAGGATCGCCATGCCGGTTCTCCGAACTCGGCCGGCAGGTGCAGCCGGTGACAACTTCCGCAATGATCGATATATACCTGTCTCCCCTGGTTCAGGTAGTTGATGTCCAAATTCGTTCGCTGCGCCACTTCCGGCGTCGGAATATATAGCGCCGGCGAACATGCCAGCATCCCCGCCAACCCTATAAAACAGAATTTTATACTTTTTCCAATATTCATCGTCAACCCTTTCTTTTTAACCCTTGCTCACCTTCCCCTGTTTCCCTGTTTCCCCGTTCACCCGTTTACCCGTTTACCAGTTTACCCGTTTACCAGTTTACCCGTTTACCCGTTTACCCGTTTACCCGTTTACCCGTTTACCCGTTTACCCGTTTACCAGTTTACCAGTTTACCTGTTCACCCGTTTACCTGCTCACCCTTTCACCCCCTCACAACTCCACCGAAAACAAAAGCCTCGCCTCATTCCGTTCAAATTCATACAGGTTAAGCCCCTAGCCGGACGTAATCCCCCGCAGTCCGGCTACCTGAGGCATCAGTGTGAAGTTAACCCAGAAACCGCTTCCGGCATAAGAAACACATGGTCCTGCGTAGATTGCACTGTGCGCCCAGTACCCGTCGACATACACATTCGGATTGCGGAGCTCGGCTCCCATGACCCACCCTTTACCCAGGTCAACACCAATTCCATAGTTGAACTCAAATTTGTATTCAATATGAGCTGCTATTTCACCAATGCCAGCTTCCCATTCCCATTCCGGTTCAAAGGCAAGGTTTATCGCCTGGGTGACCCTGCCGATCTGTTTATCCAGGATAACTTTGCCTTCGATTTCAAATTCTGTTGTGCCGATGGTAATCTCCCCGTATAGGGCTGAACCAATCATGCTTGCAGATGGATCGCTCAATTTTAATTTCCACTCATTTGAAAAACTGAATTCATTGTCGTGTTCAATTGCAGAAAGCGAATCGGCCATAAACCCGGTTGCTTTTGAGGTATAGTTAAGGTAAAAAGCAGTCTGCAGTTTTTTACTCAACCCGATCTCAACCTCCGCACGGGCATCCGTCCTTCGGTAAAAATTCTCCCTCCCTGCCCGATAGGTTGCCCATATTTCAATCTCCTTCTCCCCCTTTGCCAGCACACCACTTTGATAGGTATAGTTAAAAATCCTGTCCTGCGCATTCACATCAATATACCATAATGAAATGGCTATCAAAACTACGTATAATTTCATATCGGTTTGTTCATTGTTTCACAAAACAAAATTACGCTTTTATTTAAACTGATTTTAAATTGCTGCGGGTATTTTGATCAATGTGATCCTCCTTGTTTATAATAGCGTCCGTTATGACAGTGTCTCATCAATAAAATTTGGCAAATCACGGGGTAATGTTTACTTTTGACTCTTTATCCTGAAAGAACCAATAAACTAATTATATGTCAGAAAAAATCAGTGAAAAAGTCGCCCCGGGTGTGGCAACCGGCGCGGCAGTGCAAGAGATCTTCCGTATTGCCAAGGCCAACCGGTTTGCCCTGCCGGCAGTGAATGTAACCGGAACCGATACCGTAAATGCAGTCCTTGAGGCCGCAAAATCGGTAAATTCGCCCGTCATCATTCAATTTTCGAACGGTGGAGGAATTTTTTACGCAGGAAAATCCCTGAAGAATGAAAATGAACGCATCGCGATCAGGGGTAGCATCGCAGGCGCACAGCACATCCATGAAATTGCAGAGTTATATGGCATCCCGGTAATTATCCATACCGACCATGCCGCCAAAAAGCTGCTGCCATGGATCGACGGACTGCTTGACGCCGGGGAGAAATATTTCCTCAAGTACGGCAAGCCTTTGTTCAGTTCGCATATGCTCGACCTGTCGGAAGAGTCGCTGGAAGAAAACATCGAAATCTGCAAACGTTACCTCGAGCGCATGAGCAGGATCGGCATGACGCTGGAGATCGAACTCGGCGTGACCGGCGGCGAAGAGGATGGTGTTGACAATACCGGCATCGACAGTTCGCGCCTCTATACCCAGCCGGAACACGTTGCGCTGGCATACGAGACCCTTTTGAGTGTGAGCCCCAATTTCACGATCGCCGCATCATTTGGCAATGTTCACGGGGTTTACAAACCCGGCAACGTGAAACTTGAGCCGAAAATCCTGCATAATTCGCAGGTTTACATCCAGGAAAAATACAAAACGGGCCCCAACCCGGTCAACTTCGTATTTCATGGGGGATCGGGCTCCGAGCCTGAAAAGATCGCTGAAGCATTGGGCTATGGCGTGGTGAAGATGAATATTGACACCGACACCCAATGGGCGTTCTGGGACGGGATCCTGAATTTCTATAAAAAGAATGAAGGCTACCTCCAGGGGCAGATCGGGAATCCCGACGGGGACGACAAACCCAACAAAAAGTTCTACGATCCGCGCGTATGGCTGAGAGAAGCAGAAAAATCAATGGTTGAGCGCCTGAAGGTTGCGTTCACGGATCTGAATTGCATCGACAGGTATTAACCTAAAACCCGGTTCCGGATGCCAGCGTATCCTTCGGGTGTATGCTGAGCACCGGGAACGGTGAATGGTTCACCATCTGGTGTGCGTAAGGCCCCAGGAATATGTTGGCCGTCGTGGTTTCCTGTTCCGTCATGATGGCGATCAGGTTGGCATCGATCTTTGATGCATACTCGATGGTTGCATCGGAGATGTTCTCGCAAACAACCGAATCGATGTGGCATGTCAGTTTTTCTTCGGCGAAATACCCGGCCACCTGGACAGCGTAAAAATCAACCTTTTGCCGCATGGTCTTCAGCTTTGAGGTATAGAGCTTCAGGATAAAGATTTCGGCGTCATGCTTTTTGGCAATGTAGCCGACAAATGAGGACTTCTGCCTTGTTTCCTCGGCACTGTCGATGGGCATGACAATCTTTTTCAGCGGACGCTGAATGTTTATGCCTCCCCTGATGGTAATGACAGGGCAGTAACTTGATGTCACAATTTTGTTGGCATTGCTGCCGATCCAGAACTCTTCAAACCCCGAGGCCCCATGCGTACCGGTAACGATGAGCATGGCTTTGGAAAGCTTCGCCTCTTCAGTGACCTCCTTGTAAATCTTTCCCTTCCTTATTTTCCAGGAAATTTTGACTCCGGGGTGTTCCGGCTGGTATTTCGCGATCAGCTCTTCAAAGGCCTTCTGAACATCTTTGGACGGATCAGTGGATTTTTCCTCATATTTCTCCTTTTCGCCCGGGGCTTTCTGAACCCACAGCAAAATCAACTCACCGTTGCAGTGCTCTGCAATGGACATCGAATGCAGGAAAGCATTGATGGAACATTCGGAAAAATCAATGGCGACAACTATTTTATTCATACCGGCAGGATTTAGTTAATCTGTTTTGGGTAAATTAATCTGGTCCGCTATAATGAAGGCATTGGGATAATCCGCTGTCAGTTCAATGAGAAACCGCTGTGCATCCAGCTTTGTCCTGAAATCACCGATCCTGACCTTATAATTGGGTGATTTAAAAGTCAGGTATACCCCTAACCCGGGGTACCTGGCCTGAAATTCATCGTGCGTTGCCTGGGCCTTGTTTTTGGAGTTGGTACCGGAATCAGAAAAAACCTGTATCCTGAAACCGTCCATGGTATTCAACACCTGGTTGATCTGGATGTGTTTCTTCACCAGCAAATCAACCCGGGAATCCTGGATGATTTCCGTTTTTCCTCCGGTTGTGTCGCGATCCTGTGCTGCCAGCGTATTAGGCCTGCACAGCAGGATGCTCATGAGGAAACAATATATAGCCAGGGTTTTCATCATTAAATCAAACTGAATTTTTCCTGTGGATGAATACTCAGCACGGGGATCGGCGATTGATTGACCAGTTGCTGTGCCTGTGCGCCCAGCAGAATGTTCACCGGTGTTTCCTGCTCGGTCATGATGGCGATCAGGTCGGCATCGACCTTTTCGGCATAGGCCAACACTGCTTTTGTGAGGTCGTTGGCTACGAGGCAGTCTTCAACAACGGAGACCTCGTGTTTTTTCAGATAGTCCCTGGCTGTCTGGCAGATTTTATCGGTAATCCGCTGGATCGATTTCAGGTGGCTGTTGTGGGTGGTCACCAGGTGCACTTCCGACTTGAACAAGGTGGCAAGTTTCACGACGAAGGGAATTTTCTGCAACGTTTCCATTGAGCCATCCATGGGAACGAGTATGCGTTCAATACTTTTTTTGATGGCGAAATCGTGGCGGACCGTAATCACCGGGCTGGAGGCGTAACTGACAATTTTATAGGCATTGCTGCCGATCCAGTACTCTTCATACCCTGAAATGCCATGCGCGCCTGTTACGATCAGCTCGGCATCCACAAGCCTGGCCATGGTATCGACTTCCCGGTAAATCCTGCCCTTTTTCAATTTAAAATCCATGGTAATTCCCTTGACAAGCTTGCTGCTGTATAGCTCAATGAGTTCATCGAACCTTTTTTTCGCTTCATTCCTGTTTTCATTGGAGGTATCAGGGTATACCGATTCCTGTGAACTGATTTTATCCACCCAAACCAGATGAATATCCGATTTCATTTTGTTGGCCATGGAGATGGCATACTCCACAGCATGAATGGAGGTGTTGGAAAAATCAACGGCGACAATGATAGGTTGCATGTTCAACGGGTTTAATTAATACCGTAAAAATAGGCAAAATTATTTACAAAAATAATTTACTTTTGTGAAGATGAACGAAAACCTGGATCCTACCGGTAAATTGTTAAATCCTGTTGAAAAAGAGATTGAGCGGACGTTGCGGCCGGGTGGCTTTATAGAATTTTCGGGGCAGGAGGCGATTGTTGAGAACCTGAAAATTTTCGTACAGGCGGCAAAGCAGCGCGGCGAGGCACTTGACCATGTACTGCTTCACGGCCCCCCCGGGCTCGGTAAAACAACACTGGCACACATCATTGCAAATGAGCTGAATGTAAACATGCGGGTAACCTCGGGCCCGGTGCTCGACAAGCCGGGCGACCTTGCCGGACTGCTTACCGGGCTGGAGCCCAACGATGTGTTGTTCATTGATGAAATCCACCGGTTATCGCCAATTGTAGAGGAGTACCTCTATTCGGCCATGGAAGATTACAAAATCGACATCATGCTCGAAACCGGACCGAATGCCCGGAGTATCCAGATCAAGCTCAACCCATTCACCCTGGTGGGTGCAACCACGCGTTCGGGGCTGCTTACCGCACCGCTTCGTTCAAGGTTTGGCATCAATTCGAGGCTGAACTATTACAGGGCGGAAATCCTCGATAAGATCATTCACCGCTCGGCCGAAATCCTGGAAGTCCCCATCGACAGTACAGCCACAGCCGAAATTGCCCGCAGGAGCCGCGGAACACCCCGTATTGCAAACCTTTTGTTGAGGCGGGTACGTGATTTCGCCCAGATAAAAGGCAACGGGACCATCGACCTGAACATCAGCCAGTACGCGCTAGGGGCGCTGAATGTAGATAAAAACGGTCTCGATGAAATGGATAACAAGATCCTCGTAACCATCATCGATAAATTCAAAGGCGGGCCTGTTGGCCTTGGCACCATCGCCACGGCCGTTTCGGAGGATTCCGGCACCATCGAGGAGGTGTACGAACCATTTCTCATCCAGGAGGGCTACCTCATGAGAACCCCGCGGGGGCGCGAGGTAACCGAGCTGGCATACCGTCACCTGGGAAAAATAAAGACCGGTGAACACCCAAGACTGTTCGATTAACTTTTTCGGGCCATGAGCGACCTGAAGATGCGCATCAAAACGGAAGCCCTGCGCCTCGGATTTTCTCATTGCGGTGTTGCACAGAATGATACCCTCGAACAGTTGCGGCCTTTTTATTCAGCCTTTATCGGGCGAAACGGCCATGCCGGCATGCAGTACCTTGAAACAAATTTTGAGAAGCGACTCCATCCTGAACTGGTAGTGCCGGATACCAAATCGGTGATCGCTCTGCTGTGGAATTATTACCCACCCGAAATCATCCCCGAAGAGGACAATTTTATCATCTCCAAATATGCCTACGGGGTTGACTATCACGGGCTGGTCCGGAACCGTCTCAACGAGCTCATCAATTTCATGAAACTTTCTTGCGGCAACATCAGGGCAGGTGCCTTTGTCGACTCGGGAGCTGTCCTGGAGAAGGCCTGGGCTCAGAAATGCGGGGTGGGCTGGCAGGGAAAAAACACACTCATCATCAATAAAACAGCGGGTTCCTTCTTTTTTATCGGCATCATCCTCACCGATCTCATCCTTGAACCCGACACACCCGAAACCGACCATTGCGGCACATGCAGGAACTGTGCGGAGGCCTGTCCTACCGGCGCGCTCGACACCTCCTATCAACTCGATATCCCGCGGTGCATTTCGTACCTTACCATTGAAAGCAGGGAGGAGATTCCGGCCGGTTTGCGAAGCAATCTCAATGACCGGATTTATGGATGCGATATCTGCCAGGATGTTTGTCCCTACAACCGGTTTGCCACCCCGCATCAAACCCCCGCGTTTTTACCATCCGAGCCCCTGATGAACCTGCGTAAAAAGGACTGGATTGCCCTGTCGGAAACCGATTTTAACACGATATTCGAAAAATCACCGGTGAAACGGGCAGGTTACCGCCGGTTGATGCATGTTATACAGATGCCACCCCCCATTCAAACGTAGCCAGGTCAAACCCTGCCAGGGCCAGGACCCTGTCGACCACTGTCATGGCCAGGTCGCGGATGGACGCAGGCTTGCTGTAAAAGGAGGGTGAGGCGGGACAGATGATCGCCCCGGCTTCGGTCAGAAGTTTCATGTTGTTGAGGTGGATCAGGCTGAAAGGAGCTTCACGGGGAACGAGGATTAGTTTTTTCCGTTCTTTCAGCATCACATCCGCAGCCCGGGTAAGCAGGTCGGAGGATACCCCCGATGCAATCCGCCCCAGCGTTCCCATGGTGCATGGACAAATGATCATCACATCATAACCTGCTGAACCGGATGCCATGGGGGCAAAGAAGTTGTCGGGTTTATAGACCTTCATCTTCGACACCCCGCCAGGGTTAATCACCCCGTCGGGGTTTTCACCAAGTTCAAACTTCCATACGGCCTTTGCGTTCTCCGAAAAGATAACCCCGCAGGCTTCAACCTGGTCCTGCAGCGCATCCAGGCGTTCGAGCAGCAGTTTGCCGTATATCGCGCCGCTGGCACCGGTTATGCCGATGATAACTTTATGTTGTTTCATTTAGCAATCGTATGAAATGAAAGGATTTACGAATTACGATTTTGGATTTACGATTTAAAAAAGGAATAAGCCTTCACCTGCCTGTCCATGAAACCGTCATTCGTAAATCGTAAATCGTAAATCGTAAATTTTTTTTTAATAGTCCCTGGGTTTAATATACCAGGTGAGCTCCATCGATATCACATTGTTGTACTGGCCATATTCGAACATCAGCTTTCGTTCACCCGCCACATCATCCCTGATTGAGGTTAGAGAGTAATTGAACCGGAACCCGGCTTTGAGATGATCGGTCAGGAAGCAGGACATACCGGCGATGCCGGTCAGGCTGATTGCCCGGTATGGCACAGTGATATAAGGTGCTTCCATGCCATTCACCTCCTGGTAGGAACCAAGGAAAACATCTGCACCCAGGCCAACTTCGGCCTGGACCCGTTTTGCAAATGTAAACTGGTACAGCAAGGGAATCTCAAGATAGTGAAGCCTGTTCAGAAAGGTGGTGTCCATGTTCGTGAGCGTATCGGCATTTTTACGGGCCCCCTTCTGAATATACTCCATCTCCAGTTGGAAGGATGACCGGGGTGACAGCCTGAGGCTGACAAATGCTCCGGCCAGGTACCCGAATTTGTGATAACCCACATTGTTATCCCCGTCCACCTGGCTCACCACACCACCGGCCAGCAAACCTCCGTTGAACCGCTGCGCCAACCCGGCAAAGGGAAAACAAATCAACACCAGGAACAAGATCTTTTTCATCCGTAAATTTTTCATAAAAGTAAGAAAATCTTTACTGCCATTTATTTATTTCACGAAGGGGCACGAAGGAGGCACGAAGATAGACGAAGAATCAATTTTTATATTTGTGCTTCGTGGTCCTTCGTGATTTCTTCGTGGCACTTCGTGTGATAATTTCTACCTTTACACCTTTCATTCCAAAAATATGGAACAAAGCAAAATCACCATCCTGCTGGCCGATGATGAACCCGACATCCTCGAATTCCTGGGCTACAACCTTGAAAAGGAGGGCTACAAGGTATTGAAGGCAAAGAACGGCGAGAAGGCACTGAAGCTGGCCAGGGAGCATAAGCCCCAACTGGTCATCCTTGATGTGATGATGCCGGTGATGGATGGCATGGAGGCCTGCACCCAGATCAGGAAGATTCCAGAGCTGGAGGGGACGCTGATTGCTTTCCTGACCGCCCGCGGGGAAGATTATTCCCAGATTGCGGGGTTTGACGCCGGGGCCGACGATTACATCACAAAACCAATAAAACCCAAATTGTTTGTCAGCCGCATCCAGGCCCTGCTGCGCCGGTACAAAGAAGTGCCCGAAGAGAGCAACATCATCCTGCTCAGGGAGTTTACCATTGATAAAAACCGTTATGTCGTTGTGAAAGGCGATACCGAGGTCACCCTGGCACGCAAGGAGTTTGAACTGCTGCAGTTCCTGGTTTCCCGCCCCGACAGGGTTGTTACCCGTGAAGAGATTTTCGCGAATGTCTGGGGCGAAAATGTGGTGGTTGGCGACCGCACCATCGATGTCCACATCCGCCGGATCAGGGAAAAACTTGGAATCGACAGCATCAGGACCATCAAGGGTGTCGGATATAAATTCGATGAGGGATGAAATTCCATGAACCAAAGAACCTTGCCCTGCTGAATGCGGGGATCATAGCCGGGGCTTTTATCATCCTGTTTTTCATCTCCGTGGGCATCATCTTTGACAATGCATACACACATTTCTACACGTTCCTGGCACTCATTGTCAGCTCTGCCCTGATTTTCATCACGGCCTATTCCATATTCCTGCTGACACTTGAAAAATTCATCTACAGCAAGATCCGGCTGATTTATAAATCGATCCACCGGGTGAAGGTGGGAAAAAAGGGACAACTCAACCAGCAACCGGCGAACAACATCATTGCCCATGTGCAGGAGGAGGTGGAAATCTGGAAATCGGAGAAACAGCGTGAACTTGAACAACTCAGGCAACTTGAACAATACCGCCGTGATTTCATCGGGAATGTTTCACACGAACTGAAAACCCCGCTGTTTAATATCCAGGGGTATGTTTCTACTTTGCTGGATGGCGGCCTCGAAGATCCTGCCATCAACAGGGAGTACCTGAAACGAACCGAAAAAAGCATTGAACGGCTGGTGAAGATCCTTGAAGACCTTGATGAAATTTCGCAGCTCGAATCAGGCCAGATGAAGCTGAAAATAACCCGGTTCGACCTGGTGAGCCTCGCCCGGGAAGTAACGGAACTGCTTGAAATGAAAGCCCACAAGCGTGAGATCCAGGTTGTGCTGAATGACCCGGGAAAGCCCGTGATGGTTGAAGGAGACAAGGATAAGACCAGGCAGGTGCTCACCAACATCATCGACAATTCAATCAGGTACGGAAGCGGTGAAAACGGGAAGACCAAGATCACCTTTTTCGACATGGATGAAAATATCCTCACCGAAATTACCGACAATGGCATCGGGATCGACCCGGCCGACCTGGCAAGGGTATTCGAACGCTTTTACCGCACCGACAGGGGCAGGGCCGCCACAAAAAAGGGGAAAGGGCTCGGACTGGCCATTGTCAAACACATTGTTGAAGCGCATCAGCAAACCATCAACGTGCGCAGCACCATCGGTGTGGGCACAACCTTCGGATTTACCATAAAGAAGGCCTGAACTGAGTTTGATTATCCGGTCGGAAGCCGAAGCGGTTTACGTGGTCCGTTCGGTTGTGAACATGACCAGCTGTTCCAGCGACTTCCGGTGACGGTTTTCAGGGAATGTGAGGAGAATATCCAGTGACTTCTGACGGTATTCGATCATCTTTTCGTGGGCATAGGCAATCCCGCCGCGCTCAACTACCTTGTCGATGAGTTTGGAAACCTTGGCCGCATCGTCGTGGTGATTTTTCACCGTATTGATGATCCAGCGCTTTTCCATGAAATCGGAATGGTTGAGCAGGTATATGAGCGGCAGGGTCATCTTCTGGTCACGGATGTCGGTGCCATTGGGCTTCCCGGTGGCATTGTTGCGTTCATAATCAAACAGGTCGTCCTTTATCTGGAATGCAACGCCGACATGTTCACCAAAGCTCCACATCGCCTGGATCTGTTCCTTTGAAACATCCACCGACTGTGCGCCGCAGGCACAGCAGGAAGCAATCAGCGTGGCCGTTTTCTTGCGGATGATCTCAAAATAGATATCCTCCCGGATGTCGAGCTTGCGGGCCTTTTCGATCTGCAGCAACTCTCCTTCGCTCATTTCACGTACCGCGGTGGAGACGATTTTCAGGAGTTTGAATTCGTCCTGTTCGAGCGCCAGCAGCAACCCGCGCGACAGCAGGTAATCGCCCACAAGTACGGCGATTTTATTTTTCCACAGGGCATTGAGGGAGAAGAAGCCGCGGCGAAGATTGGAATCGTCAACCACATCATCGTGCACAAGGGTTGCCGTGTGCAGCAGTTCGATGAGGGAGGCTGCCCTGAAGGTGCTTTCATTGACCGTACCGCAAAGCCCGGCCGACAGGAACACGAACATCGGGCGCATCTGTTTGCCCTTGCGTTTGATGATATACCGTGTGATGGTGTCGAGCAAAGGCACGGAACTCTTCATCGATGCCCTGAATTTTCCTTCAAAAGCCTCGATGTGTTCCGAAATAGGCGCTTTTATTTCATTCAGCGATATCAACAGGTTCCATGATTGAACGTGTAAAAGTAACATTTTTACCTTGACTAAAATAGGAATTGCAGCCGAAAAGATGGAATTTTGCAACTTAAACAAACAGGATGCCCGGATTTCTCTTTCACGATGTTATCTTTGGCCCGGTGCGCAGCAGACGACTGGGATTATCACTGGGAATTAACTTACTCCCGCTTCATTCGAAGTATTGTTCATTCAACTGCATCTATTGCGAGTGCGGTTGGACCTCACCGGACCAGTCAAAACATCCCGAATTTCCCTCACGCGAAGAGATAAGCTTTTTTTTAGCCAAGCGCCTGCAGCAACTGGTTCTTGACAATTACATTCCCGATGCCCTCACTTATGCCGGCAACGGGGAACCGACGCTGCACCCCGATTTTGCCGGGATCGTGGATGACACCATCGCGCTGCGCGATAAATATGCCCCGACGGCAAAAGTGACGATCCTCTCAAATTCAAGCATGATCCATGTTCCTTCCGTTTTCAAGGCACTTCAGAAATTCGACAGCAACATCCTTAAACTGGATGCCGGATCCGACCGGATGTTCAACCTGATCAACAACCCGGTTGAGCCGGTTCAGTTTTCTGCATTGATCGGGAATTTGAAGAAATTCAATGGAAACCTGATTATCCAGAGCATGTTCCTGCGCGGGAATTTTAAAGGAGAGGTGGTCGACAACACCACCGCCGCCGAGGTTGATGCCTGGATCAGCCTTTTACAGGAGATCAGGCCTGAAATGGTCATGATCTACCCGATTGCCCGGGCCACCCCGTTGCATAACATTGAAAAGATCGGCCCGGAAGAACTGGAAGCGATCGCTGCGAAAGCAAGGAAGGGCGGGCTGAAGGTGCAGGTTTACCAGTAGTAAGTGACAAGTGACAAGTGACAAGGGACAATTTACGAATTACGATTTTAGATTTGGGAATTTTTCGTTTCCCCGTTCACCCGTTTACCTGTTTACCTGTTTACCTGTTGACCCGTTTACCTTTGCAATATAAAACCCCTAAACCTCTTTCCCCGTGGAACAATTATACTATCCTCCAAAAATCTGGCTGGCTTTCGGCGAGGCGGTGATCGGTAACCAGGAAATAACGGGCTGGCTGATGAACAACGGTTTCCCTGAAGTGGGCGCCCTGGCCCATGCCATCAGGGGAAGTGAAGAGGCCACGGCATGGCTCTTCCGAAATAAATTCTTCCACCTGGCTGCACTTGACGCAGCAATTGATGAAAATGTGAAGGCGTACCAATGGTTACGGGCAAACAACCACCCGATGCTGGCGCTGTTTGCAGAAGCATGCCATGGCAGGCAGACTGCCATCAGCTGGCTAAATGAACATAACCTGGAGGCCTTTGTCCTGATTGCGAGGAGAATCAAGGATTTGCGTGACAATACGACCTTCGATTACCACAAGAAGAAGTTCTAGCAGTTAACCGCAGTGCGAATACCCGCAGCTTTTGCACACCAGGCAGCCTTCCTGGTATACCAACCCGTTCTCGTTGCATTTCGGGCAGGCATGCTCGGCAGCTTTGGTTCCGTCGGGGATGAATTTCTTCAGGGCGCGCTCGATGCCGTTTTTCCATGTATTGATGGAATCGACTTCAAAATGAAGTTTGGAGATGATGTTGACCACGAAGGGCAGCGGCATGCCGTGTCTTAAGATCCCGGAGATCAGTTTTGCATAGTTCCAGTACTCCTTGTTAAAGGAACGTGAGAGCCCTTCGATGGTGATTTTGTAGCCCTGGCGGTCTTCGAACTGAAAGTCGTACCGCGATCCAACGTTATCGGGTCGTGTTTTCACGATCCAGCCTTTCAGCACCCATGTGGGGATCCAGAAATCTTCGGCAACCCCGGTGAAAATTTCATAGGGCCGGCCGTTCAGGATACCGACAACGGCAATCCATTTCTCATGATCATTCTGAAAACGGACGATATCGGCTTCAAGGCGGTCGGGACGATGCGGTGCTTTGGTTTCAACAAATTCATCGCCTTTGTCCTTCTTTTTCTTATCCTTGGCATCATTGTTTACAAGCACGCCGGAACGGGAACCGTCGCGGTAAACGGTCATTCCCTTGCAACCTTCTCTCCAGGCTGTTTCGTAGATGGTGCTGATCATCTCCTCTTTGGCATCATTCGGCACATTGACGGTAACGCTTATGGAGTGGTCAACCCACTTCTGCACGGCACCCTGCATTTTGACCTTGGCGACCCAGTCCACATCATTGGCCGTGGCCTTGTAGAACGGAGACTGCTTGATGATCCCCCGGAGTTCCTTTTCAGGCATGGCCGACACTTCATCCACATTGTAACCATTCACAACCAGCCAGGTGACAAAATTATGATGGAACACGTTGTACTCTTCCCAGGTATCGCCCACCTCATCCTTAAAGGTGATTTTTACATTTTTATCGTTGGGGTTCACCTTGCGGCGACGCTTGTAGTTGACGGCAAACACCGGTTCGAGCCCCGAAGTCGTTTGGGTAAGTATGCTAACCGAACCTGTTGGCGCGATGGTAAGCATGGCGATGTTGCGCCGGCCGTAGATGGCCATATCCGAATAAACATCGGGGGCGGCATCCTTCATTCGCTGAATAAAAGGATTGTTCTGCTCACGTACGGTGTCATAGATGGGAAACGGTCCGCGTTCTTTTGCCATGGTCACAGATGAACGGTATGCTTCGATGGCAAGGATTTTATGGACCTCTACCGAGAAATCTGTCGCATCATCCGATCCGTAGCGGGTTCCAAGCGCTGCAAGCATGTCGCCTTCGGCGGTAATGCCGAAACCGGTCCGGCGTCCCTGGATGGCTTTTTTCTTGATATTCAGCCACATGTTCCTTTCTCTTACCTTGACCTCTTCGGCTTCGGGATCCTTTTCAATTTTTGCCAGGATGCGGTCAATTTTCTCCAGTTCCAGGTCGATGATATCATCCATCATCCGCTGGGCTTTGTGCACATGCTTGATAAAGAGCCCGGAGTCAAAACTTGCCTCGGGTGTAAAGGGCTTATCTACATAATTATAGAGGTTAATGGCCAGCAGGCGGCAACTGTCGTAGGTACAAAGAGGAATTTCGCCGCATGGATTTGTCGACACCGTGCGGAAACCCAGGTCGGCATAGCAATCGGGAATTGACTCACGCAGGATGGTATCCCAGAACAGGATGCCGGGCTCGGCGGATTTCCATGCATTGTGAACTATTTTACTCCAGAGTTCGCTGGCTTTCATAGGCCTGGTGACCAGTGGATTGTCGGAATCGACCGGGAACCGCTGAACATATTCTGTATCATTCACCACGGCCTGCATGAATTCATCGGTGATCTTCACGGAGATGTTTGCCCCGGTCACCTTTCCTGTTTCGAGTTTTGCATCGATGAAGTGTTCGGCATCGGGGTGGGCCACCGAAATGCTCAGCATCAGGGCACCCCGACGGCCTTCCTGTGCCACTTCGCGGGTCGAGTTTGAATACCGTTCCATGAACGGGACAATGCCCGTGGAGGTAAGCGCGCTGTTTTTGACTTCGCTGTATTTCGGACGGATGTGTGAAAGGTCGTGCCCCACTCCTCCCCTGCGCTTCATCAGCTGAACCTGTTCTTCATCCGTTTTCATGATGGCGCCATACGAATCGGAAGCACCGTCGTTGCCAATCACAAAGCAGTTCGAAAGAGAACCAATCTGAAAATCGTTTCCGATACCGGCCATGGGACTGCCCTGCGGAACGATGTATTTGAAATTCCGCATGAGTTCAAAGAGTTCATCCTCACCCATCGGGTTGGGGTATTTCTTTTCAACCCGGGCAATTTCGCGGGCAATCCGGCGGTGCATGTCGTCGGGGGTCAACTCAAAAAGGTGCCCTTCGGAATTTTTCAGTGCGTACTTGTTGGCCCACACATTTGCGGCCAGGCTGTCGCCATTGAAATACTCGGTTGATTTCGCGATAACCTCTGCAAACGAATAAATTTTTCGTGCAGCTTCCTCTGTTTTATTTTCTTTCATTTCAAATGCTTCAGGCGTAATTTTCGGCCGGATCCTTTTTTCCAGTACTTCACTGTAATAGTCTGTTTTATGATCCGTTTCTGTGTTTGCCACCGTGTTTTTTTCCATGCATGAACAGGATTAACTGTTATGTTCTGATTTTGTTAACTGATTGTTCTTTCGAACGTTCCAATAAATTGTCGGGAGATAATTTGAACCGGCAAGATACGACGATCAAAAGGTTTCACTGAATTTAGTTATTAACACGGGGGTGGATAACACAGGTAAAGGCCTGAATTAAAAAAACATATACTTTGATAATTTGGTTCAGGCGAATCTTATCCCGATTTCCGGGATTCTTCAGGTGTCCAGATCAGCTTTTTCCCAAAGCCAAGCCGGTTGTCGGTCATCTTGATGTAATCGGGCGTAAGGGACCAGAGATGGAGATTGGGCATGAGCCGGGCGATCGGGAACCGCTTCAGGTACCGGGCCCTGGCTGTTTGGTATTCCCTGCCCTGAAGGGCAGGGCCGGGGGCAGGGCTTTCGGCAGGGTCGGCATCAGCAGGCCGGAGGTCACGGATAAAGCCGGTAAACTGGATGCCCCTGATTTTCCCGACGATTTTTGTTTCAAGGGCGATGGTCCCGGCAACCCGGTAGTTGTTGCCTTCAACAACATCACGAATATGCCGGGTATCATGATCAGAGGTGAAAATGAACTGGTTCTGCTCCCCGAGATAGGCATAATAGCAGGTGGCACAATATGGCTGATTGCCGCGCGAAATGGCGAGTGTTAAAATATGATGCTCTCCGATGAAATCGAGGATGCGTTGTTCAGGATAGGTCATGTTAAAAATCGAGACTGAGTGAAAAATAGAAAACCGGCTTCAGCACGCGTCCGTCCTCGACACCCCAGGCAAGGTCGCCGCGCAGAAAATAACCGAACAACCTGGTGCGTGCTCCAAAACCAAACCCCTCAACAACCGGGTCTTTTTGCATTTCGACCCTGACAAACAACGGCTTGGTGAAGATATACCTCGTAAACAACTGGTTATCCGACGACCAGGGGGAGGAGCCTGTCCAGGCAGTACCCACATCTCCGAAAGCAATGATCTGGAAATTGTTGATAAAATCGGACCGGATCGGGCGGTTAAACAGGTAACGAAACACAGGCCACCTCAACTCGGTATTGTAGACGAAGAAACTATTCCCGTTCCTGATATTCTGTTCAAAGCCACGCATGTTTGTCGCCAGTGTTTGAAATGCATAGTTCTGGTCGAATGCCACCGGCGTGTTTGTGTTGTACGTCGGGAACAGCCAGTTATCAACGCCCCCCATGTAATACAGGAGTTTGTTGCTGCCGAAGGAGGTGCTTGCTGCAAACCGGTTTGCCCAGATCAGCGTGCGGTGAACCCGCTGGTAATTGCGGATATCCATTCCAAGAACAATCAGGTTGTTCCCTTTCTTATTCACCAGCTGGTAATATTCCCCGAACAACTTGTAGCGTGTTCCCTGGTAAAGGTTGAGCCCGAGGCTTCGGGTATTGTCATAGGTGAGTTCGGCTTTGATGCTTCCCCACACATCATGAATATCGGGTTGTTTCAGGTTCACCTGGTCGGTCGACAGGTACACTGCCCGGTCGTAACGCAACGCAGTTGTTCCTTTTAAATTCAGCACCGGGGTAAACGGGTAGGTTGCCACGTAGTACAGTTCATGAACCCTGTGCCTGACGATTGAATAGTAGCCGGCCTCTTCAACAGCCTTTCGGTGAAAAACGATCTGGTGGTCGAGGCGATGCTTGTAGTTGCCGTAGCTGAAAAGATACTCGTTGTTGATAAGGCTTACATTCAGCCTTACGCCTCCGCTGATGCGAAAGTCCTCCATGAGATCGGTAACCCCGACCATAAACAGGGCGTTCAGCCCCGGGTTGATGAACTCAGGCGCCTGGCTGCCGGTAAAGGGCTGATAGGCAAAATTCAGATAGGTGAAATCGATCTGGGTCACCATCTGGTCAATGTAATATTCCACATTGTAATTGAGCTGCTTTGCATTTTTATATTTGTCCGCCGTATCTTTCCCGCTTGCCGCCTGCGAATAATCCTTCTTCTGGAATGTCTTGTAAAGACTCCACCACCTGTTGAGCGAGGTATCTCCGGCTGCCGGTTTTTGCTTTCCTGCAAGGGCTTTCCCGGCCTTTGTGGTATCGATCTTTGACAGGATCTGTTTGACAACTTCACTTTGCCTGACCACGCTGAAATGCTTTTTCTCCTGGGTTTTAAAGGGTTCGGCAACGCGGAGCAGGCTGTCGGTTTTCAGAGGGGTGACCTGCGATTGTGCGGTTTTTGCTTTCAGGTCCTTGAAATAGGATGGCTGAACTTCAACTTTCGAGAGGTACTTTGGCAGGATCAGGTCGGAGGTGTACATTTTAAAGTTGCGCTTCTGGAAAATGATCTCACCTATTTTCGCACCCCCGGGTGAAACATCCTGTTCGAGGATGTTGCGTGAATAATTGGTGATCGGGAACGTGGTGGTAAAATACCGGTAATGTGCCGTGGTATCGATAAACGCAATGGTGCTGTCGTACCTTGCAAGGTAGCGGTTCACGATGCCGTTCTGATCGCTCAGGTAGCAAAAGTAGTTGTCGGCATACGGCTGCGGTTGCGACTCATGCGCATCGGGTGTTTGCGTAAGGCGCTGGAGAACATTGCGTTTAGTCGAATAGTTGTATAGAAAAAGGTCGTTGAAATAATGAATGTTTTCAATCTTCACCTGCTCATCAAACCGGATGGTATCGCTTACGCGGTTGGAAGAAAAGATGATGCCCGCGGAATGGTTGATAAACCTGGGATTCAGGTCATCGTACCTGTCTTTGGTGAGCTGTTCGTGCGAACCGGAGGCAATGTTGAACACGAAAATGTCAGACTGCCCCTTTTGCACCGCTGAAAAAACCAGCAGGTTCCCATCGTCGGAATAAGACATATCCAGCACCTTCTGAAAATTAACCAGCAGCTGGTGTTCATACTTTTTATCCTCAAGGTTATAGAAATAGAGCCAGATTCCCCCTTTTCGTTCCACGAGGAATGCGAGAATCCTGCCGCTGGGATGCCAGGCGATGAGCGGATAGGAATAATCGGGGCGGTCGGCCAGGCGGAATCCTCCGCGGTAGACCCGTTTTATTTTCCCCGTTTCGGTATGCTTGATAAATACTTTGTAAATGCCAAGCTGGTGCGAGGCATAGGCCACAGAGGCACCATCGGGCGAAATTTTAAGGGATTGGTAGATCCGGTCGGGCTTATTCCGTTTGTTAACAATTACACCCGCCGGCAGCATCCTGCCCGACTCCTGGGCGCTGTAGACTTCTTTATAAAAGGCAAGCCATTCCTGGATAACCGTGTTGAAACTGACGCCTACCACATACTGGAACCCCCGTTCCACGTTCCGGCTGAGGCGGGCCATGTAAACGATGTTCGGGATGGATGAGGAACCATACTTCATGGCAATGTAATTCCACAACGAGTGGCCGGCATAGGTAGCCTCTTCACCGGTGAGGCCATTGAACTTCTCGTACTTTTTGTTCAAAATGGCGTCTCTCACATGGTTCTCGATTTCAGCATCCCATTTGTGCGAGATAAATGAGATCAGTCCGTTCATGTACCATTCGGGAACCGTAAACAAGGTGTTGTTCTTGATCTGTGCCCCTATCCCTGTGCCATAAATCATGTTATTCAGGATGACCTGCGCAATGCCGGCCCTGATCTGCTGGTCGAAATGCTCATAGCTCCCGTCGAAAAACAGCAGCACCCTTCCCCCGATGATCCGTGTAACCCCTCCGGTGTTGTAATAGTCCCAATCGCCAAAAAGCCCGATATTGCTTTGCTTCAGATCGGAAAGGGTGTTGAAGATAATGAATTGCACCTTTTCCTCCAGGTTCGACTGCAGGTCGAGTTCAATCTCCTTGATGTGTTTGTCGGCATACCCGGCAGTATATTGCGCAAGCTCCTTTCCGTTCATGTAAAAGTAGGTGTCAAATTTATCGAACCTGAAATTCTGCCAGAGGAAATTGGAATACTGGACCCTGCTTTTGCCAAAAGTAAGCTGCGAGCCATTGTAAAACTGTGCCCCGGCCGGGACCGAAAAAATCTGCACCAAACCCAGAATGATCCACGCTGTCGTCCAGATTTTAAAACCTCGGTTCACGCATGTATCCTTCGCCATATCCAGTTATACAAGGGAATTAAATGGAGGTGCTAAAGTACGGTTTTTTTCAATGTACCGGTCATATGGCTGCATTTTCGTACCTTTGCAGCACTCGTTTAACACTTGATTCTGATGATAAAAATTAAAAATTTTGTATTCAATACCTTCATGGTCAACTCCTATATTTTATACGATGAAACCGGGGAGTGCATCATCATCGATGCGGCATGTTATGAACCAGGCGAAGAGCAGGAGGTGACAGGTTTTATTGCCGGCAACAAGCTGCATCTTGTGAGGAACCTCAATACACATTGCCATATCGACCACGTTCTGGGAAATAATTTCATCGCGCAGACATATAAGATCTTTCCCGAATACCATGAAAATTCCCTGATGTTTTTCCATACCCTGAAGGAGATCGGATCTTCGTTCGGCTATGCTGTTGACAAAGTTCCGGAACCAACGCGTTTTCTCATTGATGGTGAGACTATCCTCTGGGGAAATTCATCTCTTAAGGTGTTATATACTCCCGGGCATGCCGAAGGAAGCGTCTGTCTGTATAATGAAGACCGGGGATTTGTCATCACCGGCGATGTCCTTTTCAAGGATACCATCGGCCGAACCGACCTGCCTTCCGGCAATTTTGACCAGCTGATGAACAGCATCAGGACCAGGCTCTTTACCCTGCCCCCCGAAACCATCGTTTACCCGGGACACGGACCGGTGACTTCGATCGGGTATGAGATGGAGAATAACCCGTTCATAAGGTAACCCGTGAAAGGACAAAAGCGTGAAACATCTCGATAAAATACTGGTTATCAGGTTTAGTTCCATTGGGGATATCGTGCTCACCAGTGCGGTGGTGCGGTGTCTGAAGGAACAGTTGCGGGATGCGGAGATTCACTTTCTGACCAAAGCACAGCATGAGCCAATCCTGAAGGGGAACCCCTATATCGATAAAATCTGGCTGTACGATCACAATTTCAGGGAGTTGATCCCGCAACTGAAGTCGCAGGGTTTTAATTTCATTGTTGACCTGCACGGGAATTACCGTTCGGCATTTGTAAAAAGCCAGCTCGGAACTGACTCCGCGACATTCCCGAAACTGAACCTTCAAAAATGGCTGACTGTCCATTTTAAAATGAGCGTGCTGCCCGATATTCATATTGTCGACCGGTACTTCAGGGCCGCAGCGGCGCTTGGGATAAAAAACGACGGCCGGGGCCTCGATTATTTCATTCCCCCCGAAGATGAAGTTGCACTGGCAAGTCTGCCGGAAAGCCTACGGCAGGGATTCATCGCCATCGTTACCGGTGGAAAACACAACACCAAGATTTTTCCGCCCGAAAAGGTTGCCGAAGTGTGTAAAAAACTTTCCCGGCCCGTGATCCTGCTGGGCGGGAAGGAGGACCAGGAACGCGGTGAACAGGTTGTTGCACTGGCAGGGCTCATGGTTTACAACGGGTGCGGACTTTACAACATCAGCCAGTCGGCATCGCTGATCAGGCAGGCCAGGTCTGTCATGACAAACGACACCGGGCTGATGCACATTGCCGCGGCATTTAAGAAACCCATTGTTTCGGTGTGGGGCAATACCATTCCCGGGTTTGGGATGTATCCCTACCTGCCCGATAAATTCAGGACACTGTCGATGATCTCCGGGGTTGCCGGCTTATCCTGCCGTCCATGCAGCAAAATCGGGTTCAGCAAGTGCCCCAAAAAACATTTCAACTGCATGAACCTCATTGAAACCGATCCCATTGTAACATTCCTCTTGCAGGAAACCCATTAATAGTTGATATGATGGCTCCCTCCTGCTTCGTTATTCATTATTCGTTATTCATTATTCGTCATTCAATTTTCGTTATTCAATATTCCAATGACCTTCACCGACTCCCACACCCACCTCTACGCAAACGAGTTTGACAACGACCGCGATGCGATGATGCTCCGGGCCCGGCAGCACCAGGTGTCGCACCTGTTTTTGCCAGCAATCGACTCGGAGTACCACGAAAGGATGCTGCAGGTTGCCCGGGAATATGCCGGCGTATGTTACCCGATGATGGGGCTGCACCCTACCTCGGTAAAGGAAAATTACCTGGAGGAGCTGGCTGTCGTTTCAGCATACCTGGCAAACCCGGAAATGAAGTTTTATGCCATCGGCGAAGTCGGCATCGATCTGTACTGGGACAAGACCTTTGAAGCAGAACAGCGCACTGCTTTCAGCCGCCAGCTTGATCTTGCCGTAAAATATGACCTTCCGGTGGTGATCCATACCCGGAACTCAATGGACATGGCACTCGAGATGGTCGGTGAGCGGCATGACCCCAAACTCAGGGGAGTGTTCCATTGTTTCAGCGGCAATGCCGCACAGGCAGCAAGGGCCGTCGGGATGGGTTTCATGCTCGGCATCGGCGGAGTGGTCACTTATAAAAATTCCGGACTGCAAACCGTGGTCGAACATACCGCCCTGGAACACCTGCTGCTCGAAACCGATGCCCCCTGGCTGCCGCCGGTTCCGCATCGCGGCCAGCGCAATGAGCCGGCCTATATCCCGTTGATTGCGCAAAAAATCGCTGAGTTAAAAGGCGTATCTTTGGAAAACGTTGCGGAAATTACCACGGCCAATGCGCTGAGGTTGTTTCGCATTGGATGAACAGGCGGACAGGCGGACGGGCGGACAGGCGGACAGGCGGACAGGCGGACAGGCGGACAGGCGGACGGGCGGACGGCTCTGCACTTAACACTTAATCACTTAACACTTAACACTTTTTGTTTTATGATCGGAAAAACAAGCATCCTTGTAATTTATACCGGCGGGACCATCGGCATGGTCCAGGATCCGAAAACGATGACATTGCGGCCGCTGACATTTGACATTTTGTACAAATACCTCCCGGTTCTCGAAAATTTCAACTGCAACATCGATTTTTACACCTTTGAACCGCTGCTCGATTCATCGAACATGAACCCGGAATTCTGGATCCATCTCGCCAGCGTGATCGAAGAAAAATACGAGGATTACGACGGGTTTGTCGTGCTCCATGGCTCCGACACCATGGCCTATACCGCTTCGGCGTTGAGTTTCATGCTCGAAAACCTGAACAAGCCGGTCATTTTTACCGGCTCGCAGCTCCCCATCGGCATGGTGCGCACCGACGGCCGTGAAAATTTCATCAATTCGGTCGAGATTGCTGCGGCGAAAGATGTCGACACCCCGGTGGTGCCCGAAGTGGCCATCTGTTTTGAAAATAAGCTCTACCGCGCCAACCGCACATCAAAGCTCAATGCCGAAAATTTCAAGGCCTTTGTTTCCGGGAATTACCCGCTGCTGGGCGAAGTGGGCGTTCACATCAAATACCATCACAACCTCATCATGAAACCCAACTTTAAAAAACTCCGGGTTTTAAAGGAGCTGGATGAGAACATCGCGATCCTGAAATTATTTCCCGGCATCTCTCCCAACGTGGTGGAGGCCATCCTGAACACAAAAGGCCTCAGGGCGGTGATCCTGGAGACCTTCGGCGCCGGGAATGCACCCACGGTTCAATGGTTCCTCGACCAGCTGCAGGATGCCAATGCCCGCGGCATCGTGGTCTTCAATGTGACCCAGTGCAAGGGAGGTGCCGTGGATATGGGAAAATATGAGACCAGTGCCGGGCTTGGAAAGATCGGGGTGATCGGGGGATACGACATCACCACCGAATCGGCCGTTACCAAGCTGATGTACCTGCTCGGCTGCGGCTATTCGACCGAAAGCGTGAAACAATTACTGCAAACTTCACTTCGCGGTGAAATGACCGTTTGAGGAATCAATAATTTTAATACCTTTGCAATCCAATTCCCGGAGAGGTGTCCGAGTGGTCGAAGGAGCACGCCTGGAAAGTGTGTGTACGCCAAAAGTGTACCCTGGGTTCGAATCCCAGTCTCTCCGCAAAATAGAAAAAGATTAGGCTGTAAATCGTTGATTTACAGCCTAATCTTTTTTAATACATGCAATTTTACACACACAATTTGTTGATTCCTTCAAGAATCGGGATTCTCTTGGAACCTTATCCATTACCGGAGTTGTCATTACTGGATAAACCATTCACTATTTACCTTATTTTTACACATTCAGGTTGAATTTAATACACATAGCTTCGAAACAACCAAAATGTCGTGTTTAGAGAATCGCTGATGGGTATTACCGCAAAATAATATTATGAGACTAAAAACTTAAGTTTAACAGAAAAACCAAATGAGAAAATCAAATGTTCTATTCATCCTCGCGTTGATAATGAGTTTCATCTTGATGCAAACTGTGAATTGTCAGGAAACACCTGAATTACAAACTCCAATCCCCCCAGGGTGTGCGCGAATAATTTTCACGAGAATAGCTAATTTTGCGGGATCAGGCATACGGCAGACACTCATCGATCAGGGCACAGGAATACAATGCAACGCTGTTTTAGAACAACGCAAGTCATTCCCCCTGGAAAAATCAAATTTTGTGGCATCTTCCAATATATGCCTGGTATTAATGAAAGATTCAGCAATTACATTGATTAGAAATCATAAAACCACCCCATTGCAAATATTTTATGAAGACCGGGCAACTGCAATGTCCAGTATATCGACAACAAATGGTCCCTTTTCAATTGGTAAGGATAGCATTTTTAATTTGATAATTCCATCGAAACTAAATATTTATACCGTACATGGGATTACTTCACTCGGTATCACATATTATCCGACAGAGGACGAGGTAAAAACAGATCTGAGGCTTGACAAGTTATTGGCAATGAAACAAAATGTTTACATTTTTCCTTGGGTTATTACTTCAGGTAAAATCGTGAGCTGGGATAGAACTCCAGGAACAATGAGGTTGATTCTCTCATCAGCAAAATCTTTGGTAGCTGAAACATTAAAAGGCGATCAGGTTTATGCTCCTTCTTGTAAAATTGAAGCAGGTAAAACTTATTGGATCAATTACTACTATTTAAAAAATAGATTTGAGATTTTCGATAAAAAACCAGAGAATATGGAGAATTAGATTTACTGGAAAAGAAACAATCTGACCAATTCAATTTAAAGCTGAAACCGGGACAGGAATAATAAAAATAAAACCATAAATTGCGGCAGTACTTAATGGAAGTGAGGAACCACTCTATTTTAATTACGCCAAATCCCTTTTAAATATTATCCATTCACTTTTTCATTAGGAGGCATCCTATTAAGTTTTGCACTTGCTTAATTAAATTGTATTTAATTAAAACCCGGTCAATGGTGCAGGGTTTTTATTAAACCACTGTTTTCCAAACCTTCCTGGATATTTTTAACAGGAAGATTATATTTTTGTTGTGATTACAATAACTAATCACAATTTACCTTAGTTTTACAAATGATTCACCGCCGAATTAATCGCACATAAAATCAAAATAACCACACTGCTATGATTGCTAACTTGTGCGAGTGTTATTGGAACTTACAATAGACATGGCCATAACATTTATTCTTAACTCTAAATTTTAAAAGCATGAAAAAAAGAACAAACTTTTTTATTGGCTGTTTTTTACTTGTTTCTATGGGTATGGTTTTCTGTAGCAGCTGTAAAAAGAGTGACGACAGTAATAACAGCACTCCTCCTGCAACAACAGTTACTGATGTAGACGGCAACGTTTATCACACGGTAAAAATTGGCACTCAAACATGGATGCTTGAAAATTTAAAAACCACCAAGTACCGTAATGGTAATCCAATACCTAATGTAACTGATCCTGCCGGATGGTATAACCTTACCACCGGCGCTTACTGCAATTATAATAATGATCAAAGCAATGCAACTACCTATGGCCGTTTATACAATTGGTATGCCGCAACAGACACGAGAAATATTTGCCCAACAGGTTGGCATATTCCAACTGATGCGGAATGGACAATTTTGACTGACTTTCTGGGTGGTGAAAGTGTTGCTGGGGGGAAAATGAAGGAGTCGGGTACTGCTCATTGGATATCACCCAACACAGGAGCTACCAATAGCAGTGGGTTTACTGCCCTGCCAGGTGGCTTCCGTACAGAATTGCACTTTGGTGGTATAGGTGACGATGTTGTTTTTCTTTCATCGACGATATATAGTACTGATACATTCTATAAAAGGCAAATCTATACCGATGAAAGTATGGTGAACCGTGATCTTGGTTATTTGACAAATGGAAATTCCGTGAGGTGCATAAAAGACTAAAAAAGTCTTAATATAAAGCAGCTGATGATTCACTATTAAGTGGTGAGTTCTGACTTACTTTGAAGGCATCCAATGATCATAATTATATCTTTTGTGGCAAACAGAAAAAGGAATTTTAGGGATATTGAATTTCAGCAATAAAAGAGTAAACTGCCATTACCGTAATTATTTTTCTCATTTAGCATTAAAATTTCCTGTCCTTTACCGCCCAGTATTGTGACACTGTTTTTGTGTCATGTTTGGAAATGCAAAGAATTGCTTGAGGGTATCCGGGAATCTGCAGAAAAGACCTGCGCCTGTTCCTGTGAAGGGAATACCTATTCACATTTTGCCTTATATTTACAGATTAAGGCGGATTTAATTGCGCCTATAGTCAGAAATAACTACCATATGGCGGTTAGCAAGAAGTGATGTGGCTCATTTTAAGAATGCGCACAGCAATTAAGATCAGGGTTTTGAGTAGTAATAGTCTCTTTTAATATTTTATAACACGATAGGAATATTTATTTGAAGCGTTTAAAAAATTGCACATGGATAAGCATAAAATTATTTCAGACATTGACAACCAGATCTCCGGATTAGGAAGCCTTCAAACTATTTTTGGTACAAAAACAAACAGGTTTAATGGATTTGTTGCTCTTGACAAAATTGACTCAAAAATTACTTCAATCAAAAGGGCTTATTATTTTTACCTGGGATTAAGTATTGTATTGGCTGGACTTTTGTATATAGCTGGTTTTGCACAAGTCTTTGATTTAAAATTTTTGGATTTATCTAAATCAGGATTGATTATAATTCTGGCGATTGGAGATATACTTATGACCATTAGAATTAAAATTGACTGGGAAAGACTTAAAATGATTAAATACTTGCTGGGGTTAAAACGCTTGACAGAACAAGAATAAAACGAGCCACAACACGCCTGAAAGAAATATCAGCACCGGTCTCCTCGTTTATCCTGAGTAAAATCCAGTCCTTTATCGCCCACAATTGTGACACTGTTTTTGTGTCATGTTTGGTAATGCAAAAAATTGCTTTAAGGCATCCGGGAATCTGCAGCAAAGGATCAATAGGAATTTCTGGGGGGGGGAGTGGCAAAGCATAAAATTCACGTTTCAGATTTCAGATTTCACGTTTCAGATTTCTGTTTTTTTTACCCCCAATTTTTATCTTCATCTTTAATTTTATCGCATTGCACGATCTCACCAGTTGTTCACGTTGTTTGAATGTGAAATCCGAATTCCGAATTCTGAAATTTCCTTCTCCCCCCCGGAAATTCCTTTTGATCCCATTAATCCTCCTTCTGCCTCCTTGCGGGATATCCGATTTTTCCAGTAAAGTGTTTGTGTCAACTGAAGCCCTGTCAGCGATGGCGGGGTTTTTTATTTTCTTACACAGGATTGAATATTTTTTTCGGTGAAGGGATTAACAGTTCACATTTTGCTTTACTTTTACCGATTAAGGCGGAGTTAATTGCGCCTATGTCAACCAGGGTCGCCCATATATTTTAGCAGGGCATTCACAAGGATCAAATGTTCTGATCCATTTGCTTTCAGGATACATGAAAGAAAACCCGAAGGTATATCAGCGAATGATTGCCGCCTACGTTATCGGCTATCCGGTAACTTCAAGCTACCTGGCCAATAATCCTCATCTGAAATTCGCAGAGGGCCCCGATGACACAGGTGTAATCATTTCGTATAACACCCAGGCGCCGAGTGTTAATCCACCAAACAATCCGGTCGTTTCAAACATAATAGGTCTAGTTATTAATCCGGTTACATGGACGAGAACTGAAACAGAGGCAACAACTGCTGAGGGTTTGGGTTCGCTCATGCCCGATTCGGTGACATTGAAATTTGTGCCGGGGCCTCAATATGCTGATGCCAGAGTTGATATAGACAAAGGTGTACTGATCTGCTCCTCAGCCGATTCAAACAACCTTTATAAATACACCAAATCTTTCGGTAAGGGAATTTACCATAGCTTTGATTACCCTTTTTACTATTTCAATATCCGGGCAAATGCCCAGAACAGGGCTGACAAATTTCTGAACAAATAGGAGGTTCGCATTCAAAACTGAATGCCATGAAGGATCTCTTGCATCAATTTGTTAAAAAGCACGCATAGCACGCGCATAGCAGGAAGACCACCTGTAACTGCCAACGACCTGGCTACCATTGGAGAATAGTTGATAAGATGCGTAGTATTCATTTAATTCGGAGGAACTCCAACTATAGTAATCAGCAAAGCCGCCAATTGTGGCTTTTTGCAGGTACATTTGATTAAGTTCGTCTTTTGAAGGTAAAAACCAGTCACTGTATCCACTGGAATCCCCTATCTGAAGTTTCAAAAAGAAATTACGGCTTATAACCAGTAAACAGTGAGGTCCAAAAGTAACAAGATAATTTCTTGCCTTCTATCGTTCCACCTATAAAACTAGGTTGACCACCGCTTACTGATGCACCATTAATGTTAATGCCACCTTCAGAACCCTCACCAGCCATTGTCGTATTATAATTAAGAGAAGTATAACCATAGAATCCATGTTTCGTTGTCAAATGAACAACGATATTACTCTCTGATTGTTTATCAATTACTACAACAGCACTGTCAGAACCAAGAAAACCAGTATAGGTGCCACTGGCATAGGTTTTGGAACTACTTGAGGAGCTGCTTTTTTTGCATCCTGATACACCCAATAAGATAATGAATAGAAATATACTGCTTATTCTCAAGAAATTCATACTTAGTTTCATAGGCTTTTTTAAGGTTTAGATTTATCTCTTATCCGGGAAAATTGTTTTATCCGTTATCGCCACGCCTGCAGGTACCGTAGTTTACAAGTCGTTTCTTTTCTTATCCATTATCGTTTACAGGTTAACCATTGTACGCCAAACAATCGCGAGATGTACGATAATGATAAATCAAAAAAACAAATTTCTTTTGTCCAAATGTAATGCTTTTTACAATTCCGAAATATTTTCACTATCAGAGACTGTTTAAAATTTATCGATTGCAACTATTTTATGACCTCTCCCCGGCCGTAATTTTATTAAGTTGCATCATTTCGTTTTTTCTCTCTGTGGTTCTCTCAAGATCTCCGTGAACCTCCGTGTAATTATTTGTTAAACTGACACATAGCCCATACGGAAAAGCACGGATGGGTTAACACCAGATTCATCGTGGTTTCTACCTGCTGTTAAAATTTAATTTTGAGCCTGCTCCGAAAAGTAATAATTTAATGCCACGAAGACACCACGGCTCAAAGACACACGACGTGACAGGTATCGGGAGAAAATACCTTGTGAAACTTTGTGACCTTGTGCCTTCGTGGCAAATAAACACTTTTCGGAATGGACTCAATTTTTAAACTGAAATAGCAATCCATTGAGCAATGGATTATTCAGAAAATCGCCCGGGACCGGCCAAAAAACCGCCTGCAGATTGTTGCAGAAAATGAAAAAAATGAAAAAAAACATCATTTCGATGGCCAAAGATAGGTTGTCCGCACCCGATGAAACGTTCATCGAAGAAGGTCCGTACGTGGTTGAATTGCCGTCAGGCAAATATGTCTATGCCACAACCCGTCCGGTACCTGTAACCTCAGGTGTTAACCTGGAAATTACCCTCACTGGCCCTCTTAAAAATTCCTTAAACAACGCACAGAAAGACCATCATGCTTATAGGTGTATCCGCTGAATGTATCGGTGTAGTAATAGTGTATGCCCCTGTCCCGGGCAAGGCTGGTTCCATCCTCAGTTGAACTCCACCAAAAGCAGTTGTCTCCAAGTAAATAGAAGACGCTTGCCGGGTATATGTATGCTGATGGCAGCGCTGAAAAACCACTCTCATTGGTTGCCGTGGTATTTGGTTCGTGCCACAGGCCTGTACCAGACTGAAAAGTACCAGTGGTTTTCATTTTTGCACCAGATACATTCAAACCTCCCAGGTAGTTCGTCAATGATGTCCATTCTATATCGGTAGGCAAATGCCATCCGCTTGGGCAAATACCTGTCACGAACCCCGCCGGGGCAGGATTCCAGGATGTTGCATTAGACGCTCCATTTAAATACTGAACCACCTCACCCCATTGATATAACCCTCCATAAATGGCACAGTTGTTTACATTGTTGCTGTGACAATACTTTTCGATGGTGGCATTGTTGGTCTGATCCTGAACGCCATCCACACGAACTCCGACATTCAGGTTTTCTGCCATCCATGTCTGGGTGCCGATGCTGACAATGGCATAATTGTTATGATCACCATCGGTGCATGCTGCAAAATTGAACGTGACTGTTTTGCTGCTGGCAGGCACGTCAGGATACAGGGTGGTGTATTTACCCGAAATAGCTTTGTAAACTAATAAATCGCCATCATTGTATGTCATTTCAATCGTTTCGGAAACGTTTTTCAACATATTATCCGGGATGCTTTTAATGGCAGAAAATTCTCCTATTTCTGGTTCATTTTGCTTACTGTTTTGACTAATAAATTTTGTTGAATAGGCAAATCCATTCCCTGAAATTTCGACAAAATAAGAACCCTGGCCAATACCTGACACATAAAAACTGTGTTCTCCCGGGGCAAGTAATCTGCTGATTTGATGAATGATTTTTCCAGACAAATCAATAATACGTATAACGGTATTTCCCTTTTCAGGTAAAAGAAAGGTCATTATCGACTGCTCCTTCATAGGATTGGGATAAAGTTGCAAGTCGCCATTGCCATTGCCGTGATAACCAATCCCCAATGCGGTTTTCAAATGCAGGATATCCCCTCCTCTCAGGATAACTGCAGCCCCGCTGTTTAAGTTGTCAACCTTGATTGTATCCACAATTGTAGTATCACCAGTCGCTGCGAAAGAAATCAAATAACCCTGTGCTTGTGTTTCCAACATGGAAAGGATAAAAAACGAGATAATGATTGTTGCATTTTTCATTGACCGGGGAGTTTTATATAGTTAAAGGAAAAACCGTTTCTGTTTTCGAGCAAATAAGTAAATATAAAGCATTCGTGCCTGTAAAGCAAGTGAATTGATAACAAAAACGAAGAAATGACTATGGCTTATGGACAAAATAAAAGTAAATAAAAATTTACACTGAAAAGATGACAACAGACCGTGAAATGAAGGCGCTCTGTATGGGTAGCATTGTCCGGATCGCGCTCGTTTTCGTCCCGTACAGAACGAAACACCCTCTCCCCCAATAAGAGTTTCTGCTGATGGGCTCTCCAGGGTCTGTCCATGGTTTTACATGGTCTTTCCAGGCTTTCTCTATTTAAGCGGTATCTTAGCGGTATTATTTTTTTGTAACGACAAATGGCATTGTCATCTCTTCTCCGTCGACTGTCCTGGTTAAGATCAATTCGCCTGTATTCAGTTTTTTTATTTTGTACACTTCTATCTCTTTGATATCAACTGTTCCCGGAGAATTCATATAACCCACCCTTTTTGAAAATGAAAATGTCACCGTCGTGTCAACTCTGTTTAGTGTCCATATTCCGTAACGTTCATGTCCAAAACCACAGGTAAAAGGGTCTCCAAATATTACCGTAGAGTCCGGGTTGATGTTTAACTGATACCAGCCACCCCTGTTAATGTCTGCTTGTATGACTTTCCCGTTCTGGTCAATTTTTCCCTGGGTCCAGCTTTTGATAAGTTGTCCGAAGTCAACGCTGTTCTGCCCGAAAGCAAGAGTTGTCGTTATAAATAAAAACAAGGTCAGTATGTATTTCATTTTTTTTCAATTGCTGGTAAGTATTGCAGCAAAAACCCGTGCAGTGGCTACGGATCAAGAGGAATTTCCGGGGGGGGGGAAGTAGCAATCATTTCACATTTCACATTTCAGATTTCAGATTTTTTACCCCCAATTTTGATCTTCATCTTTGATTTTATCACATTGAACAATCTCACCAGTTGTTCAACCTCTGAAATTAATTTCTAATTGCTTTTCCAATAATAAAGATAGAGTATAACTCCAACAGAAATTATTGAAAGACTGAAAATGATTACCCCGGGGATTGTACCCAGGTGTCCTGAGGTAAACCCGGCGATGGCAGCAGAAAGGGTCATACACAGGGCCAGGATGTTTTTTCCTCTTTTAGATTTTACGGATTCCGTTTCCGACTGAGCTGTTACTTTTTCTGAATGATCCATATGGCAAAGAAATTTATATTTGTTACCTGATCACCTGGTTATTTGTTTGATATAAAATCTGATTAAGCACGATCATACCAGTTACGTTTATGGAGCCTTCGTCTGCCCATAAAGGACCCCTTCCCCGGCTTTCACATCTCTATCTGTCAAACAAAATGTTCAACGATTGGCTCACCGCCTTGTGGCATCGATCCTCCCAAATGACCGATATTAACCTGCAAAACAGGCATTACACGGGACTCTGCAGCCGTTCAGGATGAGGTTAATGTGGCCAATGCGTTACCAAAAATAGTCAATAAACAGGCATTTCAACAATTTTATGAAAAAATTCATAAACCTGCAGTTTGCCGCGAATAGTCAGGTTGCCAGCTACTGTCTTTCCTTCGTCATTCGTCATTCGTCATTTGTACTTAGCATTCTCTTTTGGGCTTTGTCCGTATTTTAATTAAAAATAGTTGAGGAAGAGACTGATGAAACACTTTATTGGCTTGGATTGATTCAACGATCAGGAAAAATAAAGCCTGAGAAATTGCGGGACCTGGTGAATGAAACAACCGAATTGCTGGCAATATTTGTAGCGGGCATTAAAACGGCTAAGTTGGATACCGGGGTAAAAGTACGAAGTACAACGTAGAAAGTACAAACGAAAGTGGGAAGTACAAAGTTCGAAGGACGAACAACGGCCTGCTAATCCCATCCTTTGTACTTCGTCATTTGTACCTCGTACTTTGCAGTGTACCGCACCAGATGTCAAAAGTCAGGAGGTACCGGTTTCAAGATTCAGTTTTTTCATAAACCGTTCACGGTAGCTCGAACCAATGGGAATGTGCTCTGAGCCAATCTTTATTTTATTCCGCTCAATGTTGTCGATTTTATTCATTGCCACGATGAAAGATTTATGAATCCGGATGAAATTATCAGATGGCACCAAACTTTCCATATGCTGAAAATTTTGCAACGTCATCAGTTTATGCTTAATCGTGACAATCCTCAGGTAAGCGCCCTGGCCCTCGATGTATAGGATGTCGGAAAAATTGACCCGTTCCATCCGGTATTCCGTCTTTACAAACATATACTCTTTTTGAGGCCGGGCACCCGGATCCGGCTGCACCTTGTCGATGGCTTTGAGGAACCGCTCAAATGAGTATGGCTTTAACAGGTAATCGGCAACCGAATGGTCAAAACCGCTTACGGCGTATTGACTGTAAGCCGACACGATGATTATCTGCGGCGGGTTCTGCAGCGATTCAAGAAACTGCAAACCCGAAAACTGTTCCATCTGGATATCCAGAAAGACCAGGTCGACAGGATTGGTTTTCATAAATGAGATGGCCTCAAGTCCGTTGCTGAAAGACTTTAACAGGTTCAGCAGCGGGAGCTGGTTGATAAACCCCTCCAGCTTTTCAACCGCCAGCGGGGTATCGTCTACAACGATGCAGTTAATGCTCATGGGTATCTACCGATAAGGTTACATTGAACGTGTTGCTGTCTTCTGTAATATTCAGCACATGCCTGCCGGGATAGATCAGTTCCAGCCTTCTCCTGATATTGCCCAGCCCTATGCCGCTTGCTCCATCCTTATTGATTCTTTGGGTTTTCCCGGCCAAATTAACCGATTCAAATTTAACACCATTGTCCTGAATTGTAAAGGAGAATCGTATCGCACCGGGAATATTTTTTTCTGTACAATGTTTGAACGCATTTTCCACAAAGGGGATAAACAGCATGGGGGCAACCTGCATGTTCCCGGGATTACCCAGGACCGCAAGGGAGGCAAGTTCCCTGTTCGCAAATTGTATCTTTTGAAGGTCCATGTAGCTTTGAATATGGCCGATCTCATCCGCCAACAGTACCCTGGGAACATTGGTGTCATAGATCATATACCGTAAAATCTCAGAAAGTTTTACCAGGGTTTCCGATGCCTTTTCGGCATTGCTTGTTATCAGACTGTCGATATTGTTCAACGTATTGAATAAAAAGTGAGGACTGACCTGGTTCTTAAGCAGCGCCAGTTCGCTCTGAAGGTTTTGTTTTGCAAGCCTTTCGGTCACCAACCAATTCTCGAGGAGGCAAAAGAAAAACCCCGCGATGGCAAAAAAGAAGGTAATCACATAGGCCAGGCTAAGGAAATAGATATAACTCCATCCGACAGTAAATACAATGTAACTTAACAGTTTAATGACGGCGTAGGGTACAATCAGCATGAACAGTACCGGTGCAAGATATTTTCCAAGGCTTTTGTTTGTCAATACTTTTGGCGAGAAGTACCCGTAGAACAGGTAGAAAATCGCAACAGGATAGATGGTATGATAGAACACATTAAAAAGTATTCCGAACAAGTTTGGAAGGCTCATTACATCACGTCCCATATCAGGCCGCACAAACAACGATTGGAAGTTTTCAAACAGGATTTGTATGAAACCTTTCGAGTTGTTTGCAAAACCAAAAAAACTGTCAGCCTGCCCGGCCCAGCTGTACAAAGCAAAAGTTAACGGGATCAAAATCCAAAAACAACCGTGTATGGCAATTTTCACTGATTTTTTCATGATCGAAGGTTTAAATGGTTAAACATGAAGCAAATATCAGTCAGTGTGTGCCAATATACAAATCTGTTTAACGAACATGGCTGATTCATTCATCAACAGGTAAATTTTATTCATGTGATGGTGCAGCAGTGCTGCCGGATTCAATCAGAACCGAATGCCAAAATTCAGACTGGGCTCAATTTTGTAATTATTTATTCCACTTTCAATAGCTGCAAAGGATGCAGGAAAGTTGGTGTTAACGGGCCAGTATTTGAGGGCAATGGCAGGCTCCACGTACCAGCGTTTCTTAAAGAACTCGAAGCGGTAGCCCAGGACAACCTGGAGATACAACTGGAAACCCTTCTGGATTTTTTTGTTATCGTTATCATAGAATTGCTGAAGAAATGAGGTGGCTTCGACCGTGGTAAATAAGTTTTTCCACCAGAATCGCTGGTAACCAAGACCTATACCATAGGCCCTGACATAGCCAGGGTATGATTCAACCGACGAACCATAAGGGATCCCTACCGGGGCATGATACTTCCAGGTGGTGGCTTCGACCAGGATGGCATCTTTTCTGGTAAGAAAATACCCGTAATCCAATTGATAATAATCCCCCGGATCAGGGGCGAGGTTAAGCAGGATGAAAAGCGAGCTTCCCAAAAAGTGTCGTCGGGTTATCTCTTTCTGCTTTGTTTGCACCGACACAGAATCTGTCCGGATATAATCCTGGCTAAATGCCAAAGTGATGAACAAGGCAAACATCAATGTTAATCCGGTACTCTTCAATTTCATTAAAATTCCCATAATTTACTTTTTATACTCGTTTAAAAAAAAGAGCTTGTTTAAAATTTATTCACCTGAAATATTCAGATCGCAGATGCAACAATTTAAATGTTTAACTTGTTGTAAATGACATCTCCCCGACCCTCTGCTTGGAGGCTACTCTTTATACACATCTTTCCCAGCCAAAATAAAATGCTGAAAGTATGATTACCTTTCCCTGTTTTTCCGATTAAGCAATAATTAAGGATAGCAATTTCCCTTATGATTAATTAATCTGGTGTTAACCCCTCTGTGCTTCTCCGCGTGGGCTCTGTGTCTCTCAGTGTAACAAATAATTACACGGAGGTTCACGGAGATCTGGAGAGAACCACAGAGAGGTCATAAAATAGTTGCAATCGATAATTTTAAACAGTCTCTTAGTTATCCGGTGAAAAACCATTTTCGTCTCTCTACGTTTTGGAATCATGATAAATCGTGTGCAAAAACAACTGGTGAATCTCCGGGTGTGGATTGCCCCAAATACAAACTGTCAGTTGGGATCGGCTGAGAAAAGGCTAAACTTCCGGAAAACAACCAGGGGACGAGGATGAACACCAATTTTTTCAGGCAAGACATTTTGACCGGTATTCAATGGGCGTCAGGTTTGTAAATAATTTAAACTGGTTATTGAAGGCCGACTTTGAATTGAACCCGACCTGGTAAAGGATTTCAAGTATGGTGAGTTTGCTGTGTTTTGAATCTGCCAGGATTTTCATGCTTTCCTTGATACGATATTCAAGGATATAGCCTTTGAAATTTTTCTTGCAGTATTCATTGATGATTTGCGAAAGGATCCTGGGGGGTACCGAGATCTCATTTGCAAGAGACTCAAGCGTAATATCCGGATCGAGGAACGGTTTATTGGATTCCATGTGGGAGTTGAGTTTTTGCAGGTATTCAAGCTTATCAGGTTCCCCGAGCTTATTGTTTTTGTATTTCGCAATGATATAATACACATCCGGCCTGAGCAGGAGAAAGAACATGATGGTGTTGATGAATATAAAAGCAGCCAGGGCATAGATGCTTGCCGTATAGGCACACCAGCCCGGTCTCCTTACGATCATATAAACCGCGAAGGAATTCAGATTTATAATCCAGATAATGATAAAACCAGCTAAAAGGATCTGAAGCCACCTGTTGTGGGATGAAATTAAGATACTCTGGTAAAAACCCCGGAGACTGATTGTTGTTGATTTCATACTCAACAGGGAAAGCACGATATACACCAGGTTGTGGGCCAGGATCAGAATGGTGTCTTCCAGGTCAACGGGTGATTCCCAGATGATAAAATGATCAATATTCCTGTAGAAGACCAGGAGGAGGAACACGGCACCGGCAAATGGCAGGAGATGAATGGCCATGCGGGAATTGAAAACATCCTTTCTTTTTAAAAAGGAGTTGACGTAGAAGTAAATAAGCGGGCCGATCAGAAAAGAAGTTTGCCTGATCAGGAAAAGAGGTTTATGCCAATCCTGGAAATATTGCCAGGCGAACGAACTTGTTGCAAAAGAATAGAATATCTGAATGTTGAAAACCACCAGCAGGGTTGCCAGTATTTTATTTTCAAGGATGAAGCCTCTTTTATTCATAAAGAAGAACATCGACAGGACCATTGTAAGAAAAATACTGATAATGGTAAGAATTGAAAAAAGGTTCAGGGTCATAGATCGGTTATGTTAGAATTATGCAAACTTATTTTGTTGCACCCGGGAAAAAAATTCAAATCGATAACATCTTAAAAACTTCCGATGAGAAATATCAAAATCATGGTAAGTCGATCCAAAAGGAAATGGCGGTGAAGAAAAAAATCCGGAACTTTAGCCGGGATGTCCCGGTAATGATTATATTTGTTGAAGTACTGCTGATCATGTAAACAACGATTTGTTGAGATTCTTCAATAACCCGCATCATGATAACTCCAAGAACCTGTTGCATGCTCATCTGTTTCATGGCTGCAACCGCTTGTTTTCCCCAGGAAAAAAGGTACAACCGCCAGATCACCCTCCTCTCTGATACGCTGTCGGAACAAATTTCAGGAACAGTCGAACTGAACGGCCGCACCTATGCCATCGCCGGCCTGTATGACGATCACTATACCCGCATCGGCATCGCTGAGATCGATCATGAGGGGAACAAGCTCTGGGCGAAGGCCTACGGGGATGATACGGCACACTATTACCAGCCGGGCTTTTACCAGGCGGCAACCGCTACAAGCGACGGCAACATCATGGCCACCGGCCTCTTATGGAACTGGCAACTCCCCTTTAACGCCCGCACCGTCCTCATTAAGTTCAATCCTTCGGGCGATACGCTGTGGACAAGACTCATCATGCCGGAACTATACCCGGATGTATATACCCGTGGCCGGGGGCTGATAGAAACCCAGGACAAGGGGTTTGCCATTATGGGAGATACCCAGGATCTCGCCTTTTTCTGCAAGACCGACAGCCTCGGGCGGGTGGAATGGTACAAAACCTTTCCCGGAGTGACTTCAGGCCAGGCGTATGACTTAAACTCCGTTCACCAGCTGCCGGATGGAAACTACCTGTTAAGCGGCACCCTGAAAAATCTGGCTGCCAATGAAAGCTGGATATGCATTGTGGGTGGGGAGGGCGACGTTACCAGGGAATGGAAGATTCCCGGGGAATCTGATGCATTTGCAATAACCGACCGCCTTGGAGGGTTTCTTGTCGCCTCCGCCAAATGGGTGGGGACGCAACAGAATTTACTGCACCTGCTGCATTACAATGCCAGTGGCGACCTCGATTCTGAAAGGATTTACGGCGACACGATGAACCATTACAGGCTCAGTGCGCTGGCCGGCCTGCCCGATTCCACATTCCTGGTAAGCGGGTGGAATGATTATACCTTTAAAGCCTTTGTCTTTTGTGTCAACAGGAAAACAGACAGTTTGTTTTACCGTGACATTACCTGTTATGCACCCGATAGTTCTTTTGATAAGCGTTACAGTTTTCACAGCGTTACCGTTTGTTCCGACAGCAGCATATTCCTTGGAGGAGAATATGACACCCTGGTGGGGCACAGCCTGGTCCCCAGGGGATGGGTCGTCAGGGCCGACCGGTACGGGTGTATTGCGCAGGGCTGTGATCCGAATGCAATTTATATCTACCGGCAACCTGCAACAGTAAATCTGCCCGATGGCGATACTGTTGGCTTTTCAGTGGGAGCCACAGGAGATTCCCTTGTCTTCCAGTGGCAGTTTAGGTCTGACAGTACCTGGAGCAATATTGCCGATACCCTCCATTTTGTAATGGCCGGTGATTCCTTACGCATTTTAACCTCCGGACTTCAGCCCGGAATATACCGGATCCGGTGCAGGATCTTCAACGAAGCCTATACAGCTTATTCGCAGGAAGCGCTGCTGCAAATCCCTTCAGGGACAGGAGAATCAGGCAAGCCAGGCGGGCTTTGCATCTATCCGAATCCTTCCGCGGATATCCTTTACATCTGGTCGGAAACCCCTGTTCTTCGGGTAAAAGTCACCGGGTTTTCCGGCATTGAATGCACCACGATCGCAGGAAACAACCGCAAGGATTTAAGTTTCAGCCTTGGCCGGTTTCCTGCCGGTATTTATACGATCACAGTTGTAACTTCCCGCGGGTGTATGAACAGAAAGATCATCAAACAATGAGCCCGGCCCGGATGCAACATCTACCACCACCAGAAAAGCAACAGTCAGGTGTTTCCTTTTCAATAAAGATACGAATTGGATATGCTGTTGAAATAACGTTGAATTCATGAAAGGAATCCTGATTGGCATCATATTTTTATTAACCTGCGGATTTGCCGGTGCCCAGTGGAGGCAGACACAGGGACCGCCGGGAGGTAAAATCCATGCTTTGGCCATTGACGGGACGAAGATGTTTGCCGGGACCTCAACCGGGGTGTTTTTCTCAGGTGATGAAGGATTGAACTGGGTTGAATTGAGCCATGGGCTCCCGGAGGCACCCGTGTATTCGATTGCTGCAACCGGATCATACCTGTATGCCGGAACATACGGCAACGGGGTTTACAGGTCTTCCGACGGCGGTTACAACTGGCTACCCGCCAGCAATGGCCTTAAAAACCAGGACATCCGCAGCCTGGCCATTTGTGGAACAAAGCTCTTCGCCGGAACCGATGCAGGATTGTTCAGCTCTGCAGATCATGCCGATAACTGGAACCCTGCGATCAGCGGGCAGGGAAATGCAAAGGTATATGCCCTCGCGGTTTCAGGAACATCGGTCTATGCCGGCCTATATGGAGCAGGTGTATACCACTCCCCGGATGCAGGAGCCACATGGGAACCGCTGAACAACGGCCTGGCAAACCTCAATATCCTTTCCCTTGCTATAAACGGGGACACCGTATTTGCCGGGAGCGACGGCGGCGGTGTATTCAGATCCACCGGCAATGCATGGACAGCAGTGCTCAACGGGCTGCCCGGTCAAACCATCGTAACTGCATTGATCACGACTGCCGGCGGAATTTTTGCGGGAACTCGCGGGTGGGGTGTTTACAGGTCAACCGACCGGGGCAACAGCTGGTTTCAGGCAAGCAATTACCTTTCGAATCCCGGAATATACTGCCTGGCAGCATCACCTGCAAAAATTTTCGCAGGGAGCGATGGCGGAGGGATCTGGTACAGTTCCGACCAGGGTGCAACCTGGAACACCTCAAACCAGGGCTTGATAAATTCAAGCATCCGGTCGCTGCTGATCAGCGGGACCGAAATGTTCGCAGCTACCTGGGGAGCGGGGGTGCAACATTCAAACGGCAATGGTTACGACTGGCTTGCCATGAACAACGGTCTCAGTTGCAACTATGTATCAGGCATCACGAAAACCGGGAATCTGTTGTTTGCCTGTACCATGGGATCGGGGCTGTTCATTTCCCCGGATAATGCAAACAACTGGTACCCGCGCAACAACGGGTTAACCAACCCGTATACCACCACCCTTGCAACCGACGGGAGTAACCTCTATGCCGGCACGCAGGGCGGCGGCATCTTTCTTTCGTCCGATACCGGGAAACACTGGTCGGTGGTGAACAACGGGCTTACCAGCCTGAATATCACTTCGCTGGCCATCTCCGGGGGGCGGATTTATTCCGGCACTTCGGGGGGCGGAATATTTTTTTCCGACAACCAGGGAAGCACATGGCAGCCCTGCAATTCCGGGTTGACCTGCAACCGGGTCAATGCGATCATCACCGGCGAAACAGGGTTGTTCGCGGGAACTACTGCAGGCGCCTATTATTCCGGTGACCATGGACTCACATGGCAACTGTTAAAAAACGGGTTGCCGGAATGTGATGTCAGGTCGCTGGCCACCTGCCTCGGATCGGTATTTGCCGCTACAAACGGCCATGGGGTGTTCTTTTCCCCCTCACAGGGTGATAGCTGGGAAAGCCTGAACAGCGGGCTGTCGGATTCTTCGGTAAATGTTTTTGCGCAAACCAGCATGAGTATCTTTGCAGGAACTGCCGACAACGGCGTTTGGATGCGTGCCTATTCCGATATTTTCACGATAGAGGCAAACCCGGATACCTTGCTATTGGAATGGACTGCGGGGGACAAAAAACCGCTTATCATCGAAACCAGTGTTGAATGGTCGCTGCAGGGTTTTTTGCCTGACTGGGTTTCCGTCAGCAAAAAAAACGGTTCCGGGAACGACTCCCTTGTTTTTCAATCGCTCAGGGCAAATACTGTATCCGCCAGGCGGAATGCCGTTTTGTACCTGTTCTCCCCTAAGGCGAAAACCGTCACCTTCACTGTTTCACAAAAAGGCAAATCGGAGGCTGTTGGGGAAGATGAAGCCTTTTCATTGAAAATTTTTCCGAATCCCGCATCAGGAGCCGTGAATATTAGGTCTGCCCTGCCGGTCGGGAAAATAAGAATTTACAATCCGATGGGAGAAATGATAAAAGAATTTCAACCGAAGGCAACTGAATTCCAGGTAAATATGTCTGATATTCAGAGGGGGATTTATTACTTGTCCTTATATTTCAACGATGTAATCGTAACCCGCAAGGTCGTATTGTATTAGAAACTTTGATATTCGTCTATAACGCTATTTTATGAAAAACCCTCTGTGGTTCTCTGTGCCTCCTCCGTGAATCTCTGTGTAATATTGTTACACGGAGGGCCACGGAGAAGACACGGAGGGCCACAGAAAATATTTAGTTATGGTCGAAATGATTTAAAAAATTCCGGAATGAAGCGATCCTCCTGGTCTAAATATTTTTTCCTGCTGATCCTGGTTTTCCAATTTGTTCAGCAACTCTGCAGCCAGACCTTTAAAGCTGTTGATGACACCATCGACATGGTTCCCGGTTTTCCGAAAACGGTAAACCTGCTGGCCAATGATATCATTCCTGCAGGCGATTCCATCCGCGTAACGGGCGGTTTCAGCGCCGGGAGCGGCAGTGTCACGTCAACCTGGCATTACCAGGGGCTGGTCACCTATGTCGTCCCAAACCGGGGAGTTGGCAATATCGTCATCGGAACATACACCCTGGTGAATGTCTCTTCTTCCCAGACCTCAACAGCAAGAATGATTTTCAGGATCCGGGATAAAAGTTACGACACACTGCAAATAAATGATCTGGCAGCCATTTTTACCGTTTCGGGACTCCATTTCCAGATGCTCTTCAATACTGCCAGCTGGAATGGTTCATGGATTCCCAAAGGTTCCTCAACGAGCACGCTTTTTACCAATGCGTTCTGGATAGGAGGCCTGGACGAGCACGACTCCCTGCACCTTGCGGCAGAACGTTACCGGCAGGGCCCCTATTCATCCAGTGCAGGTACGAAACCCGATTTTTATGCCGGCCCCGTGATGGATACCGTCAACTATTCGATCTACCAGGATACCACCTGGAACTATGTGTGGAACCTGAAGAGATCCGACATAGAATATCACACACACCACTGGAATGACGCGGGCTACAAACCGGCATACGACATCCTGACATGGCCGGGAAATGGCAACACCGCCCTGGGCCAGGCCGCCCAGCTTGCTCCTTTTCACGATGCCAACGGAGACGGGATTTACAACCCCTTTGCGGGCGACTCCCCGGCGATCAGGGGCGACCAGTGCCTCTTTTTCATTTTTAACGACGAACGAGGACAACACCTTGAAACCACCGGCAGGAAATTGCGGGCTGAGATTCACGGGATGGCCTATGCGTATGATCTGCCCGGGGATTCGGCATTCAGCAAAACAATGTTCCTCAATTACAAAATATACAACCGGTCGTTGCAAACGTACCATGATGCCTGGATGGGAACCTCCACCGACATGGATATCGGTTATGCCAACGATGATTACCAGCAGTGCGATGTAGGCCGCGGCAGCATCATCGGGTATAATGGCAAGGCAGTTGACGGATCAGGTCAATCATATGCCTACGGGGCACATCCGCCGGCTCAGTCCGTTACCATTCTTGCCGGCCCGTGGATGGAACCAACCGGAGCCGACCGGCCCCGGTACGACAACAACGGTCATCCGCTTTGCAACGAGGGCGTCAACGGTGCCGGTTTTGGCGATGGCATCGCAGATAACGAGCGGATCGGGCTGAAAACATTTTCCTATTTCCTTCACCCATACTACAATCCTCCCCCATACATGTACCAACCCGCCGTTGCCGGCGACTATTACCGTTACATGCAGGCTATCTGGATGGACAATACCCGCATGGTTTACGGTGGAAACGGCCATGATGGTTATGGGGGATACGGCCCGGAGGCTTCATTTCTCTATCCCGGCGAATCCGACACCCTGAACTGGGGTTGCGGTTGCCAGCAACCCAACGGACCGGTAAACTGGACCGAAATCACGGCCCATAACCTGCCACACGATATCAGGGGGGCCGGTACGACCGGGCCCTTTACCTGGCATCCGGGTGAAATGCAGGAGCTCGACATTGCGTTCGTTTGGGCGCGGGATTACACAAGCCCTGACACGCTTGCTTCTGTTGCGAAACTTCGTTCCATGATCGATACAGTGAGAAAAGCATTTTTAACCAACAGGCTCCCGGGCGGGGGCTCATTCCTTGGAATTACGGAACAACCTGTCCCTCCCGCCACAACGTGCAGCATCTATCCAAACCCGGCAACAGCGGCAGTGACCATTGATTTCGGGGCACCCTTGAAAGGACAGGTCAATCTTGAAATTTTAAATTCTTCGGGGATGTTGTTACAAACTGTCATTTGTCACCAGGGAAGCATACAGTCAGGCATTGATGTTTCAGTGTTTCCGACAGGGTTATACCTGCTGAAATTCAATGGTGGAAACATCCACTATGCCAAAAAACTTTCTGTCTGCAGGTAATCTGTGCCTTCTCTGTGAATCTCTGGGTAATTTTGTTACACGGAGAACCACGAAGAAGACACGGAGGGCCACAGAGAAGATTTATAGATGAGACTAACATAAAACAAATCCGAATGAAGCACTCCTTATCGTTCACATGTATTTTCCTGATGATCCTGATGGTCCAGTCAGTTCAAGAGCTCAATGGTCAAACCTTCAAGGCCGTTGACGATACCATCGACATGGTCCCCGGTTTTACAAAAACGGTCAACCTGCTGGCCAACGACACCATCTCTGCCGGTGATTCCGTCCGTATAACCGGCGGGCTGGGGGCAGGAAGCGGGAAGGTGATCTCAACCTGGCACTACCTGGGGATGTTCACCTACCTCGTCCCCAAACGTGGTGTCGGCAACCTGGTTATCGGGACATACACGCTGATCAATGTATCTTCTTCGCAGGTCTCAACAGCCAGGATGATTTTCAGGATCAGGGACAAAAGCTATGATACACTCCAGGTCAATGACCTGGCAGCAATCTTTACCGCCTCGGGGCTTCACTTTTGCATGCAGGCCAACGCCTCCTCCCCACAGGGATTTTTTGCCCCGAAAGGCTCGAACAAGTGCACCATGTATGGCAATGCCCTGTGGATAGGCGGGCTTGATGAGAACGACACCCTCCATCTCGCGGCCGAACGATACCGCCAGGGCCCTTTGCTGGCGTCGGCCGGAACCCGTCCCGATTATTATGCCGGGCCGGTGATGGACTCCGCCGCTTATTCAGTATACACCGACACCACCTGGAACTATGTGTGGAACCTGGGGAAGACCGACATCTTGTACCACAAAAACCACTGGAAAGATGCCGGTTACACGCCCATCCATGACATTCTCACCTGGCCGGGCAATGGCGATGTTTCGCTGGGCCAGGCCGGTAAACTCGCACCATTTCATGATGCAAACGGCGATGGCATCTACAACCCCTTTGAAGGTGATTGCCCTGCGATCCGGGGCGACCAGGCGCTGTTTTTCATCTTCAACGATGACCGCGGGGCACACCAGGAGTCGTTGGGGAACAAGCTGAAGGCAGAGGTTCATGGCATGGCTTACGCCTTCGATCTTCCGGGAGATTCGGCCTTCAGCAAGACAATTTTCCTGAATTACCAGGTCTTCAACAGGTCGACCCGCACATTTCACGAAGCGTACCTGGGTACCTTTACCGACATCGACCTTGGCAATCCCCTTGACGACTATGTGCAATGCGATGTCGGGCGCGGCAGCATCATCGGGTACAACGGGAAAGCTGTTGACGGAAACGGCCAGGCCAATACTTATGGGGCACACCCGCCGGTCCAGTCGGTCACCATCCTTGCCGGGGCGCGGATGGAGCCTGCAGGAGCCGACCGGCCGCGGTATGACAACAATGGAAACCAGCTCTGCAACGAGAGCATCAACGGCACTGGTTTTGGCGATGGCATTGCCGGTAACGAGCGCATGGGGATGAGGTCAGCTTCATTTCCGATGAACGCTTATAATGGCTTTCCCGGTTACATGGATCAACCCGAACTGGCGAACGAGTATTACAACTATATGAAAAATATATGGATGGATGATACCCGGATGATTTATGGCGGGAACGGCCACGCAACCACCGGCGGTTACGGACCTGAAGCTGTTTTTATGTTTCCGGGTGAATCGGATACACTCAACTGGGGCTGCGGCTGCCAGGATCCCAACGGGCCGGCCGACTGGTCGGAACTGACTGCAAAAAACCTGCCGCACGATGTCTCAGGGATCGGGGTGACGGGCCCTTTCACGTTCCATCCCGGTGACATGCAGGAGCTTGACATCGCATTTGTATGGGCGCGGGATTACACAAGCCCGGATACACTTGCATCTGTCGCGAAACTCCGCACCATGATCGATACGGTGAGAAAAGCATTCTTGACTAACAGGCTGCCGGGCGGGGGCTCTTTTCTTGGAGTTACAGAACAGCCCGCACCTCCCGTTACAACATGCATCATCTATCCGAACCCGGCCACATCTGCGGCAACCATCGATTTCGGAGCCCCGCTGAAAGAACACGCCGGCGTTGATATTTTCAATTCTGCCGGGAAGTTAACTGCACGGTATACCTGCCCGAAAGGCTTTGCAAAAAGCAGGATAGATGTTTCGGGTTACCCGGAAGGTTTGTACCTTTTAAATTTCAACGGACCCGGGATCCATTTCACAAAAAAACTTGCCGTGCTGAAGTAGGCCCGGATCAAACCTGGAAGGTTTCGCGTAGCAGGAGTCAATTGAAATGGGCTACCGGACGATGAAAGTCCGGGCGACGATACCGGATTTTGTTTCCACCCTCAGGTAATAGATTCCCTTTGAATACCGGGAGACATCAACCTGCCTGGAGACCGCACCTTCCTTAGGTTCAATTGTTTCCGAAAATAGTCTCTCATCAAGAGAATTGGAAATAACGACGGTCAATACCTGATCGTTAACTCCAGAAATGTCGATGGAAAGCCTGCCGTGGACCGGATTCGGATGCAACCGCACCATGAACGGGGTGTTTGGGAGATCATCCAACCCGGCACATTGATCAATGACAATTTTCCGTGTGGCAGATGCCGGCAAACACAGGGCTGCCGGGTAAGCGGTAAGTGTGAGAACCAGGCTGTCCGACACTTTATCACCGGGGCCAGGGCGATACATGGTGTTGAGTGCTTCGGGCTGCGTAAAATAGCCGTCTCCCGAAGAAAACCACCTTACTGCATTGCAATTTGTTGCGGTGCCGGCAAGCGGAAGCCCTGCAATATACCTGCAGATGGTTGTATCATTGCCGGCCATGGCCGACGGCAAAGGTATTACAGGCACCACCACTGAATCTGTTTTCACCTGTGATCCGGAAACGACCCGGACGATGTATGTTGCCGGGTTTACGGCCGTTATCAGCGGACTTTTCTGATCGGAAGTAAAGCCGGGCGGATCAGAGGTCCATGAATAGGTACAACTCCCAGATCCTCCAGGCACATCCACATCCAGCATGGCTGTTCCTCCCGGGCAAATTTCCGGGGGCGTTGCTGTTGCCTGGATATCCAGTATGCTGGCAAAGGAGAAGGATGCGATCCGCGTACTCCATCCATCGTTGGAGGTGGTGGCATAATACTCCTGGGTATACCAGAAGGTGGAGGGTTCGACGGGATCGGAAACCATTGAACTGTAGTCGCCCCACCGGTTTTGCCCGCTCCACGACCCGGTCTGACAGCCTCCCCCGCCGACGATGCCGGTTTCGTGGATGGTCATCTGCCCGGGCGGGTCATGGTTCATCCGGCCGGTGAAGCGGACCGAGGGGTAGACGGATCTTGCCGATACCGAATATCCCAGTGCAATATTCCCGGCAGAGTCCATCGCGATGCTGCCCATCCACCTGCACAGGGTATCGGGAGCATAGGTTGATTGCTGGTTAACGAACCAGCTGCCGTTTGTTTTCCGCAGCTCATACCAGCGAATGCCCGCATACGAAGCAACACCCACGGTGTGATTCACCACCATGGCCTGGTAGTCTTTGAACCTCCTGTATTGCAGCCGGCACATCAGCCTTCCGTCGAGTGAACTTAAAAGCTTGTCAGACCCTTTTTGAGGGATCCCTCCCTCGACGACATTTGCATACGGACTGATGGGCAAATTCAGGGGATTCCCGAAGGTGGAAGCGGAAGGGTTTGCCCAGTCGGCATGAAACTCCCGTAGAACAAAGAAACCATTCGTTGTATAACCAAAATAGTTCGGGGTGCCTGTTGGCGGAAAGGGGCCGTCGCAGTCGGCTGGCAGGAAAGTATATGGGCTTTCAGCGGCTGAAAGCGAAAACTGTATGGTTGCCGGTGCCGGATCACCGCTGATCATGGCATTCCGGTCAAAAGCAACAGCCGTCACACCGTCACGCTGGAGTGTTTGAGCCTTCAGCCGTGTACACGACATGTAATAGCCATCGGGCCAGATCCCGAACTTGGGGTAATCGGGGATGTCGCCGAAAGCGAATTCCCAGCGGTACCAGGCGCCCAGCGGATCGGGCGTTTGCGACACGGCAACCATTTCATAGAACGGTCCGAGCGGGAACGTTGGAAACGAGAACTGGCTGATCAGCCAGCGGTCGGCCACCTCATCATACATCACGATCCCGTCGCCCCAGTTGGAATTGTTTGGCATTCCCTCCCATATCGAACTCGTATTGAAAGGGCCTGCAAGCTTTACACCTGTTTTATCATAGATGGCAAAGGAGAGGTTCACCAGCTGGACATAGTGGCCAGGTCCGGCATCCCCGTATGTATCCGGGGGGGAAGCATGATTCACGTTGCCAAGCCCGTCGAAATTCCGAAGCATGGTATCCGGGAAAACATGCCCGTTCTGAAACTGGATAACGGTATCCGGGTTCAGGCTTCCGGGGGTGTTTGCCGGCACTTCGCTGATAAAATTCGGCACAACACCATCTTTCCAGCTGCAGTCAATCTTTTCCGAAGGCTGCAACAGCAGGTTCCGCAGGGGCGGTGAAACATCAAAATAGACCGCTTTCCCGGGCACAGGAAGCAAGGGCTCCTGCGCGAAGACAGAAGCGGCAAACCCCGTTACAAAAACAACGATAAAATCATGCCATTTCATGATCAATTCATGGTTACCCCGTGCGGCTGATCTTTTCGAGCATCCCCATGTTCTGTATGGTAATCGTCCGCCCGTGAATGCTTAACAAACCCTCCTGCTGGAATTTTAAGAGAACCCGGGTGGCGCTTTCGCGCGAAACACCGATCAGGTCGGCAAATTCCTGCCTCGTAAACGGCAATTCAAATGATTCCTGTTCAAAAATGATCCTGGTAAAATAGAGAATCGCATCGGCCACCCGGCCATAGATCTTTTTCTGTGACTGGCTCATGAACCGATGGAAATTATTAAGGCTGTCGCGGCTCACGGAGACAAGAATTTCGTAGGCAAAATTCCCGTTTTCCCTCACCAGCCGGTTGAAAATATTGATGTCGATATAACAAACCTTTACATCGGTAAGCGCTGCATACGAATAGTGGTTTACCCGGTCGCCAAAAAGTGACTGAAGCCCGAGGTAGGTATATTTCTTTACGATCTGCAGGATCTGTTCCCGGTCGCCCGGATTGACGACAAATTCTTTGACCAGTCCCGATTTTAAATAGATGATGTTGGAGGTCATCGAACCAGCCTGGACAAGGATATCCCCCTTTCTGAACGACGTTTCCTTGCTGTTCTGACTGATCTGCTCCAGTTCTTCGGGGCGAAGAATGGCAGCCGCACAGCTTTTGTCCTTACAATCGCTGCACGTGTTGAATGTTTTACTGAAATCTGAAATCACCTGGTTATATATTGATCGAACCTGCAAGAAAAACCTGCGTTAACCTGCTGATTTTTATCGCTGACCCGTAGGATTAATATCTAACTACAAAGTTGCACAAAAACTTCGAACCGTGGGTGAATTTATGCGGGTAGAAGATGCCATTTGTTTTCTGTGAAGAGGATCCTGTCAATAATTCCTGGCGTAGAAAACAATTTTGCAGGAATTACCAGGTCTGACAGTCGCATGGATGTCAATTTGTGCGCCGGGAGGTTATCGTCCGGGTGGGAGATAAAGATTGAGATGCCGGGTTCGCAGAGGTTGCCAAGGGCACCCGATTCACAAATCACCGGGCGGTTCATGGGATTGCAAACTGCCATAAAGACCTCTATCGCTTCGGCCAGGTGCACGTCACCGGTTTCCATGAAAAATGACAACAACGCACCGGCTTCAAGAAATTGACCGCTGTTCTTGTGGTGTGGTGCCAAATCCCGGAAAATCCTGAAGCCTTCACCTTCTGCCACGAGCGTGGTGTTTCCAAGTGAATCGTGCACATGCGGCGATATTTTCAGGGCCAGGAGCGGAAACTTTTCTGAAAATGACCGGATCACGGCAGTGGCCATAAATGTTTTTCCAACCTTTTTACCGGAACCGGATATGATGACAAAGTGAGGGAGCGGCTTTCGGAGTATTGGCATATAAATATCAGGGAATGAGCAGCTTAAAACAGGCGAACAGCAATACGATTGCCAGTGATATTTTAAAATACCTGACGGGAAGGAACTTCATGGCAGTGGACGATCCAAGCAGCCCGCCGCCGATGACAACGACAATCCAGTAAATGAAATGCGGAGGCAGGACAATACCGGTGAAGCCTAGTCCGAACAATCCCGCAAGGGAGTTGCACAGGATGAACAGTGAGGAATATACGCCGGTCTCCTTCACATGCGACCATTTCATCAGGATAAATATCGGGCTGAGGAGAATCCCCCCGCCGATGCCAATCATCCCGGAAAGCAGCCCCAGTATTGAACCAATCACAACCGATACGAAAATCCGCGGGGGAGGTTTTATCTCATGTTCGATCGATGGCCGGTACAATAACCGCAGCAATGCAAGCAACAACAGGATCCCCAGGATAAACTTGTAAGTCAATGGATTGATATGGATCATGGCCCCGATAAAAGCCAGCGGGATGGCCGGTACCAGGAATGGCAAAAAAAGACGCCAGCGGATTTTATACCCGCTGTGAAAACTGACAAACGCAATCCCTGCTACAAAAAGGTTCAGTACCAGCGCAGAACTCCTGAAAAAGACCGTGCTGACTGCAAAAATAGACATCACCGCAAGGTAGCCGCTTGCACCGCCATGGCCCACGATGGAATACATGAATGAGACGGCCAGCAGTGAACATAAAAACAAAAGCGAAATATCCATCAAAATATCGTTATTCCTTTTGATGAATAACGCGGCTAAATTAATAAAAAATAGTTTTAAAATACCGCAGATTGTTTTGTCAGAAATATCACAAACTGATGGGCAATTTTTTGGTATTTTTCAACGAATACACGACCTGTTTCAGTCAACATGGCACAACCGCCGCCCTTACCGCCCTGCCGCAACTCGACCAGCGGGGCAGGTGCCAGTTCGTTCATGGAGCGAACAGCATAGTAGGCCTTCCGGTACGACAACCCCATGGATGCGGCAGCTTGTCTTAGGGAACCAAGGCTTTCGATGTTTTCAAGGAGCTCAATCCTGCCTGATCCCAAAAAGTTCTCCCCGTCAATTTCGATCCAAAGCCTTCCGGCTGCCGTCAGTTTTTTTTCGTTCATTGAAAAAGGTGCTTGATATTTTTACAAAACTAACAATTATTTTTTATGCACATTTGTTACATGGATGAAACTAGATTTGTGTATTTGTCGCCTCGTCCCCTTGTCCCCTTATCCAAATAAAAGAATAAAATCAATCTGAATGAACCGTAGGAATTTTATCAGAATTTCAACACTTGGTGCCGGGGGTGCCATGTTTGGCAGCATCGGTTTCGGAAACGGGAAAGAGCCATCGCTCCTTGACCGGCTGACAGGCAACGTACATCCGGGTGAATCAGGATATTTGCGGACGCCGACCTATTGCGAGATATGTTTCTGGAAATGTGCCGGCTGGGTGTATAAAAACGAGCAGGGGGAGATCTGGAAGATCATCGGCAACGAGAATGACCCGCACTGCAATGGCCGTTTGTGTCCCCGCGGAACCGGGGGAGTTGGCATGTATTATGACCAGGACCGGCTGAAAACACCGCTCATCCGTACAGGAGCAAAAGGCAAACAGGAGTTCAGGCGTGCAAGCTGGGATGAAGCCCTGGATTTTGTGGCGAAGAAACTCGATTTCATCGGGAAAAAATATGGCCCCGAAACGGTTGCGCTCATCACCCACGGCTCGGGAGGCAAACTACTTACCACCCTGATGAAAGCCTATGGGAGCGACTCCATTGCCGGCCCCTCCTATGCACAATGCAAGGGCCCTCGTGAGGTTGCTTTCGGGCTCACGTTTGGCACCGGGCTCGAATCGCCCGAGCCGACAGACATCCGCGACACCCGCTGCCTGGTCCTCATCGGCAGCCATCTCGGCGAGAACATGCACAACTCGCAGGTACAGGAAATGGCCGATGCAATCGACCGGGGTGCCGCCATCATCACGGTTGATCCCCGGTTCTCGACGGTAGCAAGCAAGTCGAAATTCTGGCTGCCCATCAAACCTTCCACCGATATCGCCCTGCTGCTGGCCTGGATGAATGTGATCATCAACAACGGCTGGTACGACAAGGATTATGTCGAAAAATACACAACCGGGTTCGACAAGCTGAAGGAGTATGTTCAGCCGTTTACCCCGGAATGGGCCTACGGCATCACAACGCTTGATCCCAACATGATCCGCGATACAGCCAAGGAGATGGCCAACGCTTCACCGGCTGTGATCATACACCCGGGCAGGCATGTCACCTGGTACGGCGACGACACCCAGCGTTCACGCGCCATTGCCATTCTGAATGCATTGCTTGGTTCATGGGGACGCCGTGGCGGGTTCTATCTTCCCGAACTAAAGGAGATTCCTGAATATCCCCATCCGCCTTTCCCGCCTGTAAATAAATCGTGGCGCGACATCCTGGGCGGCCAGTATCCCTTTGCCGAACTGCCCCTGGCCAATGCCATCGTGGACGGATCGATACCGGGGAATCTCAAAGACTTTCAATACCGCGGCTGGATTGTCAATGGCAGCAACCTGAACATGACCATGCCCGACACACGCAAGACTCTTGAAGCCATTCAGCAACTTGAACTGCTTGTTGTCATTGATACCATGCCGATGGAAATTACCGGTTGGGCTGATGTGATCCTTCCCGAATGCACCTACCTCGAGCGCTATGATGTGCTCAGAAACGACCATAACCGCGAACCGGTAATTGCCCTGCGCATGCCCGCCACCGAACCGAAATACGACACCAAACCCGACTGGTGGATCGCAAAGGAACTGGCAACCAAAATGGGCCTGGGAAAATATTTTGCGTGGAAAACCTTTGAAGAGTTCCTGGATTACAAGTTGAAACGAATGGACTCCTCCCTGGAGGAGATGAAAAAAATCGGGGTGAAAAAATATGAGCGGTCATCGGGTGACCTCTATTTTTCGGCAGAGAATCCCCCTGTCTTTGATACCCCATCAGAAAAAATCGAACTCTATTCAGGTCAGCTGGAGCAGGCCGGGTTTGATCCGATGCCGCGTTACACACCACACGAAGAACCACCCGAAGGTTTCTACCGGTTGATATACGGCAGGACCCAGTCGCATACGTTCAGCCGCACATCAAACAACCCGAACCTGTCGGCAATCATGTCGGAAAACAAGGTGTGGGTAAATCCAAAGGTTGCTGCCAACTGGCAACTGAAAGAGGGACAGGAGGTTTGGCTGAAAAACCAGGATGGTTCAACAACGGATTTCCCGGCAAAGGTCAGGATTACCGAGCGGATCCGCTGGGATTCGGTATACATCGTACATGGATTCGGCCATACCGGATCACTGCTTACCCGTGCATTCGGAAGAGGCGTCAGTGACTCTGCGCTGATTACCAAAGTGTTGCTCGACCCGGTGATGGGTGGAACCGGGATGCGGGGGAACTTTGTCACATTTATCACTGAAAACCCTGGTAAGGAGGTAAAAGCATGAGATTCGCAATGGCCATTGATACCAAAAAATGTGTCGGCTGCAGCGATTGTGTTGTTGCCTGCCAGACAGAAAACAATGTACCGATCGGGTACTGCCGCGACTGGGTGGTTGAGGTGAACGACGGAACCTACCCGCAACTCGAAATGGAGATCCGTTCCGAACGCTGCAACCACTGCACCAATTCACCCTGCGTACGGTGCTGCCCGACCGGGGCAAGCCATTATGATTACGGCGGAACGGTGCTTGTTACGGCCCATAAATGCATAGGCTGCGGCGCCTGCATCGCATCCTGCCCCTATGATGCCAGGTACACACATCCCAAAGGATATGTTGACAAATGCACTTTCTGCGTGCACCGTGTCAAAGACGGGCTCCCCCCGGCATGTGTGGCGGTTTGCCCCACCAAATGCCTCTATTTTGGCGATACCGACGATCCCCGCAGTGAACTTTCACAGGTGCTGAAAAAACGGAAATTCAAAAGACTTATCCCGGAAGCCGGCACGAACCCCAACCTTTACTTTTTAATCTGAATGCCATGAGAGAAGAGTTAATCATCAGCGGTCGCATGAACCCCATGGTGGATCCTACCCTGAACATCTGGCATTGGCAGATACCGTTATACCTCTTTTTGGGCGGTGTTGCAGCCGGCATCCTGTTTTTTGCATCGCTCTACTATATCATGGGCCGTGAGAAAAAATATCCCGCGGCCATCAAATGGGCGCCCATGCTCACGCCGTTTTTGCTCATCCTCGGGTTGGGGGCGCTGTTCCTTGACCTGAACCATAAGGCCTTTTTCTGGCAACTCTACCTGACCATCCGCCTCGAATCGCCCATGTCGTGGGGCGCCTGGACGCTGCTCATCATCACCCCTGTGTCGATCATCTGGTCGGCCACCTGGTTAAAAGAGCTGAAACCTGAATGGCACTGGAAGTACCCCATCCTGGACCAATGGGAGGCTTATTTTAAGAAACACCGCTTCGTCATCGCCTGGATCATGCTGCTTTCTGCAGTGGTCCTGGGTGTTTATACAGGGATCCTGCTCTCGGCTTTTAATGCCAGGCCGCTCTGGAACACCAGCATCCTTGGACCGCTGTTTTTTGCCTCCAGCCTCTCTACGGGCGCTGCCGTGATCATGCTTATGGCCAAAAGCCACCTGGAACGGAACATCTTCAGCCGCATCGACCTGATGATGATAGGGATTGAACTGTTCCTGATCGTTCATATGTTCATGGGATTCCAGGCCAGCACACAGGTTCAGATCGACGCAGCGAACATGTTCCTCGGCGGGCAGTATACGGAAGTGTTTTGGATCTTTGTGGTCTTTATTGGCCTCGTTATCCCTGCGTTCCTGGAGGTTCTTGAACTGCTGGGCTTTAAAATCCCGATCGTCATCACCTCCACGCTGGTCCTTACCGGCGGATTATTCCTGAGGTTCATCATTGTGTATGCCGGACAGGCGAGCAGGTACCTCTACTAGAATATCGAATATTGAATATTGAATAACGAATATTGAAGGAAAAAATGGAAACAACGAATCAACCTAAGAAGTCCGGGTATATGAATCCCTATATTGGCGGGGTTTTGCTTGGTTTGGTATTGCTTGCGGCAAATTTTGTTGCCGGGCGCGGACTTGGTGCCAGCGGTGCCATAAAAAGTGTGGTGGTGGCAACGACACAAACGGTAGCCCCGAAATATGCCGCATCAACAAAGTACTTTAAAGAGTACCATGAGGAACATGCCGGATCTCCCCTGAAGAACTGGCTGGTTTTCCAGATGCTCGGGGTAATCGCGGGAGGTTTTGCTTCCGGCGCCCTGGCCGGGCGGCTGAAGTTCAAAGTGGAACACAGTCCGAAAATCACCTCCCGCCGCAGGCTGGTATTTGCTTTGCTCGGAGGCATCTTTTTCGGCGTGGGCTCCCAGCTCGGACGAGGCTGCACAAGCGGCTCGGCACTCAGCGGCATGGCGGTCCTCTCATTTGGCGGGATCATCACCATGATGGCAATTTTTGGCGGGGCGTATGCACTGGCTTATTTTTTCAGGAAAAACTGGATTTAATTCCCCCATGCACCCTCCATGGAAAAGAGGAGGAATCAGGAACACCCTCAATGCAAATCAAAATCGTAAATCTTAAATCGTAAATCCCCATGGGTCCATTAGCAGTAAACGATATCATCTCTTCAAACACCAACTTTTTCCTGGCCTTTGTCATTGGCATCGGGTTTGGTTTTGTGCTTGAGCAATGCGGATTTTCCTCCAGCCGCAAACTGGCAGGGCTTTTTTACGGTTACGACATGGTCGTACTGAAAGTCTTTTTCACGGGAGGGGTTACCGCCATGCTCGGTCTTTTGTTCTTCAGCCTGTTCGGGTGGGTCGACCTCAACCTGGTATATGTAAACCCGACCTTTCTGACCTCTGCAATTGTGGGAGGTTTGGTGATGGGTTTCGGATTCATCATGGGCGGGTTTTGCCCCGGAACCAGCTTTTGTGGTGCCGCCATCGGGAAAATCGACGCCATGATTTTCATCGTTGGCTTGTTCATCGGCGTTTATTTCTTTGCATTCGGATACCCGATGTTCGAAACACTCTACAAGTCGGCGAACATGGGATCGCCAAAAATATCAACCATGCTTGACCTGAGTGATGGCGTGTTCGCCCTGATCCTCGTGGTCGTAGCACTGGGCATGTTTTATGCAGCAGAGTGGGTGGAGAAGAAATTTCCACGGGAGGAATACTGATATTGAATTGCGACGAAAACAAGAAAGGCCTGAAACACCTGAAAATAAAGAATTGAAAATAAAAAACTGACCTATGAAACCTTTGCATTATCTCACCCTGGTCCTGTTAATCCTGGCGCTGGTGATCGCTTTCGTGCCTCAGAATACGACACGGCCCTATAAACTGACGGCAGAACAGTTGCTTGCCGAAATCCGCACAGGGACGCAGTTTGTAAGCCCGGATGAGGTGGCAGATAAAATTATTCAGAAAGATCCTTCGATCCAGCTGATCGATGTCAGAAATCCCAGGGAATTTGAGATGTTCAGCCTTCCGGGTGCGGTCAACATCCCTTTGCAGGATATTCTTTCAGAAGGAAATACCGATGTTCTGAACCAGGGTACCAAGATGAATATTTTATACTCCAACGGTTCAACCGAAGCAAACGAAGCGTGGTTGCTCACCCGGCAGCTTGGCTACCAGAACAATTATGTGCTGCAGGGTGGTTTGAATTACTGGATGGAGACAATCCTGAGCCCTTCGAAACCGGGAGGCGTCATTTCAAACGACGAGATCGCCCGGTATGATTTCCGCAAAGCAGCCTCGATGGCCCTGGGCGGAGGCGATGTTCATGCGAGTGCTGCAGCGCCGGCAGCATCGTCTGCAGCGCCAAAGCCCGGCGTGGTCCCCGTAAAGAAAAAGAAGAAGGCTTCGGGAGGCTGCTGATTTTCCCGGGTTACCCCATCAGGTCTTTCTTTTCATTCATATTCCTGAACAGGAGTGCGATCTCCCTGTGTGTCAGATCAGGCAACGTGATGAACCTGTGGGGTATATATCCTGGCAGGTCGAGCAGGCTGTATTTGCCGGCAATGGAATTACGCTCAATCTGGCGGATCAGGCTCCGGTGATAGAACCCGCACAGCGGTTCAATAAAGCCGTTGTGCTGGGGGACCACCATCCTGAGACTGTCATCCAATGCAGCCGACAACCTGTCGATCAGCCCTTTCGTAATATTCGGCATGTCGCAGGTAAGTACCAGGTTCCAGTCTGTCGCGCTGTGCAGCAACCCGGAATGAATCCCTGCCAGTGGTGCTTTCACCATCAGGCGGTCCTGCACAACCGTATAGCCCAGATGGTCGAGGTCGGGGTTGTTTGTACTGATGAGAATATCGGCGGTAAACAGGCGGGCTAGGTCAATGGAATACTGAATCAGTGGTTTCCCGAGATAGGGAACCAGTGCCTTGTTCGATCCCATGCGCGTACTTTGCCCGCCGGCGAGGATGATTGCGGTGAAATCCATGTCCCTACCCCAAACCGGCGATTACATTTTTCAGGATTTCAGTGACCTGCAGGGCCAGGGCCCCCAACGCCGGGTTTTGAATGGCCATCATGGAGGCAACCGGGTTTACCGCGGCTACCTCCGTCTTCCCATGGCCTTTGTCGATAACAAGGACATTGCACGGGAGCATCGCCCCGATTTTGTCCTCGGCCTGGAGCGCTTTGTAGGCAAACCCGGGATTGCACATTCCCAGGATCTTATACTTCTGTATTTCCACACCGAGCTTTTCATTGAGTTTCAAACGCATGTCGATCTCGCTGATCATGCCAAACCCTTTTTCCTTGAGTGCACTGAGTGCCTTGGCCTCAGCCTCTTCGAAGCTGCAATCCAGGATTGTGCTGAAATAATATTCCATTTCTATGTGTTTTTAAGCATGTGTAACTTCAAAATTCCCGACCTGCATTTGTCATTGTTTGATCACTATTTCATATGTGACCTCCATTGCTTTTTTATATACAAACGATACCCCGCAGTATCGGTCCTGCGACAGTTCAACTGCTTTCTTCAGCTGATCCATCTGCAAATCGTTGCCGGTGAATTCATATGTAACATGCATTTTATCGTAATGTTTCGGATGCTCCTCCGTCACATTGGCTTCGACACGGATATCAAGTCCGGTAAAATCAACCCGCATCTTCTTCAGAATAGATACAACGTCCATCCCTGAACATCCGGCAAGAGATGCAAGCATCAGCTCCTTGGGGCGGGAGCCCTTGTCCTCCCCGCCAACGGCAGGAACTGCATCCATCATCACATGATGCCCGCTCACGTTGGCATCGAATAACATGTTTCCTTTCCAGGAAGTATCGACTGTATGTTTCATCTGGCTGTTTTTAATGTGAATAATCTCTAAAATTACTGAGATTTTATTGATAAAATATCTTTTCGCCTTTACCGGGGAAAGATGTTGCAGATTGAAAGGGATTTCAACTGAAATCACAACCAAACTGCTTAAGATTTAGGAAAAAGCAGGTTTGATCAGAGTTGTTTTTTTGCAGTCAGCAGAAAAACCGGGTACTCCAGGGTTTTCCCTTCTCCAGTTTCCTTGCGGATTACAAAACACTGATTGCAGGCAATTTCCCCAAATCCGACCTCTTCCAGCCGGTTTGAGAGATTGCCGGGATCAAACCCGTGATGCACCTCAACTCCTGGATCGTGAAAGGAGCCATCCTCGGTATTGAGATCGGCTATGGCAACAAACCCTCCCGGCCGCAACATCTGGTAAAACTTTTCAAGAATTGAATCCACATCTTTGATATGGTGCAGAACCATTTGCGTGAAGATAATATCAAATTGTTCACCGGTGTACGCGGCCTTTTCAAGGTCAAAAAACAGTGTTTTGACCTTCCCGTGATCGCCTGTCGTGAGTTTTGTTTCGGCCATTTTCAGCATTTCCGCCGACGTGTCCATCAGGGTTATTCCGGCAAACAAATCCTTCAGGAAAAAACTCAGCAATCCTGTTCCGGCACCGAACTCAAGTGCATTCATGGATGGGGTTACCGCAATCTGGTCCAGCATTGCCCGGGCCACCGATTTGGTGCGTTCAAGGTGCATCCGGTTCTGGTCCCACTCCCGGGCTTTTTCATCAAAATCGTTCATGCTATATTTTTTTTACTTTGTGATTTTAAATAGTCCCGAAGGAAAACGCAGAAAAATCCCGCAGATTGTAGCAACCAGAAATGATAGATTTTCTGTGCGAATCTGCGGGACTTTTCTGCGTAATCTGCGAGACTTTTCTGCGTTTATATGCGAAAAATATCTATGGGGAATAAGTTATTCAACAACCAGTTTACGCACGAGGGATTGGTTACCAGCCTGAATTTTTACGAGGTAAATGCCCTTTGGATAACCTGACAGGTCATATTGATCCGACCTGTTAACGGATGCATTCAAATCATTCTGAAAAATTTTCCTTCCGGTAATATCGGAAATGGTCACCACTGCCTGCATGTTGTCAAGCCCGCTCACCCTGAGCCTGAAAAGTCCGGTGGTAGGGTTTGGTGAAAGGACCATCGCGGCCTGGATGGTCTGACCATCGGCAATGCCGATTGGACCGTCGAAGGTGATGACCCTGGTATCGGTGGCTGTTGCCGAACATGGCGACAGGGGCGAAGCAGTCAGCGTAAGCGTTACGTTTCCGCCGGTCTTATCGGTGGCACTTGGCAGATAATTACCTGTCAATGAACTTGCTGCGCTGAAGGTTCCGGTTCCGGAAGTAGTCCACAGAACCCCCGAATAACCGGAAGCAATCCCATTCAAAGGAACCTGGATGGTTGCAAATGCAAAGGTGGTGTCATTGCCTGCCGCGGCAGTTGCCGGCTGGTTTACAGTGACGCTTGTCGATGCTTCTGCAGATGCCGTTCCGTCGCCAACATGTGCAATGTACTGGGTAGAGGCGGCTGGGGTGACAACCGGGTTCTGGATGGAAGATGTGAATCCTGCCGGCACCGAGGTCCATGAATAGGTGTAGGTGCCGCTCCCGCCTGCAGGAACAACATTGAGCTGCACATTCTGGCCGGCGCATACTGTTGAAGGGGTGGCTGAAGCAGTTGCCGATAACGGGAGCGCTGAAACCGTAACTGTTGCATTTCCCTGGACTGTACCGGAACCATCACCTACAGTGACATTGTATTGGGTAGTTACCGTTGGCCACACCAATGGATTTTGCAGCGTTGATGTGAACCCTGCAGGAACAGATGTCCATGAATAAGTGTATGAGCCTGACCCTCCGGATGGACTTGCGTTGAGTTGCGACGACTGGCCGCTGGTGATGGATGAAGGCGTGGCTGAAACTGTAACTGCAAGAGGTACAGGCAATGTAACCGTCACGGTAACATTTCCCTGTACAGTACCTGAACCATCACCCACCGTGACAACATACTGGGTGGTTGCAGTGGGTGAAACCACCGGGTTCTGCAACGCCGAGGTAAATCCTGCCGGAACCGATGTCCACGCATACGTGTATGTACCCGTGCCGCCCGACGGGACGGCATTGAGTTGTGAAGTTGTCCCAAGCAGAATGGAAGTTGGGTTGGCGGTTACAGCAACTGCCAGCGGCAGGACTGCATTCTCACCGACAACCAGGGTTGACAGTTTTGTATTTGATTTGCCAACGCAAAAGGCGCCATAAAAGGTCACCTGCCCGGTCCCGGCCACAGGGGCAGTCCAGGTAAAACTCCATGTTACGGTAGATGAGGTGCTCCCTGATGCACTCTGAGTTACATATTTTGTTCCCCCCGTGGTATGGTTGCCGGTGCCGGCTGCCAGCACACCCAACTGAACTCCGGTAGCATTTTGCGGCGAAACTTCAAATCCTTTTTTCCCTGTGCCACTTACCGTGACTGTAATGGTATAAGCCGTTCCGGCGGTATATCCTGCTGCAGGAATGTTTGAGGTAATCCAACCCGTTACTGTCGCCGCAGAACCTCCATGACAACTTACACAGTGCTGGCCATCGCCCGGAGAACCGGTATACCCTGCAGGAGCTCCTCCGGGATAGGCAAATGCGCTTATATTCAAGGTAATGGCAAGGATTGCCGAACACAAAATCCTGGTGAGAAATTGTAAGGATTGTTTTTTCATATGAACCATTTTAAATTAAGTATTTGGGCGTTTTCGTTGTTGGATATTTAACAAAAATATATAAACAAACGGACATATTTGTTGTTATTTAATTAACAATCATGTAAATATATATGTCGTATGCAATACGTTTTATATTTAATGGGGGGTGAAGGCTGATGCTTAGATTCGTTCTAAATTTTGCCTCAATTAAGAGACTGTTCAAATTTAATCTCTATGTCTCTCCGTGTAACTAAATAATTACACGGAGGTTCACGGAGATCTTGAGAGAACCACAGAGAGAAAAACCGAAATACTGAAATTTATTAAAAGTGAACTTTTATTTATTCAATCCGCGAAATGCCGGGGGAAAATGACCTTGGGAACGACTTAATTACCGTATACCGGGGGAACATTTAGGAGAAGTTGCAGCAGGGAATATTTTCGGCCTGGTGTTGTGAATTGGCATCTGATGTTTCCGTAACTTTGTTTTTCATCAACCCCTCACTCATGGACGATTTAATTACATTGAAAAACCTGGTGCTGGCTCCTTATATTTTAAAAGCCACTGCCCTGATCGGCGTCAAACGGAAGGTAGGAGGTAACCAGTTCCGGCACTCGTTTGCCACTTTGGGAATCCTCCTGGACTATAAGTATTTCAATGACGCAGTACTGCTCAAGGCTTCCCTGCTTCACGACCTTCTCGAAGACCTTCCCGCCACCGAAGTGGATGATATCCGGAAAATTGACTTCGATGGCAGCAAAGTTGTTGACCTTGTGCTCGAGGTTACCAAGCGTACCGATGAGGACAAGCCACAGTACCTGAAAAGGGTTCTCGAAACCGGTTCACGCAATGCAAAGATCCTCAAATGTGCCGACCGGATCAGCAATCTCACTGATCTTCACCTCGATACACATGTGAATACAAAAATTTCGCTGTACCTTGATCAAACAGAAGAATTTGTCCTCCCCATGGCAAAAGAGGTTGATCCGAACCTGGTAATTGAACTGACGGACCTTGTTGCAAAACGAAGGGAACTGTGCAAACTGGGGTTTGCTGCCAAGGTTAAAAAGATTATATCCCCTGGAAAACGAAAGCAGGGCAAACCCCGCAAATAATCACCGGCCTAACATACTCTTTTAAATTAACACCTCCTCCGCATGAAAAAAATTGTTGTTCTTGGAGCCGGAATTGCCGGCCATACTACCGCCCTGATCCTGAAACATAAACTGGGAAAGAAGCACCAGGTTGTGGTTGTCAGTCCGCACGACAAATACCAGTGGATCCCGTCAAACATCTGGGTAGGTATCGGCCAGATGACCGCGGGGCAGGTCTCCTTTCCGCTCGAGCCGGTTTACCGTAAAAAAGGAATTGAATTTATCCAGGCAAAAGCGACAGCAATCTTTCCCGAAGGTGATAACAATGGCGGAAACCCATTTGTTACATTTGAATTTACCTCGGATGGAAAATCAGGACAAACCGGGAAAGTTGAATATGACTACCTCGTGAATGCCACCGGTCCCAAATTGAATTTTGCCGCAACCGAGGGGCTCGGGCCCAAAGGGTTTACCAATTCGGTTTGTACCTACCCGCATGCCGAAGAGGCCTGGCAAAACCTGCAGCTTTCGCTTGAAAAAATGGCCAGGGGTGAAAAACAAACATTCCTGATCGGCACGGGGCATCCCACCGCCACATGCCAGGGAGCGGCATTCGAATATGCCCTGAATGTTGCGTTTGAGATTACAAAACGAAAACTGAATGACAAAGCCGAAATTATCTGGATCACCAATGAAAACGAGGTCGGTGATTTCGGGATGGGCGGCGCTTTTATCAAAAAAGGCGGCTACGTTACATCAACAAGGGTATTCGCCGAATCGCTCCTGGCCGAGTACGGCATCCGTTGGATCACCAAAGCCGGTGTCGTCAGAGTGGAAGCAGGAAAGGCACACTATGAAACGCTCGACGGGGAGAAGCATATCCAGGATTTTGATTTTGCCATGCTGATCCCCTCCTTTGCGGGAGCCGGCATGAAAGCAACCGACCGAAACGGGGACGATATCACTGCCAGACTTTTTGCCCCCAGCGGGTTTATGAAGGTGGATGCCGATTATACAGGCAGGCCATATGCCGAGTGGAGTGCCGCCGACTGGCCTGCCACATACGAAAGCCCGGCATATCCGAATATTTTTGCCGCAGGAATCGCCTTTGCCGTCCCCCACCCTATCTCACAGCCAAGAACCAGCAAAAATGGATTGGCCATTTTCCCAACAGCGCCGCGTACCGGGATGCCTTCGGGCGTGATCGGGAAAATTGTCGCCCTCAACATCATCGACCGGATAAAACACAACCACACAAATTCGCCACACAAGGCCTCCATGGCCAGGATGGGTGCCGCCTGCATCATCTCTTCGGGATATGGAATCCGCGACGGAATGGCCGCCTCCATGACAGTGTTCCCGATTGTCCCTGATTATACCCGATATCCCGATTGGGGCCGTGACCTTAACTATACGGTAGGAGAACCCGGCCTGGCCGGACATTGGGTGAAGCTGCTCCTGCACTATCTTTTTTTGTACAAAGCGAAAGCAAAACCATTCTGGTTTTTAATCCCGGAATAAGGTAACCCGGTAATTGAATTATCCCTGATCCCGAAAAATCTCACGTATTTCATTCACAACAACAAACCAGATCATGCAAAACAATTACATCGTTCCCGGGCCAAAAGATATAACCCTTCCACCCTCTCCCACAGGATCTACCCGGTTCTGGCGAAAGTTTTTCCCCTGGCAGGTCGTCAGATTTTTTGTGCTGAATCTCAAGATCATGCGGATCATCATTGGAGGGCATTCGTAGGAACTATCTTAGTTTGAAACCCTTTTAAAAATCCACGGGACAAACCACCCGATCAGCGTCCCGATCAGGATCCCGGCAACCACATCGCTTGGGTAATGCACACCCAGCGCCATTCGCGAATAGGCAACCATGATGCTCCAGGTATAAACCGGGATGATAAACTTTTTCCTTGAGAAGAGCAATGATATTGCCGCAGCCACGGCAAATGCTTCCAGGGTATGTCCCGAAGGGAAAGAAGAGTCGCCTCCCGATGATAATTTCTCAATGCCGGGATAGGTGGTAAACGGCCTGTCCCTGTCGATCAGCCCCTTCAATCCCTGGGTAACAACAAGGGTGAGGAGCAATACCGTGACCAGCATAAAAAACTTCATGAGCAACGGCTTCGACCTTTTCACGAATGCAAGGATGAGGACCAGCAGGGCCATGGCAATGCTCGCAAATGTTGTGGTATCGGAAATAAACTGCAGAACCGGAACAGAGTGCGGAACGATGTGATCGTGTATCCACGTTAACAGCGCGATATCAACCATTGAAAATTGCAACCTTTGTGTTTTTATTGTTTAAGGATGGAAAAAACATTCCACCCGTTTTCCTTTGCCATCTGCATGGCCGCCTGGTTTTGCATGATGGCGCCGCCCCAGTAATTATGATCATAAATATGCGGGTTTTCAAACCACTGTTCAAGGTCCATGGTAAGCCGGAAAGTGAGTTTTTCCGTATCGGCCAGTTCAAACGACGAGCCCGGCAAACTAACCGTGAAACAGTTCTGGACAAATGCATAAATGGAATCGACATTGTATCCGCTGCCTTTATAAAGCTGCCCGATGCCCAGGTGGAAATTAAACGGCATCTCACTTCCCGATGTATCTTTCCATTTCCCGTTCATCATCATGTAATGGTAACCGCCGCCGAGAACCACCGGCCAGCCCATGACCGATTCGGGGGGATTCACATACCTGAACGATTTGTTTTTTTCCTCAGATATCCCGAAAATGAAATTAATTGAATCGTAGGTCCCGACAGGTATTTTATCTGTAAACAGGATCGTCTTTGTCTCCGGCATGTTCTCACTGATGAAAAAAACATCCTTTGTCTCCTTTATCATGGTGCGGGTGCCATCGTTCCGGTAAAAGGTAATGTCGGAAATGAAATACATCAGGTCGGTTACCAGGTATGGATTCCCGGCAGCGTTTGTGTAGATCAGTTCGTTTTGCTTCAACGGCTGGCCGTTCACGACATGACTGACCGAAAATGCAACAGATCCCGAGGGTGCTGCAGGAACAGTGCTGTCATTTTTTTTACACGAAGAAACCATTGCCAGCAGCATCAGCAAAAATGCAGGCCAGGTCGGAAATGGTTCGCAACGGTTCATGCAACAAGAGGTCATGCATGCAAAGGTAATAAGTAAAACCATCAGAAGTTTAAATATTGAGCCGGTCTCAGCAGTTTTCGACGGAACCGCGGAAGACATAACAACGGTGATAAACCTAATTGCTTATGACTTCAAACCCGATTGCCAGCGTCTCCCCGTTCTGATCGACCAGCGTAAGCCGGTGCCTGCCGCGGCCGGGAGAAAGTGCCATCTGGTGAACCTGTGCCGTGGTGCCAATAAAGTGATCATCAAGATGCCAGTAGACAAGGGTTGCCGCATTCCGGTGGACCACTTTGAATATCGTGCTTCCCGGTTTCCCGTCGAGTTCGACGGGGATATAAATTATGCTGTTGTTTTTCGGGTAGATGATGTCCATGTTTTTACGGTCGGACGTACCGGCGCAGTCGGGGCGAAACGGCGGCAATACCTTGTAAAACGGGTTTTTATTGCGGAAATACCACTCCTGCACCGGCGGAAGGACAAACCATGGAACATGCTGCATGTTTTCGGGCGATTCGCAATTGGAGCTGACCTGCCACCTGCCGGATTTATCAAGATGAATGAGCTGGTGAAAAGGGCATGGAGCCGTTTTGCTGCCCTGTTTCTGAATCCACACGGTATCGGTGAACTCACATACGGGGGTGGCCCGGTAACCGCTGTACCGGCAAACAGGAACCCTGACCAGGGCTGCCCCAGGAAGCGTGAACCAGGTTGTTGAAGGAAGTGCTTTGAAAATGTCGAACAGGATGGGAGCTGCCACACCAACGCCGGTGAGCCCGGGTCTCCCCTCACCCGATGCATTCCCTGCCCACACTGCTACAACATATTCGGGTGTGACCCCGACGGACCAGGCATCACGGTTCCCGAAGCTGGTGCCGGTTTTCCAGGCAATTTTATGGGATGAAGAGAATTGCTGCCACTGTTGTTCCGCATCCGGGCGTGAAACCTCCACCATTGCTTCAAAGGTAAGCCATATGGATCCTGCATCAAACCAGGATGACTGGTCGTTGAACGGTTGCTTTTGCTCCGCTTCGCGGGATAAATAAAGCGGCGGGTGAAAATCAGTTTTGCTGTACGTTGAACCGTTTTCAGTGTAGTGGCTGAGGGTGCGTGCCATGGAGGCATAGATGCCGGCAAGGTCCCACAGGTTGGCCTCCGCGCCTCCCAGGATGATCGAAAGACCATAATGGCCGGCCGGTTTGACAAGTGTGGTCATGCCCAGTTTCCGCAGAAGGGCGTAAAACTGTTCATAACCATATGTCTGCAGCATCTTTACCGCCGGGATGTTCAGTGAACGCGACAATGCCATTTTTGCCGGCACGGCGCCATCATAGGTCAGGTTGTAGTTTTCGGGAATAAAGCCGCCAACCTGCATCGGGATGTCGGGAACCAGCGTATTGGGCAGCAGCAGTCCGTCATTCAGCATCGCTGCATAGAGGAAAGGCTTTAAAATACTGCCGGTGCTGCGGGGCGAACAGATGATATCCACGTTGCTGCCATGCTCCCGGCTATCTCCTGCCGGGATGTTCCCGATGTATGCCAGTACCTTGCCTGTGTTCACCTCCAGCACCAGCGCAGCTGCATTGTGTATTTCATTCGCCCGGAGCTGGATGCTGCGGATGTTCAGGATGTCGCTGATCCTCTTTTGCAGGCCGATATCCAGGGTGGAGTTTACCCGGGTGCCACAGTTTCCCTCCCTGGCCGCACGGTCGAGCAGGTGCGGCGCCAGTTGCGGCAAAGGAAAAGGTTTTTCGGGAAGTTTTTCACTCCTGGCAAGGTTGCAGGTAGCGGCATCGATCACCCCTCTTTCGCACAGGAGGCCTAGCAGGTAATTTCGCCTGGCAAGCAATGCACGCGGATTGCGCCCGGGATAGATAAGTCCCGGGCTGTTTGGCAGCACCGCCAGGGTGGCTGCTTCGCCCCACGAAAGATTTGAGGCATCGACGCTGAAATACCGCCAGGCTGCAGCATCGAGCCCGACAACATTTCCGCCAAACGGGGCATGCGAAGCGTAAAGCCGCAGGATCTCCGCCTTGCTGTATGAACATTCAAGCCGGAAAGCCAAAAAGAGCTCAATGATTTTTTCAAGGTAGGTCCGGTTGCGGTTTTTCCTTGCCAGCCGGATCACCTGCATGCTGATGGTGCTCCCACCGCTGACAATTCTGCCGTGCCTGATGTTGAGGGAAAGTGCCCTGGCCAGGGCCACCGGATTGAACCCCGGGTGGTACCTGAAATACCTGTCCTCGAAATGGGTGACCGCCAACCTGAACTTTTCAGGAACATGGTCGCTTTCAGGAAAACGCCATTGCTGGTCGGCCGAAATTTTCGCACCAAGCAGGTTCCCGCTGCAGTCAAGCAAAACTGTTGAAAGCGGTTCCCTGAACAGCGGCCGTGGCAGTGAAAACCAAAAAAGGAGAGCCATCAGCACGAGCAAAGCTAAAACCAGGTAACGCCTCGCACCGGCAGTTTTCATGATGCGCGGCATCCGGTACTTCCACAATTTCATTGTCACCTCCTGCCAGGTTATTTCGCAGCCGCCACCACCTCAACCCAGTACCCGGGCACCCGTGCACTGATGGTGTTGTCGTACATGGCTTCGCAGGTGGCCGAAGGGAGGTAAAATCTCCCCAGGTAGGTTGCCATCAGCAATACGCGGAAGGTTTTGGATTTGCCCGGGTCTAGGTCGAAGAAGGTGTTTACCCGGTCGTCGCGGACATCCTGGTAATCGAATGCCGAGGAGGCTGTGCCCGCCTGTGCATATTCACTGCTCCTGGCGTTGATGATCTCCCATCCCGAAGGGAAAACCTGCGTCAATGCAAGCTGCCTGTACACCCCGTGCAACCCGGGATGTGTGACGGTGACCTCTGCAATAAAGTTAACTCCCTGGCCCATCACCCAGGGTTTCAGGAGATCTCCCTTCATCGATTTGAAGGCCATTGTAATTTTCAGTCCATTGGCCGCGGAAGTGGTATCGCCCTGTGCCGGGATGCCGGTAAGGATGAGCCTTGCAAACAGGATGTTTTTTCCACGGTTGGTCACCTGTATGACACCCTTTTTACCTGTCACGACATTTATTTCACTGGTTAAGACCGGTTTTGCCGAGGTTACTTCTTCAGGAGGATCTGAATTCTGCCGGATGGAAGCGCTGATCCCGGTACCGGCTGTATTTCCAGTGAACCTGGCAACGGCCATCAGTGCAAAGGATGTTGACTGCGTACTGTACCAGCTGTCATTGCACAAACTCGCAGAGATCTCCTTCACCAGGGGGGCTGCCCTGGTTTTCAAATCCATCATGCAGAGGGCATCTGCAATGATGGCCTTGTCGCGCAGGTCGGAACCATAAGTATAACCGGTTTCACGGTATGGCTTGACCGATTCAGGCAGTTTATTGACCAGTTGCAGGGCTACTTCCCGTTTTCCTGCAAGCTGGTATGCGGCAGCGAGTTGCCACCGGGCTGCAATACCAAGGTCTCTCTTCTCCAGCAACTTGTTCATGGCACCCAGTTCAGGTGATTTGGCCAGTGCCAGGGTAAACAACCTGTACGCCTGCATCAGCTCATCGTTGTAATAAGAAGCATCGTACACCCACGAAACAGCCTTCTGACGCTGGTACTCCTTCCAGGCAGCCAGGAAGGTCAATGGCAGGGCAAATCCCTTTTTCTCGGCTTCGAGCAGGAAATGCCCCGCATAGCTGGTTCCCCAGTCATCACTGTATTGAATGCCAGGCCAGTAAGCCATTCCGCCGTTCGACTGCTGAAATGATTTCAACCGCTGGATGGCAGCGCGGATGTTCTGTTCAGTCTCCTTTTTTGCAGACGCCCGGAGGTCAATCAAATCGGCGAGGTATAACTGCGGAAACACTGAAGAGACCGTTTGTTCGACGCATCCATACGGGTATTGGATGAGGTATGAAAGCCTCTGTTCCAGGTTCATCGGCAACGTAGTTGACAGTTCCAGCGTTCCCTTGTTGGAACCGGCCACGCCGGGTGCACGGTAATCGGTTGTCCACATGGCTCCCGGTTGTATCGCCTTTTCAAGAACCGTGGTAACCCGTGAATTGGGGTTGCGCACCCCGATCTCCATCGTGTGTTCGGCTCTTAATTTTCCGCTGGTGGCAACAATTCTCACCTTCCCTGTCCCGACAGCCTGCGCAACATTCAGGTCGAAGGATACAAGCTGATCACCGGTTCCGTTAAAGGTAACCTGTTGTGTGTTCCCGCCGCTGACGGAGAACATTTCGCTGACAACCAGTTCGACTGTAACGTGTTTGATGGACTTGTCCATTGAAAAAACACTTACCGGGAGTTTAACCGTTTCGCCCGGGCCAACAACCCTTGGCAGGGTTCCGAGCACCATCAGCGGTTTTTTGACCGCGGCGGTTTTTTCATCCCTTCCGTACGCACCATCCTGTCCCGCCACAACCATCACCCGAACCGATCCGATATATTCCGGCATCACCAACGAATGCACCCGGCTTTGTCCTTTTTTCAATTCAAACGGACCCAAAAACTTAACCATGGGCTTGAAGCGGTTGGCTTTCAGTCCGCCTTTATTCAGTAAATCCTGGTCGCCCCCGATGCTGAGGATCCGCTGCAACTCCCCGCTGAAAGCGCCCATCACCTGGTCGAAGAGATCCCAGGTTTTCACACCGAGGGCTTCCCGGGCGTAAAAAACGCTCCACGGGTCGGGGGTTTTAAAGCGCGTAAGATCGAGCAATCCATCGTCAACCATGGCGAGGGTATAGGTCATCGGCTTGCCGGCAGCTTCCCTGATGCTGATCGTGACCACTTTCCCCGGCTCCAGTTCCTTTGCCATGGTGATGACCGGTTTGAGATGGGTGCCCGGATTTTCGACCGGAACAGGAATGACGCCATACAACCGGATCGGCAGATCGTTCTTTGTCTGGGCATGCGGCTGGATCAGTGTCACACAGGCATAGCAGTTGGGCGACATTGCTTCTGTGGCATCAAAGGCAACATCCGTCGTTCCCTTGCTGGTGGGAACCCAGAATGATTTCAGGATGGTCGACCCGGTTTCGATGGTAACCAGGGCCCTGCCATCGGGCGATGCCGGGAGGGTAAGCCTGACCTTGTCGCCAACCTTATACTGGCTTTTATCGGTGGTAAGTGTAAGCATCGCCGCTGCCTGTTTTTCACCTCCAGGCATGCGGAAATAGCCGGGCCAGTCGACATACACCACCTTCCCGGCGGCATGCCCCGAGGTTTTATCGGTTACTTTGATGAGGTACCGCCCCCAGTTGTTGTATTCGGCCTGGAATACATAAGTTGCCTTTCCGTGTACCGTCTTCACGGTAGCAGAATCGGACGGCCTGATGTAGGAAGTCGAGATGAAGTCGGCGGAACCCGCTTCGGAGTCGTCCCACCACCAGCGCCATTCCAGTTTGAAAACTTCCACTTTAAGCTGGTTTGCGGGAACCGGCTGGCCCTGCGCATCCACATTCAGCAGGTCGATGTTGTATGATTTATCGGTCGACAAAACCTGGTCGCCTCCCCTGCCTTTGGGAACACTCAGCCCGGCATAGGATTGATAAGGGTAATAGGGAATGGTAAAACGGTCAACGCTGAAATCGCCGCCATCTTCAAATACCATAGTCTCGAAGCTCGCTTTGAGCGCCCCCGGGGCAAGGTTGGTGACATGTATTTTCGGAACAACCAGGGTCCGGCCGTTTGCATCAAGTTTGCCATCGAACACCGTGATGTTTTCTGCCGCAAAACCAGCCGTCGGGTTATCAAACACATAACCCGGGTAGTTTTTAAAGGCTGTCACCGATTTCGACAAGGTAAGCATCACTTTGGCCTTCAGGTTGCCGGCCGTGGCCCCGGTAAGCCAGGCCGCCTCGAGCAGTGCCGAAGGAACTTTATCTTTGACCAGCCGTTCGGCCTTGAAATCGAAACTGATCTTCAGCCGGTTCGGCTTCACCGTTTCGATTTTCAGCGTTTTCTGGAATTCCACACCGCCCACGTTCACCTTTGCGAGCCAGTTGCCTGTAGGGGCATCATAGGTTGTTGCCGTGCTGAAGTTGTAAAATCCGTTCAGGGATGTTGTCCTGACCATCCGGGTGATCAGCTGCCCGTTCGGATTGAACAATGACATGCTTACCGGGTGATGGGGCGGAAGCTGGTGCATTTTATCTTCAAGCACAAACGTCAGGAACACCGAATCGCCCGGGCGCCACACACCGCGTTCCCCGTAGATAAATCCTTTCAGCCCTTTCTGAACCGGCTCCCCACTCACATCGAACATGCTGAGCGAAAGCGCATTCCCGTCAGTCAGTTTGAGATACCCGGTTTGAGAGCCACTTTTTGCAACCAGGATAAAGGGGCGTTTCTTCATCGGAACGCTTACCATCCCCTCCCCATCGGTGGTGGTTTTGCCCATGCCCTGCAGCTGGAAATTGAAAAATTCGACTGAAACGCCCGCCAACGGTTTTGTTGAGATAAGATCTGTGACAAACACATGATAATTGCCGTCGCTCCCGGTCTTCGCAATGATGCCCAGGTCGGAGGCAAGCACATTCCGGCTGATCGATTTGTTGAAATAGTAGGATGGTTTGCATGGGTTGTCGCGCTCTTCCCAGCGATATTTCTGCCATCCGCCATCGCGGTAGTCATTCTCCTCATAACTGCTGTAGTAATCCCAGTTCTGGTCGTTCTCCGTTTCCGGATCCTGGTCAACGACCATATCGTTTTGTGGCGCGGCAAGTGAGTCGGAATCCGCGCACGGATAAGTAGAATAGCCTTTTTTGAAACGAAGGCTGACCGAATATACCGCGCCCGGCTCAGTATGCATGAGGGTTGACAGGTCAATGGAGTAACGGTTCCATTTTCCGTAATCTGCCACCCCGTTGAGCGGGATGGTTTTTTTCAGCACCACCCGCCCGACACGTGCGAGTTGTGAATTGTCATTCAATTCGTTGACCTGCAGGAACTGCAGGATGTTGTTTGCAAAGATCCGGACGACCTTGATGTCCACGGCGTTGAGGTTTACCGCTTCAAACGGGAGCAACATACCGTTGGAACTGGGGAGGATCACGCCGTCGCCGGTAAAGCGCACGGCGGGCTTTGTGTTGTCGACCGGCACCTGTTCAACCACCCTTTTCCCCAGCACGACCTGGTTGATGTTCCGGATGGAGGGTTCCAGCGTGAGGCTTACCTTCTTGTTTTCGGTTTCCGGCAGATAGATCAGCAGCAGGTTGTCCTCAACATTATAGCGAAGATTGTCATATTTCCCAACCCGGAAGAGGCCGTCAAGATTCTGATCCGTTTTCAACGGATCGGAGAACTGCACCCGCAAACACTGCTGCGGGTCTGGAAAACTCCCTACCGAAAGAACTTTAAAATTTCCCAGCGCCGGGATTTCAACAATGTTGTTCCCTGTTGTCTTTGAATCGATCGGTGAACCGTTCCATGAAAGCTTTACCTCACCCGCTTCATTTGTCCTGGCGATTGAATCGACCTGGAAAAAATGGGTGCGTTTCTTTTGGTCGTGCGTCCATTCCACCGGGAGATCCCTGCCTCCCTGTGTTGCAGTGAGGACTTCCTCCACCTGGGGGTCACCGGCTACGTCCGACGTCTGAAGCGTACCGTAAAGATGCTCTTTTGAAAGATTGCTGTGGGAGTATGCCTTGTGATTATCAACGGATACCGATAGTTCCTGTGATATTGTACGGAATTGGAAAACCATGGTTTTCAACGAATCAGGAACGGTGAGCAGGTGCGAAAGATAAAATTCAACCGTGTAAACCTGGTCCTGGGGAAGCTTTTCGTCCGGTAAAAATTCCAGCGTCCGGCTGTCGCTCCAGTAAGTCTTTCCATGAATTGCAGGGCTGAATTTGAAATAGCCGGCAGCCAGGGGCATATTGAGCGATACCGAATCGGCAAAATCGTCGGCAAGCCTCACCCTGATGGGGGTCCGTGTCGACACCCTTCCCGAAGTGAATGCCTGCACGTAAGCCCTGAAGGCAGGATTGACCGTGGCCAGGTCCTTCTGATTTTTCCCACTGTGCGCGAGCACCAGCATCGCCCCGCTGAAAATGATGATGCCTGCCAGCACCAGGTAAAGGTTGATTTTTCTCATGACGGAACCCGCTAAAAAGGTGATGTTGTAAAAATAAAAAAACCTGGTCAACTCCCTGTGGAGAGGCCAGGTCAGCCAGGTACAACTGTGAAAATAATCAAAACGCCATTATTCATAAGTGCCCGGTTTTTTCATAAACAATATTATGAAAAAATCATGAAGCACTTACGAATTTAGCGAGGAAACTTAAACCGCGTATTAAAATCTTTTTTTGAATCCGCCACGTGCGCCGCTGTCTCTGCCGCCACTGTCACGGTTTCCGCCGCCGCTGCCACCGCTGTAGCCACCGCCGCCACTGCCGCCGCGTGAGCCACCGCCGCCATAGCCGCCACCGCCGCTATAACCACCGCCGCCGCCACCGCCGCCACGTGAATCGCTGAAACCACCTGGTTTGCGATCAGTTTTAGGACGAGCCTCGGAAACAGTCATAACTTTACCATCGAATTCTGCATTGTTCAACTCTTCAATGGCCTTTGTGGCCTCTTCATCATTGGTCATTTCCACGAAGCCAAATCCTCTTGACCTTCCTGAAAAATTGTCTTTAATCACTTTAGCTGATGTTACGGCGCCATAGTCAGCAAATGCCTGTTTCAGATCTTCATCGTTGATCCTGAAACTCAAATTTGATACAAAAATGTTTTTCATGTAAATATTTAGTGAATGAATACTGGATGGCTGGTGATTTTAAGCTTCAATCACGAGAAGAAACCGGCGGCGATATAACTTCTAGGAGGTGATAACGACTGGAGGGCTTGCTTGTGGATCTCTGAATATTCAAAAGCCGGTGCAAAGATAAGCAATTAAACTGAGTTCAATACGTATTAAATTAAATAATAAGCATTTGGCAATTTTATTTAAAGAGCTATATTTAATTCTCTCCTGCAGTACACTCAATCATAAATAAATTATAATTATGCTGTTTGATTGCATTATTGCATACCTTTACTTTTTACCACCAATTGTTCCCTGCCAGGAATTTCTTCACCTCTGTCAATAGCATGACCTGATCTCCCTGTCCGCGGAGGTTGTCACATGCTTTTATTCATCTTTTAAAGATTGTTCATATGCCCGGGAAACGGCAAAATGTCCCATGATATTTTATCATTTTTTTCCGGCATAGATGAACAGTCAACCTTCACAGGATCTTTAAAAAGTAAGCAACGCATCAGTATTAATTAAAAAAGAAAAAATCATGAAAACATCACTGTACCTGTTATTGTTTTTAGCCGCTATCACCGTGCCGGGTTTGCTGTTTGCTCAATTCACACAACAAGGTTCAAAGCTTGTCGGAACCGGGGGTGGTGCCGAATCATTCCAGGGGAGTTCCGTTGCCATATCAGCCGATGGCAATACCGCCGTTGTGGGTGGGATTTACGACAGCAGCCAGCAGGGGGCTGTCTGGGTATTTACGCGCAACGCGGGTGCCTGGACACAGCAGGGCCCCAAACTCACCGGTACAGGTGGTGCCGGGGATTTTGTTTACCAGGGTTATTCCGTAGCTATTTCCTCGGATGGCAACACGGTGATCGAAAGTGGCTGGAGGGACAATACCGATACTGGAGCAGTATGGATTTTCACAAGAAGCGCGGGTACCTGGACGCAGCAGGGTTCAAAACTGGTAGGTTCGGGTGCCGTGGGAGGCCAGATCCTCCAGGGGACATCCGTGGCAATCTCTTCCGACGGCAATACGGCGTTGGTTGGCGGTTCGGGAGATGGAGGGACTGGGGCTGTATGGGTATTTACGCGCAGCGGGGATACATGGACCCAGCACGGATCAAAGCTGGTGGGAACCGGAGGGGTTGGGCCGACAAACCAGGGGGCTTCACTTGCCATTTCTGCAGACGGTAGTACTTTTGTCACAGGCGCCACGATTGACAATGGCTACCTTGGTGCGGTATGGATATTTACCAAAAGCGGCAGCGACTGGGTTCAGCAGGGAACAAAACTTGTTGGGTCAGAAAGCATCGATGCCTCCCAGCAGGGCTCATCCGTAGCAATTTCTTCCGATGGCAATACTGTGATCATCGGCGGTCCCGGTGACTTCATGAACGAAGGAGCGGTATGGGTATTTGTACGAAGTGGCGGCGTCTGGGCGCAACAAGGGCCAAAACTGTATGCGGAAGGGTCCACATCGCCTATCCTGGTAGGCAGATCCGTTGCGATTTCTCCTGATGGAAATACTGCAATTGTTAGCAGCCCGGGATCCGGTGGTTCAGTCGGGAAAGTCTGGATCTTCAACAGGAGGGCCGGGGTATGGACGAAGGAAGATTCACCGCTTGTTGGTACTGGGGCAGTCGGGGCAGCCAGGCAGGGATGGTCTGTTGCCATTTCTTCAGATGGTACAGTTATTGAAAGCGGACCTTATGATAACGGCGGTGCAGGAGCTTTCTGGGCATTTCACAGTCCGAATATGGGAATTGTGCAAATTTCAGGCATCCCTGCAAATGCTCACCTTGAACAGAATTATCCAAACCCGTTTGACCAGGATACCAAAATCAAATTTCAACTCCTGAAAACATCCTTTACCAGGGTTATCGTCTGTGACCTGATGGGACGTGAAGCTTCAACGCTGGTGAACGAACAACTTCAGCCGGGAACACATGAAGTGGATTTTACAGGCAGTCATCTTGCCGGTGGTACATATTTTTACAAACTGGAAACTGACGGAACTGTTGAAACAAAGAAGATGGTTTTGCTAAAATGACGCAAAGAATTGAAATACAGTAGTATTAATTCGCGTCTTGGCGTCTTTGCGGTGACTTTTTGCGTCTTTGTGTTTTGAAAATAACAGGAAAATGGCGATCTTTGCAGGGAAACCAAACTTAACGTTATGACAAAGAGACTCTTTCCATTGCTGATCGTAATCCTTTTTGCGGTTATTGCCTGCAACCAGGGAGCCAAAGACACGGCTTCCTCAAACAAAAACGACACAACCCGACTGGCTGTGCTGACGTTCGAAAAACAAGCCGACAGCTGCATCGACAAACCGGTCATCATCGAAGGAACTGTTCTTCACCTTTGCAAACATGGCGGTAAAAGGATGTTCCTTGTTGACGGAACCGACAGCGTCCGCGTTGAAGTAACCACCGGGCCGAAAATTGCCAAATTTGACGACGCCCTGGTTGGCAGTCGTGTACGGGTTTTCGGAACCCTGAAAGAGGAGCGCATCGATGCGAAATATCTCAACGAATGGGAAGCCGAAGTTAAGAAGCCGGAAGAAAACCACAATGTCGGCGTCCATACCGGTGCCGTGGGCCACGAAGACCAGGGAGTCAAGGAAAAACTGGAACAGATCAACTCAATGCGTGAGGATCTAAAGAACTGTGGAAAAGATCATTTGTCTTTCTTCAGCATCGAAGCCGATAAATTCATTGAACTGAAATAGCCATGCAGGCCAAAACCCTCCGCCGGTGGAACAATGTACTTCACCGGGATATCGGTTATTTATGCGTTGGCATGACACTGATCTATGCCATCTCCGGCATCGTACTCAACCATTTCAAGTCGGGTGATTTCCAGCATCCCGATTACGGGAAATCCTATACCGATCTCAAAGTGTCGCTCCCGAAGAATGGAACGGTTGACCAGACCTATATTTTTTCAGTGCTCGACCAGGTAAAGGAAAAAGATCATTACAAAAGCTTTATCACCGGTGAAGGTTATGTCCAGATTTTTCTCACCAAAGGGTTCGTATATGTTGACCTGGCTACCGGGGAGGCCCAGATGGAGAAGAAGACCACCCGGTACGTCATAAAGGAGATGAACCTGCTGCACTACAACAACCTGAAAAAACTCTACACATGGTTCTCCGACCTTTACGCCGCGGGGCTGATCATCCTGGCGATCACAGGGCTGTTTGTCCTGCGCGGAAAAAAAGGGATCCTTGGCCGGGGAGCCTGGCTTACTGCGATCGGGATCATTTTGCCGGCGTTGTTTTTGATATTCTACACATAATTTTTTTTAACCACAATAGGCACAACAGATCACATTCAATAGCTATTGTGGTTTTCCTATGTGCCCTATTGTGCCTGTTGTGGTAGTTTTTCCCGGTACTAAAAGTTTTTTTACACCCATCAGAAAAGGTTAATTTTGGACCACCAAAAATCAACGGAATGATGCGTTTTGATGAATCGGGGTTGAATGCCCTGGCCCTGCATAAAGTAGGAAACAAATCGGCGGATGAAGGTGTGGTTATTTCGGGTAAACTACTTGAAATCAGCGACATTGTTAAACCCCTTTTATTGCAGTATTTTCTTTCGCCTTTCCGCGGCGACGAACTTTATAACTTCACCCATCCTTCGGATCTTGAGCTGAACGAGGTTTTTCATTACGCAACCGCTATCTTCGAAAATCCCGGGTGTATGCTTGACCAGTCAGGCAACCTCGCGCAATATTTATACCGCCACTCCACCCACCCCAAAATCAAAACAGGTGAATTTTATGTGGCTTACCTGAGGAACTGCTGGTTCAATGATGAACTTATGGACGCGATTGGCCTCTTCAAATCCGAATCAAAGGAGACCTACCTCAAGATATACCCGGTAAGCGACTCTTACGAAATCGGCCACGACGACGGCATCAACATCAACAAACTCGACAAGGGCTGCCTGATCTTCAATACCGGCCGCGAAGAAGGATATGTGGTGGCTATTGTCGACAACCTCAACAAGGGCAGCGAAGCGCAGTACTGGCGCGACGATTTCCTGCAGGTAAAGCCCCGTTCCGATAATTACTACAACACCCGGGGCGTGATGGACCTGTGCAAAAAATTCGTTACCGACAAACTCCCGCAGGACTTTGAGGTCTCCCGGGCCGACCAGGCCGACATGCTCAATCGTTCGATGAAATTCCTGAAGGAGAATGATGAATTCGGAATGGAAGAGTTCCAGGAACAGGTGCTGGGTTCCCCGGCCATCATCAACTCCTTTTCGGAATATAAAAACCAGTTCCGCGATGAACACGACATGGATATCCCCGAAAATTTCCAGATCTCCGAAAGCGCCGTGAAAAACCAGTCCAGGTTTATGAAAAGCGTGATCAAACTGGATAAAAACTTCCACATTTACATCCATGGTGAGCGCCAGATGGTTGAAAAAGGATACGATGATGTGAAACAACTGAACTATTACAAGCTCTTTTTCAAGGACGAATCATGATGAAAACTTTCGCAACGCTCACTGCCTGCATCTTGGTTCCGGCCATGCTGCATGCCCAGGCTCCCTCCCTTTCCGGTTATGTAAACCCCTTCATCGGAACCCAGGAGATGGGTCATACTTTTCCGGGAGCATGCGTTCCCTTCGGATTTGTGCAGCTGAGCCCGGATACCGATACCATTCCCTATGAAAAAAATGGCAAATACAACCCGGATGTTTACCGCTATTGTGCCGGTTACCAGTACCTCGACAAAACCATTGCCGGTTTCAGCCATACCCACTTCAATGGTACCGGCCATTCCGACCTGGGAGATTTCCTGGTTATGCCAACTGTCGGTAAACTGCAGCTGAACCCCGGTACGGCCGATCATCCCGAAACCGGGTACCGTTCGCCTTTCCGCAAGGAGACAGAAAAGGCATCGCCGGGCTATTACAGGGTTCACCTCGATGATCCGGATGTGGAAGCCGAACTTACCGCCACCACCCGATGCGGGTTTCACCAGTATACCTTCCCCGAAAGCGACAGCGCGCACATCATCCTCGACATGCTCCATGGCATTTACAACTACGACGGGAAGGTTTTATGGGCCTGTGTGCTGGTTCACAACGACACACTGATCACCGGCTACCGCATCACCCGGGGATGGGCACGAACCCGGTACATCTATTTTGCCCTGAGCTTTTCAAAACCCTTTGAAAGTTACGGGTTCAAAAACGACGAACAACCTGTTTACCGGGGATTCTGGCGTAAATTCAACCAGCAGGACAACTTCCCCGAAATGGCAGGGAAGAAAATCAGGGCTCACTTTGATTTTTCAACCGGCAAGGATGAAAAAATTAAGATCAAAATCGGACTTTCGGCTGTCAGCATGGACGGTGCCCTGCAAAACCTCCAGACTGAGATCGCGGACTGGGATTTTGAAAAGACCCGCAAGGAGGCGAACCAAGCCTGGGAAGATGAGTTCAGCCGGATCAGGATCGGGGGATCTGACGACCGCAAGGTTAATTTCTATACGGCGCTCTACCATGTTCTGCAGTCGCCGGTGGTATATACCGATGCCGACGGCAGGTACCGGGGAGTTGACCAGGAGATCCATCATGCCGAAGGCTTTACCAATTACACCACGTTTTCGCTCTGGGATACCTACCGTGCCGAGCACCCCCTGCTTACCCTCCTATATCCCAAACGAACCTCCGACATGGTCAATTCCATGATCGCCCATTTTGAACAAAGCCCCGAACACATGCTGCCGGTGTGGTCGCATCACGGGAATGAGAACTGGTGCATGATCGGGTACCACAGTGTGCCGGTCATCGCAGATGCCTATGTGAAGGGGATCCGCGGTTTCGACGCATCCAGGGCATTCAGGGCATGTGTAACCACGGCCACCAATAAATTCTACGACGGTATCGGCGATTATATGAAATATGGTTTTGTGCCCGATGACAAACAGGGCAACTCCGCTTCGATCACCCTCGAATATGCCTATGATGACTACACCATCGCACAGTTCGCAAAAGCAATTATCAACGCAAAGGAACCGTCGGACCAGGAAAAGCAGTTCGCCGAGGACCAGTTGCAGCGCTTTTCCGACCGTTCGCTGAATTACCGGAACCTTTTTGATCCTTCAACCGGGTTTATCCGCGCAAAAAAAGCGGATGGCTCCTGGAAAACACCGTTTGACCCGCTGAGTACGATTGGCCAGGGCTTCATCGAGGGCAACTCATGGAACTACTCGCTCTATGTGCCGCATGATGTTTCGCATTACATTGGCATGATGGGCGGCGAAAAACCCTTCATCCGCCGGCTCGACTCACTTTTCACCATGTACCTCGATGACAGGTATTTCAACGAAACCGAAGATGTTACGCGTGCCGGGCTCATCGGGAACTACGTGCATGGCAACGAACCCAGCCACCATGTGGCCTACCTCTACGACTGGACCACGAAACCATGGAAAACCCAGGAACGCATCCACCTGATCGTAAATACCATGTACCGCAACAAACCCGACGGTTTGTGCGGAAATGACGATTGCGGCCAGATGAGTGCCTGGTATGTTTTCAGTGTGCTTGGCTTTTACCCGGTGTGCCCCGGAACCACGCAATATGCCATCGGGGCCCCCTGCATTTCGTCGGCAACCATTGCGCTGCCCGGTAACAAAACCTTTGTCGTTAAAGCCATCGGGCTTAGCGATAAGAACATCTATATCCGGTCGATGACACTCAACGGGAAACCCCTCACCCAACCATTTATTGACCATGCCGACCTGGTGTCCGGCGGAATCCTGGTCTTCACCATGGGACCAAAGCCTTAACTCCCTCCCTTTATCAACCCGCTACTGTGCCCTCTAATGTGTCCTCTTGTGCCTATGTGGTAAGATTTTCAACCGCAACGATACCAGGGCCTCAATTCAAATAAGAACATCATGCATGTACTGAAATATCTCCTACCTTTGCAAACAGCATCCTCACATAAACATCCACCGTTCATGAAAAAAATATTTCTTATAACGTTTACATTCATCTTTTCCTTTTGCCTTTTTGCCCAGGAGCAAAAGCATGTTGTTTTCCTGAAGAACAAGGACAACAACCCCTATTCACTGTCAAACCCGCTGGCTTTTTTAACCCAGCGGTCGCTTGACCGCCGCACAAAATCGGGTATCCCCCTCGACGCCAGGGATCTCCCGGTAACACCCTCCTATGTAACACAAATAGCCGGCACAGGGGCAGTTGTCATTTATCCCCTGAAATGGTTCAACGCAGTGGTTGTCGACGCAAATGACCCCGCGATTTTAGCGGCAATTGCATTACTTCCGTTTGTTGATCATATCGACCAGGTGTTGAAGGACCAGCCCCTGGAAAGTTCAGGGACGCCGGGTCATCAAACCATTGGGGCCATTCCTCCCTACACCATCAGCATGCCGGGTCCCAGGGCAACTGTCAAGTCGACCGGGGCGATCAATTACGGCCAGGCATACAACCAGGCACACATGATTGCTGTTGACGGGCTGCACGACCTTGGGTACACTGGCCAGGGGATGATGATTGCCATCCTTGATGCCGGGTTTTACCATGTCGACCAGATCGCTGCCTTCGACAGCCTCTGGCTCACCAGCCGCATCCTTGGAACCCGCGATTTCAACCTGCCGGGGAACAATGTATTCGGCGACAACATGCATACACACGGCACGAGCGTGCTTTCCTGCATGGGAGCCAACCTGCCCGGTGAGATGGTCGGCACCGCCCCCGGGGCCTCTTTCTGGCTCATCCGCACCGAAGCAGGCGACTATGAAGCCCTGATAGAAGAATACAACTGGGCCGGCGGCGCCGAATTTGCCGACAGCCTGGGCGTGGATGTGATCAACTCATCCCTGGGATATACCACCTTTGACAACCCAGCTTTCGACCATACCTATGCCGATATGGATGGCAACACGACCCCTGCCACCCGTGCCGCCGACCTGGCTGCAAGCCGTGGGATACTGGTAGTTAACAGCGCGGGAAACTCTGGCGGATCGTCATGGCAATACATCGGCGCGCCGGCCGACGGCGACAGCGTATTTTCCATCGGCGCGGTGGATGCATCCGGGGCCTATGCCTCTTTCAGCTCTACAGGTCCAACCTACGACGGACGCATAAAACCCGATGTTACAGCCCAGGGACAAGGAACGACCATCGTTTCCGGGTTTGGCAATGTTGGCCAGGGAAGCGGAACATCATTTTCTTCGCCGGTCATGGCCGGGGCCCTGGCCTGCCTGTGGCAATCAACACCTGCTTTCTCGGCTGACCAAATCCGCATCGCCGTGAGAAACACCGCCTCCCGGTCAAACATGCCTGATCCACAATTTGGCTGGGGTATTCCCAACCTGATGAATGCAAAAGTCTTTCTTTCCAACAACGACTCCGGTCCGATCCCGCCAAACGCGTTTACCCTGTTCCCGATCCCGTTTACTTCCGTACCCAGCCTCCTGAACAATATGAAAGTATCGGTATCGGTCAAAGTCGAAGCATTTTCGGTTACCGGCCAGATGGTGAGTTCAAGTATTTTCCTGGTACAGCCACTCGCAGCGATCAAACTGGATGACTTTAACGCTTTCAGGGCAGGCGTCTATTTTGTGCGTGTAACAACCGGCAAATCACGGCAGGTGATCAGGGCTGTAAAAATGTAACCTTTGTCGTATCGCTTGTTTGCACATGGCACCCCCAAAAAAAAATAGCAAAAATGCCGGAAAGCTGAAACCGACAGGTTTTGAGGACATGTTTTCCAACACCATCCTGGCGATCGTGGTGCTCGCTTCCATCACCTTCATGGTATATGCCAGGACCCTGATGCTGGATTATACAAAACTGGACGATTCCATCTTTATCGTTGAAAACGCCCAGTACAACTCAGATGCGAAAAATATCGGCGTTTCATTTCAGCGTGGCCTGTTTAATCCCACAAAAGATGCTTACTACAGGCCGCTTTTCCTGGTCGATTTCATCCTTGAATCACGTCTCTTCGGCATAAAACCCGCAGGTTACCACTTCACGAACCTGCTGTTTCATATTATTTCCGTGGTGCTGTTGTTCCTCTTTTTCAAAAGGATCAAAATACCCCCGCAGGATTCTTTTCTCCTTTCCCTGCTTTTTGCCGTTCATCCCGTTTTGACACAAGCTGTTGCGTGGATTCCGGGGAGAAACGACATGCTGCTGATGATTTTCTTTCTTTCCTCGTTTATCCTGCTGTTTAAGTATCTTGAAAAGCCAAAACCAGCAATCCTCCTGCTTCATTTCCTGTTTTTACTTGCGGCCCTGTTCACCAAGGAAACGGCAATCATCATCCCGGTGATCATGGGAGGGTTTGCAGTTTTTTACCTGAAATGCGGCTGGCGGAAACTGCTGTTTCCGCTGATCAGCTGGGTGGCTGCAATCGCTACATGGCTGCTGGTGAGGTCAACCGCCACGCTTTCAAAGAACTGGGTTTCGCCCTCCGGTATGTTCCATGCAGGCATCGACAGGCTGGGTGTTATTGTGCAATATCTTGGCAAGATCTTCTTCCCGGTAAACCTTACCGTGTTCCCGATGGCCGAAGACATCACGCTTGTTTGGGGCCTCATTGCACTGGCCGGGCTTATTGCACTGGTCGTTTATTCGAAGAGCTACACCAGGCCGCTTACCTACATGGGATTGTTCTGGTTTATCGTCTTCCTGATCCCGGTGCTGATTGTTCCCAAATCGCTGAATGACCAGGTTTTTGAGCACCGGCTCTACCTGCCTGTCATCGGGATCCTGATCATGCTCAGCCAGGCAATTCCATTCAGCGGCTCCTTCAACCCAAAATTGAAAATTGCAATTGTATCCGTAATTGTTGTCATATTTATCATCCAGAGTTTTATCAGAACAAGTTACTTCAACGACCCGGTCACCTTTTGGACACATGCCGTGAACGGCTCCCCTCATTCAGCCTATGCAAAAACACTCCTGGGAACCAAGGTTGAAGATCCGGCCGAACGGGAGCGGCTGTTCAGGGAGGCACGCACCATTGAGCCGGGCCTTAAGAACCTGAACTACTACCTCGGGAAGGTTCTGTTCGACAGGAAAGAAGTTGATTCCGCCGAACGCTACCTGAGGATTGAGCTGGTGCACAACCCGATCCCCGATGCCTACTTCCTGCTGGCGCAGATCGCATTTTCAAAAAACAGCTTCGACAGCGCGGCGGTAAACCTCGAGAAGGTGATTGAACTCAACCCGTTTGATCCCCAGGCCAACAACAACCTGGTATTGCTCTATTACCAGCATGGCCAGCCAGATAAGGCGCGCCAGGTTATCAGGAATATGCAGGAAAGGGGCATGGGCGTTGGCGATGACCTGCTCCGGATGGTAAACGGCAAATGAGTCCGGGCTAGTTAAACAGCGGCAACACCAGCAATGTCAGCGACAAGGCGATAAGGATGAAAACAGTCCCCCACCCGATGATATTCTGAATGGGTTTGTTGGTGTATTCCCCCATGATCTTTTTGTTGTTGACCAGCAGGATCATGCAAACCAGCACGACCGGCAGCAATAGCCCGTTGATGATCTGGGTCCAGAGCGTGATGGCAATCAGCGGCGCGTTGGGAATCAGGATGATGATCACCCCAAGGATGATAATCCCGGTATAAAGAATATAAAACTCAGGGGCGTCTTTCCACTTTTTATCAATTCCGGCTTCAAAACCAAAAGCTTCACATACGTAAAAAGCGGTGGCCAGCGGCAGGATTGTCGCCGAAAATATCGAGGCAATAAACAACCCAAATGCAAATACATGCGATGAAAATGCCCCGGCAAGGGGTTCCAGCGCCATTGCCGCGTCTTTTGCCTCATGGATTACAATGCCCTTCGCGTGCAGGGTGGATGCGCAGGCCACGATGATGAAAAATGCAACAACCACGGTCGCGGTACATCCTACAATTATGTCGACAAGGGTATATTTATATTGCTGGATCTTGAGTCCTTTTTCGATGACCGACGACTGCATGTAAAACTGCATCCACGGGGCAATGGTGGTACCGATGATGCCAATGATCACCATGAGCGACTTCTGGTCGAAATCCATCTGCGGCCTGATGATCGATTTTCCGATCGCACTCCAGTCGGGGTTGCCCATCAGTGCGGAAACCACATACATCAACAATGAAACACTGAATATCAGGAATATACGTTCAGCCAGTTTATAATTCCCCTTCACCACCAGTACCCAGATCATGAATCCCACAATCGGAACCGAAATATATTTGCTTACGCTGAAGACCTCCATGCTTCCGGCCACCCCGGCAAATTCGGTGGTGGTATTGCCGATATCGGCCAGCAGCAATCCTATGAAAATAAAGAAAGTAACTTTCACCCCCGCATTTTCGCGGATCAGGTCGGCCAGCCCCTTCCCGGTCACAATCCCCATCCTGGCGTTCATCTCCTGTACGATTACCAAAACAATGAAAGAGGGGATCAGCGTCCAGAGCAACTTGTACCCATACAAAGCGCCGGCCACCGAATAGGTCGTAATTCCGCCGGCATCATTATCCACACTCCCGGTGATGATCCCCGGCCCGAGAATGGCAAGAAAAAATGCAATATTTCGCCAGATCGATTTTCGCCTGATTGAAGAAGTCATGAATCCCTTTCCCGGTTTACCTCGTTTTTCTCCTGCTGAGCAAATCCTCAACGATGTCTTCCACCACCACGATGCCTTCCATCTCCCTGTTCCTGTTGATCACGGGAACTGCAAGCAGGTTGTATTTGGATACCAGTTCGGCAAGTGAGTCCACTTTGTCATCATCGTAAACGCTCACCGCGTGTTTGTTCATGATCTCTTTCAGGTGCTTTGAAGGATCGGCAACAACCAGTTCTCCCAGCGAAACGGACGACAGGAACCGCTCATGTTTATCGGTTACGATGATGGTGTAAATATGCGCCGCTTCCGGCTGCTGTTTACGAAGTTCAATGAAAGTTTCGGCAACGGTGAGCTCTTCATTGAAGGTGTAGTAGTCGGTTGTCATGAGCGATCCCACTTCTTTGTTCGGGTATTCAAGCAACTCCCTGACCTCCTCGGAAGACTCTTTTTCCATCTCTTCAAGGAGTTTTTCAGCCTTGTCCTCGGCCAGCGCATCGAGCAGGTCGGCGACCTCATCGGCCGGCATCTTTTCAAGCACATCGGCAACTTTTTCAACCGGCAGGCTCTCCACGATATGGATCTGGGCATGTGGTTCCATCTCTTCAAGCACATCGGCAGCCTGTTCTTCGTCGAGGGATGCAAAGAAATAGGTCCGTGTGGCTTTATCGAGATCTTCAATGATATCTGCCAGGTCCGACGGGTGCAGGGTGTTCAGTTTCGACGAAGATTTCGACAGCTTGATGTTCGAATTGGAATAATCCACGGCTGCGATGTCGTCCCAAAGGATAAATTTCCCGGGGATATCCGCCTTGAAGGGATCCAGCATGGTCTGGATGGGTTTGTCGATGCCAATCCGCCGGAGCAGGCCCTCCATCCCGACATCCACGGCAATGGCGTAGGTCCCTGCCGGGATCATCACCATCCGGATGTCGTTTACGCGAACCAGTTTGCGCCCGTTGATGTCGACGATCTGCTTGTCGAGGATATTTTCGGCCAGCCATAAGCTGTTTGAAAATGTATCGGGAAAAATATCGTGGACCTCAAGACAGGTAATCCTGAGTTTGCGCTTGAACTTTTTAATCTCAAACGATGAAAAATCGAGGATCCTGATCTCATTTCCCTTTTTCACCTTGATCGCCACCACGCGGGGACGCACAGGCTCGGCATCCTTTCCGGGCAGGGAGCTCTGGTCAATCAGAAAATCCCTGATTTTCCCAAGTGCAGTTCCATCATCGGAGATATAATTTTTCCCCAGGATCTGACTTAAATAGAAGGTAATTTGAGATGTCATATTCGCCTCCTTCTTTTGTTAACCACTGCAAAGAAGGGCGATACACCATGAACAGGATCACGATGGTACCCTACCAGTACAGGGGTAGATTTAACTGAATGCTTCGCGCAGGTCCGTCGTCCATTTGAATGTTGAAAAAAATGCGTTGCAAAGATACTGAATTATATAGTTATTTTCGAAAAAACACAACGCAGGGGATGTCTGCTATTTTTTTCACAGTAAATCTTTCTACTTTTGTAAAAATCCTAAAATTCAGCTTTTATTATGGAAAAAATCCTGGTTATCGGTTGCTCGGGTCAGATCGGCTCGGAACTCACACTCGAACTGCGTAAAATTTATGGCGAATCAAAAGTAATTGCGACCGATATCCGCCCCGCCCCTCCCGAAGTGGCCGGCACCGGGCCCTTTGAGATACTGGATGTGCTTGATGCCTCCAAACTTCACCTGATCCTTGAACACGAAAAAATCACCCAGGTATACCATCTTGCAGCAATCCTCTCGGGGAATGCTGAAAAACGCCCGCTGGCCTCCTGGGATATCAACATGCGCAGCCTGATGAATGTGCTGGAACTCGCCCGGGAACTGAAAATCCCGAAAATTTTCTGGCCTTCGTCCATTGCCGTATTTGGTCCTTCCACCCCGCGGATGGACACCCCGCAGTACACCATCATGGAGCCCAATACGGTTTATGGCATCAGCAAACTGGCGGGTGAACGCTGGGTTGAATATTACTTCAACAAATACGGCGTTGACACACGCAGCCTGCGCTATCCCGGACTGATCAGCTATAAGACCGAAGCGGGTGGCGGAACAACCGATTACGCGGTGGAGATTTTCTATGAAGCCATCAAACACAAAAAATACGAGTGCTTCCTCGGCCCGGAATCAGCCCTTCCTATGATGTTCATGCCCGATGCCATCCATGCCACCATCGATGTGATGCAGGCCGATGCCTCGGAACTGTCACTGCGCTCAAGCTACAACGTGGCCGGGATCTGCTTTACCCCGAAAATCCTGGCAGAGGAGATCAAAAAACACATCCCCGAATTTGAGATCACCTACAAGCCCGACTTCCGCCAGGCCATTGCCGATTCGTGGCCGGCATGCATCAACGATACTGTTGCCAAGAAAGACTGGGGGCTGCATTACGAATACGACCTGCCTAAAATGACCGAAGTGATGCTGGCTGAGATCCGGAAGAAGCTTTCCTAAGCTTATACAAAGCTTATACAAAGCTTATACAAAGCTTATACAACAGCTTATACAAAGCATATACAATAGCTTATACAACGACAGATGAACGTTGCATAATTTCAGGTACATTTATTGGATTATCAGGTAATAATGGCGAAGAATGCAGCTCCCCGCCAAAATAAAATGCAGAAAGTAGGATTTCCGTTTCCTTTTTCCCGATTAAGCAATAATCAAGGATAGCAATATTTCTTATGATTAATTAATCTGGGGTTAACCGCTCTGTGTTTCTCCCTGTGCGCTCTGTGTCTCTCTGTGTAACAAATAATTACACGGAGTTTCACGGAGATCTGGAGAGAACCACAGAGAGAAAAAAAACGAAATAATTCCCATATCTATTGGTATGATTCCGATTAATCTTTGTTTTCATTGGTATTTTTTTGTAATTTTACCAATGCAAAAACATAAGTTGAATATGCCTTTAGCTTCATAAGTACGATCAATTGGCAATAATTCAGGTCAGCTTGTTAGACCAGATGATTTATCGTTTTTCAAAACTTCAGGATACAATCGGAAGCCGGTTGGTTAAAACACTTCTGGATGCCCTGGGTGAAGAAACCGAAACCATTGAAACATCCTGTTGCTGGTAAATATTTAAATCGACTTTTATGAAAAGAATAGCAATCTTTTGCGACGGGACATGGAACACCCCGGATAAAATGGAAAATGGCAAATCCTGCCAGACCAACGTGGTAAAAATGGCCAACGCCCTGAGCAACAGGTCGGCCGACGGAACTGTTCAGAAACTCTATTACGATCTTGGGATCGGCGCCGAAGGAAACCTGCTGAAAAAGGTTTTTGATGGCGCTACAGGCACCGGCATCTCAGAAAACATCCTGCAGGCCTACCTGTTTCTCATGAACAATTACGAATTGGGAGACGAACTCTTCCTGTTCGGATTCAGCCGGGGCGCCTTTACGGTGAGAAGCCTTTCGGGACTGATCCGGAACTCCGGGATCCTCAGGGTTGCCAATGCCGGACAAATCGGGAAGGCCTATGAACTGTATCGCTCCAGGCACCCGACGTACCATCCGAAATCGGAGGAAGCCACACTCTTCCGCAAGACCTACGCGGTTGAGGAGTCGACCAGGATAAAATTCATCGGGGTTTGGGATACGGTGGGTGCCCTGGGAAATCCACTGTTGGCCCACGATATTTTTAACGGGCGGAATGAGTTCCACGATACCGAGCTTTCCTCTAAAATCGAAAATGCCTTCCATGCACTGGCCATCGATGAGAAAAGAAAGAACTTCGGGGCTACCTTATGGCACCAGCAGAAGGATACCCGGGGCCAGCGGCTTGAGCAGGTGTGGTTTGCGGGTGTTCACTCCGACGTCGGGGGCGGTTATCCTGAGACCGCCCTGTCCGATATCTCCATGCAGTGGATGCTCGAAAAAGCCGGGAGCTGCCAACTTAGTTTTGAACCTGTTGCAATGCACCCCGATCCGCTGGGACTGAAACATGAGTCGATGAAATGGTACTACAAACTCGGTGGCACACTCCACCGCCCCATCGGGTTAAACACTGCCGGACAAGGAAATACGAACGAGCAGGTACATGCTTCCGCCCTTGAACGGTATGAAAAAGATCCTACGTACCGGCCGGAAAACCTGGTTCGTTTCCTTCAACAGAAATGATGCTGTTCACCAGGTTGAAATAGCCCGGGTCAACATCCCTGAAAATATCCTGCTCAAGGGTTTCGAAATGCTCCTTTTCCCTCGAAAGCACAATTTTCCCGTCACGAAGCAGGTGTATGTGGTCACAAATGCCGGTGAGCGAGCCAAGGATGTGCGAGGTGATAAGCACCGTGTTTCCCCGCTCCTTCAGCCGGGCTATGATCATGCTCAGCAGGCGCGATGACTCAAGGTCGAGCCCGTTGAACGGCTCATCAAGGATCACGACCTGTTTGTTCTGCCTCAGCACGCCTGCCAGAGCAAGTTTACGTTTCATCCCGCTTGAATAACCTGATATCAGCTGATCGAGCGGAAGTTTGAACATCCTGTTCCATTCATCGATACCGGGAGCACCCTGCGGGGCCCTGAACAACCCGAGGTATTCACGGCCCGTAATATTGCTGTAAAAGAAATTCTCGGTCTCAAGAAAGGCCAGGTCGCCCCTTTTCAGCCCGGTTCCATCCACCAGGATTGTGCCTGAACCCGGCCTGATAAAACCGGCCAGCGTATTCAGCAGGGTGGTCTTGCCTGCACCATTCATGCCCACGAGCCCGTGAATGCAATGACCGGGCAGCAATAGCGAAAGGCCGTCAAGTACCCGGTGGTCGCCATAGGATATATAAAGGTTTTCAATTGCGATCATTCAGATATGATTTAAGATTCCTGTTTGCGACAACTGCCAGGAAAATGTTAACAAGCATAAAAAACAGTGCAACCGGAAGCACCACCGAGATGAAACACGCCAGCGTAGTGAGCAGCTGGTGAGCACCTGAATATGCTCCCGGACGGTACTGGTAGTATTTCAGGAGGATGGAGAAGGCAAGCATGTTCAGTGCCGCAAGGAAATACCCGGCGGTGATCAGCCGGGACTCATCACGGACAAAAGCAACAAGCAGCAAAGGCAACAGGAACAGCGCAAAGCACCCGGTATGCCGTACAACTTTTTGTACCAGGAACCGGAGCGACCTGCAATTGCAGGCAGCAAGCATGTTCGCGGGTTCATACTCGGAATAGAAGGAGATAAAAACCATCGTAAGCAGGAAGAGCGAAGCAGCTGAAAGCCCTGCATGGTAAAAACCAAACAGCCCGGGAATGTAAAAAATGACAATAACAACCAGGTTTTTCCTGATCCCGCCCTGCCATTCGAACATACCAGCGGGAACCATCCAAAGTTTTACAATGCGGGAAGCGATCTTCGCAGGCGACGGCACAGTTGAGGCAATTACCACCAGGGCGGCAAGAAACAGGAGGAGATGAACATAGAGTGCTGCCGACAGCAACAGCACAGCAACAGGAACTGTAAAGAGAACATATTCGGCAATGAAAACCACCCGGGGGTGCGGCACGATGGCCAGGAGGAAATGATAATCCCTGCGGGTAACATGGATCATCCAGGTGATATATAGTACAATGGCGGGTATTGCTGCATCCCATGGCCGCTGCGCAACATGCTGAACAAGGAAAATCGCCGTGAGTGGAAGAAAAACAACTATTACTAAAAGTACCCTGAAAAGTCCCAGGTCCCCGGAACCCCGGTAGAGTTGTAAAAACCTCAACCGGATCAAACGAGAGGTCATTTCTTTTCTTCTCCCGAAAAGCAATAAATATACCCGTCGTACCCTGCAACAACAAGGTGATTCCCTTCCAGGGCCGGGGTGCCAAAAATTCCCCCGAGTTGCCTGTACATGGTAAGCATATCCAGGGGGGTAGAGATCAGTTTGCCAATATCAGCACGGTATGAGTCGTTTTTCTTCAGCCATGTAAGATGGTTCGCCGTATAGCTGTCCACTTCGGCTGACCAGAATATCTGTCCAGTCGAAAGTTCCACCCCATGTATTTTGCCTGCCAGGGTGGCGAAATAGCCGAATTTCGATCCTATGGCACATCCGCCGAAAACATTAAACCCGGCAGGAGCCTTCCATATGTCCCTTCCGGTGCGTATGTCGAAAGCGCACAGGAGGCGGTCGTCAGAAGAACCCACGTAAAGCACCGAATCGTTCACTGTAATTGGCAAAGCCCATCCCGAAGGAAACTGTCTCAGCCAGTTGCAATATCCCCCTCTCAGGTCGACGGCATAGAGGTTGTTGTCCCGGGCACCGGCAATGACCATCCCGCCTGCAATAACAGGATTACCTGTAACCTCCCCTTTTGGGAAGGTGTACTTCCCGGTAGTCTTGAATTTCCATACGAGGCTGCCTGTCCTGATATCAATGGCGTAGAGGTTACCATCGAATGAGCCGGCATAGAGCCAATCCCTGACTATTGCAGGCCTTGTGTGAACCAGCCCCCCTGTTTTGTATGTCCAGCGGAGAAACCCGTCGGTGATGGAAATCGCATATATAGACTCCCCGGAACCGAAATATATCGTTGAATCCACAATCACCGGCGTTGAAGTGAAATAATCGGCATAATCGTTCTGGTGGTCACCCATGTACCCGTTCATGGTCTGGTAAAAACCGCTGACCTTGCCGGAATCCTTGTCGATCCTGAAAAGAAAGCCATCGCTGCTGAGCAGGAACAACCCTTTCGGGCTCATGCACACCGACGACCGGATCGCCCCTCCTGTTGGTTGTTTCCACTTTTCTTTTCCTGTCGCCACATCCAGGGCATACAAGGTACTGTCGAGGCTCCCCACAAACACGGTCCCGTTTTCGATCACCGGGGAAGCCACGATCGGCCCGTTGGTTTTATATTTCCAAAGCAGCGTGGGCTTTGTCAGCATATCGGCAGGTTCCATCACAGGTGTTGACATAACCTGGCAGTTTGCATGGCCCACAAGCAATACCAGCAGTATCAGTAATGTTGATTTCATGTTGTTGTTTTTTTGGCAAAGTTACAATTATTAGGACATGGGGGCAAGGGGACAGGCGGACGGGCGGACGGGCGGACAGGCGGACAGGAGGACGGGCGGACGGGCGGACGGGCGGACGGGCGGACGGGCGGACGGGCGGACGGGCGGACATATAGAAGATTGAGGGTTCAGGAGGAGAGTTTTACAAGTTCAAGGATTGTTTTCCAGTTCCTGGTGGTTGCACTGACTTTCAATTTCTTTTCGAAAAAGGTGTTGCTGAGTTTGGTATTCCCGTAACCCTGCGGGCAAAACAGGTAGACCGCTTTACCGATTACGCAATATTCATCAGGAGAATATGCATCTTTCGCGATGGTTTCGACCAGGGTCCTGTCCGGTTCTGCAGATAAAAAAGTCACATGAAGTTTCGCTTCATCTTCTCCCCGTGGGTTTATGAAGGGATTATTTGCGGAGATGGTTTTCAATTCGCCTCCCCCGATGACGATCACCGGCACTTCAAATCCAAAACACTTCAGGATCTCTCCCCCGATAATTTTTTCAAGTTCCCCGTGTCCGGCAAAATTGCTCCCGAACACCACATTCCCGCTTTGAATATAGGTTCTTGCATTGAGCAATCCCAGGCCGTCAAACATCTCCTGCAGCGATTTCATTTTTATCAGCTTATGGCCGCTCACGTTGATGCCGCGCAATATTGAAATATAGGTTTGCATTTATTGAAAGGTTAGGATGATCCGAAAAGTGCCTGTTTGCAAAAAGGTCACAAAGTAACAGAGTAATAAAGTAACAAAGTCACAGAGTCACAGGGTCACGAAGATTCGCCAAGGGTAATCTACCGATATTTAACACTTTGTGTATCCTGGTGGCTTGGTGCCTTTGTGGCATTATCCTGAATTAATTATTACCTGATTGCGATTCATCGATGCCGGAGGTTTTAGGCAGCATATTATTTCTAAAACGAAGAGCCATCGCAAATATATAAAAAAGCATATCCCCTCCTACGGTTACAAATCTTCCGAGCAATATGGCTTTCAGCAATTCACCTTCGCTGAGAAAATTGTGCAGGATGGCCAGAAACACCATTTCACGCACCCCGATCCCTGCCGGCGCCCCTGGTGTGACCAACCCTGCAAGCCATGCAACAACGTAAACACCGATGATGCCAACAAACATGGAACCAGTGCCCGGCCTGACCGATGTAAACTGGATCAACACACCATAAAAAACGATCCCGGCCAGCAAAAGAAACAGGATGTCCCATTGCATTGCCGACGCCATGCCCGCTCCTGCAAACCGGTACAGTGCGAACATCCCAATGACAAGAATAACAATGAACATGATGCAGGCAAGCAGGAACGTAACCTGGTGCCTGAATAACGGGATGACCAGCACCGAAAACAGCGCCCCGGTACCTGCCAGCATCCCTATTTCCCACACCGCCGATTTAGCCAGCGGAATTGCCGGCAGGCCGGCAGCCTGCCCGATGGCCTGCCTCCCGGCAAACTGGAAAATATTTCCCGGCACATACTTGGCAATCTGGGCTACGCCATACGTTTGAATTGACCACTTTTTCGTGGTCGTTACGCCCATGTACTGCAAAATATCATGCCAAGCCATGGCCTGAAAAATATTTGCAAGGCCATACGCTGCTATCAATCCGGTCAATGAACACAATGATAACCAGGTGAGACCGGAAAAGTCAATCTGGTTTGAGTACATCGACAACTTTCTCACAACAAAGACAACCCCGGCGATGCCAATGACAAACCCGCCCCAGTTAAAAAGTTGTTTCCATTTAATGTGTTTCACGTATCAGTCCTTTTTTGGAATCCCTTACCGAAAGCAGGTCATTTGTTATTCCCGGTACGTTGTTTGAATTGGATATCTTCCAGCAGCCGCCGGTTGACCGACAGCAGGTCGGCCAGGAAAGCCACCAGTATTGTTTGAAAACCAATACCGAGTAAGATGGAAGCCAGGATGATGGATTGCACATGGCCTTTTCCTTCGCCGATAAAATCGAGGTAGAGATACCTGATCCCGATCAGGATCCCCGCTCCGACCAGGAAGGAACCAATGGTGAAAAAGAAACGGAACGGTTTGTAAACCACGAAAATGCGGATGATGGTAATGACGGACCGTTTGATATACGACGGTATGCTTTTCAACAGGCGCGACGGCCTCAGATCATCATTTACCCTCACCGGCACCGAAATGATGGAAAGGTTTTTCTGCCCGGCCTGGATGATTGTTTCAAGCGTATAGGTGTATTCGTTGAACACGTTTAACAGCCGTGCTGCTTCACGGTTCATGGCCCTGAAGCCGCTGGTGGCATCCGGGATGTCGGTGTGGGATGCCTGGCGCACGACCCATGAGCCGAATTTTTGAAACAGTTTTTTTACCGGCGAAAAATGGGCGATTTCGCTGATGGACCTGGCCCCGATCACGATCTGGGCTCTCCCTTCAAGGATGGGAAGGGTGAGCTTCGGAATATCCCCTGCAAAATACTGGTTGTCGGCATCGGTATTCACGATTACATCTGCACCCAGCGCCAGGCATGCCTCAAGGCCGGCCATATACCCCTTGGCGAGTCCCTGGTGTTTTGGCAGTCCGATTATATGGTCAACCCCGTGGTCCCTGGCTACCCCGACAGTTCTGTCGGTCGAGCCATCGTCAATGATCAGCCACTCTACTGTATCGAACCCGTCAACCTGCCTGGGCAACTCGGCAAGGGCAATCGGCAGGGTTTTCTCTTCGTTGTAACATGGAATCTGGATGATCAGCTTCATGGATTAAGAATCAAGTGACTGTTTGAAAATTTTATTTTATAATCGGTTTTTGTACAACGTAGTGCCGTAGGCACAAAATACGGGTAAAAATCGAATGTTCGGATAGCCATTTCGTCCCGTACGGGACGAAATAATGCATCTCCTCATGCTATTCTACCCACATAAAATCCCAAAAGGGATATAAAAACAATTTTAAACAGTCTCTAACTGCCTGAGAAAAAATGGTGCCAATGGCTGAATTGAAAAGCATTCAGCAACGGAGCCTGCAAACAGGCTTTTCATTAAGTAAAAGTACAAAGAGTTTGCATAACAAGCCGGTTTCTGATCCTGAAATTATGTCATGGCACCGTTTTTTTACCTTTCACGGAAATACATGAATAAAACTGCTGAAAATGAATCACTTCTCCTGCAACGATGTGCCAGGAAATTTTAATTAAATTTCCTTACCCTAACAAATGGTTTAATATTACTGAATTCATTACATTTGCTTGAAGAATAAGAATTCGTAAGTCTCTATAACTTGAATAGCTTTAATTACCCCCATTGACCATGAAATTTTCAAAACCTTTCCTTGTTTCAGCGGCTGCCGTATTCCCTTTTATGTTGCTCCTTGTCGCCCCGCTTTCATTTTATTTTGGAAACATCAACGAGTTGGCCTTTGGGTTGAAAGACGTAACGCTGCAGGTATCCGGCTTGTTTCTTGTATTATTTGCCATCCTGTTTCTTCTCCTCTTTCTTTTTCGCCGCAAGGTAACCACTTTTAGTGTTCTGGCCGGTTTGTTAACAGGCCTTGCCTTATCGGTATGGCTGCAAAGCCAGCTGTTTGTATGGAACTTCGGGCTATTCCGCGGCGAAATGGTCGACTGGGACCGCTGGAAAATTCAAATGTACCTTGAATTTGCCACCTGGGCAGTCGTGATTTTGCTCACCGTTTTTGCCTTCCTTAGAAAAAACAGGAAGGTCGCGAACAATATCCTGATGGGCATTTACCTGGTCGGAATTATCTCCGTGGCTGCCGGTTATGTTGCAGCCCCCAGGGAGAAAAACAAAACACCCGAAATCAACGACGCAAAGCAAAAAGATTTTTTCTCCTTCCATCCTAAGAACAATGTTCTTCTTATCATCCTGGATACTTTTCAGTCAGACTATTTCGAATATATTACACAGAAATATCCGGTGGAGGCGAGCATGTTTGACGGTTTCACATTTTACCGGAATACCGCAAGCATGTTTCCCACCACCAAGGCGAGCCTCCCGTCGATCATCACCGGGTCGTGTTACCTGAATAAAAACCCTTACGACACTTTTATCTCCAGGTCAAACGCCAGGTTCAACCTGCTTGATGCCTATAAAAAGAAATCTTACAGTGCATACCTGGCGGGAATCAACGGCACCTTTCCCGGTGTGCTGGCCATGCAGACATTTGTTGACGAATTGAGCGAAAATTCAGTCCACCCGTTTTTTGAATATATTGATTTTGCGCTGTTTCGCTCCATCCCGACATACTTTAAACCCGTCATCTACAACAATGGGATCTGGCTTTTTTCATTTCTCCAGCGAAGAAATTATCCCCCCGACAATTTTGGCGTGGATATCCGTTTCCTGGAGTTAATTGAAAAATTCGCCTTTGTACCCAAAGTGCCGGAAAGCAGTGGCACCTTTAAAATACTTCATTTTTCAATTCCGCATCTCCCGGTGTGTGTGGATGAGAATCTGAAATATGATCCCTCTTTAACCGGGAAGGAAGGATACCTGAAACAAGCGCGCGGAGCCGTCAGGGTGGCCGGCAGGGTATTAAACACGCTTAAACGGCTAGGGATTTATGATAACTCCGAAATCATCATCCTTTCTGACCATGGTACGATGAACATGCCCCAGGCAAACAAGGAAGGTGTTAACCAGGATACGACGAGCCTCGTTCCTCCAGGTGTAATAACCTCATCCCATGCTTTGCTGCTGCATAAGCCTGCGCTGTCAAGGGGTACCCTCGTCACGAATGATTCCCCCCTGGAAATAACAGATATTGCCTGTATCCTGGGGCTGCGCGATGGCGACAGCGCGTGCAACAAATACCTGGCCGCCAAGTCAGGAGGCAGCAGGGAGCGCCCTTTTTATTTTTACACCTGGGACGACTCCTGGGATACCGAAAACATGCCGCAGATGACTGAATATTACATTTCCGGCCATGTTTATGATAAGGCCAGTTATCGTAAAGGGAGGTACCTGTATGCTGCATCAGGCATGGTAGAGATTTCCTCAAATAAATATTATCAAATCGGCAAGCCGGTATTGTTTTCTGCAGGGGGCAAATCTGATGAGTATATCCTGAAAGGCTGGAGCAGGCAGGAACCCGATCATCGATGGACAGACGGGGCTGTTGCAGGCCTCGTGTTCCAGCTTGACAAGAAACCCCAACGTGATATGGTACTGCGGCTCTGGGGAGTCGGAATAAATGGGGAGAATAAAAAAGAGAGTGAAAAGATTAAACTGACCGTGAACGGGAAACAGGTTGCCAGCTGGGAATTGATCGGAAACAATAAATACGAAGCCCTGATCCCTGCTGCCTTGGCGCCGGATGGACTGATAAATGTTGAAATTGCCATCAGCAACCCGAAGAGTTCTGCGAATGACCGCCGGCAGCTGGGCATGGCTGTAACCAAACTGGTAATTGACGAAGAGTAACGATTATAAATGAACCAATTCATGACGCACAACAGGATACAGGCAAGCTCATTCCGGGATCCCAGCGGATTTCTTTTCTACGAAGGCGAAAAGTTGCTCAGGCACGTGAACAAGTGTTACCAGGCAGATTACGACCTGCTGATGGGTTCAGGACTTTATGAAAAACTATGTGATGAAAACCTGTTGATCAGGCATGAGGTCCTGGAAAATCATAAGGGGCTGGATGGCAATGTATACAAAGTCATTGCCCCTGAAATGATCAGTTTCATCTCGTATCCCTACGAGTGGTCATTCAGCCAGCTGCAGGATGCAGCCCTTGCTACCCTGAAAATTCAAAAAATCGCCCTGCAGTACGGAATGACGCTGAAAGACAGCAGCGCTTACAACATACAATTTCACAAGGGGAGCCCGATCTTCATCGACACCCTGTCGTTTGAAAAATACAGGGAAGACAAACCATGGGAAGCCTACAAACAATTTTGCCAGCATTTCCTTGCCCCGCTTGCCCTGATGAGCTATACGGATATCCGGCTGAACCAGTTGCTTAAACTCTACATGGATGGCATCCCGCTTGACCTGACCAGCAACCTGCTGCCATTCAAAACAAAGATCAACTTCCTGCTGCTGATGCACATTCACCTGCATGCCAGTTCGCAGAAAAAATACGAAAGCAAGGGCTCCGCCTCAAAAAACATTAAAATCAAACTTTCCAACCTGACGGCCCTTATCGACAGCCTGAGTTACATGGTCCGCAAATTCAGGTTAAAAAAACAGGATACCGAATGGGGCGAATATTACACCTTCACCAATTATAACGACCTGTCATTCACACACAAGAAAGAGATCATCGACGGGTACCTCAAAGAAATCCGCCCCGAAACCGTTTGGGACCTGGGGGCCAACACAGGCGAATTTACCAGGATCGCCGCCCTGCAGGGCATCAACTGCATGGCATTTGACATTGATCCGCTTGCCGTTAACGCCAACTACAACCATGTTAAAAAAAACAACATCGGCAACATCCTGCCCCTGGTCATGGACCTCACGAACCCAAGCCCCGCGATCGGCTGGAACAACAAGGAACGCATGTCAATGGTCAAACGGCCGCATCCCGGTGCAGTGCTTGCGCTGGCCATCATCCATCACCTGGCCATTTCCAACAATCTGCCATTTGCCAGGATATCAAAATTCCTCAGCAGGCTGAGCGAATACCTCATCATTGAATTTGTGCCCAAATCGGATTCCCAGGTGAAAATATTGCTCGAGTCAAGAAAGGATATTTTCCAGGAATATGATGAATCACATTTTGAACAGGAGTTCTCTGTTTATTTCGACATCTGTAAAAAAGAGAAGATCCGCGAAGCTGAAAGAGTTGTTTACCTCATGAAAAGTAAAAATAAAAAGTTTAATTTTGCCGGCAACTCAACCATTTGATCTTTAACCATCAGTCGCCTGAATAAAAATTACCGCACATGAGCACTCTTTTAGCAAGCATCCTGGCACTCCGGCTATTATCGGTACCACTCACAATCCTTACCTATATTGATCCGGGAACAGGCAGCATCATCCTCCAGGCACTTGTGGCCACGGTTGTCGGCGCAGCAATAGCCGTCAAGCTATTCTGGCACCGCCTGCTGAAATTTTTCGGCCTGCGAAAAGGCAGCACTGCCGATACCGTTACAAAACCGGGTGATACTCCCAAAAAGCCTTAGAAACCTCATGCCAGGATTCAACTTAATGCGGTTCCTGCTCCCGGCAGCAGTGTTTTTTCTTATACGCTCATGTTTAAACCCGGTTGATTCCTATGCACAAACGGATCAGCGCGCTGCAATAACAACCCCGACGGTTCAACTTGGATGGGCCCCAAACCAAGGCGATATCTCCACATGGAACGTCCTGGCCGGAAAAAGCGGCAATACGGACAGCTGGCATCCGATGATTACAACTGCCGGAAACGGCGTGATCCTCTCGCAGCATCTCCGCCTGCAGGGCAGCATCCACGGGGAATTGGTTCACGGCGGAACCATTACCAAAACCGGCCTTCACCTGCAACAGGTTTTTGAAAAATCCGGCCAACCCTATTGTTTTAAGATGGTGATCAGCATCACCAACCGGTCAGGTACTGCATATGTTCCTGCTCCTGCCGATGACCTGGCCCTCACCCTGGGCCCGGGGATGGGAGAAAAGCTTCAGACACCTTCGGTCCAATCATCCAATTACACTTACGTGGAACCGGTGGCTTCGTGGAACGGCAAAGTAACATCATACCGGGATGGGACAACCCAACCCCGTATTCTAGGCTGGAAATCCCCAGACCTTTGCTGGGCCGGCCTCCATGACCGGTATTTTGCCCTCCTGATCCTTCCGGCTGAACCAGCCGGGGAACATGCCTCGCTCCCCTTCACCCGGGCCGTCGTAAAATTCAATACTCCCGCCATGCGATCCCTGCCTCCCGCGATCGATCTGCCTATGTTGTTTTTTAAATTGCCGGTTACCTCACTCGCTCCCGGCAGCCAGATGCGCTGGGAATTCCTGGTATTCTCCGGCCCGAAATCGCAGGCCACTCTGTCGTCAGCCCCTGTCAACCTCAATTCCCTGCTTTTTGCCGGGCTCTGGAACTGGATGCGCTGGATCTGTTTCGGGTTGCTCTGGCTCCTTACCGTCATTCACATGATTATTCCCGGGTGGGGATGGTCGATCATCGTCCTTGCTTTTATTGTAAGGATCCTGTTGTCCCCGTTTGCAAAAAAGGCACTTGTCAGCCAGCAGCGTTTTGTGGAAGCTCAGAAAATGATGCTGCCAGAACTTGCCGAGATCAAAAAAAACTGGAAAGGCGGCGAACAAAGCGAGCGTATCCTTCAACTTTTCAAATCTTACAACGTAAGCCCGCTTGCCGGCCTGAAACCCCTGTTGATCGTGCTCATCCAGCTTCCGGTCCTCATCGGGCTCTTCCAGGTCCTGGGCGCCGCCTACGAATTGCACGATGCCGGCTTCCTGTGGATCCGCACCCTGGCCGAACCGGATAAACTGTTCTCTTTCGGATTCAATATCCCGCTACTGGGAAGCTATTTCAACATCCTGCCGGTACTGATGGCCGTGGTCACCCTGCTCTCCTTCAAATTATCCCCGGCACCTACCGCCGAAAAGAAAGGGCAATTGACGCAGAATCTTTTCCTGGTCGCCATGACCCTGATGTTTTTCCTGCTGTTCTACTCCTTTCCGGCCGGGATGGTGCTCTACTGGACCTTTGCCAATGTGTTTCATATTGTGCAGCACCGGTGGATGCTCTGGACAGCCAAATAATTCAAAATTAAGTTATCTTTGGCACTTTGATTTAGTATGGATTTCAACAACACCGTCTTCCTGTTTTTATTTCTCCCGGTATTCCTGGCAATATATTACATTGCCCCCGGGAAGCTTAAAAACGTGGTGCTGATCCTCTTCAGCCTTGTTTTCTATACATGGGGCGACAATATCCTGGTCCTGCTGCTCCTGGCATCCGCAATCCTGAATTACCTTGGCGCAAAATTTATCAGGAGAGGGAACCGGGTTGCCGGTTTGACGGCCATGCTCATTTTCAATATCGCAATCCTGGGGTATTTCAAATATTACAATTTTGGCGTGGATTCGCTGAACAGCATCCTGCGAATGTTTACCGGCAACGGGGCGGCCCTGCACCCGGTTGCGGATCTTGTGCTGCCCCTGGGCATCAGCTTTTACACCTTCAGGGCCATCGCCTATGTGCTGGATGTTTACAAAGGCAAAACGGAGCCCTCCGCCAATTTTCTCGAATTCTGCACATGGTTTACCTTGTTCCCCCTGGTTTCGGCAGGCCCGATTGTCCGCTATGCCGACATCCGTGATCAACTGGCCGTTAAAAACATAAGCGCCGACCGCTTTACCGAAGGCGTTGCCCGCTTCATTACCGGACTGGCAAAGAAAGTACTGATTGCCGGCACTTTCTCTGCCATTGCACAATATGTGTTTGCAACGCCGATGATCCGACTGTCAATGGCAATGTCATGGACCGGTATTATTGCTTTTACCCTGGAGATCTATTTCGATTTTTCCGGCTATTCAGACATGGCCATCGGCCTGGGAAAGATGATGGGATTTGACTTTAAGGAAAACTTTAACTACCCTTACGCCGCCAGGAATATCCGTGAATTCTGGCGCAGGTGGCATATCTCTTTGTCAACCTGGCTGAGGGATTACCTGTTCCTTCCGATGGCCTATTCACTCTCACGGAAGTTAAAAAACGATACATACTTGCATATTAAAACCGATAAACTCATTTATATTGTCGCCACCCTGGTCACTTTTCTTACCTGCGGGCTATGGCATGGCGCCGCATGGACATATGTTGCCTGGGGCTTTTATTTTGCGGTTTTCCTGATCCTGGAACAACTGTTCCTGGGAAGGCTTCTTAAAAAACTGTGGATTCCGTTTCAGCATCTTTATACCATGCTTGTTGTGACCTTCAGCTTTGTCATTTTCAAATCTGCCAGTCTGCCTGATGTATTTGTGTATTTCGGAAGGATGTTTTCGTTTTCTCCCGGCGGACCTGCGCTTAACAGTTACATCCGGTTTTACAGTTTCAACAGGGAAACACTCATCATGACCATTGCTGCCATCATCTTCTCAACGCCGGTATATGGCTATTTGCGGGCCTATGCCGGTACTCCGGGGAAAAACAGGGTTGCGCTCGGTAACCTGATGAATGTTACTGCCATCCTGATCCTGGGAATCCTGTTTATCGTCAGCCTTTCTTACCTGGCTTCCCATACCTATAATCCATTTATCTATTTAAGGTTTTAATGGAAAAAACCAGATCCCACCGGAGCCTTGTCCTGGCAATCCTGTTCCTGGTCATCCTGGGCTGCCCGCTATTGTTGCAGGTTAGCGGTTACCAGTTTAAAGGGATCGCAGCAGAAAACAGGGCGAAGGCAAAATTTCCCGTTTTTGAAATGAAAAAACTGGTTGGATTCAACAATGACATTGGCATCTACTTTGCCGGTCTTAACGATTATTTCAAAGATAATTTTGCTGTCAGGGATGTATTGATTTGGTTGTACTGTAAGATTAAACTCGGCGTGTTGAACACGCCACCTTTTCCCGAAAGAGTCGTCATCGGCCGGGAAGGATGGATGTTCCTTGGCGATTTATCCTCAAATGCCATTTCCGAAACCAAGGGGATCATAAATTTCAATGAGTCGGAACTGAACATGATCACAAGAAATTTTTCACAGAGCATCAGTTTTTTCGACAGTGCCGGGATTTGCTTTTACCTGGCAGTCGCCCCTGAAAAAAGTACGGTATACGGAGATTACCTGCCGATTCAAAAATCGAAGCGCCCGACAAAACTTGAGCAGGTCAAAAAGAGGTTGCAAACCATCGGCTGCCCGGTTATTGACATGAAAGACAATTTTAAGCAGCTGCTGAATCCGCTCCTTTTTTATAAAACCGATTCACACTGGAACGAATTCGGTGAATTCAATGGCTATCAAACCCTCATGCAGCGGCTGAAAAGCGATTATCCCGGCCTGGCTGTCTTGCAGGTTGATGATTTTGTAATCGATACAACCTTTAATTACCAGGGGGACAATGCGAGGCTGCAGTTTATACCCGGAACCGACCGCAAATATGAGTTCTCAAAACACAAGGGTTATGAGGTAGCGGAATTGGAGAAATCCTACCAGGTTCCGGAATCTTACCATTGGAATCCGGCAACGTATGAGCGCCGCTTTGGCAATCAAAAAAAAGAGTTGAAAATTCTCATCTTTCATGACTCCTTTTTCAGGGAATTCCCAAAATTTCTTTCCCCGGGTTTCAGGGAATCCGTATTTATCTGGTCAGTTTGGAATAAAAAGATCATTTTAACCGAAAAGCCGGATATCGTTATCTTTGAGACCGTCGAAAGGAATCTCGAACTTTTACTCTATCCGTTGAATTAGACAAAGACAGCTGCCCGGGAATATGATGCCATTAAATTCAAATCCTTTTTCCTGAAATATTTTATAATTCCCGGCCCCGGTGATTATTTATTAAAATTCATCAGGTGTTTGAATTGCTTTTTATCTATCTGGACAATGGTATCAAGGATCAGCCCGCAGAACAGGCAGAGCAATGCGGCGATCATCAACCCGGATGCCAGGATGGCGGAAGGCACCCTGTAAACATATTTGAATTCAACATATTCTAATATCGGCCTGATGCCCATGGCCACCCCCAGGAGAAACAGGATGCCGGCAATGGTGCTGAAAAAGATCATCGGCTTATAATACCTGAACAGGTTGAACATGGTTTTCAGAACCTTGAACCCATCGGAGAAGGTGTTCAGCTTTGATTCGCTGCCGGTAGGCCTGTCCTGGTAGTTGATGGGTATTTCGTGTATCCTGAACCCGTGATGCAGACTGAATATGGTAATTTCCGTTTCCAGCTCAAACCCTTCAACGAGCGACGGGTAGTTTTTTACAAATTTCCTTGAAAAAACCCTGTAACCGCTTAATATGTCCTTCAGGGATGCATTGAATAAAAAATTGATCAGTTTTTTGATCAACTCGTTTCCGGCGCCATGAAATTTCCGCTTGTTTTCTTTGGCATACGATGCGTTCGACAGCCGGTCGCCAACTACAATGTCCAGGTTCCGCGAGATCAGCAATTCGATCATGTGGCTGGCAGTATCGGCCGGGTAGGTTGCATCACCATCGACCATCAGGTATATATCGGCCTCAATGTCGGTAAACATCCGCTGAACAACATTGGCCTTTCCGCGGTTATATTCTTTAACAACGACAGCACCGGCATCGGTGGCAATCTGAAAGGTATCGTCTGTTGAATTATTATCGTAAACATAAATGGCAGCAGACGGCAGGGATTTCCTGAAGTCGTCAATGACTTTTTTGATTGTCCGGGCTTCATTTAAACAGGGGATCAGGACGGCAATTTCCATCAGGATGGTTCTTTATTGATGAGGATCAGTATATTGCTTGGCCAGTAAAAAAGTTTCACATGGCTGATGTGATGATCGTTCAGTGATAGTTCATTGAGCATTTTCTTCAACAATTTCTTTGGCAGTAAATTCAAATGCTCCTTGTGGGAAAAATATTCATAACCCATGCGCTTCAATATTGAACCGTACAATTTCTGCGGCAGCCAGTGCAATTTGGGAAGGGCGGTGATCTTTCCCCGGTTTACCGAATATTCTTCAATAAAATTTGACGACGACAGGCCTGCATCAGCCGTAACCCCCACATCAAGCAGGTTGTTGTATGAATCTTCAGGTAAACAGCTATGAAATATCTGCAGCATCTCAAGCCATTTTTTCAATGCCAGCCTGTCCAGGAAACCATGACCTTCCAGGGTCGAATACATAGCACTTTTTAGTTCCATTTTATTTTTTCATAATGATTACCTCAGGTATCCAAAATAACATTATGAAACCTGGTACTGATGTTAACCATATTGACTTCGATATATATCAAACAGCAAAAATAGCGCGCAACCAGTGTTAAACGCTTTTCTGACTCACCACAACCTCGATCAGTTCGGCCCTGATCCCGTAGTCAAGGTTGTCAATATACTCAATGGTTGTTTCCAGCCCGCTTTTCTCCCTTATAAAGTCAACAATATCAAACCCCCAGTGCATGGTCACAGCCGAACCGTTGGGGTCAACCGGGTTTTCATGCCATTCGGGTGTTTTCAGGAAAACAGGATTGTTGTCCTCTCCTTTAACCGCCCATATTTCGGTAGGTTTATTCCTTCTGATCAATGGAACGGTAAATATGTGAGCCCCTCCTTTCTTCAGCGTCCTGGCGATTTCAGCAAAAGCCTTTCCCGGGTCGTAGAGGTGTTCCATCACATCCTGTGTGACAACCAGGTCAAAGGATTCGTCGGGGAATGTCTGATTTTCAAGGTCCTGGTTCTGAAAATCACCGACCATCGTTCCGAAAGGTTTGTCTGGAAAGTATTGGGAGGGCACATAGTTTCTTGCGCTGTTCTGCAGTTTTAAACTGGCTCCGCTTTGAGATGGCGACGATTCGTGAATGTCAAAACTCCGCCAGGCCGGGTAATACAACTCAATGATCAGCATGAGCGCACGTTCGCGGGGAACCGATAAACAGTTGCTGCATCTGAATGAATCGCGCAGCCAGCTGTTGTATGACTGGAACGTCACATCCTGGTCGCAGCAGGTACAGTGGCCCTTATGGGAAAAATAGAACCCGTCGGGCAGGAGAAAATCCAATGCTTTGTCCCTTATATTTTTTATCAACTCGTTCATTTTATGTATGTATTATTGGGGTCGTCTCAAAAGTCAATTTCAAGTGATCCTCTGTTTTTCAAAACTGCATTCCCAGATGTACATTCGTATGCCGGTTCAATATTACCAATTATTTATTGATCAGGACCATACCTCACGGCTTTTATTTCCGTACAACATATTCAAACCCATCCTTAAGCCCTGCAAGGGCTTGATTTTAATAACCCCGGGTGAAACCCGGGGTAGATGAGCATCAACAACTTTCAGCCCCGACAGGGGTTGAATTATTTGAGATTCAACCCTTTCAGGGTTGATGTGCGTGCGGGGTCCTGCCACGGGCTTCACCCGTGGTTATTTATCTTAAGCCACTTCGTGGCTAGGCGTTAACAAATATCCTGCGTCAGTTAATAGGTTAATTGCATTTAACCAGGTTTAATGCTGCTCCTGGTAAAAATTAATCGAAGCTTTCCGGGGATTATCAATTCTATATATGATGATTGAAGTATCGCCCCGAACTTCGGGAAACGATTTTTCAATGGCATATGTAACATCAAATTCCGACAAAAAACGCCTGAACGTGCCGTTTACAGTCGACACATAATAGACCGGGAAATACAACGACTTGATTTCAGGCCCGGTACTGGCTGCGATTTGGGCAAATAATGCAACATAATCACTCCTGACAGTCGTATAATCCCTTTTAATAAATTTTCCCAGCCAGCGGTCGTCGACGCAGTAATGCCCCTTGCTTAAAAAATAGAGCTGGCTCGTAAACCCCCAGTCAATGGCCACAACATTCTCCGGGATGATCTTTTTCGTATCCAGGTAATCCTTTAACTTATAAATGGACGCGGAAAAATATCCCTTGCCCCTTGTAATATTAATTCTCTGGATTTTTTTATTTGACACAAAAAAATTAAGACCAATGAAGGCAACCAGCAACAGGTAGATTGGTATGCGGCCATATCGCGACGGCAACATTTTACTGCCGATGATGATCATGGATATTACCGACAATTCCCAAAAAGGAATGGTGTACGCGTAATGCCCGATCCGGGTGGTATTTGGCGAAAGCAGGATGCTGAACAACACAATAAAAAGTGTCAGGAAAACAAACAAATGTTGTTTATTCTCCCCGGGATTTTTCTTCCGGATTACATTAAAAATTGTAATACCGGTAAATATTGCAATGAAAACAAATATGATAAAATACAACGCAAAATACCTGTTGTAGAACAAGGGGATGTTGGTGATCTTTATGCTGATATCGTGGTAGAACCCGGTATCCGTTTCAAGGTCGATTTTGTACTTCAGGTTGTATTCGGCAGGATAGAAGATCTTTGTTACGATGGTTTTAACCGCCGGGAAACCTGCAGATATATTATAATAGATGTGATTGAACAGGCCTGCCGCCATGGCTAAAAACACGGCCATCAAATACTTCGGCTTCAGGATCCCTTTAACATACCGTGGGTATAATACCAACAGACTGATGAAAACTGCGAATACGATCCATGAAAAATAGAACAGGTAGTTCATTTCCAGGAAGATGATGAACACACCCAAAAACAGGTGTATGGTTTTTCGGCCGGTATGGAATTTAGACAAAAAGTAATAGCTCAGGGTCAGGGCCAACACATGCGAGCAATCCGAAAAACGAATCCTGATCTCGGGATAGAGCAATGGGGAAGTGGCAACCAGCAGCAAAAATAAAAATGAGAATACCGCTTTGTCTTTCCTGTTCGACACGTTAAAACACTGCGGCACTTTGAAACCGGGCAGGTTCATGACAAGGTATGAGGCTATGATTGCCAGGATGAAATAGAAAAGGTGGAGAACCCTCACCCCAAAAAGGTAATCGTCAAAAAACATCAAAGGGATATATGGCAGCACATACAGGGTAGAGATATAACTTTTAAACATCAGCGGGATTTTTGTTCCCACGACAGTTATATTCAGTATGGATTGGTCAATGACAACAACACCTTTGTTGAACAGGGGGACCAGGGCATTTATCCTGTTTACCTCATCCATGCACATTCCCTGCTGAAAAAATCCGCGAAACAGGAATAGAATGGTCGTTATCAGCAAGAGTGAAAACAACAAAATTCTATACTTGTCCGCGATTTTAAACTCTTTCATGAAAGGTGCAATCACTGGTTATTTTCATCTCCTTTACCCGGTTTTACGGATCCAGAAACTTGCGCCGCCATATGCATGGCACTCGGGCATGTTTGCAAAGTATTCACGGTATTTCCGGTAGATAAAATGAGGGAACAGTACTATTTCAAAATGGTCGTTAAACATCAGGAAAGATCTTAAAATATAAATTTCGTTCCAGCTCCGGCCACCAAAAACCCAATCTTTGGGGTATTCAAACGGGTAAAAAACATCATGAAAATGGACAAGGACACCTTTCTTCAATGACGGCAATATCTCAAATACCAGGTAGTTCAAATCGCTGCCGGTTTTTGCGACATGGGTACTGTCGATGAACAAAATATCATTCTCTTCCAGTTGCTCAAAACAGGAAATATCGATCTGCTGCAAATTCTTTTCAAAAATGGTGACTTTTTCCTGATCTCCGGGAGTAACAAGCTCATATAACCTTTCCGGAAAAGGCTCGATGAACGTCAGCCTGGTTTGTGGCCTGTTCAGATGGTGGATGGCATCAAGCATCAATGCAGATGAGAACCCGGAACCAATTTCAATGATGCGGGCCGGTTTGAAATGCATGATGAAGGAATAAAGAATTGCGCCATCGGAATATGAAAAAAACGGGTTGTTGTAATAGTACCTGAATTTTTCATCCTTATTCTCCGGTAAAGGAATATCCTGGTAACGCCTTGAAAAATCTTCAAGAAGCTTCTGCTGCCCCGGTAAATTGAGATCGATGCCCGGGAAGATGTTGAATACGTTTTTTTTCCATATTTCCCGCTCGTGCTGCCTCGCTTCATCAACATTTACAACAGGGGAGTAATAATGGCCTGCCGGGAACAGCATGTGCTTTTCATATTCTTTAAGTTTTGCGGCTAAATCTTCTGCTGGCTGATCCATCTATTTCCCCTTTTCATAGGTGCTGTTTACGCCGAGCTCCTGCAAGGCATCGCGGACTGCCTCCAGGTAACCTGTCCCCCACCGGCTGTCGGGCTCAAGATAATTCCCTTCGGCCCACTCATTCCAGCTTTTAAGGAGGAGGATGTTGTTTTTGTTATTCGTTTGATTTATAACAAACTGAACCACTGCCTTGAAATGTTCATGAAACAAGGCCGGCGTCGAGCCGTGGATGACATAGCCCTTCTTTCCCGACCGCGGGGTGTTGTCCCAGTTTGGTAAAATCGTGGGCACAAAGTCATAATTGCCCAACCATGAAAAATTGTAGTTCCTGATCAGGTCCGAATAACGATAGGAGGTCTTTAATCTTCGGAACAGGAAGTTGGCCACGTCGTTTTTCAGTTTCCTTATTTTGTCACTTTCAAACATTGCCATGTACTGGTGCAACGGATGCACCGATTTTTCATCGAATCCCTCATACCTGTGATCCCAGTCCATCGTGAAGATCGCAATGAAATTCATTCCGTCGAACCCGTTTTGGATTGCCAGGTCATTCCATAGTTTTGTAAATTTTGTCGTTTCCGGCAGAAACTGCGGCAGGTAGATGATAAAGAGCGGCTTGTTGTCAATTTTAATATACCGCTTGTCTTTAAACGCCGGCAATAAATGGTTGAAGTGATCAATATGGTCCGCCTCGCCGGGATAGGTCTGTTCCATCAAAATCCGCTCTTTCAGGCCATGCCAGATTCCTGTCCACGACTCATTTGCCCAGGCCAGGCAAAAGGGGAAGTCAGGCTTTCCGCTTTCAAGTACTTCATTAAACGGTCGTTCAAGAATCTGCCGGCCGTTTCCAAACCAATAGTGCCAGTAAGCGAAACCGGTGATTCCATGGTTTTTTGCCATGGAGGCCTGCTCTTCTCTTGTTTCGGGAACACGCAGGTCATAAAACCCCAGGTCGGCGGGGAGATTTGGCTGGAGGTGACCACGAAACAGCGGCCGGGCCTTCGCGGTATTCGTCCACTCGGTAAACCCCTTTCCCCACCACTGATCATTCTCGGCAATGGGATGAAACTGAGGAAGGTAATGAGCAAGAATGATTGCCTTATGTTGCATGGGGAACAATAGCTTTCATGGTTTGTGAATATTTATCGGCAATGGCATCGTCGATAAAAACAATACTGTCGATATTTGCCGCATGTTCGGTAATCCACAGCACCCAGTTTTCGCGATACCAGCCGCCATACAACACCTCTATGCCTTTTTGTTCAAGGTCAGGCACATCGGGCACCGTCTTATAAAAATTGTCAGGAAATATGACGATTTTAAACCCTTTTGCCAGCATGTCGCCAATCATCTGCAGATAGGCTTGCCTGTCAATCTGGGTTGAAGTTGTTGGGACAGCGTGATCGACCAGCAGCACGACATGCCTGCCTTTGCTCCGGTCGCGTGCCCTGAAGTTGTTTTCATTCCTGGTATAATGATTCGCTTCCAGCTCATGCTTCCATTTTTCAAAGAAAAGACGCTGGTTGCGGGGCTGGGTGCTTTTAATTCCTTCGGCGAGATCAGTACCGTGGGTAACGCCCTCAAAATGAACGATCACAGACCTTGGCTGGTAAACCGTCCTGTAGCCCATCGACCGGATCTGCATCGCAAGGTCGGTTTCTTCATAATAACCGGGGGAAAAGGCCGGATCAAAGCCCCCGGCTTTTAACCAAAGTTCAGTCCTGACACAGATACACGCCCCGGAACAATAGTCAACATCCTTTACATAACTGTATTGCGACAAACCGGGCCAGTCATACCTGCCATAGTTGGTTGCCGAACCATCCCTGAACACAATCCCGCCCGCTTCCTGCAATTCGCCGGTCGGAAAAACAAACTTTGCCCCAACCATACCAACATCCGCATGCTCCTCCATGGTGCTTATCAGCCATCTGAGCCACTCAGGCTGAACGAGCGTGTCGTTGTTTAAGAGTACGATGAATTTTCCCCGGGCAAACTTTGCCGCATTGTTGCAGTTGAGTAAAAATCCCAGGTTTTTCTCGTTCCTGACAACACGGATATTCTTAACAAACTGGTTCACACGGTGGGTATCATCCGTTGAATTATCGTCTGCAAGGATGATCTCATAGGAGATGCCTTCAGAATTCTTCAGGATGGACGCAAGGCACGGAAAGGTAAAATCCCATTGGTTGTACACCGGGATGATGACTGAAACCACCGGCGTTTCAGAAAATTCAGGGAATTCCAGGATCCCGGCCGGGGGTTCGGGCGATTTGGGAACATCCGCGGTTGCCGCAGGCGCTTCAAACCTGGTGGTTGTGGGGGTTGCCACCTGTGGACGGGTATCAGCAGGGAGCCGTTGACCATTGAGATACATCCGGGTGCGCCTGAAAAAAGAGCCGGCCCCTTCCCGCTTTAGCAGCTGCATGGCGTACCCGATGTCCTGGATAAATAAAGATAATTTGGATGGCCCGGGCCCGATCGGTACCGGCAGTGGCTGCCCCGGGTTTTGTGGCATCAGGCCTGAACAACGGGCCACCAGCCCGCGGATTTTTTCTTTCACGGCCCGGTGGGAACAAATGGCCGAATTAAGTTGTTGCCCGGCAAGTCCCATCTCACGCTGCTTCTTTTCATCTTTCAGCAGGGCGATGACACAGGCGGCAAATTCAGCCGGATCGTCGGCTATCATCATTTCTTTCCCGTGAACAGCCTCAAAACCCTGTGCCCCGATACGGGTAGCTACCACGGGAATGCCATGGGCCATGGCCTCGTTCACCTTCCCTTTCATACCTCCGCCCACCCGCAGGGGAGCAACTGAAACAGCTGCCATGGTGAGGTAGGGTTTCGTTTCGGGCACATAACCCAGCACTTTGACGCCCGGAACTTCGGCCAGTCCGAGCACTTCCGGCGTGGGATCGCTCCCGATGACCAAAAACTCGGCATCGGGTATGGAGGCATACACAATGGGCCAGATGAGGTCGGCAAACCATATCACTGCTTCCGGGTTGGGATACCATGCATAGCAGCCGATAAACACCACAACGGGCTTTCGTTTCCCCGCACTCCTGGGATATTCCCTGACGATATTGGGTATCAGGAACACATTGTTCAGCCCTTCTTTATGGGTTAGCAGTTCCAGGTCATCCTTGCTGACGGCAATGGTAACATCCGCCGAACTGTAAACACCGAGTTCGCGCTTCTTCGTTTGCAAAACCTGCGACATCTCAACCGCGCCCATCTTTGCCTGGGTCTCTTCCCTTGCAAAGTGGACATCCACCGAGTCAACAATGGTGAAGGCGCCGGGCTGGGCGGCCTTAAACAGCGGCATCACAGCTTCTGCAATCCAGTACAGGTTAAAGTACCCTCCCGCATACTGGTTCCCGCTGATGGCCTCGCTGAATGCCTCCTTTGTCATCGGCAACACCCTGATCCCAAGGTCTGCCAGTTTCTGAATGTATGGGATCAGCTCCTCCGAATTATTCCATTCCGCGTGAGAGGGAGCAACACAAAAATCGATGTTCCAGAACCCGCACAACATCTCCAGGATGGATACAAACCTGAGTTCGCCCGAACTTTTATCAGGCCGGGGTATATTGTAGGAAACAACGAGGATCCTTGGCCTATTATGCATGTTTAATGATCTTTAACCGTTTTAACAGATTGAGAAGTTTGATCGGCAGCCACATGATGATCCGGCCCACCCTGAAGGTCCAGGAATTCAGAATAACATCAACCTCAGAGGACAGGGGGGCTTCAAACTGCGCATTTGTTTTTTCCTCTGGCGGTCTCCCGGCTAACCGGATGGAGGTTGCAGCCCGCATGTCTTTCAGTGTCTCCAGCGATCCCGCCAGATCATCCGCCTCATCCACCGCCTCCTTCGTGGCTTCCAGCCAGCGCATGCCATAGTTCCGGTCCGGCTCAAGGTGCGCCCCTTCAGCCCATTCGTTCCAGGCGTTGATGAACACAAGCTGCTCGTCGCCCGAATGCTCCGCACGGGTGAGGGCCAGCGTAGCCTTTAAAAATGTTTTATATGCTTCGGGGGATGAGTTGATGAAGATCGCGCTGGAATTTTGCCTTCGCGGGGTATTGTCCCAGGCAGGAAACACCCCCCTGAAAAATTTATAGGCGGGTTTGTCAAGCCTGGCCATATAATCCACGATACTCGGGTAATCAATGATCCAGTTATCCTTAACATCCTCGTATTCAAGTCCGTTGGCCTCTGCAAACAGTTTCACGTCCACCCGGCAGCTTGGATGGAAATCGAGCGGGAACTGAACTGTCCCGTCAAACCCGATGAGGGAAGGATCGATATCTTTGAAAAAGTTGTTGACGGCACACAGGTACAGCTCCTCATGGAGTTCGTCTTTAACTATTTTACGCCAGGTCTCCGCAGTTTTACGGGGTTCCGGCATGCGGTCAACCCGGTAGATGAGAACCAGCAGTTTGTTGTATACCCTGATATACCGTTTATCCTGCAGGACAGGCATCAGGCCATGGATAAAATCCACATCATCCTCATGGGAATGTACCTGTTCGATGAGGATATGCGTATCGTTCCCGTCCCATCTCCGGGTCCAGTTTTCATTGGCCCAGCAGATACAAAAGGGAAAATCGGGTTTCCCGGATGCAAGGTTTTCATCCAGCGGCCTGTTCAGCAGCCGTTTACCATTGAAGTAGTAATAGTAGTAGCAAAAACCATGGATTCCATGCGCGCGGGCAAGCCGGGCCTGTTCTTCGCGGACTTCGGGCAGGCGGAGGTCATAGAAACCGAGGTCGGCAGGAAGATGCGGCTGGTAATGCCCCGGGAATACCGGCTTTGCCGCGGTTACATTCGCCCATTCGGTAAACCCCTTTCCCCACCATGCATCATTCTCCGGAATCGGATGAAATTGAGGTAAATAAAAGGCAATCAGTCGTGCATCATTCATTCAATATGCCTCTTTCTAGTGAAAAATGGCTGTAAAAATAGTTTATTTCGAAGACTTTTAGGGTATAAAAGCGCTGAATTTATCAAGCTGCAAGGTAAGATTGCCCCATGGGTGCAGAATATTATCCCTCCGTCCATTTCATTTAACCAATCAAGGGCGATAAAAGAATTCACCAAGCCAATTGCATATTGGAGCAGGAATTTCATTAATTTGCTGGCTGTATTGTAAAATCAACATTCTAACTCATCCATTGATGGAAATTATCATCCTCGGCAGTTGTGTTACACGAGATGCGTTCAACACTGATATCGTTGCTAACTTAAACACGGATATAACTGTCAGAAGATTTTTCGCCAGGACTTCCTTTATAAGCCTGCACAGCCCGCCGTTAAATGTAGAAGTATCAGAAATCACCAACCTTCCACCATTTGATTGCCGCTATGTCCTGGATGACCTGAACAAAGAGTTCTACAAATATTTAAAATCAAGAGACTGCAAGGGAAACTATCTCGTATTGGATTTTATTGACGAAAGAATGGATATTTTGAAAATGGGCCAACACTTCCTTACCCTGTCTGATGAATTCCTGAAATCAAATTTATCTTCCCGGTTTCAGGGTACCCGGCTCGCCCGTCTGGATACTTCGACTACCTTGCTCTGGAAATCGAATTGCCTCTTATTTATTGATTCCATAAAAAACATTTTCCCACCCGAGAGAATCATCCTCCATAAGGCTTTTTGGATGGAGTCATACACAGATGGTTTAACTGTCGAAGGTTTTCCATATAGCGACCTGGTAACAAACCACAATAACCTTCTTGCAGAATACTATCATTTTTTTGAGACTTCTTTACCTGGAATCAATATTGTTGACCTTCGGCAACATGGTTATCTTGCTGATAAAAATCACAAATGGTCTCTGGTCCCATTCCACTATGAAGTGGGTTATTACATTGATTTTCTCACGTCGCTCACGAACATCTTAAAAAGATAAACTTTCCATTTCCTCAAAAAAGGTTTGCCGGGAATCACACGCAAAATGGTCCAATCAAGGAATGCTGCTGAACACAGAACATGGCTGTTTAACCAGGGTACAACCCTTTACAGATTAATTTTGATTGAGAATTAAGTGAGATGGAATGCCCGACAGTAACAGGGTTACTTACAATTCTGCTTGATCAGGTTGGCGGCTTCTTTATTTCCAAGTTCGGAAGCCTTTGCCAGATCAGCACAAGCCTCCTGGGGTACGCCTGTCTTCAGTTTCAACATTCCCCTGTATAAAAATGCATCGGGAAGTTTTGCATCAAGTTCAATTGCCTTATCAAGATCTGCCAGTGCCTCAGCCTGATTCCCGTTTTGCATTTTGCAGAACCCTCTTAACTGATATGCCCTTGCTTCAGTCGGACTGTACTGGATCGCCTTGTTCAATTCAGCAACTGCTCCGGGAAAATCACCGGTTATTTTCTTACAAATACCCCTGCACAAATAGGCATTCCCGTCCTCCGGGTGACGTTTGAGTACCAGCGCATAATCCTGAAGCGCTCCGTTGAAATCGGAAACACAGGTTTTCGTATTCGCACGATGATATATGGCCTGAACATTTGCAGTGTCCAATTCAATTGCCTTGTCATAATCAACAATCGCACCTTTATAATCTCCGGCTTTGACCTTGGCATCAGCCGAATCTATCAGTTCTTTGCTGCTTTTACTGCTACAGGCAGTAATGAAACTAAAAATCACCAGGGACAGATAAAGAAGTTTTTTCATAAGTAAAAAGTTAAAGTTGGTTATTGCTCAAAATGACATGCTAAAAATGAGAATCACTGAAATGTATGCTATATTTGGTTTGCAAAAATAAAAAGATTATATCAATTCTCTGAAAAAATATCAGACTTTCTCGAACTGGTCTCTGATATTTGTGCATAATTACCTCTTTTAAACGATACTTCGACTGATGATATTTAAGGGTGTTTTCCTTCCAACCCGCAAATACCAAGGATCGAGATGGGCTTTGATATCCTGCGCGGCAGGTTCGTTTGTCAGAATCAACTTGTTATCGGATGAAGGACCGTTTGAGAAAATTGCAAGTACAGGCAATCCTTATTATTGAAGAATCATTAGCTTTGTATGTTCAATATCCGGCATGATTATGACAATACATTCTGTAGTTATTTCATTCAAAGGTATTTAATCACGTTCGACTATGATTCTGCCAAAAATAACCATCATTACCCCAACATTCAATACCGCGGAAACCATCGAAACGGTGCTGTTGTCCGTGGCAAAGCAGACCTATAAAAACATTGAGCATATCATTGTAGACGGTGCTTCAAAAGACAAAACCCTTCCAACCATCCGCAGGTTTCAGAAACAGCATAAACACATCCGGCTGCTCACCGAGAAAGATAAGGGGATCTACGATGCAATGAACAAGGGAATGGGCCTGTGTACCGGCGACTGGATCATTTTTATGGGTGCCGACGATTCCTTTTACAATGAACATGTATTGACGGAACTCTATGAGCAGGGGCTTTTCCAGGAAGAACAGGTGATTTACGGGAATGTAATCATCAAAGGAGATGCACCATGGGCCAAAGACGGCACCATTTACGACGGTCCATTTACCCTCGAGAAATTATTCAAGGGGAACATTTGCCATCAAAGCATTTTTTATCCCAGGAGCGTCATCACCCAGGTCGGTTATTATGACACCAAATACAAGGTGACCTCCGACTGGGACTACAATGTAAAATGCTGGGCCAAATACAAATTCACCTATGTCGACAAGGTGATCGCCTGTTTTACGACCGGGGGCAAATCGTCGGAAGGCGGTGATTATGCCCTGCACCTCGATTTCCCCGGGAATGTGATCAGGTATTTCCAGCTCGACCTGCAGGACCCGGAAATTTACAATGTCACTTCCCCGTTTTATTACCCGATGGCCAGGCACCGTGAAAATGAGTTTATCAGCAACATCAGCGAGCTGAGAACAGAAACCGAACAACTCAAACAATTTATTGCCAGCCGGCAAACAGAACATGACGAATCGGTTGCAGCCCTGCAAAAACAGCACGAAATGTCGGGAGCCGGTTTGAGAACCGAATTTGAAGGAATTCTTGCAGGATTAAAAACCGGGCAGGAGAATTTTCTTGCTGCGTACCAGGCCGAAAATGAGACGTATGTTAACAACCTGAAAGGGGAGCATGAACAGGTGCTTGCCAACATCAAAGAAGAACATGCCTATCGTATTGCCAACCAGAAAACTGAACACGACCAGGCCATCGCTTATATAAAGGAAGAAGCGGAACATCGATTTATCATGCAGCAGGCAGCGAACGACCAGGCGCTCGCCCAGTTAAGGGAGGAGAATGACCAACGACTTACTGCACTCAGAAACGAGCATGTGGAGGTTGTTTCCCAGCTTACAGAAAAACATGATCAAAATGTAATGCATCTGAAAGCAGGGCATGAACAGGTTATTGCCAATTTGACCGCCGAACATGAACACAGGGCAGCAGATCTTCAAAAGAATCATGACCAGGCAGTTATCAACCTGCAAAATGAACATGCACAGGTTGTCGGCAATTTAAAAGAAGAACATTACCTGGCCATAAACAACCTGAAAAATGAGCACAACGCGGTTGTCTCCGGTTTGAAAGTTGAACACAACCTTTCACTAAACAACCTGAAAACCGAGCACAACCTTGTTGTGTCAAATTTAAAACTTGAACATGGCCTTTCGGTCGCCTCCCTGAAATCTGATCATATGGAGTCGATGAATACCCTGAAGGGCAACTATGACGAGATCATCATATCACTAAAGGCCGAACAACTTACAGCCGGCGAACTCTTCAGGAGGAAGGAGGCGGATTTCACGCAGATGATCGAGTCGAACAACCTTCACATTGAACAGTTGAATCTTGCCATTGCCAGCCATGAACGCCGTTTCAGCGAAACAGTTGAAAATTACAACAATGAAATCGCGAACCTGAAAGCAGAGATCGCTCTGAGGAACCAGCAGATCGCAACGATTTTCAGCTCCTATACCTGGAAAACAGGAAAGATCTTACTTTCTCCGGCTGTTTTTGTTGCAAAGACCTTTGCTTCAAAAAAAACAACCGAAAATCCTGTTAATTAATTGAATATGACATTTAATCAACCTCCTGACAACCCTGTTTTAACATATTTTTCCATGAATCCATCTCCCGAACAATGAGTTTCATTACGGCTAACAAAAACAGGGTTTTAGGATTAGACATGGTTCGCTCAATCGCAATACTCCTTGTGGTATATACCCACGGGGCCTATTTGCTGCCAAAAAGTGTGAAACACTACTACATGATGCCAAAGCCTTCCATCGACGGGGTGTCAATCTTTTTCGTATTGAGCGGCTTCCTTATTGGCACCATTTTATTAAAGATCATCGACCGGTCGCAATTCACAAAACAAGATCTGATAAACTTCTGGATTCGCCGCTGGTTCCGAACATTGCCAAACTATTTCCTTGTACTGTTCCTTCTTGTGCTTTACCAGGTTTTTATCATTGGAAATCTGGGTAGCTTCAATTTTACATACCTGTTTTTTTTTCAAAATTTCGCCGGGCCTCATCCGCAATTTTTTCCTGAAGCATGGAGTTTATGTGTAGAAGAATGGTTTTACCTGACGTTCCCTTTGGTCTGCTTTTTTCTTTTCAGGGTGTTAAAAAATAAAAACAAGTCCATTCTGATCTCGGCGATATTTTTCATTACAATCCCGCTGATCGTGCGCATCATCGCCTATGCCCTGCAGATCGGGCTGGATGACTGGGATGCAAATTACCGTAAGGTTGTCATTTTCAGGCTGGACAGCATTATGTATGGCGTAATCGGCGCTTATGTCTCCTATTTCCACAAAACATTCTGGCTCAGGTGGAAAAAACCGGGAATTGTACTGGCGGTCTTGTTGATTCTGTATTTAAGTATGCCCTATCGCTGGGGATTTAAGGGTATCGTGTTCTTTACAATATACCAATACAACATAGAGTCGCTGGCCACCTTGCTGATGCTGCCTTTTTTTTCTCAGATCAAATCTTCAAATTCCAAACCGGTACTTTTCTTTTTCACCTTTATCAGCCTCATTTCCTATTCCATGTATCTATTAAATTACACGCCGGTTTTGAAAATTCTCATCCCCTCTACGTTGTCAATCCTTGGATTGACAAATAATACATCAATTTTTGTTTACATTTTTTCATATACCCTATACTGGTGCTATATCATCCTGGGCTCATATTTACTATACAAGTATTACGAAAAGCCAATGATGGGTATACGGGATAAAATAAGAATAGGAAAATGACCGATATGACTTCATATCCCAGGATCACCATTGTCACGCCCAACCTCAACGGTGTCAAATACCTTGAGCAAACCATTCTGTCCATTGTAGGCCAGGGTTATCCGAACCTGGAGTACATCGTGATGGATGGCGGAAGTACGGATGGTTCGGTGGAGGTTATCAGGAAATATGAAAAACAGGTTGCCTTTTGGGAGAGCAAACCAGACCAGGGACTTTACCATGCAGTCCAGGCAGGGTTTGAAAGAAGCACGGGGGAAATTATGGGATGGATCAATTCGGACGATCTTCACATGACCAACTCCCTGTTTACCATCGCAGAGCTTTTTTCATCCGGCCGGGATATCAACTGGATCCAGGGATACCCTGTTGTCATCGACGACGACAACAGGATTGTTTATCACCGGCCTGCTGTCAGCTCAAAACTCGCATTCTACCTCAGGGACTTTATGAACGGCAGTTTTATCCAGCAGGAATCGACCTTCTGGACCAGGAAACTTTGGGAACAGGCAGGAGGATATGTGTCGACAAAATACAAATTCGCCGGCGATTTCGAACTGTGGACCAGGTTCTTTGACCACGATGTCCTTTACCTGACCGATGCGGTCCTTGGCGGATTCCGGATGAGGCAGGGCGGACAACTATCAACGGCCAACTACGGCGTTTATCTCAGTGAGTGCAACCAGGTCATCGACGCCTGCTACCCGCTGCTGTCTGAAAAAGAAAAGAGCCTTCTCAAAAAGGTAACCCTGTCGAGAAAATTCAATGCAGCACTGCCACATCTCCCTGGCTTTTTGCGCCTGAATTGTTATGAGAAGAAAGTTGCATCTTCTTTGCCGGTACTTAAATTTGATTTTGGTCAATACGCATTTAAGCTTACATCCTGACGTATGGAGCACCAAAATCCACTTCCGAAAAACAACCTGAATCCATTCTGCCAGGAAACAGGAGACGGGATATCTCTTTTTACCGCCGTAAAAAACCGCCGGGAAACCCTTGAAGAATCGCTGAAGACCTGGGTAACCCATGATCAGGTTGATGAAATCATCATCGTGGACTGGTCATCCGACGAATCATTGCTCCCCCTGGTGCAAAAATATCAAAACGGGAAAATTATCCTGGCAGTTGTTCGTGATCAGCCCAGGTGGATCCTTTCCCATGCCTGTAATCTCGCCGCACGGCTCACGTCGAAGTCGAAAATCCTGAAAATGGATGCAGATGTGAAAATTTTACCCGGGTTTTTCGAACATCATCCGCTTGAACCCGGGATGTTTTATACCGGGAACTGGCAGATTGCCCGCGATGACAATGAAAAGCACCTGCACGGAATGAGTTTCATGTTCCGTGACAGCTTCTTTGCGGTAAACGGGTACAATGAATTCATAAAATCATATGGCTGGGACGACATCGATCTCTACGAACGGCTGGAAAACCATTCGCTGAAACGGAAAGATTTCAGCCATGACCTGCTGTTTCACATTCCGCATGAGAACAGGACAAGTCTTCAGAACCATATAACCTTTATCAAGAATATCAGCGATACCGAAAAATCCCTGTTAAATTCCCTGGTCAACCGGTTCCTGTCATCAACTTACAAACCGTGGACAACCGGGGAGAAACAACTCTCCTTCGCCGTAGAAGCTGCAGCCAATGCTGTTGTTTATTGTACCCAGGACCAGGAAGATGAAAACATCGTACCTGCCGAAATCCTTTTACAATGCGAATCACAGGCAATTGTTGAACGGTTTTACGAACTGGGCGCCGGGTTATCAAAGGACTTGTTGCTTGAACTGAACAGGGACGAACTTATCGCGCTGCTCAACATCTTCTATACCCGGCAAAGTTCCCCCGAAGATTCGATATTATTCAGCATGGTTCAGAAGTTCAGCCAAAAACACGACCAGGTACTTTTCAGAAGCCGGGATTATCCGCGTAAAGTAAACCTTGGCGATCAGGTAGGCGCCTATTACGGCTCGCACCGAAGCGGATGGGGTTTCGCCTTTGCAGCCCTGGCCAATTTGCACAACCCCGATGGCATCCTGCTGGATGCATTCATTGAACGGACATTTCACTGGCATCCCGGGGGGATCAGGCCCCACCAGGAACCATGGATCGGGTTTATCCATGTTCCCCCCTTTGTGCCGGACTGGTTTGCCCATGAAGTATCCAACGATGCTATTTTTTCGTTGCCGGAATGGCACGAAAGTTTTAAATACTGCAAGGGACTGTTTACCCTTTCGCAATATCACCAGCGAATGCTGCAATCCCGGCTGGACATCCCGGTGAACAGCCTCCTGCATCCGACCGAGGTGCCTCAGTTGAAATGGGATTGGAACAACTTCCGGCAAAACAACGAAAAAAAAGTCATCCAGGTAGGGTTCTGGCTCCGAAAACTCTATTCGATCCACCTGCTCAAAGCGGGAAATTACCAGAAAATATTCCTCAGAAAAAAGGATTCCGATATCGATCACCTGCTGGAAGAAGAGCGGAAAAACTGTGAATTCAGTGACCAGCTCACCGGTGAAGTCATCAACTCTGTCAGAAGCATCGACTTCCTGTCGAACGAAGATTACGACAAACTGCTCACGGAGAATATCCTGTTTATGGAATTGTATGATGCATCGGCAAACAACACCATCATCGAATGCATTGTAAGGAATACGCCCATCCTGGTGAACCCGCTTGAACCGGTGGTTGAGTACCTCGGGGCCGGGTACCCGTTCTATTTTAACAACCTTGATGAAGCCGCTGAAAAGCTGGGAGATATGGACCTGATCCGCAAAACACACCATTATTTACAGGAGCTTCCCATCAAAAAGAGGCTTACCCCGGAGTATTTTTTACAGAGCGTGGTTGAATCTTCAATTTACAAGAGCCTATGATCGCATCAACGGTAAAACATCGTGTAACTTCATTCCCCGAAATACAGGAGAATAACCCTGGCCGGTTGTTTGTTTTTGCTGAATCCCGGTCAGGATCGACATGGCTGATCAACACCCTCGGTTCGCATGATGAAATAGGGTTGCTCGACGAGGTCATCAATCCTGATTACGCAAAAAACCTCCGGTTTGCTGCCATCGCCGGCAACCAGCCCATGCAGGAAACTGCCCTGCAAAGAATCGAAGAGCAGGTTTGCCGTTTAAAGGGGAAGTACAAAGGGTGCAAGATACTGTTTCCGCAGGCAGTGCGCTTTATCGACTTTTATGAATTCATCCTGAATTACAGGAATGCCTTTTTTATCATTCTTCACAGGAAAAACAGCATCCGGGCTGAAATTTCCGGGTTGATCGCCAATGAACATGCCCGGTGGCACCTTGCTGAAAAGATGGAAAAGCAGCAAATTTCCGTTGACCCTTCCTTCTTATATGAGAGACTTCTCTGGCGGAAACATTCCAAAGATTTTTGCATGAACATGCTGGTATCCTATTGCCCGAATGTCCTGACAGTTGAATACAGCGAACTCTTTCCAGGCATCCCTCAAACCCTGGGAAAGATCTCCGGCTTCCTCAACATTTCACCGCAGGGATACAGGTACAGCGGGGAGATAAAATCGAGTCCGTTTCCATTGTCAGAATTAATAACCAATTACCAGGAGTGCCTTGATTTTTTCAAAGACAAACCCGGGTACTTGTCATTTTTTACAAACGATGACTGTAAGGCATGATTTGTCCTTGCAGGGAGATGGTGCCATTTGGTTTCAAAGACGCATTGAAAACCCTGATAAGCGACAAAGAGTTCTGTACAAATCCTGCACGTATTCGGGCGTATTTCCATTTGACCGGCTTCTGTTTAATTCAGGGGAAATAAACCCAGCATCAAGTGAGACCTCCAGTTTCCCTGACAATTCCGGTAAAATTTCCCTGGACAGGAGTTGTTCATAATGAATAAATATCATCCGGTTACGAACATCCTGATCAATCGTTTGAAAAAGCCGTTGATAACTGTTATACCATAATTGAAAAGCAATATCCCGGTCTATAAAAAAGCCATCGAGATAGTCAGCAGTTTGGCAATCTTTAAGAACACTTTCTACTGTTTTATCAGGTTCCCTGAACATGCAAATATAGACTACATCCTTGGCAAGATACCTGTTCCAGATTGGCAAGGTGAAATTAAACCGTGGATCCTTATACGCGAAAACCGGCACAGCAAGCGCTTTCTGAATTCCCAAACCAATAGAATCATCGAAAGAATCTATCAACGTTTGTGACTCGATATAACTCAGCCAACGCTGGCCATACATGGGATTAAAAGGAGAACTCCTGTATGCAATCGATTCGGTCGTTTTCCTTACGTTTATGTAGTCATACTCAGATAATATTTTTTCATTAATCCCATTAATAACATCATTCTCAAAAAAACCTTTTGGATTGCTTTCCCTTGAAGGATAAAGATCCTCTCCCATAAAATAACCGGAATGGTAGAGAATTCCCCCCATCAAACTCGTTCCACTTCTTCCAAACCCTGAAATAATGCAATTTTTCACGAAAAATGAATTACTTATGAATCTTAAATATTCCTACCATTTATTCAGGATGAATCTCATTTAGTGCTGTCTTTTATTTGATGCTGAATAAATTTTGCCACCAGTTCATATGAATGCGCATTGGGGTGACCATCATTTTTAATAAAATATTTATCTCTTTCTTTTTCATCCTGAAAATCATTGATAATATTGCTTACAAACCAGACCGGAATATTTAGCTTTAACAAACTACTATAAAAAAAATCCAGCTCTTTTTTGTCGATCAGTTCACTATTTCGCTGGCTATCCCAGGCAATAATAGTCAGGCTAATTCCATTTGTTTGCAATATTTCCTTTGAGCGGTTGATGACCGCAACAGTTCTTAAAACATCATAGTGAGTTGGTTTTTTCCTTTCAGGTGAAAAAAGTGTCTTATACGTGAGTGAAGATTGCCACGCTTCGGTTAACCATACACTATTCAGAATCGTTTTTTGGCTTTTTTCAAAACGACCTGCCTTTAGAAGTTTATTCGAAACGAGTTCATATCTTGGACCATCAAGATCCCATTTATTGTATCCGGCACACCTGCGGATATGGTCAGGGATACAACTATAAAAAGCAATTGCCTTGCTAATCTTATTATTTCGGAGATCACCGTTTAACTTGCTTTCAATAATGGCCAGCATCTGATGCGGGCCATACCCGTGAAATCCATAATCAAACACTTTGTAGCGATGGCCGGCAAACTCATTAAAGTAAAAAGGCATTGTCGAACTGTCAGGGACTCCTTCCCCAAACGTGATCGAGCATCCAAAGAATATGGCAGCTTTGGTACTTTCATTGTTGGTATTCGGGACGAACCGCCTCCCATCTTTAATGGTGTAGGAAACATCATAAATCGGAATCCCATTCTGGGTATATTTCTTTGAAGTCACAACCGCAAATGGTTTAGGGACATACCCCAGCAATGAGGATTTCTGAAAATAGTCACCTTTTGAATATGAGCCTAAGTTGTATGCTTTTTCTTTATGTGTGTCAGATCTGATGTTCAAATACACTTCATAAAAAATAAGTGCAATGATTATGGAGGAAAGGTTATAAAAAATTTGTTTGATTATTGTTTTCCGTGAAAATATGGCACAGATGATCAGGATAATGGACACAACAATGAGTGACAGTAAATACCTGTAATTAAACATGAATTCCGATATCACTTCCATGTCAACTCATTTTTCGAAAATGCCTTCATCTTAGCGCATCAATTATTGGATATGTGATTTGTTTTTATGGGGGAATGGCCTGTCAGGGATTTCCCTGCATTTCAGAAAATTACATAGTTCAGGCCAGCCGTCTCCTTTGTCCCACGAAACAACCAGTACTTTTTCCGGTGCGTTTTTAAAGTAGTTCAATACATCTGCGTGATGCTTCAGGTAAAAGGCGATATGATGGTCCTTGTGACCGTCTGGCATCTCATGCCCATACACTATTTTCCTGGCTTCTGTAGGCCCTGTAAGTTCGGCATGGCGGCAAAGACTGTCAAACCAGGTTTCCGGGTCCTTCCGTTCCGTCAGGATGAACCTTGAACCGGGATAACGGTGATCCATTTCGCGGTAAAGCAATGGCCAGGGCCAATCCTCAAAACTGTCGAAAAGATCGCTCACCCTGAATATTTCACGGTAATCGCCCCTCGAAAAATCCTGCAACAGTTTCAGGTCAAACGAGGTGTTGTTAAATCCCAGTATTTTGAGACACTCTCCAAGTGTTTTTGTCCCGGTTTTATTCAACCCGGTTCCGAATACTTTCATACATGGATATGGTTACTTTTTATATTGACTTCTCGGATCAGACGCGGTATAGGTTGCATCCCACCGTCGCAGCCCCTTTTTATCGGAAGCGCCCCTGCCGGGGGAATCATTGAAACTGCAAAGCTGCCCGGTGCTGATGAGCATGGCTGTGAATCCCTTGAAATAATTCCTCCTGTTGATGCTTGAAACCTGGTAATTTGACACCAGGTACTCATCGGTGTCCAATCCCTTTAAGACATTGTTCCAGTGAGAGGCCGGCGCGCAACGGAAACAGGCATTGGCGCGCCCCATCTGGCTTACATCGTTCTCTGCTGACGGGTATGCGTGGCCACCGTGCAGCAATTGGTTCAAATGCGGATTGTGTATGGCACATCCGGTGAACAGTCCGTAGCGCAACCCATTCGGGGAAATTTTACCATAATATTCCTGCATGGCTTCGGTTAAAACCGATATCGTGCCAGGCAAAAAACCATGATCATCTTCCACAATGCAGATGTATTCTGGCGCATACAACTCCTGCCCCAGCTGAAGGCACATATTGCTGGCATGGGCGGCCGACATGTTGGATGATAAAATCAGGAAAAAGTCATCGTCCTTGTTGAGGTCAAGGAGGTAATCCCACTTTTCATCGCGACCATTCACGGATGAATCCTGAACGATCAGCCGTGCATCGTTACGCTTTGTCTCTTCAACAATTCCCGGCAAGGTCTCCCTGACAACATCGAGCCGTTCAAATGTCCTGTAAATTGTTAAAAAATTTGTTTTGTCCATGATGTTCAGATGTTCATCTAAATTCTATATTCAATCTTCAGCATTCATCCCCTGAATTGTTCGCAAGTATAACCAATGTTTTTGGATTAGTCAGGAACTTCAAATGTATAATTAAGAAATTCAACGTCTTTTGAATAAATTTCGCCTACTGTTTTTCTTGTTTCATCATCATAAAATTGACTGTAATGAAGTTCTCCTGTCTTTCCCCCCTGAATGTGAAGGTTCCCCAATTCAGGAAAGCCAATTTGCCTGGAGATTTCCTTCAGGTCATCATTTCTTGTTTCATATTTCCCAGCATAATCAACAAGTATCTCATTGTTGTCACCTGAAATATAGTCCATATTGCTGAGATAAAACCCATGATATTTGAAAAAACCAGATCCCCTCGATCCTGATAATTCCCTGATATAATCCCGGAATGTCATTTCTGCCGGTATGCTGTTTATTCTTTTTCTATACATATACAGCGAAACCATCCTGTCCCAGGGATTCCGGGTAAGGGTAAATTTGTACATGCTGCCCCATAAACGCTCTCCAACCTGCTTCTTCATGATTTTCGCCGGAATATGATTCGCGATTATTTGAGGTTGTGCGTATTTTTTATCAATTAAATTATTTTTTCCATATGCGACACCATACCGGAGTCCAAGTTCAACCTTAATGCTGCTGCTTGATGTCCTGGGAATGTCAACATACCAGAAGCGAAATAAATTCAAATCATGCCGAACGATATTTGGTAATGGGAGGTCAAAATGTGCCGGCGATTTCGCTATGTTTTCAGGCAACGTTGAATGGCTGAAATCATACCATTTCCTGAAAACCTCATCTATCTTTTCCAGTGCGTAAAAATGCCTGAAATACCTGGAATCACAAATTGTTTGAAGATAATCAAATGGTAAAGTCAGGTGATCGCACATCATTTTGATACCCGGAGCAGGTTCCACGTGATTCTTTGCTTCAGTACCGGGATCCCTTTTTTTCGAAAAATTAAAAAATCCGGCTATTTGATCAGAAAAATTCTGTTGCAGGAGTTCCCGTTTAACCAACAACAACGAAATATTATCTTTTGAAAACAATGCAAAGCCCGATTCAGGAAATGGAATTTCATATACATCAATCTTAAAAGCCGGCTCAATCATCCTTTCAAACCACTTGATTCTCCTCTCATGGTTATATGTTTCAAGAAACTGGTCTCTGAGTTTATCAACTTCCTCAACAGCAGGCAACAACGTTTCGTTTTGCAACAAGGAGCATCTCCCGGATAAAAACTGATGTACATTTTCCGATACCGGTTCAGAAACCAGGGTAACAATTTTCAGTGGCCCTTTCCCGACCATTGCATATCGAAAAAGCCTTCTGATACGCCAATCTGTATTGCGGGGATGAAAATAGTTTGTCTGAAGGATAACTCCCGAATACAAAAACGAGAACTCACTGAGGATGGATTCATTAATTGTATCAGGCGTAAAAAAAAGAAGGGGAGTTAAAGCATTTAACTGCTTGTCAAAATCCCTGGCTGCCCTGCTTGCGAACAGAAAATCCTTCACCCAAAAGAACCATCGCAGAAAATATCCGGTGAAACAAAAACGTTTGCCGCTCATGAAAAATTAAAATAATGAATCGGCATCTGAGTAATTCCAAACACCGGTTCCGGACCAACAAATATCTTCAGGTTAGGTTGAAATGATCAATGCCGCTTACTTTTCCGGTGTGATTTCAATAGTAAAACCTGCATCGAAAAAGCCACCGCGGTCAACACCCTTCTCGCCAAGGACCTGGAAAACATCGATATCCGCGCCCTTATAAACAATCTCCTCCCCTCCTTCACTTTTCCTTTTAATGGTAATTCCTATAAAATAAGAGGCGGGAATCAGCGAACACCTGAATCTCCATTTAACCCCCAATATATCTCCGGCTTTATAATATTCCCGGGAAAAACCATTGCAATTTGGAAAATATCTCCATGTCACAACCACGCCCAATTCTGTTTTAAAACCTATCCCCTGGTTGATATGACCAATGTCTTCAGAAAAATTAATTTTATACGAAATGATATAATCTTCCCCGGGAATGATGCAATTTACCTCTGTTCCCAGAGAATTTTCTATCCGGACCGATGAAATATCAAGATTGGCATTCCTGGTTATTACTGTACTTTTAGGATTAAAATTATCAATAAAATAAGCCTCACTTTTTGTCAGAATTTCAGGTGATGATACCTTGGTATTAATCGGCAGCAACTCTTCAATAGGTTGATTATCTGTATCTTCATCCACCACGTCATCACCTGGTGTCAGTTCCCTGTAGTCATTCAGCAACCGCTCCCGCTGGTATGGATGGGAAAAGATAAACTTCTGGTAATTCATGGTCACAAACTTAGGTGGTCCATCCAATACAACCTGTCCGTTATAGATCATTATCGCCCGGGTACACAATTGATTGATGTTCTGTGCCGCATGCGAAACAAACAATATCGTTTTGCCTGCCTGGAAAAACTCCTCAATTTTGGCAAAACTTTTCCGGCGAAACAACTCATCGCCTACACTGAGTATTTCATCAATAATAAGAATATCAGGGTTGATGTTCACGGAAACTGCAAAGGAGAGGCGTGCTTTCATCCCGGAGGAATACGTTTTAAGCGGCTGGTGAATGAAATCGCCTATTTCGGCAAAATCAAGTATTTTAGCCAGCACCTCTTCGGTATCTTTACGGGAGTATCCGAGAATGCTGTTGTAAAAATAGATGTTTTCAAGCCCGCTGAATTCAGGATTGAAGCCGGCGCCAAGTTCCAGCAATGGCACTACATTTCCGGTAACATCCACGGAACCGGATGTTGGCGGAATGATCCCGGCAATGATCTTAAGGAGGGTTGATTTGCCTGAACCGTTCATGCCGACGATCCCCAGGATCTCCCCTTTTGCAACCTGTAAATCTATCCCGTTAAGGGCATAAAACTCTTTATGATACTTTTTTTTAAACGGGTGCAATGCCTCTTTCATCCGCTCCTGTTTGCTATTGAAAAGCTTGTACTTTTTCGAAACGTTTGAGAGGGAAATAACGATATCATTGTCAGTCATACACACGAACGGGAAGTAAAAATGGAACTATGAGGTTGCCACATCGGCAAAATGCGGCCTGAGCTTTTTAAACACGGTTACACCGGCAACCAATACAATAAGGCAGAAAGTCCAGAAATACAATGTCAGCACCGGGTGGGTCCAGAAACCCTGGTGGTTTGTCAGGCTTTCACGGTACCCGTTTACAATATAAAAAATAGGGTTTAATTTAAGAATAAGCTGGTTGCTCAGAGGCAGCCCCTGCATATTCCAGAAAATGGGTGTCAGGAAGAACATTGCCTGGATAATTATTCCAACGATGTTGCTGATGTCAGGAAAGAACAGGAAGATGGAAGAGGTAAGCCAACCAAGGGATATCATCAGTACCGAAAGCGCAACGATATAGTAAATCAGCTGGAACCAGAACAGCTGGGGGTATATATGGTTGACCAACAGGATCACGAAACAGATCACCAGCACAATTCCATGGACCATCAGGTGTGAAAATACGGTAACGATGGGCAATACAGCCACCCTGAAATTCACCTTCTTCAGCAGGAATGAGTGATCGCTGATGCAGAAGGTAATGCTGCGGAGTGTCTGGCTGAAAAAGTCGTAAGCAATATAACCCGTGATGAGGTAAACGACAAAGGGAACTGCTTCGGGGTTCGTACTGCCATAGCGGCTGCCAAAGACAAGGTAGAGAATTACAACAAATGCCAATGGATCAAGTATAACCCAGACAAAACCGAAAAAATTGCTGATGTACTTTTTTTCAAAATCCCTCAGACTTAAATTCAATATCAGCATGCGGTTTACATATAGCTGATAGAAGAAATCAATGGACTCTTTCAGAAACTGTCGGATACTCTTCATGCAGGATACGTGGGAGCTGGTTGGAACCGAGATGTTGGATTAAGCAAATAAAAAGCCCGTCTACAAATGTATCCGGGCTTTTCATCTGATCTAACAGAAATAGATATGCGACTATTTTTCAAGACTGCTTACGCGTACTTTCAGTGCATCGTTTTCTTTCTTGAGGTCGATCATATACAGTGTGAGTTCCTCAACCTTCTGGAGAAGGGTAGCATTCATGTCACCAAGGTTCAGACCTTTTTCGGTAACTTCGGTTGCGCTGGGAACTTCTGGTAAATGTTTGTTGATGTTGATATAGTTTTCAACATCATACAATGACATTAATTTGTAGTCATTGCTGAAAACGAAATCGGGGAAACCAGCGAGGGTAACTTCAACTTCTTTGCAGGTAACTTTACCGTTAACGGCAAGTTTAATGCCAGAACCAACAGAAGTTACACCAATACCAACGGATCCGCTACCAGCAGTAGCACCATTCATGAAATACACGTTGCCGTTATTTTTGAATGTAGCGGTAGAAATACCTGATTGCATTTCAAATGCTCCGGTATTCAAATCAACAAACAAGAAATTCAGTGTACCTAAACTGCTTTTCAGTGTCTGTAACATTTCGTAGTGGGTATTGTCACGGTTATACCTGAGTACGTTCCTGTAGAATGTACCAGCTGTTCCAAGATGTCTCATGTCATACTGACCTAAAGTATAAGGACCAGTTCCGGCAGGAACCGTAACATCAGTATTCAGAATTAAGGAAGCAGGGCCTGAAGGATCAGATACCATGATGTCTCCTGTAAGAGCAGCACCTGTTACACCAATACCAACATTACCTGTTGTCATGAGCCACTGGCTGCCTGTACCACCTGACCACTGAGCATATGACATTGAACCAAAAAGGACGAGAACTAAAACTACTAATAACTTTTTCATAATATATATTTTTTGAAATTTATTGTTGACTGAAATAATTTATTGATTGTTAGTATTCACCACGATGATGGGGAAAACTTCACAACCGCAGCACCCTCATGGTTTCAGCCCGGTAAGCATAGGCAACCGGTATGAGGTTATAACTGGCATGAACCTGTTTACGGGTAACTTCGTGCAGAAGGCGGCTGTCAACAGCCACTTTCCTTTGTTGCTCGGGGGTTACCCCTGATAATTCATTGGATGAAGCGTTAAAACTTCCCTGTTCGGCATCTCCGGCATGGAGCAAACCCTTTGTGTGGGTCGGGAAAGGTTTGAACATGTCATATGCGGTGGCGAGGGTCGCCTGTTCTTCAATCTTATTATTTTCTTCAATGGTTACAAGCGTGACCTCTTTTTTCTGACGTTTTCCATTTTTAGACCGGGGTTCAATGGAAGCATACAGGAACCCTCCGTTGGAAATTCTTGTACCCGGGTGGAACACAATGGATTCACCGGCAACAAGTGTAACGGTACCTTTCTTTTCAACACTCACCTTGCTGTTTGCACCGCAAATGGTGAGATTGGCTTCGGCATGTGAATTTTGAACCTGGCCTGCAGAAACTGATATGGTGTAGCCTGTTGAAGGTTCATTGTTCTGAGGATTGTTTCCGGAACCATACAATACGGTCGTACTTCCCTGTGCGGTGACAGAGCAGGTCAAGGCAATGAAAACGAAACCTTTAAACCAGTGAAAGTACTTCATATCCTCAATAATTCAACAATTAACCCTACAAAACTAACATTAATATCAATATGTGTCAAGAAAAAAATAAAATATTTTAACGACAGCTAAATATTATCTTTTGATGATTTTTTCAGTTTCTGAATTTACACCGGAAGTAACATGAACCACATATACGCCAACCGGTTTTTCGATCAGTGAGAATTCCTGTTTACGGTCTATCTGCATGTCTTTTGACAGGATCCTGTCGCCAAGCACACCAAAGATCTCAACATGTACCTGTGCGGCGGTAACATCGCCATTCAGTTCCAGCGTGAATTTGCC
>JAPLDF010000063.1 GCA_026391835.1 Bacteroidota bacterium
GACTGTCACATAATAAACCGTGGTGGCCAATGGAGAAACTGTAATAACCGGCGTGGTCATCCCATTGCTCCAGAGATACCCGGTACCACCAGAGGCGGTGAGTATTGCCGGAGTCCCGCTGCAGATGGTAGCCGCGGGAGAAACAACTGCGTTCAATGCACTCACATGAACGGTAAAGGTTGAATCGAGGATGGTGTAGCAGCCCGTGGTTGTATTGGTAGCCAGAACCGTGAATGAGGTGGTCTGCATCAGCCCGTTGATGGGGAAGGTCAATGTATTCCCGTTCCCCACCTGGAAATTACCATAGTTTGCGCCGTTGAGGAGCACCTGGTATTTGATTCCTGATTGAGAATTAATGATGTTGAGGGATGTGTTGTTGCCGGTGCAGATGGAGTCGGAGGTTAGATCTGCTGTGAGATTGTTGCAATTGCCTGAATAGAGACAAGCAATTTCTTCCGGTGTAAGGGTCCTGCTATATATCCTGATATCATCAATTGCTCCGTTAAAACATCTTGCATTCCCTGGCAAACAACTTTTTCCGATATATAATGGCGTTGAATTATTGGTTGCAATTTGACCGTTAGGATAGGTATTTGCGGTCACTAAACCTCCGTTCAAATAGTATTCAACAACATTGTTAATTTTTCGAATTATCATGTGGTTCCACGCATTCGAAACCAACTGGATATTACTTGCCATTGGTGGATTCCAAACTGATCCATCACCATAAGAAAAATAAAAATTATTTGTGAATGGACCTTGTTGCAGGACCCAACCTGTCGGATATCCATTGGGATATGAACAATGATCTTTATCAAGAAGCCCTGCAATTGGGTTTTGGGTAGATCTTGGATTAACCCAAATGGATATGGACATATCATTCTGAAGATTGAAATTACTGCCATCTTCGATGGTAATATAATTGTCCAATCCATTAAAGTCATAGGAGCAGTTTAATGCCCCGAATCTGTCTGCAGCCGGTGATGCGCCACTTATCACACCGACATTTCCGTTACCGCTTTCATCATTCGCATTGCCATTGAAAGGATAGTAAGCCACCAAACCCTGGCTGAGACAGGATGTTGTCTGTCCGAGATTGGCCGGCAGCGGATGAACCACCATGGTAATGGCATTCGACGTATCAGGGTTGTTTGAAAGGCATGTTCCTGTGGCCGTGAGCACGCAGGTTACGACATCACCATCCTGTGGAACATAAGAGAAAGTTGAATCATAACCCTGGTACAATTGTAATACCTCTGCATCAGACAATGCACGGTTGTAAAACCTGACGTCATCGAGTTTTCCATTTAATGGATACCAGAGAGGATTAAGCCTTCCAAAATAAAGATCCTTGGAGTTGGAGTTTGAAAAGGAGTTGACTCCTGATTGAGTGGCAATCAACTGCCCGTTTGAGAACATTCGCCCTTCTGTGGGTGTAAAAACATAGGTTAAGTTGAACCATTGACCAATTGAAGATCCTGGTATGGTATCCGAAAACTGGATACCGGAGTACCATCCATTTGACTTAGCCTGGCCCACAATATTGCCGTTGGCGATTCCATATATCCCCTCATACAGGCAGCATCTGTCAAAATCCTTGGAAAACATCACATGAAAACCCATGGGTGAGGCGCTTCCCCATCCATCCATACCATAGAAGCTGTTTATCCGCACCCACAGAGAAAATGTGGCCTGGTTGCCAAGTTGCAAGGATGGGCTGTTTGGCACCCTGATAAACTGCGGATTGCTGAGTCCGGCAAAGTTGTATGCTGAATTTGGATTTCCGAACCGGTCTGTTGTGGGTGTGGCGGTCACATCAACACCATTATTTCCATTTCCGCTCGCATCGTTTGCATTTCCGTTGAAAGGATAGTACGCGATCAGTCCATTGATAATATTACCCCCTGAAACCAAAACACCGTTTACATACCATTGAAGGGAAGCGTTCGAGCCCGGATTGATCATGTGGGCAGTATAATGAACCGTGTCGCCCTGGCAAACCGGGTTTGCAGATGCGGTGATGGAAACTGAAACAGGGACCGACAGGTTTACTGCCATGTAAATGACATTACTTATCGCAGGATTTCCTGTGGCACCAGGAGCGTTGGATGTGAGCACACAGGTTACCGAATCACTGTTTGCCGGTGGATAGGTGAATACGGGATTGTTCGCTCCAACGCTGGTTCCATTCACTTTCCACTGGTATTGTGGCGCTGTTCCTCCATTGACAGGGGTTGCTGTGAAAGTAACAGCGGTACCTAAGCATACATTGTTGGCGGATGCCGTGATGGTTACACTCACCGGTAATACCGGATCTGTGGGATAAAACATTTCATGGGTTGCCAGGAATGGAGGTCCCCCTCCGGTTATGGTTCCACCAAATACATGCGCACTGTCATTTACCTGGGAAGCGGTAATAAAATACCGGTGGGTCGGCATAACCGCAGCAGTTCTCCATGTATTGGTCGCCGGAGTGTAGATGAGTGTCGTATCACTGGATGTCATACTTCCTCCAAACACATAAATCTCATTGTTTATGACAACAGAGCCGGGACCCCCTCCTTTTGCCAGTGGCATGTCGGCCATGGTTGTCCATACATTTGTTGCCGGATCGTACTCTTCAATTTTTTTACCCGAATTACCAGACCCGATGGCATAAATTTTATTATTTACTACAGATACTGTTAAATAACCGCGGGCCGTTGGCATAGGTGCCCTGGTAACCCATGTATTGGTAACAGGATCGTACATCTCATTTTCAGTCCGTGGGTTTGATCCATACTGCCACCCTCCGATTGCATACAGTTTATTATTCACTACAGCCACTGCTGCATCCGACCGGGTTGTCGGCATCGCCGCCTTCACAATCCAGGAGTTGGTGACAGGATTAAATTCCCAGTTCTGGTTGGTTTGATAGGACCCGTTCCATCCTCCGACTACATAGATTTTCCCATTGATCGTGCCGGCATTGCAGAAACCCACACCGGACGGCATCGGGCTCATGGTAGTCCACGATTCGGTCGGAGGGTCGTACATTTCATTCACCTGGAGCATCTGGTTGCCGGAGATTCCCTCTCCCCCGAAAACATAAATCTTTCCATTGTACACAGCTGAACAAAGATGCTGGCGGGCAGTTGGCATTGGCGTTTTGGCCGACCAGGTTCCCTGGGCGTAAGATCCGACATTGATAAAAGCAAAAACAAGCGGGAACAGTAAGGTAGTTATGCGCTTCATAATTTTGTATTTACCGCAATGCTAAGCATAACAATTCATTTACACAACAAACCCATGGGTTATTGTATGAACATAGGTGTTTCCTGTATGAAATGGCATTTTTGAAGCAGCCGGTTTGCCTTGTTGGGATGAAGCGGGTATATCGTTCCTATAGGCTGGCTATATCGTTTCTATAGGCTGGCTATATCGTTTCTATAGGCTGGCTGTATCGTTCCTATAGGATGGTTGTATCGTTCCTATAGGCTGGCTGTATCGTTCCTATAGTGTCCTATACTGAAAAAACTATACATGTATCATCATTGTCTCACTACCTTCACCACTTCACTCCGGCTGCCCTGCACAACCTGCACGAGGTACATCCCCGGCAGTAAACCTTCCAGCAAGATTGATGTAGTGGTTACACCAGTGAAACTATCACGGAATACTATTTCCCCTAAAAAGCTGAAAATGGTTGTCTGGACAGTAGTTTTCACATCACCGGTATTGATCGCAAGGTGCAGTAAACCGGAGGTGGGATTGGGCCAGGCTTTGAAAAATCCATTTCCTGTTGACAATGACACTCCATGTGGATCGTTTTCCGGCCATTGGCTGTTACCCGCCACACTTTTAGAATTGTTGCACCACGGCCCCTGCGGCGCGATGTACCCGTGCATAAAACCGCCCGTTTTCACGGTGGTTCCTGGTAAATAGCGAATCTTCTGCCCGGCGATCATCTCGCTGATGCCACCTGCCTGCAGCAGGAAAGAGTTTCCGTTGCCGGCCACGGTGATGACATCCAGGGCGCTGTAACAGTTGGAATTGCCGTTGTGCACGATCCCGTTCACACCAACACTGTCGATCATCACCATCACGAAGCTGGTATCGCGCCGGTTGCCTTCGTGCGTGCGGACCATCACCCGGGCATTGCCTTCCGATTGTGCCATCAAGGTGTTACCGGCGATTGCGACGATGTTGGAATCGGAGGCTGCCGCACTCCATGTTTTATCGTCGGCCCAGGCGGGCAATACCAAAACGCTGTATGACAGCGAATCTCCGGGCGCCATGTTTGCATGATCAGGGGAAATGGTGATCTGCGAAGGCCACACCCACTGATATGCTCCGATGCTGACGGTGTCATTGCGCGTGATGCCACGCTGATCGGTGGTGCCCAGGTATGCAGGGTTGCCGTGGGTTTTGGCGGGGTTGGCGGGGATGTTTTTCAGTTTCATGGTTGGCGTGGTACCCCCATTGAAGGCCACGGTGTCGAGCCAGGTGTTGAACGAAGGCAAATTACTCATCAGGATGCTGTCTTTGCCTGCACCATACAGGTTGTCTCCCAGGATGCTGTACCTGGCCTGCCACCCGTTATCCGGCTGGGAAGGAGAATTTGGAAGGCTGGGGTTGGTACATATAGAATTGTCAAAATAAAAGTGATCCCATTCGAAGTTGGCAATTGTCCCTCCTATAATAGTTGAGTTTATGACATTTGTATTTGTCCATCCAAGTCCGAGAACTGATCCCTTCAGGGTGGAATTCTTCAGGTTTATGGTCGAGCCCTGGTAATTGAATAAGTCTGCATGACTTCCCGAGAAATTACGATCGAAAGTACAGTTTTCAATTGTTGTAACCGTGGGCCCATCAACGGAGGCCAGAGCAGATCCTTGGGCAGCAAACCAGGACAGGTTATCCATAAATAGGCAGTCTTTTATCTGGGATGTTCCCATCAGTCGCATACCCGCCCCGTATCCGTTGGAATATACAGAAAACATACCTCCGATAATTAGCGTTTGCTGCATCAGGTTCCCGGTCACCTGGCAATGCTGCATGACCAGCTGGCCGCCATCCAGGGCAATGCCGCCGGCCACATCCCAGGCGGAATTATTTTGGATTTTGCAATTATAAATTATTGTTTTTGCCGCCTGTGCCAGGATTCCACCTCCCCTGTTAGTCAGGAAATAATACCAGTTATCATCACCATAGGCCTTGCTGTTGGCACGGCCGTCGCGGATAGTCAATCCATCCAGCGTAACTGTTCCTCGTGTGATGACCACGTGAAAACTGTTATCCATGGTCGTTAAAGGATCTCCGATCTCGCCGCTTAATATCGTTTCATGCAGATCGAAATCGCGGTTAACGGTGTCAGTGCCGGAGATGTTCGATGCAAAGCCTCCTGTAACCCGGAGATTGTTGCAAAGGAATGTTTTATTGCGGTCGATGCCGGTTGTTGGTTTATACGTACCCTCTGCGACAAAGACATTCAAATGTGGTGGATTATTACTCTGGTTAATGTAATTCAGCAGTTTTGTAAATGGTATGGGATTGTCCCAGGATTGTCCATCTCCGTTATCAGGGGCATTTTGTTTCACAAAAAAGGGACCTGAAAGGTTGGTCACGGAGACATGAACCGTATCAAACACCGTCGAATCCTGTGTTGAGGACAGGATCACCCGGCAATTTCCTGCCGATTGGGTCGTGATGACACCTTCGGGTGTAACAGAGGCTATGGCATTGTCGCTGCTGAGCCATTTGACCTGCTGATCGGCCGCATTCCATGGAGACATCGTGTAACAGGGTGTAAATAAACAGCCGGGATAAGCAGAGATGGAATGGTCTCTCAGGAAAATTCCGCTTACCGGTACTGCATCTTCGACTCCCAAAATATATGGATACCCGATAACGGTTTTAGCCGTGTCACCCGGGAAGATCCATCCGATTTTTCCACGGTCCCTGTAAATGGAATCGTATTGCAGGAGTTCGAAGAAGTACTTATGCCCGGATTCGAGGTATTGTGAAGCAGTGACTGGCGCCCAGTCATACGTGGAAGAATCTATGGCTATTTTTACCTGCGCATTGGCCCGGGTAGAATCGGTACTTAACCAGAACTCTCCCTTGTCGTCGCAACCCATAAAAAAGGTGTAATTCCCGCTTACGGGCGTGACGATGTAACCCATGAGCCGTGAGGCAAAATGATCGAGGCTGGAAAGGTGTTCCGGGGTATTGATTCCGGAAAGGCCAACGCGTTCGTCAGGAATCTCCCCGCTGTTTTTAAGCGAATCGAAATTGACGGACATCCGGTCTTTGTAAAGGTCAAGGTAAAGAAGGCTGACATTGACATCCAGGGTGTCGGCCAGCGCCGGGTTGGAAGCCAGTCTGGCAATGATCCGGCATGTTCCCGGTGTTACCGCTGTAATCAAGCCGTTCCCGTCAGGGTATGCAACAGCATTATCTGTACTGAACCAAAGCAATGCACAGTTTGGGGCATTCCAGGGGCGTACCTGTGCGATTGCTGCGTACATTTTGCCCGGCATGAGTGAAATGCGTTCCCTGGTCAGCCAGACCGAATCAACCTGCGCGCTGACTAAGGAATTCGATAAACAGGTGAAACTGATCACGGTTGGCAGGGTGTCTCCCTGAAGTCCCCAGCCCAACTTAAAGAAATCGGTTCCAATAGAATCATGCTGAAGAACTTCGAAGAAATATTTATGCTGTGCTTCGAGGTATTGTGATGAAACATGCTGTTTCCAGTCTGGTTGTGGCGAAGGAACGTTGCTTTTCAGCTGTGCGCCCGCTTCCGTAGAATCGGGGCTCAGCCAGAACTGGCCGGCTTCGTCGCATGCGAAATAGAAGGAGTAGTTGCCGCTCACTTCAGGGTAGATATATCCCCGTGTGCGTGAGGAGTAGTAATCCAATGAATTTGGCAGGCCCCAGGTGGTCATGGTATGCAACGATGTTTTCTGATCGGGAGGCTCAGTTTTGTTTTTCAGTTCATTGAAATCACAAGTAAATTCATTCTCAAAAATTTCCCGGACAGGTTCACTCCCAAGGTGTTTCGGGATGGGAGGCTTCAAATGTCCGTTTTTGATGGTTGTCAGATGGTTTGTGCCCGGAAGGGTCCAGCGAAGCCCGAAGTTCCATCTGTTCGCTAAATTCCATTGTGTGATTATATCAAAATAATAGGGATGTTGCTGAATAAGATAAACACTATCGACATTATATCCCACGCACGGATCATTGGTCTGCGGCAACGTATCAGGCCACGCTTTTGGAACCAATGGCCAACAAATTTCTGTGTGTACAATAGCCCGTTTGTGATACTCCATCGAATCCAGGCTAAGATTAAAGCAGTCAACGGTACTCGACAACAGGTGGAATCTGTAATACCCGGTCTCAGGCGGGACCAGGTACCCTCTGACTCTGTAGTAATAGCTGTCCGGAACAAATTCAAGAGAATCCAGGAGGGTGTATCCTGTGGTCGGAGCCTCCTCCACATTTGGATAGGGGTCCCAGTCATTTTCAAAGGTGGCTGCCTGGGCGCATGCAAGGTTCACGGCCATGGTAATTACATTTGAAATTGCCAGATTGGTCGATTTACATGCCACATCTGAAATTAGAACACAGGTAATCCGATCACCGTTCGTGGGTTTATAGGAGTATGTAATACCGGTAGCCCCGCCGGCATCATTGCCGTTCACTTTCCACTGGTACTGCGGGGCGCTTCCCCCGTTGGCGGGAGTTGCGGTGAATGTGACCATGCTGCCTTCGCATGCCGGGTTGGCAGATGGGGTGATGGAAACATCCACCATTGAAAAGACGGAACAGGTATCTGATTTGATACAGCGAAGTGAGTAGCCATAAGCCGTAAGATACCCGGAACCGGTACCGCAGGATCCGCTGGAAAATGTCACGTTGGAGGCCCAAGTGCCGTAAACGTACTGATTCATCCAGTAGTGTCCGGCAGATCCCCGGTCGGACAAACCACCATTGATGGAATTCATAAAGCCTGCCGCATTCATCTTCAGGTTCGAGTTCCAGGGACCATTCCAGTTGGTCCAGCCTCCATTGCCTATTGTATTGCCCCATTCAGTGCCTGTAGGAAGGCGCCACGATGAATTCAGTTCCCTTCCGCACGGATCGTTTAAAGGCAGCCATTCACTCAACAACGAAACCTGTGTTAACCATGGAGTATTGGGTGTCCGGGTGGTGCCGCTATGCTTGTACCCCTGATTGCAATTGAACTGCCAGTACCAGCCCGCTGACTCCTCTGTGGAATCATCCACCGCCAAAGCCTGCCTTCCTGCACCTAAGTTTTGCGTGATCCAGCATTTCGCCTCTTCTCCGGGAATGCCAGTAACCGTTCCGTAAGTAACAGTTTTATTTACCGGCGCAACCTGGCGCAGGGTGGTATGATTGACCGTGATATTCATCCCGCAATAAAATGTGTCCGCTGAATACCTCGTGTCCACGAATAACATTTCGGGTGGGACAAAACGGTTGTGGAAAACTTGTTTATCAAGGATACCATCATTTGAGAAAATGCGGTTAATACTGCAAAGACAGAAGATCAGTATAAGGGTGTTTTTTTTCATGGGCGTGAGTTTCGACAATTCCTGCTTAACACTTAACACTTAACACTTAACACTTAACACTTAAAACTTAACACTTAAAACTTTATCACTTTCACCACCTTGCTCCCTTCTATCATCTGTATATGTAAGAAGTAAATCCCGGGAAGCCGGTTTTCCAAATTCATTTCATGGCGGTTAAGGGAAAATTCCTCCTTCAGAACCAATGTTCCCATTTGGTCATAGCATCTTATCATGACCGGTGAAATCCCCTGACTGGATTCGATTTCAATGGTGATCTTACCCGTTGTGGGATTTGGCCAGACGCTGACCGGTTCACTGTCCTGGCTGGATTCCGGTATTTGACCGATTTCAGCAGATCCTTCATCCGCGAAACTACTTTTCGTTGACTGACACCACGGTCCGCCGGGCGCGATGTACCCGTGCATGTACCCGCCATGTTCCACCTTTGTGCCGGGCAGGTAAAGGATATTCTCCCCGGCGATCATCTCGGAAATACCGCCGTTCTGCACCATGAATATGTCGCCGTTTCCGGCCACCCGGATGGTGTGAAGTGCGCTGTAGCAGCTTGAACCATAAGGCGAAATGATCCCGGTGGCATTGGCGCTGTCGTTCATCACGGTCACGAAGCAGGTGTCGCGGCGGATCCCATCGTGCGTGCGCACGGTTACCTGTGCCGAACCCATCGTTTTTGCATGAAGGAATGAGTTGCCCGCCGTGGCAATGGCGGAGTCGGAGCTGGCGGCAGACCAGGTTTTATCATCCGCCGTTTCCGGCAGCACACTGACCGTGTAGCCCAGCGAATCTCCCAGCGCCAAGATGGCATTATCCGGATTGATGGTGACGGAGGATGGCCACACCCATTGGTACGCACCGATGCTGACAGTGTCATTGCGCGAGTAGCCGCGCTGGTCGGTAGTGCCGAGATAAGCAGGGTTTCCGTGGGTTTTTGCCGGGTTGCCGGCGATGTTCTTCAGCCGCATGGTGGGCGTGGGTCCGCCGTTGGAGGCTAAGGTGTCGAGCCATGTGGTCGGCCCAGGCAGATTGGTGGCCAGGATGTCGGTTTTTGCGGTTCCATAAAGGGTGCTGCCTAAAATGCTGTGTTTAACGGTAACCAGGGTTGGATCAGGGATCTGGCTTAGACTCATTCCTGTCCAGATGGAGTTGTCTATCGTGACAGGGTCGTTCCCTCCACCGAGAGAACCGCCCCCCCTGATCGTTGAACTCTTTATGTTCAGTGTGGAGCTTGCAAACCCTGTTATTGTTCCATTCAGGGTGAAATTGTTAAGGTTGAAAAAGGAAGCTGATATTGCATAGAGGTCCTGACTGTTGCCCGGAGTTCCGTAAATTGAGGAATTTTGAAGATTTGCAGCCCCGTTTTCAAGATATATTGCCTTTCCATTTCCCATGGATGTGTTAAGAGAAAAAAAACAACCGTCTGTGTTCAGCGTAGAAGTAATGACACTGACAGCACCGCCCTGGCAATTAACGATGATGTTGAAATAACCGCCAAGATATGCTAAACTCTGCTGTGTCCAGTTCTGGATGAATGAACTGTTTTTCACTGTCAAAACTGAGGAAAGATTGATATTGGTAGAGGCCCGTGTCAGACAAATTGCTCCACCACTGTTCCAGGCCATATTGTTTGTAAGTTTGCAATTTTGGATCAGCACATTCGATTTAATTTGGGGAATGATCACGCCTCCTCCATTGTCATCATTTTTGAACTGGTAATAGCCGAGTGTATAACCGTATGTTGAACAGCTTGCCGTGCCATCCCTGATGGTAAACCCATCGATCACACTGTTGTTCCGGGCGGTTACCACATGGTAACTGTTATCAAGGTTTGCCTCCGGCACATTGATATCACCGCCAAGGATTGTTTCGTGCAGGGCGCAGTTGCGTGTGGTGGTGTCGGTACCGGAATTGTTGGCAGGAAATCCCCCGGTAATCCTCACATTGTCCATCAGAAATGTTGCATTTCTGTCAATTGTACTGGTCGGCTTGTAAATTCCCTCAGCAACAAAAACCGACCTGATTTGCGTGGAAGTTCCCTGATTCAGGATATCGAGAAGTTTCGGAAGCCTGATGGCACTTTCCCAGGAGTGACCGTTCCCGGAATCATCAGCATTCTGTTTAACAAACCAAGGCCCGTAATAGTTGATGACCGTCACTTCGAGGGTGTCAGTCAGGGTGGTATCCATGGTAACTTTCGCGATAATCCGGCATGTGCCGGGGCTAATCAGGGTAATTGTGCCATAGGAGTTCACCTGGGCGATTGCATTGTTGGTGCTGTTCCACCGGATTTGCTGCAGGTTTCTGAAAGTTGCATTCCAGGGAGTGTAGTTAATGCGCGGGGTGATTTGCCAGGAGGGGAACGCGGTGATCCAGCGGTCGATCAGGGAGAAAGCCGTGATAGGCACATCAAGGCGATAACTCATGATATATGGGGCTCTAATCACCGCCGGTGTGGTAGTTCCCGGTATTATCCATCCCAGTTTTACCAGGTCGGTATAAGTTGTGTCATAATGCAGGATCTCAAAAAAGTACTTCTGACCGGCTGTAAGAGTCTGGGAGGATATGTTTTGAGCCCAGTTCGTCTGGGTTGAGTTAATGCCGGATTTCAGTTGCGCACCTGCAACGGATGTATCGCTGCTTAGCCAGAACTGGCCCTGATCGGCGGCTGCGAAATAAAACGAGTAGTTGCCGCTGACCGGCGGGATGAGGTACCCTCTGACCCTGGATGTAAAGTGGTCCAGTGAAGTTGAACGATCGCCGGTAATGATCGAATCCATCCTGATTACTTCATCCGGAATCTCAGTCGTATTCTTCAGATCACTGAAATTATATGTGCTTTTGTTTTTAAAGAGTTCCCATTTCAGGGAGTAGGTCTGTTTCTGATCCGCCTGCCTTAGATAATCCCCGATGATCACGAGAAGTGTGTTGCTGCCAGGCTGGGTCCATCCTATCTTCAAATAATTCAGAGGATAGTAGGCGGAAGCGGACTGACAAAAAGCCTCAAAATAGAAAGATTTACCGGCCTGAAGATAAACGCTGTCGATTTTGCCCAGGGTAGTAGGCCAACTTGTACTGCCTGACGCGTTTGTGCACCGCTGTATCAAGTGCAGTTCCGTTGAATCTGTGCTCAGCAGGAACTTTCCTCCGATATCGGAAGCCAGGTAAAACCTGTAATATCCCGATATTTGTGGCAGCAGCAATCCCCTGATCCGCGACTGTGTGGTATTGTCGCCTGTACCGGAGGGAGTTTCAAGCCGCTCAAGCACCACCGACTGCCAGGTCTCGTCAGCTGCAGTCTGAATGTTAGCCGGCCTGGGTTTGAATATCTCCCAGATCACGGTATTGGTGACAGGAACTGCGCTGTCGGGAGGATAGGGTGATTCTATACCGCCCATATCAACATTGCCGTGCATCACGCGGGGATTGCCCACCACATCGGATGTATCACCGGCAGATAAATATGCGTTGTCGCCGCCGTTCATGCAACCCGAAAAACGCTTGAGTCCCCAGTCAGCAGCCATCGCATTGTATACAGGTCCTTTCTCCGTCGTGGGATTGATCCAGAGTGGATTGGCAAAAATATTCCCTGCTCCGGGCTGTTGCTGGAGCAAACAGGAGTTTGATACATTAAACCGGCCTGAAAGCTGGCTGTCGTTCCCGTAAATTATTGAATTTTTCACCTGGAAAGTGTCAGGATTGATGATCGGTGTGCCAATACCACTAAGGGTTGTCGATGAAATCCCCTCTCCTGTATTGTTGGCAACGGTAGAATTGAAAATTCCCTGGAAGCCTGAAATAATGAAGATCCCTCCGCCTGTCCGGTAAACGCCGGTTTTCGAATTGTTGGCGATAACACAGCTTTTTATTTTGGTCGGATTATAGATGCCACCACCGTAACCCGGTGTCTCGTTGTTGCAGATCCTGCTGGTTTCAATGTTGAAGGTCCCGGAATTGTATACACCGCCACCGGCAGGTGTCCAGCCAAGAACAGCCTGGTTAAAGGCGATGGCCGACCTGGTTACCAGGCAGTTTGCTCCCGCGGCATTTGCAATTCCTCCTCCATTGTCTTTGGCTGTATTGTTGCTGATGTTGCACTCCCTGAGTTCCAGCACCCCTTCGTTGAACACCCCGCCTCCGGAGGAATTGCTTGCATTACCTGAAATATTGCATGCCCCGGCAACCATTTTCGCGCCGGTTTTATTATAGATCGCACCACCTTTGATGGAAGCCAGGTTTCCTGAAAGAGACCCTCCGTTGATTGAACAGTACGCTGAACTGATAATTCCGCTGACCCCGTTGCTGTCGATATTGCAATTGTTCAGCCAGAGGCTGTCGGTACTAAAAAGTCCGGTGCTACTGCTGGTTTTCACAATGCTGTTGCTGACAGAAAGTCTGCCGGCGCTGTAAATCCCGTACCCGGTATTGTTGCGGAAGTTACTGTTGCTGATGGTCACCCGGGCCATGGTTTTAATACTGATACCGCTTCCTTTTCCCGTGGAGTTGTTAGATCTGACGATGATGTTGCTGAACTTCACTTTCGAATTCGAGTTTACAAGAATCCCCGCACCATCGGAAGAACCGGCATAGCCGTTCATGACCGTGATGCCGTCGGCCCGGGCGGAATCGGTATACACCACACCGTCGGGGTTGATGTTGAAGACATGCAGCGCATTATCCGTGGGTACCCCGGGAACACCGATATCCCCGGAAAATAGCGTAATTCCGCTGCCACGTTGTGCAAGGGCAGCCTCATTTCCCTCAAATCCGCCATAAATTTTTACGCCGCTCGCAATGGTGAAGGCATGATTCCGATTGCTGGAGATGCTGCATTTGTAGGTCCCTTTTTTCATCCAAATCTCTTTGCCTGCAGGGGCATCCTTCATCGCTTCATAAAGCATCGACTGCCCGGTATATTTGCAGCTTTCGGCATTGCCGGCAACAGCGTTTGCCCAGGATGAGCCAGCTCCATAGTAAGCATTGCTGTCGGTAACATAGATCCTGTTGTTGGCAAAGCCGACAATGTTCCATACAACTCCCGCTGAGTCGAATTCATAGGCTCCGTGGTCAACAGCGGCATACCGGATGCGGGGATTTCCATCGATGTCGGTGGTTATGCCGGCGGGGATCAGGCTGTCTGCCCCGGCGTTAATGGCAGGCGAACACCAGCGTAACGACCAGTCGGCAGACAGCCCGTCATAACCGGTCCCCGTTCCTGCTGATGGATTAACGAACTGAGGGTCTGAAATGCTTATCAGGGGGTTTCCTGTGTAACCCTGTATGGTGGAGTATCGGATGTCCTTAACCGGATTGTAATCGAATCCGACTGTACTTCCCCAACTTACCGAATTCACAATGGTTACTATGCCCATCCAGATATATACATTTGGACCGCTATTGTTCGCAAAGGTTGAGTTGTAAATTTTGGTGGTCACATTTCTGCCCATCGTGGCGCTCATGGAATAAATTCCACTGGAATTGTTGTTAACAATCAACGTGTTGATAACTGAAACAATACCCTCATTGCGGATGCCTCCACCATCGCCGCTGGCTTTGTTGTTGGAGAAGATGGAGGATTTTACCACCGAATATGGTGCCGGGAAAAAGCCATTGGTCCAGCTGTTATAGAGTCCGCCACCCGCATAGGCCCGGTTATTGTAAAAGAGGCACTTCTCGGCATGAAGATCTCTCGCGTTGTGAATCCCGGCACCGTAGTTTGCCGAATAGTTGTTTTTGAAATTGCAATTCCTGACGGCAAGTAATCCGGTATTGTAGATCCCGGTTCCAATGGTATTGGAGAGAGAATTATATGCACGGAGAAAGTCAATTCCGTCAATATATGAATAGATTGTCCATGGAACTGAAATGGTTTTCAGAATAATCTTCGTATTATCCGTACTGTCGCCCTGCACGCCGATATCCCCGCTGAAAACAGTTGTGTGCAGCGGGAGATTCCTCTGGAGGGTATCGGTTTCCGTCCCGGCAAAGCCACCGTACAACCGGATATTCTGACCCAATTCGAAGGACTTCTCCCGGTCATTGTCGACGCAGACTTTGTAGATTCCTTCAGCGATCCAGAATTGTTTACCTGAAGTTGCCAGCCGCATCGAATCAGCCAGCCCTGTGTACCCGCTGCCGGAAGGTGTGTTGCCACCGAGTGCATTTTCCCAGGAAGATCCATTGTTCAGCCCGGCGCCATTGGGTGTGACATAGATGATTTGCGCAGACAGCGAACAACCGGCAATCATGATCAGGACTGCTAAGAGGATTTTTTTCATTGGACCGGGGATGGATGAGTTTTACGCAAGGGTAAGTATAATCCCGGTCATTTCCAATTACAGTGGGAGTTATTGTATAAACCCCGTGAGTTTCTGTATAAAGTGATCAAAGTGGGGGCACACTATTGCATGGTGCCGGATGCTTATCACTCCAACTTCCGGATGAAACCCGCGGAGACATCCAGCTGGGTATTGGCCCCGTCTTTCCGTAGTTCACAGATCCGCTTTTTCCGGTCGACGCGGTAAAGGAATGACCTGTTGATCATGGCAGAGCGCGATATGCGGGAAAAATGCCCTGCCGGTAGAAGTTCAAACAGTGTCCCGATATTCATGGTAACCACCTCCGACTGCAGTGCTGAAAAGTGGATCACGGTATAGTTGCCATCAGCGGTGGCATAGAGTATCTCCATAGGATCGATCAGCAGGAACCCTGCTCGGGTGTTCATCCTGATGCGGTCGTCATGATGAAGATGGTGCAGCAGGTGGTCGACTTTTTGATTAAAATCGGCAACGGAACGCATGGCCGTATAGCGTCTCAGGGTATCTGAAAGGGCAAACGGGTCAATCGGTTTGAGCAGGTAATCAAAGGCAGCCACCTTGAATGCCCTGATCGCATATTCGTCATAAGCGGTCACGAATACGACCGCTGTTTGAAGGTTGAGGCTGCGAAGTTCAGCAATAAGGTCAAACCCGGTTTTCCGTGGCATTTGTATGTCGAGGAACACCAGGTCAGGGCGATGTTTTACAATCTGCTCCAATCCGGCATCGGCATCGTTGGCCACGGCCACAATGGCAACCTCGGGATGTTTGAGGAGCAGGATCGACAATACGTCGCGGGCCTGGGCCTCATCGTCTATCAGAATGGTCCTGATGTTATCAGCTGGGGTCATTCGCCGTAATTTTATAATTGAAGCCTGTCGGGATGATCACGGTAACCTTTGTTCCTGCGGGTTTGTTGTGTTCGGTAAAAAGATCGGTCACCTCGTGTATGATCTTGTGTTCATTGTAGCGGTCGAAAAAATCGTAATAAAAATTCAGGATCATCATTCCTCTTCCGGTTGACTTCTGGCCGATCAGCCTTGCCTGTTCACGGCCGATTCCATTGTCTTCGATCTCAAGGTGCAAATTATTTCCTTCCTCACCGATCGTAATTACAAGTTCGCCATTGCCATCTTTTTTGTTCAATAGTCCGTGCTTGAGGGCATTCTCAGCATATGTCTGGATCACCATCTTGGGCACCTCCTGCTCCAGGTTGACTGGCTGAATGATATTAATCCTGAACTGAAATGAATCACCAAACCTCAGCTTTTCGATCTCAAGATAATTCTGAACAAATACCAGTTCTTCGGCAAGGGTGCGTGTTACTTTATCCCCTGAAGTCAGTACCTGCCTGATCAAGTTAGACAGTTTCACAAAGAAACTATAGGCCTTTTCCTTTTCCTCCTTCAGGATGACCGAAGCGATGGAATTCATGGCGTTGAAGGTGAAGTGGGGATCGATCTGGTTGCGGATGGAGATCAGTTGCAACTCCGCGATCTTCTTTTCAGATTCGAGTTTTTCCTGCATCTGCCGTTTCCTGATCCCCATTACCAGGGTCCCCATCCAGAAAAAGAAGCCTGCCAGCACCATCACAAACAACAGTAAAAACCACCAGGTTTGCCAGAATGCCGGACGGATAAGGATTTCAAAGCTGGCAGGTGATGCTGACCAGTTCCCGGAATCGTTGCATGCGATTACCTTAAACACATATTTTCCCGGCGACAGGTTCGTGTAAACGGCATACCTTTCGGAGGTGGGCTGCGACCAATTCTTATCCTGCCCCTGAAGCCAATACCTAAACTTTACAAAACTTGCCCCGCGGAACACGGGTGAAGTGAAATCAAACCGGATATTATGCTTGTCGTGGCTAAGTTCCAGCCAGCCTGATGAAACAGATGAGACGACAAGGGGAATCAACTTCATTGTTTCATCCAGCTGGCTTATCTTTTCGATATAAACACGGGTACTTGCCAGTGGCAAAGGGAGGTTCCCAAGATCAATCCGCTGAAGGTTGTCGGTTGTAGCTACCCACAGTATGCCGTGGCTGTCGTAGCATACGGCATTCTGCTGACATTCATTGCCTGCAAATCCGTTGTCGGCATTGAAATACCTGATGACCGCTGTATCCTTCATGAAAAACACATCCAGGTCTAAGAAACCAATGCCATGCAGTCCGCCGATAAACAATTTTGAAGAATCGATGAGACAAAGACTTACCACCATCTCATTGAACCATGGATTGGTGATTTTGCGAAACTTTACCATGTCGAACATCCACAGGCCGTCAGTACTCCCTATCCAGATGTTTCCACGTTTATCCTTCACCATGGCATTGGCTCCCTCCTTATAAGGAAACTCTTTGGTGGGAAGATGAGTCACCTTGTCACCATCAAGAAAAGAAAGTCCTTTGAACCCGCCCAGGAGCAACCGGCCGGTTTTATCCATCAGCATGGAAACTACTTTATTCCCTTTATTTCCTGGCGAAATCTGCATCATGGCATAGTCGGTTACCGATCCCTTTTGTCTCAGTAAACCAAGATTTGTCCCATAAAAAAATGTATTTTGCTGTCTGTCTTCATAAAATGAAAGGGATGCGGCAACCGGCAAACCCGGAATGTTTTCGAGTTTCTTCCCATTCCAGCTGATCATACAATATGGATTGATGCTGATAAGCAGGTTGCCCTTGCTGTCGTTGCCACAGTGGGGGTAAATGTGCCATTGCACGCCGGAACCGTAATAAGCAGGTACAGGAATATCTGTAAAACGGCTACCTTCCAGTTTTTGAATGCCGTCATCCCACCCCCCGGTAATGATGCAGTGATTTTTATCCTCGCCGACAAACTGCGTGTTTTTATATAGTCCATCGCTTTCGTTGAAGTGGGTGAAGGCTAATGGTGCCATTCTGACCAGGCCCAGAGATGAGCCCAGCCAGAGATTTTGTTCCCTGTCAAGCAGAAGGGGAATGATGGAAGTAAAGGGCAAATTATATTCAGTTATTTTTCCTCTGATGCAGCACTTCAGTATTGGTGCAGAAGGTGATGAATAATAAAGGGTGTCTGCATTCCTGACAAGGAGCCGGCTCTCCATGTTTTCAGGTTTCATGCCAAAATCAGCCACAGGTAAAATAACAGTGTCATTGAGCCGATACAGTCGTGCTGGTTGCCGTAAAAGCCCGTGGAAATTCTCCCAGTACCGGGTTGGTTTTTTATACAGATTTTGCAATAAAACCATGTCCGGGCTTAAAAAATAGACGCGGTCGTCATTTCCTGTCAACAGGGTTCCGAATGAATCACTCCTGAGTATGATGATTTTTTTACCGGTAACGCATGCAAGTTTTCCCTGATTTGTCCTGAAATAAAAGTTGCCATCATGTTTCGAATAAGTGAGGTTGTTCCATCCCTTGTCCGACATACTTTTTATCTTGTCAAAAAGAGCATTTTTTACCATTTTAATCCCATGATGGTCCACCTGGAAAACCTGCTGCGTGGCAGTGACAAAAAACGCCTTGCCATCCTGGATCCACGAACCTTCAAAGCCGCCATCGACAGGATAACTCACGATGGAGGCCGTGTATGGTTTGTAGCTGTATAGCAAACAGCCCTTTGACGTCAGGAACCAAACCGTGCTGTCGTCCAGGTTTTCAATTTTGTAAACCCATGCCCTTGATACTCCATTGGTATCGCATACTGTCGTAAAGGAATGCCCGTCAAACCTGCTGATACCACTTTTCGTGCCAACCCAGATAAATCCTTTCCTGTCCTGGTGGATGGCAGTCACCTCCGACTGAACCAGTCCATCGGCGACGGTGTAGAGTTTGTATCCGGCATGCTGGGCAATTGATATCCGGCAAAAAACAATTATCAGAAATAGCGCAAGGGCAGTTCTCAATTTCATCGGATCATCTCTCGGTTGCGTGCTCCGGTAATGGCCGGACTGTTTATTTTAGCAGGCGCAAGGTAGCAAAAACATTTTGAATGGGATAAATCCCCGGTGGAAGGTTCAATTCATTTCGATTCCCCGAGCCACAGGATAAAAAGATTGTACCCCAGCGAAAGCACGACAGCACCCACAAAAAGACCGATGATGCCAAAACTGATAAAGCCACCGATGGCGCCCAGGAAGATCACCAGCATCGGAACAGGTGCACCCCGTCCAAGCAACAGCGGCTTCAGCACATTGTCAATCACCAGCAACGGGGCACACCAAACCGTCAGAAGAATCGCAGTCATTGTGCTGAGTTTCAGAAATGCAAAGATTAAAACACCTATCACAACAGGTCCAATCCCGATCTGAACGATGGCCAGCACGAAACTGATCAACGCCCACAAACCTGCGCCCGGTATACCTGCAACCAGGAAACCGATCCCGGCAAGGAAGGCCTGTATGAAGGCCACCCCGAGTATGCCGCGCGCAACATTCCGAATGGTTATTTCGGCATTGGCAACAGTCTCAATTCCCCGCTCCCCCATCAGCCGGACAGCAATCCTGTGGGAGGCATCTGTCCCGGAATCCGCAAAAACCAAAAATGCCCCCGAAATGATCACGGAAACAAGGAACATCAACACCCCTAACCCGGCATTGGTCAGCATGGAGAGAAACCAGGTTAGACCGGTCATCAGTTCTGACTTATACTCAATGGCCACCTCCGAAAGGTTTTGAGATGCATGCTGCCAGATATCAAACACCTTCGGTCCGATGAGCGGCCAGGATTTTACTGTTTCCACCGGTGGCGGAACCAGGCTCCTGCCTGCACTCAGGGAATCCTTTACATAAACCACGGCATCAGCCAGCGAACTGCCGAACAGGATGACAGGGAGCATTATCAGCGATAGCATAAACAGGGTAATCAGCACGGAGGCAAGTTTCCCCCGGTTACCCAGCAGTGCCTTCAGATGTTTATACATCGGGTAGACAGCGATCGCAATGATGACACCCCACAGGGTGATCATTAAAAATGGTTTCAGTATGATGAAACACCAGGTTATGAGCCCGAGAACAAGACCTACCTTGATGATCACCTCAAGACTTTTACCAATATGGTAGCTGTCGTCGGAAGGAGTTGTGAATTTTTCCATTTTGAATCAAATTTTCGATAAATGTAGCATATTTTTTTATTCAGGAACCCGCCATCACTCGATTATCAGCAACAAAGTGCTGCCATGCAGAATGAATATGGTAAAATAAGGTATAATTAAATCGAAATATATTTGGTTAATTTATTAACACTGCTTATATTTGGATGAAATAAATTTCTTTTTCTCCATTATTGGTGTATAACACTGTGAAACAGGAAAATTCATGAAAAGGTTCTTTATTTTATTGACTGCCTGTGTTTCCTTGATGATCGGGTATGGCCAGCCGCTGACCGGGTCAAAAAGCATCCCCGGCGATTATGCCACCATTCAACTTGCCATTGCAGATATGAACACCAGGGGTGTGGGCAGAGGAGGCGTGATTTTTAACGTTGCAGCCAACCATACCGAGACGCTTGCCACGGGCAGTTCAGGATTAATCACGGCAACGGGAACAGCCTCCGACACGATCATATTCCGTAAAGACCCTTCCACAACAGGGAACAACCCCAAAATCACCGCATTCACACCGGGTGTGTCCCTGTACGTTGATGGCATGATCATTATTGCCGGCGGTGATTATATTACATTCGATGGAATAGACCTTGCAGAAAATCCGCTCAACGGCAATATCACCAAAATGATGGAATGGGGCTATGCCCTGGTCAAAAAGCAGAGTACAGCACCTTTCGACGGGTGCCAGTACGTGGTTATTAAAAACTGTAACATAACGCTCAATAAAACCAACTACAGGTCGGTGGGCATCTACTCAGGAAACCATATTGCAACGGGCACCACTTACCTGGCAATTACTGCCACCACAGATGCCATGAACAATACCCGGATCTATGGCAACAACATTTCAAACGTATACGAGGGAATTCACCTCTATGGATACGCACATCCATATCCGGGGCCTTATACACTCTACGACCATTATAACAGGATTGGTGTTGACGGAGCAAATATCATCAGCAACTATGGCGGTTATTCAACATATCCGTACGGGATCTTCGCCAATTACCAGGAATTCCTGCAGGTTGGCAACAACGTGATCAGCGGGGGGGGAGGCAGCACCAGTTTTGTTTACGGAATATACCTCGGTGGTTCCTACAACGCCAGTGCAGATATATTCAACAATGATATTTCCGTTTCAAGCGCTTCCACTTTTCAACCAATTAAAGCGATTTATGCAGGATTTGGCGGTTCGGTCTCCGGCAACACCATCAACATCCATGACAACAACATCCACGACTGCAGTTTTTCCGTTTCCACTACTCCCGGCTCTTTTTATGGGATATCACAAGTTTCACATATCACAAATGCCAATATTTACAACAACCACATTTTCAACAATGTCATTTCGGGTACCGGGGATTTTTACGGCATCGAAGGAATGGGCGAGCAGGTGACTTACCTGAACATCTATGGAAATGATATTCACCATAACCAGAAATCGGGCGGACAGGGGAACATGTACTGCATCTTCGCAAAGACCTGTATCATTACAGTACATGACAATGCCATTTACAACAATTCCATCCCCGGTTCTTCCGGCACGGGAGGGTATCCTGCTGTCATTTACGGGTATTATAATTATGAAAGCCCCACCCAGGAAGACTATTGCAACAACAACATTCATGATTTATCGGTGGGCGGAACTGCAACAGCAAACAACTCCGGTGTTTACGGGATCTTTACCAAATCGGCCGGTGCCTCCGTCAAGAACATCTCTTCGAATACCATCCATTCATTTAAACTATCATCCAAAGGCGGGGGAACTGTTACAGCGATCAAGACTTTTGGGGGAAATGCGGTTTCGATCAGTAAAAACGAAATTTACAACCTGGAAGCAGACAGTTCAAATGCAATGAGTTACGGCATCCATATTCAATCAGGTACAACAGTCAGTGTGGTTAATAATCTGATATCGGATTTAACAGCTCCTCAATCCTATTATGGTTCAGCAATCAAGGGTATCTACCTTGAAGGAGGAGGAACCCTGAATTTATTCTATAACACCATCTTTCTCAAAGCATCAAGCACTTCAACCACGCAGTTTGGCTCCACGGGCATTGTGGCAAGTGCATCTCCGGCAGTTGATCTGCGCAACAACCTGGTCGTAAACCTTTCAACACCGGTTCACCTCGCAGGCAACGCCTATACCTGTGCCTATACGAGGACAGCAATAACACTGGCTAATTATTCTGCCAGCTCCAACAACAATTGCTTCTATGCCGGCACGCCAGGGGCATATAACGTAATATTCTGGGATGGCACCAACACCGATTCTACAATGGCAGCCTACCAGGCCAGGGTAAGCCCGAGGGACGCATTGTCATTTTCCGAAAACCCGCCATTCCTGGAAAAAGATGTACCTCCCTACGATCTGCATCTGGGCACCTCCTCCCCGACCGGGTGTGAAAGCGGGGGAACCAGAATTACAGCCGCGGGTGGAAATGTCGATTGGGAGGGCGATTCCCGCTACCCGGAGAGTGGATATGCCGAAAATCCCTCCTGCCCTGCCACTGCACCCGATGTCGGCGCCGATGAGTTTGGCGGGATTCAGTCCGGCCTGCTTACATGGACCGGCATCGTTTCTGCCGACTGGAACAATGCTGCCAACTGGTCCCCACCGGTAGTTCCCGGGCAGGGCAATTCAGTGGTCATTCCCCCCGGAACTGCCTTTGAACCACATGTAAACCTTGATGGCCAGTCGTGCAAAGACCTTATTATCCAGGGAGGTGCGCGGCTAAATGTGGCGGATGGGATACAATTGACTGTAAATGGGGTTACATTGATACGGGAGTGATCAGATGGAGGAACCAGTGCTTTATACACGAATTGACCGATACTTTTCAACCACAAAAACCTGACCCATGAAAAAACAACTCCTTACCAGTTTCATGCTGATAATCGCAGGGTTGGCCAATGCCCAGCCACTGGCAGGAATCAAGACCATCCCCGGCAACTACGCGACCATCCAGGCGGCCATTGCTGCACTGAATACCGCAGGGGTAGGATCAGGAGGCGTAACCTTCATTGTTGCTCTCAACCATGCCGAAACCCTTGCCAACCCCGCTGCCGGGGTGATTACGGCTACTGGTACAGCCGCTGATTCAATCATTTTCAAAAAAGCAACGGGATCAGGGTTAAACCCAAGGATTACCTCATGTACCACGGCAACATCAACTGTCAATGATGGCATTGTCAGGATCGCTGGAGGCGATTACATTGTTTTTGACGGGATCGACCTGCAGGATAACGCTGCCAACAATACCAACGCGAAACGGTTTGAATGGGGGTATGCCCTGCTTAAAAAGCAAGGTACTGCACCATATGATGGCTGCCAGCACGTGGTAATTAAAAACTGCACCATCAGCCTGAATAAATTAAATCCGAATTCAGTAGGGATCTACTCCGGGAACCATGTTGTTGAATCCAATACATCCCTGCCAATCACATCCGCCGGGGATGCCTGCAACAATTGTAAATTTTATTCCAATTACATTTCCAACGTCTATTCCGGGATACAACTCCATGGCTATAACGCACCTGCTCCATACACACTTTATGATCAGAACAATGAGATTGGCACCGACGGTGCGAACACAATCACCAATTACGGGGGGCTGAGTTCCACCTGTTTCTGTATTTCGTGTGAATATCAGCACAACCTGAAAATATTCAACAATACGATCAACGGCGGAACAACCTCAGCTTCTGCCCTCTATGCCATCTCATTTGGCACGGCAAACACCGCCAGCGGCGAAATTGCCTACAACACAATCACAGCCCCGGGGAACTCTTCCACAGGCGCCGTGTATGGCATCAATTGCGAAGCAGGCACGGGCGGTACGTCGAATACGATTGCCATCCACGACAATATTCTCACCAATTGTGCGGCTTCCGGGATAATTAATATCATCTACTATTCTTCGAATGCCAACACCGTGAATATCTACAACAACACGATAAACGGGGCCACCGGGACCGGCACTCTGCAGGCTATTTACGCCCACCCTGCCGTGACGACAGGAAGCCTCAATATCTACAACAATGACATTTCAAACCTTGCCCTTACCAATTCCAGCAAGCTTTACGGAATTATCGGCGGTGGATACACAGAAACCTCCATTTATTTAAATTCGCTGTACAACTGCAGTTCAAACGGGAACTGGGTGTACGGAATATCCGCATCAGCCTCAGGGACATGGAACTGGAATGTCGAAAGGAATAATCTATACAACCTTGCAAGCAACAACGGCGCCAGCACAAACTCCCTTGTTTATGGCATCTATCTCCAGGGTGGCACAGGGGTTAATGCAACAATTCAGAACAATTTCATTTCCGACCTGAAAGCAAACCTCTCTACAAAAAATCCCGCCGTCGCAGGACTTTATCTTTCGGCCGCAGCAGGATTCAATGTCAGCTACAATACAGTTTTTCTCAATGCATCAAGCACAGGGAGTACATTCGGAACTGTTGCCGTATATTGTTCAACCACACCAACCCTTACGCTTCGCAACAACATCTTTATCAATATTTCCACGCCCGGGGCCACAGGAAGGACAGTCTGCTACATGCGCAGTTCAACAAGCCTGACAACCTATTCATCCAGTTCAGACAACAACAATTTTTATGCAGGCATTCCCGGCGCCAGGAACCTGATTTACTATAATGGAACCCAGTCGGACCAGACGATTGAAACATACATGACAAGAGTCAGCCCGAGGGATTCCCAGTCCTTTAGCGAAGAAACTGCTTTCCAGAATGACACCTTGCCCCCCTATGATCTGCATATCAAGGCAACCATCCCGACTTTTTGCGAAAGCGGGGGGATAACTGTTGCTGTTCCAAACCTCACCAACGATTTTGATGGCGACAGCCGGTACCCCAATGCCGGTTATCCGGATCATCCCACCTTTCATGCCACTGCTCCCGACGTTGGCGCCGATGAATTCGGCGGGCTCCGCAACGACCTTTTGCCTCCCGTAATCAGTTACCTCCCGTTGAAAAACACCTCATCCACCGGGCCCAGGACGATCATTGCTGACATTTCCGATGCAACATCCGGAATTCCCGCGTCGGTTCCGGGATTGCCCGTATTGTACTGGAAGATCAATGATGCACCGGCCTGGAACAGCGCCGTCGGATCACTGACCGGCACCAACCAGTATGGTTTTACTTTCGGAAACGGAGTGGTGCTCAGCGATGTTGTATATTATTATGTCTGTGCCCAGGACGGATTTATGTACCCCAATGTTACGGTCAGTCCGGCGGCAGGCGCCGGGGGCCTTGCAGCCAACCCTCCCTCATGCTCTGCACCGCCTTCAACGCCTTATGCCTACCGGATTGTCGGCACCCTTCCTGCCGGCAACTACCTGGTTGGCGGCACAGGGAACACTCCTTCAGAAGGTTGCACCTATGTTGATATTACACAGGCTTTTGCTGATGTAAACAACGTGGTGGATCACATTGTCGTCACAGATGGCGGAATCGGATACTATTCGCCTTCTGTAACGCTGACGGGTGGTGGAGGGTCCGGCGCTTCTGCAATGGCCATCACCGATGAAAATGGCGTGATCACTGAAATACAGGTTACCAATAATGGTGATGGGTTTTACATGGCGCCCACTGTTGAAATAACCGGAACCGGAAGCGGCGCATCCGCCGTCGCCTATATCAGTGCCGGGAAAGAGATCACCGGCCCTGTCAGTTTCGTTATCGACACCTCCTATCGCTGGAATGAAGAAAATGCGTTCCCGGTTCACCTTGAACCTGTCGTGGGATCCGGCCCGGCGAATACCATCACCCTGAAACCCGGCCCGCTCTCCACTCCCACTATTTATGCATACAACGGTTCCTGTATTATTAAAATCAATGGCGCCGACTATTTTACACTCGACGGCTCAAACAACGGGTCTTCGTCGAAAGACCTGACACTGTCACTCGTATACGAGGGTATTTATGCTGCGGTGGTATGGATTGCCAGCGCCACCGACATCGACGGGGCCACACACAATACCGTCAAAAATTGTGTCATCCGCGGATCCGGTTCTACAACCTATAATTATGCCGGCATCTTTTCGGGCGGAACCGAAGCAATAGAGTCCTATTATTATGCCCTATCGCCAAATTCGTACAACACCTTCGAAAATAACAACATCTATTATGCAAGAAACGGGATTGTTGCCCTGGGGAAATCGCCATCCGAACCTGACGAAGGGGTGGCCGTCAGGAACAACCAGCTTGGCAACGATGTTGCAGGCGAAGGATTTACAAACCAGGGAATTTTTATTGAAAATCAGCATGCCGGCGCCATCACCGGCAACCATATCCAGAATATTATTTACAACAGCCAGTACAACTATGTCGCCGGGATATACCTGTCAAACTCAAAAAACATGTTGATTTCAGCCAACAGGATTCATAACCTCAGGCAGGCACTCTACCAGGCGTCGTGGTACGTTGACGGCATTTACCAGATCACCCCTGCATTCAATACAGCGGTCAATCCTTCAGAAAACACCTATGCCAACAATGTTATTTACGATCTTACATCCAATGGTGAAACATCCTACTACAATGTTGTCGGCATACACAATGCCAAAGGATGGGGCGATAAATATTACTACAACTCTGTATATCTCTCAGGGCAACTCAATAAAAGCGGTTCTTCAAATGGCAGCATGTCGGCCTGTTTTTCAAACGGCCAGGGGGTCAACTCCACCTATGCCCCAAACATTGACGTAAAAAACAACATTTTTTACATAAACAGCTACAACCCTTCGGGCGTGAACCACCATTACGCCCATTATGCAAATTTGAATTCATACGCAGGCAGCACGCTCGATTACAACCTGATGCTCGATTCTGTTTCAGGAACGGCTGTTGGACACATCGGTTACTTCAACGGTACCAATCATAATGACATTTATCAATGGAGGGCTTCAACGCTGCAGGATCCGGCAACCCTGTCGGCCGATCCTTTATTTAATTCTCCGGCCAACCTGGCTCCCCGGGCAGACTCTCCCGCACTTGGAGCCGGCACTCCGGTAGCCGGGATCAGCACGGATATCACCAATTCACCCAGGGATCCTGCACATCCGTCCATCGGGGCTTATGAAAACGCAATGACGCCCGCTAAAACCTGGAACGGGACGATTTCATCGGACTGGAGCAATGGTTCAAACTGGACCCCAGCCGGTGTTCCGGGTATATCTGACAATGTGATTATCCCTTCGGGAACGATATACACCTGCGAGGTGACTGGCACAGGTATGGTATGCAACAATATCAGCATCGACGGTGGGGCAACCATTTCATTCATCACCGGTTCGGAAATTACTGTTTTTGGAAACATGACCATATCCGATGGTGGAACACTGACAAATGACGGTGTCATGTTCCTTAAAGGCAACCTGGAAAATCAAAATACTGCAAAATAGACGATTATATACAAAAATATTTGGCAGTTCTAATCCTAGTATTTATTTTTGGATGATCGATTCTCACGACACCGGCATTATTATGACTGACCAGCAAACAATCAAAAAGCTCCTCCGTGAAAACGCCGGGTTAAAGAATAAGATAGCAAAACTGACAAAAGAGTTAAGCAAGGAGCTGATTGACAATGTCGAACATGCCAATTTGATACATTATAAGGATAAAAATTTTCACGAAATACTCGACCGTCACAACAACCTTCTTCACAGGCATAACAAGATGGAGAACCGGTACAAGGTCATGGCCGAAAATGTCAATGATATGATATCCGTCCTGGATCAGGACGGGTTTTATATTTATGCGAACCAGAAAAGTGCCGATTTTTACCAATCGAGTGTGGATGCAATGGTTGGCAAATCCTTCCGGGATATTATGAGCCGGGAGATGGCAGAAAAATATGAGGCTGACATTGTCGAGTAGGCCGGGGGAGTTTCACCCCCAGCCTCTCACAGAACCGTACTTGATAGTCTCCCATCATACGGCTCTTCATAACAATCTTATGGTAACCAGCCATATTCCCAATGTACAAACATTGTCGGATACGATTTGC
>JAPLDF010000002.1 GCA_026391835.1 Bacteroidota bacterium
GGGCCGAAGATGGAACTGTCCCATCCCGGGCGCATAGTCACAGCAAAGAGCCACGATGTGACCGTGTGGATCGCAAGTGCAATTGGAATGATCAGAATGGAGAGGATCCGGATTCCACGTTGAATGATTTTAACCTGTTCAGGATGATCACTCCAACCGAGTGAAAGAATTTGGTATAGCTTTCTTTGCAGTGGATGTCCTTTCTCCAATCGTTCGGCGCATATTTTCAGGTCGGGGATTAAGGGAAGATAGAGCAATAGTGCACTTATAACGGTATAAGTTATGACGACCGTTAAATCCCATAGAATGGGCGATTGAAAACGACCGTAGATGAAGACATTCAGCAGGCGATCGGGCCGCCCCATGTCGATGATGATCACCAACCCGGCCACTGCTGCAAAAGCCAGGGCAATAATTTCTGCAATGCGGGTAAGCGGTGCTGCCCATTTAATACCAAGTAAACCAAGTACTGCGGTAATGAGCATTCCAACCAGGCTTGTAGCAACAAAAAAGACAAAATTGCTGATGTACATCCCCCAGGTGGTGACATCCCTTAATCCTGTAACACCCAATCCCAGTTTTATCTGAAGTGTATAGGCGAATATGCTGATGGCCAAACCTACAACCAGGAATACAAACCATCTTTTAAATGACCGGGTGATATAGATAGGCCGAAGGAGGTCGGACACCACTTTATCATAATTCACTTTGTAATCCATGTTGTTCAACATTTAATCCCTGAGTTTTTTCGGTCGTAATACCACCAGTTCAAAACAAGGCAAAGAATGTAATAAACCGTAAAGCCATACATGGCATACTCCGGTGTTTTATGCTGAATTTGCTGACCAAATACTTTCGGGATGATGAATGCACCATACGCGGCAATGGCAGAGGTCCATCCCAGTACCGGGCCTGCAAGTTCCCTGCTGAATATATACGGGATGCTCCTGAATGTTGATCCATTACCAAGTCCGGCACCGATAAAAAGAAGCAGGAATGAAATAAAGAATGGCAACCAGTAAGCTTCAGGCAATGAATTTTGCCGGGCTTGGATGATAAAATAAGCAACCCCGGAAGCGGCCACGATTTGAAGCAAAGTTGACCATTGGGTGACTTTCGACCCACTGTTGATTTTATCAGAAAGCCAGCCACCCACAGGACGGATCACAGCCCCAAGGAACGGCCCGATCCAGGCCCAGGCCATTGGATTGGGCGCATTGGGGTTGACATCTCCATTGGGAAGGTACCCAAAAACATCCTGAATCAGCTTTGGGAAGGCTCCCGCGAAGCCAATAAATGATCCGAAGGTCATGACATATAGGATGGTCATGATCCAGTTGTGTTTATTGCTGAAAATCTTGAACTGGTTATCCAGGCTACCCTTGATCTCTCCAGGGGCAAGGAATTTCAACAATGCAAGCGTAAGGATGATGGTCACAGGTAAGACGATCCACATGCTTAGTTTCAGAAAAATCAGCAGGTAAATCCCGAGAGCAGTAGCCACCACCCCCAGAAAAACCAGGTAGAGTGATCGTAATATTCCTTGAAGATCCGATTTCAGGTATGGGGATCCTGATTTAAGGTTGTTCATTCCAAACCAGACAGCAATGATGACTATAATGATCAGGGGCACCCATGTCCAACCGCAATTGTGTATGAATACAAGTGTACCGGCCCCTTGTCCTCCAGATGGATTCGGGTTTGGCATCCCATCTCCTCCCAATGTGCCGAATAATGCAAATCCCATGGTCACAGGTAAAAGCCATTGCATCAGGCTGACTCCAAGGTTTCCAAGGCCGGCATTCAAACCAAGTGCAGTTCCTGCCATCTTTTTTGGAAAGAAATGGTTAATGTTCGACATGGACGAGGCAAAATTCCCACCACCAAAACCGGATGTCGCCGCAAGAAAAGCAAACATCAGGTAAGGAGTCTGCATATCCTGTAAGGCAATCCCTGCCCCAATAGACGGGATCAACAGTACCAGGGTATTGATAAAGATCACATTCCGCCCGCCTCCGATGGCAATGAGAAAGGAGTTCGGGATGCGCAGCGTGGCACCGGCAAGCCCGGCAATGGCGGGCAAAGAATAAAGCATGGCTTTGTTGACAGCAGGGTCACTGCTGAACCTGAAGCCAAGCCGCTCCATCTGGACGATGATGATGCTCCACATCATCCAGACCGAGAATGCCAGCAATAAAGCAGGGATAGAAATCCACAAGTTTCTGTTGGCAATTTTCTTTCCGGTTTTTTCCCAGAAACCCTGATCTTCAGAATTCCACTGTTCTATTGTTCTTGATTTCATATTATTGTTCTTTATGGTTTGTTTGCGGTTTGTGATCGACGCGGTTTGAAAATTCAGGGGCTGCCCGTTTCATCATCCTGGAGATGATTGTCCGCATCCACCAGAGGCAGATCACCGAAATGATGAACAGTAGCATCCAGGAACTGGTCCATAGACCGGTCCATTCCAATAAATATCCAAAAATGATAGGGAAGAAAAATCCACCCAGTCCGCCGATCACCCCTACCATGCCTCCCACGACGCCAACCTGGTTTGGGAAGTAATCGGGAATGAACCGGTAAACTCCGGCTTTGCCAATTCCCCAGGCAATACCCACAACAAATACAAGGATCGCAAATATCCACATGTTGGCCTGGAAGTAAATCTTGGTAATTCCCCTGGCCAGCAGTTGCTTCTTTTTCACCTGGTCACCTTCCTTAACAGCAGGTTTCTGCCAAGAATCCTTGGTCGGTAATATTAGTAACCCTGATTCATCTAAGTTTGCAACTGTTTCATGCTTATGTATGACCGGATAAGAAATTCCATCGACTTTTATCAGGGAGTCGGACACAAAACTGACAGTACCTTTTTTTGCAGCAGTGATTGCCTTCCCTGGCGAAAATATTTCCATCCTGGGCACCATCAAAAGGAAACAGGTTGCGATAGAGATGCCGAACACCCAAAGCATGACGCTGCGCGCACCCCACATGTCGGCCATCCAGCCTCCCAGGGCACGGATAACACCCGAAGGCAGGCTGAACAATGAAGCCAGTAAACCTGCCATCACCAGTGAAGTAGCATAGACATTGACGAAATAGGGAACCAGCCATTGGGAAATAGCGACAAATCCGCCGAAGACCAGGAAGTAGTAGAGGCCGAAACGCCAGACCATCACACTTTTCAAAAGAGGCATAGATGACCGGTAGAATCCTCCAATGATCCATTGCATTTCCGCCGGTAAAATAATTCAAAAGCGAAGGCGCCAGGAGGGTAGTCACGGCTGCACCGGCATTGCCAACTCCGAAGATTCCCAATGCCCTCCCCTGCCACTCTTTTGGGTACCATACCGAAGTATTGGCGATGCCCACTGCAAATCCGGTTCCGGCCATGCCAAATCCAAAACTGCATGCCATAAAGCCCCAAAAACTATCAGCCAATGAAAAGAGATACATCGGAATGGCACAGAAAAGCAGCAACAGTCCGAACACCCATTTACCTCCATATTTATCGGTTAAGATGCCCATTGGAAGTCTGAAAATTGATCCCGTAAGCACCGGGATCCCGATCAACCAACCCACCTGTACGAGTGTGAAATTGTACAGACCGTTGTCAACGAGGAAGGTGATCATCACCCCATTAAACGTCCATACCGCAAAGCAAACTGTAAATGCCAGGGTATTGAAAAATAACATTCTGTGAGATTTTGGGGTAACAATATGTTGCATGACCGGTTATTTTAGATGGTTAATTTGGATTTGCTATCCTGAATTATCAGTTGTTCCTGGATTTTACTTCAGGAGTCATGGCGGTTGAGTTTCGCATCAGTTTCCGGTCACGGTTCCAGATCACCACCTGGAAAGGCCGCCAGAAGTATTTTACAGGAAAGACCAGGAAATGCATGAACCTGCTGAAGGGGATCAGTCCGATGAGCAGAAATGCGGTTGAAATATGAATTTTAATGATCAGGGGCAAAGCCGAAACCGCTGCCAGATCAGGGTTCATCAAAAATAATGAACGGACATAAGGCGTAAGCACTGATGCAAACCACGCCGAGCCCCAGCGATAGGTCAGGGCAATCCAAATCCCGGTCACAGCCTGGGTAAGCAGAACGACCCCGGTGAAGGCGTTTATTCCGAAGGCGCCGGAAAATCAGGATCACTACGCCGACAAAGAAGGATATCCCGAAGATCAGCGCTGCAGCTTCAAGAATGATGAGTCGCACAGGGTTGCCATTCCAGGCAATGACCGATGCAGGGAACAAAAATGCAATCAGGTGGCCAAAGAACAGGGCAACAATTCCCCAATGCATGAACAACCCGCCGAAAAAAAGATCACGGCTTTCGAGGAACTGGGTTGACAGGGAGGTTACCTTGTATGCCTGTGTCCTGTATACATAAACCGATCCGACCAGCATCACGATCAGGGCTGTGTAAGGCATTGCGATGAGTAAAAAAATGTCGCTCATGAGATTAAAATTTTTGTTTGCCAATTTCATGTAAGAAGTCTGCTCCGCAGGCATATTCATCACCTGCACAACCTTGAACATCCGGTTTCACCTGGTAAGTTTCATACGGCAACCCTGAGAAATCCGCTTCCATTACTCTCAAAACCGTTTCAAAAGCATATTGATAAACATTATCTGTATTTTCAAATTTTTTCAATATCTCCCTGATGGCCGGAAGCATGATACTGTAGGCAAGTTCTTCAGCAACCTCTTGTTCTGACATCAAAGGAAGCAAACGCATTACATTTGGAAGATGATCGGCCAGTTCACTGCCCAGGTCGTTACCAGCTGATATTTGTTCCTGTTGCATCATGGCCAGGAAATTCCCCCGTTTGTAGTCTTCTCCAAACAGGATATACCCCAGGTCCATGGAAATTAATGCTTCCACTTCAAAAGTGTTGATAAAGTACTCCTCCCTGCTATGCAAATCTATCCCAAGGATGGTTTGCTGAAACTGCAGAAAAATAGTTGTTGCCGCAGGATAGGTAGCATGCAGGATGTCGTTTGTGAGTCGAATCAAATCATCTGTTTTCTGATCAGGATAGTCGAACAAACCGGCAAGGATGCTGTATTTCTGTAATCGTTGAACCATGATGATTAAATTCTTTGTGGTGTATTGAGGGTTCCAAAACCGGTATTCCCTTTGATATCTGCGGTGTTTTCCAATAACTCCGTGGCCTCTTCGCGATGAGCAGCGGGGATCACAAACCGTTCGCCGAACTTTGGGAGTGAAGTCAGGCGAAATATGGCATCAGCCACATCGGCGGTGAGCCCTGTTTCTGCAAAGGCTTGCTTACACTCATCTTCATGGAGGTCACCTACAGTAACCCCGCGCCGGTGAATCCTCACAGCCATCAATTTTTTCAATACCTTCCTGATCTTTTCCGTATCCCCGGCAGTAAAAAGGTTGGCCATATATTGCATCGGAACCCTGCTGCTTTCAATTCCTCCCCAGAGCGAAGCGCTCGTTGTTTCGTACGATCCGGTGGATGTGTCGGCAATCGCCGGGAGTAAAGGCGGAACATAGAACAGATTAGGCAAGGTGCGGTATTCGGGATGCAGGGGCAGGGCGATGCCCCATTCTTTCACAAATTTCCAGACGGGTGATTTTCTTGCCGAGTCCAGTGTGCTTTCAGCAACGCCATTTTCACGGGCAGCCTGCCGTACCTGCTCATCAAATGGATCGAGGTATATTTCCATTTGTTTTGCGACAAGATCCTTTTCATCACACGAGGCGATCTCTTTGATGCGGTCGGCATCATAAAGCAACACGCCGAGATAACGAATCCGTCCAACACAGGTGTGCATGCAAGCCGGGGCCTGGCCAGTTTCAAGCCGGGGATAGCATAACAAACATTTTTCCGACTTTCCGTTATTCCAATTGTAGTAACTCTTTTTATAAGGACAGGCTGAAACGCACATACGCCAGGAGCGGCATTTATTCTGGTTGATCAGTACAATCCCATCTTCACCACGTTTATAAATGGCTCTTGAAGGGCAGGCTGCCACACAAGCCGCATTCAGGCAATGATTGCAAATGCGCGGAAGGTAGAACATGGTCATACGTTCAAGCTGAAACATAGCCTCCTTTTCTGCCGGAGTCAGATCATGCATGTTCACATCCTGTCTTGCATAGTCAGGAGAACCGCCAAGATCATCATCCCAGTTGGGGCCGGTTTTAATGTCAATGGGTTCACCAGTCACAAGTGAAATTGGCCGTGCGGTAGGTTGGTCATCACCTGCAGGAGCCTCAAACAGATTGGCATAATCGTATGTCCAAGGCTCGTAATAATCATCCATCACGGGCATGTGTGGATTGTGAAAAATATTGGCCATGGTGGACTTCCGGTCCATCCCTTTGAGCCGGAGTTCATCATCCGATTTTGTCCAGCCTCCTTTATATACCGACTGATCCTCCCATTTGTTCGGATAACCGGTTCCTGGCTTGGTCTCCACATTGTTCCACCACATGTATTCAGCTCCCTTGCGGTCGGTCCAGATATTCTTACAGGCAATGGAACAAGTGTGACACCCGATGCATTTATCGAGGTGAAAAACCATGGCGATTTGTGACCTGATATCCATATACTTAACTTTTAGTCACCGCAGCCCCCTCTCCTTGAGGAGAGGGGCCGGGGGTGAGGTTATTTAATGTTAAAATACAACTTTATCCATCTTTCGAATCACCACAAACGTATCGCGGTTCACACCTACCGGTCCCCAATAATTGAAATGGTAGGTAAACTGCCCATATCCGCCAACAAGATTATTGGGTTTCAGATGAACCCGGGTAAGGCTGTTGTGTCCGCCGGAACGACGGTTGCCCCTGACCTGTGATTTTGGTTTAGAGTACGTTCGCTCAGGCGAATGATAAACAAAACACAGTCCCCGGGGAATGCGTGCACTTACGCAGGCCCTTGCGCTGTAAACTCCGTTATCGTTATAGATTTCAACCCAATCGTTGTCCTTTATGCCAAGTTCTGCAGCATCCTCTTCGCTTAGCCAAACCGGAACCATGCCCCTGCCCAGCGTAAGCATTCGCAAATTATCACCATAAGTAGAATGAATATGCCATTTGCCGTGCGGAGTCAGATAATTGAGCACCATGGCATCTTTGCCAACCAGGGTTTTTCTTAACTCCCCATAGACTTCAGGTTTTGGTGAGGGTTTATAGGTCGGCAGGTTTTCACCGAATTTGATATATCCTTCATGATCAAGATACAAATGCTGTCTTCCCGTAAGAGTTCTCCACGGAACCAGTCGTTCCACATTATAGGTGTAAGCTGCATAAGCACGGCCCTTGTCGAGCAGTCCTGACCAAATGGGTGAATTATTGTATCGCCGGGGCTGGGCCTGAAGATCAGCATAGGTTATCCTCACGTCCCGGCTGCCTTCAGCCAGATCGGTTAGTTTCAGCCCGGTTTTCTTCTCAGCATTCTGATAGGCCCTGAAGCTAAGTTCACCATTTGTCAGCGACGACATGCGAAGAATGGCATTGATGGCCTCTTCATCCTGCTCCAGCGATGGATAGAAGGTTTCGCCTGTGAGATGAAGATGGTCTTTGTCAGCCGCCAGCATATCGTAAACATCTCCGGCAACAAATGAATTGCCATGCGCCCCGATTGGACCGGTTTTCATGTTGGGGCCCAGGCTGCAGAACTTATCATATAGCTTGGTATAATCGCGTTCTACCATTACCATGTTGTGCATGGTCTTTCCGGGAATAGTTTCGCATTCACCTTTCGCCCAGTCTCTGATAAAAGGTTGTGCGATCTCGGCAGATGAATCATGAGCCAATGGTGTATTTACCACATCCATCATCGGCTTGTTTAAGTGAATTGAGGCAATTTCACTGGTGATTTTTGCAATAGCCCTGAAGATGGCCCAATCACTACGGGATTCCCATACCGGAGGAATGGCTGCCGACAGCGGGTGGATGAAGGAGTGCATGTCGGTACTGTTGAGGTCGGCTTTTTCATACCAGGAAGCAGATGGCAACACGATATCTGAATAAAGTGCACTGGTATCCATCCTGAAATTGAGATCTACAATCAGATCCATTTTGCCTGTAGGTGCATTTTCCATCCAATTGACTTCATTCAACTGTCCTTTGGCCACCTCTTCTGCAATGGAATTGTGGTGTGTTCCCAGGTAGTGTTTCAGAAAATACTCATGACCCTTCGCACTCGACATAATGGCATTGCCACGCCAGATGAACCAGACACGCGGAAAATTGATCTCAGCATCAGGATCGGTCACGGAATAGGCAAGTTCTTTGCTTTTCAGTTTTTCGATGATCCAGGCTTTTATCTCAATATCTGATTTCGCACCGGAGGCAACAGCAGCTTCCACTATCTCAAAATTATTGCGATCAAACTGCGGATAATAAGGCATCCATCCGTTTCTTACCGATTTCACAATTAAATCAGCCGTGTGCTGTTCGGTAAGATCATTTTTGAGGGATGCATTGTACTGGGATTGATTTCCGTCGTACCGGTACTGGTCGGAGTTCATGTAATGCCAAATCGGGGCCTGCTGCAACCGTGCCGTTGGGTTCCAGTCGCGAGCCGACATAATCGAACTCCAGGAGTCCACCGGCGCCAGTTTTTCCTGGCCAACATAATGGTTGATTCCTCCTCCGTTACGTCCAACACAACCGGTCATCAGCAAGGCAGTGATCCCGGCACGGTAAATCAGATTCTGATGATACCAGTGATTGACTCCGGCACCAATGATGATCATGCACTTCCCATTGGTTGCTTCGGCTGTTCTGCCCCATTCACGGGCAAACTGCAATACCGTATTGCGGCCGATGCCGGTAAATATCTCCTGCCATGCAGGTGTAAAAGCTCCTTTGTCATCATCGTAATCATGCGGATAATGACCACCAAGACCACGGTCAATTCCAAACTGGGCCATCAGCAGGTCATACACTGTTGTCACCACGGCCCTTTTACCAGAAACTGTTTCGATATATTTTACAGGTACTCCGCGTTCATTCTGCAAGTTGAAAGCAAAATCGGTGAATTCCACCATGGCAATGTTATCCCTTTGGCTGATCATGCTCAGCAAGGGATTATACGCATCACCTGTTTCTGCATCCTCAGACTTCATGTTCCATTTGCCGTCGACAGTTCCCCAGCGATGGCCCACACTCCCACCCGGACAAATCAGGTTTCCGCTAGACTCATCAATATTCAGAAATTTCCATTCCCCATTTTCAACATCCTTGAACCTATCCACCGAACCGGCACGCAACAGTCGCCCCGGCACCAGTTTCCCGTCATTTTCTTCCAGTTCAACCAGGTAAGGTGAATCTGTGTATCGCTTAATATAATCTATGAAAAAGGGAACCTGTTTATCAACATGGTATTCCTTCAGCAATACATGAGTCACCGCCATCCAGAATGCACCGTCCTGCCCGGCATTGATAGCGATCCATTGATCAGAATATTTGGCAACCATGTTGAAATCGGGCGAAAAAACGACCGTTTTGGTACCGTTATGCCGTGATTCCGAAAAGAAATGAACGTCCGGCGTTCGGGTCATTCCAAGGTTTGACCCCATGCAGGCAATGAACTTGGCATTGTACCAGTCGGCACTTTCGGCCACGTCGGTTTGTTCGCCCCACACCTCAGGAAATGCATTTGGAAGGTCACAATACCAGTCATAAAAGCTGAGATTTACCCCTCCCATCAGCTGCAGAAAGCGGGAACCGGCAGCATAACTGATCATCGACATGGCCGGGATCGGTGAAAAACCGACGATCCGGTCGGGACCATATTTCTTTGTGGTGAAAATGTTGGCAGCGCCGATCATCTCCAGGGCTTCATCCCAGTGAATTCTGCGGAATCCGCCTTTTCCCCGTGCCTCTTGATAAGCCTTACGCTTTGCAGGGTCTGACTGGATGTTCTCCCACGCTTTGAATGCATCGCCGGTCTTTGCCTTTTCCTCCCGGAACAGGTCGATCAGTTTGCCCCTGACAAGTGGATATTTTACCCGCAAAGGAGAATACAAATACCATGAAAATGATATCCCACGCTGGCAACCCCTTGGTTCGTAAGGTGGCAAACTGCTTTCGAGCAACGGGTAATCAACCGCCTGTGTTTCCCAAACTACGATTCCGTTTTTTACATGCACATTCCAACTGCAACCTCCGGTACAATTAACGCCATGGGTGCTTCGGACTACTTTGTCGTGTGCGAATCGGTTCCTGTAAAACTCCTCCCACTTGCGGGTTTTCGGAGAAATAAGATCGGTAATCCAGCTCATCGGTATGATATTGGGTTGATTACATTATTTTTCGGTCGCCATCTGACGTGCAAATATTGCGTGATTCACACTTAAACGCTTTCTTAAACGCCATAATCCAAATAGTAATAACATGAACATGCACCAGCCCCCGATTCCCAGGAGCAGGAAAGGAAATGTTGTCCGGGTTGTCGGACCTTTGACCATTGTTTGGGAAATGTTTTTCAGGTAAGCGGCGAGGTCGTATATTTCCTGGTCATTCAGCGGATGAGCTATATAGGTGATGGTCATTGCCGGAAAAGGCGGAGATTGCAGCAGCGCTTTGATCCCTTGTCCTTTCAGCATAATGTAAGACAGATTCAAACTTTTTGCCAGGCTACCACCGACCCCGGCAACATCGTGAACCGAATGACAGGTAATACAAGGTGAACCGGAATTTTTTAAAGATACATGCCCGGAAAAGAGAGCTCTTCCACGAATGACATTTACCATGGACGCTGCATTTAAAAACGTGTCAGCCACAGCAGCTTGTACCGAACCTCCCTTTGATTCAATATATGTTATAATGGAAGACAGTTCATTGTCATTTCCACCAAAGGGTGGCATCAATAAATTATTGAATTCCTTACCAATTGCGACAGCTTTTAGATCACCTCTTTTGATTACATCAGCCGAATTTTTTATAAACTTCGTCAGCCAGACTTTATCGGCTTTTTTGGTGACCCCGGCCAGGTCTGGTCCGACCAACCGTCCGCCGCCAATCGAATGACAGGGAGCGCAGGTTCGTTTAAAGAGATCAGCACCATCCTGAGACGAGCCATAAAAAGTAAGCAGACAGAAAGCGATTGTCATCGAAACCCTTTGCATAAAAACCATATCTTGCGGATTTTAAACCAAGTTAGTGATTGCAAACATAAAATATTTTTTCCTAAATTTGCAATTCAGCAATTAGGTATTTGATTATTTATTTTGATTTTAAATAACCAGCAAAAACATTTTTTAATTTAACGCATTATAAATTCTGCTCCGAGCCTCATTTTCTAAAGGATTTCTCATGAAAATGAAGCCGATGGGTTTGGCCGGAAACAGCCTTGCCTCCCGAGGACAAACGAGTCTGAATTGGAAAGGAGACCTTAAATGAATGAATTTTTATTTTTAACAGCCATTGGCCTGGTTGCATTCTTCTATTCATCGGTTGGCCATGGTGGAGCGAGCGGATACCTTGCATTAATGACGCTTTTTGGATTCGCTCCTGCCGAGATGAGGGCTTCAGCACTGATTCTAAATACCATGGTTGCAGGAATCGCATTTATCAGTTATTATGGAGCAGGGAAATTCAACATCCGGAAATTGTATCCCTTCATCCTGGGTTCAGTCCCTTCAGCGTTTATTGGCGCAATGATCACGGCTGATGTTGGTTTGTATAAAGTTTTACTGGGGGTGGTACTAATTATCGGAATTGTCCGAATGCTGCTTACGCTCAGGGATAATGAATACAGCATCCGCAGGGTTTCTTTTCCAGCTGCATTTTTGACAGGTGCCACCATCGGTTTTTTTTCAGGGATGATTGGAATTGGTGGTGGTATCATTCTGTCCCCGATTTTAATTATAATGCGCTGGGCGACTATTAAAGAAACTGCCTTTTTATCGGCAGCCTTTATTGTTGTCAATTCCATATCCGGTCTCATCGGGTTGACAATTTCCGGGTTCAGGGTATCGACAGAAATAATCCTGTTTGCCATGGTGGCGGTAGCCGGAGGACTTGCCGGCTCCAATATCGGAAGCCGGCACCTGCCAGTCTCAACGCTCAAATATTTTTTGGCTGGTGTTTTACTGCTCGCCAGCATCAAACTTATAAGCAATTAATTAATATGGACCCCAATAGAAATCAATTATTGGTTAGTTATGATTTTATTTGTACTGCGAACTCATAACAACTTGATCCTAAACACGGGTTACTTTCTGCGTCGGCAACTCTATGAAGGTAAATTAGTTATTTAAGTACACGTGTGGAATAAACTATAGTTTTGGAATTGTTTCAAGATTTTTTAGATAAAAGTACATATTGACTACAATTGCATCTCGCTCCTTTCTTGAACCGGAGCATCAATGCTGGAATTTCAAAAACAAAAATCGCCAATTGAAAAAAATAATTCCCCGGCCACTTGTTATGCAAATTGTTTGCACAAAAAAAGGGTTTCAGATTTTGGACCTTCTGAAACCCTTGCTACTGCTGTCTCCTCGCCAGGACTCGAACCTGGGACCCATTGATTAAGAGTCAATTGCTCTACCAACTGAGCTACGAAGAGGAATCGGGGTGCAAAGATAAGTATTTCCCGGGAATTAATAAAAGTTGAGGGGAAAAATATATTTGAATTAACTTTGGGGATTAATACAGGCGGACGGGGGGACGAGCGGACAGGCGGACATGCGGACGAGCGGACAGGCGGACATGCGGACATGCGGACGAGGAAATATCGAATACTAAGTCTGCTCCGAATATTTATAAAACAAGAAAATGCCACTGAGACACCAGGACACGAAGATTCACAAAGTGTTAGATATCTGCAATATATGTTTGTTGTAACTTTGTGACTCTGTGACTCTGTAACTTTGTGACTCTGTAACTTTGTGACTTTGTGACTTTGTGACTCTGTAACTTTGTGACTTTGTGACTTTGTGACTCTGTAACTTTGTGACAATAAATACTTTTCAGAGTGGACTCTATGCTGAACAACGAATTTTGAATTTTGAACTTTGTAACTAATCAGTCCTACTAATAATGCGCGATTACATTCAGGGCTTTCAGCACATCTTGTTTGTTTTTGATGGCTGTTTCAATAATGGATCTCAGGACGGCAAAGTTCTCGGCGGCGAAGATAGTCTTGAACTGGCC
>JAPLDF010000053.1 GCA_026391835.1 Bacteroidota bacterium
GCAAATCGTATCCGACAATGTTTGTACATTGGGAATATGGCTGGTTACCATAAGATTGTTATGAAGAGCCGTATGATGGGAGACTATCAAGTACGGTTCTGTGAGAGGCTGGGGGTGAAACTCCCCCGGCCTACTCGACAAAGCAAATCGTCTGATATGAAAAACGCTATTCTTTTACTGTTCATATTCCTGTTTTCAGGAGAAGTTCTCTACGCACAGGTAGCCGTCAGTACCGACAACAGCGCGCCCGACAACACGGCGATGCTGGATGTGAAATCAACTACAAAAGGCTTCCTGGCACCCCGCATGACCTTTGCGCAGCGCAATGCCATCGTCAATCCCGCGGTGGGGCTCATGGTCGTATGTACCAACTGCAATGCGGATGGTACCGAATTGATCTCCATATACCTCGGCGGGAAATGGCAAAACATATCATGGACTTGTGACATACCTCTTGCCCCGGTTGAAGGAGCCCATCTGCAGATGAACACGCAGATCACCTGGAACTGGAATGCCATGCCCATCACCACCGGGTATAAATGGAGTACATCCAACAATTATGCAACGGCCACCAACATGGGAACCGCCACCACCAAAACCGAAACCGGACTGACCCAAGGAACCAACTACACACGATATGTTTGGGCTTACAATGCCTGCGGACATTCCGATTCGACCATCATCACAGGGCTGGCGATGACATGCGGCGAACCATTTACAAAAACTCATACCGCGGGAGCCATTGCCCCTGTCAACAAAACGGTGACCTATGGCACCGTGACCAACATCCCTGGAGAGACCTCAAAATGCTGGATCACCCGCAATCTTGGAGCTGCCCAGCAGCCCGGTTCATGGGATGATGATACGGAGGCCTCGGCAGGCTGGTACTGGCAGTTTAACCGGATGCAGGGGTTTAAACATGATGGGACCAACCGCACACCCAACTCTGCCTGGATCAATGATATCAGTGAGGATCTCGATTGGGAATCAACCAATGACCCCTGTACCCTTTTATTAGGCAGCCCCTGGCGGATACCCACCCTGACGGAATGGACCAATGTGGATGCTGCCGGAATCTGGGAATCTTCGTTCGAACCATTCACATCCGGGTTGCGAATCCATGCCCCAGGCTACCTAAGCAGTAACGGTAGTTTCCTGGTCAACCGGGGGCAATCTGGCTACTATCGGAGCAGCACGCAGTTCAGCTCAACGAATGGCTGGCTGTTATGGATAGGAAGTTCATATTGTTATGTGACCAAAAACTTTGACAAGTCGTTCGGTTCTTCTATCCGTTGCCTGCGAGAATGAGGTGCACTTTTCTGTATTACTTTTACACCACCAAACGGATTAAGCACCACAACTTAATCTGTCAAGAAAATGATAACAATTCAGAACATTTTCCTGTTCCTCCTGCTGTTAGTGCCGGTGATCGGCATCGCAGAAACGAAGGAGATTCCGTTTACAATGGACGACTGCGACCGGAAATGAAGCCCCCTTCGTTCAAAGCCACCTCATCGCCTGGCCCCGTCTGGTAAAACCTGCTCATCCCCCTGTATTTCTGCAAAAACCACCTCATCCCCCGGCCCTTTCTCCTCAAGGCTACTCTTTCTACACATCTTTTCTCAGAATTATAAACAATGGACTGTTTAAAAAATGTTGGTTAACTGCAATATAGTGAATGAAATAAACCTGACTATTGTGAAAAACAACAGCCATGGATTTCATCAA
>JAPLDF010000025.1 GCA_026391835.1 Bacteroidota bacterium
TCATCGGGCAAAACAGGGTGGTATGGCTGGGTCAAATCAGCCGTTGACCTCCAATTAATTCACTTTTCTGATACTAAAATTCAGAATAAAACGAAGTGATTCTGCAAAAAACCGTTATATTTGCGATTACAATCGCTAAACAATGATAAACCGAATTATATTAAATGAAATTTCAGAGAAACTGGATAGCGGTAAGGCAATTTTGCTCTTCGGTCCAAGACAAACCGGGAAAACAACCCTGCTTCAATTGTTGTTCAATGGTAAACCCGGAGTTATGTGGTTGAACGGCGATGAGGCGGATGTTCAGCAACTGTTTGAAAACGCATCTTCCACGCGATTGAAAACGGTTTTTGGAGAAAATAAAACGATTGTCATTGACGAAGCCCAGAGAATTATCAATATCGGTCGTTCACTTAAACTGATCACGGATGAACTGAAAGAAATTCAGGTGATTGCAACAGGTTCGTCCGCATTTGAATTGGCAAACCGGATCCAGGAGCCACTTACCGGACGCAAATGGGAGTATTTTCTGTTTCCCTTATCCTTTGGAGAAATGGCAGCCCATCATGGTATCATGCAGGAAAAAAGAATGATACCTCACCGGCTCGTGTATGGATGCTATCCTGAAATCGTAAATAATCCCGGGAAGGAAAAGGAAATTCTGAAACAGCTTACGGACAGTTTTCTTTATAAGGATATATTAATGATCGACGGTCTGCAAAAGCCGGCGAAAATTGTTGCCCTTCTGCAGGCTTTATCTTACCAGATAGGGAACGAAGTCTCATACAACGAACTTGGACGGACAATAGGCCTGGATAACCAGACCATTGAGAAATATATTGACCTGCTGGAAAAAACCTATGTCATATTTCGTGTGGGGGCCTTGAGCAGGAACCTGCGGAAGGAACTCAAGCGCGGGCGAAAAATTTATTTTTATGACAATGGCGTGAGGAACGCACTGATTGCCCAGCTTGGTTCCATTGAGGCCAGATCCGACAAAGGAGCGCTATGGGAGAATTACCTGATGGCCGAGCGGCGAAAATTTTTAGCCTACCGGGGAATGTGGGTAAATTCGTATTTCTGGCGAACCCAGGACCAACAGGAAATAGATTATGTTGAAGAGACGGATGGTATTTTCCAGGCCTGGGAATTTAAGTGGAACCCTCAGTCACGGGCTCGTTTGTCAAAAACATTTGCCAACGCCTATCAAAATTCGGAATTCAAGGTGATCACCCCGCTTAATGTTGAGGATTTTTTGACTGTATGATCAATGCAGCCCCTTCACCCTCGGCTTCCCCGCCACAAAATCCTTCAGGTAAAAGCCAGGTTCTCAAACTGGCCCAGCCGGAATTTTTCCCCGGCAAGGCCGGCCATGAACTTCGCCGAGGCCTGGAATCCGTCAATGAAACGGGCATTTGGATGACTACCCAGGGCGGGTTTGCATTTATCTGCTCCTTCACCGCCAAAAAAGACAGTATTGTCGGCCAGGTATTCCTGGAATGAAAATTCATCAATAATTTCGGCCAGTACCCCCCTGATTTCATTGCCTTCGGCGTCATACAACGCACCGTAAACTTCCATACGCCTTGCATCGATCATGGGACACAACAGGGTGATATTGCTGGAATGACCATTGACAAATGACGAATGACAAATGACAGGATCTGCAGTCTCCCCGTCATTTGTCATTCGTAATTCGTAATTCGTAATTCGTAATTCCTCCTTCATCCCCACACTCATCGCCTGCAACGTCGGCACCGCGATCATGGGTTTGTCGAGCGCATAGCAAAGTCCTTTTGCAGTAGCCACCCCGATCCGAAGGCCGGTATAGGAACCCGGTCCCATGCTTACCGCAATGGCATCGAGGCCGCTGAAGGGGATGCATGAAGATTTTATAAGTTCATCAATGAAAGTTGTGAGCATCGCGGAATGAACGTTCCGTGCCGAGGACTCTTTGATTCCAAGAAGTGTTGCATCCCGGAAAAGGGCCACGGAACAGACCTCCGTGGCAGTTTCAATGCAGAGGATCAGTGCCATGCACTATTTCTCTTTCTCCTTGGCGAACAGGTCTTTTTTATCAACCTTCTTCACCTTGTCACCATCCTTGAGGAGCTTTGACACAGCGCTATATGGAGCGGTTATGATCTCATCACCTACCTTCAGCCCTTTGACGATCTGGATATAGGTGTTGTCCTGGATCCCTGTTTTAACATCAATTTTTTTGGCAATGCCATCACTCAGGATAAAGATGCACTCCTGGATTTTGTCATTTTTCTTTGCAGAGGAAACAACCTCAACATCCTCATCACCGTCAGCCTTTTTTGTTTTATTTTTTTCATTGAATTTGGCGAGGCTGTCTTTTGCGATGCGGGTGGTGACAGCCTGGATGGGAACAGTGAGCGTATTCTCTGCAGTTTCTGTCTGAATTTCAACGGTACACGACATTCCCGGGCGGAAAGGAGAATAGTTGATGTCTTTTCCGACCAGCAGGTCTTTGTAGAAGTCTTTCAGGATGTGTATTTTAACATTGAAGTTGGTCACCTGGTCAACACTCACCCCGGTGGTATTGGCGGAGGTGGCGATTTCGGTGACGATCCCCTTGAATTTCCGGTTCAGGTAAGCATCCACTTCTATCAGTGCGGTGTCGGCCATATTTACCCGGACAATGTCGTTTTCATTGACCTGGACCTCAGCCTCCATTTCGTTGAGGTTCGCGATACGCATGATCTCCGTGCCGCTCGAAAACTGTGAAGCACCCGTCACCCGTTCCCCCTGGAGCACGCCCAGTTTTGATACCGTACCATCGTTCGGCGCAAATATCGCCGTGCGGGTAAGGTCTTCCCTGGATCTTTTTAAGGCAGCTTCGGAATTTTTTACCATGAACTCGGAAGCCTTGATATCCTCTTCCCCGGCAGTCACCTGGGCCTGCGCCACCTGGAATGCCGATTTGGCCTGGTCATACTCGGCCTTCGAGATCACACTTTGCTGGAACAACTTATCCTGGCGCTCATATGAGAGCCGTGCATTTTCGAATTGCGCCTTTAGCTGGGCAAGCCGTGCCTTTGAATTGGCAAGGTTGGCTTTCTGGGTATTCACCGAAGCTTCGCTCTGGTCAAACTGCGAAATATAGATCTCGGGATCGATTTTCGCAAGCAGGTCGCCTTTCTTAACCTGGTATCCCTCTTTCACATACAATTCAACGACCTCGCCGGAGATGTATGGACTGATCTTGATATCCTTTTCGGGCTGGATCTTGCCGTTGGACGACACCGTTTGGATAATGGTCCTTTTCATCACCTTTTCTGTGGCAACTTTAATTTCGTCGCTTCCTTTGCCCTTGATTACGGCAGCAACTACAATCATGGCTACTACTGCAACTATGGCAATAATAATCCATATCTTCTTTTTTGAAATTTTGCTGGTCATTGAAAAAAGTGTTATTGATTATTCACGATCAATCTTAATGGGATTCCCCATATAGAATTCAAGGATGGTCGTTTTGAAAATAAAGTCATATTTGGCCTGAAGCAATTGCGACTCGGCCAGGGTAAGGTCTTTCTTTGAGTTGTTGTAATCGAAGGAGGTCATCACCCCGACGTCGAACTTTTGCTGGGCATATTTGAATGCCTCTGCCTGGGCGTTCACCTTTTCCTGCGAAGCAGAATATTTCTGAAGTGATGAAACCGCATCGGCATAAGCCTGCTCTATGATTTTACGCAGGTCGCGTGTTTTAATTCCCAGGTCGAGTTCAGCCTGCGATTTTTGAATCTTCGCCTGGCTGATGGCATTGCGGCCCGTCCATCCGTTGAAAATAGGGACGTTCAGGTAAAAGCCGACCGACTGGTTGCTGTTGTCCCTGAGCTGGTCGGTGAAGGCCTGGACCCTGTATGAATGGTTGATCTGGGGCATCAGCACAGGTTCTTTCGTGTATGCTGTAAAACCAATCGGCGTGTAGGTGGTATCGGCAGGCTTGTTCGGATCGACCTGCTGCGATACCCCCGAATATCCTGTACCCCACGAGCCGCTCAGCGAAAGCGTTGGCTGCACATAACCCCGTGCAATCGAGAGTCTTTTTTGAGCACTTTCCACCCGGAGTTCGGCACTTTTGATCTCGGGCCGCGTCTTCAGCGCATGCTCGAAGATAATATCCGCCGTAACTTTTTCATTCGGCGCCTGGACAGCTTTGAGCAAGGGTTTCTCCACCTTGAAGTCTTTCACAACGGGAATGTCGATCAGCTGCTGCAGCGAAAGATAGGAGATATACAACCGGTTTTCGCAATCGACCACGTTCAGTTGTTCGGTGGCTTTCTGTGCCTGGATGTTCAGCAAATCCCCCTTTGCCGTGGAGCCCGCGGCTACCATTTTTTCCATCCGTTCCGACTGGGAGGTGGTGATCCTGAGCTGTTCCTTTGCCACGTCCAGCAACTCCATGTTAAACAGGATGTCGAGGTAAAACCCTGCAACCGATAGCGAGATGCTGTTTTTGATCACATCCAGGTCGTACTTGCTGGCAAGGAGGTTGATTTTGTTTTCTTTAAGGGCGTTTAATTTCTGAAGCCCCGAAAACAGGGTGACATTGCTGGCAATGTAAAAGTTGTTGGATCGTACCGTATTGGTGGCAAATGTGTTGGTGTACTGGTCGATCGTTTGTCCGAAATTCCACACATTGGTTCCGTTGGCATTGAGATTTGGCAACATGTTCAGGCCGCTCTGCAGCAGCCCCTCCTTGTTGCTTTCAACGGTAAGCAGTTGTTTGTTGATGTCGAGGTTGTTTTCGAGGGCGTAGTTGATGCAATCTTCGAGGGTCCATATTTTTTGAGCATGACCGCTCCCCGAAATTCCCAGAAGCGCAATAAACAAAAAGGCCGGAAGCCAGAACTTAAATTGATACGCTTGCATTTTCAAAGGGTTTAAGAGAGTTCAAAATTAGTGATTTTACCTTTCACCGGAGCATTAAGACGAAGAATTTGCAATTTGGTTACAAACCGGTGTTTTCCCAATTCAATATTATTTTCTATTTTTGCACTATTAATTGAATCGCAAGTGGTTTTATGACAGCATCCGGATCGTACATGCCAGCGCTACGCTTTTTGACCCTCAGCCTTATTTTCGGGGTTCTCCTGGTATGCAGGAGCTTTGCATCCGTGCAGGATCAGACCTCGCTTGTTCCTGCCAGTGACAGCGTTTTTGAACATCCGGGCAAGTCTGAAGGCCATGCCTCCGGAAAGTTCAATGCCGGCGAAATGATCATGGAGCATGTGGTTGACAACCACGAATGGCATGTTGCCGAGATCGGCAGTATGCATTTGACGATTCCCCTCCCGGTCATTTTACTGTATGACGGTAAATTATTTACTTTTTGTTCAAGCAGGTTCCACAATGAAGCGCACAGCTACATGGGGTTTAAGCTTGAACAGGAAGGGCCTCACAAAGGCAAGATTGTCAGGGCCGGGCAGGATGAACACCCGGTGGCCGGCAGCCCGGCAGTGTATGATTTTTCGATCACAAAAATAGTCCTGGCCATTTTGATGAGCTCACTTTTGCTGGTGCTGGTTTTTGTTTCCGTTGCCAGGGCTTATACCCGCAACAGGGATAAGGCCCCCAGCGGCCTGCAGTCACTCCTTGAGCCATTGATCATCTTTATCCGCGATGACATTGCAAAAAGCTCCATCGGCGAAAAAAAGTACGAGAAGTTCATGCCTTTTTTACTGACCGTTTTCTTTTTCGTCTTTTTCAACAACCTGTTCGGGCTGATACCGTTTTTCCCGGGAGGTGCAAATGTAACCGGCAACATTGCCGTTACACTGGTGCTGGCCGTTTTTACCTTCATTATTACCACAATTAACGGGAACAAGCACTACTGGGTGGATATCATCAATACTCCCGGCGTTCCCTGGTGGCTGAAGTTCCCGGTGCCATTGATGCCGGTTGTGGAGATCATCGGGATCATCACCAAACCGTTTGTATTGATGATCCGTCTTTTTGCCAACATTACCGCGGGGCATATCATCGTGCTTGGATTCATTAGCCTGATCTTTATTTTCGGTGAGATGAATGCCGCCATCGGGTACGGCGTTTCGGTATTTTCCGTTGCTTTCATGATATTTATGAACCTGCTGGAACTGCTGGTTGCGTTCATACAGGCATATGTGTTTACGTTGTTGTCGGCGCTCTATTTCGGATTGGCGACGATTGAACCGGAACACCATTGATAATTTACGATTTGAGATTTACGATTTACGATTTTTATGTCTGGGAACCCTTGGAGTAACATGTAAATCTAAAATCTAAAATCGTATATCGTAAATTGCTTTTTTTTAACCTTAATACCTTTTATTATGCACTTATTATCAATTTTACTGCAACTGGCCGGTGATTTCGCCGCCATTGCAAAAATGGGAGCAGGACTGGGCGCGGGAATCGCCGTGATCGGTGCCGGCATCGGTATCGGAAATATCGGTAAAAGCGCACTCGAATCCATTGCACGTCAGCCTGAAGCGATCGGGGATATTCGTTCGAATATGATCATCGCCGCTGCTCTTGTTGAAGGTGTGGCATTTTTTGCTATCGTTGTTTGCCTGCTGATCCTTTTCATCTGACAGCAACAACAGGTTCTTTACGGGTCAACGGTTGGTTGGTCCGTAAAGGACTTTATTCAATCAGAAACATTAAAAGCAAAAAGATATGGAATTAATCACTCCGGGACTGGGACTGATTTTCTGGATGACACTGGCGTTCTTATTCCTGGTGTTCGTTCTTGGAAAATTTGCCTGGAAACCCATCCTCCAGATGCTCAAGGAACGGGAGACTTCCATCCACGAAGCCCTGAATGCCGCAAACCAGGCAAGGGAAGAGATGAAGCAGCTGAAGTTCAGCAATGAACAACTCCTGCAGGAGGCGAAAAACGAAAGGGATGCCCTGTTGAATGAAGCCCGCAAAGTGAGGGACAGGCTGCTTGAAGAGGCAAGGATCAAAGCCGGTGAAGAGGCTTCACGCATCGTTGAAGCTGCCAAGGCAAGCATCAACAATGAAAAGATGGCAGCCATGACCGAGTTGAAAAACCAGATTGCCGAGAGTTCACTCACCCTCGCCAAGTTCATTTTAAAGCGCGAACTCACAGATCCCAGGAAGCAGGAAGAGTATGTCCAGGAATTAATTAAAGAAATTAAATTCAACTAACCGCAATGAATGTTTCTTTGGTAGCGGAGCGTTATGCAAAAGCACTGTTTGAACTTGCGCTTGAAAAGGGCGCGGTTGAGGAGGTATACCAGGACAGCCTGATGATATCATCCGTGTGCGGAAGCAGCAGGGAGTTGAGGTTGTTGCTGAAAAGCCCCATTATCAATTCAGGGAAAAAACTGACCATCATCCGGGATATCTTCGGCAAGGATATTAACAATCTTACCCTCACCTACCTGCTCATCATGGTACGGAAGAACAGGGAGTCGTTCATTCCCGCCATCGCTGTCAAACTGGTTGAACTCTACCAGGCCTATAAGAACATCCTCACGGTTCATTTTTCATCGCCGGTCTTGCCCGACGCCGAAACACGGAAACAGGTGCTTGAACTGATGAAGAATTTTACCCATTCGGATATCGACCTGAAGGCCGAAATTGATGAATCTCTCATCGGCGGCTTCGTGCTGAACTGGAATGACAAGCAGTATGATGCAAGTATCCGCAGGGAAATAGACGACATGCGCATTGCAATGGCAAAAATTAATTTATATAAAAAAGGATTTTAAAAAGACAGCGATTCCGGTTTTCACCATTTCGCTGTTTCATCAATTCGCTATTAAAATTTTAACCTATGGCTGATATTAAACCCGCAGAAGTTACGGCAATTTTACGCAGGGAACTGGCCGGTTACCAGAGTGAAAAAGAGCTTGAAGAAGTTGGCGTCGTGTTGACGGTAGGCGACGGAATTGCCCGCATCTATGGCATGAACAACGTCGAAAGCGGGGAGTTGATCGAGTTTGAAAAAAACGGGCTGAAGGGGATCGTACTCAATCTTGAGGCTGACAATGTCGGCGCCGTTCTGCTTGGTGATTACCTTGAAATAAAAGAAGGTGACATCGTAAAACGTACCCGCCGCATCGCCTCCATTGAAGTCGGTGAAGGGTTGCTCGGCCGGGTCATCAACACCCTTGGCGAACCCATCGACGGCAAGGGCAAGATCGAAGGTGTGCGTTATGAAATGCCGCTCGAACGGAAAGCCCCCGGGGTTATCTATCGCCAGCCGGTAAATCAGCCCCTGCAGACCGGGATAAAACCCATAGATGCCATGATCCCGATCGGCCGCGGACAACGTGAGCTGATCATCGGCGACCGCCAGACCGGCAAAACCGCCATTGCCATTGATACCATCATCAACCAGAAGGAGTTTCATGCCAAGGGAGAAACCGTTTACTGCATCTATGTTGCCGTAGGCCAGAAGGGTTCGACGGTTGCAAACATTGTAAAAACACTCGAAGAAAAAGGAGCAATGGCCTACACTGTCGTTGTCTCTTCAACAGCTTCCGATCCGGCTGCCATGCAGTATTACGCACCGTTTGCCGGCGCCGCCATCGGTGAATTCTTCCGCGATACGGGCCGGCCCGCACTCGTGATCTACGATGACCTTTCAAAACAGGCTGTCGCCTACCGCGAAGTCTCCCTCCTGCTCCGCCGCCCTCCCGGACGCGAAGCCTATCCCGGTGATGTGTTCTACCTCCACTCCCGGTTGCTCGAACGTGCTGCAAGGGTTATCTCTTCAGATAAAATTGCGGCCCAGATGAACGACCTCCCGGAAACCCTGAAAAGCATGGTCAAAGGCGGTGGTTCGCTTACCGCCCTGCCGATCATCGAAACACAGGCAGGCGACGTGTCGGCTTACATCCCCACCAATGTGATCTCCATCACCGACGGACAGATATTCCTGGAAACAGCGCTGTTCAATGCAGGTATCCGCCCCGCCATCAACGTGGGGATCTCGGTGTCGCGCGTCGGCGGAAATGCCCAGATCAAATCGATGAAAAAAATCGCCGGCACGCTTAAACTCGACCAGGCTGAATACCGCGAACTTGAAGCATTTTCAAAATTCGGGTCAGACCTCGATGCCGCTACGAAAGCAGTGCTCGACAAAGGCGCCCGCAACGTGGAAATCCTGAAACAACCCCAGTATTCCCCGATGCCTGTTGAAAAACAGGTTGCCATCATTTTCTGCGGTACACGCGGATTGTTGCGGAACATCCCGGTCAGGAGCATCAACAATTTTGAGACGGAATACCTGCATTTTATGACCGAAAATCACCAGGAAGTCCTCAGCAATTTGAAGGCCGGGAAACTGCTGGATGAAGATCTGAAAATCATGGAACAGGTTGCAAAAGAACTTTCCAAAAAATACGAGGAAAAGAAATAAGAGACTTAAATGGCCGGACTGAAGGAAGTACGTATTCGGATTGCATCGGTTAAATCGACCCAGCAGATTACCAATGCCATGAAAATGGTGGCGGCCTCCAAGTTGCGCAAGGCACAAATGGCTATCATCAAATTGCGCCCCTATGCCGCCAAGCTCAGGGAAATACTGCAAAACCTGAGTGCATCGATCGGCAGTTCCGACGAAAACGTATTTTCCCAGGAACGCAAACCCGAAAAGATTTTGCTGGTTGTTATTGCCTCCAACCGCGGTTTGTGCGGGGCATTCAACTCCAACATCATCAAGATGGCGGTACACCTCACCGATACGACTTACCGGCCCCAGTTTGCCCGGAACCAGGTTGATTTTATCACCATCGGCCGCAAAGCCACAGAATATTTTCGTAAAAGAAAATACAATGTCACCGAATCGCACGATGAGCTTTTTGACCAGCTTACTTTTGCCAATGCTTCGGTACTGGCCGAAAAGCTGATGAAGAGTTTTGCCGGCAAAGAGTACGACCGCATTGATTTGATTTATAACCAGTTCAAAAATGCAGCCGTTCAGCGGCTGATCGTTGAACAATTCCTGCCCATTGCACCACCGGAAGTAATTCCCGGTGCAGCGGTAGCTAAAGTGGAGTCGGATTATATTTTCGAACCGGACAAAGAGACCATTGTGCGCGAACTGATCCCGAAAACGTTGCGCATTCAACTGTTTAAAGCGGTGCTTGACTCGTTCGCATCCGAACAGGGCGCGAGGATGACTGCCATGAACAAGGCCACCGAAAACGCCAAGGACCTGCTGCGCGATCTCAACATCTCGTACAACAAGGCTCGCCAGAATGCCATTACAAACGCTATCCTCGAAATTGTTTCCGGGGCCGAGGCGTTGAAGGGGTAACCCCGCAGTACCCCAAATCATTTCTTCAGGCGCAACTGCAATTAAATTTGTAAATCAATTACTTCCGGTACCAATGTATGCGTTGTGCATGCCTTTAGTTTATATCTTTGTAAAACTCCTTTGGTCTGAAGTAATAGCCGCACGATTTTTTTGATTCTTTTTTAAATAAAGCGTGATGCTTATGTTTCCCTTAAGGGTGTGCGCCATCTCTGCTTTTAAAACTGTCTGAATTTCTGTATTTTAACTTCATATACTATCATGAACTACCACGACAAAACCAAGGAAGATCTTATCGTTGAGTTGGAGGAATTGAAGCGTTCGCATTTGGACTTAAAGGCTTCAGCAGAAACGTATCTCCTTGATCTCAGGCTGGCTGAGAAGGCTTTACAGGAAAGTGAAGAACGGGTCAGGGTATTGTTTGAAGGTGCGCCTGATGCCATTATTTTAGCTGATACCGAAAGTGGTATAATTTCTGACGCCAACAGGTCAGCCTGTCTCCTTACAGGCAGAAAGCTGGAGGAGATCGTAGGAATGCACCATGAAAAATTATACCCGGTTAATGGACGGGATTATTCAGCCGCCAGGTTTAACATTCATATTCATGAATCCCTCGTTGCAGAAAAAGCATCTCTCGTCGAACATGTCGTGTCGCGTCCGGATGGAACCCGGATACCGGTTGAAATCCTGGCACAGGTCATCAAGCTTAAGGATCAGAGAGTTTTAATGGGTACTTTCCGCGACATCAGCGGGCGCAAACATGCGGAAGCAATATTCAGGGATATCATTGAAAAAAATCCGATGTCGATTCAAATCCTCGACATGGAGGGGTATACCGTTCAAACAAATTCCGCACACACAAAGCTCTTTGGCGCTAAAACCCCGCAAGACTATTCGATTTTTAAGGATGCCCAATTGTTGAAACAAGGAATGGGCGTATTGTTTGACCAGATTAAAAACGGGGAAGTTGTGTACTTCCCCGATTCCTATTTCAATGTACATGATGTCGACCCTTCATTTCCCAACGTTTCAACCTGGATAAAAGCGATCGGGTTCACATTGAATGACAGTTTCGGGAAGCCTGAGCGCATTGTTTTAATGCATGAAAACATTACCGGGAGAAAGCTTGCCGAAGCAATGTTCCAGGATATCATCGATAAAAACCCGATGTCGATTCAAATTGTAGACAAAGATGGAATTACGCTTCTCGGCAACCCTGCATATACCCTTCTTTTCGGATCGGTTCCTCCTCCGGACTTTTCAATCTTTGATGATCTTCAGCAGAAAAGCCCTGAGCTGCAGAAATTAATACTGCGTGCGAAAAGTGGTGAAATTGTGCATCTTCCCGATTTGTACTTCAATACCAGGGATGTTTCCCCTGAACTTCCGGATGTTCCACTCTGGATACGTGCAATTATTTTTCCTTTGAATGACAGCAGTGGAAAGCCCGAGCGTTTTGTTCTGATGCATGAAAATATCACCGAACGCAAACTGGCGGAAAACGAGATCATGAAGCTGAATGAATCCCTTGAACTTCGTGTGGCCGAAAGAACCAGCCAGCTTGACGCCATCAACAGGGAACTCGCGTTTCACCTCAGTGAAGTTGAGCAGTTTACCTACATTGCCTCCCATGACCTGCAGGAGCCGTTGCGAACGCTCACAACCTATACCCAGCTTATCAATGAGGAATATGCCGGGAAACTGGATGCCGACGGGAACAAATACATCGAGTTCATTTCCGGCTCGGCGAGCCGGATGAGGGCCCTGGTAACGGCGCTTCTCGAATATTCCCTGTTGGGCAAAGAGGCCGTGCTGGCCTCGGTTGACTGCAACCAGGTTATTGGTGAAGTCCTTGCAGATATGGCAGATTCTATCGCAAGAAGCAATGCATGCATCCGCTTTGAGAAACTCCCGGTTTTAAACTGCTATGAAACAGAATTAAGACAATTATTCCAGAACCTTATCAACAATGCGGTTAAATTCCGGAAAAAGGAGGTTCACCCGAAAATCAACATTTCAGCTGAATATCTGTTGAATGCATGGCGCTTTTCCGTTGAGGACAATGGCATTGGCATCGCGGAAAAAGATAAAGAGAAGATTTTCACCATCTTCAAACGGATGCACAACCGGAATGAATACGAGGGAACAGGCATCGGCCTGGCCCATTGCAAAAAAATAGTGGAAATGCATGGCGGAAAAATCTGGGTGGAATCCACCCCCGGAAAGGGGAGCAAGTTTATTTTTACCATCCCCAGGCGTGTATGACGCCTGTTTACTGCAACCTCAACGTGGATTAAAATAGATATTTTCATCCATTCCCGCTTCCGTCAACCACTTCATTGTATGCATTGGTTGCATTGTTTTCATTGTATGCATTGTTTTCATTGTATGCATTGCTTGCATTCCCGTAAATCAGTACCTTTGTTTCAATTAAACCAACAGTCATATGATCAGCAAAAACGTAGAAAAAGCAATAAACGAGCAGATCAAACGCGAAGAACACTCTTCACGCATATACCTGTCAATGGCCTCCTGGGCCGAACGGAACGGCTATCCCGGCGCAGCCAACTGGCTGTATGTCCAAACCGAGGAAGAACGGATCCATATGCTTAAACTGGTTCATTACATCAACGACCGTGGCGGTACGGCCGTCATACCGGCACTGGATGCCCCGGATGCGACATTCAAATCGCTGCCCGATGTCTTTCAGCAGGTGCTGAAACACGAAGAGTACATATCTGCTTCGATCAACGACCTGTACGCTACCTGCACCAAGGAGAAGGATTTTACTTCGGCAAATTACCTGCAATGGTACATTACGGAGCAGATCGAGGAGGAGAGCACCGTGCGCAGCATCCTGGATCAGATCAAACTTGCCGGAAGCGACAAGGGCGGCCAGTTCATGATGGACAAGGAATTTGCGGCCATGGCCACGGCCAAGCGGGCTGCCATGGCAATCAGCGGCGGCGCTAACGCAGTAACTTAACCAGTTTGTTGTACCAGGTACGTCCGTACTTGCGGATCAATGCCCCTTCCAGGAACTGGTAAAGGGGTATTTTTTCGTTATGTCCCTTAATCAGTGCCTTCTGGCAGATGGGCCATTTGTGGTAGTTGAGCAAATCATTTACCGCGGTGGTTTTGATACGGATAGGGTAGAGGTTGCATGAGATGGGCTTGGCAAAAGGGATCTTCTTTTCCTGGAAAGCCTTTTCAATGGCACACCGGGCGATGCCATTCTCAAAGTAGACAAAAGCACACTCCTTCCCGTGAACCAGCGGGGTTACAAACTTTCCCTCCGCGTCATAATCGAATACCCCGAGGTTCTCCACTTCTTCGATTCCCTCCTTCACCATAAAGGGCTTGATCTCATCGATATAATCTTCGAGCAGGGAGATCTCTTCCTCATCCAGCGGTGCACCGGCATCCCCCTCAACACAGCATGCGCCCTTGCACTTCTCCATATCGCAACAAAAAAAGACATCTTTTATGTCGTCAGAGATCAGGGTGTTTTCGAGGTAGATCATGGTTGGTTAATTTAGGAATGCAAACAATGCAAACAATGCAGGTAAAACGAAGTTGTTAACAAGGGGTTTACTTTTTGGTTTTTGGCGGATTAAGCGAAAATTGAAATTGAAAGATAATGTTATCAAAGATAGAGGTTTTGCACTGGACATGGAAATAGTTTCCGTTTATCGATGCCGAAAAGTAAAAAACACATATTAAAAATAATCGATCGTATGGCCAATACATATACACAAATTCACATCCAGGTAATATTTTCAGTGCAGTCTCGTGAGTGTATCATAAGAAAAGCCTAGAAAAATGAACTTTACAAATATATAACGGGAATTATCCAGAACCATAATCATAAAATCATGGCAATTAATGGTATGCCTGATCATCTTCATGTGTTTTTTGGAATGAGGCCTACCCAGTCATTGTCCGGTTTGATGCAGGATATAAAGGGTGATTCTTCCCTTTGGATTAATAAAAAAGGATTTGTTCGAGGGCGATTTTCATGGCAGGAAGGATATGGAGCCTTTTCATACAGTAAATCGAATGTGGATAATGTCATTGACTACATTAAAAATCAGGATGTACACCATCAAAAGAGAACATTTATTGAAGAGTATCATGATTTTTTGAAAAAATTCGGGATTGATTTTGACGAGCAATATATTTTTAAACCTGTAGAATGGGTTGAGGATTAAGCAAATTTGTGCCTTTAGGCACCGGATGTGGGTAGAATATTGTGTAAGGATCTGCTTATTACGTCCCGGATGGGACGTAATATTCTAACTGCCAACCAATTTGCTACCCATATACAATCCCTGACGGGATTGATGATAAATAAATTACACTTTATTTATATTTCCAGTTTCGTGTCTTCCCCTCCGCAGACCATTCTACTGTTGTTGCTACTCTTTTTTTTCGGGTTGCCTCTGTTTTGGCTTCGTTGATCCACATGACATACTCCTTCCGCTGGGAATAGGAGAACTTGTCAAAAAACACCTGTGCCGCCAGGTTTTTACCGAGGGCTGCAAGGAGATCGTCGGGAACCACAAGTTCAGCTTTCTCTTTATCAGTAGGCTTTTTAGGAGTTACCTTCACCCCCTGGTCATTCAGTTTCCTGGCTTCGCGAATTCAGCGGAAACCTCGATGTATTGGTCAATGCGTTTATCCTTCATGGCAGTTGGGATATCATTTTCTTTGACGGTTTATACCGCCGCCAGAATTTAAATCTTGTGACGGAAGTTAAGTAAAAAAGCTGCCTGGCTCCGGGGATGCGAAGTAAATAATGGAAGATGCGGTAAGATATTACCATCACGGCAAAGGTAATGACCCAGCCGGTAAGTGTGACGCCGGTTTGCGCCCAGCCATTGTGCGCCGGGATGGTGATGAACCCGGCCACCCATTGCCAGAACCAGGCCATAATGCCCATGTTGAGCAGGCACATGATGCCGATGATGTAGCCGTGGGCTGTTTCAATGGCGCGTTTTGGGCAGTCGTTCATGCAACGCATGCAGCTTTCGCAGCGGTATGACCAGAATGGACGGTTGTCAACCGTGAGGATCGCCTTTACGGGGCAGTTGTTGATGCAGAGGTCGCATTTGTCGCAGGCATCGGTTGCGTAAAAGGATTTGGCCAGGATAAACCGGCCGACAAAAAAATAACCGACGCTTACCGGGGATATCAGCAAATCCTGGATAATATCGCGGAACGCGGTATATACCTTTTTCCCGGAGAGAATCCTGTCGGCAAATTTCTCCGTGATGCCTTTGCAATGTGCATAAATCGATTCCACCACCTTTCCCTTCAGGCCCGGGTGAAAGGAGATCCAGTTTGAGGGCAGGTCGATGGAACGAAGCCCTACGATCCGGTAGCCCTTCAGCAACAGCACCAGGGCTGAAAGCCAAAGCGCCAGGCCGCTCAGCCCGGGAAGATACCATTTTGACAACTTCATCCCCGCCCGGGTGTTCACCAGGAAGGCGCTGTTCCCGTTCGATCGCGGGAAACGGAAAATGAAATACATCATGGCCGGGGGATAGTTGAATCCATGGGTGGGGGAGACAAATCCCACCAGCGATCCCGGCGGTGGCGGAGCGATGTTTTTACGGTCGATCCTTGCGATATCGGTCGTTTCGGCCGGGATATTCTTCTCCTTTGCAACCTCCGCGAACCAATGGGCCACATTCCGGGCGTTGCCGGTGCCGGAAAAGAAATAGATCAGGAGTGCTTGTTCCATGAAGAACAAAAGTAATTATTTTTTAGCGCACCAAAAATATCTTCCAGGGGCCGGTTTCCTGAACCTGGGTCAGGGTTGATTTCATTTACTGGGTCATTGAACTGAAAACATTATTTACTTATGATCAACAGAGTAACCAGTAATTGAGTATATTTGGAATCCAAATTGATCAATAATGAATATTTTATATGAAATTTCTGCCAGGCTGCAGGAAGCGGTAAAGGTTGACTTTATTAGAAAAATCATTGATAAATTTGATGAACCCGACCGGCTGATTGGGATCAAAGGACCAAGGGGTGTCGGCAAAACGACGCTACTGCTTCAATATTTGAAGTTGCACCAACATGATAATAAGATCCTTTATATTTCGCTGGATGATCTTTATTTCACAGAAAATTCTTTTCTTGAAACGGCAGATGCTTTTATAAAAAATGGCGGCAATATTTTGTTGGTCGATGAGGTCCATCACTATGAAAATTGGGCAAAAGAACTAAAAAATGCCTACGACAGGTATCCGGAATTAAAAATTATATTCACCGGCTCGTCGATGTTGCGTATTGAATCGTCGCGGGGTGATCTTTCTCGTCGTGCAGTGATTTATTTTATGCAGGGGCTATCTTTGCGCGAATATATATGTTATACCGGGGGGCCTGAATTTCCGGTTTTTACCCTTCCACAGATTATGCAGGATCATCAGCACCTGGCTGAAATGGTATGGACCAGGATCAGGCCCATACAAAAGTTCAATGAATACCTTCAGCATGGCTGTTTTCCATTTGCATCCGAAAACATGGCTACCTATCCGTTGCGGCTGAAAGAAATTGTAAATGTTATACTGGAAGCAGACCTTCCTTACATGGCAGAAATTGATTATTCGAAAATAGATAAAATAAAACAACTTTTATACATTATAAGCCGGAGTGTTCCGTTCAAACCCAATATAATCAAACTGGCCGAACGCATCGGGATTGCACGTAATACCCTGAAAAACTATCTGCATTACCTTTCTGATGCAGGTTTGATCCACCTGATCTATAGCAATTCAAAAGGAATAAGCATGCTTACCAAACCAGAGAAAATTTACATGTCAAATCCCAACCTGCTTTTTGCACTTGGATCATCAGGAACAGAGAAGGGAAACCTAAGAGAAACCTTTTTTGTAAACCAATTATCCACCAGTCATACTGTGCAATACCCAAAACAAGGCGATTTCATGATTGATGACAAATATATTTTCGAAATAGGCGGGAAAAACAAGGACAATTCTCAGATTAAAGACATTGAGAATGCTTTTCTTGCGCTCGATGATCTCGAATCAGGTTCGCTCAATCGAATTCCGTTGTGGCTTTTTGGATTTTTATATTAAATACCGGTACCAGAAAAATACAAATCTGCTTCGCATGAGAACCCACTTTGTCCTGGTTTTAGTAACCATTTTGTTGATGAATTCCTGTTCCGGACCAGTATCGCGCAGGGATACAGCATGGACTGCCGACACTGCGGCCGTCAACAGGATGAATGACAAGATTTCCCTTCGTGAAATCACAAATCCTGATAGCGCAATGAACGTAGTTCTTCGTGCAACGGCATTGGCGAGGAAGATCGACTATCCCGCCGGATTGGCCTGGGCATTGTTTGAACATGGAAACCTGCTGTACCAGGAAAACAGGTACAATGAGGCGATTGAAAAATACACGGCGGTGTTGAAAATGGCAAAGCAGATGCACATGACGTTGCTTTCTGCCGACTGCCTGGAGCGCATGGCCAGTGTACACCTTGCAACAGATGATCCGTCCCTGGCGCTTAAATTATACTATGATGCCCTGGTGCTCTATGAAAAGATCCCCGACAGCCTGGGCATTGCCAAAGTATACAACATCCTGGGGATCTATAAAACCGACACGAAAGAATATGACTCTGCAAAGGTTTACTTCGGGAAGGCGATTGCCATCAATGAACACAAAAACCAGCAGTATCCCCTGATTGAAAACCGGGGAAACCTGGCCTGGATGCATGAAAAAATGGGGGATTTTAAAAAGGCGGAACAGATCTTCAACGAAATAGTGGTTGAACTTACCGGTATGAAAGACAGCCTGAGCCTGCCGACGACCTATTTTAACCTGGCCACGCTGTACCAGGAGAAAAAGAAGTTCGACACCACCCTCATATTCCTTGATAAAGCGTTGCGCATTGCAGAACCGGTGAAAGATACAATTCTTCTGTCCTCGCTGTACGGGAACAAAGGGGAGATTTTCTTTAAAATGGGGAAATATGATTCTGCTTCATGGTATTTAAAAAAATCGATAACATGTTCCGGGGCGATTGACGATGTTGAAACGGAGGCCCAGGCACTATCCTGGCTACTCAAGGTTGATTCGGTTACCGGGGATTTTAAAAAAGCCTTTGAGACCGGTAAAAGAATATTCGTATTAAATGATTCCGGTTTTCACCGGAAACTTCGGAGCGAATTGAAAACCTCTGAGTTGCGTTATGAGAATGAACATCGTAAGGTTGCCATGGAACTTCAGCGCCAGAGAATCGAAACGGCCGGCAGGGAACGCAAATTATTCATGATATTGTTCATCCTTTCAATAGCTGCCGGAGCCCTTATTGGCCTGGTTCTTGTCCTTGAACGAAAAAACAACAGGAAAAACAAGCAGATCAACCAAAACAGCTTAATGATCAATGATCTTCGGGTTGATAAAATCCTGAAGAACCAGGAAGTCGATCGGCTGAAAATGGAACAGGTCGAAACAGAACTGAAAAGCAGGGAACGGGAACTGGTCTGCAATGCATTGATGATCGAACAAAAAAATGAGTTCCTGAACGATATCAATAAAAAAATCCAGGATTTATATCTTGAGCAACCCGACGTTGCCAAGGCGAAAATTGTGAACGAACTCATCACCTCAATAAAATTGCAGCTGAATAAGTCGGGAGAGGCAGACCTGTTCAACCAGCAATTTGCCGTTGTTCATGAGAAATTCTATGCTGACCTGAAAAAAGCTCACCCGGGGCTTACCAGGTCTGAGATTAAATTTTGTGCCTATTTGCGGCTGAATCTTTCCGGGACCCAAATCTCAAACAGCCTGAACGTCACACCCGAAGCCATTAAAAAGACCAGGTACCGGATAAGGAAAAAACTGAGTCTTTCCCCGGAATGTTCCCTTGAAGATTATATTTCGGGATTTTAACTGATTTACGGCTGCCATATTTTTAGTTGTCCGCTTTTTGTCCCCCTGACAGCGGTATATTATTACCTGAAAAAAAATATTTTTGCTTTTTGAAAACCGCCGCTTTGGGAGAAATCCCCGGGCAACAGTTATTTACTTTTTTATGTCGCGATAAATCGATGTACCAAATTAAAAAAATGAATATGAAAAAAGCACTTTCCCTAATCTTGTCTCTTTTGCTGTCATTGCCAATGATGGCCCAGCAATGGACACAAAACCTTCCCCTGGATAAAGCCGGGAATGGAAGCCTGACACTCCACGATATGCAAAAAGCATTCAACGACTATTGGGCTCCCTTCAACGTGAAGGATGGGAAATATATCAATGCAAATGGTGAATTGGTGAAAGCCCAGGGCTGGAAACAATTCAAGCGCTGGGAGTGGTACTGGGAGAACCGGGTAAATCCTGTAACCGGTGAATTCCCAAGTACTTCGGCATGGGAGGAATTGCAAAAATTCCAGGCCGATCATCCCGGATCAATCCAAAGCGCTTCAGGAAACTGGACATCAGCAGGGCCAACAGAATCTCCAGGCGGATATGCCGGGTTGGGGAGGATAAACAGTGTTGCTTTTCATCCTACCGATAACAATATAATTTATACTGGCGCTGCTTCAGGAGGATTGTGGAAGACCACTGATGGTGGATCGACGTGGAGTGTTCTGAATGACAACCTTGCTGTTTTAGGTGTTAGTGATATATGTATAAATACAGGTTCACCCAACATCATTTACATTGCGACAGGCGACAAAGACGGAGGCTCTGTTTGGAGTTTAGGAGGAGGCCAGGCTCGTGATAACAATAGCATCGGCATTATGAAATCAACCGATGGCGGAGCAACCTGGAACACAACCGGGTTGTCGTTTGCAACAAGCAGTCAGAAAGCAGTATTCCGCCTGCTCATGGATCCGGGCAATAACAACACTTTATATGCTGCCACTTCTTCGGGCTTGTATAAAACTACTGATGGAGGAAGTAATTGGAACAATATCTATTCTGCACAGATATTTTGCGACCTGGAATTCAAACCAGGTACACCGTCAACAATTTACGGATCAAATAAAAGCGGAGATATTTACCGTTCAATAGACGCTGGAACAACCTGGACAAGCAGGCTTAGCACCACTTTTCTCAGGGTAGAAATGGCTGTTTCGCCAGCCAATGCCAATTATGTGTATGCAGTAATGCAAGACAACGCAACTCCTGATGAAAGCCCTGTATATAAATCTACCGACGGAGGGGATAATTTTACCCGTGTTTTTACTTCCACAACCAAAAGCCTTTTAGGCTACGAATGCAATGGTTCGGATGTCAATAAAACTCAAGCCAGTTATGACCTTACTATTTCTGCTGACCCAACCGATGCCAATATTGTTTTTGTTGGCGGGATTAATGTTTGGAGATCAACAGATGGTGGAAGTACATGGAATATAAACACGCATTGGTCAAACACATGCAGTGGTACAGCTACAACAGTTCATGCAGACCAACATTGTCTTGCCTATCAGCCTGGTTCAAACCATCTTTTTCTGGGTAATGACGGAGGATTATATAAAACTACAGATGGTGGTGGCTTGTGGACATTTATCGGAAGTGGGATAGTTAGTTCGCAAGTATACAGAATAGGCGTTTCTCAAACAGTAGCCTCAGAAGTAATTGACGGATTACAGGACAATGGCACAAAGGTATTGTCGGGAGGAACCTGGGCCGATGTAAAAGGTGGAGATGGAATGGAATGTATCATCGATTATACAAATGCAAACATACAGTATGGAACATATGTACAAGGCCAGATAGACAGAACCTCTGATCACTGGGCGAGTCGTACGGCCATAGAACCAGCTGCTGCCGGATCAGGAGCCTGGGTGACTCCCTACATAATTGATCCGACCAATAACCAAACCTTGTATGCAGGATATGCTGATGTGTGGAAAACTACCAATAGCGGAACAAGCTGGACTCAAATTTCGACAATGAACACGTCAAATAAGATCCGTTCCATGGCGATTGCAGCTTCAAATACACAGGTTTTATATGTAGCTGATCCAGTAACGATGTGGAAAACAATTGACGGGGGAACGAGCTGGACCAATATTACGGCCGGATTGCCTGTAAGCACCAATGATATTACCTACATTTCTGTTAAGGCGGACGACCCGCTTACTGTATGGGTCGCATTTGGTGAATATAATGCAAGTAAGGTCTATCAAACAACAGACGGAGGAACGATCTGGACTGATATTTCAGCTGGACTTCCTTCAATACCTGTTATGTGCGTAATTCAAAATAAGCAATCAACATCAAGGGTGGATTTATATGCTGCTACAGATGTAGGGGTGTTTGTTAAAGCAGGGACTGCTGACTGGCAGATGTTCATGTCAGGGTTACCAAATGTGTTAACAACAGAACTTGAAATTTATTACGATGCCAATCCGGGAAACAGCAAGATTTATGCAGGAACCTATGGGCGCGGTATGTGGGTAAGCGACCTGTATGAATCAGGCATATTAAACCCGGCCAATGTGGCAGCAACGGCAAGCAGCGACACCCGAATTGATATTGCCTGGTCGCTTGTATCCGGAAATAATGTGATGCTTGCCTTCAGCACTTCGCCCACATTTGGCACGCCGGTAAACGGAACCACCTACACAACAACTATTCCCGGAGGGGGAACAGTACTTTACAATGGCGGCAATACAACCTTTAATCATACATCCCTGAATCCAAATACGACCTATTACTACAAAATATGGTCCTATGACGGTAGTAAGAATTATTCTTCGGGAATTACAGCAAACAAGTCGACTTTTTGTACCCTGATCAGCGCCTTTCCCTGGATTGAAGGTTTTGAAGGAGGGGTAATTCCAAATTGCTGGACCCAGGAATATGTTAACGGGACAAACGCATGGAGTATTCAAGCCTCCGGAATAAATGGTCATCCATCAGGAGCGCATGGTGGGACAAAAATCGTTCGTTGCAACGTACTCGTTTCCGGGGCAGGATATATAACAAAATTTGTTACACCGGCATTGCAGCTCTCATCAGTAGCATCCCCTTTTCTTACATTTTGGCATACACAGGATTTTTGGAGTCCCAACCAGGATGAGCTAAGGGTATACTATAAAACTTCGGAAGAAGGAGCCTGGAATTTATTGGCTTCCTACACCAATTCGATTGCCAGCTGGACAAAGGAATCCATATCTCTGCCAAATGCTTCATCGGCCTATTTTATTGCATTTGAATCCACTGTAAATGCTGGTTATGGCGTTTGTATTGATGACATCAGCGTATCCACTTCCCTGGCAGATTTTACTGCCAGCGGAAACCTAAGTTGTACGGGAAGTCTTACTGTAAATTTTACCGATAACAGTTTTGGTCCTAACGGTTCCTGGGCCTGGGATATTGACAACAACGGCACAACCGATTATACAACGCAAAACCCAACGCACACATACAGCAGTCCGGGACTTTATTCGGTAAAACTGTCAGTAAACAATGGAGTTGCAGATACAATTAAGGAAAACCTGATCCTTGTGATGAGCAGTGAGCCAACCGTAAACACGGGTTGTACTCTTGCTTCCAACAGCAATAACGGAAACGGTTATGGAATCGGGATTTTCAGATTTGCCTTGGGGAATATCGATTACACCACCTCAAATAATGATGGCTATTATCAAAATTATACATGCTCCAAATGGACCCGGCTGGAGTTAAATAAATTATACAATATTACTATCAGGACTGGTACTTCTAACAATGAAGGCGCAAAGGTTTACATCGACTTTAATGATAACGGAACCTTTGAAGCCGGTGAGGCAGTGGTTTCATTTCCGGCTAATAAAGATGGTACACGAACCCTGTCATTTACAACACCATCTTCCGGGGTTGTACTGGATAAAGGGCTTAGGCTAAGTGTACTGTCCAGATTCGGTTCCATCCCGTCAACAGCTTGCGATATAAGCACCTATGGCCAGGCGGAAGATTATACCGTGTATTTTATCACCGATGCCACCTGGACAGGCACGGCAAGTACCGACTGGCATACACCAGGCAACTGGAGCTACAATGTTGTACCCGGCACAGGTATCAATACTTTGATTCCTACAGGCCTTTCCCATTATCCTGTTTTGACAGCAGATGTGACCTGTAAAAATCTCTATATACAATCCGGGGCATCTGTTACCGTAAATCCCGGCAAGGCACTCACAGTCAATGGCACGCTGAAAAACTATTATGGTTATTCCGGTCTCCTCATTAAATCCGATGCAACAGGAACCGGTTCCCTGATCCATACAACGGCCAATGCAGATGGAACCTTCGAACGCTACATGAACAATGCCGACTGGACAAATAGCAATGACGGATGGCATTTTCTTAGTTCTCCTGTCTCTTCACAGCCTGTAAGTCCTGCTTTCACGGCCGATCCCTATGATTTCTATTGCTGGTATGAACCGCAAAACCTGTGGGTGAATTTTAAGAATACCACCACTGCTCCAACCTGGAATACCGCCAATGGCTCCACCAATTTTACCGTGGGAAAAGGATACCTCGCCGATTATGATGCGGAAGGGGTTAAATTGTTTACAGGAAAACTGAATGTTGCGGATGAGGCAGTTTCAGGCCTTGCCATCACCGGCGGCGGAACGAACCGGAGCTGGCACCTGCTGGGCAACCCGTTTGGAAGTGCACTCACCTGGGATGCCTCCGGGGCCTGGGCCCTGAACAACATCTCGGGAGTCGCAAAGATCTGGAATGAGGCCAACCAAAGCTATTCCGATCTGACATCCTCCCCGCCTAGCATCATTCCCGCAACAAATGGTTTCATGGTCCAGGTAAACACGGGAACCGGCAGTCTTGTATTGCCGGCTGCAAAAAGGGTGCACTCTTCCGTGCCATTCTATAAATCAGCAACAGGAGGTCTTCTGCTCAAGGCTGTCAGTATTGCTGAAGGCAATGCCCAGGAAAGCCGGGTCATTCTCAATCAGGATGCCACCACAGGGTTTGACCTGATGTACGACGGGGAATTCCTTGCCGGACATGCCCCGGGGTTTTATTCGCTGGTAAATGGTCAGAAACTTTCGACCAATTCCATACCCTCAATAAACCTGCAGACAGAAATTCCATTTGGTTTTATCAAAAACGCCGGAAACGATTTCCGCATTGAAGTCACCGGTGTTGAAACCTTGAATGAAAAGGCTTACTTACAGGATTTAATGACCGGCACAGTGACCGATCTCAGTCTGCATACCTTTTATGCCTTTACATCTTCGGAGGGAGACAATCCGGACAGGTTCCTGCTGAAATTCGGCAATGTCGGCATTCCCGGCCACGAACAGCATTACCTGCGGGCCTGGTACAGCCAGGACAAACTATTCCTTTCGAATACAGGTGGCGAGGCATTTGTTGAAATATACAATATGGCCGGACAGCAGGTATACCAGTGTACGGCCTGCAGCAACCCGGTTCAGCTATCACTTGGGGCCGGTATCTACTTTGCCAGGGTGACCTCGAAACAGCAGGTTAAAACAGTGAAATTTATTGTAGGACAATAATTAACAACAGCAGGACATGAAAGTTAAATACATTCATCTGATCATTTTTGGTTTTTGGTTTTTTTCCTGCGTACAGGTATTTGCCCAGGCGCCACCGCCACCACCTGATGGAGCAAAGGGTTCCGCAAACAACAAGGCTCCGGGCGGAGGTGGCGCCCCGTTGGACGCGAGCCCGTTTGTCCTGCCCTTGCTTGCTGCCGGGTATGGGGCCGTAAAATGGTACAGGGCCCGGGTGGAATAGCTTAACTTTTCGTAAGTTTGACGCTTGGTTCTACCTTCCGGCCGGTGTTGGCTTAATCGAATCGAATGGCATTCCTGTATTTTTTCCCTGAGAACAAAGTTATTCGTGAATCATTGCGGGTGATTCTGTTATTTTCCTGGATCATGATCGCGGCATTTGCCGGTGCCGGCAACTTGAATCGCATTAGTAAAAGCACTTCCCAGCCTTGGTTTAACCATCTCACCAAAGAAAACGGCCTGCCCTCCAATACGGTTTATTGCGCCATCCAGGATTTCCAGGGATATATCTGGATTGGCACGACAAACGGCCTGGCCAGGTACGACGGCCATGACATGAAAATCTTCCGCTCCATCCCGGGCGACAGCACTTCTCTTGTTGATAATATCGTTTATACCCTTTGCCAGGCAAGCGATTCAATGATCTGGATCGGCACAGGGAACGGGCTGAGCATCTACAACCCGTTTACCCGAAGCCTGCGGAATTTCCCGTTTGACAGGAAGAGACCCGGAGGTTTTCCGACACAGCGCGTAAATGGATTCTTCGAACTGTCAAAAGGGTCTGTGTGGATCGGTACGATGGAGGGGATGGTGCATGCAACCGGCAATGGAAGTCATTTCAGGCAGGTAAAGATAAATGACTGTATTAAACCGGAAGACCGGGAGTACTCTTTTAACATTGTCACAGGCATCATTCCCCATCCCCGGAACCACAGGGCCTTCCTGGTTGGCACCGGCATGGGGCTGGTTCTGTTCGATACCGTCACAAGCAGGATCATCCGGAAATATGACGGCCCTCCCGGTGTTGAATTGATCATCAGGGAGATGTTCCTCGATTCAAGCAGGTTGATCTGGGCATGCGGATGGGGTGTCGGGGTGGGGTGCTTCGACCTGGAGAAGGAGCAATGGAAAATCCATTCGCCCGAAAAGTGGGGGATCACCATATTGAAAATGATGCCCAGGTCGCGCGACGAACTCTGGCTTGCAACAGATGACAGGGGGCTGGGTGTTTTCAATAAAAAGACGGGAGCATTCTCTTTTATTAAAAGTGATCCGAAAAATCCATGGTCCATCTCTTCCGACATGATCCAGGGGATGTCGTATTTCAACAACCGCCGCGACTTCTGGATCTGGGGCAACGGGATCGACATGGAAAACAAGGATTTTTGTTCGTTTCAGCAGGTAAGGGTTCCCTATAAATTCTGGTGGATTTGTGATTTTTATAAAGAGCCGGCAACAGGAAAATTATTTGTTGGGGCTTATGAGTGTAAGGGGATGCCTGTGCTCGATACGAAAACGCAGTCGTGGAGCCTGGTCCCATGCGACCAGCCGCTTTCCCGGCACGCCCTCTCCGTCACCGGGTTCTGCAACGATTCACAGGGGCGGCTGTGGGTAGCCACGCGCAACAACCTGTGTTATTATGAACCGAAACGGAAAATCCTGAAGCTGTTCCGTACCCTGGATGGAAAACCACTTCAACTGACCGACCAGGTGGTTTATGGCCTCAATGAGGACCGGGAGGGTAATTTATGGGTGGGAACCCGCTTTGACGGAGTTGTAAGGATCAATAAAACCCGCGATAAGGCAGATTATTTCAGGCATATTCCCGGCGACGACCATTCTCTCCTGGCCGGAACCCATTATGCAGGAATCCAGACCGACCGCTTCAACCGGGTATGGCTGGGGTGCAGGTACGGTGTGAGCATCTATGATCCGGAAACAAAGATGTTCGACAACACCCTTATGGATACCCTGGCTAAATACGGCATCAGGAAAACATGGATCAATGGCGTTGAAAAGGACTCGCTGGGCCGGATCTGGCTTTCAGTAGCGGGTGCCGGCCTGGTGCGGATTGAGATCCGTGCTGGCAGATCCTATGGGATCAGGTTGTTTTATTCAGGCAATGGGATTAACGACCCCGAAACAGGGTGGATTGCAAAAGATGACGGGGGTAATTTCTGGGTAACAAACTCCGGTTTGCTTCAGGTTGATCCATATCGCGAACGGTTTACAATTATCGACAACCAGAACGGGCTTCACCAGGTTCCCGGCAGTTCGGGGAAGATTTATGTTGATCATGACGGAATTGTTTACGTGGGCGATTCCACCGGCTTTGAGATGAAAAATGTCAGCGATATACGGACACCTGAAAAAGTCATCCTCAATGTTGTCTTCGAATCCCTTGAAATCAACGGAAAGGTTGCCCCTGAAACCCTTTACCGGAAAAGCCCCGGCAGGATGACCCTGCAGGCCGGCCAGAATAACCTTACCTTCCACTATACGGCAATCTGTTTTCACCATACCGGGGAGATCCATTACCGGTATAAGCTACTGGGGTATGACCGTGAATGGATCTATACCGAAACATCCCGCGAAGCCCGCTATACAAACCTTCCGCCCGGGAAATATACCTTTGTCGTCGGTGCGACCCGGGGCGACGGATGGCAGGTTTGCAGCGAAAAGATACAATTTGTCATCAAACCGTTTTTCTGGCAAACATGGTGGTTTATCCTTCTTTGCATTCTTGCATTGTTTGCATTGTTTGTATTCATTTACAGGTACCGGGTAAACCAGCTGTTGAAAGTTGAACGGCTGCGCACCCGTATTGCGACTGACCTGCACGATGATGTAAGTTCTACACTGAGCAGTATTTCCATTCTCAGCGACATCGTCGGCAGGCGACCTGACCACCCGAAATCTCCGGGAATGATCGGGGAAATCGGGAGCAGTGCCCGGGAAATGCTTGAACGGATCGATGACATCATCTGGACGGTGACACCGGCCAACGATAAATTCCAGGACCTGGAGCTGAGGATACGGGAATATGCAATCCCTTTGTTCGAATCAAAAAACATCCTGTTTCATTTTGACTTCCCCGAAAAACTGGCCGCCCTCAGGTTGCAGATGGAAACCCGGCGCAACGTCTACCTTGTTACCAAGGAGGCTGTCAATAACCTTATCAAATATGCACAGTGTGAGCATGCCCGTGTCTGTTTCAGTGAAGAACAGGGATACCTGGTTATGGAAATCAGCGACGACGGCATCGGTTTCGACCCGGGCAAACCCACCGGCAGGAATGGGTTGAAAAACATGCTGAAACGGGCAAACCAGATCGGGGGGTCACTGGATATCCGGTCGCGTCCGGGTGCCGGAACACAAATCATCCTGAAAGTAAAACTCATATGATTATATGATTGCATCAGCACGTCATATATCGTAATATTGTACACCTCTTTCCCATTTTGCATTTTGATTTTTCATTTTATACCAGGTTTCTCCGTGCCCATCAAAGTTTCCATATACGAAGACAACGACTCCCTTCGGAAAAGCCTCTCACACCTGGTGATGGGAACCGACACCATGGAACTTGCCGGCGCCTGGCCCGACTGTGCCACGCTGATGCAAAATTTCGAAGAGGGAAAGCCCGACGTGGTGGTGATGGATATCGACATGCCGGGAATGAGCGGGATCGAGGCGTCTGCCATCATCAAGGCCAGTTTTCCCGAGATCCAGATACTGATCTATACCGTATTCAACGACCGGCAGAAAGTGTTCGAGGCGCTGTGTTCAGGCGCAACCGGGTACATTCTCAAAAAATCGAATGCCATCCAGATCATCGAAGCAATTACCGATCTCTATAACGGAGGCTCCCCCATGACCGGTGAAATAGCCCGCATGGTTATGGAGTTCTTTACAAAAAATCCGCACCCTGCTTCAAACGAATATTCCTTATCACCACGGGAGGTGGAGATCCTTGCCTGCATCGTGAAAGGCGACAGTTACAAAATGGTCGCCGATTCCTGCTGCATATCCATCGGAACAGTGAGAACCCACATTAACAGCATCTACAAAAAGCTTCATGTCAACTCCAAATCCGAAGCCGTCATCAAAGCCATGAAGGAACGGCTGGTGTAATACAATCATATCTTTATCCGATTGCCCTCCCCTTTGTTTCCAGCTATTTTTGACAAAATTTCCTGTCATGAAAAAAATCATTTTCGTTTTAGCTGGTCTTTTAAGTTTTTTCAACCCTGGTTTTGCCCAGGTATGCATCAGCACCGACGGCAGCGCACCCGACCCTTCTGCCATGCTCGAAGTGCGGTCGTTCAGCAAGGGGTTGCTCCTTCCACGGATGACCAGCGGCAACAGGCCTGCCACTCCAGCCATGGGACTGGCAATCTACCAGGTTGACAATGGCCCGGGATTGTATTATTATGACGGAGCCGCCTGGCAAAAGATGAGCCTGGCAGCATATGATTTCTGGAACCAAAGCGGTTCGGATATCTATTTCAATTCGGGGCGCGTCGGCATCGGCATTACCAACCCCGATTATCATGGGCTCAATGTCGTAAACTATGCGGGCGGCCGGGGAGCGGTAAGGGGGGCAGCCCAGATCGGGCAGACGGTATATACCATCGGATATCTTGGCCTTGTAAACCCGACGGAACTCGCGTTGCCATTGTTTGTGAATTATGCGGGCGTGCTTGGAATCAAACCACCCGTGGGCTCTAACGGGGCTGCCGTTTATGGCTGGAACAATGATGTCAATTCAATCAATTACGGCGGGGTGTTCTATGCCGACGGGATTAGCGGAAACACAAACTACGGGGTGTATGCGATTGCTAAAAAGGCCGGTCAGAATTTCGCCGGCTATTTCAAAGGCAGGGTATCGGTCGAAGGAAACAGCGGCCAGGGAGTTGGCAGCGATTCAACCGAATCGGTCTTCAAATCGCAGGTAAAGCATTCCCATGCTGTCGATACCAGGGCGGTGGAAGCCATTTCAAAACCCCAGCCGGGGTGGGGGATCGGCATTTACGGAGAAGGCGGCTATGTAGGCGTTTCCGGCTTTAATGATGCCTCGGGGTATTCATCCACTTCTTATGGGCTGATGGGACAATCCCTCGGTTATGGAGGGACCAGGATCGGCGTTTATGGATACGCATATGGAGGGTCCAACGACTGGAGCGCCTATTTTAACGGGAAAGCCTATATCAGCAGTGAACTCCGGATCGGAGCCGAGACCGGCGCAACAGGCTACAAGCTGTCGGTCCATGGAAAAATTGCGTGTACCGAAGTGCTGGTCCAGGATATCTCCGCGTGGCCTGATTATGTTTTTAACGAAAACTACCACCTGATGAGCCTTGAGAGCCTGGAACAAAACATCAGGAATAACGGGCACCTGCCGGGATTCCCATCTGCCGGGGAGGTTGAATCAGAAGGGTTGCACCTGGGATTGATGCAAAAGCAGGTAGTCGGGAAAATTGAAGAACTCACCCTCTACACCATTGAACAGGGCAAACTGCTGAATGAACAGGCAAAACTGCTGCAGGAGCAGGGAACGGCTCTCCGGGAATTAAAGCAGGAACTGGCGGAATTGAAAAAACAGCAGAAAGAACACCGGCCGGAATCCCATGTTAAATAACTTCGTGATGAAAACCAACCTGATATTGCTGCTGATTGCCCTCATTTTTGGTGCTGCCGGGGTTTCAGGGCAGCAGCGCGCATCCGATCTCTACCAGAACCCCGGCACGGATGATTTTGCGACCATTAAAACGAATGTTGAAAAATATTTCGCCGGGAAAGACAAAGGCAGGGGATCCGGGTATAAACAATGGAAGCGCTGGGAATTTGAGATGGCGCGGCGTCTTACCCCCGATGGCAAAGTCACCAACTGGACCCTCCGCAACTGGAATGAACATTATGCCTATCTCCGTTCACACGCAAACCTGGATGGGAGTGACCCCGATGCGACCGGCGGATACTGGGCCGGGCTCGGACCTTTTTCAACCATCAAGGGCGCCGGCCACAACCCGGGTATGGGACGGGTAAACTGCATCGCCTTTCATCCTTCCGATCCGCAAACCTTCTGGATCGGTGCGCCGGCCGGCGGGCTGTGGAAAACGACCGACGGCGGGGCATCCTGGACTCCCCTCACCGACGGTATGCCCAGCATCGGTGTTTCAGGGATTGCGGTTGATTACACCAATCCCGATATCCTGTATATTCTTACCGGCGACGGGGATGGTGGCAATACATATTTCACCGGGGTACTTAAATCTACTGATGGCGGAGAAACCTGGATGTCAACCGGGATCAGTGCCCCGGTTCAGAACCAGGTAAGAGGGTACAAGATGATCATCCATCCTGCCGATCCGAATATATTATTCGTCGTGTTTAATGCAGGGATTTATAAAACATCAAACGGGGGGCAATCCTGGCAGCGGGTTCAGCCCGGAAATTTCCAGGACATTGAATTCAAGCCCGGCGACCCTGCCATCATGTATGCTTCGGGCGGCACCGAATTTTTCCGTTCGTCAAATACCGGGTCATCCTGGGAAAGACTCCTCTACTCCGGGGTCCCCGAGCATGCAGAACGGATGGCCATAGGCGTATCCCCGGCCAGTCCTTCTGATGTTTACCTGCTTGCCGGTCCGCATACCGGGATCGGATCCTTTACCGGGGTTTTCCGCTCCGAAAACAGCGGGATCATCTTCACGCCCAGGACAAAGTATCCCAACATCCTTGGAGCAGACGAATTTGGGCATGACAGCCTCGACCAGTCATGGTATGATCTTTCCATTGCGGTTTCCCGGGTGAACGTAAACAATGTCATGATCGGCGGAATAAATACCTGGGCATCCTCAAACGGGGGTTATGACAGTACCGGCTGGCACCTTACCTCGATGTGGGCGAAAGCTGTTACCGGCTACGGCTGGACACATGGAGATATCCATAACCTGGACATCAACCCGTTAAACAACAACCTCTATTGCTGCAGCGACGGGGGAGTCTTCCGTTCAACCGATTTCGGCGAAAACTGGACTGACCTGTCCGCCGGCCTCGCCATCACCCAATGGTACCGCATCGCAGGATTTGAGGGGAATGCCAACCTGGTCATCGGTGGAACCCAGGACAATGGTTCGAATAAATGGGATGGAGGAACCTCGATGCTGCATATCCTCGGTGCCGACGGGTTCGATTGCATGATTGATGACTATTACAGCAATATCATGTACTATTCGGCGCAATCGGGTGACATTTTTAAATCCGTGGACGGAGGGATCACCCCTGTGCAAATCACGCCCCCGGGATCAGCCGGCCCATGGCTGACACCCTACCTGATGGATCCGAATGACCACCTGAAACTTTACGGAGGATATGTTGACGGGGTTTATAAAAGTAATTTCGGCGGAGCCAATTGGGTTAATATGGGGGTAAGCGGCTGCAGCGCCATGGCCATGGGTACCGACAATTCGAACCGTCTTTATGCCGCTATGGATACGGGACAGCCGGTAAGGGTGCACCGGTTGTGGAGATCAGACAATGGCGGCAGTACCTGGCTTCAGGTCAGGACGGGGCTTCCCGACATCGACATCACTTTTCTTGCAGTCGATCCCGATAACTCATTAAGCGTTTATGCTGCGTTTCCAGGTTACAGTGCCGGTGAAAAGGTGTATCATTCAGTGAATGGAGGCGCAACCTGGACCAATATCAGCGGAACGCTGCCCAACGTGCCGGTCCACTGTATCGCGTTCCAGGACAACAATGGTTCTCCCGGGAATGCGCTCTATATCGGCACCGATATCGGCGTGTTTTACAGGGACGACAACCATACCGACTGGATCCCCTTCAGAAACGGCCTTCCGACCATCCCGGTTTTCGACCTGGAAATAAACATGACAGGCAGTGTCATTACCGCCGGTACCTTCGGAAGGGGATTGTGGCGTTCGCCGCTGTATACCGAATGCCCCGCAGGATACACCCTTACACCTGCCAACAACCCCGGGAATCCGAATTATACCGGGTACCAGTTCTATGAAGCCGGCAACGACATCACATCCACAAGAACCATCACCGGCGGGCCAGGCACAGATGTCACCTATAAATCAAATAATTATGTAAAGCTGCTCACCGGGTTTCATGCCCGGGAACACAATGTATTCCGTGCCACCCTCGGGCCGTGCAATACAGGCACTCCGGGACAGAACACGGTTATCCGGGTAAAAGGCAGGTATGCCGGGGAACTGCCCTGACCCACAAGGAATAAAAACGCTTTGAATGCTTTCATTTATTGCAGTTGGCTTTAGCCAACTGTCTTAAGGTTGGTACAATTCATTGGGCTTTAGCCCCATTGATTGTTTTTCGTAATATTAGTGCAAGTGCCCCGGTGTGGAGAATTATTAATTTAACAGACATCTGAAACAGACTGCAATACATCGTTCTTCGTTTATTTTCTTTGTTAAAAGCGTTGTATCAAATACTTTTCAACTCTTGATACATATAATTAACAGCCGGGTTTCATCAAATTGATTTTTCCGATACTTTTACAGGCGCTGAAACGCCCTGACACATGTATTACAACTCCTGGTACCGCACCCGTAAGAAAGCGAAGAAAAAATCGCAATCAGGTGCCCCACGGGCCGCATACGGCCAAACATGGTGGGGCGAGCAATGGCTCAACGCCCTCGCAAACATTGATTTCGACAACCGTCTTCCGCGGGGGCGGGCTTATGCCGGAAACGGTTCGGTGCTGGAAACAAATATCATCGGTAACAACATCAGGGCCAGGGTCGAAGGTAGCAGTCCAAGGCCTTACAGCATCACAATTTCAGTACCCCTGTTTACCTTGGAACAAAAGAAAAAACTTGTAAGCGGGATAAAACAGGACCCGTTTTTTCTTTCAAAACTGCTGAACCGTGAATTACCCTGGGAGTTGCACCGGCTGGCAATGGACCAGGGGATCAGGTTGCTTCCATCATCATGGAAGGATTTTATCATGGACTGTTCCTGCCCCGACTGGGCCGTCCCATGCAAACATCTTGCAGCGGTGATTTATGTGATATCCCGGGAGATCGATGCAAATCCATTCTTGGTATTGCAACTTCATGGGTTGGATTTGATGGATGAGTTGAAAAATGAAGTTGCCGGCCTGACCAGCCACCAGGAAGAATTGATTCCTGCGGTAGAATCCATGTTGGTCAACAAAGTACCGGAAACTGATTGCAAACCCGATTTCAGCGATGCCGGGTTGCCCGATTTTTCAAAAATACCGGTTGGAGGAAGCACGCTGCTTTCCCTGATCCCTTCAAAGCCACTATTTTATCACAAGGACTTCAGGGAAGCTCTCCAAACTGCATATAAAAACCTTGGAAAGGCTATGCAGAAACGTGTCCCGGTGAACATGATCAAGGAATTGGAAACTGTCGCAGCCCGTCTTAGCTCATTTGATGATACCTGGGTGCTGGTAAATTCCGACTTCTCCGTTGATGCTGTAGAATTGGTTATTAACGGGAATGATAACCAGGAAGTGCGGATCTCTTTCAGCGACCTTGATGCCTTGCTTGAATGCCTCGATCCGGTTCATCTCGCAAATAGCAATGATGCCTTGCAGGGCATCGCAATTCACCGTCAGTTTGCCATGGCCCTCGCGGTGAATGGCGCCATCATTCCACAGATATTGACCGGCAAAGCCGGCATGATGATCCGCTGGATCCCGGCAGTGAATGAAACGGGCCTCCGCGTATTGACAGAAAAGGTAAAAGCCTTTGCAAATCCCGGCACTGTCTGGATCCGGAGCCTGGGGAAAAAGAAAGTTTATTTCCCATTGAATCCGGAAGAAAACTCCATAATGCTCACCTCATTGTTCCTGAACCATTACATGGGAGCTTACAGCGGTTTCGACCGGTTGATAGAGAAAAACGGAAACCGGATTCCGGATATGTTTTTCAGGCAAACACCAGCTTTTTTCAACGAACCCGGAGAAAAACACATCCCGAATACCATCCAGCTCTGGCTGAAACGGCTGCATCTTGGAAAAAAACAATGGATTTCAATGCTCCGGGTGGAGGAAAGAAAAGGTTGGTTTTACCTGGATATTCTGATAACAAATCGGGAAACGCCGCTTGAGGTACCGGTTCCCCTTGAAATGTTTCTGAATGAGCAGGAATTTGCCCCTGTCAGGTATGATCTGCTCCGCGATCTGACAGGGCTTGCCGATATTTTTCCCGGGATCGGGTTCTACATTCAAAAACAGGGAAAACAATCCATCCAGTTCAACAGCAACGAATTTGTGGATGTTTTTATGCGTATTCTTCCGATGTTACGGCTCCTTGGCATCGAAATGTTGATGCCAAGGGCGCTGGAAAAACTGTTATCGCCCCGGCCATCCCTGAGGATTACCGCCGGTGCAAAAGGAAAAACGCTGTCATTCGTTAATCTGGAGCAACTGCTTGGTTTCGAATACCAGGTGGCCCTTGGCGATATGCTGGTTTCGGTTGCCGAATTCAGAAAACTGGTCGGGCGCCTTTCGGGCATCGTGAAAATCAAAGATCAATATGTGTTGATTTCCAACGACCACCTTGAAAAGATGTTTGCGCAAATTGACAAACCTGTGGGACTTTCCGCCCATGAGCTGTTGAAAACGGCGCTGGCGGAGGAGTTTCAGGGGGCAAAAGTTGAACTGTCGCCGGAAATCCGAAAATTGATCGCCGGGATATCATCCTCCTCCAAAATCAGTTTGCCGGGCAATCTCATTGCAACCCTCAGGCCATATCAGCTGTCAGGATACCGGTGGATAGTGCAAAATGCCTCCATCGGCTTTGGAAGTCTCATTGCCGATGACATGGGCCTTGGCAAAACAGTGCAGGTAATTGCCGCCATTTTAAAATTCAAACAGGATGGAAAACTGGAGAAAAGCAAGGTCCTGGTGATTGTCCCAACCACCCTGCTGACCAACTGGCTAAAGGAGATTGAAAAGTTCGCTCCAACCCTTCACCCCATGATTTATCATGGGGCCTCCCGCCAGCTAATCACCGATGGAATCGATCTGCTCATCACCACTTACGGCATGATCAGGAGCGACCTGGCTAAATTCAAGGCAAAAGAGTGGTATGCCGTGGTAATTGATGAAGCCCAGAACATAAAAAATTCCTCCACCGACCAAACCAAAGCGGTCAGAGGTTTGAAAACCAGCATCCGCATTGCCATGAGCGGCACCCCTGTCGAGAACCGTCTTTCGGAATACAGGAGTATTATGGATTTTGTGAATCCGGGGTACCTAGGATCTGAAAAAGCCTTTGAAACTGAATTTTCAACACCCATCCAGGTGAACCACGACCAGGATAAAGCGGCGCTGTTCCGCAAGATCACAGCACCGTTTATCCTTCGCCGCTTGAAATCAGATAAAACAATCATCTCCGATCTCCCCGATAAGATAGAAATCAACCACTATTGTTCCCTGGGCAAAGAACAGGCGGCCTTATACCAGAACGTGGTGAGCAGCGCCATCGAGGATATTGAACAACTCGATGGCATTCAGCGCCGCGGGATGGTACTGAAAATGATTACCGCACTGAAACAAATCTGCAACCACCCCGACAACTTCCTGAAAAAGGGTTCTGCAGATCCTGCACAATCGGGGAAATCATTGATGCTGGTTGGCCTGCTTACACAAATCCATGATGCCGGCGAAAAAACGCTGATCTTCACCCAGTACAAGGAGATGGGTGACATCCTGGTGAAAATGGTCGAAAAACAGTTTGGAATGGCCCCCCTGTTCCTGCATGGCGGTACCACGCGCCCCCGGCGCGATGCGCTCGTTGAGGAGTTTCAGAACCGTCGCAGCAAATGGATCTTCATTCTTTCGCTCAAAGCCGGGGGCACTGGGCTCAACCTCACGGCCGCCAGCCATGTAATCCATCACGACTTGTGGTGGAATCCTGCGGTTGAGGCTCAGGCCACCGATCGTGCCTACCGCATCGGCCAGGCAAAAAACGTGATGGTCAACCGGTTGCTTACCCGCGGCACATTCGAAGAAAAGATCGACGACATGCTGAAAAGTAAAAAGAACCTTGCCAGCCTCACCGTGGCCTCCGGCGAAAAGTGGATTGGCGACTTGTCGAACAAGGAGTTGAAAGAGGTTTTCAGTTTGCCCTGAGACAATCCCTCAACGCCAGGTTATAAGCAGTCTGCCCCTTTTGTACCCTGGCCCGGTAGGATGCCAGTACCTCAGGATCTTTCAGCAGGTTGGTGGCATGCCGCGATGCATGCTGAAACGTCCAGCGCCAGGAAAGTTGTTTCTTTGTGGGCCTTGCAACGCTCTTTTTGACCGGCATGGTCATGATAAGTTTTTTCCCCCGGCTCTTCAGGACCACCTGGTACCCGAAAATACCGCTGTAACACTTTGCAAAAAAATTTGTTGTTGGCATGATTGACAGGTTTAAGTGAATAGATAAAAGTTCTATTCTGCTTAATCGGAGTCAGGGGCAAAAGGTAATACGTGAAATGAATTTTTTTCAGTATTTTATGAAAAGAATACAACAAATCATGCAGACTTATAGCTGGATTCACCCATCTTTGTATATGCTGTTATATAAGCTTTGTATAAGCTTTATATAAGCTTTGTATAAGCTTTATATAAGCTTGGTATAACCTAAGGATAAGACAGCCGCGAAAGATCAGGCATATCAGGATGGTGCCCCCTGGAGGGGAGGAAAAACCCTTTACCATCAGTGTTGGGAATTTACGATTCCCCTGTATCGCTTAATCGGAGAATTGATAAAAAGTGAGGGTTTTACGTTGATTTGTTGAGAACTTTTAATGGAGAAAATTACAGGCCCCTGTAAATACTTAATACTTAATTTTTTTGATTCAATCCTTCAGGCACCTGACTGAATAGCCATAGGCCTTGCCATAGTTGTAACCACGATTGACCACTTCATAATCCTTGTCGATATACCTGTACCATGATACGGTAGCAGAATACTCGGTAACAGATCTGAATGAGGCGAGGTAACGGAGATCATAAAAAGTGCCTTCATAACGCTCGCCAGCTCCCAGTGCTGTGAATCCGCTTGAATTTGTGGCGCCATAATTCGGTGAGGTCCAGTGTGCATATCCCGCCTCTTTCATCTTTCCACCTGCTACCGCCTGTCCTCCGAGAAAGGTTACCAGGATGGTCCATTCATCATCTGTGGGCAAATGCCATCCCAAAGGACAAATCCCCTGGATATTTCCCGTTGGTACCGGGCTCCATGAAGTGGTATTTGATGCACCATTGAGGTATTGGACCATTTCCCCCCATTGATATAAACCGCCGTAAACAGTGCAGTTCGTCTCGGTATTGCTGTAGCAGTATTTCTCAAAGGTGGCGTTGTTGGTTTGATCAGCGGAGCCGGTAACAAGGGTCCCGAGATTGAGGTTTTGGGCCATCCAGCATTGGTTCCCGATTGAAACGGCCGTATAAGTCTTTCCGTCGCGTATGTCTGTAAAAGAGGATGGACAACAAACATTGGTTGCCTGGGTAAGGGGTGTAACAGGTGAAGCCATGCAATTGCTGTAGGCCCATACATACCTTGCATATAAAGTGCTGCAGGTAAGCCCGGTTTCGGTTTTTGAAGTGCCGGTTCCCATATCCTCGGCGGTGGAGTAATCATTGGTTGTGTTCCACTTATATCCGGAGGCACCGGGAGCGACATTCCAGTTCCAGGTGATCTGGACCTGGGTTGCAATGTGTGTGCCTGGTGAAGGTGCCACCGGAAGCGGAGTGACTGTAACCGGAAATGTTGCGGCAGTCAGCGCCGGACAACCGGACGGACTGAAATAATTTACAGTTACACTCTTTGTTCCGGTGGTGTTCCATGTCACTGCTATGATATTGGAGGCCTCCCCCGAGGTGATCACGCCACCGGCTGAAACAGTCCAGGTATAGCCCGACATTCCCGCCTCTGTCTGGTAAACTATTCCGCCCACCCCGACACATGCCGTTGCCTGTCCTGTAATGGTTGGAACCGGGCGGGGGTTCACCAGCACGTTGTAGGTTGCCGGTGGCGAAGCCGAACATCCCGGCGGCGTATAGGAAACACCGACGGTTTGTGTTCCTGCAGTATTCCAGGCCACTGTCACCGTGTTTGACATTGTGTTCCCGCCAGCAGTAATGGTGCCCCCCGAAGAGATGCTCCACATGTAATTCAGCATGCCCGCCTGTGTTGTATAAACAATCGAATTGTTAACACAGGTTGAACTTGTTCCGCTGATGACAGGCGTTTGCGGTGTATTCACCATCATGGTCACCTTGTTGGAGGCAACTGGGCCGGCTGCACAGGAGGCGCTCGAGGTAAGGATGCAACGAATGGAATCCCCGTTGGACGGGGTGTAAGTGTAATTTGCACTGTTTATTCCGACATAGGCACCGTTTACTTTCCACCGGTAAAAGGGCGTTGTTCCACCGTTGACAGGGGTTGCAGAGAAAGTTACGGATGTTCCTGTACAAACCGGGTTTGCCGATGCTCCCACCGAAACGCCAACGGTGGAATAGGAAGAACAGGTATCTTTCACACATCTTACCGACAACCCATAGGTGGTTTCATTATAGTTTTGAATCAGGTATTCACTTTCATTGTAAAGAAAGAGGTTCCTGGCACTGATTGAGCCATCGGGGGTGGAAGACCAGAACGCGCCACGGGTTGTGAGAACGAGAAAAGAGCCGCTGCCATACCTGTCACCGCCCGGAAGCGCGGTAAATCCGCTGCTGTTGGTGGCTCCGGCATTCGGAGATGCCCAATGTGCGGTGCCTGCCTCTTTCATTTTTCCTCCAGCCACTGAAGATCCGCCCAGGTAGGTTACCAGCGTTGTCCATTCAGCATTCGACGGCAGGTGCCATCCCGGCAAACAAATTCCCTGGGTGCCAGCCACCGTAGTGTGTTTCATCATCTCATCCCATTGGTATAAACCGCCATAGATATCACAATTGGATTCAAGGTCGTTGTAACAGTACTTCTCAATGATATCGTTATTGGTCTGGTTGCCAGCCCCGTTAATCCTCGTACCGAGATTGAGGTTTTGCTTCATCCAGCATTGGCTGCCTATTAACAGCGTACTGTAGGTTTTTCCGTCACGGGAATCTGTAATTGACGCAGGACAGGGCGGACATGGGATGGTCGACTGTGTAAGGATGGTCACAGCCGATGGCCCGCAGGCATTGTAAGCCCAGAGATACCTGGTGTAAGATGTATTGCAGGTAAGTCCTGTTTCTGTTTTCGTTGTGAAAGTTCCTATAGCAACAGCCGATCCGTAATTATTGGCAGTACTCCACTTGAACCCGGTTGAACCGGGCACTGCACTCCAGGTCCAGGTTATCTGGTTTACCGATGCAGCATGATTGCCTGCAACCGGGGCAGAAGGCGTTGCAAGTGTTGTCTGCGTCAACAGGGTCGGGGCGGAATTTCCGCATGCATTGTAAGCCCAAACAAACCGGTTGTAGGCTGTGTTGCAGGCAAGTCCTGTCTCTGTTTTGGTAGTTGTCGTGCCCATGTCGGAGGATGTTGCATAGTTGTTCGTTGTATTCCACCTGTATCCGGTAGCCCCCGGAACAGAACTCCAGTTCCAGGTGACCTGGTTCTGGGTTGCAAGGTTTGTCCCCGCTGATGGTGCGATGGGTAGCGGGTTGACAGTTACGGTGGCAGTACCGGCAGTTGACCCGGCACAACCTGCAGCATTTGTATAATTTACCGTTATGGTCTTTGTCCCGGGAGTGGTCCATGTAACTGCAATCATGCTTGTTGCACCACCGGAAGTGATCGTGCCACCGGGAGAAACTGTCCAGGTATAACCTGTCATCCCTGGTTCAGTTTGATAGGAGGCACCTGCGGATCCTTCACAAACCGATGCCGGCCCGGTTATGGTTGGCACCGGAAGCGGGCTTACTGCAACCGGGTAGGCTGCAGGTATTGTTGAGGAGCACCCTGATTGTGTATAGCCAACACCGACGGCCTGGTTTCCGGAAGTATTCCAGGTAACGGTCACAGTATTTGACGCGTCATCTCCCCCCGCCACAATCGTGCCCCCTGAAGAAACGCTCCAGGTATAATTGACCATGCCGGGCTGGGTGGTGTAAACCACCTGGCTCCCGGTACACACCGAGCCGGGCCCGGTGATGGATGGCACCGGGTAGGGATTTACAACCATTTCCAGCATATTGGATGTTGCGGGGTTTCCGGTTGAACATGGCAGGCCGGATGTCATTATGCAGGACACCGCATCGTTGTTTGCCGGAACATATGTATAAGTGCCATTGGTTCCCCCGATGATGTTACTGCCGTTGAGCTGCCATTGGTATGCAGGTGAAGAGCCCCCGTTGGAAGCAATGGCTGTAAAAATAACCGAAGTGCCCTCACAGACCGGGTTTCCGGATGACCCAATGACAACCCCGGCTGCCATCAGCGGATTTACGGTGACCGAAACCGGTGCGGAGGTTGCCGGGTTTCCGGTTACACACGGTGAATTTGAAGTCATTGTGCAGGAAACAGCATCGTTGTTTGCCGGGATATAGGAAAAGGTTGCATTGGTTGCACCAGTCACCCCCGCGCCATTTACATTCCACTGGTATGCCGGCAAGGTTCCTCCGTTTACCGGGGTTGCTGTAAAATTCACCGGGGTGTTATCACACACTGACGAAGCTGATGAGGCCACGGAAACACCTGCAACCATTGAAGGATTTACGGTCATGGTAACCGGGGCTGCGGTTGCGGGACTTCCTGTGGCGCACATATAACTGGAAGTGAGGATTACCGACACAACATCATTGTTGGCAGGGGTATATGAGTAGCTGCTGCTGTTGGTTCCAACATTGATACCATTGACATTCCACAGGTACCCGGGCTGGGTTCCGCCATTGACAGGTGAAGCGGTGAAAGTTACAGGAGCGCCGGCGCAGGAAGGATTTCCGGATGGTGTAATGGAAACCCCGGCTGAACGAAACGGGTTTACGATCATTGTAACCGGCGTGGCGGTTACAGGATTTCCGGAGGTACAATAGTAACTTGAGGTGAGTACAACCGTTACAACATCATTGTTTGCCGGAAAATAAGAGTAGGTACTGCTGTTTGTTCCTGTATTGATGCCGTTTACTTTCCATTGATATCCCGGTTGTGTTCCTCCGTTCGTGGGTGTGGCCGTGAAAAACACCGGGGTTCCTGTACATACGGGATTGGCAGTTGATGCAATTGACACGTGAACAGTGGGATATCCTGAACAGGTGGTTATGAAGCTCACCTCGTTTCCATAGGAAGTTCCGACGCCGTTTGTTGCATAAGCCTTTAAATAATAAACTGTTCCCGGCGACAACCCTGTTAAACTGCTAAGAAATGTGCCGGTTCCGGAGCCATCTTCCGTTTTGTTGCCGGCCACTGTCGGGTTGGGTGATGTGCTGTAGCAGATTCCCCTGGCCGTTACAGGCGACCCGCCGTCGGACGAAACCGTCCCCCCGCTGTGAGCGGACCCGGGTGTTATCCCGTACACAGGGGATGTGGTGATGGTGGCAAATGCAGTACCCATCCAGGTAGGAACAAACGATGCCGAAAGCCGGAGAAATTGCCCGGGAAGCCCGACCGGAACACCTGTATACTGGGTGCCGTTCCAGTAAAGCATGTCGCCGAAATTCACGCCCGGGGGAGGAGAAAGAGGCACCCACCGTGTTCCGCTCCAGTAATAGTTGCCGGGAACAACATTGTAGGGCGCAGTGCCTGCAACAGCTGTGTTGTATACCTGCAAACCGGCTGCCGGCGAGGTAACCGGACCGGCAACATTGGTAGCTGTCAGCGCAACACGTGGTGGCAATATTCCCTTCACCAGCGATTTCACATCAAGCATGGCGGAAGGATCAGGCTGGCTTCCGTCGGCGTTAATGCCAACCTGCCCATGAACAAATGATGTCAGAAAGATCACATATAACAAGAGGAGAAAGTATTTTTTCATAATACCCTGGATTTACTGGAGCGGTTGTGAATGTTGAGAATTTTTAGGTAAATGTATTATATTTTTTAATATACCTGTGAATCAATTAACAAAAGCTGTTCTGTCAATACTGTGGACCAAAGAGTTAAAATTACTCCCACAGGAAACTCAAAATATGTGGAATGCTATTATATTTTGCAGCTGGCGTTTGCCAATCGTTTCAGGTTGAAACAATGCATTGGGCATTAGCCACATTGATTGTTTTCTTTTAATTGTGCCGGGGTATGTTTTTTTATGCAGGGTTGTTCAATTTGAATAACTTTATGACAAATTAAGCCGGCCCCGGTTGGTTGCTATGCGCCATTCTGCAAGTTAATATAACGGCAGGGGCTGTAAAAACTTCGTATTAACAGTGTACATCATGAAAAAGTTTTTTTTTGCATTCATACTTCTTTTTTTATTCCTGGGTTTGTATGGCCAAACCAGGATTAAGCTGCCCGGAGTTTATTTGATTGTTTTTAACAACTATCCCCGGTCAAATGAGAATATTTCATTCTCACTGCCATATCCTTTTTCTGATCACAAAAACGTGGTACTGGACTCTGCCAATACACACCAGTACCTGATGAAGGTACCTTTGATCAGCGACAGCCTGTTATCGGAATTTATTTACTATGTAATGAAACCAGTGTCACTGGATCAGGCTTATAAAAATCCATCGCATGGCACCGAGATATGGTATGGGCTCGTTACCAGTAATTTACGCCTTGATTATTCGGTAATTGGCATTTATTCAAAAAATACAGTTGATTCCACGAATATTTACATTCTTACAACGTATGCGCTGCATTATCCTGAGAAGAAAAGAAAAGCAAATTTTTCCCAATATGTCGGAGAATCACTAAAGGTGATGCTCGGGAAATACTACAGACGAAAACATTTATAGCATTGCCCCAATTCTCTGATATTCCCTCCAAAGAAACAAATACAGGAACTAAACTTGTTATTTGAAGCAAACAATATTCCCACCCCCGCCGCGCCAAAGATCCCCAACATTGCATACCCGGTCTCGTTATGCGGCATGAAAATAAAAGAAACACTTGGAGTATTCCATAATAGTATATACTGTTTGTGGAACAGAACAAAGGAGTCATATGAAAACACTTTCTTTAAAGTTGGATGATTCAGTTTTCACTGAAACCGAACAAGTCATCAGCCATATCAAAAAATCCCGTAACAGGTATATCAATGAAGCCCTCGACTTTTATAATAAAGTTCAGAAACGAAAACTCCTGGCTTCCAAATTGGAAAAGGAATCCAAACAGGTAAGGGATGAATCATTGACAGTTCTTCATGAATTTGAAATGATCGATAATGAAGGCTAAACAATATGAAATCTGGATTGCTGATCTTAATCCGGTAATAGGAACAGAACCAGGTAAAACCAGACCTGTTATTGTTGTCCAAACAGATCTCTTAAACAAGCACCATCCATCAACAATAATCTGCCCTCTAACTACCAATGTCCAAAAGGAAATTGAAAGATTAAGAGTCCATTTAAAAAAGGGTTGTTGCGGATTAAACGACGCATGTGATATAATGGTGGATCAGACCCGTACAATTGATAATAAAAGACTGATCAAAAAACTCGGTCTTGCACCATCTGAAATCATATCAGTATTAAAGGAGAACTTGAAAATAATCCTCGATTTAGATTAAAGCAAAAAACCTACTGGTGGGTGTTTAAAGCGTAAAAACCTGAAATACCATAGGCAATAATCAAACACCACGTTTATTTGCCCAACCACACTATAGCACTCCTGATCATTTCGTAAAATCCAACCTGTTTATTATGTATGAATTATGTAAATAATTCCAATAATTGTGTAATACATACAGGAATAAAAGCACCCATTTTTGTAAAGTTAAGAACAGCCAGATTTTATAAGCAGATCATCCCGGTGAATTCAAAAAGCCAGGCAGGGTATTGCCGCATATAAACATTAGTTGAAAGACAAACGAAATTGATGAATAGCGAAAACAGGATTGTTGCAAAGGTTGTAAATGCAGGTAAGGAATACAAGGCAGGCGATACGGTAATTACTGCACTGAAAGCAAGTTCTGTTGAATTAAGATCAGGGGAACTTATGCTGATCCTGGGGCCTTCCGGTTCCGGAAAGACAACGTTGCTTTCACTGTTCGGTTGTGTAATTTATCCAAGTTTCGGAGAGGTATGGATAGACGGCATAAAAGTAAATGAACTTAGTGAAAAGAAACTTGCTGGCATAAGGCTTGAAAAAATTGGTTTCGTTTTTCAGAAATTTAATTTAATAGCACCGCTTACTGCTCTTGAAAATGTCATGATGCCCCTGGTACTGCAGGGTGTTGCTGATAAAGAGGCCAAAGATAAAGCAACTGCCGCTTTGGTAAAAGTAGGCATGGGCGACCGCATGAAGAACCTGTCAAATGACCTGAGCGGCGGTCAGCAGCAACGTGTAGCCATTGCCAGGGCTTTGGTGATTAACCCCGAGATCATGTTGTGTGATGAGCCAACAGCATCGCTCGATATTGCAAGTGTCGGTATTGTGATGGAGGAATTAAAACAACTGGCCAAACAAGGCAAGGCAGTGGTAGTTGTAACACACGACACACGGCTTCAGCCATTTGCCGACAGGATAGTGTATGTGCTTGATGGCGGCCTGGTTGATAAGCCGGCTGCAGAGGTAATAACGCAGTAAAAAGTTCAATTATGAAAAAAGGTTTCTATGCTTTCGCACTGTTTTTGATTTTTTTTTCATGCAGCAATGCTGACAAAAAAAAGGAAGCTGCTGATGCAAAGGCAAAGCTTGAAGAATCAAACAACAGGGTGGTTGGTGTTGGTATGATCGTACCGGAAAAAGACATTATACAATTGTCATCGCCAGTAAACGGGATCGTGAAGAAAATATTGAAAAGTGAAAATGATTCAGTAAGTGCAGGAACACCGGTACTGGAACTGGACCACCAGCTGGAAGATGCAAAAGTGAAGCAACTGGGCAGCGAAGTGGCTACGCAGGCAGCCCAGATAAATGGAGACGAGGCGAGCGTGGGTGAATATGAGGCAAAATATGAAAATGCCGTCTCTGAACTTCAGCGGATGAAAAGATTACTGGCCAAAGGGGCTGAAACACAGCAGGCGGTAGATGATGCGAATACCAGCCTGAAGTCCTTTCAATCCAATCTGAAAAGATTGCAGGCTGGTGCTGATGTTTCAAAGAGCCGCTTAAATGAGACAAAAGCCGCATTGCATGTGGCACAGATTGAACGGGACCAGAAAATAATTTTATCACCTGTAAATGGCAGAATATTGGAGCTGACGGTTCTCACAGGCGGTTCCGTTGATACGCAGCAATCATTTGCCCAGATCAGCCCTGAAGGGAAAACAATAGCAGTTTGCGAGATAGATGAGATGTATGCCGCAAAAGTTGCTGTCGGGCAGAAAGGTTGGATCAGGAATGTAGGTTCCCTGGATACCCTGTCAACCGGAACGGTCTATTTTACCTTTTCCTTCCTGAAAAAGAAATCATTGTTTACCGACCAGTCCGGTGAAAAAGAAGACAGGCGGGTAAGGACCATTAAAATGCTGCTGGATCAGCCGGAAAAATTGCTGTTGAATGCAAGAATTGAATGTGTTATTGATATTTCCGGTAACCATAAATAATAACATCATGTTAAAAATTGCATGGAAATTTATAAAGTTTGATAAGGCCAAGAGCATCGGGGTTATCGTTGGCATTCTTATAAGTACCTTTTTAATAGGCCAGCAGTTTGGTACCTTCCTGTTTCTCTCCGGCCTGATGGGTGCATTGGCGACAGATGTAAAAGCCGACATCTGGGTTGTCGACAGCAAAACAAATGATGTTAACCAGCTGGGCAGGCTGGATGTAAGAAATCTCAGGGCAGTGCAGGGAACAAAAGGCGTTAAAGAGGCCTTTCCGCTCATTATAGCAGGCGCTTCTTGCAATTATAAAAATGGTACCAGTGGTGCAATAACCCTGATTGGCGTAAATGCCAGCCACTTATTAGCTGTCCTTGATAAAGGTAAAATTACGGCCGGAAACACATCCGATTTGCAACTGGATGGCGCGGTAAGCGGCGAATATTTTGAAAAGAAAAATTTGGGGGGCAATATTGACCTTGGAACCGAATTTGAAATCAATGGCAAAAGAGCCTTTTTTGCATTGCAGACAAAGGATTTCCGGGGTTTTGGCAGCAGCTTTTGCGTTACGACCATCGAAAGAGCCCGGTTCTACTCCAATCAATCGGTAAATAACATCAGTGCTGTTCTGGTCAACCTGGAACCAGGCCAAAACGTTGATGAGGTTGCAGCTGATATCAATAAAAGTATTTTTGGGGTTCGTGCGTGGCCGTCTAAGAAGCTTGCCACATCATCTGTCATGAAAATACTGATGAGCAGCGGAATTGCTTTAAGTACCGGGACGCTGATCATCTTTGCGCTGATTTCAGGGTTTTTTATCATTGGACTGACCATGTATTCTTCTGCGCTTGACCGGTTGAAAGATTATGGAACGTTAAAAGCAATAGGAGCAGGAAATAAATATATAAGCCGGCTGATTCTTACACAGGCCCTGCTGTTTTCTTTGGTTGGTTTTTTGATCGGCTTATTATTGCTTGAGGTGTTCAGAAGAGGGGTTGCACAATCCGGGCTGATTTTCTCATTTTCTCCCATCATGTTACTGGCCATGTTCGCAACGATATGCCTGATATCGCTGAGCGGGGCATCATTTGCCCTGAGCAGGATACGCAGTGTTGAACCGGCAACAGTTTTCAGATGATCCTGAAGAATTTGCGTGATTAACAAGGCTTCTTTTATAAGCAGAGCTTCTCAAAAACCCAAACCGATGTCAGTAAATAGTTTATTTAAATGCCCGGCTAAACAAGTCATCAACAATGGCATTATTTGCTTTTTAATAAAAGGAAGCTCATTCATGGCATTAACTGTACCAATGATATTGCCTGTTCCTGCCATAAGCCAGAACCTACTGACATTAAACCAGGCGATAAACAATGGATTTTTGAACAGGAAAAACATACAGGCCGGCAAATCCGACCAGGCGATCAGAAGACTTCAGACGGAAGCGCTGTATAAAAAATACTGGCCGCAGGTTTCGGTGGAGTATACTTATTTGTACAATCCTATTTTGCAAACATCTATTCTGCCAATCGGCATTTTTAATTCATCTTATCCTCCCGATGCCACCATGAGCCTCCAGTTTGGGACCGCATGGTCGCAAACGGCCGGATTGACAGTTACCCAGCCATTGTTTGATTTATCAATACGACAGGATATCAATGAAGCGAAGTTGCAGGAACGTATTGCGGCGGCCTCGCAGGCGCAATCGGAATATGACCTGGCCTCCACAATAGCTCAAACATATATCGAAATAAGTTTGCAGGAGTCAAAAATCAAATCAGCCGTTGCCGACACCAACAGGACGTTTATCAGCTACAAATTACTGCAGGATAAATTTGTTGAAAAACGTTTGTTAAAATCAGACCTGAATAAATCGCTGATTAACCACAACAATGCAGTACAGCAATTCACAGATGACCTGTCAGGGTTGATAGAAGATAAAGTGTATCTGTTGTTCTTAACAGGGGAGACCGCTATTGAAAAATCAGACTTTATAACAGATACCAGCTTTTTAAAACAATACAAACTGACATCTTCTGGCATACACCCTGCTCCTGAAGCAATACCTGAATTGCAGCAACTGGAATTACAGGCACAGCTGACGGGCATACAGGCAAAATTGGAACAGGCGAAACGCCTTCCAACGCTTGGTATGAAAGGGTTCCTGGGAGCAAATCAATACACGGATAAATTTGACCCGGCGGCAGCCAATTCATGGTTTGGCCTCAGCTATGTTGGCATCGATTTAAAGTTTCCGATCCTGTTTGGTGAGAATGTACATAAAAACATACAGGTACTCCGGCTGAATGCCATACAATATAAACAGCAAAAGGAAGATAAATCAGCGCGGTATGCAAAGGATGCCTTTACCTCAAAATTAAAGATGGACCGTGTCCTGATGCAGTTAAAAACACAGGAAGAAAACCTTGCACTCAGCATGGAGTCTATTGAAATAACCCGGGCCCGGGTTACGGAGGGGCAGGAATCCGCATCGACCCTGAACCTTGATGAAGCCAGCCTTCAAAGTCTTAGGGCTGAGTATGAGATGAACAAGCGACAGTTATGGATCAATTGGCTGGACTGCCTGAAGGCGTCCGGCCAGCTTAATATCCTGTGGAAATAACGCATCACGACAGCGTCGCAAAAAGGAATGCCGGCAGGAGGATCTCAGTTGCCGGAAATAATTTTTTTATGGCATGGATGTCTAATTTGAATAACTTTATGCCAAATTAGGCCGGCCGTAGTAAAGAAACTCAGCCCCTGCAGCATAGTAGAGGGAATGCCATACGATCCCGTGACCACCGTAAGGGTTTTGGCTGCAACGTCAGCAGCAGGGAAACAGCAATCATAAACCATAAAAACGAATGAATATGAAAAAAACAATTCTTTTTCTGAGTTTAATAATTCTGTTCGGCTTCCGGGGATTCCCTCAGACCCATATCAGCGGCAATATTTCAGGCAATGCTACCTGGAATACAACTGGTGCGCCTTATATTATTGACGGGAACACGCTGATTCAAACCGGGGTAAAAGTAACAATCGAGGCAGGGGTAACCGTCAAATTTTCCGGCAATACAACATTGCTTATCAACGGAGAGCTGGATGCCCTCGGAGATTCCCTGAATCATATCCTCATTACTTCCAATTCTGCCAATCCGAATGCAGGCGACTGGAACAACATTCATTTTAGCTCCACTTCTGTTCCCGCATCGTATGATCCTTCCGGAAATTATACAAGCGGGTCCATCATGAAATTTTGTGATATTTTATACGGTGGACAATCGAATCTGGGAATCCTGGAAATAGATAATGCCGCACCCCACATCGCAAACGACTCAATCATGTATAGCAGTTCTGCCGGGATATACCTGAAAAAAGGCTATTCGAAAATTGAAAATTGCTATGTTTCGGAAAATTCCGGGGCAGGCATCTATTCTTCACATGATGGTGTATACAACGACCTTCATATTTCTGATAATTCCATTTTTGATAATGGTGAAGGTGGAATATATGTTGATGAAATGTGGCAAAACAAGATCTATATTACCAGCAATAAGATCTCAGGAAACCTGGGCGGCGGAATTTATATAAACGCCAGCGGGGGAAGCGGCTCCGGGACAATTCATATCGTTAAAAATACAATTGATAACAATACTGCGGATCAGGGAGCCGGGATCTCCATATCCAGTGGATTTAACATAGACATTTCCTGCAACATCATTGAGCAAAACACTTCCAGCAATGCAGGAAGTGCCATGTATATTGCATCCGGAAACAACCAGTATACGAATGCCATAACCGGCAATTACATTATCAACAACACCTCTTCCTTCGGCGATGTAATCTATTTATATTTTATTACCTATTATAATATTTCGATGGATATAAAAAACAATATGATTTACAACAATATAGCACCCCCGCTTAAATCTGTATTCTATATCGCAGGAAGCAGTTACCCGATCCTTTTTAATATCAGCAACAATACCATTAAGTGGAATACAGGATTTTCTGCGTTTAACCTGGTTAAATTCAGGGGCAGCATCCATCAGAACAATATTTCTAACAACACAACCTATGAGATTTATAACCAGAACAGTTCCGGCACAGCTGATATTGATGCGACCGGGAACTACTGGTATGGATCTCCGGATATCGATGCGAAGGTGTATGATTTTTTTGACAACGGGAATATTTCTGTTGTGAATTATCAGCCGGTTTTAACCGATTCGGCAATTGTAACCAGCTGTATACCTCCTGTAATTACGGGTGCTGAAACAATCCCGTCAAAAAACACATGTTTCCAGGTTTACCCGGTTCCTGTCAGGGATGTTCTCATCGTTGAAACATTGCCTGAATATATCGGAAGCAAAGTGATCCTGTGTAATTTAACCGGGCAGGAACTGATCCGGCTTCAATTGAGGGAATTGAAAACCGGCATTGATACCAGGACCCTGCCAAAGGGAATCTATTTTGTAAAACTTGTAAACGACAGGAAAATTGAAGTCAAAAAGATAATAAAGGAATAGCGCCCGGGCATTGGTTGTTATTCTGAAACGCCGGGATGCAAATTATCAAAGCGTGATGCCACAATGTCAGAAACAAGAAACTTGACTTTTTAAAAAATATACTTATCTTTGGCGTTAGTATCGTACAACGTATCTATGATCAAATCATTTAACTCAAAGGAAACTGAAAAAATCTGGAAAGGATCAAGGTCCACAAAGTTGCCAAATGAGTTACAGGATATTGCCCGGCGCAAATTGAGAATGTTGAACAACTCTGCTGATTTAAAAGATCTTACAATACCTCCATCGAACAGACTTGAGAAATTGCATGGAACCCATAAAGAATTTCACAGTATAAGAATAAATGATCAATGGAGAATTCTCTTCAAATGGATAAATGGGCATGCTTTTAATGTTGAAATTGTTGATTATCATTAAATTAAATAACCATGGATAAGCTTGGAAACATACACCCTGGAGAAGTTTTACAAGAAGAGTTTCTTGTTCCTATGGGAATCACTGCATACAGATTATCACTGGATATTGATATTCCTCAAACAAGAATTAGTGAGATAATAAAGGGTAACAGACGAATTACAGCCGATACCGCAATACGGCTAAGTAATTATTTTGGCAATTCAGCTAAATTTTGGTTAGGTCTTCAAAATGATTTCGATGTTGAAGAGGAAATGAAAAAAAGGGGGAAGGAATTCAAGGCAATAAAAAAGCACAAGATCAATACGGCTTAACATAGAAACAGTAAATTAAAAACCCGTGAAGACAAAAAAAGAAATGAAAAGTGAATACAAATTGATAAAGTTCAGGGCGGGGATCTACCAGATCATGAACAAATCAGATCACAGGAGTTATCTTCAGGCCTCGTCTGACCTGGACAGGGCTTTTAACTCGGATATTTTCCAGTTAAAAGCAGGAATGCATTCCAATAAATCCTTGCAAAAAGATTGGAACAACCTGGGTTCTGAAACCTTTGAATTTAATATTTTTGATGAACTTAAAGTGAAAGATGATGTTACCCCGGAAGAGACAAATATGGAATTGGTGGAATTGCTGAAGATGCACATTGCGGAACTGAAAAAGAACGGCCAACTTTTATATTGAAGTAAAAGGGCCTGATAGTTAATGAACTTTTACCGGGAATACTTTTATTGCAGGTTTTGGGATTGACTGCCTCTTTTTTAACTGTTATTTAAAAATGTTGTTTTTTCCCGGTGACAGTTATCTTTTGATTGATCAGAATCATACCAGTGGATTTATCTCTGATACGCAATGACCCTTCCCCGGCCCTCCATTGACAAATATCAACTCCACCTTTGAGATATTACAGCCCCTGTTTCTTAAAAGCATGTAAATCAGGCATATAATATCTGGATATATTATGTTTTATCCTATCTTCAGTTAGGTTGTTTCATATTAATTTTTAACTTTGCCGCCACATCTGTTGTTAAATGATTCACTATGAGTGCTGAAAGTCTTATACTTTTCTTCATCGTCGGGGCCTTCCTGGTAGGGTTTGCCATCGTTTTTGCCCATTTTGCCGCGCCCAATTCAACCAACCCCCAAAAAGCGGAACCCTATGAGTGCGGGATCCCTACCGAGGGACTTACCTGGCTGCAGTTCAACGTGGGGTACTATTTGTTCGCCATCATTTTCCTGGTGTTTGATGTTGAAAGCGTTTTCATTTTCCCGTGGGCTGTGGTGATGAAAGAGATGGGAATGACCGCCTTCATTGAGATCGTCATTTTCTTTTTCGTACTCGGACTGGGACTTTTGTATGCCTGGAAGAAAGGAGCCTTGAAATGGGAATAAAAAATATGAAAGAGGCGGATTTCCGCGACAATGAAACACTTGACCTGTTCAAGGAATCGGGTGGAAACATCCTGATGACCACCATTGATGCCGTAATTGACTGGGGACGGTCCAACTCGCTCTGGCCGCTTACGTTTGCAACCAGCTGCTGTGGCATCGAAATGATGGCTACAGGCGCTTCGCGCCATGATTTTTCCCGCTTCGGGATCGAAGTTTACCGTGCCTCTCCCCGGCAGGCCGACGTGATCGTGGTCGCCGGAACCATTGTCAATAAAATGGCGCCGGTGCTCAAGCGGTTGTACGACCAGATGTCGGACCCCAAATATGTGATCGCCATGGGCGCCTGCGCTGTTTCAGGCGGTCCGTTCTTTTATAACTCATATCACGTGGTGCGTGGTGTTGACCATGTAATCCCGGTGGACGTATATATCCCCGGCTGCCCGCCCCGCCCCGAATCGTTGTTATACGGCGTCATGCAGCTTCAGCGGAAGATCAAGCTGGAAACCATGGCACATCCCAAGATAACCCAAGATATTAAATAGATAATTTCCCACGATGGACAACGCAGCATTGAAGGAGCGTATTCTGGGTCTGGTTCCCGACGCAGAATTCCAGGAAAACAAGCAATTCCTCACCTTCATCATCCCGCCGGCAAAATTTCATGATTTTGCCATCATACTGAAGTCTGAGGCTGACCTGGCATTTGATTATCTCTTCTGCCTCTCGGCCGTGGATATGGTGAAATACCTTGAAGTGGTGTACCACCTGGAATCGGTCAGCCACAAACACCAGCTGGTACTCAAGGTGCGTACCGAAGACCGTGAAAACGGGGCAGTCGACACGGTGTGTGACATCTGGAGAACGGCCGAATTGCACGAACGGGAAGCTTACGATCTCATGGGTATCCGTTTCAACAACCATCCCGACCTGCGCAGGTTCTTCCTCGAAGAGGGCTGGATCGGCCATCCGCTTCGCAAAGATTATGTTGATGAAGTTAACATCGTAGAATTTTAAGGTATGAAAGAAGTCATTAACCTGCCTGTAAAAAATATCGAGGAGGAGGAATACCATATCAACATGGGGCCTCAGCACCCCTCCACCCATGGTGTGCTGCGGTTGGTTGTTTCTCTCCAGGGCGAGATCGTGAAAAGTCTGAAGCCTCACTGCGGCTATATTCATCGCGGCATTGAGAAGATGTGTGAAAAGGATACCTATCCCCAGATCATCCACCTCACCGACCGGATGGATTACCTTTCGGCGCACATCAACAACCACGCGGTTTGCCTGCTGGTCGAAAATGCACTCGAGGTTGAAGTTCCCGAACGCGTAAAATATATCCGCACCATCATCGACGAACTCAACCGCATCGCCTCCCACCAGCTCTGGTGGTGCAGTTTCGGCATGGACATGGGCGGACTTACCTGTTATTTTTACGGCCTGCGCGACCGGGAAAAAATTCTCGATATTTTCGAAGAGTCTTTCGGTTCCCGGCTGCTGCACAGCTATTACACGCCCGGCGGACTGATGATGGATATTCATCCGAATTTCCAGGCAAACGTCAAAGCCTTTATCAAATATTTCCGCAAGAAGATCAAGGATTATGATGATCTCCTTACCGGCAACGTGATCATGCAGCTGCGTACCAAAGGTGTCGGGATCCTATCAAGGGAAGACGCGATCAGTTACGGCGTTACGGGTCCTTCGGGACGTGCATCGGGCTTTGCATGCGATGTGCGCAAACATCACCCGTACGGCGTTTACGATAAAGTTGACTTCAAGGAAATCATGGGCACCAAAGGTGATACCTTCGAGCGCTACATGATGAGGATGAATGAGATGCACGAATCGATGAAGATCATTGAACAACTCATCGACAACATTCCGGCCGGCGATTATTCGGCGAAGATGAAAGCTGTGATCAAACTGCCTGCAGGTGAGTATTACCAGCGGGTAGAGGCATCGCGTGGCGAACTGGGCGTATATTGCATCAGCGATGGCAACAAGACCCCGTACCGCATGAAATTCCGTTCTCCCAACTTCTCGAACCTCAGCGCGCTCGACCATATCAGCCGCGGGGTGAAGATTGCCGACCTGGTCGCCATTGGTGGTTCCCTTGATTATGTTATTCCGGATATTGACAGATAATAATAAGTATCTATGAATTTTAGCCTCTACGACTTTACGTCATTCAACCAATGGATCGATAAGTTTCTGTACGACCACCTGCCTGCTTTTTGGGCAATTGCCGTGGAAATGGTCATCATTGGGGTGGCCATCCTGCTCTTTTATGCACTGGTCGGGTTGTTCCTGGTTTATGCCGAACGCAAGGTTTGTGCATTTATGCAGAATCGTGTCGGCCCGAACCGGGTTGGCCCTTACGGATTTTTTCAAACCATCGCCGACTTCATCAAGTTGATGCTGAAGGAGTTGATCTACATTAAAAATGCCGACCAGCTGCTGTTTAACCTGGCCCCGTTTATTGTGATCATCGCCTCGTTTATGGCCATCGCCGCAATTCCCTTTGCCAAGGGGTTGCATGCCATTGATTTTGACATAGGCGTCCTTTACGTGATTGCCGTATCGTCACTGGGAGTGGTTGGTATCCTCCTGGCCGGCTGGTCGAGCAACAACAAATATTCCCTCATCGGCGCCATGCGTTCGGGCGCACAGATTGTTAGTTATGAACTTTCGGTTGGGTTGTCGCTGGTTACCATTATCATCCTGGCCGGCACCATGCAGTTTTCGGAGATTGTTGAAGGGCAGAGAGACGGGTGGTTCCTGTTCAAGGGCCATATCCCGGCTTTCATCGCCTTTATCGTCTTCCTGATCTCCAGCACCGCCGAAACCAACCGTGGTCCTTTTGACCTGGCAGAAGCCGAGTCGGAACTTACAGCCGGTTTCCATACTGAATATTCCGGGATCAAGTTTGCATTTTTCTTCCTGGCCGAATACATGAACATGTTCATCGTGGCATCCATTGCCGCCACCGTGTTCCTGGGCGGATGGATGCCGTTCCATGTCGGATCCTGGACAGGGTTTAACCATATCATGGATTTTATCCCGCCGTTTGTATGGTATATCGGGAAGACCTTCTTTGTCATCTGGGTCATGATGTGGTTCAAATGGACTTTCCCCCGCTTGAGGATCGACCAGCTGCTGACCCTGGAATGGAAATACCTTTTACCCATCAACCTGGTCAATATTCTTCTTATGGCATTTATCGTATTAATGGGTTGGCATTTTTAGAAAACTATGAACAGCATCTTCGAATACTTTGCAGATATCTTTCACACGGTGAAATCGCTCCTGACGGGGATGAAGGTAACCGGGAGATACTTCTTTAGCCCGGGGGAAATCGTAACCCAGCAGTACCCGGAAAACCGGAAAACACTGAAAATGTACGACCGGTTCAAGGGTGAAGTGATCATGCCGCACAATGATCACAACGAGCACCGTTGCACCGGCTGCGGAATTTGCGAAACGGCCTGCCCGAATGGCACCATTGAAATCATTCAGGCCAGGATCGACATGCCCGACGGCAAAAAGAAACGCATCATCGACAAACACATTTACCACCTTGGGATGTGCACCTTTTGCGGGTTGTGTATCAAGGCCTGCCCGTCGGATGCACTGGCCTGGGGACAGGAGTTCGAACATGCGGTATTTGACCGGTCGAAACTGACCAAGACCTTGAATCAACCCGGATCTTCCATCATTAAAGATATTGTAGAATGACACCAAATCAATTGATGTTTGCGATATTCTCGGCAGTCATTATCATTTTTTCCATTCTGACCGTGACGAGCCGCCGCATACTGAGGGCGGCTACCTTCCTGTTGTTCGTACTGGTAGCGACCGGCGGCATGTATTTCCTGCTGAGGTTTAACTTCCTGGCAGCCATACAGCTGACACTCTATGCAGGCGGTATTGTGGTGCTGATCATTTTTTCGATCCTGCTTACCAGCCACATCGGCGAAAAACTGGAAAAGCCGGAACTGAAAAAAATCATCCCTGCTTTCCTGGCTGCAGCCGGCGGTGCATTGATCACCATTGCCACCATCCTGCAATACAATTTCCCGGTCGAAGTTGTCTCCATGAGCGAGCGCACAAACATCCGTGTGATCGCCAAGAGCCTCATCAGCACCGAAAAATTCGGATATGCCCTGCCGTTTGAAGTGATCAGCATCCTGTTGCTGGCCGCCATGGTAGGGGCCATCATCCTGGCTAAAAAACGTAAAGATTAATTCTTATAATACCCGAACGATATGTTTGAAGGAGTTCCATTAACCTGGTTTTTGATCACCGGCACCATCATGTTCTTTGTCGGTATTTATGGATTTCTGGTCCGGAAAAACCTGATCACGATCCTCATGTCGACCGAATTGATCCTGAATTCGGTCAACATCAACTTTGTGGCCTTTAACAAGATCCTCTACCCCGATCACCTGGAGGGAATGTTTTTCAGTATTTTCATCATTGCCGTTGCGGCAGCGGAAGCTTCGATGGCCATCGCCATCATCATCAACATTTACCGCCGCCTTGTCAACATCGATGTGGAGAAGATGAATGAAATGAAATATTAAAAGCGTGACGCGTGAAGCGTGACGAAATCGTAAATCAAAAATCGTAAATCGTTAGCATATGATCGATTTCAGTTACACCGTTTGGATCCTGCTGATTCCCCTTGTGATGTTCGTGGTGGTCGGCCTGTTCGGGAACCGTTTTAAACCGCTGGTCTCCGGACTCGCCGGGACAGCCGGCCTGTTTGTCATGTGGATCCTGTCGCTGGTCACGGCCTACAAGTATTTTTTCGTACTTGAAAAGGCGGCCGACGGTTCCTTCCAGAAATTCCTGGCCTTCAACATGCGATGGCTGAACCTCACCGATACGCTGCACATCGACATGGGCGTTCTGCTCGACCCCATCTCGATCATGATGCTGATCGTGATCACCACCGTTTCGTTCATGGTGCATGTATATTCAATCGGCTACATGGACGGAGAAAAAGGGTTCATGCGTTTTTTCGCCACCCTGTCGTTGTTCAGCTTCTCCATGCTGGGCCTGGTTGTTGCCACAAACATTTTCCAGATGTATATTTTCTGGGAACTTGTTGGTGTTTCCTCCTACCTGCTGATCGGCTTCTATTACACAAAAGACTCTGCCGTCTCGGCCTCGAAAAAAGCGTTTATCGTCACCCGTTTTGCCGACCTTGGGTTCCTCATCGGGATACTGATGCTCTCGTTTTCAACCGGCACCTTCGACTTTCTGACCCTCACGGGCGCCAACAGCCCCGCCTTCTCTTCGGGAACCGGGATCATGTTCCTGGGTTTGTCGTCCATGACATGGTCGATGATCTTTATCTTCATGGGCGGTGCCGGTAAGTCGGCCATGTTCCCGCTGCACATCTGGCTGCCCGATGCCATGGAAGGCCCGACGCCTGTTTCGGCCCTGATCCATGCCGCCACAATGGTTGTTGCCGGGGTTTACCTGGTGGCACGGCTTTTCCCCATTTACATATTTGCCGCCCCTGTCGCCCTCGATGTGGTGATGTACGTGGGCGCCTTCAGCTCAATATTTGCCGCCGTGATCGCCTGCACCCAGTTTGACATCAAACGTGTGCTGGCTTACTCCACCATGTCGCAGATCGGCATGATGATGTTTGCCCTTGGCGTTTCGGGATATGGCGGGCATGAAGGACTGGGCTACATGGCATCCATGTTCCATCTTTTTACACACGCATTTTTTAAATCCCTGCTGTTCCTTGGTGCCGGCGCCATCATCCATGCCGTTCACAGCAACGTAATGAATGAAATGGGCGGACTGCGGAAATATCTTCCGATCACCCATGCCACCTTCCTCATCGCCTGTATCGCCATCGCCGGTATTCCGCCATTGTCGGGGTTCTTCAGCAAAGACGAGATCCTGGCCGCCGGCCACGAACGGAGCCTGATGCTGTACTGGGTCGAGATGATCGTTTCGGGATTGACCGCTTTTTATATGTTCCGCCTCTACTTCTCCATTTTCTGGGGAAAAGAGACCCATTACCACCACATGCCCCACGAAGGGTCAAAGTGGATGACCGTTCCCCTGATGCTCCTCTCGATTGGCGCCATGCTGGCCGGATTTATTCCCTTCTCCATGTTTGTTTCATCCGACCGCATCCCCTTCCATTCGGGCCTTGAAATGAGTATCGCCATTCCGGCGGTGCTGGTCGGACTGATCGGGATCGCCATCGCCACGGTATTCTACCGGAAAGAGACCACCCTTCCCGACAGGATCTACAATGCGCTGGGTGGCTTCTCAAATGCGGCTTTTCACAAGTTCTACATCGACGAAGTTTACCTGTTCATCACCAAGAAGATCATCTTTAACTATGTTTCCCGGCCAATAGCCTGGTTCGATCGCCACATTGTCGACGGTTCGATGAACGGGATGGCTTATGTGACCAACGAAGTATCCGACCGCATCAAACGCTTTCAATCGGGACAACTGCAGCAGTATGCACTTGTATTTGTTTCGGGCGTGGTGTTGCTCACCTTGTTATTCACCTATTTAATGACCAACTAATACCAAAGAATAATGAGTATTCTGACGCTATTTATCATTATACCGGTTCTCACCATAATTGGTATTTTATTAAGCAAATCGCACATGCAGGTGAAATGGGTCGCGGTTGTGGGGATGAGCCTTCAGCTGCTGAGCGCCATCGGGCTGATCCTGCTCTACCTGGCCGAACGCAGGGCCGGCAACATGGCCGAAGTCCTGTTTGTACAGGACAACGTATGGTATGAAACCCTTAACATTCACTTCTATCTTGGAGTGGATGGCGTATCGGTTGCCATGATCGGTTTGACAGCCCTCGTCGTTTTTGCCGGCATTTTTGCCAGCTGGGACATCGTTGACCTGCCCCGCGAATTTTTCACCTCACTGATCCTCCTGGCGGCAGGGGTTTTCGGGTTTTTCATCTCCCTCGACCTCTTTACCATGTTCCTCTTTTATGAACTGGCAGTGATCCCCATGTACCTGCTGATCGGCATCTGGGGCAGCGGCCCGCGGCATTATTCAGCCATGAAACTTACCCTCATGCTTATGGGTGGCTCAGCTTTCATTCTCTTGGGAATCATCGGGATCTACTTCAACTCCGCTCCCGGGGGAGGCCAGCTTACATTCGACCTGATCAAAATTTCAAAGCAGAATATTCCCCTGGATGCGCAGCTCTTCCTTTTCCCATTTCTGTTCGTGGGATTCGGGGTGCTGGGTGCCATGTTCCCGTTCCACACCTGGTCGCCCGACGGCCACGCCTCGGCGCCCACAGCGGTTTCGATGCTGCATGCCGGGGTACTGATGAAGCTTGGCGGATACGGTTGTTACCGGGTAGCCGTTTTTCTTCTCCCTGAAGCAGCACACCAGCTGGGCTGGATATTCCTGATCCTTGCAACCATCGGCGTTATTTACGGAGCCCTCGGGGCTGTCTGGCAAAAAGACCTTAAATACATCAATGCATATTCATCGGTAAGCCATTGCGCCCTGGTGCTTTTTGCCATCCTGATGTTCAACCAGACCGCCATGAACGGCGCCATCATGCAGATGATCTCACACGGCATCATGACAGCCCTCTTCTTTGCCCTCATCGGGATGATCTACGGGCGAACCCATACCCGTTTCATCAATGAGATGGGCGGGCTGATGAAGGTGATGCCTTTCCTGGGCGTTGCCTATGTCATCGCCGGTCTTGCTTCCCTCGGACTTCCGGGATTCAGCGGTTTTGTAGCTGAAATGACCATCTTCGTGGGTGCGTTTCAGAATGCCGATACGTTCCATCGCGTTGCCACCATCATTGCGGCTTCGTCCATCGTGGTTACAGCCGTGTATGTGCTCAGGGTGGTTGGCATCCTGCTCCTTGGAAAAATTAAAAATGAACATTTTGAGACCATCACTGATGCCAGGTGGTATGACAAGATGAGTGTGGTTGCCCTTATTTTCGGGATTACCCTGATCGGGATGGCACCCCTCTGGCTTTCGGATATGATCACAGGAGGCCTGGGCCCCATCATGCATAAATTGCTGGCGGCAGCACCGGGATTGAATTAACCCCCACCCCAACCACTCCTTCTCAGGGGGAGAGGCGAGGGGAGAGGGCATTGTGAAAACTTAAAAACATAGATACAATGCTGATAATGAGACATGAATTGCTGCTGATCGTCATCACGGTAATCTTATTGATTGTCGAAATATTTCTGCCCAACACACAGAAACACAAGATCATCTTACCGGCGATCCTGATGATGGCTGCTGTAACAGTGCTGGGTTTCTTTCCCGGAACACCCGGGGTGCTGTTCGGGGGCATGTATCAGTCGACACAGCTCACCATGCTGCTTAAAAACATCCTGAACATTGGTGTGCTCATCATCTTTATTCAGTCGGTCGACTGGCTGAAACAGGACCAGAACAAGGAGAAGATAAGCGAATTTTACCTGTTGCTGCTCTCTACGCTGATCGGGATGAACTACATGATCTCCTCCGGCGATTTCCTGATGTTTTACATCGGGCTGGAGCTGGCAACCATTCCCGTGGCAGCTTTGGCAGCCTATGAACGCATGAAGGAAAAATCGGCCGAAGCCGGGGTCAAGTTGATCTTTACCTCCGCACTTTCATCAGGAATCTTATTGTATGGATTATCCATGATCTATGGTACGACAGGCACCATGTATTTTACCGATGTAGCCCCGCTGATAACCGGCGCCCCCCTCCAGGTGCTCGCGTTCCTTTTCTTTTTTGCCGGGATGGCATTCAAAATCTCCCTTGTTCCTTTCCACCTGTGGACGGCCGATGTTTACGAAGGCGCCCCGGTAAACGTTGCATCCTATCTCTCGGTCATATCAAAGGGAGCTGCTGTTTTTATTTTCACAATCATCCTGTATACGGTATTTTACAAGATCGCCGTCATGTGGAGCGAGTTGCTCTATGGGATTACCATTCTTACCATTACAGTTGGCAACCTGTTTGCCATGCGTCAGCAGAACCTCAAACGGTTCCTTGCATTTTCATCCATTGCCCAGGCCGGTTTCATCCTGCTCGGTATTATCGGACAAAGCCAGCTTGGAATGACGACGGTCATCTATTTTGCCCTGGTCTACATCTTCTCAAACCTTGGCGCATTCGGTGTGGTCGGTATCATTTCGAACCGTACCGGCAAGGAGAACATCAATGATTACGACGGGCTCTACCGCACCAATCCCAATCTCAGCCTGGTGATGATGCTTTCGCTCTTTTCACTCGCAGGGATCCCGCCCCTGGCAGGGTTCTTCGGGAAATTTTTCCTGTTCACGGCTGCTGCAAAACAGGGATATTACATCCTCGTGCTGATCGCCCTTGTGAACACCATCATTTCATTATATTATTATTTGCTGGTAATCAAAGCCATGCTGCTCAACAACAGCGACCAGCCCATTGCCCGGTTTAAAAGCGACGGGTATACCCGCATCGGCCTCCTGATGTGTGTGGCCGGCATGGTGATCATTGGTTTCGCCAGTTCAATTTACGAGGTGGTTTACAATTTAAGTTTTGGATTATATTAACGTAGAGCCGCGACATGCCGCGGCTGTACAGTATGTGCAGCATGCCGCGGCTTTGCATCGCAAAAGATACCCCCTTCGGGATAAAAACATAACAATATGGCAATATTAAAAGGAAAACACATTATCGCCGAGATAGAGGGAATGCGTTGCACCGTGATCGAAACCGGGGCCGCCCGCGATCGCGCCGAGTTTTTAAAAACCCTTCTTGCATTCAACGGGTATGAAGTCAAAATGGAAAAGGAAAAAGCAAAGGATGGAACCGAACTTGAAACCTTTGTTATTGGATTAACAGATCTCCTTTTTAACCCGATGATCAGCCTTTATGAAAGGAAACTTCTCAGAAAAGATGGTTTAACGGTTTCCCCCGGGTACTGGAACCAGATACCTGAGGAGGACACCCTCCCGTACTGGAAGATCAAACAGTAAACCCCATGCAAAAATTCGCCAAGTATTTCTCCTGGTTCGTAATCCTTTTGTATTTCGTCCTGGGAGTTTATGTGCTTGTCAGTCCGCGCTTTCAATATCTTTCCAAAGAGATCAAAATCATTTTTGCCCTTTTCCTGTTTCTCTATGGAGGCTTCCGCATGGCGCGTCTCTGGACAAAAAACCGTGAAAGAAACGAGGAGCAATAAAAATTGAAAGGTGCAATAATAAATTTCATAAATTTGTGTTCTTTCTAATGAATTAGCTGATTTTAAGCGGTAAAGCGATGAAAATCATTGTGAGGATTTCAAGGTACTGTTTGAATCTGGTTGGAATTTCCCTGTTCCTGCTCACTGTATCATGCGGTGGTGGCGCAAACCAGAAAAATACCGATACCCCTACCGCCGGAAAAATCAAGGTGGGCGTGGATGATTCATACCGTCTGCTTATTGAGGCAGAAGTGTATACCTTCGAGGCGATGTACAAATACACCAGCATCGACACCATCTTCAAAACAGAGGCCGACGTCATCAATGATTTCATGAACGATTCCGTGCCGCTGATCATTGTAAACCGGAAACTTTCCGACAAGCAGGTTGCCTATCTCAGGGAGCGGCAATACATCCCCAAGACCACAAAAATCGCGATTGACGCAATTGCCCTCATCGTGAACAATGAGAACCCGGACACTTCACTGTTTTACAGCAGTGTGAAGGAGATCTTCCAGGGTAAGATCACCTCCTGGGGACAGATCGACAAGAAATCAAAACTGAAGGATATAAAAGTTGTTTTTGATAATTTCAAATCAGGCAACCCGCGGTATTTCAAAGAAAAGTTTGGTCTTGATACCTTCCCTTCCACCTGCTTTGCCGCAAAGAGCAACGCCGAAGTGATCAGTTATGTTGAAAAAAACAAAAACGCCATAGGCGTAATCAGTGTAAACTGGATCAGCGACCCGGCCGACACGGTATCCCATAATTTTTTAAAACGCTTTAAGGTGGTGGGCATCGCCCTTGAGGGAGACAACGATCCCGGTACGAAATTTTACCGGCCGTTCCCGGGGTATATTGCCGAAGGATCCTATCCGTTCAACCGTGACGTATACTGCATCAATCGCCAGTCATATACCGGACTGGCTCATGGCTTTTCATCATTTATCGCAGGGGAAAAGGGACAGTTTATTGTCCTTCATTCAGGCCTTGTACCAGCTGCAATGCCGGTAAGGTTAGTCGAAATTAAACATTAAAACACAGGAGATACAGACTATGTCCAGATTTACTAAACCGGTTGGTGTTGTCGTTGCACTGCTGCTCTTTTTTCCTTTCCTCACAAAAACATTTGGTCAGGACTTAACGGATGCCATCAGGCTCACGAAAAGTGAACAATTTACAAAGGCCAGCTCAATGTATAAAGCCCTGATCCGGCAGGCCCCTTCCAACGGAGATCTCTATTACTTTTACGGACGGAATTTCATGTACGAGTTTTATTCCGACACCATGAACGTCTCCCTGACCGAAATGGCCGATTCGGCAAAGATAATGTACCAGGAGGGTGTAAAACAGGATCCTGCCAACCCAATTAACTTTGTGGGGCTTGGCGGTATCTTCCTGATCAAAAAGGATATACCCAACGCGCAGGTTGAGTTTTCAAAAGCCAAAGCCCTGTTGCCGTCTAAAGCAAATAAAACGATCAAGATGGAGCCCACAAAACAGGCCCTTGTGCTGGTCGAAATGGCCTTGTGGTATGTTTTCAACAATGTTCATGATACCGCTGAGGTCTTTACCCTGCTGCGTACAGCGGAAAAGCTTGATCCCAAGAGCCCGCAACTCTATATTGTTAGGGGCGATGCCTATTTTTACCTTTTAAATGACGGATCAAAAGCTATTTCCAGCTACAACATGGCCCAGGCGCTTGATCCAAAATCGCCGACTGCAAAATTGCGTGTCGGGCAACTGTGGCTGCGGGCCAGGCAATATACCACTGCGCTGAATTTTTACCAGGAGGTGGTGAAAATTGACTCAACCTTTGCCCCGGCTTACCGCGAACTCGGTTTGTTGCTTGCACGTGCCGGTCGCCAGGAAGAGGCAAAGAAAAACTTTCACAAATTTCTTGAACTATCAGGCAACACCGCTGCCCGCAAGCAGTTTGTGAATACGCTGATAGAACTGAAAGACTATAATGAAGCAATCGTCCAACTGAATGAAATCCTGAAAGTAGATGACTCCGACAACGATGTGAACAGGGCTTTGGCCTACTCGTATTTTGAGACCCAGCAATATGAAAAAGGACTCGTTTTCATCAGGAAGTTTCTTGCAAACGCCAAACCGGAGAAGATCCGGTCGCTCGATTATGCATATTATGGAAGGCTCCTGGTTAAAACCAAGCAGGATTCACTCGCCCCTGAGCAACTGATGAAAGCATACAGTCTTGACACCTCCAAATCAGAACTGATCTCCGAGGCAGCCTTGTGTTATACCAAGATGAAGAAATACGACAAGGCCAAGGAATACTATGAGATGAAGATCAACCTGAAAAAGGGAGTCCCCATGGACTATTATAACCTGGGAAAAGTATACTACAGCCTCCAGGATTATGTAAACGCAGACACCAACCTCGCGATTTTTAACAAAATGCAGCCCGAATACATCCCCGGATTCGCATGGCGTGCCCGTACCAAATCAAACCTCGATCTCAAGGACCCGAAAGGGTTTAATACCACGGGATACGCGGTTCCCGTGTATGAAGGACTGATCGAAAAAACACAGTCCGACACAGTAAAATACATGAAAGAACGATTTGAGTCATTCGATTATCTCGCATTTTATCATTACAGCCAGTTTTCGCGTGACCAGAAACTCAAGGATGAAGCCGAAAAAGCTTTGAGTTACTACCTGAAAATGACCGCAGTAAACCCCAATGACGAAAAAGTCATCGTCGTGAAACCGGTCATTGAAATGCTCAAACAAAAGATCAAATAACACCTGTTTGATTTGGTGTTTAATTTTTTTACCTTTGTAAACCTTTTTAGTAAGAAAATCCAATAATTCATTCAATCTTAAATCTAAAACTTTTTAACGATGAGCAAGACAAGCAGTAAAGGCGGATCATTGGTTGACGCCTTAAGGTCAGTGTTTACAGTGGGCGCTATGATCGTAGCATTCGCCTTTTCTTATTTCCTTTACAAGGTCGTGTTTGGAAACCCGTTGTTTTTTGAAGGTGGTAACCCCGATGGCCATCCGCTTCCCGGTAATTACCTTGCCATTATTTACAAAGGGGGAGTCATTGTTCCCTTCCTGATCACCTTGAACCTTGTATTGATCATCTTCGCCGTTGAACGTGGCATCGTATTGTTCCGTGCCAGGGGAAAAGGCCGTATCAATGTGTTCGTGAAGAATCTCCAGAATGATCTCAACAACAACAAGATCGAAGACGCAATTGTTTCCTGCGACAAGCAAAGAGGTTCACTGGCAAACGTCATGAAAGCCGGATTGCTTCGTTACCGTGCATTGCAGAACGATGCCACCCTGGAAAAAGACCAGAAGATCCTTGCGTTGCAGAAAGAATTCGAAGAAGCTTCAGCGCTCGAACTCCCGATGCTGTCACGCAACCTCGTTATCCTTTCCACCATCGCTTCAATCTCCGTGTTGACCGGTCTTATGGGTACCGTTATCGGGATGATCAAGGCCTTTGCTGCTTTGGCCCAGGCCGGAGCACCTGATGCCCTTGCCCTTGCAAATGGTATTTCCGAGGCCCTTATCAACACCGCCTTTGGTATCTTTGGTTCATTGATGGCTATCATTTTCTACAACTTTTTCTCTACCCAGATCGATAGCTTTACATACAAAATTGATGAGGCCGGATTCAGCCTTGTTCAGTCATTTGCCTCTGCTACCAAATAGTTAAAAAAAAAGAACACCATGCCAAAAATTAAACATCCGGCAAGATCTCCGCACATAGACATGACGCCTATGGTGGATTTGTTTTCCTTGCTGTTAACCTTCTTCATGTTAACCACGTCGTTCCGCCCGCAGGAAGCTGCGCCGATCGAAACACCCAACTCGGTGTCAGAAAAGCAGGCCCCGGACAATGACATCATGACGATCTATATTTCCAAAGAGGGAAAGGTGTTTTTCAACATCGACAACGGACAAGACACCTCCACCCACTTCAGGATCAAGTTGCTTGAGAAAATGGCGGAACAGTATAAGCTGACATTTACGCCAAAGGAACTTGATAAATTCGGAAAAATGTCATCCTTCGGGATGCCGATCAAGAACCTGAAAGCCTGGATCGATGCGGAAGACCCCAAAGAACGTGATAAACTTCAGGTGGGGATCCCCATGGATTCAACCGACAACCAGCTTGCCTGGTGGGTTCGTTCGGCCCGTATTACCAACCTGAGCGCCGAAGTGGCTATCAAGGGGGATGCTGAAACCGATTACACCGCGGTGAAGAAGATCATGGACCTGTTGCAGGAAAACAAGGTAAATAAATTCAATCTCGTTACCAACCTTCAGAAAGACGAAGTCACCCTGAAGGACATGCCCAAATAGGGCAACGCGATTTTAATCCCTAAAAGATAAAACCAGTATGGGTGAAATAATTGTTGAGGAAAAAGGGAAAAAGGGTGGTAAGCGCCAGGCGAAGAAACACAGCACCCGCATCGATATGACCCCTATGGTCGACCTGATGTGTTTGCTCATTACCTTCTTCATGCTCACCACGGCTTTTAGCAAGCCCAAGGTCATGGTGATCACCATGCCCGAGAAAACGGATGATCCTGCCGATAAAAATCGCCCGGAAATTCCGAAAAACAGAACCCTGAATATTTTGCTGACGGAAGGTCATAAGGTTTATTACTACATCGGTATTGCCGATCCCAAGAAACCTGCCGAAATGCCCCAGCTTGTCAAAACAGATTTCAGTAAAGACGGGATCCGTAAATTCTTATTGATCAAAAATAAGGATCTCTTTACAAAAATTGCTGAATACCGTGACAAACGGGTGACCGGTAAGACCGTCGTGGCGGATACCACCGCCGATAATGCGATCAAGAAGATGAAAAAAGAGGACCAGAAAGGCCCGATCGTGCTTATCAAGGCGGATGACAAGGCTAAGTATAAGGATATTGTTGACATCATCGATGAAATGGCCATCTGTAACATCGCCAGCTATGCCGTGGTTGATATGACCCCTGTAGAGATCGGGATGTTGCTGAGCGCTCCGAAATAATCAGAGATAATGTGTTTAACACTTTAAAAATAATAGTGTATGGCAATTGAAACACAGCATGTAGAATCGCTGGAGGATATTGTTTTCAAAAACAGGAACAAGGAATATGGCTCATATTTTCTGCGTAAAAATTACAGGAAATATGTGATCATTTCCATGATCTTTGGTTTTGTTCTGATAGGAGTTGTTGTGGCCTATCCCCTGATCAATGCTTATATCAATAAAGAGCGGCTGATCCGGGAAAAGGAAAAAGAGGTTGGTGTGAAATTCGAAAACCTGAAACAGGAAGAGGCTCCTCCCCCTCCCCCTCCACCCCCTCCGCCCGAAGCAATGGTTGAAAAAGTCAAATTTACAGCCCCCGTTGTCGTAGAAGATACAACGATCGAGGTAAGTATGGCTTCCATGGATGATCTGAATAAAAAAGGAAATGTTGAAGCTCCTACCGAAGATGTGGAAGTTGAAGTAAAGGACGAAGGCCCGAAAGTTATCGAAACGCCTGTTCAGGCTGAGATTTTTACCGTGGTTGAAGAGCAGCCCGGCTACCCGGGTGGCGAAGAAGCACGTATCTCCTACCTGCAGCAGAACATCAAATATCCTGAAGAAGCCAAGGAATTGGGCATCCAGGGAAAAGTTTTCGTGACATTCGTGGTTGAAGTTGACGGCACCATTACCGATGTGCGGGTACTCCGTGGTATCGGCGGCGGTTGCGACGAAGAGGCCATCCGCGTGGTGAAGTCGATGCCCAAATGGGTTCCCGGCAAACAGCGTGGTGTTCCCGTTCGTGTTCAGTTCAATTTACCCATCAAGTTTACGTTGCAATAAACCGTTGCGCCTGTCGCGCGGCACAAGGCTTCAAAAAGGCGGTTCCGGAAGGGATCGCCTTTTTGCATAAAAACAGAAAGAGTAACCCCACTGCTCCAATTTTACTTCATAGCCCGAACGGAATAATCGTTAGATTTGAGGTGTTCTTAAACCGCCTCAATGAAAAACGGGAGAAACAGAGATATCGTCTTATAGCGGGAATGATCTTTTCCTTAACTGTGTGAAACGCCGGGTATGAAAAAAAGTGAGACTGAATTGCTGCTGGAGATTGAAATCCTGAAAGCAGAGAACCGAAAATTAGAGGCGCTGTTCAGGACAACCGGAAGCGAAGAACAGTTTCACACCATGTTCCGCAACCACGATGCGGTAATGTTGCTTGTTCATCCCGGGTCGGGGGCTATTGTAGAGGCAAACAAGGCGGCTGAGTCGTTTTATGGCTACGCATTCGACGGCAAAGAGAATATCTCCATCCACACACTGAATACCTTGCCTGGGGACCTTGTGCGCAAGGAGATGGAGGAGGCCTTTGCCCAGCACAGGAACTATTTCATTTTTCCCCACAGGCTGGCCTCCGGGGAGAAAAGGACCGTGAAGGTGCACTCTTCGCCGATCGAACTTGGTGGGCAACAATTGTTATTCTCCGTGATCCACGACATCACCGAGCGGAAAAAGGCGGAACACGCCCTTCAGTGGAATGAATCGTTGCTGCAGAAGATGAACAGCGCATCTCCCCTGGCATTTCTTGTGGTAGATAACCGGAACGACGCCATTCTTTATTTTAACCACCAATTCTGTGAAATCTGGGGCATCGTGCATCTCGAAGAGCAAATGCTCCGGGGAGAGCTGAAAAACAATGACATTATCCCCGATTGCCTGGCTGTTCTGAAGGATATTCCTTCATTTGCCCAATCGTGCACGCCTTTGCAGGACGAACACAACCAGGTAGTGCTCGAGGACGAGATCCCTTTCATTGATGGCAGGACGATTCGGCGCTTTTCAGCACAAATCAGGGGGGAGCAAAATGAATATTTCGGCCGTCTCTATATTTTCGAGGACATCACCCGGCGTAAAACCACCGAACAGTTTATCCGCATCCAGCGGGACCTGGCCGCCAGGCACAATGCCATGACCTCCCTGCCCGAGGCATTGTCGTGGGCCCTTGAGGCGCTCCTGCAGTTCGAAGGGGTGGATTGCGGGGGTATTTACCTGTTGAATGCTGCAACCGGCTGCCTCGAACTTATGGCTCACCAGGGCTTGTCGGATGATTTTGTCGGCAGGACTGCCCGGTATGGACCCGATGACATCCGCACACGGATGGTTCAAAAGGGCACATCCCAATACATTTCATGTTCAGAACTGGGAGATCCCGAACAGGTAGTTCCGGACAGCGACGGGATTTTTTCGCTGGCTATCCTTCCCCTGCAGCATGAAGGGGAGATCATCGGGTGCATCAACCTCGCGTCAAAAACCAGTACAGAGGTCTCCCGTAATATTCGGTTCACACTGGAGGCACTGGCCATGCAGATCGGGGGAACCATATCAAGGATCAGGGCAGAGACCTCCCTGAAACAAAGTCAGAAGAATTTTCAGTCTCTTTTTGATACCCTGGATGATTTCATGTTTATTCTTGATGTCGAAGGACGTATGATCAGAACCAACCCGGTGGTGAAAAGGCGCCTGGGATATTCGGATGAAGAACTGTACCTGAAGCATGTGCTCGAGGTTCATCCTCCTTCCCGCCGGGAAGAGGCCGGGTTCATCGTCAATGAAATGCTGGCAAACCGCGCCCTGTTCTGCCCGGTGCCCCTGATCACAAAGGAGGGAGTTCAGATTCCCGTTGAAACAAGGGTGGTACTGGGCAAATGGGATGACCAGGATGTATTGTTCGGGATATCTCGCGACATCACCGAACGCCTGAAGGCAGAAGAAGAGCTTCAGCGGCGCGAGTCGTATCTCTCCGCAGTGATCAGCAATCACCCCGGGATGTTCTGGATGAAAGACCTGCAGGGAAAGTTCCTGCTGATGAACGACCGGAACGATGCCTTCCTGAAAATTTCCGGCATGGAAGATACCCGGCAGGTGATTGGCATGACCGATTTCGATTTCATGCCCGGCGAACTTGCGCGGTCATACAAAGAGGAAGATAATTATGTTATGAAAACCAGGCTGCCAATGGTTAAGGAAGAGCAGGGCATCATCGATAAGCACGAGGCATGGTTTGAAAAATACAAGTTCCCGGTGGTAGATAAAACCGGTGAGGTCATCGGTGTTTCCGCTTACTCCATTGACATCACGGAACGGAAAATAGCAGAATCCGCCCTTAAAATGCAGAGTGCGGCTTTCGAATCCTTTGCGCTTCCCATCGTAATCACCGATCCTGAAGGTTGTGTCACCTGGGCCAATACCAGCTTTTTAAACCTTACCGGTTACACGGAAGAAGAAATTATCGGGCGGACCAATGGCATGCTCGTAAAATCGGGCCAACAGGATAAGGCCTTTTATACAGCGCTCTGGAATACCGTTAGAAGCGGCAAAATATGGAGCGGCGAACTCATAAACCGCAGGAAAAACGGAACCCAGTACCCCGAAGAACTGACCATTACCCCGGTGTTTGCCCAGGGCAACAAAATTTCATCCTACATCGCCATTTCCATTGACCTTACCGAGAAGAAGGTGATGGAACGTGCTCTCCGTGAAAGTGAAGCCCGGTGGAATTTTGCCCTGGAGGGTTCAGGCGACGGCGTGTGGGACTGGAATATGAAAACCAACAACGTGTTTTTTTCCAAACAATGGAAAGAGATGCTGGGCTATGATGACGCTGGCCCTTACATGCTGCGTGACTGGCAAAAATGGGTGCACCCGGAGGATAAGAAGGAGCGTAAAGCCGACCTGGAGAAACATTTCAGGGGTGAAACGGAGGTTTATATGAACGAACACCGCGTTCTGTGCAGGGATGGCGAGTACAAATGGGTTTTCGACCGCGGCAAAATTGTTTCGAAAGACCCGGATGGAAAACCTTCCCGGATCATCGGGACATATACCGACATCACAGGACGCAAGTTGCTGGAACAAACCCTGCGGGATGGGATTGCACGGGAGAAGGAGCTGAATGAGCTGAAATCGAAATTCGTCTCAGTGGCATCACATGAATTCAGAACCCCGCTGGCAACCATCCTGGCCATCAGCGAGTCGCTTTCAGCCTACGGCGATCGTATGACAAAGGAGCAGCAGCAACTTCGCCTTGGCAGGATCAGGGTCCAGGTTGCCCACCTGAACAAGATCATCGAAGAGATCCTGCATTTGTCGAAACTGCAGGCGAAGGAAGTTGCCCTTGAACCCGAATATTTTGACATTGCCGCGCTTTTCATTGACATCGTTGAAGGATTCAGGGCACAGCGGGGATTGGGAGGCAGGCTGGTTTTCCAGCCTCCTGCAGCGTCAATCCCGGTGACACTTGACAAGAACCAGGTCAGCCTGGTACTTACCAACCTGCTCACAAACGCATTCAAATATTCCGGTCCGGAAGACCCTGTAACGCTGGTTGTCGTTCCCGGACCGGGCCGTGTGGTGTTTACAGTGGAAGACAAGGGTATCGGGATCCCGGACGACGATCTCCGGCATCTTTTCAAGCCGTTTTACCGGGCTTCCAACACGGGGCACATCTCGGGAACCGGGCTCGGGCTGAACATCATCATGGAATCTGTAACCCGTCATGGGGGAACCATTGATGTTGACAGCGAAGTCAATAAAGGAACTATCTTTACCGTTATTTTACCAGAGGCCATTCCGGAAGAAAAACTGACCAGACCATGAGAACAATACTAGTTATCGAAGATGAACAGCCATTGAGGGAGGCGATCTGCGACATTCTTGAATTTGAAGGATACATTGTTTTCCAGGCAGAAAACGGCAAGGATGGTGTTGAGCAGACGCTTCAGCACCTTCCCGACATCATTTTATGTGACGTCATGATGCCGGTAATGAACGGCAAGGAAGTGCTTGCCGCCCTGCGGTTAAAAGAGACTACCAGGCTGATCCCGTTTATTTTTATCACTGCCTTGTCGGGAAGGTCAGATATAAGGTCGGCGATGGAACTCGGCGCGGATGATTATATCAACAAGCCGGTTACACGGGATGAATTGCTGGGGGCAATAACAGCCCGGCTGAAAAAGTCGGATGTCATCCTGAAAAAGACCCGGCATACGGCAGAACTGGAATCGATAAACAAGGACCTGAATGCTTTTGCACAGGCTGTTTCCCATGACCTGAAGACACCCCTGAGGGCGGTGGATGGCTATACCAAAATGTTGCATGATGATTATGCCGGGATCCTCGACAAAGACGGGTTAAGATACCTTGAAACAATCAGGTCGAATTCGGCAAAGATGCGCGAACTGATAGATGGGCTGCTTGAATTTTCCCGTCAGCGGAAAACTGAAATAGCCCATTCGCGGGTAAATATGAACAATCTTGCCCGGTCGGTCATTGCAGATATCAGGTATGAGAAAAATTATAAAATCCCTGAAATCATCCTTGGCGACATCCCTGATGCCGGTTGTGATGAAAAAATGATGAGACAGGTTTTTGTCAACCTCCTTTCAAACGCCATCAAGTATTCAGGAAAAAAAGACAAACCGGTCATTGAAATTGGCCATTCTGTGATCAACAATGAAAGCGTCTATTATGTCAAAGATAACGGGGTAGGGTTTGACATGAAGTACTATTCCAAACTCTTCGGTGTTTTTCACAGGTTGCACAGCCAGAATGAATTCAAAGGCATTGGCATAGGGCTTTCGATTGTAAAGGAAATAATTGAAAAACACGGTGGTCGGGTATGGGCTGAGGGAATCGTGGACGAAGGGACCACCTTTTATTTCTCCCTGCCGGAATTAGCGGGTAACCCGTCCTGACTTCTGATATTTTGTGTGGATCACCGTGAAGTACTTCGTACTTTTCCCCCGGTATCCAATTCAATTATTTGAAAAATGTCACAGCACTCAAATTGAGAAGCGTCAGAAGTCAGGAAAGGTCTTTCCCGGGCAAAACACCCCCGTGCAGGGTATCAAAAGAGAACCCCGGGCAATTCAACCTTATGAAGGTCATGCCCGGGGTTCTGACAAGAAGGGTATGTTATTTACTTCCGAA
>JAPLDF010000083.1:0-2622 GCA_026391835.1 Bacteroidota bacterium
TTAAGGTTACAGTACTGAAAAATGGCATAAGAAGATACATCCTTTAAACCAAATAATTATCTTTAATACTGTATTGTAAGTAGCTATACCTTTTGGCATCACAAAATGTATTTTAAAAAGATGTGTATAAAGAGTAGCCCCCAGGGGGGAGGGCGCTTCGTGCTCCTTTATAGTGGAGGTTGATAGCACACGATCGGACTGATAGCACCCAAACCAAACTCCCTCCCCCCTGGGGGAGGGTTAGGGGAGGGGGTTCACTCCCTTATAAAATGCTGCATATCCCCCGGAATCACCAGCGAAAGCTCCACGATCCCCCTGAATTCGCCATCCCTGAACCAGGGCGACTGGTAAATGATCTTCTTCACGCCCCGCTTTTCGATGGTGTACGCATTGGTCTTACCCGTCGTCATGATCTCCATGATCTTTTTCCTTGAAGCTTCCCCGTGGCAGGCCAGGAGGTCCTGACCGATCAGGCTGCTGCCGCCGTCCTTTTCATAATGGGCGAGCGCCTTTTCATTCATGTAGATGATCTTTCCCTGCGCGTCGCTCACGATCACATTGCCATCCAGTTTGTCAATCCATTCCATAAGAGGTTTTTTTTTGGTAAAAGTAGGGAGAATTCCTGCCTGCACCGATCAAAATGAACACTACATTTGTAACCTCAACCGCAACCAATCATCTAATCTTCAAATTTTCAAATCCCCAAATCTTCAAATCTTCAAATTTTCAAATCTTCAAATCATTTTCCCCATGGAACCAAAAAGATTATACCGCTCAATAAACGACCGCGTCCTTGGCGGCGTATGCTCCGGGCTTGGCAACTATTTCAGCATCGACCCCGTACTCGTGCGGGTGCTGTGGGCCGTCTCATTTTTCGTGGGAGGCGTGGGCCTGCTTGCATACCTGGTCGCGTGGATCATTATTCCGGAGGAAAAGACGGCCTGAGAAGAAACGGGGATTTACGATTTACGATTTTAGATTTACGATTTTGGATTTACGATTGAAAAAACATCAAACGTGGGATTAGCACAAAAATCGTAAATCGTAAATCGTAATTCGTAAATTATGTGTATTTTTATGAAAAAACCCGCATGATCTCCTTCGAGGCGCTCTTCAAAATCTCCTACGGCATCTACATTGTAAGTTCCGGGAATAAGGACCATGGAAATGGTTTTATTTCGAACACGGTTTTCCAGGTCACCGCCGAACCGCCGCAGTTTGCCGCCACCTGCAACAAAAACAACTTTACAGCCGGGTTTATTCAGCAAACAGGTGCATTTTCAGTATCCGTTTTACACAAGGAAGCCTCCCCCGACTTGTTCGGGCGTTTTGGGTTCAGGAGCGGAAAGGATATCGACAAACTTGAAGGGATGGACCTTGCATACGGCGAAACCGGCGTGCCCATCGTATTGAACGACTGCGCCGCCTGGCTTGAGCTCCGGGTCGTACAAACCATCGATGCCGGGACCCACTTCATCTATATCGGGGAGCTGGTGCAGGCGGCAGTGCTTGATGAAACAAAAGAGCCGATGTCCTATCTCTATTACAGGGAAGCCAGGAGGGGTGTCGCCCCCAAAAATGCGCCCACCTATATCGATAAATCAAAACTGGCCCCCAAACCTCCCGCCAGCCAGGTCTGACCCTCCTGCGGATCGGGGAAAGAGGATTTTATGGAAATCATCACCTAAACCATATACCATCATGACAAAATCACTAAAAGGCACCCAAACGGAGCAGAACCTGCTCAAGGCGTTCGCCGGCGAATCACAGGCCCGCAACCGCTATGAATTTTTCGCCAGCGTGGCTAAAAAAGAGGGCTACGAGCAAATTGCAGCCATCTTCATGGAGACGTCAAACCAGGAAAAAGAACACGCCAAGCGCTTCTTCAAGTTCCTCGAAGGCGGCACGGCCGAAATCACCGCCAGCTATCCTGCCGGCATCATCGGCACCACCAAAGAAAATTTAAAGGCCGCCGCCGAAGGCGAACACGAAGAGTGGGAGATCCTCTACCCCCATTTTGCCGAAATTGCAAAAGAAGAAGGATTTATGGAGGTCGCCACCGCATTCAAGATGATCAGCAAGGTGGAAGTTGAACACGAACGCCGCTATTTAAAGCTCCTGCAGAATGTCTCCGAAGACAAAGTCTTCATGAAAGACGGGAAAGTGTGGTGGAAATGCCTCAACTGCGGCTACGTGTACCAATCGGAAAAAGCGATGGAAAACTGCCCGGCCTGCCTGCACCCGAAGGCGTATATGCAGGTGAGGGAAGATAATTATTAGCCCACGCCCTGGCCCTCAGCCCCCTCCCTAACCCTCCCCCAGGGGGGAGGGAACTTCGTGCTGAAAAATAGTGAACATAGATAGCACAGAACCCCCTCCCTAACCCTCCCCCAGGGGGGAGGGAATTTGGTTTGGGTGCTATCAGTATGATCGTGTGCTATTAACTTCCACGAAAAAGGTGCACGAAACTCCCTCCCCCCTGGGGCTACTCTTTATACACATCTTTTTAAAATACATTTTGTGATGCCAAAAGGTATAGCTACTTACAATACAGTATTAAAGATAATTATTTGGTTTAAAGGATGTATCTTCTTATGCCATTTTTCAGTACTGTAACCTTAA
>JAPLDF010000083.1:2697-8151 GCA_026391835.1 Bacteroidota bacterium
TTAACACCAGATCAATTAATCATAAGGAATATTGCTATCCTTAATTATTGATTAATCGGAAAAACAGGAAAAGGTAATCATACTTTCAGCATTTTTTTTGGCTGGGAAAGATGTGTATAAAGAGTAGCCCCTGGGGGAGGGCTGGGGAGGGGGTCGTCCCCTTGGGGGAGGGCTGGGGAGGGGGCATGCTCCTGGGGTTGGGGAAGGGGAACAAACTTAGGCTTTCTTGCGCCTGTGCCTCCGCTGCTTCTTCATAAAGATCTGCTCAAGCAACGTTTTTTTGGCCGCCTTCTCCTTGTCGTCGGAGTAGTAGCCGTAGCCATATCCGTAGCCGTAGCCGTAACCATAACCGTAGCCGTAACCATACCCGTAACCATACCCGTACGAGCCCTGCTCCAGGTCGAAGTCATTGAGCACGATGGCCAGGTTGGGGGTGTGGTGCGACTCCATGTCGCGGATCACCGAGGTGAAGATCTTCTTGTGGGTAACCCCCTGCCGCACCACGAAGAGGTTGGCATCGGAGTGTTTCATCAGCAGCGTGGCATCGGTGACCAGCGCCACCGGCGGGGTGTCGATGAGGATGTAGTCGTACTTTTTCTTCAGCAGGGCAAACATCTCCGTACATTTTTCGGAGGCGATCAGCTCGGCCGGGTTGGGCGGGATGGGTCCGGCCATCAGGATGTCGAGGTTTTCGATGCCAGAGAACTTGATCACTTCATCGAGGCCGCACTTGTTGCTGAGGTATGAACTGATCCCTTCGGTGTTGGTAAGGTTGAAATCGTCGAAGATCCTCGGCTTTCGCAGGTCGAACCCCATCAGCAGCGTCTTCTTGCCGTACAGGGCGAAAATGGAGGCCAGGTTCACCGAAACAAAGGTCTTGCCTGCCCCTACCATGTCGGAGGTGATGAGGATGGTTTGCTGCTCCTTGCGCTGCAGCAGGTAGTTGATGTTGGTGCGCACCGTGCGGAATGCCTCCGTACTGGTCGAATTCGGCGAATCGATCACCACCCGGCTCCCCTTTTTGCTGTGGAGCAGGTTGCCCATAAAGGGCAGGGTTGTCAGCTTTTCGATGTCCTCGCGCGAAAGGATCGTCTTGTTGAAATAGGACTTGCCGAAGATATAGAGGATCGGGATCAGGATCCCCAGCAGCAGCGCGATAAGCATGTTCTGGCTCTTGTTGGGGAACACGCGGGCGAGGCCGGCATGGGGCGCCTGGTCGATGATCTCGTTGTCGGTGGTGTTGGCCGCCCGGGTGATGAGCGCCTCCGACCGCTTCTGCAGCAGGTAGGTGTATGAGGCGTCGATCAGCTTGAATTTGCGTTCGATGCCGAAGAGCACCCGCTGGGTTTCGGGCAGCTTGTCGATGAGCGAGGTGATCTCCGACATCCGTTTGGCCACCTCCTGCAGCATGGTCTCGTTTGAACTCAGGGCGTTGCATGTATTTTCGTACAGCGCCCTTTTGGTGGTCTCGATCTGGTTGTCGAGCGCGATCATGTTGGGGCTCTTCTCGTTGGAATAGAGGGCGCTCTCCGACCGCTTCATATAGAGATCCGTAAGATGCTGGGTAAGCGCGTTCAGCTGGGCATTTTCGATCCCCATGGCTGCGGGCACGATCATCTCGTCGAGCTTGTGGTTGGTCTCGATGTAGCTCTTCATGTTTTTCAGGTAGCTGTTCTTCACCGTCAGTACCGCTTTTTCATCCTGCAGCTGCATCATTTTGTCAAACACCTGCTGCGCCTGGGCGTCGAGGTTCATCACCTTCCGGTCGGTCCTGAAATTCATCAGCCCCCGTTCGGAGGTGTTCAGCGAATCGGAGATGCCGGTGAGTTCCCGGTCGATGAAGTTGATGGTTAGGGTGGCCACGATGTTTTTCCGTTCGAGGCCGCTGGCGATGTATTCGGCGGTGAGGGCGTTCACGAAATCGATCGTCTTCCCGGCGTGGATGCTCTTCATCTTCACCTCCACCACGGAGGCATCTTTTTTCACGGGGGCCACGGTGTAGCCCCTGAACTCGTCGGTGAGGCTTTCATAATCGCGGAACATGAACGAGAAGGTCTTTTTGTAATCCCGTTTTTCATTGAAGTTATCGGTAAGTACTACCTTGAACCTGAACCCGTTCCGGTGGATCACCTGGTTGAACGAACAGGTGGTGTTTACATTGATGCTTGCAGCGGTTGGCGGTACGAACATCTTCCCGGCAAAGTTGTAAAAGGCGGGGTTTTCGGCCTCCGCCTCAAGTTTGAATTGCGTGGTCGACAGGAAGGTGAGGTTGAAGCTCATGTTTACCGGCTGCGGCCAGGTGGTGTCCATGATCACCCTGAAGGGGGCTTCGTTGTAAAGCTCCCGCGACGTGTAAAAGGGATTGCCGTTGTAAAAGCGTTTGAAGGCGTTGATCGGGTTCTGGCGGTAAAATTCGCGGTAGAGGAACTTGTCCTTGCTGAAATAGCTCACCTCGAAGCCGGTCGTCTGCACGGTGCGGTACACCAGCTTGTAGGAGGAGAGCCGCTCGATCTCGTTCTGCAGGTCCTGCATGTTGTTGAACATGCCGATCCCGAGCATGTCCTGCGGGTTCACCTTGTTCTCCTTGTAATCCTTGATGAGCACCGTGGCCCTCACCTCGTACACCGGCCGGGCATACTTGTTGAAGAAGAAACTGATCAGCAGGGCCAGGATGATGGTGATGGCAAAGAGGTACCAGTAGTGGTAGCATTTGTATAAGAACTCCTCGTAATTGAAGGATGGTTCCTGCTGGTTGTCGAAATCCCGGGGATGGTCGTTCATGGAAATTAATATGTTTTGATATAGTTGATCAGCAACAGCGTGGTGGTAAGCGAGGCGAGCACGATGGCCCACGGGAAGGTGGAGCCCAGCCCCCAGCGCTTGTAGCCGAGCGGTGAAATATAGACGATGTCGTTGGGCTGCAGGTAGTAATAGGGCGAACCGAGGATCTCTTCGCTGGTGAGGTCGAGGTAGTGCACCTTCGACCCGCCGGCCTCCTGGCGGATCAGCGCCACGCGGCTGCGGTTTGCAAACTCGGTCATGTCGCCCGCCTGCGCAATCGCCTCAAAGATATTCAGGTCGTCCTTGTAGATGGTGAACTCCCCGGGGCGCATCACCTCCCCCACCATCACCACCCTGAAGTTGACGGTTTTCACCACCACGGTGGTCTCTTTCAGGTACTCGCCGATGAGTTGCTGCAGGATATTTTTCACCTGCTCGACAGTCATGTCTTTGACCATCACCCTGCCCACGATCGGGAAATCGATGGAACCTTCGGAGTTGACGCTATAGCTGTTGAGGTAGATGGAGGCGTCGTTGGCAAAATCGTTGAAGGAATTGCTCCCCGACTGTTTGTTGAAAAAGAGGTAGGCCTTTTCGTCGAGGGCGTACACCCGCACGTAGAGGTTGTCTTTGGGCTGGATCCGGTAATCGGCAGCCCGCCTGCCCGCATGAAAGGCGGTGCTGTCCTTCTCCTGTTCCCGCTGGAGATATTTTATTTTTTTCTGAGGTACGCAGGAGGAGAGTAAAACCGCAAATAAAAGCAAAAACAAAAAGGGTTTTGTACCCGGCGTAACTGTTTTTCTCATGGATGAACAGAATTGAACAGGCAAAAGTACGGGAAATTTTTGAGAAGTTGGAGAATTGTTTGAGGGGCCTCACCCCCGGCCCCTCTCCTGGATTCAAGGCACCTCACCCCCAACCCCTCTCCTGAAGGAGAGGGGAGTGGTTCGCTACTACAGCAATTCCTGCATTGGTTGCATTGTCTGCATTGCTTTCATTGTTTGCATTGTTTGCATTGTTTGCATTGTTTGCATTGTCTGCATTTCCTTTTTTAGCTATCTTTGCTACTTGGGGGACAAGGGGACGAGGGGACAATGCACCTCACCCTGACCCTCTCCTCAAGGAGAGGGAATTCTCCCCTTCTCCCTTCAGGAGAAGGGGCCGGGGGATGAGGTGACTTTCTCCCTGGAACAGGCGAACAACCCCGGCTCCGGAGGAGCCGCATATGGGTAGAAATGGATGGGCAAAGGGGTATTCCGTGCCGTAGGTACGGGATTATCCGGGAATGGAAATGAATATCGAATATTGAACAACGAATTTTGAATTTTGAAGTAGTCAGGCGGACAGAACAATTAATCTTAATCATTTGGCACCATACCCAAAAATAACAAACACCCGCGTACTGGTAACCGGCGGCGCGGGGTTTATCGGATCGAACCTCTGCGAGGACCTGCTGAAATATGACAACGAGGTGGTTTGCCTCGACAATTTTTCGACGGGCAGGATGGAAAATATCATGGAACTCCTCGGCCACAAACATTTCAGGCTGGTGGTGGGCGACATCCGCAACCCCGACGATTGCCGCAAGGCGGCCGACGGCATGGAGATCATCCTCCATGAGGCGGCCCTGGGCTCGGTACCCCGCTCCATCAACGACCCTGTGACCAGCAACGCGGTGAATGTCGGCGGCTTCCTCAACATGCTGGTCGCCGCCCGCGACGCAAAGGTGAGTCGCTTTGTGTATGCCGCCAGCTCCTCTACCTACGGCGATTCCGAAACGATGCCCAAGGTTGAAGCGGTCATCGGCATGCCCCTCTCCCCCTATGCCGTCACCAAGTACGTGAACGAACTGTATGCCCATGTGTTTGCCCTGAACTATGGCCTGGAGACCATCGGGCTGCGCTATTTCAATGTCTACGGCCGCAGGCAGGATCCCAACGGCGCCTATGCCGCCGTGATCCCGAAATTCACCATGATGCTGATGGACCATGAATCGCCGGAGATCAACGGCGACGGCACCAACTCCCGGGATTTTACCTACGTCGACAATGTGATCAAAATGAACCACCTTGCCGCCACCACCACAAACCCGCTGGCCATCAACCAGGTGTTCAACACCGCCGTGGGCGAACGGAACGACCTCAACCAGCTTGCCGCACTGCTGATCCGCTACCTCTCCGCCCATGATCCCGAAATCGCCGGGGTGCCGGTCAAACACGGCCCCAACCGCAAAGGCGACATCCCCCACTCCCTGGCATCCATCGAAAAAGCGGCCACGCTCCTCGGGTACCAGCCGGAATACAATTTTGAAAAAGGGTTGAAGCTGGCGGTGGAGTGGTATTGGGAAAAGTTGCACCATACTTATAGGAGCAACTCTTAACACTTAAAACTTAACACTTAAAACTTAACCATACCTCACCCCCAACCCCTCTCCTCAAGGAGAGGGGAGCAGGTGCCCCAAACCTGACGGAGCAACACTTAACACTTAATCACTTAACACTTAACCATACCTCACCCCCAACCCCTCTCCTCAAGGCTACTCTTTCTACACATCTTTTCTCAGAATTATAAACAATGGACTGTTTAAAAAATGTTGGTTAACTGCAATATAGTGAATGAAATAAACCTGACTATTGTGAAAAACAACAGCCATGGATTTCATCAACATGTCAA
>JAPLDF010000064.1 GCA_026391835.1 Bacteroidota bacterium
AGTGGAGAGTTTCGCCGCTGCGGTCTTCAACACAGAGCCGGCCCATTTCGTCCACACCCTTTATTTTTCCTTCCAGCAACGTGCCATCACACAGGAAATTTCTCCATTCATCAAATCCCATGAGATTCTGATCGAACTCTTTATCAAGATTGCCCGGATCCGGTTGATTTAATTCCATGTAACGCTTGTTCAGCAGGCTGCACAGTGACGACAGGGCATCTTTCAATACCGTTTCATGCCGGAGGATGTGAATGAGCGAAACCGGGTTCGGAATGTCGGGAGCAAACCGGGTTTGATTGATGTTAATTCCTATGCCGATGATCGAAGTATCAAGGACTGAGCCCATGATCTTGTTTTCGATCAGGATGCCTCCTATTTTCTCCTCATCAACATAGATGTCATTTGGCCATTTGATATGGGCGAAGGGCTGCCTGCTTTGCGGGCCGGGAAAACGGAAAGACCTGATAAAATCAAGAACACCAAGTGCGATCGCTTTATTTAGCTGGAACTGACGATCGGGAGCCAGGAAATGGGGTCTCAGGCAAATACTGAATGTCAGGTTCTTGCCAGCCTCGCTGATCCAGGTATGGTCCATCTGCCCCCTGCCTGCCGACTGCTCATAGGCCCATATGACAATGCCGTCATCAGACTCACCGGTTGAAATCAGCCGGTTGGCATACGCATTGGTGGAATCAACATAGTCAAGTTCTACTATTTTTTTTCCGATCATTGGTTGATATTGTTTGTGATATTTATCTGGCAACACAATCATGTACCATAATTCATAACGTTATATGCCGCCAATTTAGTTCGTACCATCTGCTTTTGCTGATGACAAAATACGTAAATGTTTTATACGAAGCGCAAAACTTAAATTTGAGTCCTCTCTTAAACAGATTTGTTGGCCACAAAGTGGCATTTTCCTGTTTCACAATTTTTCCGGGTACAATCAAATTTTATATCTTTGATTAAAAAAAAAGAAATGGAAACCCAACCCGAAAACGATCAGAACTTATACTATCCTCCAAAGGATGTTGTCAGGAAAGCCAACGTAAAAGAATATGAGTCCCTCTACCAGCAGTCGATCGCCGACCGCGAAGGTTTCTGGGCCGCAGAGGCAAAAAAACTTGACTGGTTTAAAAAATGGGACAAGGTACTGGACGACAGCAACAAACCATTTTTCAAATGGTTCACAGGAGGAAAAATAAACATCGTTCACAATGCCCTCGACCGGCATCAGAAGAATGCCACGCGGAACAAACTGGCCATTATTTGGGAAGGCGAGCCCGGTGATGTGCGTACCTTTTCCTATCATGCCCTGAACCGCGAGGTTTCGAAGTTTGCAAACATTCTCAAGGCGATGGGTGCCAAAAAGGGCGATGTGATCACCATTTACATGCCCCAGATCCCCGAACTGGTGATTGCCATGCTGGCGTGTGCCCGCATGGGAGCAGTGCACAGCGTGGTGTACGGAGGATTCAGCGTTGAAGCCCTGGCCGAACGGATCCACGATTCCCAGAGCCGTATCCTCATCACGGCAGACGGGGGTTACAGGCGCGGGAAAACAACCCAGCTCAAGGCAATTGCGAATGAAGCCATGCAACGGTCGGCCACCATCGAAGTATGCATCACCGTGAAGCGCACCGGCGAAGAGTGTTACATGGAGAACGACCGTGATTTCTGGTACCACGACCTGATGGTGATGCCCCTTGACCAGAAGGATTGTAAAACCGAGGTGATGGATTCGGAAGATCCGTTGTTTATCCTTTATACATCGGGAACAACCGGGAAGCCAAAGGGCCTGGTTCATACGCATGGCGGGTATGCTGTTTACACCGCAACCACCCATAAATATGTTTTCGACATCAAAGCCGAAGACCGCTGGTGGTGTGCTGCCGACCCGGGATGGATCACCGGCCACAGCTATATCGTGTATGCTCCCCTCATCAACGGGGCGACCATCATGATGTACGAGGGGGCGCCGAATCATCCCTACCCCAACCGCTGGTGGCAGATGATTGAAAAATACGGGATCAACATTCTATATACATCCCCAACCGCAATCCGCGGACTGATGCGGTACGGTGCCTCCTGGGCCAACCGCCACGATCTTAGTTCGCTGCGGCTGCTGGGTTCTGTTGGTGAACCCATCAACCCCGAAGCCTGGAAATGGTACCACGAGGTGATTGGGAAAGGCAAATGCCCCATCATGGATACCTGGTGGCAAACAGAAACCGGCGGTTTTATGATCACCCCCATCCCGGTAATGCCTTTGAAACCAGGTTCATGTGCGAAACCATTTTTCGGCAATGAAGTTGCCATCGTCGACGATCACGGAGTCCCGGTTAAACAGGGCGAGGAAGGCAACCTCATCATTAAGAATCCCTGGCCCGGCATGGCCCGTACCATCCTGCATGACCCGGACCGGTACGTGGAGAAATACTGGGAGAAATACCAAAAACAGGGATGGTACCTTGCCGGTGATTCGGCCAGGCAGGATGCCGACGGGTACTACTGGGTGATCGGCCGGATCGACGATGTCATCAAGGTGAGCGGCTACCGCCTGGGTTCAGCCGAAATCGAAAGCGCCCTGGTCAGCCATCCCGCGGTGACCGAAGCCGCTGCCATCGCCTTGCCGGATGACCTGCGCGGCAACATTATCCATACGACGGTCATCCTCCGCGAAGGCATCGCCCCCAGCGACAAACTTGCCGAAGAACTCAAACTGCATGTGGAAAAGGAGATCGGCCCCATTGCCCGTCCCGCTTTTGTGATTTTCACGGATAAGCTTCCCAAAACCCGCAGTGGCAAGATCATGCGGCGGGTATTGAAAGCCGCCGCACTGGGCTTGGATACGGGAGACCTGACAACACTGGAGGAATAATCCTGCCTCCGGGCAGCTTAAATTCAGTGAACTGGCAGCATGGATTCATGCTACCCGCCGCACTTCGTAAACAGCTTTCTGTCATAATATTTCCGGTCATTCGGATCAAAATATTTTTTCGTCCATCCATCCGTGTCATCCAATAGCAAAGGATTGTCCTTTGTACTGGTGCTCATGGCAAATCTGAAATTATAATGATCAAAAAGACGGACTGCCTCCACTGCATAGGCAATTGCGAATTCGCGGTCATAAACTGCAATCAGGTTATCTCCGTTCTCCATTTCCCCGCCTGCTGCAAGGTTGGATGAGCCGGTAAACACAACCGGATTGTCAGTATTGAAGTCGATGACAACAAATTTATCGTGAATTACCTGCCCAAGGCCACCTGAAAACTCGCCGCTGAAAGGTTCAGGAATTTTACTGTGAAGGTATGAGAACGGGATGGTACCTCCGAGTTTCCCCTGCTTGTGAATGGAACACTCGCCAATGTCATCACTGTCGGCACTTTTCAGTGATTGCACAATGCCGTAATGGAAAATGGACCCTTTGTCGACCGGCAATTCCCTTAAATGTTTCAAGGCTTCTCCTCCCCCGTCAATTACCATGATGGAAAATAAGATCGAACTTCCGGCATTATCAAGTGCATCCTGCAACCTCTTCAGGGATATCAGTGAATCCTGGTGCGGGGAGAGGCATATTGAAAAGTTGTAAATGTCATCAGCCTTAAAATCGATCCAGCTTTTGGAAATCGGGTCCTTCGATACGGCCATACCACTTTTCCCTGCCGACATTTCAGCATATGCCAGATCAAAATATTTGTCATAGGTTGAAGCCACAACCGGATCGGTAATTACAAAGCAGTTATTCGCCTGCACATACAAGCCCCTGATTGAAAAATTTGCGGATCCGGTAAAGACTTTCTCTGGTGTTCCGTTCACAACCTTGATCAGGACTTTGTTGTGCTGAAAGCGGCTGAATTTACCCCTTACCGCTTGTCCGCCCGAAGAGGCGCTAAGTATTTTAAACACCTTGTCTTCAGGCTTTGGCACAGCGTCATTGTGATGCAGCGGCGCATTATCCAGTATTACCTTCACTCGTTTTCCAAATGCTTCCAGGGAAGATATGAAATCAGGATGGTCACAATCGTAGATCATCGCTTTGAGTTCTACATCCGGACCGGTACACTCCCCGAGAAAATCGAAAAGCATTTGGTGCGCCTTGCCTCCAAGCCACTGATATTGTGCAAGAAAGGGCTTTGTGTCAAAGTCGATCGTCTTATCGCCCTTGGGCCTGATGTCGGCATTCTTGAACCTGGAAGCATATGCCTGGGATGATAAATACCCTTTTGTAAATCCAAAATCAAATTTTTTCGGGTTGATTTTCAAAAAATCCACCCCGATGCTTACAGCAGGTCCACCAACCAGATTCAATTTATTGGGATCCTTCCCAAAATACATGGGTGCAATGTCGTATTTGTAGATTCCCGGATCAATATCAGAAGGCACATGCAACCATCTGAAAGACTGGTATGGCGATTCATCCGAATCAAACCAGATACGCTGTTTGGGAGTTGTGTCCTTTGTGTACCCCTGAAACGTTTCTTTCCCCTGAAAGGTTAGCCGGTTTTTCATATAAAACGGCGATTTACCCGGTGGCTGGCATTTAATGGAAAACCCTGCCAGTCCGACAGTGTGATTTTCGTCAAGATCCATGGTAAACAGTACCATCCCGATGCCTACATAGGTAACAACCCTGAAGTCGCCATTCTTGGAAATAATCATGGAATTATCAGTCATAACCTTAATTTTAGTAAGATATTAACAGGTTTTTGATAGTATAAAAACAAAATGAGTTTATTCCTGTTCTGTATTTTTGACATTTACAGAATTTGTTGTACTACCAGCCCCTAAAAGACTGAATGGTCCGATGCTCCCTTTATTGAACCTGTATTATATCACAGGAGAAGCTTTTGGCGCCAGTACAGGGGTAACTTTTGACAGACAACCAATTATTTGAATTCCTTTTATATCCAGGGCATTCTGATTGAATGTGCCGTTTCTTAAATCAAATGGACCAAAAGAAACAGCATTGGCCAGATTGGCTTTGTCTTGAGCCGACCAGTTCGCAGTAATATGCACATTGCTAATTAAAATAAATGAAGTTGGCAACAATGGGAATATACCTGGATTATTTTCGGGTAACCCATTCGAATATTCACCAACATTGGCACCATATATATTCCAGTTTTGTGTACTCAGAAGAGCAAGATTAAGCCAGGGCCTGTCAATATTGACGCGACAAAATTTGAAAGATATACTGAAACCGTCCGTTCCTACTGATTGCTGTGTTGGCAGGTCTTTTATCAACAAATCATTGAGAAAAATGGCATTTTTCGGTGAGTATATTTTAGGTTTGACCAATAACCGGTCAGTATTTATATCCTGGATTTTTACATTGTTCAATACTGAAGTGTTTTTTGCAAAGGTATTGATTGGCAAGGGTCGTTTAATCGCATTGTTGAGGTTGCTGGCAACCAAATCATTCTTAAATGAATTATTCAGCATAACCGATGGTTTGGCTGCTGCGGGTGTTTTCATTGTTTTGAATACGAGTTCAGAATTTGAATGGAGTATTCCCGGCGTGGCGACGAAAGAGGAGGTTTTAAACCTGTTTTCCAACACGAGTTTATTCCTTGAATTTGCCTGAATCAATTTTGTGTTTATGGGTGTGGAAAGTGCCTGGGCGCCGCCCTTCAACTTCATTAAGCCCCCATCCAATAATTTATACCCCTTATATTTAACGAATGCCGAGTTAGGATCAGCAGGTTTTATTTGGCTGGATTGTATGTTTATGCTTGTCCAAAATGAAGCAGCTGCTTCATCATACCAGTTGGAAGGCGTAGCAATACTTCTATGGTATGTTTCATTGGGATCCCTGCTACTACCCTTTGTGCTTCGCACAAATTCGTATTGGGCATCTGCAAATAGCCGGAACATTGGGTTTACCGCCAGGTCTGCATCCGGAACCCCATTGGGCCGTGCACTCGAAATGATGATGTCGTAGATGTCGTCGATGTTAAAGGCGGAATTCTCAAATTTTGCTTTATTCAAAACGGGTGCCATGTTGGCCAATGAAGAGAATATCTCTTCCGCCAAATTGGAGTTGTATTGTCCTGAAGCGTCCTTGTAGTCAGCCGAACTGATAGGGATACCGGGCCATGCCATCTGTAAGAATAAGTTGGCCGGTGCTGCCCCCATGTTAAACGTGGTTGCTAAAGTATCATAAACACTTGCAATAAAATCGGTTGCGTTTGCCATATTGTTTTAAATTTTCGGAAGTTATGTAAATTGAAATAAAAAGTATCCTCATGCAGGAATGCATAAGGATACTTTCAAAATTATTTGTGAATGTTATTTTGGCATATCCACTGGCGCACTGTATGGAACTATGGTGTTGATCCATCCAATAATTTGAACACCGGGTACTACAATTTCACCGTTTGCAAAACTTGATGTCCAATGTTCATCCGAATGGGATTGGGCATAGCTGCCACCAATGGTGAAAGGTCCGATCCCTACACTGCCTCCGGTACTCAGCGTAGATTTCATCATATCCCAGTCTGTTTTAGCCCAGCTTGCTGTAATTTTAATTCCCTTTACTACAACAAAGGAAGTAGGCATAAGCGGCCACATGGCTTTTGGTTGATTCTTGCTGCCATTTGAAATACCCCCTTTTTTCGGTGAAAAGTTTCCCAGGTTCCAGGTTTTGGTTCCCAATAAATGGAAACTCATCCAGGGCCTTCTGATCCCCACAAGTTTATAATAAAATTCAAAACTGAGATTTTTGGTTTCAGAACTAAAATTCCGGGACTCCTTACTGCCACCAGCTTTGGCCCCTATGCTCCAGATGCCGAGGCTAAACCCTGCAGACGCACCGAACGATTTATAATCGGAACTGCTGCTTGTTGAAGAGGTTCCGGCAGCAACTTTGATATGTGCCCAACCGGAGTTATCATTGGAGCTATACCAATTGGAGGGGATCAGGCTCACACGATGAATTTTTGGCGACAACCCACCGGTTTCTTCCAATGTGGCGCCATAGCCTTCAAACAAATCCTGGGCTTTTTTGAACGCTTTTTGAAGTGTATTTTGTGCGCTGGTTGTCATGATAGCCAGATTTTGTTCAATTAAATCGGCTTTGTTTGAGCGCCATTTATCCCAGGCTTGTTTTACCGGAATCTGCATTGTTGGTGCAACCAACGGCCAGGTATTCCGGCCTTGCGGGGTTTCCTGTGCTGCAAGGTAAGACTGCAGGTAGGCTAAACGGGCATTTTGATATGCCACTTCATTATCTTTATAATCCCTGTATAACTGCGTTTCAACGGTGCTTTTTGTTACGACTCCAGTATCAGAATCTGTTACATCAATGATACGATACAGCACAGAATGGGCTGCTTCAATTTGCGCGTCCAATGCAGGGTTGGCTGGTTGCTTTGGGATAGACACAGACGAGAGGATATCGCTGTAAACTTGTGAGATGGTGTTTCCGCTATCCTGATAAAGTGAATTGGCTTTAGGGATGGCATCAACCAGCCTGGCTGTATTGATAGCCGCATCCTTGCTACCGGAATTGTTGCCCGGTGTCCATGGTAACCGGTAGTCAACCGGGTTTATTGCCATACCAGGCTTCATTAGCGTAAGCATTGTACTTGAGGCCGGAAACAAAGGTTTGCCTCCAGGTTCAGCCTTGGTTGCGGAATTAAAAATGTTGTCGAAAACGCCTTGTACCAAGGCATCCATTTCTTGTGCTGTCATATTTATAAAAATTTAATTTTCTTCCTACTCTATCAGCTTTTCGGATACCGCTGTTTCTTGTTTTTAAAAGGGAGAAACAACCCCTTTTCCTCAAAATTTCCAACGCAAAGCTGAGAATGAATCTGAATTCAGGATAGAATTCACACCCATAACCATCGATGATTTTTGGGCAAATTACGATGCACCAAATTGGAATATTTTGTTTTTTCAAGCCACATTTAACTCATTCTCCTTATAAAGTGATGGTTAACTATTTGCTGTTTTTTACCGGGACTTCTTTATTGAATACAAAAGGAGTCGCTTGTTATTAATAAAATTTTCAAACAAGATGTATCAGTTCACGGGCATTTATTTCAATATTTTTCCATTTAAGAAAGCATTATAACCAAACGAATCCTCTTCATTGAGCCTTGATTCTCCCAGAATTTGTTCAAAAAAATGATTTCCTATGGTTATATACTGATCACCAAACCATTCCAGCCCAAATGTGTACCATTCCCTGTCATAAATTACAAGCCGGGAATATTCAATCTGGCATCCATATGGAATCCTGTCATTAATGTCAAGAACAGCAAGGGTTCCGTCAGGGGCCGGGGTAAGTTTGATCCCAATCCGCTCCTTATAAACTTCAACCCAGCCATATTTTTTATCTATGATAATGTTCCTGGACAATTCATCCTTATCCTCCACATTAAAACTCCACTTTACCCAGTTCTCCATATAACCGGCTGCGTTTTTTGAGAAGTTATTCAGTAATCCGGTTCCCGACCTTTGCTTTATTTCAACATTTCCTTCACGCAACTTAATATTCAAATCCTCCTTCCCGGGGATGAGCATGTAAAAGTCGCTGCGCGGAGTTGTTTTTGCAAACACCTTCCCACGATCAGAGAACCACCTGTCAACAGGCTCATTGCTCACTTTAAAAAACCACCTTAATTCCTGGCTTTTATACATTGATTTATTATTATTATTATTATATATATGTAATGTTTATTATTATAGATGCGTAAATAATATTAAATTTTGTAACACATTGTACCTGCTGTGAATATCTTAACAAACTATGTTAATATTAGGTGTGTAAATATACATTCTGAAAAATGAAATGTCAAGTATTTTAAACATTTTTAACAATAATTTCACAAACAGATAATTCACCGTGAAAAAAAAATGGACATTCAGTCATTGGGATTTCCAGGGTGATAAACATGGCAGAAGTCATGCTCCATCGGGCAACAATAACAAGAAGCCCTGAAGTTGTTTTCGGGAAGGAGGAAGCATAAAAGCAGTTCTCCCGTTCAGGCAATGAAAGGAAATCTATTGGATAAACCATTCACTTTGACCAGTGTCTGCCGATCCAAATTGACCACCCCTGTGCCGGTGTAAAAATCGGTTCGCGCCGGGGCAAATTGACCACCCCCTGCCGATTCAAATTGACCACCCCTTAGAACGATATTTTCC
>JAPLDF010000005.1 GCA_026391835.1 Bacteroidota bacterium
AACATCGGCATCGATTGCCGATTTCTTCAGTTTGGTGCATTCGTCGAAGATCATCCCGTCGTATGAACCGCTTCGTGCCATTTCCGGGCGGTCAAAGGAATTGAATTCGACCACGAAACCATTTACAAAATGCATACAGTTGGTATAATCCAAAGGCGGCTGGAACGGTTCTTCCCAGCCGAATTTCTTGGGCGCCTTATGCCCGATGAAATAATGCTGCCCCCGGAACAAGCCGCGGCGTTCCAGGTGATCAATGATCGGGGGAAGGGATTTTGTACGGATATGGAAATAAGTCAGACCACTGAGGGATATCTTGCCCCTGGGCATAGCAACAAAGTATTTGATGATCTCTTCGGCAATGATCGTCGTCTTTCCGACTCCCCTGCCACCGATAAAGACCTTATGGGGCTTGGTTGACAGCAGAATCTTCAACTGAGGATCGTTGTAGTAGGGAGCAGGCTTAATCATCCAGGTCAACTGTTTGCGGAGCCGGATTCTCAGAGAGAAGCATGTTGAGATAATCCTTTATATAAAGTTCGTCAGCCATAGCTTCTATTCTTCGATGCAATTCCAGGAGCTTTTCCTGGGCTTTGGCATCAATCATCTTGAAGGAAGGAGAATTGATAAAATTGTAATTGATGGTCAGAAGCTGGATAGGTGGCTGGAACCTTGCCGGATCAGGAAGATCCAGGTCTTCCTTGTCCAGGTTATAGGCCTTGGTGATTCGTTCCAGGGCTTTTTCCATACCCCGGAGATCCTTTTTCATCTTGGCAAGCTTCAGCAACTCAATAGCCCACTGGGTGACATGATATCGCATGGCCTCCTTTGTATAGGTCCTGACATCCCCGAAAAGTCTCCGGGAATTACGAATATCCCGGTAAGCTTGTCCGTCGGAGATTCCGAATTGTTTCATGAGGAATATGACCACATCCCGGTCGGTATTCATTTCATCGTTAAGCTGCATGAAGCAGGTGCTCCAGCGGATTCGAATCGCTTCATCCTCCGGGGTGAGCTTTGTATTTTCAGACCGGTAAAAAAGACTGATGCGATCGAAGGTCGAATCGGAAATGATAGCATTCATAAATCATCCAGTTTGGCGTTCTCAATGATCTTCATGGCAAAAGCCTGTGCCGGCGAAGATCCGTTCTGAGCCAGGTCAAATATTCCTTTACGTACCTCGGCCTCGCGTTTCAGTCTTCCTCGCTGAAACGCCTTGAAAGCAGGACTTTCCCTTTCCTGCAGCAAACCTTTAAGTTCGACGGGATCTACCTCCAGGATCACAGCGATCTCTTCTTTTGTGAACATCAGCGAAGCATAGGTCTCTATGTCGCTGATAAATGATTCATTCTGTTGCATTAAATACACTTTTATCAGATAGTTCTCTTTCAATCCAGTCCCTTTCAAAAGCCGCCACGTCCCTGCATGTGAACAACACCCCGGCTTCTATCCGGGGGTTGCGGGTAAAATTCGCAGACCCTACAATGCTAATCCCCCATTTGTCATTTTCGATGACAGTCACTTTCGCATGACATTTGGCCGGTTTGATTTCAGTTGTGATTTTCTGCAGGAATTGCAGTTCGGCAGGTTTGCGGATACCGTTGCGGTAATCGAAGATCCCCTTGAGTTGCAGGATCATTCCGTGTTCGACAAACTGGTACAACTGGCGGATCGCATATTCAGATATAGCCCAGGTCGTGAACCAGACACGGGCCGGACCGGTCTGTTCCAGGATAAAGAATAAAAGGTCATGCGTGGACCAGTCACCCAGGGAGACATAAGGTATGACCTGATCCTGTGCAATGGATCCGAAGACATCCGTAAGCTTTTGATTGGCCTTACCGATCTTAAAGATATGGGTACCGGAAGCTGTTACAGCTCCGGAAACAGTCTTGTCCGCTTTTTTCATTCCCAGATCATTCACGCTGAATAAGCTCATTGGCCCAACTTTTTATTGATCTCTTCCATTTCCTGCTGGTACTCATCAAGTTTCTTCTGGTACCGGTCACGGTCAATGAGAGAAACTGATTCTTCCAAGAGCTTTTTATACCTTGTCAGGTAAGTGCGGACAGAATACTGGCGTTTGATCAGTTCTCCGGCATCCTTTCCTGAAATGTTCTTTTTTAAAGTTATTTCCGGTTTTGGCACCAGAATACCGGTCATTTCATAATGCTCAATCCGGGTATAAACTTCCCTGAGTCGATCGTCCAGGTCAAGAATCTCAAAAGCGATTTTTCTTCTTTCCTCCTTATCCCTGAAAGGAAGGCAGGCATGAAGGCTGTCCAGCATTTTATAGATCATCTTTTGTTCCTTCCGGATATCTTCGATAAGAACAGCCGGTATCCTGACCGGCGGATCTTCTTTATCAGCCACCGGTTTATCCGGCGCTTTTTCCGGTGAATTATTGGGAACCTGGTGACTGATGGCCTTGCCCAACTCATAAGCAAGGGTCAACCGGTTCTTGCCGGTTGCTCCCCCAATGCGCAGAATCCTGCCCAGGTTGGGGTTCTTGCAAAACCGATCATATAATAAAAGTCCCGAAGAATAATCCTGATCAGAATTCAGCCAGGTAAAGATTTCATGATCCATGCAGCGAAAATATCGCTGCAATTGCAATGATTAAAGGACAAAAATGTTATTTGCTCATCATCATAAACTGCCGTTATAGGCGAGAATGATAATGCAAGTTGTGAGGTCAGTTTTTAGTATTTACTGGTCTGTCAGACATAGAAAAAAATCTTTATTTAAATTTAGCGATAAATAATGCACCGATTCCTTTATCATTTCCTCTGAAATCTTTATGCAACTTATATATCTCTGCTAATCTGTAATTTGGAATTTTTTCAATCTCCTCGATGACTTTCTTTATAAATTCTTTTTCAACTTCTGCACCTAGGATAAATAAATGTTCAATGCCATCATTGTAACTCATCTGCGCTCTGTTTACATATATTTTGTGTTTATATTTATATGGGCTTTTTACCAACAGAAATCGATATGATGATGTCGTACTTTTTCTAGTCCATAAATGGTTAGGAACTTCGGGTAGTGCTTCGATGAAACCTTTATTATGATTTATTACATATGTAATCTCATCTAAGAAGGTTTGTCTGTCGGGTAAAAACCTGATTTTGTGAGCAACCGTATCAACCTCTCGGAGAAATGAACCTGTAAAGAACCCCCTTTGATCCAATAGTTTGAAATCTTCAAGGTATACCAATATTCTAGGATCAATTTTAATTTCTCTTTCTACTATCTCGTTTTCAAAAGATTTCAAAGCATAGGCTCTCTTTTCCTCTATAGTACGACGAGATATTTGAATTGCAACCGCTTTTTGGGTACATTCTGGTACAATTTCTTTTGTTTCAGGAAACAATGAACTTACGAAAAATGAATAAATCCCATTAACTAAATTTGAATCTTGCTTTTCGTGTGGTCTTATTCTCAGAATTATTTCTCCTTCATTTAATTCAGATGCTTTCTGTTCCTTTACCCATTTAATAGACGCTTTACGCACCCAACCTGCGGGCAATTCACCTTGCAATTCTAGTACGGTTTCATTTATTGCTCCTTCAATATCTAAGGCTATTGCTTTTTTCTCCAAAATTTTGAATTTGAAGTGTTGCCGTAAAAACCCAAATAGGTTCTTCTTTAATCTTGTGATCTTTGGAAAAAGATTTGATAGTAATTCGATAAATATAAGAATTACAACAGATATTCCGAGAATCTGTAAAGCATTTCCCACGAATCCCGGAATTACCGGGTCAGTTTGAAGAAGAATTATGGCTATTGTTGACATATACAATTAGTATTTATGCAGTAAAGTTCCACCTTCCCGTTTACATATTTTAAATAGCCAAATTTTTCTCGTGTAATTATATTATTACAATTACTACAACGAATTTCACCTCTGTCAACTTTATCAAGCAAATCAAGTGAAGAAAGAAGTGTTGGCACATCATCGTCATAAACAACTTTTAAATTTTTACTGATGAATCTTTCCTTAATGCAAGAAAGAAAATGTCTTAAATTCAGTCTTTTCATTGTTTCTTGTTTTTTCCTAATAAAATAAGCTTTCTCTAACAAACGTAAAAAGCTCCCATATTTTTTGCAATATGTAAAATTACAACAATATGCATACTTAAAACAAAAAAGCCTGCCGGATCACTCCGACAGGCTCAAACTAACACCTATGAAAACACTACAGAAGCTACAAATTAATTGACAGGAGGATTGGGATCCATCGCCAGGGCGCCTTCATAGAAGGCCATCGGTGATCCCTGCTTACACTGGAATCCGAACTTGTGCCCCTTGTCCTTGTCGATCTCTTCTCCCCAGGTTGTTTCGATGGTCTCCAGATGCACCAGGTTACAGGGTTCGCCGATCAGGTAACGCTTAGCCGAAGCACAGTTCTGGATGATGACGATCCCCTTGAAGTCAATTCCGAAATTGGCGATCCATTTTTGAACAGCTTTTTCAATGCCGGGATAAAAGCCTTCCACCCCGACCTCATAGCCGCCGCAATCCTGGTTGGAGCCTTTGAGCTTCTTCTGGGAGGGCTTGATCGTTCCCTGGGTCATATAAAAGCTGTGCATGAATTTTCCGGTAAGTAGCGGTATATCGCTGGAGATGGTCACCCCGTCCGCATCCCTGTCAGGGAATGTGGCCCAGTCGATATCGCTTTCCATGATCAGGATGATCTCGGATTTTATTCCGCCGCCCCCACCGGCGTTTTTTACGGTGGGCTTGAAAAGGTCAAAAAGAGGTATGGACATGATTTTTGGTTTTTATGTTGCAGGAACAAATGCGAAAACTGCTTCTTCGATGCCAAAGCCGACGGACTCATACCAGTCGGCAAAGACCTTTATCTGGCGATCGACGCTCTCCACCGAGATACTCGAAGCGCCATTGTTGCGGTTCATCAACCGAATGAAATTCTCCTTCGGCGTGGTGAAGATGACATTCTCTCCTGCCATAGAAGGAAGCGGGGTAAGCGTCAGGTTCGTACCTTCCAGCATGGTTTTCATGCCGTCATAATTCGAATCCGTGCCATGAAGGTCCCGGCGTTTGCGGTGATAGGCTGAGAACCATTTCCGGGAAAGGAAAATATTCATCGACATATCCTTGTACAGATCCCCGACCTGATCGCCGAAAGATTCAAGCTGATCAAAGATGTTGTCGACGGTAAGCGGCGCCAGCGGAATGAAATTGATATTTGAATTACCAGCCGTATGTTTGTGTTTGAGGATGGTGACGAACCCATCCATCGACAGACCGAGCGCCTGTGCGGTTCCTTCGACGGGAGCAACGTAGGTTCCTTTGCCGATCAGGGCAAGTTCCCGGTTATCGGCAACCTTCGGAATGATGAGCTGCTCGATGATGTATTTGGAGATCGGCCATGCCTTGCGGTCGATCGACTCATCTCCCATGAAACCGAGCCAGGAGTCCATGATCTCATCCGGGTAAAAGGAAAGATCGATCTTGTGCCTGCGCTGCATGATCTCCACCGGGGTGAAGGCAGCTTTGCCCTTGGGCGTCCACCCTTCCTGGAAGCCTTGGACAAGATCCGAGATCACCGCTTTGGTGGCCCGGTAAACAAGGTCCTGGGACTGCTTGGTCGTCATGAACGTTTCGGAATAGGTTGGCTGCGTGAGGAGTCTGAGGATATCCCGCTGATTCGTTCCGACATATGTGCCGAACGCAGCTTTCAGTTGATCTAAAGAAATTGATTCAGCCATTGTTCTTTGAATTATTGTGAATACTCATTATTGTTTCGAGCAAAAATCATCAGCAATCTTGTCATGGGCATAGATGGCCGTTTCTTCCCCTTCACCGGGAAACTTGTCTGCGGTCTTAGAAGCGACAGTTTCCTTGCCGGCATCTTCTCCACGGAGCTTTTCAAGTTCTGACAAGGATGCAGCATGAGCATCTTTCTCATCGGCAAGCAATGTTTCCAGTTCCTCATTTCGTGCTGAGATGCTGGCCAGCTGGTCATTGATCTGCTGCACCTGGTCTGATGTCAGTTCCTGAGCTTCCAGGTTGGAAGGATCCAGCTTGAAAAAGCCCTGGATCGCTTTCCATGTTTCTTTGATTTTCATAGGTTGAATATTTTTTGATTCATTCGATTCTGATTGTACAATTGTGGAATTTCCCATGGAGAAAGCCACTTCAAGCGCATTTTCAAAGGAGCCGATCTCATCGATCAATCCAAGTTCTATGGCCTGGGGTGCGAAAAAGATCCTGCCCGTAAGCGTTGATTCGTCCACGGAAGGTCTGTTGCTCCGGATGGAAGCAAGAAATTTTTGGTTGATCACATCCAGAACATTCTCGCGATAACTATCATATTTGCCATCAAGAACCTGGTTGAAATCCCTGTTCTTGTCAACTGACAGGGTTGCATAGACCTCGTGAAATTTGACACCCATTTGTTCAAGGGCAGGCTGGAGATCTTCGACCATCATCATAGTTCCGATAGAACCGATACGATCTAGGTCGGAACTGGAGATGATCTTGCTTGCCCCGGAAATGATCCAATAGGCGGCACTGGCAGCCAGTCCGTCGATGAACGCAACAACCGGTGTGGAAGAATTTTTGATAGCCTCTGCCAGCAGATCAGTCCCGGCAACTTGTCCACCCGGGCTGTCCACAACCAGAACCATGCTGCTGATGTTGGGATTTTGATCAGCAGCTTTGACGTCGTTCAACAGCGACTGGGTTCCCCTAGGTCCGCAGGGTTGGTCGTATTTAAGGATTTCACTGCGGATCGGGATCACGGCAACAGAACCGCCAGGGATGTTGTTATCAGAAAATCCGAATCGTTGTTTCTGATCTCCTGACCCGGCCAGGATATACGGACGGTTCCTTTCCCTTGCAAGAGAAGAATCACCTTCAAAAATGTTTTCCCCCTTGATCAGCGATAGCAGAACGGAAGCGTAAGCTGCCGATCTTTCAGTGGAGATTAGCCAGGGGCCGGAAAGGATTTCTGCTAAGAGGGGATTCATTGTATCCGATTTCGAGGATACAATATTATTATGGTATCACCGGCAAATAAAGGACTGAAAAAAATGAAATCAATCGGTGAAATCTTCGTCTGGGATCGGGCCGGTTGGCGCAACATAATAAAGAGCCGGATGTGTGAACTCACCTGAAAACAGAAGTTCGTAACCGTTAAAACCCTCGATGGCTGCAGGCTTGAAAAGCTTTCCTGAAACTTTCATCGGGCATTCAAGAGTACCGAATATCCGGATAGTCCCGTTCTTATCACCAGATTTGAGAATCAGATGCCGGCCGGTCATGGCATATAGTTCCGTTTCAACCTGGGAACGATCCTTGGGTACAAGGATCTTCAGCTTGTAGATATACTTCATCCCTCCTGGTGTATCCTGCTGCTCAGATTCAATCTGGATCGTCTCCGGCGTGCCATACATGGCATTCCATGATTTGCCGAGCTTCGGTGTGACCTGGCAAAGAAGGTTGGTAAGGTTAAATCTGAACCCTGCAACATCTTCTTTGAAAATCCAACTGATGGAATTCAGTCCGCCGATGTTGATGCCGGTATGTCGTAGAATATTTCCCATGTCAGTTTAGTGAAACATAAATGCCATAAAATCCAGGGGACAATCCAGGGACAGAAAGTGGGAAACTTTTTTCCTCCTTTTTTTTCTTCCTTTTGCGGTAATAATCCTTCTTGAGCATCTCGTAATTGATGGCATTCATGGCGAACTCGTAATCGGCGCAGAACTGCAGGATCGCCTTCTTGAATGAGCCGCAATAGCGGACCTTGTCATTCATGTAATTGAAGAAAAGCTGCTTAAAATGCCATTCCAGATACTTTTCCAGCATCTCCTGGTTTGCCGGAGAAATCCAAACATCGCCCCGGATATCTATATTCCGGGTAAAGGGCAGGGTGAAGGTTATGAATTCAGCCCCCTTTGGCATGAAAGGAGGCATACCCGCTGGCAGCTTTTCAAGCAAAGGCATCAGGATTATCCCCAAGATATTTCTCTTGGAAGCATGGGATCTTCGGAGCTCGCTTCGGATATACTCCTGCAGGTATGGCTTGAGCTTCACTGTAATGGTAGGTCTAAAGTCTTTCATGGAGCAAATGTAATTTTCATCCATAGGGAAATAAAGGTCACGTTGATTTAACAAAAACCATCTGATGATCAAGAAAGGGCTTGAGACTTTGCGACCGGGTGTGTTCCCTTACATGATGCACTTCATAATGATCCTGGGTTGCTCTTTTAATAAGGTATTGCATACCGATTTTCTTCTTTCCGCCAACATGAAAATCGTCCATGGTAGCAAGGCGAAAACCATCCGGCAATTTGTCATGATACTCCCATCCGTATTGATCAATCATAAAAAAATTTCTTCATTTACCCTGGGGGTCATTTTGTGTGTCAACGTGACAACGTGCCAACAAAAGTTTATTTTTTAGGTTTAACACACTGATATTCAAACATGATATGTCTTGTTGTCACATTTTAGAGGTCTGTTGCACCGATTTAGTGTGACAACAAAAAACAGAATGGCTTACCCCGCATGTGCCAACATGTGACAACAGAAAAAAAGTGTGACAACAGAATTCTGAAAACATAATAAACTGATATATAAGATTATAATTATTCATTTTATTGTCTGTTGGCACGTTGGCACGTTGTCACCGACTTTGCCGGCAGGTTTTTCCATGTGAATTTTTAAAAAGGGAACTCATTTTGCTCTCCAGGCTGATCTGACAATTTTTCCGGATCATTCAAATCCAGGGATGTCTGTTCGGGTGTTTTGAAGCGCTCAAGATCGATCCCCATTGCCTCGATGATTTTATAGTCAAGAACAATGCAACTGGTAACACGTTCGGCTTTCTGAATTACTTTCCGGTTGATGCCGGTTGCAGGATCAGTCTCCCATGACTCCACCTGGTAAATAAACCGGTGACCTTTAACGGCCCCGATGTAAGCAGGGTGATCCTTCAGGTACATCCGAAGGGAGTTTAGCTTCAAGCTTTCCGAACTGTGCATTTTCTGATAGATCTGAACAACATCGTTGATGATCAAGAACAACAATTTCTTTTCCTCTCCATCCCAGTGTTTTTCTTCTGTTTCAGTCCGGGAAATGCGCAGCGTCACCCGTTTTTCTGTGGAAATATCAAATTCTCTCCCCGAAATGATCTGTCCCTGGGCATACAGCATGGAGATCGTATCAAAGAATACGGATAATTTATTGCTGGTGCTGAGTTCTTCGCTCTGACGGATGATCTGCCTTTTGGCATCCTCATAGAACTCGTTAAACGAAAATGGAAGCGGCAGTTCTTTCACGTGGTCTTCCCACATTTTAGCCATTGCAATGAAAAGGCTTACCGTATTGATCATCCGGGTTTGGTAGGTTCCGCCTTCCTTTCGGATGTCTTCCTTTACCTTTTTCTGGTACTGGCGCATATATCCTGCAAAATATTGCTGCACCAGGGGCCGCCGTTTGATGATCTCCATGGCGATATTTGAAAGTCCGTCGGCCTCGCGTTTCTTAAGATCGGTATACAGACTCACTTCTTCCTCCGTCCAGTTATCCTTTTTCGGCACGTGTTTCTGAACTACACGGTTGCCCAGGGCGCCATCGTCTCGTTCGGGGCCGTCCTGACCAAGCAGAAGCGGACAACCGTATATTTTTGAAACATCGATATCCTTACTGGTTGCATCTTTTCGCTTCTGCTTGCCTTCGTTGTCATAGACGGCGGCCTTCAGTCCCTGGAACTTAACATCCGATATCTGGTAATCGTTGTACTCTTCAAAGATCACCGGAATGTCCCGGAATCTCTCAAGTGATGTAAAGAAAGCTGCATCGGTGCCCGAGTTCAGGTTGAATAAAGGAGCGCCGTACATGAACGGGGCCCGAATGCTTTCGGCAATTCTTGACTTGCCGCTTTCGGTTGGTCCGATGAAAAAAAGCGAAGTAAAAAAACGCTCGATTGGAAAGATGATCGACCTGTTGACACTAAGCAGGGTAAACAGCAATGCCCACATACCATTGTTATTATAGGTGTACACCTTATACATCAGCTCTGCCCACTCTTGCCACGATGTGTGTTGATCATGCTTGTAAACCAGGAACCGGTCATACTCGTACTTGTCGTTGTCGGTGCGCTGATCCTTATAAATTTTCGAAAATGCAGGCAAATAATAGGTTTCCCGTTTGAATTTTACCAGGCCGAGTTCATCCACCGCATGGAATACGCCATCGGAAATGATCCCGTTGCTAAAAGCAAAAAAGCCTTCCGGCTGGGATCCGAATATTGAAAGCTCATGGCACTTGGGAAACTGAAGAGAGATACTTTCCAATATTTTTTCATGGTGGAACTGCTTACCATTGGTAAATATATATGCGCCGGTGTTCCACAGAAATTTTTTGAACGGGGCCAGCTCGATCATGTCGCTGCTCTTGAACTCGACATATTCCTCTTTGCCCAGTTCACTGTGGAAGAGTTTGATAAACCGTTTGTTTTTTATTGGGTCAGGATCATGCACCTGGAACAAGGGTTCCATGTAAAAGTTACCGACCTTGATGAGCGTATTGTCCAGTGTCCGGAAAACATAAAAAATCTTATTCCCTGAGTTGTTCTGAGCAGGAAAGAACCCGTATCGCTGAAAGAAAGACTGATCGACGTAATCCGGCAAGTGAGCGATATCGAAAACATATTGCTCATCATTGATCACAACATGTTCCTGTTGCTGGACAGCAAGGTTCTTTCGCTTCTCGACAAAGGGGCGCAGAACCTTTGAGAACGCACCCTGCGTTAAACCGAACTTTTTAGCGATCTCGTTGGTCTTGATGTGGATGATGGTATTGTCGAGCTTGGATAGGAACTCGGCAGTCATCTCCACGAACTTTTTGGACCGTTTGGTATCCGGTTGCCGGATCAGCCTGTAAGTTAGTCCATGGACATAGAAATCCAAAAAGTCGATGTACACTGGTTCCTTTTCATCTTCCGTGGTTTCATCCACGCTTCCATCTTCCCGGACTTCGACCCGAAGCCCCTGTTCAGTAAGCATCCTGCCGGCTTCGGTCAGCGGCAGTTCAGTATCATTATCATCAACGACCTTTGAAAGGCCTTCGATTTTGACATTCCTGGTCAGCTTTGATAATCTGAAAAGATCATCTTTTTTTAACGGACCTGCAGGCAGACTGATGGTGTTTTCTTTTCCTTCTGCATGATAGGAAACCACCCGGACAGGATCAGACAGCAGAATCGCAAAGCCGATTTCAGTGATCATATCAACGGAAGCATCAAGGCCAAAAAATCCTTTCTCGGTCTTATCGACCTTTGGTAACTGTTTTTTAACATTCCGTTGCATATCCTCAGGGTTGACTTCAAGTTTTTTTGCAATATCAGTGATAAGATACCCCCGGGTCTCTTCGTCGCTGATCAGAGATATCTGGGAAACAAGTTCTTTGACATGCCTGGCTTTCTGAAGCGGGTCCTTTTCGACCTGCTCCTTCACCATCTCGATGCGGAAGGAAACAATGTCTTTGCGGTTATCCTCGATATAATGTTTAAGCTTTTCTGCTCCATACTTGATAACGTATGAATCGGGATCTTCTCCATCCGGAAGAACGACAAGATAAACATCAAGACCCATTTGAAGGGGTAGCCTGATGTTTGAAACACTTGCTTTTATGCCGGCTGGATCCCCGTCATAGACGATCGTAAGGCAACTGGTAAGCGATAAGATCATCTTTACCTGATCCTCGCTCAGGGCGGTGCCCGAACCGGCCACGACATTTTTGATCCCGGCCAGGTGCCAACTGATAAGATCGGTTTGACCTTCCACAAGCAGGCATTCATTCTCTTTCATGATCTCCTTCTTGGACTGGTAAAGCCCGTAAAGGAACCTGCTCTTCTTGAAAACTTCGGTTTCAGCACTGTTCAGGTACTTGGGTTTATCTTTCTCGGTAGTTATCAGCCGTCCGGTAAAACCGATTACCCTTCCTGTCCGGTCGAAAAACGGGAATATGATCCGCCGGCTAAAAGCGTCATACAAATGCCCCTGATCATTTTTTTTCAATAATCCGGCTGCAAGCAAAATTTCACTGGAGAAACCTGCCTGCTGTGCTTTATGGAAAAGATCGTTGCCGGTCTCGGCGTAACCGATCAAAAAGAGGTCAATGGCCTGCTCCAACTTTCTCTGTTGCAAATAAGAGAGAGCCGGTTTATTTTTCTGAAGGTTGGCTGAGAAAAGCTGCTGTGCCCATTTCAATGCGGCGAAAATGCCATCTCTTCTTTTCTCTGCTTCGGAGTATTGCTGATCAGAACCATTTAATTTAACCGGGATATTATAGTGACCTGCAATGTAGGTGAGGGCTTCCGTGTAGCTCATTGCTTCATGCTCACGAAGGAATTCGATGGCATCACCGGATTTACCGCAGCCAAAGCATTTGAAGGAACCCCGTGCGGGGTTGACTATGAAACTGGGAGTTTTTTCGTTGTGGAAAGGGCAACAGGCGGTATAGTTGATCCCCTTTTTCTTCAGGGTGATGAAATCACCCAGGATATCGTTTATCTGTACTGCATTTTTTATTTCTTCTGTATTCGCTATCATTATGATGTCTCCAATATTTAAGAATGAAGTTCATGTTAGAGATGGAATTTCTATACTGAATCATCCTGCTGGAGAGCTTCATCAATTGCGACAAGCAATTCTCCTATCCTAGAGAATTTGCTTGCTACAATATGAAGGTAGTCAACCGACTTCTCAATATACTTCAGATGTTGCAGAGAACACATTGTACTGGTATCTTCAGTGAACAACCTTACGTCTTTTTGATTTTTAATTGCTTCTTTCAAGGCATCCCTGATAATAATCAAGTCTCCCTGGCTCATGGCAGAAAATGTCTTCATTGCATTGCCCTCCTTAATTGAAGGACCCTTTCTTCCAATTCTTCGGTTCCTTTTGAGAGTTCTTCGCATAAAGAAACCGCTTCTTTGATTATGGTCTCATTGTAATCCGGCTGATCCGGATCCAGGCAGCGATAAATGTACTGAGCCGAAAAAATAATTTTATTATTCTTTAATCTCCGTCGTATTCTTGGCACACTTCCTCTAGGTAGTTCCCCCCTGAGGATAGTCAATGCCTCATTGCTTATTTTCATAGGTACATGATAGTTTGATTAGTTTTACGTCATTTTTTTGGTCACAATTTAATCATTTGTTAACATACGAGGCATCTGTCAAGTTGTATCATGGAATCAACGAATTGAAAATGAATTAACATTTTTTCAAGTCCTCCATGACTTCACTTTCAAAATAAAATAACTTGCCGCCGAGCTTATGTGCCCGAATAATTCCTTCTTTACTCCATTTATGGAGAGCAGGCCGGCTTACGCCTATCATCTTGCAGATATATTGTGCTGTAACCGGTTTTTCAATTATTGATTTTTCGCTCATGATTTATAACAAATTTTACGCTGGCAAAAGTAGGATTCTAAAGAGTAACCCCGAGGCCAACTTATTAACAACTAACTGAAATATAACCTGTTAGTAAACTAATAATAACCTGAATGTAAACCCAATGTAACCTTGTAACTTGGGAATATTGTAGGTATAAGTTAATTGCGAAATCAATTCAGAATCGAAATAAATTATTCAATGTTGAAAAAGTGGATGGATGTGAAACGAGGAGACAGGTAAATGTCGAAAAGACGAAATCAATTAAGAAAAATGTTAGATTTGCACTTACAAAATTTACCAATGTTTACAGGTGAAAACAAAGAAAAAACCCAAACAACAAAATCGGATGATTTCATCGTTTGGGTTTCTTGAGTTGACAGAAAACTTGACAGTTTTCAGCGACCACCTTCCGAAACATCAGTAAATACTAATGCTTCAGAAGCGTTAAGTGACTCCGGAGGGAATATAGAGGTCGAGCATTTGTTTTGAGTTGCCGTTGCCTGCGTAATCGACATTGGAATAAGTAGGGACGAGGCTTTGACAGGATCCGGCCAGCGCTGCGAGCACCAGTGTGATCAGTGACATTGTTTTTTTCATAATCCTAGATTATTTAGTGTTTCAAACTGATGCAAAATTGCAGCAAGTCCGGTGATTCAGGTGTATGAAAATGGGTGAAACGGGAAAAACTGCAGATGAAATCGCCTGGAATGATTCTGAAACATCTGGACTGAAACTCCCTGAATAATTAATGGAAGGCTTCAAACCACCGTTTGAACGAAGAAACACGTTCTTTGCTGATATAAATGGTTTCGGGGGGGGTGACTTTAAGGTTGAGGAGGAGTCGTCCGTTGAAGTGTACCGCCATGTCATGGATCGACTTACGCGATACAATGAATTGCCGGTTTGCCCTGAAAAATTGTTGCGGATCGAGTTGCTGCTGCAGATCATCCAGATTCATATCAACAGGATACTGTTTCCCGTTTTGAAGCAACAGGTAAACAATTCCATTGTCGATATAGCTTGCCATCACTTCGTCTGTTGAAACAGGGAGCAACCTGTCCTGGTATCTCACCAGAAAACTGAGGCGACAGTTTGGCTTATCCAACCTTACAGCATGCATAAGTTCAGTGATCCTTGTTCCGGTCAACAACTGCTGCTCGCTGAATTTTTTCAGGCTGAAACTGATCGATTCCAGGTCGATGGGTTTGAGCAGGTAATCAATGCTGTTCAACTTGAATGCTTTAATCGCATATTCATTGTAAGCCGTCGTAAAGATGATGGGCGACCGGGGCTTGACACTATCAAAAATTGAAAACGAGAGGCCGTCGGCAATCTGAATATCGGAAAAAATAAGATCGGGCTCCGGATGACCATTGAACCAAAGAATACCCTCTTTAATGCTTTCCACAATGGCCAGAATTTCCATATCCGGCTGTACCTTCTTCAGCAAAGCAGCCAGGTGGCTTGACGCGGCAAATTCATCTTCAATGATCAGGCATTTTGTCATCAGGCAGGAATTAACGGTATTGCAACAGTAAATTTACCATCCTTGCTGAAAATTTCCGGGCTTCGTCCGGCAAGCATCCTGAAACGTTCATCGAGGTTTTTCAGCCCGATCCCGGCCCCGCAGGCATCAACTTTTAGCTGAAGATTGTTGCTGGTGGTAAGTGACTTGTTTCCATTATCGAGTGCGATCTCTATTCGCAAAGGCTGACCGGTGGAAATGACATTGTGTTTGATGGCATTCTCGATCAGCATCTGGAGGGTCATTGGCGGCACCCTGTATTGTCCGGCATCATCGGCATGAATGACAAGCATCACGTTGCCGCCAAAGCGGATCGAAAGAAGGTGAAAATATGCCTCTGCCAGTTTGATCTCCTCAGTGAGCAGGATAAGATCGCTTTGTTGGAGTTCGATCGACGTTCTCAACACATAGGAAAGTTTATTCAGGTATAACTGGCTCTTTGCCTGGTCCTGACTGATCAGGTAACTGAGTGTATTCAGCGTATTGAAAAAGAAATGGGGGTTTAACTGGTTTCGCAGGACTTCGATCTGATTCTGCAGGTTCGATTCTTTCAGCGCCTCGTTTTCACGAAATATCTTTTCCCGATGCGACTGAATCTTCATATAATTGGTGAGGAAAATAGCAGAAATAAGTACCAGTAATCCACGTGTTGCCACCGAACTGATTATCCACGAAACCTCATGAATGGTGAAATGAATCAGTCCCGACATCAGAATAAAAAAAATAACAAAATGGCCGGAAACCTTCCATAATACAATCCATTGAAACTCCTTGTTTGTCCCTGAATTCCATTGGTGGTTCCGAAGATAGCGTATCAGTAAATAACCAAAAAGAAAGGTAATCAGCAATTGGGCCAAAAGGCCTGGAAAGGCAAACTCAGGCAAGTGGTGAACCTGCATATGGGGGTTTGGTTCCACCTCCTTTACCCGATGAAAAACCATGTCGATGACCGGGAGGTTGGCCATGATGCTTATCAGCAGGGCTGCCCAGGCTGAATAACGCCAACCAGTCGAATCTTTAAGATTTAGTGATTCTACCATCTAATAGTACCTTGTTTTATTTGGTCGATTGCCATCTCATGAAAAGCAGCATGATTGAGCGAAATTAATCATTTCACTCAATCACATCTATATATCATCGGTATTATTAACCTGATCGCTCCAGCAAAACTATGCTGTTCTTTTTTCCTATCCAAGGTATTTGGATTGAAGCAGAGAAATCCGGGGTTGAAACGGAGAAAATGCATGGTGAATTATTCCAACAAAAAGACATTTTATTACCATGAATTCCTATAATTCAATACCATCTATTACTCCGGCACTACTGCCTGCATAGTGAAGATCAACCTTAATGCCATGACTAACAGGAAAATTCTAAAGAGTTTTTTCATGATATTTTGCGGGAAGTTAACAGCGATCTTCGATCCAAAGGATCCACCTATCATGAAGGAAATGGCAATAATTACGGCATACCAAATATTAACTTGTCCTGCTTTGTAGTAATTATATGCCGCAAACAGTCCGATGGGTGGTAGCATCACTGCCAGATTCGTTCCCTGGGCGGTATGCTGGTTGGCACCCAGAAAACAGACCATAGCAGGAACCATAACGATTGCCCCGCCAACACCAAAGATTCCACCGAAAATCCCGGCCATCAGTCCAATGGCGATCAGGTAAATAACTGTTGTTGTTCCCATAGCATGTTTGTTTTCAACTTAACAACACACAATAAATTAGCCTGTGGGAACATCCAATACTCAGGAAAAAACACTAAATTTAACGATCATATAAAATAGTAGTGATATTTATGCGATTTATCAAAGGTATTTTATAATTTTGCCATTGAAATAATCACGCCATATTAACTCTTAAATTGATAACCATGAAAAGTCTTGTTAAAAAAAAGATTGAAGTTAAGAAAACGAGTTCAAAGAAAGTAGCGCAATGTTGTGCAAAGACTTCGAAGACCATTGTAGGGTGTCACGATTAGACCATGCATTTTATTGATCATAATATTGAAACTTATTAAAATATTATTATACAATGAATTGCATTAAGTGTAATACAAAAAGTTGCCGGACCACAGAACCGTGTCACGCTCAAAAGTTTGACGCTAAAGAGATCTTAAGAACCTATCACCTGCCCGAAAACATGAAAATTGTTCAGGCGGCTGCCAGACTTGTTGACCAGGGGAGAGCCGGAACTTTATCCCGGCTTCAGGAGGTAATTGAATTTTCAAAAACCATGGACTTTCAGCGAATTGGCATCGCCTACTGCTTTGGGATGGAGAAAGAAGCTGCACTGGTTACCACAATACTTCGGGAGTCTGGTTTCAAAACATTTCCCGTTTCCTGCACAACGGGAGGATTCAAACAATCTGAAATAAATTCTGGGAGTACGATAGAAAAAGTATCCTGTAATCCATTGGCCCAGGCAGGGCAATTGAATGCAGAATCAGTTGATTTTACGATCACTGTCGGATTGTGCCTGGGGCATGATATCTTATTCAGTAAGTACATCAAATCATACTCAACTACTTTGATTGTCAAGGACAGGGTCCATGATCATCATCCGGAAGCTGCCCTTTCCCTCATCAAAGAGTTAAATTAACCAAAATAAAATTCAGAGCAATGAACACTAACCAGTTAATCATCGAGAAAGTAAGCCCTTTCAATGTCCCTGTTACAGTTGAAAAACTTATCGAAGCAGCAAATCAAAAAGGATGGCAGAATCCTGCGATTCACAATCTACAGCAATCGCTCGCCAAATCAGGTAAAAAGGTATTACCCGTAGAGGTAATTGAGATCTGCAAACCGGAATATTCAGGTCGGATGCTTGATCAGGACGATGGGCGGATTGTTTCAATCCTGATGCCATACCGGATTTCGGTCTATGAGGAATCGGATGGAAAAACCTACGTTGCCTTTTTGAACATGTCGGTCATGACAACCGGATTAGCTTCTGTTGCCGCTGAAGCCATCCATGGTGCTTATGATGAAGCATCAGGAATCGTTGAGTCGGTGATCGGTGCTTTATAAAGATGAAGAAAGTTCTTATTCTTGGCGGTGGTTTTGCCGGTGTGCAAACTGCAATCGCACTGCAGAAAAAAGGTGGCTTTGAGATCGCCCTGGTTTCTGATCGCGATTATTTATACATGTACCCTATATCCATTTGGATTCCTGTTCATATGAAGGAGTTCAATGACGTCAAAGTTCCGCTATCAGATATTCAGAAAAAATATCCTTTTCAGGTTATTATCGATAGGGTAAATGAAATTCATGCGAAAGAATACCGGGTGGTTTGTGAAAACCATGTTCTGGAATTTGATTACCTGGTCGTTGCTTTTGGTGCTGCAAAAATGCAGCATAAAGGGATGGAACACACCATGTCAATCTGTGCCAAACCGGAAATGGCCCTGGAAATTCGGAATAAGATCGATGACCTGGTTAAAAAGGGCAGCGGTAAAATAGCCATAGGCTTTGGAGGTAATCCAAAGGACAAATCGGCTGTTCGTGGTGGACCTGCCTTCGAGCTGATGTTTAATATTCACAATTATTTGAAGGCCAGAAAACTCAGGGAGAATTTCGAACTGACCTTCTTTGCTCCCATGGATGAACCCGGAGCCAGGATGGGTAAAGGGGCTTTGGCCATGATGGACAAAATGTTCACCAGCTACAACATCGGCAAACGTTTTGGTAAAAAAATCAAAGAGTTCGTAAGCGACGGCGTTGTCTTTGAAGATGATTCAAAATTGGGCGCAGACTTTACCATGTTCATTGCTGCAGGAAACGGCCCTGCAATGTTGAAGAATTCAGATTTACCACTTTCGGAAGCGGGGTTTATTAAAATTCATGATTCCGGACAAGTCCCTAATTTTCCCTCTGTATTTGCCATAGGGGATGTGGCCGCCCTCGAAGGGCCCGAATGGATCGCCAAACAAGGGCATATTGCAGAATTAATGGGGCGTAACGCCGCCTATAATATTCTGGAAATTGAAAAAGGCAGCACTAAACGGAAAGGGTACCAGGAACATCTTAACATTCTTTGCGTGATGGATACCGGCAACGGAGCTGCCTTTGTATTCAGGAACGGCACCAAAGCATTTATGATTCCGATGCCCATTGTCGGTCATTGGATGAAAAAAGGCTGGGGTGTTTATTCCAGGCTGTCGAAAACAGGCCGGTTCCCACGATTACCAGGATTATAAACACATGTGTTGATACAACCAAAATGCGGATAGAACCCGCCAAATTCAGCCTCTACAAACCTGCCCTGGAGAAACCAGGCATAAGTTACACCCGCTCGAAGTGTTTGGAATGTGTGGCTGCCTGTCCAAATGGCAGTTTAACCTATAAAATTTAACACAATGAAAGGCAACTTTGATTCAATTATAAACGATACCCGCCCCGTCATTGTCGATTTTCATGCTTTATGGTGCAGCCCTTGTAAAGTCCAGTCACCTATTTTATCGGAAATTGCATCCGAATTCGGGGAGCGTGTCAGAGTGATCAAAATTGATGTGGACCAAAACACCGGTTTGGCAAGTAAATACCATATCCAGGGCGTTCCAACTGTGATACTATTCAAAACCGGCGAAGTGATGTGGCGGCAATCGGGAGTTGTGAGTAAAGACATGTTGCGAAATGTTATCCTGAAACACATCTAAGGTTGTTTAATTCATGGCCGTAGAACTGGAAGTCCAAAAATCCCGCAATGGAACTGCCGATTTATTAAAAGGAATAGCTGTCCTGTTAATGATCCAGGTTCACATCATGGAACAATTTGCCGATCCTGGCCTTTACAACAGCACCCTTGGTAAAATCTCCCTTTTCCTGGGAGGTCCGGCATGTGCACCCGTGTTTATGGCAGTAATGGGCTACTTCCTGGCCTCCTCCCATAAATCAATGAAAGGATTTATGGTGCGGGGATTAATGCTCTTTGCAGGTGGAATCATGCTGAACACCGGACGATCGGCAAACCTTCTGATTCAGGTTTTCCAGGGTGAATCAGAACTCAATCCCTGGCATTTTATTTTTGGGGCCGACATCCTGACCCTTGCCGGGCTTAGTATCCTGGTTATCGGGCTGCTCCGGCTCCTTTTTAAAACCCATTATCTGCCATATATCCTGACAGGATCCGCGATAGTTGCTATGTCACAATACGTGACACTGTTCTCAACTTCAACCGGATTTCTTAAATATCCCGGTGCTTTCTTATGGGGAGGTGCTGAATGGTCGTATTTCCCATTGCTTCCATGGATGGCCTATATACTGACTGGTTATGCATTCCGCCTGTTCATTGGGAGTGTGCAATGGGTAAAAAAAAAAGATATTAAGGAACACTATTATCTTGCGATTCCCTTGTGGCTGTTCATTCTGACAACCATTTCATGGGCCTCACGGATTACAGCTGACCTTTCAGGTTCAGGCGGATACTATCATCATGGCATTCTGTTTTTCTTATGGACACTGCTTTTCATGATCGCATACCTTGTTATTGTTTCATTGGTTGAATCAGAATACAGTGAACATAAACTTGCGTTGGCCATCAAATGGATGGGCGCCCGGGTAACCACCATTTATGTCATTCAATGGCTCATTATAGGAAACATCGCCACCGTTCTTTACCGTTCACAGCACCTTTTCCAGGTAGCAGCCTGGTTCCCGGCAATCACGGGAATGTCCTTTCTAATTGGTTTCGTGTATCTTAGGATAAAACACACCTTGCCCAGGAAACCCTGATTCCCGGTTTTATCACCATAAGATCTTATACAAGAAACATAAAATATCGTAACAGATATATATGTATAAGTATATACTTTTGTTTTCGAAGAATGCATTCTCATCTAACCCTTCTAAAACCAACTGTTATGAAAACAAGACAAAATTTAGCCATCGGAATGTTCCTGGTGATGGGTGTATCATTTATGGTACTGTCCCTGAACGGATGCACAAAAGAAACCACTGCTGTACCAGCATCAGCAGACTCCCAGTATAAGGAAGACATCCTTAACTACACGATTGCCGATACCTCTCTGACAGGATGCCTTTCCTGTGTCGATTCATTGCCATTTGAATCGTTAAATGCCTCTGAATCAGAAGCCCTTATTGTTATGCGCGAAGAAGAATTCCTCGCACATGATGTTTATCTTACCCTCAGCCAGCTATACACCAAGCCAATATTCAGGAACATCACACTCAGTGAGCAGCGGCATACGGATGCAGTCAAAGCGCTGATCAATAAATATTCACTGGTTGATCCTGCAGCGAACCATGTAACAGGTGTTTTTACGAACCAGGATCTTCAGACTCTATTCAACTCACTGGTAACCCTTGGTTCTGGTTCCTTACTTAATGGGCTTGTAGCAGGCGCCACGATCGAAGATCTGGATATAAAAGATCTGAAGGATCATTTGCTGACCATTGACAACCAGGATATCACATGTGTATTCAACAACCTCATGCGCGGATCACGCAATCACCTGCGTTCATTTTATGCCAATATTAAATTCACAGGTGGCACCTATACACCTCAATACCTGACACAGGAAGATTTTGACGCGATCGTGAATTCGAAACATGAAACCGGCACAGGAAATTGCCACTGTAACTAACTCGTAATGCCAGGAGTACTTTTGTGCCGGGGAGCAATGAACTCTCCGGCATATTTCTTATAATCGAATGGATATGACTGGTTTGATTGCTTGGCCTCTATTTGATTGCAACCATTTGGATTACTGATGCTTTCCCCTGATGAAAATCTCCTTCCTCAACCTCCTTTTCTAAAAGTTCGATTGAACGGAAATCCAAGTCTGAAAAATCTTCTTTCAATTCCTCCTGTGAAAAAAGCATGGATTCTTCTCTGGTTGGAGAATAAATAGTTCCATAACATATTTCATTTGCAATGTAACGAATAAAACAAGAATTGGTGATATTTATGCGCTTTATTCTGGCATGATCTTTGACATATGCAGAACATGACATCTAAAAACTTAAACTTATGCTGCAAACAAATTTAACACACATTCTGACAGCTTCAGGGCATCAGAAACTTATTGAAGAGAATGAGAACGTTATGATCTGCTGTGGAAGGATGGGCCCCATGTGCATCCCGGTATATGGCATCATGGAAGATCTGGAACCGGAATATCCTCATGTTAAATTCGCCGATATGGAATTTGACAACCCGGAATCGCACCCGATTCGAAATGCACCCGAGTGCAAAGGTTTTATGGGAATTCCATTTACAGTCTATTACAGGAATGGAAAACTCGTAAAAGCTACTTCCAGCATCCAGTCGATGCCGCAGGTAAAATCAATCCTCGATGCACAATTCGATAAAAAACAGCAATAAAGTCAGGTTCCTCAGATCCTCTGCGGGCAGGGAGAAAGTTTTCATGGGTTTGGTGATTGACTCTTTCCTGCAGGGATCTGTTGCGGCCTGTTAAAAGAAAAAATGATGCCAGAGATATTCGATATCATTATTATTGGTGGAGGTCCTGCCGGCCTGACCGCCGGTATTTATGCTTCCCGCGCCCGTATGAAGACGTTGATTTTGAATGAGGGAACAGTCGGTGGTCAGCTCGTGTTAACCCACGAGATTGCAAACTACCCGGGAGTTGAGTCAACCAGCGGCTTTCAGTTGGGTAACATCATGAAAAAGCAGGCCCTGGCATTTGGCTGTAAAATCAAATCAAATATTCAGGTCACTGCTTTTGAATATTCCGCAAATCCGAAAATGGTTGAGATCAATGGCAACGAACAATTCTTTGGAAGGTCTGTCATTCTGGCACCGGGAGGAGAGCCAAGAATGATCCATGTACCAGGTGAGGCTGAATTCAAAGGTCGCGGTGTATCCTATTGTGCTACCTGTGACGGGGATTTTTTCACGGGTAAAGACATCGTGGTGGTAGGTGGCGGTAATTCGGCCCTTGAAGAGGCCGTTTCCCTGACAAAATATGCCCGCAATGTTGCTATAGTGCACCAGTTCGATCAGTTCCAGGCTTTTCCATATGCAGTTGAAGAGGCCAAAGCGAATCCCAGGATTAAATTTTACATGGAATCGCAAGTCAGAAATATCTTTGGTGACGATTCTGTAAAACAAGTTGAGATTGAACATCTTCCAACCGGGGATAAAACGATGCTGGCTGTTGACGGAATCTTTATTTTCATTGGATATGTGGCAAAAACCCAGGGATTTGAAAAATGTGTCCATTTGAATGACCGGGGTGAAATTATCGTAGGAACGGAAATGCAAACGAATGTCCCTGGTGTTTTTGCCGCCGGAGACAGTATTGCAAAGCGATACCGCCAGGTAACCACTGCAGTTGCCGACGGTACAATTGCCGCATTAAGCGCCATAGAGTACTTGCGGACAAACTAATGAAAATACGACTTACACTTTATTACTTGCTCTTCATAAACTTGCTGGCCTCTGCCCAGTTTCCGGCACCAAAGGAAACATTTGATATCACCACTCATACCATGCAATTCCCGCATCATTATAAAAAGTGGGGTTTTCAGGTGTCTGCCGGACTCTCGATGGTCAAACCTCCTGAAGATCTGCTGGAAAGTTCCATTCAGGCACCGTTGGCGAATGTTCACATGACATTCGGATTACCGTGGAACCTATCGCTTGAATCGGACCTGACTACAATCATTGTTTCCAATCAACTGAGGGCGGGGCCAAGACTAAGCTTTTTATTCAGGAATTTTGGAATAAAGGGAGGCTGGGACATTGCCTGTGTTTATGGCCGGTTAAACCAATCCGGTTTTAACAACAGCACCCAGGCATGGATGCAATATCCGAATATTTCGCTTGGGTATAAGCTTAAAAAAATGGCTTTTACCCTTAAGGGAGAATTGGTAATTGTGGGCAAAGTTTCAACAAACTCAGGTGAAATTGAAGTAAGCCGTTCCAAAACGTTCCTGAACGGCGGAACACTTTCTTTTTATATGGAACAAAGAATTCATCATAATAAGGTTCTCATCGTAGGGCTGAAGGATAATTATGTGAAATTTTACTGGCCCACCTGGATGTTGTTTTCCACATTTAACCGGTTTTACCACATTCCCGAACTTTATATCAGCTGGATATTATGAAAATCAGGAATTTACATGTGATTGTTTTGCTGATGCTCATCATTGGCTGCAACAAAGAGTCCCTGGTGCCTGTCCCCTCTTCCGGTATCAACTCATTTCCTGAGGGTACGCTGCCTGTGCCTTCCATATCAAAACCGCCAATGGAAGGTATTTACCTGGCAACTACCGACGCAACAATTTTCGGGGATACAATGATTTTAAAATGGAACCATTCCGGTATCCTTTTTACGTGTAAAAACGGTAAGCATTTCATAATGAATGCCGGTTACCTTGATTCGGTCATACTAATCCAGGGATACTGGAGGGATGGATACAGTGATGCAACCGGGTTATGCAACATGTCCATTTCAGGACCAGAGGGTGGTAATGATATTCTGACGGGTAAGCCTTCAGCGAACATTATCCTGAGAGGTGCCTACGGAGCAAATAGTGAAGCCCCCGACCAATCAATCATGCTGCAGTATATACGACCGTTTTCGCAAAAAGTAAAAAGCAATAATTTTTATATTCTTGGACACCGGGCCGGAGGACGGAATTCTGACCGGCTCCCCGTGTCGGAGAACAGCATTGCCATGGTTAAATTTACTGAAAGACTGGGTACTACAGGTATAGAAGTAGACCCCAGGATAAGCAGCGATGGTGTTGCTTTCATTTATCATGATCCGGATATTAACACCCGGCTCACGCAAAAAGGACTACTGGCCGGAGATGTAAGCGCCTATACGTGGCTCCAGTTGTCGTCGTTTGTAAAGCTTATCCATGGAGAGAGAATACCGTCGCTGGAGGAGGTGCTGACATTTGCCATTGACAGCACTGAATTACGCTTTGTCTACATGGATATGAAAAGCGCTGAGGCAGTGCCGGTGGTTATCCCCATACAACAGCGTGCAATCCAGCATGCAAAGGACAAAGGCAGAGATATTATCATCCTGATGGGAATTCCCGGTACTGATGTCCTGAATGCATTAATGTCCTCTCTGGACTACAGGAATGTTCCTTCCTTATGTGAACTTACGGTGGATGATGTCAGGATGGTGAATTCCAAAGTATGGGCACCCAGATGGACATTGGGTATTCAAAACGACCTTGTTCAACAGATGCACAATGAAGGACGATTGGCGGTATGCTGGACCATCGACAGTCCGAACTGGATTCGCAATTACCTGGACCAGGGAATTTTTGACGGGCTGGTTACCAATTTCCCGTATGTTGTCGCTTATCATCATTATATACAGGAGTAGTCATATGGGGCATATAAGAGCTATTATAACCATGGTGATGGTTTTCCTTTCCGTGTTGGTATATTCACAGGAAGGTGATAGTGCGAAGGTTCGCCTTAATCACTATACATTGACGATTGGTGCTGGTTGGACCCATTACATCAACAACCTGGAGATGGGTGGTCAGAATCTTCAAAAAGATTATGCAGGAGTTTCCCTGAAATTTTTCTGGGAACCGGAACATCGGCTAAGTTTGGGACTGGAAACCGGGTATTATAAACTTTTCATGGCGAAAGGGCAGTTGACAGATAATACCACCGGTCAGGTCGACCGCTCAGTTATCCCTTTACTCTTTTTGTTAAGGATGAGAATCATTGAAAATGTGCATCTTGGGATTGGGACCGGCGTTGCTTTCATCACGAACAAAACTGTAGGGGGAAAACAAAAAGTTTCAACAGAAACAATCTCGCTTTCCAATTTTGAACTTTCCGGTGCTTATATCTATCCATTAAGTAAGCATTGGCTAGTTGGAGGCGAGGTTAAATTGTTTCATTTCGGAAATACTGAAGATAATATGTATTCCATACAGGCAACCTGTGCTGTGAGGTTATAAAATTATAATTTTCTTTTTTGCGCAAGTTTTCACTTTCTGGCACGTCTAATTTATAAATCCAGATGTCTAACCAAATAATAACCAAGAAAATGAAAGCACTGAGAAGCATTACTGTATTATTTGCTATTATGTCATTTATGACATATCAGGGACTTGCCCAAAACGGACCGACCAATACGACCCGGACGAACTCCCAGGTCACACAAACTTCAACGAACGCTGCTCCCGGAAATTTTGTTGATAACAATAAAGACGGAGTTTGCGACAATTACCAGTCACGAATTAAAAATGGACATGGCGCAAATTCCGTAGATAAAACGGGGATGGCATTTGTGATAACCGTCCGAATGCAGGCCAGGGAAGAGGCAATCCCAATGGATGCAGGATGGCCAATCAGCATAAAGAAGCAATTCTATATCTCGTAAATAACCATCATAAAAATATCATTAAAACAGCCTATTATTTTGTTTCCAACATGCAAGATGCTGAAGATCTTTCACAGGATGTGCTGCTTGAAATCCTAAGGTCCATCGGACACTATAAAAAAGATTCTTCTCTCAATACCTGGATCTACAGAATTACAGTGAATAAATCATTGGATCATCTGAGAAAGCAAAAAAGAAGAAATATTTTTCAGACGTTGGGATCATTCTTTATAGACGATACAAAGGGAAAGATCAAAAGCAACAATGAACCCTCAATGACAGATAGCACGAATGATGACAGAGAGAAAAGAAAAATCCTGGACGCGGCTGTCAATTCATTGCCTCAAAATCAAAGAATCGCATTTATACTGAGCAAATATGATGACCTGGCCTATAAAGAAATATCTGAGATCATGAACCTGTCGATTCCATCCGTTGAATCTCTTATCCACAGGGCAAAAATGAACCTTCAAAAAAAGTTAGCAAACTACTTTTCAGAATATGCAAAAGACATTAAATAACCCAGGTTGCGTTTTCGTTCGCGACAATCTTTTCTCCTACCAGGAGAAAAAACTTTCAGGGGAAAAGAATCAAAAATTCGAAGATCATCTCAACACATGTAAAAGATGTAGAGAACTTGTACTCAATTTTCAATCAGTCTCATCTTCTATCGATGCAAGAAGAGCCGATGAACCAAATCCATTCATTCAGACCCGAACGATCCAGAAAATTGAATCCGAACTTGAACGGGGGAACATGCCCCATTTTACTTTTTCCAAAAGAATTCTTCAGCCATTAATGCTGTCAACCATTATTTTAACTGCCGTGGTTATCGGTTTAGCTTTAGGGAAGCAGGTTGATTCAGAATTTTCCTCGAATCTGTCCCGTCAGAATGGCATACAGGTCATGAAATCAGATCTGTATATCACTGACTTCACAGATGAGGATAATGCCTTTTTTGACAATCATTAAAACAAATACCATGAACTACTTTTCGAAAAATAAGGTTATTCTATGGGTACTGGTCTTTTTGGTAATTGTGTTGCTTACCGCATTAATCAGCCTGATAATTTTCTTTACCGGCAAATCCGATTCTTTGAATCAGCAAACTTCTGAAAACACCGGAAGAAGGTTTAACCAGGAATTATCTTTAACTCCAGCGCAATCGGGAAAGGTTGATGCCATTCTCCGAGAATATAGAACTTCAACAGAGCCAATCAGACTCAATATCCAGAGCAATCGTGCCCAACTTCTGGAAGAGCTTGCGACCAGCAATCCTGATACGAGTTTGATAAATAAGCGCATGGAAGATATTTGTGATCTTCAGAAGCAAATGCAAAAAGCTTCTGTTAAACAGTACATGACTCTCAAACAAATCTGTACGCCAATGCAATGCGAAAGGTTGTCATCACTCTACTTTGAGCTGTACGGTTTCCAGGGACAGGGGAAGGGAATGGGCAAAGGCAAGGGGATGATGCATCGGAATCGGAGAGGGCAGGGACATTAAATAAATAAAATCTTTAATGGCAGCAAAGAATGCAGCAATGTGTGTCCATTATTGTTAAAAAAATGTTTTGGGTACTTTTTGGGGTACTCTAAAAAGCAAAACCCGCGTCAATTGCGGGTTTTGATGTGGTATTTGTACCCCGGGCGGGACTTGAACCCGCACGACCGTGAAGTCACAGGATTTTAAGTCCTGCGTGTCTACCAGTTCCACCACCAGGGCGAATTTTCAACTGCAGAGGCGCACCATGGCGCGCCTCTGCAGTTAAAAATTGGTTTTGAGCGAAAGACGGGATTCGGACCCGCGACCCCGACCTTGGCAAGGTCGTGCTCTACCAGCTGAGCTACTTTCGCATGGTAATTTGAGGCTGCAAATGTATAAAAAAAATCATTGCTCCTAATTTTTTTTCAGCAATTTTTTAATCTCGTTCAATTTCATCAGCGCTTCAACCGGTGTGAGGGTGTTTATTTCAGTATTCAGGATGTCCTCCTTGATCTGCTGCAGCAGCGGATCGTCAAGCTGGATAAAGCTCAGCTGGTAGCCTGTTCCGGCTTGTGCAGCCCTGGCACCTTTTGTCCGGAGTTGCTTCCCGAGGCCTTCGGCCGTATGGCTCTCCTCAAGCTGGTGCAGCATCTCCCCTGCCCTTTCAAGGACAGACTGGGGCATTCCCGCCATTTTCGCCACATGGATTCCGAAACTGTGTTCGCTCCCGCCCGGCAGCAGCTTCCGCAGGAAGATGACCTTGTTCTGTATCTCCTTTACGGCAACATGATAATTTTTGATGCGCGGCATAAGCCCTGCCATCTCGTTCAGTTCGTGGTAATGGGTGGCAAAGAGCACTTTGGGTTTGAACAGCGGGTGCTGGTGCAGGAATTCGGCAATGGCCCAGGCAATGCTGATGCCGTCGTAGGTGCTGGTGCCCCTGCCTATCTCATCAAGCAGGATCAGGCTCCGGTTTGAAATGTTGTTGAGAATGCTGGCCGTCTCATTCATCTCCACCATGAAGGTCGATTCTCCGGAGGAGATGTTGTCGGAGGCCCCTACCCGTGTAAACACCTTGTCGACCAGGCCAAGTACGGCACGGTCGGCAGGTACAAAACTCCCCATCTGCGCCATCAGGACGATGAGCGCGGTTTGGCGGAGCAGGGCCGATTTCCCGGACATGTTCGGCCCGGTGAGTATGATGATCTGCTGCGAGCGGTCGTCAAGATATACATCATTGGCAATGTAATCCTCGCCTGGTTTCATCTGCCGCTCAATGACCGGGTGACGGCCATTTTTAATATTGAGGATAAAGGTATCGTTGAGCTCAGGACGCACATACCGGTATTTCACCGCACTGGAAGCAAATGAAACGAGCACATCAAGCCTTGCCACCAGCGAAGCGTTGAGCTGAACAGGCTGGATGTAATCGGCCAGGAACAGGATCAGGTCGCTGTATAGTTTCAATTCGATCTCGAGCATCTTCTCCTCCGCATGAAGGATCTTCTCCTCGTATACTTTCAGCTCCTCGGTGATATATCTTTCGGCATTCACCAGGGTTTGCTTGCGCTGCCAGCCGGCCGGCACCTTTTCCTTGTGCAGGTTTGTCACCTCCAGGTAATAGCCGAACACGTTGGTAAAGCCGATTTTCAGGGAGGTGATGCCGGTGCGTTCGATCTCCCGCTGCTGGATCTGCAACAGGAAATCCTTCCCCGAGTAGGCCATCGCCCGGAGTTCATCCAGTTCGGGATTCAGCCCGCTGCGGATGATGTTCCCCTTGATTGCAAGGGCAGGGGGATCGGGGTTAATTTCGCGTTCGATGCGTTCGCGCACCAGGTTGCAGATGTTCAGCTGGTCGCCGATTTTCTGCAGCCCGTCATTGCCGGAGGTTTCACACAGTCCCTTTACGGCTTCGATGGAATCGAGGGCCCTTTTCAGGTAGACCATCTCCCTCGGGTTTACGCGTGCAACGGCCACCTTTGAGATGAGCCTTTCCAGGTCGCCGATCTGCTGGAAATGGTGCCTGAACTGGTCGGAAGTCTCCGTATTTGTTGTAAAATATTCCACGGCATCGAGCCGTTCCTCTATGGGCTGGCGGTTCTTCAGCGGCAGGATGATCCATCTGCGCAACTGGCGCGAACCCATCGGGGATACTGTTTGATCGAGTACATCCAGCAATGTTTTCGCATTTTCGTTGACCGAACTCAGCAACTCCAGGTTGCGGATGGTAAAACGGTCGAGCCACAGGTAATGGTCCTCTTCGATCCGGCTCAGCTTGCAGATGTGCTGCACCTTGTCGTGCTGCGTTTCGGCAAGGTAGTGCAGGGCCGCACCGGCTGCGATCACGCCCATGTCAAGGTTTTCGACGCCAAATCCCTTCAGCGATGCCGTTCCGAATTGTTTGAGGAGCAGATCGTGTGAGAAGTCGGTTGTAAAAACCCAGTCATCAAATGTTGAGATGTAAAATTTGCTGCCAAATAATTCGGTAAACTCCTGTCGCTTGTTCTTCTGGATGATCACTTCACTGGGCCTGAAACTCTGGATCAGTTTGTCGATATACTCAAAACTCCCCTGCGCCAGGTAAAACTCGCCGGTTGAAATATCCAGGAAGGAGATCCCCGAAGTTTTTAATTCAAGGTGCACCCCTGCGAGGAAGTTGTTCTCTTTCTGTTCAAGAATTTTATCATGGTACGAAACACCCGGGGTTACCAGTTCGGTAACACCCCGTTTGACGATCGTTTTGGTAAGTTTAGGATCTTCAAGCTGGTCACAGATGGCTACCCGCAAACCTGCCTTCACCAGTTTCGGCAGGTACAGGTCGAGCGAATGGTGCGGGAAACCTGCAAGTTCCATGTACGTCCCGGAACCATTGGCCCGGCGGGTAAGCACAATACCCAGGATGTTCGATGCCCGGATGGCATCCTCGCCGAAGGTCTCGTAAAAATCACCTACCCTGAAAAGCAGCAGCGCATCGGGATACTTCGCCTTGATGGCGTTGTACTGCTTCATCAGGGGAGTTTCGGCAGATTCTTTGGGTTTGGCCATTCTTTCCTTGATTTTTTTTTTCAAAGGTATGGAGGGTGGATTAGACTGCATTCGTTTTGTTGATAAAATTCGATAAAACTATCTTTGCAGAAAAATGAAACCTGTAACGCATGAGAAAACTTACCATGCCGGAATTGCAACGGCTCACCATCGAAGAATTCAAGGCGTCGGAAAAGCTGCCGGTTGTGGCCGTACTTGACAATATCCGCAGCCAGAACAACATCGGGAGTGTCTTCCGCACTGCCGACGCCTTCCGCCTGCAGAGCGTTTACCTATGCGGGATCACGGCAACCCCGCCCCATCGCGAAATCCATAAAACCGCGCTTGGCGCCACCGAATCCGTGAACTGGGTGTACAAGGCTACCACCCTCGAAGCAGTTAGCGAACTTATTGCAGCAGGATTCACAATCCTGGCGGTTGAGCAGGCCGAGGGAAGCATCTCACTTCCGGATTACCACCCTGCCGCAGGCGAGAAACTGGCCATTATCTTTGGAAATGAGGTAAATGGCATAGATGACGAGGTGCTTCCGTTTGTGAACGGCTGCATCGAAATTCCCCAATTCGGAACAAAGCATTCCATCAATGTTTCGGTAGCTGTTGGGATTGTGATATGGGATTTATTTGGCAAGATAAATAGTTTTCAAAACAAATGAAACCTTGATTGCTTTTGGCCGTACAAGAAAAAAAAGAAAATATTTTTCCATTTTCAGTTCAAATTATTTAATTTTACACCCTGAAATAAACCAACAGTTGCAACTTGCTTAAATTCAACTTATTACCAGTATCAACCGAATATTGTTCATTTTCAAACTAAAAATTCAGCCGAATAACTCATTATATATATTATATTTGCTCAATCAGTAAACAAAATCAATTTATAATTAAAATTTCTACCGTATGAAAAATTTTTATCAAACCCTGTCGACCGCACTGATCGTCTTTCTTATGATGATCGTGCCCATGGTTACGATGGCCCAGGCTCAGACGAAAGAGTCTCCCAAGAAAGAGGCAGCAAAAACTGAAACGCCAAAAGCTTCGAAGTGTGAGAAAGCACCTTCACACAGTTATTGGTCAGTTACTGCCTACGGAGCCCTGGACCAGTTCAACGGCGACTTGTCGAAAAACATCCTGTTCAATGATAAATGGATGTTTGGTGCAGGCGGAAGCATAACAAAACAATTCACCAGGGTAATAGGAGTCCGGCTGAGAGGCGGATGGGTTCCATTGTCCGGTTCAGTTACCGATAAACTGGTTTACCAAAAGGGCCAGCCATCTGCCATCATTTCCCAGAATTTCAAATCATGGGTTATTGAAGGTACTGTTGAAGGTACTGTGAACTGGGTAAACTGGATCATGGGTTACAAACCTGAAAGGTTCTTTTCTTCGTACCTTATCTTCGGCGTTGGTGCCGACCATACCCAGGGTGCAAAATTTAACAATTCCGATCCCCTTACCCCTATTGGTTATGTTGGTTACCCTTCGCACAAAGGCGCCGACAAATTCGGATATGGCAACAACAGCGGTATTGGCAGCTGGAACCTCGAGTTCAAAGCAGATGCAGGTATCGGGTTCGATTTCAACCTGAGCAAACACTGGTCCATCAATCCCGAATTCATCTGGAGATGGAGGGATGGCGATGTGCTTGACATGACCATGGGCGGTGCCAAACAGGTGATCAACGACATGTACAGCGGTGTCAACCTTGGCATCACTTACAAATTTGCATACAGTGGCTGCAACCTGAAGGAGATGGCCAAGAATTACGAACTGATCAAATATGAAACATCACCTGCCGTTCTTGCCGAAAAGGGTGATTCAATCGTCGTAACCATAAAAGGAACCGTTCCCCCGAAATATTTCTGCCCGACAGCAGCCATGTATTTCCAGCCGGTTCTTACCTATGATGGTGGCAAATATGAACTCCCGTGCGGCACCCACCTTTATGGTGAGAAGTTAAGCGGCGAAGGAACGATGATCAAATACAAAGAAGGTGGTTCATTCACATACACCTGCAAATTCCCGTACAAACCCGAGATGAACACTTCACAGCTGGTGGTTGCGCCTGTCATTTACGAAGCCAAGGAAAAAGTCCTGATGAAAAAAGACGAGATCAAGGTTAAGGCCAAATTCATGGAATTACCTTCCCGCAACCTTGCCCCTGGCGTAATCTACACCTCAAAACGTGTTCAGCATGACGAGTTGACGCTCATCGCCGATCACGGGTACCAGAAAGAAGTGTTCCAGTCAAAATCAGGTGTCATCTATTTCAAAAAGAACAAATTTGACCTCGACCTGAAATACGGCATCAACAAGACTGATCCTGCCAAAAACGCACTTACCGACCTGAATACCTTTATCAAACAGGGATGGAAAATCAAGGACATTGCCATGAATGGTTATGCATCACCTGAAGGCGAAGAAACCTTCAACGCAAACCTGTCTGAAAACCGTTCAAAAACCGGCAACAAGTGGATGCTTGACCAGTTCCAGGGCTGGGCAAAGGATGCCAACAAGGACAACAAGGACAAGAAAGCTGTGAAAGCCGCTGTTGAAGCCGCCGGGAAAGATGTGAACATGACCCTGCAGCATCACGGTCCGGATTGGAACGGATTCCTCAAAGCTGTTCAGAACAGCAACCTGAAAGACAAAGACAAAGTGCTCAACGTGATCAATTCAAATGTTGATGCCAACAAAAAGGAACAGGAAATCCGCAACATGATCCTGATCTATCCTGAAATCGAAAAAGATCTTCTTCCCGGCCTGCGTCGCAGCGAAATTACCGCTACCCTGTATGAACCGAGAATGACCGATGCTGAACTTCTCCAGTTTGGTGCTTCAAATCCCGAAAAACTGAAAGTTGAAGAACTTCTCTACGCTGCAACACTTACCAAGGACAACAAAGTAAAGGCAACCATCCTCGAGAATGCTGCAAAGCAATTCCCGGGCAGCTGGAAAGCGTTGAACAACGCTGCTGTTGCTGAAGTTGAAAATGGCAACCTTGCACGTGCCAGTGAACTGCTGACCAAAGCACAGACTGTACAGCCGAACAACGGCATCATCGAAAACAACATCGGTGTTGTTGCTGCAAAACAGAAAGATCTGAAAAAAGCTGATGCACAGTTTAAGAAAGCAGCTACGCTTGGTGAGAATACCAATTACAACCAGGGCGTCCTCATGATCCCGAAAGGTGATTATCCAAAAGCACTCAACATGCTTGCCAACGCAAAATGCACCTACAACCTGGGACTTGCCCAGCTGTTAAACGGCAACAATGCGGCTGCTGAAACTACATTGAAATGCGCTCCTGAAACTCCCGAAACTTTCTATTTGCTTGCTGTAACCTCAGCCCGTGCAAATAACAGCAAGGGACTTTTTGAGAACCTGATGAAAGCCTGCAAGGATGCCAGCCTGAAAGCCCAGGCCAAGGGCGACCGCGAATTCATCAATTTCGCAAGTACTCCTGAATTCCAGAATATTGTAAAATAGTTTTGTTTGCTGATTTTGAAAAGAGAGGGCGTCCTTAAAGGTCGTCCTCTTTTTTTTTCCTGTTTACTCCCCGAAAACAGGATCCTGGATGTGATGCATGCCCAGCGGATACTCCTGCATGATCAGCTCCTTCAGCCATAGATAGTCGCTGCGCCGGGCTACAAAATCCAACCCGTTGGTGTCAATGACAAGCACCCTTAGATCACTCTGCTGGCGCAGGAATTCAAGGTAACCTGTCTGGATTTTTTCGAGGTATTCAAACTGGATGTTCTGTTCGTAGGGACGGCCGCGCTTCTCAATATTTTTCTTGAGGTTTTCGAGGTTGAGGTACAGGTAAACGATCATGTCGGGCTTTGGGACGACCGAACTGACAATGGAGAACAGTTTGCTGTACAATCCGAATTCAAGTGGCTCCAGGTTCTTGCTGGCGAAAATCAACGACTTGAATATAAAGTAATCGGCCACCGTAAATGTCTTGAACATGTCGGAAGCATTGAACTGTGCTTTTAGCTGCTGGTAACGGTCGGCCAGGAACGACAACTCCAGCGGAAATGCATACCGGGCTGGATCATCGTAAAATTTGGGAAGGAATGAATTTTCCTCGAACTGCTCAAGGATCAGCCTGGCATTGCACTCCTCCGCCAGCAGTGAGGCAAACGACGTTTTGCCCGCACCAATATTTCCCTCTATGACAACGTAATTATACATCCTAAATCGTAAATCTAAAATCGTAAATCGCAAATCGTAAATCGTAAATCTAAAATCTTACCGCTTTTGCCTGGTCCCCGCAATCCCGCAACAGCACCGAAATGGTCTTCTTCAGCAGGGGATGCACAAACTCCGGCGCAACTTCATGCATCGGGACAAGGGTGAACCTCCGCTCGTGCAGCCGCGGATGCGGGATCATCAGGCTGTCGGTAAATACAAGGCGCTGGCCATAGAAGAGAATGTCGAGATCGATCGTCCTTCCTGCATAGGCGGGAGCCTCCCCGGTTCCTGAACCATTACCAGCCCCGGGTGCCGCGGGAATGCCGCAGCCACAACCGTCAAACGGCCTGATCCTGCCAAGTTTCACTTCGATGGTCAATAATTTCTCAAGGAGGTCCTCCGGATCCAGGCCGGTATCGATTTCAACAACCTGGTTAAGGAATGGAGTCGGATCTTCAAATCCCCATGGGGCCGTTTCGTACAGGGCCGATTTTTTAATGACCGTGCATGCCTCCGTGCCAAGCATTTCCACGGCCCGCGAAAGATATCCCTCCCGGTCGCCGCGGTTGCTGCCCAACAAAATATAAATTTCTTTCATCTGATAATGATTAAGTTACCGTATGTCACAAACCCGGTAAACCACAAAGCAATGATACAGGATTTAAGACCTTTTTTATACACCGGTTGCATATTGTTATTCACAAAATGCTGTTACCACCAGCCAGGAACTCCATCGGGTTATCAAAGAAGTGAACTGCATTGTTTTTCATTTTCAGGAAAAGCTAAATTGATGGTACAAATAACCAATTTGTTTTAGATGGTCATTGCCCGGGGTTAGCCTCTCTGTGGTTCTCCGTGGCTTCTCCGTGTATCTCTGTGCAACAATTAATTACACTGAGAGCCATGGAGAAGACACAGAGGGTCACAGAGAAAAATAATTGTCACAGGACTTAGCAACACTGTTGGGAAAATTATCGGTTACGAGAACGTTGACAGCGCAACAGAAGCCCGGATTGTAACCTGCAAACAATTCGAGCGTCTAGCCGGATGGCAATTGAGTTTACAGGCTCAAATAGTCGAAGTATATTTATTACATTTGTGAAGTATCAAAATTGAAACCATTATGAAACAGTTTTTCAAGTTCATGTTCGCCAGCATGCTGGGAACATTTTTACTCATCATCCTCGCAACCCTGGTCACTTTTGGCATCATTGCAGCCATTGTCGCCGCTGCTTCCAGTGAAGAAACGGTGATCTCAAAAAACACCCTGCTCCATGTGAAGCTCAACAAAGAGATTGCCGACCGCGGTTCAAAATCGAAATTCGTGATGGGCTATGCAGGCCCCGAAAAGAATACCGGCCTCAATGATATCCTCGACAATCTCCAGAAAGCAAAAAAAGATGACAACATAGCCGGGATTTATCTCGACCTGGGAGAGATTCCTGCGGGCATCTCCACCCTCGACGAAATCCGCGATGCCCTGATCGACTTCAAAACTTCCGGCAAATTTATCTGGGCCTACAGCGAAGGGTACTCGCAGAAATCATACTACCTGGCGACCGCCGCCGATAAAATCTACCTGAATCCCCAGGGCGCGGTTGATTTCAAGGGGCTGGCATCGGAAATGGTGTTTCTCAAAGGCATGCTTGAAAAGCTGGACATTAAAATGCAGATCATCCGGCATGGGAAATTCAAGGCGGCCACCGAGCCCCTGTTCCTTGATAAGATGAGTCCTGAGAACCGCAAACAGATTACCGAACTGATCGGCGACATCTGGAACAAAATGCTCACAGGCATCGTTGAAACACGGAAAATCAGCAAGGCAGAACTCAACAACATCGCCGACAGCCTTAAAATCCAGACGGCCCAGGATGCCCTGAAATACAAATTCGTCGACCAGCTGGTGTATAAAGACGAGCTGCTCTCCTTGTTTAAACAGAAAATGGCCATCGCCGAAAAGAAAAAGATCACCCTGGTCACCATGGACAACTACACATCCGTGGCTGATTCCAGGAAGCTATACACAGGCACCGATAAAATTGCCGTGATTTATGCCAGCGGTTCCATTGCAGGCGGCGAAGGCGACGACCAGAGCATCGGTTCCGAGCGTATTTCGAAGGCCATCAGGAAAGCCCGCGAAGATGAAAAGGTAAAGGCCATCGTGTTTCGCATCAACTCGGGGGGCGGCAGCGCCCTTGCCAGCGATGTGATCTGGCGTGAAGTCGATCTTGCCCGGAAGGTGAAACCGGTTGTGGCATCGTTCGGGGATGTGGCTGCAAGCGGCGGGTACTATATTGCATGTGCCGCAACAAAGATCATGGCCGATCCCACCTCCATCACCGGGTCTATCGGGGTTTTCGGCGTGATCCCCAACATGGAGGGGCTGTTCAGCAAGAAACTCGGCATCACCTTCGACTGGGCCATGACCAACAGGAACGGGGATTATATCCCGGTAATGAAACCGCTCTCCTCCTACCAGACCTTGCTGATCCAGCGCGACGTTGACCATATTTACGATGTGTTTACCGGAAAGGTGGCCGAGGGCCGCAACCTGAAAAAGGCCCAGGTCGACAGCATCGGCCAGGGGCGTGTATGGAGCGGCAGCGATGCGAAGACCATCGGGCTGATCGATGACTTCGGCGGCTTGACAAAAGCCGTTGAACTGGCCGCCACCCTTGCCAAAACCAAGAATTACAGGATCCTCGCGCTTCCCGAACAAAAAGAGTGGTTCGAGGAACTGATCGACCAGATCACCGGCAATGACCCTTCTGCCAAGCTTAAAGAAGCACTGGGCACCGATTACCGCTACTATGAATATTATAAGGAAATTCGTGAAATGAAGGGCGTACAGGCCCGGATGATGATGAACCTTGACATCAATTAAAAGTGTAAAGTGCAAAGTCAAAAGGCAAAATTATCGGGGTACTCCCGTAATTTTGCCTTTTAATTTTGCATTTTGATCTTTGAGTTTATCGGTTACCTCATCGGATACTTCTTAAAGATCTCCTCACTCTTCATGAGAATATCAATGTACTGTGCTCTTCTGTAAGCAAAGGGATCTTTCTGGTTCTTGCGCGAAAGCTTGCCGCGGAAAGCGTCGATGTTGTCGTATTTCTTATGATCCATCCAGCCGTCAAGTTCCTCAATAATCTTTGTGATCTGGCCGATGCCGTTTTTGTAAACAGCACTTACCACCTGCACGCAGTCGGCACCGGTGAGGATCATCTTGGCAACATCCTTGCCGGTAAAAATCCCGGTATTGGCACACAATGATCCGCGTATCTCTCCGAACAGCAACCCGATAAAACGCATGGGGAGGCGGTTATCCTCCTCATGGCTCAGGTTGTATGGAAAATGGTGCTGCTCGGTTTCCATGTCGATGTCGGGCTGGAACATGCGGTTGAACAATACAAACCCGTCCACGCCGGCATAATACATATTCTGAACCAGCATCAGGGTGTTCGTGTAGAACGGGCTCAGCTTCACGCTTACCGGGATCTTCACGCTTTTCTTCACTTCGCTTACGATATCGAGCTGTTCATTCAGAATTGCTTTCCCTTCGCGTTTGAAATCGCCGGGTACCGAGTAAAAATTGAGTTCAAGTGCATTGATCCCTGTATTCTCGAGCTGCCTGGCATATTCCACCCACGTTTCATCAAACGTGCAGTTCAAACTGGCAATCACCGGGATATTCACCGAGTTGACCACCTTTTTCAGGTGACTTAAATGTTCACGCGGACCGGCATGGTCGATGTCGGGAAACAGGCTGATCATCTCAGCGTGACGGTCGTTGTACTGGTTCAGTTCTTCGCTCATCTGAAGCCGTTCCAGTTCGATCTGTTCCTCAAAAAGTGTTTTATAAACGATCGCTGCAGCACCGGCCTCTTCCATCCTTTTGCAATTGTCCACATCCTTCACCAGGTTGCTTGCGCCTACAATGACGGGATTCTTCAGCTGAAGCCCCATATAACGTGTTGATAAATTTGCCATGACAGTTTTTTTAGTAATAAAATGGTACTACAAATATATGTTTTTATTGTTCGTAACTCATGCCGGCCAGCCGTTTGTAATTGCTGTATCTCCATTTGGCATTCTCTTCAGCAGCCTTGAACAATTCCGCGGCCTCTTCAGGGAACATCTTCTGGAGAGAGGAATAACGCACTTCGCTGAGCAGGAAGTCCTGGAAGGCACTCCATTCCGGTTCTTTCGAATCGAGTGTGAACGGGTTCTTCCCCGCATTGCCGTTGACCGGGTTGTACCGATACAATTGCCAGTAGCCGGAGGTCACCGCGCGGTCCATCTCCTCCTCCACTTTGCCCATGCCGAGTTTCAGGCCATGGTTGATACAGGGAGAATAGGCGATGATGAGCGATGGTCCGTCGTATGCCTCAGCTTCCTTGATGGCGCGGAAGAGCTGGCTGTTGTTGGCACCCATCGAAACCTGTGAAACATATACATAGCCGTATGTCATGGCCATGGCGCCGAGATCTTTCTTGCGGACTTTCTTGCCGGAAGCGGCAAACTTGGCGATGGCGCCAACCGGTGTCGACTTGGAAGCCTGTCCGCCGGTGTTCGAATACACTTCGGTATCCAGTACAAGGATGTTGATATCTTCGCCGGATGCGATCACGTGGTCGAGGCCGCCGTAACCGATATCATAGGCCCAGCCGTCGCCGCCGATGATCCAGATGGATTTCTTGACCAGGTACTGGCGCAGGTTGAGCAGTTCCTTTGAAAGCACGTTGTTTTCCTTCGTGAGCAACGGGATCAGCACCGCAGCTGCGGCTTTGGAAGCTTCAGCGTTGTACATGCCGTCGATCCATGCCCGCATGGCATCCAGTGTGGCTGCATTCATCATGTTTTCCTTGATGGCTGCACGCATCCTGTCGGCCATGCGCTTGCGGAGCTGGGTAATGGCAACCGCCATTCCGTAACCATATTCGGCATTGTCCTCAAACAGGGAGTTGGCCCATGCAGGACCCTGTCCGTCCACATTCGGGCGGTAAGGTGTAAACGGGGCGGTACCACCATAGATGGAGGAGCAGCCTGTTGCGTTGGAGATCATCATCCGGTCGCCGTACAGCTGGGTAAGCAGTTTCACGTAAGGTGTTTCACCACAGCCGGCACAGGCACCCGAGAACTCAAAGAGGGGTTGTGCAAACTGGCTGTTTTTAAAGGTCTTGAACCGGTCGATCACGTTGGTTTTATAAGTTACCTTGCTGATGTTGTAATCCCAGTTGGTGGTTTCCGGCATCTGGCTTTCGAGTGCCTGGAATTCGAGCGCCTTGGTTTTGGCGGGGCACACATCCACACAGTTTCCGCAACCGGTGCAGTCGAGCGGGGATACCTGGATACGGAATTCAAAACCGGCAAGTTCCTTGCCCACGGCTTTCAGCGTCGTCATCTCCGAAGGTGCTGCCTGTTTTTCGGCTTCGTTCAGCAGGAACGGGCGGATGGCTGCGTGGGGACATACATAAGCGCACTGGTTGCACTGGATGCAGTTTTCGGCGATCCATTCGGGCACATTCACGGCAATACCGCGTTTTTCAAGTTGGGTCGTTCCATTGGGGAAGGTCCCATCCTCGCGTCCCAGGAATGCGCTGACGGGGATGTCGTCGCCGTTCATGGCACTTACCGGGTCAAAGATCTGGCGGATGAAGGCATCCTTGTTTTCGGCACCGGCCGGTTTGATGACAATTTTCGACCATTCGGCCGGAATGTCAAGTTTGGTGAGTTCACCACCGCGGTCGATGGCTGCATAGTTCATGTTCACAATATCCTCGCCCTTGCGGCCGTATGTCTTGTAAATGGCTTTTTTCATGTCGGCAACCGTTTGCTCGAACGGGATCACGTTCGACACCTTGAAGAAGGCGCTCTGCATGATGGAGTTGGTGCGGTTTCCCAGGCCGATCTCTTCGGCAATCTTGGTGGCGTCGATGATATAGACGTTGATCTTATGATCGGCGATATATTTCTTCATGTGATCGGGCAGGCGGCGTTTGGTCTCTTCGGCATCCCAGATGGAGTTGAGAAGGAAGGTACCACCGTCTTTCAGCCCTTTGAGCATGTCGTATTTCTCAAGGTAGGCGGGTACGTGACAGGCAACGAAATCGGGGGTGATCACCAGGTAGGGCGAACGGATCGGCTTGTCGCCGAAACGGAGATGCGAAACGGTGATCCCGCCTGACTTTTTGGAGTCATAGGCAAAATAGGCCTGTGCATATTTGTCGGTGCTGTCGCCGATGATCTTGATGGAGTTCTTGTTGGCGCCAACGGTACCGTCGGAACCGATGCCATAAAATTTGGCCGAATAGGTGCCCTTCGGCGCGATGTCCATCTCGGGGATCAAAGGCAGGGAGTGGAAGGTGACATCATCCACGATGCCGAGGGTGAAGTGGTTCTTGGGTTCCTTTGCCTTGAGGTTGTCGTAAACCGTAATGATCTGCGACGGCGTGGTATCCTTTGAACTGAGGCCATAGCGTCCGGCGATGATCATCGGGCGGTTATCGCGTTCGTAGAACATGTCGCGGATATCGAGGTACAGCGGATCGCCATTGGCGCCGGGCTCCTTGGTGCGGTCGAGCACGCAGATGCGTTTTACGCTCGCCGGCAATACATTGAAGAAATATTTTGCCGAGAACGGGCGATAAAGGTGAACCGAGATCAGTCCGACCTTCTCCCCTTTTGCCACCAGGTAATCGATCACCTCCTTGGTGGTATCGGTAATCGAGCCCATGGCTACGAGAATGTTTTCAGCTTCGGGGTGACCGTAGTACATAAACGGGTGGTACACGCGTCCGGTCATTTTGGTGATTTCCTGCATGTAGCCGTCAACCACGTCGGGGATCGGCTCATAAAAACGGTTGATGGCCTCCTTGGCCTGGAAGAAAATATCGGGGTTCTGGGCGGTGCCGCGGGTAACCGGGTGTTCGGGGTTCAAAGCGCGGTCGCGGAAAGCCTGCACGGCATCCATGTCGAGCAGCTTCATCATATCTTCATTCTCGAACATCTCGATCTTCTGGATCTCATGGGATGTGCGGAATCCGTCGAAGAAATGGAGGAACGGGATGCGTGTTTTGATGGCGGCAAGGTGGGCGATGCCCGCCAGGTCCATCACTTCCTGTACCGAACCGGAAGCCAGCATGGCGAAACCGGTCTGGCGCGTGGCATACACGTCGCCGTGGTCGCCAAAAATTGAGAGGGCGTGGGCGGCAACCGTACGCGCACTTACATGGAATACGGCCGGGAGCAACTCACCGGCCAGCTTGTACATGTTGGGGATCATCAGCAGCAAACCCTGTGAAGCGGTAAACGTAGTGGTAAGGGCACCTGCCTGGAGGGAACCGTGCAGGGTACCTGCAGCGCCGGCTTCAGATTGCATTTCTACAACCTTTACCTCTTCGCCAAAAAGATTTTTGCGACCGTGGGCAGCCCATTCATCGACGTTTTCGGCCATGTTTGAGGAGGGAGTGATGGGATAGATGGCGGCAACCTCGCTGAACATGTAGGCCATATGTGCCGCGGCCTGGTTTCCGTCACAGGATAAAAATTTCTTTGCTTTATTCATAATATATTGATTTTTAATTACTTAATTTCAGTATTGTGAAATCGCTAACAAGCGGCAAAATTACAAATTAAATTTGAGATAAGGATTGTTATGGAAGGGAAATTTCTTTTGGGTTAATACAGGGACGAATGACAAGTGACAAGGGACAAGTGACTAGTGGGGACTTTGCAGGAAACGGGATGGATGATCTCAGTTAATTCTTTACATGTCATAGGAAAATCATATTAAGGGTTCATTGTTCAGGAGGGTTTGGTTTTATAAAAGATCCCGCAGATTATCATCGTGATAATAATAATGACAGAAAACGCGACATTTACAATCAGATTATAGAAAACCGCAAATTGTAATCCATCGGTATACATTTTATCGTTTTCATAATATTTGACGGTGGTTTTCCATGTGTCTGCAAAAGATTCACTGATACATCCTGCCCGGCGGATTAACGAGTCATTGAAATTGTACAGCATATAGGGGAAGCCTGTTTTATTTACAAACTGTTCCAATGGCTTATAAAAAACAAAGCCGGTAAACACATCCTCATATTTTAATTCGTTGGTTGGAAACCCGATTGCGCCATCAAAATTATCCGATCCGAACGGGCTGTTTGCAAAGTTAAACCCTTCATCCGGATTTCCCGCCAGGGAGAACGCTTTATCCCATTTGCCGTTTTGAACCTGTCCCCAGAAAATCCCCAAACCAAACGGCACGGTGTTGATCATAACATTGCAGACTTTGCCGGGGAGCGCCTCCATCAATAGTTCAGTTGTATTGATTTTACTGTAATAGTGCCCCTTCCTGTTTCCATGAGCATCCCTGATCAGCCCATACCCGTGCCGGGCGTTCATGATAACCAGGCCTTTTACGCTTTTTTCATGTTTCCCGGGTTTGGTTTTGTAGCTGTCAATTATATGCTCTGCCATTATTTGATCCCTTTTATCCTTTGGCGCGTTCTGCCATTTTTCCGGGGTCATGGTCTCCCAATCAACGGGCATATCTGTAAAATACCAGTTAATTTTTAAACTGTCAGCAGTATGCATATTTATCTTATTCACATGCTTCAGCAAATCAAACATATTCGTAAGTGGCCATAATGGCCATATCGGGTTACAGCTTCTTTGCAAAAGTGCAGTTGCTTTATTCAATGAATCTTCTGCCGGGAAGGCGGTATTCAGATAGGTGTGTAACGTGTCCTGATAACTTATGGAACCCAATTCCGTATAAATATTTCCAACTTTATCAGCAAACCGTTTATCGCTGACGATTCTGGTTATCAGTTCATATTGCGTGTACTCTGAGTGGGGAACTCTTTCATTCAGTACCACCAGGTCATATTTGTCAAATAAACCAAAAACATAATCAACCGGGTTTTGAGCGTGGGTTTTAACAAATTCCGCATATTCCCTTGTTTCAGAATTTACAGGGTATTCAGGATAAAATGTGGTTGAAAAACGTGCGTTCTCTTTAAAAAACGGGCTAGTCTTAACAAAGACAGTCAGTGCAGCGATACAAAGAATTGTTAAAAATGAACCCAAACGCAATCCTTTGTTGCTCACCGGATTTTTAATTGTTTTTGTTAAGGAAACCATCTCCCACCAGGGTTTTTTAAAAACAAAAAACAATACCAGCATGGTAATCGTGAAAGCAATCATCAAAACCGAGGGAATGAGCAACTGGGATGGTTTATATATATGAAGACCATTTATCAGGGATACCGGCAACATTAATAAAAAGAAAAACTTGCAAACCACCTCCCTGACCAGGAGATCCCTTGCCCCGGGATCCGGGTTTGTCATTCCGGTTACCTGCAGACCTGTGATCATCTTTACCAGGGTTCTTCCCCTTAAAAGAAAATAACAACCAGGGTAGTATAAAATCCAGGTGATCCAAAATACGGTAAATGAATCAATAAAGAAAAACCGGATGACCAGCTGTTGAACTATAAATGAAATACAATAGATCAGTACAACATCAATCAGGGCTGAGAATGCCCTGCGCCAGAACAGCACTTTTAACCTGTTTTGATTTTCCATATCCTGTTTTCCCTGGTTAACTCCTTATAACTCCCTGTGAAAGTCGTTGAGGTAGTTTCAATGAAAAATGCTGAAAATCATTCGATCAGTAAAACGATGAATGTCGTTGATTTGTTGTTGAGGCTACGGCAAGTGACATGACAAATGACAAGTGACAAATGACAAGTGACAAGTGACAAGTGACAGGATAAATGGCGTAGAAAACCAGCTGCATGTCTGTCTCGTTTTTTAAAACGGCTAAGTTGGATACCGGGGTAAAAGTACGAAGTACAACGTACTTCGCGGTGTATCGCACTAAATGTCAGAAGTCAGGACCGATCATATCATGTATAGTCAATTCAGTACAAACACATTTACCTGTATAGTTTTTTCAGTATAGGACACATATACCGACCATAGACTGACCATAGACTGACCATAGACCTAACTCGAACCTTGACCGGTGACAGGTTACAGGAAGGTTAGAGAAAGGTTAGAGGAAGGTTAGAGAAAGGTTAGAGGAATGGACCAAAAAGCAAGGGGAAATTTTGTATAAAACGAGTGGCTCGTTGAATTGGTGTGCATGCGGACGGAACAGTTTTTTCCATGAAACAAATATATGAAATTTTCAGAGATTTTATTTTTTTCTTGCATAGAAAAAAGGAATATTGTATTTTTGCAGCATCAAAATAACCAATGGCCGGTTCGTCTAGGGGTTAGGACGCCAGGTTTTCATCCTGGTAACAGGGGTTCGATTCCCCTACAGGCTACAGAAATTAAATATAAACCGCTGCAAAACAAACACTTGCAGCGGTTTTCTTTTTCCAGGGGGCGAATGCGGGGGTGAATGGAAAATCTAAAATGGCATATCTGAAATGCAAAATGCGGAACGTGATATCACATTTCACATTTCAGATTTTGCCGTTTGGATTTGTAGCGGGGACAATTCAATTATCTAACCTCGACCTGATCAGAGATATCGCTGAAATAGTTGCTTTTATTGAGTCTTCTATTGTTTGATGAATTTTCCAACCTGTACATTCTTCACGCTGACCAGCTTCACCAGATAGACCCCGCCGGGAAATGTGTTGACAGCAATGGTGGCTATTGGTTCCGTTAGTTCCAGATGCAGAAGAAGCACGCCGTTGAGGTCATAGACAGAGAGGATGCCCTTTTCGGGAGCTTCAACGGTTAGATTCCCGGAAGTTGGATTGGGATAAAGTTTAACGGCACCTGCAACCGCTTTAATTTCGTTCACACTAACAGGAAAGCCACCTGCATTATCTGTTTTTAAAATGGTTCCGTAATTCCCTACTGCATATCCGGTATTTGCATTTGGAAAGAAAATTCCCCCGACCCCTTCCCCCGACTGTAACTTGCAGATTTCCCATGTTATTCCCCCGTCGTTCGTCTTCAGAATTGATGAATTCAACTGGTAATTGGCTTGACCGACATAGCCTGTTTGGGGATCCGTAAAAAACAAGCATCTCAGATACCCTCCTGTCGGGATCGATAGATTCGCCCATGTGGCACCCCCGTCTGTTGTCTTTATAAGCGTACCATAATCCCCAACCGCATATCCGGTATTGGAATCAACAAAAAAAACCGAATACAAATTATATTCTGTCCAGGTTAAATTGGTCCAGGTTGTCCCTGCGTCAGTCGTTTTCAGGATTACACCCCACCCGTCGGGCAAATAGCCACCAGCTACATAACCGGTATTGGAGTCGGTAAAACAGACCGAAAACAACATGTTCATCGTCCCGCTGTTCAATGCAGACCAACTGGCGCCTCCGTTGATTGTTTTCAGGATGGTTCCATAACCGCTGTTATTCAGGTAACCCACCGCATATCCGGTATTCACATCGGTAAAATAGATGGAATTTAGTCCTGAAGTGGCTCCGGTTGACAAAACGTTCCAGGTCGAGCCACCATCTGTCGTTTTAATTACATTGTTTGCACATGATGCATATCCTGTATTTGCATCGGGAAAGACAACCGAGCCGATGGAATATGTCATGCCACTGGATAAGGCAGTCCAATTCGTGCCGCCATTGGTTGTTTTTAAAATCATGCCGCTTTGACCCACGGTATAGCCAGTAATGGAATCTGTAAAACAGACAGACCTGAAAGAGTTTATAGGTCCTTGAAGCATAGAAGTCCATCCGGCGCCTCCAGTGGTTGTTCGCAGGATGGTTCCGTGCATGCCTGTGATAATTCCTGTATTTGCACTGGTAAAAAAAATGGAGGAGAGATCATTGGTTGTTCCGGTTGACAAGACAGACCAGGTTGAGCCTCCGTCAGTTGTTTTCAGCGCCAATCCAGCCCATCCTAAAATATATCCCGTAAATGAATTGGTAAAGTAAACCGAAGATAAGAGGCTCGTTGTGCCTGACGACACTGTATCCCAGGTGGTTCCCCCGTTTGTTGTTTTCAGGATCAGCCCCCACCGTCCCACGGCATATCCGGTATTTGGACTGGTAAAGAACAGGGAGTTTATAAAAAGACTTTGCGCACTTAACAGCGTTGACCAGGTGGCACCACCATTGGTTGTCTTTAGGATTGCCCCATTTCCAGACAATGTGCAGCCACCTGCTGCATATCCCGTATCCGGATCAGTAAAGAAAACAGACGACAAATCAGGGGTCATTCCGATTGGCAATGGAGTCCAGGTGAGACCACCGTTGGTTGTTTTCAGGACAATTCCATAATGGGGGTTTGATTTAACATACCCTGCTGCATATCCTGTATCGGTACCGGTAAAAAAAACTGATGTAAACCAATATGTCGTTCCGGATGGATATGAATTTTTCAAGGTAACAGATATCTTAACCCAGTTTGTACCACCATCGGTTGTTTTTAACATAATTCCATGGTCGCCTGCGGCATAACCTGTATTGATGCTGGTAAAACAGACGGATGTTAAATGTTCTGTGGTTCCACTGTTTAAAACTGTCCAGTTAACACCTCCATTGATTGTCTTGATTATAGTTCCTGCTCCCCCAACAGAATATCCATTCAGCGAATCTGCAAAGAAAACAGAAGACAATGTGTTAGCCTGTGGTGTTGGATTCTGCCAGAACCATTGAGCCATTGTGGCGTTTGCGAGGACAAGTGCCAGGATAAATATGGAGATCCTTTTCATGTGGTTAGAAATTAATCAACGAAACGTAATTGTATTCAAATATACGAAACAAATGTTGAGAATAAGGATCATCCTGGAATCTAATCCAAAGATGGACTGTGTATTAACTTACAAAAGAACCCTTGAGAATATATTTAAGGTTCTACATGGCCAGCTATAATGCCCCAAAATGTTTTGATCGTGCTGGCCAGACATAGGAGATAACAATATCCAAGAGGTTCAATACTCATTAGATATAGCGACATCCAGCCATTACTCACAGGATAATCCTCGTTTGGTTTGAAATTCGACATTATGCTCCCCCGTGGGTCCAAGGGAACCCTTTTCATTTATAATTGTACCGGGGCATACCTATACTATTAAATTCATCCTTAATGACAAGCACTATGAATCTCCTATATGGGCTGAGGTATATTCTTGTATTTAATTAGAGAAAACAACTTACCCATTTATTGTTTTTCAAGTTATTATCCTTGTAAAGTTAGTAACAAAATTGTTTCTTTCAATTGTAAAACCAATGAGTATAATTGTCCAGGTTCATGTAGTTTCCTTTGTATTATTCCATATAACTCAGGTTCCTTAATAACCTCACCACTATCATCAAGGACATTTAACTCTCCGTCATTAAAAAAATAGGGCTTGTCGTATTTTTCAATCCGATCAATGTGCTCCTTAAGCAATCCCTTGCAGGGCAACTTGTTGTCAATCCTTGCTAATTCACCTAATAACTTACTTTTAAGTTCAGCGAATTTCATTCGGAAATCATCAAATTTTGCAACTCGAATATTATAAATATTTTCATTAAAATACCCTGTTTTATCTTTGACTAATCGCTGAAATTCAGACATTGTTTGATAATCTGCGATATAACTATAAATTAATCTGTATTCATCAATCGTCTGACAGATTTGTTGCTTACGATTCTCGAAATCCTCCTCCAGCTTGTGTTTATTTCTTTTAATCTCTAACCGAATATTGAAAAAATAAACAATGCATCCACCAAGCGAAACACTTACAATCATCTTGAGTAAACTCCAAAAAACAGATTCACCCCCTATAATATTAAAAAGTGCATAAATAACTCTGCTCTCCTCCATAGGTCAAGTTATTAGTTCGTAAAATCAACAAAATTCACTTTGATAAATTGGACATTCACTTGAAATTTTCAAGAACAATTTTTATTGCTGAATTTACGTGATTTGAGGCGGTGTTATAATGTCCAGGAATTCATTCTCGCTTAACATCCTGATATTTGACCCTTTAGAATTGAACTCCTGGATTTTCATTAATTTCGTGGGTCCCGCACCATGACCAACGATCACAAAATGTGTATTCTTTGTAATACCTGTATCAATATCTGCTCCCTTTTCCTTAACAATTTTCGCTGCCTCTCCTCTTGATATTCTATCAAGAACTCCAGTAAAAACAACCTTTTTATTATAGAATAGATGACTTTTATCTCCTAATTCAAGATCTGGTTTCAACAGACCACCCGTAATTTTTTCATGTCCGACAAAAATGTTTTCAGCTCCTTTACTGTGACGCCAATTTAGTATTTTTCTGCTTTGTTTGGCTGGGATGGATTCTTTGTCGGTTAACTCCCAGGTACCATTATCCCTTATAAGGCTTCTTAATTGTTGAATAGTGCCCAAAAAGGGAACACCACAATAGTCCCAACGGGCAACGCCACGCTTGTTAATGTAGATTCTAAAGAACCCCAGTTCCGTACCTTTCTGGTATTTTATCTGGAAGCCATAATCTATGAAGCAAGAATCCCGCATAGTGAACCCTGCCCGTAGCATCGCCACATGGCATTTACCGGCCTTCTTTACACACCTACTATGGTTAGAGGATGTTAGCTTTGAAGTTTCTTTGATCTGATCCATTTCTTTGAATTTTTTAAGTACTGAATGTGTATTGTTCTTTTTGAAACAGGGGGCGGCGTCCGCCCCCTGACCCCCACTTTTATTGAAGTACCAATGATACCATTGGTACCACCAGCATTTTTTTGAATGAGCAACCGATTTATACTGTTTTTTAAACTTTTGGCCCCTTTATCCTAATTGACCGCAAGCTCGATTTTACCAAATGATTGCTATGCGTCCTCTAAAAGCAGATGCCATTCTTCATCTACTTTTCGCGTAATTACTGGATTAAGATTATCAACAAATCCCACTAAAAATCGAAATTTTCTCCATTCATATTGCATTTTTTTGTCCTTTTCTTTTGACATTCCCATATTGGAAATGTCGAAGTTCTTGACCGCCCTCTGCCGATTTTTATTGACCCCCATATCTTCCTGGCAGTCAACAAGAAAAGTGATCAGATTGCTCCGGCGAATAGTGATCAGGGCCAGCGTTTTTTTCACCGTGGCAACAGATCACAATACCAGAATCCATTGTTGAACGGGCTATCTGCAATATTGGTGGTACCAGGATCAACCGTTGATTGGTCGCCTGGTTCAGATGCGGTATATTTTCTATAAACTATTTCACCTTTTTCAAATCCGATTGGTTTAGAAAAGAAAGGAGCATCATACACAAAGCTGTGGTACTCGCCATTTTCCCCGCAGGGATCAACCCCATCAGGAAGGTCATTCAAAAAATCATCATCAATTATTCTTCCTGCAAAGCTTTTATCCAGGTATTTGTCGTTAACACATGTTGTAATAGCCTTAAACCCAATATCGATGAATTCCCGTATAAGTTTCTTGGTTGGGATTTTCCACAAGGGGAAAACACCTTTTAAATTCAATTCTGCCAATTTATCTTCCCGGTATTTCCGCAGGTCTTCCAGGAAGATATCTCCGAACACAGATGCAGTCACGCCTTGATTTTTCAAATTCATTAAAGCAGCTGCCATGGTATTATCGTAGACTTCCATGGTTGGCATTTCGGGGATTTGTATTTTTACCAGCGGTAACCCGATTCGCTCTGCTTGTATGTCCAGCAATTCAACCCGCACTCCATGCATCGAGATTCTCTGGTATGGCTGACTTATGGTGGTCAGTAAACACATTATCCCAAATCGTTGCTCCTGCAGGATTTTATGCAGGCACAGAGCGGAATCCTTTCCGCCACTCCAGTTAAATATGACTGTTTCTTTTAAACACATTACGGTGTTATCTTACTGAGGATCAAGTTTATTTGGGCAATCACAGTTCGCCAAAAATTCATTTCTGCACCACCTCCAATATTTTTTTAAGAATTTCAGAATGATCAAAGGCAAGTTCTGGCAGCTTATTAACGGGGAACCATTTTGCATCTTTAGCATCATCCCCTGCTTTTATGGGCACAATTGAACCGTCAATGAATCCATAATAAACAACTGAAACGGTTCTTTCTCTTGGGTCCCGGTCAAGCGCATCAAAAATATCAAACCTTTTCAATAAGACATTTGAGATGTTGGTCTCTTCCTCTAATTCCCTGTAGACAGCAACATCAATTACTTCGTCAATATTGACATAACCACCTGCGAATGCCCAGCGATCTTTAAACGGTTCGTGGGCTCTGCGAATTAGCAAAACGTTTAAACCGGTATCGGATTTATAAAATATGACTGCATCTGCGGTCAGTGCGAAGTGCGGATAATTGTAAGTATAGCCCATTTCTTATAAAGTTAATAGTTTTCCTCATGAATGTTGAGCCATGGAGTGAAGACTGAAGGTGCCCCACTCCCAATGGCCAGGAAAATGTACATCACGGAGTAACCGATCACCAGGTTCTTTCTGAACATAATAGACGGCACAGCGGAATGAGAGGAGCAAACACCGATGCCGGGAATCGTCATTAGTTCCCTGATGGACTGTTCTTTTGTCATGGTGAAGGAGCTTCCTGAAGCGAAGGTCAAAGATAGAAAAACAAAGTTCATGAGGCGTGCTGCTTTTAATTCAGGTCTTTCAATTTGACTCATTTTAAACACCTGCAACAAACGATAAATCCCAATTGACCTCATTCTGCCACCGGACTGTGAAACGAGGGGGGCTGAATCCGGCCTGTCTGAGCGGGTAATTTGTTAAAAAGCCCTGACAGCACGCACATGGGCGGGGTTGGCCTTACCGTAGTAGGCCTGGGTGCCATCGCCGAAGGACTGGTCCCACGCATAGTCGGAACTATACTCGGAGGAACTCCAATAGATGGCATTGGCAAAGCCACCAACGACAGCTTTTTGCAGGTACAATAAATTCAGTTCATGTTTTGATGGCATATACCAATCGCCATAGGTAACACCGCCAGCCGCTGTTGAATACTGATTGCACAGGGTGGCTGCAAATGCATTCCCGTCAACCGGGCCTTGGTTGGCGACAATTATCGGGGTGTTTTTTAATCCGGCACCAACTCCATCCGCCCGGGCACGTGTATTTGTGAAAGACCCCCCGTGCCACCTCATTGAAGTACCCTGATCGGCAATGGTCGCTATCAATCCGTGCTGTCCGCTGTCGTACACATAAAACACAATGCCCCCGCAGTAGCTTTCGCCAATATAGTGGGTATTACTGACCCAGGAGGTACCATTGTACGTTTCATTGCAGTTTCTGGAGGCATTGTAAATTGTAAGACCGGCAACTGGTGCAGAAATAGCGTCCCGCTGGCTGGTGGACATCCGGGGCGGCAGGAATCCTTTCGAGGTTGATTTTACATCGAGCATTGCCGAAGGATCGGGTGCGCTGTTTTCGGTATTGATGCCGACCTGGGCATGGGTCTCGACCATAGCAAAAGCAATAATCGCTAAAAAGAGGACTAACTTTTTCATGAAGGAAGGGATTTGTGATTGGGTGCCGAAAGTTAATGTTAAACTGGCCTAAAAGCAAGTGTTTTGTGAACTATTTAACACGAATATGTGTTACCCCACTTACGGCGGTTTTTTCTTTTTAAGGGAAGAATGCGGGTAAAATCGGGTACCCTTTGTTTTCCGCTTAACCCCTTACGCACCTTATTGTAAAGCCGCATGTCTTCGGGAGGTAGCCTACAACGCTGCTGATATTTCCAAAATACAGGTAATACGCGTTGGTGACATTGTTCTGCACGCTACTCACTGTAAAACCGGAAGAGCCCCGGCTGAGCAGCGAGCCATTCCCATTGTTAAGGTACCCGGCAGCGTGCAATTTAAGATTCGAATTCCAGGGATCATTCCAGGTTGTCCATCCTCCTGAAGCATCTATATTGATCAATTCGGTGTGTGTCGGGATGCGCCAGCCGGCAGAAAGCTCAAGTGTGCACGGGTCATTCTCCGCCAACCAGTCAAGGCTTTCATTAATGACAGTAGTCCATGCACTTGCAGGAGTTCTTGTGGTACCATCATGCTTGTAGCCTTGCTTACGGTTAAACTGCCAGTACCATCCCGCGGAGGGTTCAGAAGCATCATCGACTGCGATTGCCTGGCGGGTTGCCCCCAGGTTGCTGGTAATCCAGCATTTCAATGGTTCACCCGCGATATTGGTTATGGTTCCATAGGTGGTGGTTTTCGGTTCTGGTGCAACCTCCCCTGCCAGATGGTTTATTGTAAAAGTACTCCCGCAAACCACCTGGGGTTGAATGGATGAAGTTCCAACAGAAATTTCTTTCCACTGGGCGAAATTTGCAAGGTAAATATACAGTTTATTATCAGTTGTACAGAACACGATCAAACCATTGGCGGGATTGGAAATTAACGACACCTGTTCCAATGTCATGCGGGGAGGTAACAGCCCCTTGGTGGTTGATTTAACATCCAGCATCGCCGTAGGATCGGGTGAACTGTTGTCACCATTGATGCTGACCTGTGCTGCTGCCTGGAAACAGCATGCTAATATAAAAAGCAGGAGTACAAATTTTTTCATGGGATCGGGTTAGGTGTCAGAATGCTGGTTTTTCATTGAACTGCCAAATTAATCAATGTTAAACTGTTACGCAAGAAAATTTTAGCCACTACCTAATATCTCTACCTCTAGATACTTGTTGATGAGGCAGAAAACCAGTGAGCCCGGGATTGTGTTTTGTGCCGGACAAAACGACGAACATTGTTATCTTTACCGGAACAATTGAATCAATATCAATGATCCCTGCGATCGGTGTTTGCATTGTAGCCTATAACCAGCAATCCTTTATTGGAGAATGCATCGAAAGTGTGCTGAACCAGCAATCGGATTACAGGATTGTCATGTTTATTGGAGATGACTGCAGTACTGACGGGACCTATTCAGTGTGCCAGCGATATCGCGATTTGAATCCCGACCTCATTCAACTGATGCGCAATGAGCGGAATCTTGGACTGGTTGCCAATACGATGAATGTGTTGCAACGAATACAACGTGCGGGTTGCGATTATGTGGCGTTCCTTGACGGGGATGATTACTGGACCGACCCGTTAAAAATAAGGAAACAGGTCTCATTCCTTGAAAACAACCCTGGTTACGGCCTGGTGCATACACGGATAAAAAACGAGAAGGCACGCCGGGATGTTCCTGACGGTGATGTAGCCGGTATCATCCTTGATTACCTCGAAAAATACATGCGGAACTGCACGGTCCTTTTTCGGTCGGAATTGTTGAATTATATTAATTTCCAAGAGATAAGCTCGCGGGGATTCCTGGTTTGCGACTGGATCATATACACCATCTTCAGCAAACACAAAGCCTGGTTTAAATATTTTGATGATGAGACCGCCTGCTGGCGTTCGGGACACGAATCGGTCTCAAACCCGGCCTCGTTCGCAAAAGCAGTTCAGTACCAGGAAAACGGGCTCCTGCAATGGCGTTACCTTGCTGAACTGTTTCCCGAAGATTTTCGGGATGTTGAGCGAAATGCCGCGGCATACATGTACTTCAAAATGTTCGATCTTGCCTTTCAATTCAATCAATTCAGCATCGCTCACCAGCTGGCGGAAAACTTCCATGCATATGAAGAACATAATAAATCACTGACTTTCCGGATGAAACGGAATGCAGCGCAAACAAAACCGGCATTTTATATTTTTCGTGCCATGAAAAAAATCATAAAGTCGTCTGAGTCAGCATATTTTAAATGCTCCGTTTTCGTTTTGCAAACATTCGGGTCAGCATACCAATATTGGCAAAATATTTCTCGTCAGTCTTAACCACCAATTCAAGCCCAATAAGTTTTTCAATATCCCGCTGGATGGTTTTCTCGCTAACCTGCGCATAAATTCTTGCAAGCTGAACAGTCAGCAGTGACACTTCTGAAAGTGAAAGACCTCTGTCTACCGGGAATTCCAGGGCTAATGTTCGCTGTCTTTTAAACACTTCATCTCTTTTGATGGATTTAATTGCATCGAATTTGTCGTAAATTAATTTTTGCCATGTGTTTTCAAGCTGGCTTTTCTGAATAATCAGGAGTGTTTGTTCTAACCCATCCCGAAACCCCAGGAGTGCATAATCGATGAAACATGTTAAATCCCTGTTTTCTCTTGCTTTTTCAATTTGCCTGTAATATTCTGTACGCGTCAGATTGTAAAAATTGGATAAGATGTGGGATGAGATGTCAGGGTTTCCGCCACGAAGCAACAGGTAGAATTCCAAAAGCCTGCCGGTACGGCCATTCCCATCACCAAACGGATGTATCCATTCAACATATATGTGTGATACGATCGCCTGAACCAGTACTTCTCCAAAAGATTGAACTTTTTGCCCAAATTTGAATTCGGCACGAATCCAATTGCAAAATTTATCGAGTAAAATCGTGACATCCCGATAATCCGGACACCGGTATGAACCAACAATAACGTCATTATTTCTCAACCTGCCGGGAATTGCAGCTAAATGCTCACCAAGGTTTTTCCCAACCATTTTATGAAATCTTTTGATGAGCTCAACAGAGATTATATGATCGACCTTCCCATCCACAACCTCTGTGAGCAATTCATTCAATGCATCAAGAATATTTTGCACCTCAATTTCCTGATATTCCTTGCTTGGTGGTAACTTTTGACCCGCCATCATTTTCTGAATTTCTTCATCAGAAAGGGTGTTACCTTCAATGGCAGTTGTTGCCTGAGCTCCTTTCAATAAGGCAACATTCATTAGTTCGGTATAATGATGTGGAAGGATCGGAGTGTTGTTGATCGCATTGATATAAGCCTCACACTGTCCTAATAAAAGCCAGGTAGCCTCTGATAGTTCCCAATTCTTTTTAAACAGCAAGTGAGGATATTCCCTATGAAGTTTTGCTTCCATATTTAATTATATTCAAACAAGACATTTACGCTGACATAATTCTATACATAATCGCAGACATAATTATGGACAAAGATAACGACATCGAACAGAATACGCAAGACTTTTGTTATAACTAAAGTTAAAACTTGTATTAACAAAACGCTGATGCTGGAAAGCATTGCCGGTGGCTTCGGGTTTTATCGCACTCTGATTTTTGCCGCAATGGTAAATAGGGGCCAGTTGCAGGTCAGAATGGGTTGATTTGGCGGAGACGTTACGCCTGAAGGCTTGTACAAAACCTCCACCTGCGACTTGCCTGACGTCAATAAGGAAACTTGTTCAAGAAAGGTTTTAAAGTTTGGTTATTAATATCCTGCTTCTGATTTCTAAGTAAAAGATCATATCCGGGTAAAACAACGACTTAACGAATTCTACCTGATAAAATTTGTAACAACTTTCTTTTCGGGTACCGGAGGTTGAATAGTACCTGGTGCAACCTCTTTCATTTTCATCAGCCAGGCCATGGTTTTTCCCAAAACACGCATAATTCGTATCCCCTCTTTTTTCGGACTTCCGTTTATTGCGATTACTTTCATGGGTTATATTTTTACAGCACTTGTTTGTCAGCCAACAACTTAAATAACAACGTTGTAAATATCGCTCCTGTTCCTTTTGATATTCCGGATGAAAAATCCACCAGCCTGGGGAATATCTTCCAGCAAATCAAAGAACGCACATGATCCGGGCAGGGGCGCAAAGATCAGGGTGAACCGGTAAGATTTCCCTGCGGGAACATGGGTCCATTCAGGAGCAAGGGTGATATTTTCGGCATGGTGCATATGGCTTCGCTCTCCCGAGGCTTTGTCAATCAGGAATGTAGAGCTCCATATCCTGATGCTTCCGTCAATTTCAGCATGGTAGATACAATGCACGATGACAGCTTTTTCTTCATGGATCTGGCCCAGGATTTCTTCCTTCAGTTTGTCATCGAACCTGACGGCCGGGACTTCAATGATCGTTTCCGTGTGCTCTTCGGGTTCAGTATTGGATCTGGGGTTTTGGTCGGACATATGACAAATTTAAGAAATTTGCCGTGATCCCTGTCGAGGTCCGCTGTTTTTCACTCAAAAATATCGCGCTGGAATTCTTCATGAATTAAGCCTGGGGCTAATCCGAATACAAGAAAATGCCACAAAGGCACCAGGGCACTAAGGTAACGCTTTAAAAAACGCCTCCAGCTTCCGCTCGTCTAGTTTACCATCAGTACGGACGCCGGAACATACATCCACTCCAAAGGGCTGAACGATATCAATGGCTTCCCTGATGTTCGCGGCATTCAACCCGCCGGCCAGAAACACCGGCACCCCCGACTGCTCAACGATCTTACGGCTGATCGCCCAATTGTGCGTGCGCCCGGTGCCTCCCAGTTCCTTCACTGCCAGGTTGGGATTCCCGCTGTCAAGCAACAGAAGGTCAACCTTTTCAGATATTTTAAGCGCTTCCTCGATTGATTTCTCACCAAGGACATGAATGACCTGGACAATTTTAACATTGGGCAGTTTGTCCCTGACATCCCGGTATGAGCCGAGTTTCAACGCGTCGACAATCTGGATCGTATTGGTATTAACCCTTTTGTGGTGCGAGATGATCCCGCCGCTGGAGGTTTCTGAGGTCAGTAAAAAAGTCGCCACCGGCGGCGGGACAGATCTGGCAATTGCGCAGATAATTTCATCGCTGATTACCCCCTGGCCGGAGGGCATCCTGCCCACAAGTCCGATCGCATCCGCCCCGGATGTTATGGCTGTTTGCGCTTCAGTTACCGAACTGATGCAGCATATTTTAATTCGAATCATTGAGTTCATGCATTAATTGATCAACGGTAGCGTTGGTTCCTTACACGGCAACCGATAACTGCGGTGCCGAAAAACCTGGTGACGCCATTTGCAGGCAGGAGTAAACGAAAATAACGGTTATATATTTTTCAACATTACCAACTATTTTCAACTTTGCACAAGGGCCGGACTGCTGTTAACTGTCAATCTGGTGAGGTGGCCAGATTGATTCGGTGAAAACTGGTGAAAGCGGGTGTTTTTTCCAGGTGACACTTTTCAGGAATTTACTGGCTGAGTGAAAATGACCCCGGCCCTCCAGACAGGGTCAGAATCGTAAACAATATTATTGGGAAGCTGAGCGGAAGAACTACCGGCAAAACCCACGAGGCCGTAGTCATACCTCTGGCTTTATAGTATATTTCAATTTTTTTTATGGTTGAACAATCAAATCCAATCTTATTGCCGGTACCAAAAACAGGGATAAGTGTATCGTTTGAGAGGTAAATATGCGCCTCATTCAATACATACGTTTCGTTATGCTTGTTGGTATACCGGTATCTGTTTGCTTTTTCCGGGTTTGTATTCCGGAATTTAAAGTGGTTGGCCGGGAGAACGGATAAAATTCCGGAAACCTGGCTATTGCTGATCCCCATGTTTTCGATGTGCCATGCCGAATCTCCCTGGTGTAAAATTAAATATTTAAACAGGGAATCCAAATTTTTTATCTCCCGCGGGGTGATGTTTTTAACCGTATGTACTTTATAGTAATACATGCAACCATGCATGGACGAAAGCATTAAACCCGCAATCAAAATGACACAAATCTTTTTCATCTGCCTGATCCTCGTTGTTGTCATTGTTTTATGATTTTTCCGACGGCAATGCCCGTTTCTCCCGTCAAACGCACAACATAAACCCCGCGGGGCAGGGTGCTGAGGTCAACCGGTGTTTTGGGACCGGCGATCGGGCGGGTGATGCGTTGCCGGCCGCAGAGGTCCAGGATGGTCACGGAACCTTTCTGGTTTGTTTCGATGGTAATGCCGGAGGATGCGGGGTTCGGATACACTTTTAAAACATTCCCTTTCACGGCTTCGGTCTTGGCAGATGTCGGGATGCCATTTTCGTTGAAAGCAGCAAGCCCCGACCCGGAGGTTCCGATCCATTTCGTCCCGTTCAGGTCGACGGCCGTTGAATTGACCCAGTCCACGGGCAGGTCCGAATTGGCCCTGTTGTAGATTGTCCAGCTTGTCCCGTCAAATTTCGCCAGTCCGCCACCAAAGGTTCCAATCCATTTCGTCCCGTTTCCGTCGATGGATATTGCATGTATATCATTTACAGGTATGGCTGAATTCACCATGTTGTAAGTTTTCCAGGTCGTCCCGTCAAACGTTGTCAATCCGCCATACTTTGTTCCAATCCACTTCATCCCGCTTCCGTCGATGGTAATGGTTTGGACAATGTTATCCGGCATGCCCGAGTTGGAAGTGTTGTAAGTTTTCCAGGTAGCACCGTCAAATTCCACAAGACCATTGTTCGTAGCGATCCACACCGTGCCGTTTATGCCAATGGCGATGGAATTGATAAAATTGTCGGGCAATCCCGAATTTGATGTGTTGAATTTCGTCCAGGTTGTTCCGTCAAATTTCGCCATTCCGTACCGGGTCCCAATCCACTTTATACCGCTTTCGTCTATGGCTGTAGAATTGACGTAATAACTTGGCAAACCTGAGTTGGACGGTTTGTAGATAGTCCAGGTTGTCCCTTCAAACCTGGCCAGTCCGCTGCCATCGGTTCCAATCCACCTGATCCCGGTGCCTTCAATGGCAATTGAATTGATGTCGTTATTGGGGAGTCCGGAATTAGCGGTACTGTATGCAACCCAGCTTGTTCCGTCGAAACCCGCCAGCCCGTCACCGGAATAAGTGCCAATCCATTTCATCCCGCTTCCGTCAACAGCTGTTGAAGTTACCTGGTTACCTGGCAATCCTGAACTGGAGGTATTGAAGGTTGTCCAATTGACCCCGTCAAATTCAGCCAGTCCGCCACCATATGTCCCGATCCACTTTGTCCCGTTGCCGTCGATGGTTACCGGCTGGACATCATTGTCAGGCAGTCCTGAATTTGCAGTGGTATAGGTCGTCCAGGTCGTCCCGCCAAACTTTGCCAGTCCTCCGCCCAGGGTCGCAATCCACTTCGTCCCGCTGCCGTCGATGGCGACCGAATAAATCCAGTTATAAGGCAATCCTGAGTTGGAGCTGTTGAATGTTGTCCAGTTTGTTCCTTCAAATTTTGCCAGCCCGCCGCCATAGGTGCCGATCCATTTCGTCCCGTTCCCGTCAATGGCAATTGAAAAGACATTGTTGTCGGGCAGGCCCGAATTGGACGAATTGTAAGTTGTCCAGGTTGTCCCGTCAAATTTAGTCATTCCGCCACCAAAGGTTCCGATCCATTTCGTTCCTCCTGCGTCAATGGCTGTTGATACTACATAGTTGTCTGGCAATCCTGAATTGGAAGTGTTGTAGGTTGTCCAGTTTGTCCCGTCAAATTTGCTTAATCCGCCATATTTAGTGCCGATCCACTTCGTTCCGCTCCCGTCGATGACGATTGAATGAACAAGGTTGTCGGGCAGTCCCGAATTTGACGAATTGTAGGTTGTCCATGTTGTCCCGTCAAATTTCACCAATCCTCCGCCTGCTGTTCCAATCCACTTTGTCCCACTCCCGTCAATGGCTATTGAATAAACCTCATTAACCGGCAAGCCTGAATTGGATGTACTGTAAAATACACTGGCACCGGTGGCCTTGTCAAATTTTACGAGGTTGCTTATCGTGCCAAGCCACAACACATTATCCTCTTCGGCACATGCATTTACCGCATTTCCATAGGTATAAACCAGCCATTGCGGATTTTCGGCTTTTAAATTGGCCCACAGGCATATTGACATGCACAGGGTGAAAATCATCATTTTCATAATAGGTTTTTTTGAAATCATATACGTGTTTTTGCCAGTATAACAAGGCTTTTCGGGGGGGGTCACTGCGTGTGCGGGTAGCGGGTGGCAGCAGCGGAGCGGTAATCAAAGATAAAAAATCAGGGACATCAACCCCCTATCATTTCCCAAATATACACAAAATGCCGATATAAGTCAAGGGGTTGGGGGCGTATGCACCGGTGATTGCTTCGGCTGAGAGTGGTCAGCAACGACTAATTTAAAACAAAGGTCACCAACAACGGATTTAATGTTACCGGCGTTTGTGAAACCGACAACCTTGGCCAGAAGTCCCCCTGCGTTCTGCTCTCACCATGGATCACGAAGTATGGCAGCGATAAAATCTCCTTTGACCATGCCGTGAAAAAATACGACGGGACAAGAACCTTAAAAATTTCCCTGGTGAGTTTTCCGTCCCTGGCCGAACAATTGATATGGACCTATACCTGTATTGACGGTGAAACCCATTCATCTTCGCTTGTCCATACCATGAACGGTGTATATAAAGTCAAAATGGAATGGACCGGAACCGGTGGGAGTTCAACGGCGCAGCTGGACAACCTTGTGATTGGCGGAACCTGCGATTCCAGCTGCCCAAGGTAAACCCGGCATCAATTATCAGTACAACCTGGTACAATGTATTGCCTTCCCAGGAATTTGACCTTGCAGCCAACGGAACAGAAAACGGGCAAACTAATGCCACTTTTATTGTGTTCGATAAGGCAAGACGGTTCATTGTTCATGGGAACACAACCCCGGGAAGCCCGGTGGACTCTTATAAACAATTCCCGGTTTATATTAAATTCATGGAGAATGGCGCACCCGGTGAAGGGCGTACCAATAGGGCGCCCTTTTGTTCCCGGGAGTCGTTTTTAACTTTTAATTCACATGAAATATATGTATATTTGAATATTTGTTAACAGATATACAGTTGCAGGACTACGCCCAACCGCTTTGCCTTGTTAATTAATGTTAATCAGAAGGTTATGAAACGACTACTTTTACTGGCAATTTTATTGACCTGGGGATCTCTGCAAAAGGCATATACCCAGGTAACCGTCAGCGGTTCAACAGGCGCCAATGGCACTTACACCTCCCTTACCAACGCTACTGGCGCATTCCTGGCCATCAACAGCACGGCACAGACAGGGAACACAATCATCATAACCATCACAGGAAGTTCATTATCCGAAACTGGTACCAACAGCCTGAATGCCGGCACCTGGACAACAGTTACCATTTACCCCACCGGCACGAACCTCACCATCAGCGGCAGTGTGGCCGGTCCGCTCATTAACCTGAATGGCGCCGATCATGTAACCATTGATGGCAGGGTGAATGCGACAGGTGCTGCCAAAGATTTAACAATAATCAATACAAGTACAGGCACGACTGCTTCAACCATCCGGTTTATCAACTCCGCCGAATCAAATACCGTAAAGTACTGCACCATCAAAGGTTCTGAAACAAGTTCATCTTCCGGCAATAAATCAGGGATCGTCTTTTTCTCCACCTCCACTTCGGGCAACGGAAACGACGGCAATACCATCGACAACAACGATATCACGAGCGATGCCGCCGGCAGGGCGACACACGCAATTTTCTCACTGGGGGCGCCGGGCTTTGAAAACAGCGAGAACACTGTCAGCAACAACAATATTTACAATTTCCTGAATGTCTCTTATCCGTCCTGTGGAATACATCTCTATTCATACACTACGGCCTGGGCCATTTCGGGAAACAGTTTTTATGAAACCTCCGCCGGATTTGCACCCGATGCTGATGTCGTTTACAACGCGATTCAAATTGACAACTCCTCAGGAACCGGTTTTATCCTATCAGGGAACTATATCGGCGGAAGGTCACCGGCATGCGGCGGACTTGCCTGGACAAAAACCAATGCGAAGAATAACATATTTTTCGCCATCAACCTGAATGTTGGAGTAAGCACGGTAACGGGCATCCAGGATAACTTTATCAGGAACATCGCCTGGAGCAACTCAGGTGCGGCCACCTGGACAGGCATACAGGTTACGGTGGGCTCCGTGAATATCGGAACCACCGCGGGCAACACGATTGGCGCGGAAACCGGAACCGGTTCCATTTCAGTAACCGGAGGCGCGACCGGGACCAATGTTTATGGAATCAATATAGCAGGTTCTGGCCTGGTGAATATCCGGAACAACAAGATAGGCTCCATACTTGCAGAGAACGACGGAGCTCTTGCAAGCAACATATACGCGATTAACAAAACCAACACGGGCACCGGGTCCATCAGCGACAACACGATTGGCAGCACCGTCACGGCCAACAGCATCCGGTCCGGTTCAACCAGTTCTGCCAACAAACAAAGTGTTATCGGCATCAACAACACGAACGGAGCCAACCTGCTTACCATCAGCAACAACACGATAGCCAACCTTACCAACAGCACCACCAACTCAGCCACCGGTACCCCCGGAATGATCATCGGGATCAAATCCTCATCAGGGAACAATACCATTGCGAACAATTCGATCCATGATCTCACCATTGCCAATGCCAGCACCTATGCATCCGATACGGCATCCATCTGCGGCATCGCCCTCACGGGGACCAATCAACTCAAAACCATCACCGGCAACCAGATCTTTAATTTATCCAACACAAACACCTCCTTTACCGGCAGTGTAATCGGAATATATTTTGGTGCAACGGGCATGTACACAGCGAATTCGCATACCGTTACCGGCAACTTCATTCACGGTCTGTCGGTATCGGGCTCTTCATCAGGCGCCTCTGTCTATGGTATCAAGATCAATACCGGGCAGACCACCTATGCCAACAACATCATCAGTTTAGGAGGAAATACCGGGACAACTTTGTACGGGGTTTACGAAACGGGGACAGCAAGCAACAACAACAATCTCTATTTCAACACGGTATACATCGGCGGCTCCCCTGCTGCAGGTTCATCAAACAGCTATGCATTGTTCAGCGCCGTATCGACCAATACCAGGAATTTCAGAAACAACATTTTTGAAAATTACCGTTCAAACAACGGAGCCACCGGGAAACACTTCGCCGCATTTTTCGACTATTCTGATAACGCCCTGCTGACGCTGGACTATAACGACTATTATGCCCCCGGAACGGGCGGCTTCCTGGGACACTACAACACCCTTGATCTCAACACACTCCCCCTTGTCCCCGGACTTGACGCCAAGAGCTTGGCCATCAACCCTCTGCTTGCAAGCGCGGGGGGCACTGCTGCCATCAACTACAAACCATTGTCCGACAAGCTGGAAGCAACAACCATCAGCACTGTGCCAACCGATTACCTCCTGGTCAACAGGGCAGGCACACCCACCATTGGCGCCTTTGAAGGATCGCTCAGCCTCAATATTGACGTCTATAAATCGGGCGTATACCAGGCCACCTATTACCGGCTGAAGGATTCCTTTGACAAGATCAACGCCGGGACACATACCGGGGCGCTTGAACTCAGGATCAAGGCCAATACCACTGAGACTGCATCAGCTTCGCTGAATGCCAGCGGAAGCGGCGGCGCAAGCTATACCTCGATCATCATATACCCGACAGTTACCGGTATTACCATTTCCGGAAATCTTGAAGCCCCCCTGATCGATCTTAACGGCGCCGACTATGTCACCATCGACGGCAGGGTGAACGCCACAGGCTCTGCCAGAAGCCTGGCCATCACAAATTCGAATCTCTCGGCCACTTCCAACACCTCCACCATCCGGTTTATCAATTCGGCCGAAAACAACACCCTGGAATATTGCACCATAAAAGGAGGAGCAACAGGCATATACAGTGGTATTGTGTTGATGACCGGGGCATCTTCAGGGAGTGGCAATAATGGCAACCTGATTGACAACTGCAATTTTTCAGGACTTAACGGCACCGACCGGCCATACTATGTTCTTTACTCCTATGGCACTTCAGGCCGTGAAAACAGCAACAACACGTTATCAAACAACAGTTTTTACGACTTTCTCCGACCCGGTGCAACATCTTATGGAATCTATCTTTTCAGCGCATCAACCAGCTGGAATGTTGTTGGAAACAGTTTTTATGAAACCACTTCCTTTGTGCCTGTTGCAGGAACTTCCTATTATTGCATCCGGGTTAACAATGCCACAGGCAACGGCTTCAATATTAACAACAACTATATTGGCGGAAGCAGCGAGTCATGCGGAGGCACAGCCCTTACAATCAACACCTTACAGTCGGTGCGCTTTTACGGCATCCACCTCGATGTCGGAACAACCACCCCAACCTCCGTACAAAACAATACAATCCGCAATTTCAATGTGACCAGCAGCAATGACATCCCATGGATGGGAATTGATGCGAACTCAGGTAATATCAACATTGGTACTTCCACCGGGAATATCATCGGCGCACCTTCCGGAACAGGTTCCATCGTTCTTACAAATTCAAATGCAAGCAATTCAGCAACCGCTTACGGAATCTATGTAAACAGCCCGGGAACCATCGTGGTATCAAACAATATGATTGGTTCCGTCACCACCCAGGGCGCCTCATCCAATATTCCGCATTCCTTTACCGGGATTTACAAACTTGGAAATGTGGCCGGTTCCCTTACGGTCACGAACAACCTGGTTGGAAGTACAAGTACGGCTGGCAGTATCCAGGCAATTACTGCAAATACCTCCAGTACGGCCCAAAGCGTCTATGGAATTTACAGCAGCGGCATTGGCTCCACCGTGATAACCGGCAACGTGATCGCCAATTTAACCAACGCCCATGCGTATCAATATGCCACCAACGGGCAAATTGGAGGCATTTGCACATCAAAAGGGTCAAATACCATTCAAAACAACACCATCCATGATTTATCAACTGCCAGTCCCAGCAATGATGTGACTAACAATGCTGCAATTATTGGCATTTCGCAATTAAGTACGAATGCCGATCAAACAGTCACCGGCAATACGATTTACGCATTAAACAGCAACTATACAGGGTCCCGTGCCGTGAATGTAACCGGATTGTATTACTACGGAGGAACCACCGGAACCAATTCAATTTCAGGCAATTTCATACACAGCTTCACCCTTGCTGCCAACGCGTCAGGGTCGGCAGTTATGACCGGCATAAAAATTTATGCGGGATCTTCGACCATCGCCAACAACATCATCAACCTTGGGACAGGTATTACGGCCGGATACAGGATTTACGGAATCTCGGAGAATGGGAATGCCGGCAACAATAACAATGTATGGTTCAACACCGTCTATATCGGGGGGGCTGTTTCGGGTGCGACGCTTCCAACCTATGCTTTTTACAATGTCACGAACAACAATACCCGCGATTTCAGGAATAACATTTTCTATAATGCCCGTTCAGGGGGCACCCCGGGATATCATTATGCCATTCGCCTGGCCGGGATCGCAAACGTAACGATCGATTACAACGACTACCTGGTTACCGGGACCAATTCAATGTTCGGCAACATCGGGACCCAGGACAAAAATGACATTGCTGCATGGAGACTCGGGACCAGCCAGGACACCCACAGTTTAAGCATCAACCCCGGGTTCAACAATCCCGGGGGTACCGCGGCCATTAATTATTACACGTCAGCTACTTTGCCCGGGATTACAGGCACGGGAATCACCACAGACTTCGCAGGACTTGTGCGGAGCATTACGCCTAAAATGGGCGCTTTCGAACGAAACAACTATACCTGGAAGGGTTTGCTCAGCGACAATTTCGCCGATGCCGGGAACTGGGTGGAGAATGAGGTCCCCACCGGGGGCGCGAACATCACATTTGATGCAGCCCCTGTTCATCATTGTGTTTTAGACGGGGACAGAATTGTTGGTGATATTATCAATGCAAGCGCATACAACCTGGTGGTCGGGGCCCATCAGCTCACGATCACGAAAAGCCTCACCTTTACCGGCAGTGGAAAAATAGACGCCACGGCTGCATCAGCATCGGTTCTCTTTACAGGCACCTCTGCCCAAAGCATTCCTTCCGGCGTGTTTGCAGGCAACATGGCTGATGCGGTCAACCTGGACAACACCAGCGGGTTGACACTGAATGGCGCACTGACTATCGCACAAACATTCACGCTGACCAATGGAGCCTTTGCGATCGGCGCGAATACCCTTACCCTGGATGGAGCCATCACTGTCCTTGCCGGCTCCTTAACCGGCGGGAGCTCCTCCGGCATCAACATTGGGGGGAGTGGTGCAGGTACAACGTTACCCGCGGTTTCGCTGAACAATCTCACCATCAACCGCGCAAATGGAATAACCCTTGGAGGTCCGGCAGATATTGCCGGCACCCTTGCCCTTACCAACGGCACCTTAACACTGGGGGCCCATGTCCTCACCATCTCCGGCAATACCCCCACCAGGACCAGCGGTACGATCGACGCAAGCAATGCATCTTCCACACTGACATTCACCAACAGCGCGGCGATCACGCTGCCGGCTGGCATTTTTTCTGCAGCCATAAACAATCTCAACATTATAGGTACAGCCGGGATAACAGCCACCGGCGATTTTACCATCAATGGCATCCTGAACCTGGCAACCCCCAACCAGTCGGCCACCCGCGGCTGCCTTGATATGTGGGACGGCGCCGCAATGACAACCCTCACCATGGGAGGCAGCGCCACGACTGCCGGAACAGGAGATGTAACCGGGATCGTCACACGAAATAGTTTTATCGCCAACACCCCCTATAGTTTCGGAAACCAGTTTACCACGTTCAATATGTCAGCAGGTGGTATCCTGCCCTCCTCGCTGAGTTGTAAAATAACCTTAACCTCTTCAAATCTAAGTTGGAAACCCAACGCAATTTGGAGGTATTACGATTTTATTCAAACCGGGGGATCCGGTGCAACCAATGTAACGCTGAACCTGCATTATCTTGATTCAGAACTCAATGGAGCCACAGAAGGAAACCTGGACCTGTTTGATTATCACAAGTCAAGCTCAACTCCCCATGTTGACGACCATGGACGGTCCAATGATAATACAACGGAGGGCTGGGTTGGGTTAGCCAACCTGAGCCTGACCTATGTTGCTAAAAGCAGTTTTGATTCCAAGTATTGGACCATCGGCACTTCAACCGGCTCAAATTTTACATGGATTGGGGCTACCAGCGATTGGACTGCCAGTTACAACTGGCTTGGAGGGGTCGTTCCCGATGCGGGAAATCACGTTGTTATTCCGGATGCAACCACGACTCCCAATGACCCTGAGCTCCCTGCAACAGCTACCATTGGTTCCATCCTGATCCAGCCGGGGGGAATTTTAAACGGCGGTACAGCTACGACATTAAACATTGACGGGAATGCCGGTGCATGGGACAATATGGGGACCTTCAACCCTGGAACCAGTACGGTCGTTTTCGTCAACGATTCGGCGACCATGTCGGATCCGACAAATTTCTTCAATGTAACCGTGGCAGATGGCGCCAAATTAACGCTTGGCACCGGGAATACGATGCGGATCGCAGGCACGCTTTCACTATCGGCTTCAGGTATTTTAAACGCGGCATCAAATCACAATACGGTAGAGTACAATGGTACCAGTCAAACAGTTGTTTATCCGAACGGACCAACCACCGGTTATCACAACCTGATACTCAGCGGGAGCGGTACGAAAACGATGCCGGGAGCCCCTTTATCCATCGGCGGTGACTTTATCCTTGCAGAATCGGCTGCAGCAACTGCCGCCGCTTCATTGACAATCGGCGGAAACTTATCGATCGGGAATGGTACAACTTTCCATACCGGGACCTTCAGCCATACTCTCGGCGGGAATTTTGACAATCAAGGCACATTCTCCGTATCACCAGGAGGTACTTTTACCCTGGACGGAACTTCAGCCCAACTAATTTCAGGAACATCAGCCACGACGTTCGACAATTTGACCATCGGCAACACCGACGGCGTCAACCTCTATTCAAATGTCAATATCTCCGGCGTTCTGAACCTTGTAAGCGGAAATCTCAACCCCGTCGGGAACATCCTCGGAATTGGCGGGCCTGTGAGTAAAACAGCCGGGCAGATCACCGTCAGCCCATTGTCGTCATTAAGTTTTTATGGCACAAGTGCAATTACGCTTCCATCCAGCCTGTTCTCAACTGAACCAGTCATCAATGACCTGACCATCAACAGGACCGGTGGCGTGACCCTGGGTGATCAAAGCATGACCGTCAACGGGATCTTGTCGCTGGCTGACGGAACCCTCTCCCTTGGTGCAAATACATTAACCATTGCCGGAAGTTCCCCTGTCCGGACAAGCGGATTCATCAATGCCGGGAATGACCTTGCAGCACTGGTGTTTACCAATACTTCAGCCATAACGCTTCCTGCCTCAATTTTCGCAACGGATGTCAGCAACCTGGCCATTACCGGCACAGGCGGAATTACCGCCAGCAGTGATTTCACCATCAATGGCACGCTCCTGTTGCAGGGAGATAATCCATCAGCAACAAAAGGCAGCCTGGACATGTGGGATGGTTCCCAGCAAAAAACGCTGTTTATGGGCGCCGGTTCAACCACCACCGGGGCCGGTGATGTAACCGGGATTATTTCACGGTCGACCTTTGTGGCCAATACTCCTTATACATTTGGAAATCAATTTACCACCATCACCTTCCTGCCGGGAGGGACCTTACCGTCGCAAATCCGGGCCAAAGTCAGCATCGGCACCTCCCCGTCATGGAAACCTGCAGCAATAACCCGTCAATACGACTTCATTCACACAGGGGGCAGCAACTGTTATGCAACCATTGCCGATCATTACCGTGATGGCGAGCTGAACGGAAACATGGAGACCGAACTGGTCCAGTGGACGAACGGCACCCCCGGCCCTCCTTCGGGGACCTATGAATGGGGCCGTTCAGCGATGGATGCAGCAGACAACTGGGTAGCAATAGCGAACGTAAACATAGGCTATTTTCCAACCAGTTTCGGCACGCTGGAGAATACCTTGTCAAAAGCAGAATTAACTTCATATACCTGGAATGGTTCACAAAGCAGTTCGTGGACCACGATCGAAAACTGGACCCCGGCAGGGGCCCCGTCGTCTGCATCCAATGTCACCATTCCCGATGCCACGACCATCCTCAACGCCCCTGTCCTGTCATCCCTGGCGGAAGTTAAAAATTTCACCATCGAAACTGCCGGCAGGATGACCATAGCCGGCAATGGAAAACTCACAGTAAACACCAGCCTGGTCAACGATGCAGGAATTAACGGTTTATCAATCAAATCCACTGCTTCGGGTACCGGATCGCTGATTGCCGGCAATGCAGTTCAGGGGACAGTTGAGCGGTACATTCCGAATACCCTGAAATGGCACCTGCTCTCCTCTCCCGTTTTAAACCAGCCCATCTGGCCTGAATTCGCACCCGCTCCGTCGGGCAATTCGTTTGGAACAGCTCCCTGGAACTGGGATTTCTATTACTGGAATCCAAATGCCAGCACCACCAACCAGTTGTACTGGGTAAACCTGCGCAAAGATAATGCAGGAACATACAACAATGGCGCCATTGATGCAACCGGAAGCGATGCCGGCTATGGCAGCGCTCCGCCTTCATTCACAAAAGGAAGGGGATATCTTGTTGCTTACGCTGCCGACTGGAATGTGGCAACAGGGTCACCCGAGACACACCTGTTTTCAGGCATCATAAACGCCGGGGATGAATCCTATCCCATAATCAAGGGTGCAAATTCGTGGAACCTTGCAGGAAATCCCTATCCCTCCGCCATCGACTGGCAATCCACTTCGGGCTGGATACGATCAGATCTTACGCCCAGCGGTGCAGGCTACGATATGTGGATATACAATGATGCCAGGGCCAATTATGGCGTATGCAATTCAACCCCGGGAAGCAGCGGAACCAATTTTACCAGCAAAGACATTGCGCCGATGCAGGCCTTTTTTGTTCTGGCTTCTGCCAGTGGATCCTTCGGCATGACCACCGCAGTCCAGGTTCATTCCGACCAAAGCTGGCTTAAAACAGTTGCAGATGCTGACAATCTGCTCCGGTTTAACCTTACTTCTTCCGACAATATTTACGCCGATGAGATGATCGTATCGGTGAATGCCCAACATGACAATGGTGGCTCCCTGAAATTCTGGAGCATGCAATCCAAAGCGCCTGAAATTTACAGCATAAAAGATGGTACTTATTATTCTATCGATCGCATGCAATCCTTAAATGAAAACACCATCGTCAAAATCGGCGTCAAAGCCGGCGCCGATGCAATCTATACGCTGGATGTTTCAGGTCTCCAAACCTTTTTCTTTGCGAAAACCATCATTCTCGAAGATATGAAATCCGGTGCAACGCAGGAGTTAAAAAGCAACCCTTCCTATACTTTCACTGCGATGCCCAACGACAATGCTGAACGGTTCCATCTCCATTTCGGCGCACCATTCGGAATCAGCACACAGGAGAATCCGGACGGCTTCACGATCAGTTCGTTCAATAATTCAGTCTTCATCACAAATGTTTCAGGCAGGAACATGAATATCTACATCTGCGACATCCTGGGACGGACACTCCTTCAGAAAAGCTTCCATGATCAAACAACCAGGATCGACCTGGCGGCGCCTGCAGGCTGTTACCTGGTTACGATGGTCAGCGGCAACCGGACTTTTACAAAAAAAATAATTCTTCACTAATTGACTGGTGAAAAAATTTCATATTGTAACAGGCTTTTGTACAACGTAGTGCCGTAGGCATAAAATACGGGTAGTAACCGAAAGTTCGGATAGCCATTTGGTCCCGTAGGGGACGAAATATTGCACCATTTCATGCTATTCTACCCACATAATATCCCTAAAAGGATTTCCTGACTTCCGACATTTAGTAAGGTACACCGCGAAGTACGAGGTACGAATGACGAAGTACAAAGTTTGGGATTAGCAGGCCTTTGTTCGTCTTTCGAACTTTGTACTTCACACTTTCGTTTGTACTTTGTACGTTGTATTTCGTATTTAAAATGGGCGTTGGCGCGGTAAAAGTCACAATTATGAATTTTATATCACTCAAATTCAATGACTTGAAAAATGTCATCGCACTCAAACAGAGAAGCGTCAGAAGTCAGGAGGATTTAAAAACAATTTTAAACAGTCTTAAAGATTTACTGAAAAATACTGAATCCGGCCGGGGTATTCGAAAAAACACCCGGGAACGAAAATCCCCGGCAGTTCAAATATGTCAGGGTTGCTTTCGATTTCTGATCCCCAAATGGTCCTCATATCTTCGAACCATTTGTGAAATTGTGCTCAAGGCTTTCTTGCGCAGGTTACTTATAACAATATCACCCTGATTGAATTGGTTTACAGCACTTGCACCTGCCGTTTTGTAGGGCAAACACCTACAAAAAAATCCGGCTTTGCCCTACAGAGAAATGCCTGTTCCCCTTACGTCTGAAAAGCATATATCGTATAGTTTTGTAATGCTTTATAAAATCGCAGACTGGCTGTTCATGTCTGATTTGTGAAATGTGGATACAGTTGACTGAATAAGACTTTCAGACTGTTTCCTGTTTTGGAATGCTATGGTCGCGCATCTGAAAACAAGAACGAACCAGTGAAAAAACAAGTAAAAAAAATAACTATGAAAACTAAATCTTTACAAATTGTCCCGTTTATTGTGTTAGCCTTATTGTTTTCAGCCACAATGGTTCGGGCAACAACGTATTATTCAAAAGCCAACGGAGCATGGAGCACCCCTGCCACGTGGTCCACTATTGGTTATGGCAATACCACCAACACCGGCACCTTTCCGAAAGCTGGTGATATTGCTAACATAGGCAGCGGGTATACAATAACAGTTAGTGCGAATGCCACTTGTGCTTCGATTACCATTGATGCCAACGGCGTGCTGAACCCGTTAACAACCAGGACGGTTAGTGCGACAACCAGTATTACCATAAACGGGACCTACACAAATCAAAGTACGGGGGCAATCACAACGCCTTCCTGGACATGTAATGGCACCTACAACCATGCTACCTCGTCAGTGACAATACCCAAAGGGTCAACCGCCTCCACGTGGGCTGCCACTTCCAATTTAAACATAACAGGGACATATACATCAGCAACCGTTTTTGCCAATTTTATTGGTCAAACATTTGGTAATGTTACCTTTAATCCGACCTCCATGACAAATACGGTATGTTTGTTTGGTGCATCAGGGAGTGTAACGGTACAGGGCAATTTTACCATCACCCAAACCGGAAGCAGTACCTTGTACATGAGGATTTCCGGGCAGCAGTTTGTTGGTGTCTTAAATATAAATGGCAATTTCACTTTATCTGCCGGAATTTTTGACATGCACAACGGACTGACAACCCCGACAACCTCAGCGATCAATTTAAAAGGTAACTTTACCTTGTCGGGCACAAGCAAATTAACCCAAACTACCATACAAGCAGGATCCACTGTCAACTTTAACTTCACGGGGACATCGGTCCAAACAGTAAGTATCTCGCCCACGGCATCTATTACCTCCCAGGCAACCACGCCAACCTGCGCCATCCAGTTTACGGTTGCCAGCGGCGCTACCATTGATATGGGAACATCAGTCCTCACAGGAACCAACAATACCTCATTCACCTTAAGTGCCGGGGCAACCATTGTTACAGCCAACACGGGCGGGCTCTCCTCCTCAGGTGCAACAGGCTCGGTCCAGGTGAACGGACCCAGGTCATACAATCCGACAGCCAATTACACCTACAACAGCGCAGTAGCAGGCCAGGTAACCGGCAATGGTGTAACTGCAGCAAACACATTAACACTCAACAACATCACCACCGACGGTGTTACATTCAGCAATGCCATTGCCATCAGCGGGAACATGTCTGTACCTGCCAGTGCCCATGTGAATTTAGGAACCTTTACTTCATCTGCGGCATCCCTGACATTGGGAGGAGTAAACCAGACCAGCGGCACCTCCTACGGGGGAATTAATTCTTCCGCGGCAAACAAACCTACAACCTATTTTAATGCAGGAACTACGGGCATCCTAAATGTCAGTTTACTGGCCCCTTCAAATTTAACATATAACTCTCCATTTGTATTCCCGTTGAATGTCGCAATCACACCGGAATATCCCACGGTGACAGGAAGTGTAACCAGTTATTCAATCCTGCCGGCATTATTGCCAACAGGCTTAAGTTTTAACACCTCAACCGGGGCCATAACAGGTACACCAACTGTCAATACTGTTTCGACAAACTACACAGTTACTGCGACCAACAGCGCCGGGAACACCACCTGTGCAATCGTAATAAGTGTTGGGGACAACCGTTATGCTGTTGCTGCCGGGAACTGGAATTCTGCTTCGACCTGGTCGTTAACTTCGGGCGGTGCCAGCGGGGCGGCGGTACCTGTATCGGGTGACCTTGTGTATATTGGTGAAGGATCAAACAGCTGGACAGTCACCATTCCAGCCGGTTATTCCGCAGTATGCGGAAACCTTACAATGGGAAATTACAGTGCCGCAACAGTTGCGACACTTACCTTTGCAACAGGAGGCACAAGTTCTCTGGCCGTTGGACATGATCTTGTGATGAATCGTCCAAACGCAACAGCCACATCTGCCATAAATTTAAATGACGGAAGTATAACAATCGGCGGTATGCTGATGCTGGCGAACAGTGACCTGACCCCCAATGCATCTGCCTCCCTGGTCAACACGGTCAACATTTCGACAGGGACTATTACCACTGCGGACTTGTATTTTAACGGGCAGGCCGCCGCGCAAAGCCAGGTAGTCTTCAGCGGGGCCGGGAAACTGAACATAAGCGGCAGCCTTACCTTTGGTTATATCCTTGGAGTCCTTACCCCGTCGACAGGGACAGTTAACTTCAACGGAACATCTGCGCAAACCATACCCGTTGGTGTCAGTTCCGTGACATACAGCAACCTGGCCATCAACAATACCAGTGCAGGCGGGGCAACAGCAAGTGCTGCCATATCAGCAACAAATGTCACAGGAAACCTTGTGGTAGGGGACATTGCTTCAGGCAGTAAATTTGACAACGGCGGTTTTGCAGTTGTGCTTGCTTCCGGAAAAACCCTGAATGTTGCAAACGGTTCCACGCTTAATTTATCCGGCACAACCACGATGGCAACAGTTTCAGGAGGTGGTACAAAAACTTTCGGAGCAACATCCACTGTCGATTATGCCGGCTCCGCACAAATTGTCACGGCCGAAACGTATGGTCATTTGACTTTAAGCGGGTCCGGTACCAAGACATTGCCCGCTTCTACATTGAATACGGCAGGTAATTTCACGATGTCGGGAACGGCATCCGCCACAGCCCTGGCTGTTATCAATACAGGCGGGAATTTCACACTGAATGCTGGTTCTTCCTTCAGTGCAGCTACTTTTACACACACTGTCGGCGGCAACTGGTCGAACAACGGGACATTCACCCCGGGCAGCAGTACCATTAATTTTAACGGCGCCGGTGCAGGCAATATCGGGGCAAGCAATTTCAACCATATTACTTTTACCGGTGCAGGTACCAAAACGGCAACCGGAGTGTTAACCGTAGCCGGGAATGTTGGCATAACAGCTAACTTCAGTGCGGGTTCTTACGCTCATTCTGTGAGTGGAAACTGGACAAACAGCGGTACCTTCACACCTGGCGGCAGCACAGTGACTTTCAATGGAACAGGGGCACAGACCATCAACAACGGAGCCAGTGCTTTCAATAATTTCACGATAACCAATACAGGAGGCACCTGTACCTCATCATCGAACGGGATCACGGTAAACGGTACATTAACCACCAACCCAGGCACTATCCTGGATATGGCAACCTTTGCCCTTGTTGTTAGTTCTGCAAGTCATTCTGGTACACTTTTAACACAAAACACATCATCATCGCCCTTGACAACCGGTAAAACCTGGGGCGGACTGGTAAACTACAACAGTGTTTCCACTGCACAAAAAGCGATGGCGGGAACCTACAACAATCTTAGCATAAGCACGACGGGGGGCGCAACCGCAAGCGGAGATATAACGGTGAACGGAATATTGAACCTTGCCGCCGCCAATCCTTCAGCCACCAATGGGTGCCTGGAAATGGTAACTAACTGGAACAGTTACCCTTCATCGGGCAATGCAGTACCGGCAAGCATCACCTCGTCAACCCTCTATATGGGCCCGTCAGCTACCACCACAGGTGCAGGAGATGTATCCGGTATCGTTACACGTAACTACCAGACTGTTGCAAACACTACTTATTCATTTGGCAATCAGTATACAACAATTTCTTTTACGCCCGGGAGTTCCCCAACCTATCCATCCTCTGTAACCATGGTGATTAAAATCGGGGTAGCTCCTGGCGGCTTCAGCGGTGCAGTTAAGCGAAGCTTTCAAATTTTGCCGGAGGGAGGTACCAACTGCTACGTCATTGCCAATTACCACTACCTGGATGCTGAACTTAATTCGAATACTGAAGCCAACCTGGTCACATGGGATTATGACATTGATGGTGGCTCATCCTCTCCGGACGAGCATGGAAGGGCTGCTTATGACTTTACCAACAACTACATTGGAATGTCAAATATTCCGATCAATTATTTCCAGTATGTAAGTCCCGGTCATACATGGAGGACCATCTTTGAATTGGCCAATCATGGGTCAACAAAGTACTTAACATGGACCGGCAATTATATGGACACAGACTGGACAAATGGTGCCAACTGGTCACCAGCAGGTAATGTTCCGGATAATACATGTTTTATTATCATTCCCGATGCCACTACAACGCATAACCTATCCCCGGTTTTACCAACGGGTACAACTTCAATTAACACATTGACCATCTATTCGGGTGGAGTTCTGGTGATGGGATCCAATACACTCACCATCGAAAACAGTCTGAGCGCCGGCTGGGAAGACCAGAATACCAATGGCAACGATCCCGGGACAAGTACGGTGATTTTTGCCAATGCCGGGGCTACGGTTTCCGGTACCGGGCGGTTTTACAATCTCACAATAAATTCAGGTGCCGGGTTGACAAACGCCAGCGGAAGTACTGTGAAAATTCAAAATACAATGACAAAGACCGGTACCTGGTATTGTGATGTATCCAACAATACGGTTGAATACAATGGTGCGGCTCAAACAGTTGTCTTACCGGATGGCAATAATGAATATTACAACCTGGCCTTAAGCGGAAGCGGTACAAAAACGTTGCCAGCCACCCTTGTTATCAGCAAAGATTTCTCATTGGCAGGTTCTGCAGTTGCATCGGGAACCACACTTTCGGTAGGCGGCAACTTCACCAGCAGTTCTTCCGGCAGTTTCTCAGTTGGTACGGTAAATCTAAACGGCACTAGTCAGCAAACACTCGGCGGAACCGCCACCACCACTTTCAGCAACCTTACCGTTGACAATGCCAGCGGTGTGGCACTGGGCTACAACGAAACGGTGACCGGTACGTTGAATCTTACCAGCGGCCTGATTACCACCGGCAGCAACACACTTACGGTTGGATGTTCGGGAAGCATTGCAAACGCCAATGCCTCAAAATACATAGATGGCAAACTGGCCAGGATCTATTGCGCAACAGGGTCGAAAGATTTCCCGACAGGAAAGGGTGGAAATTACCGTCTGTTGACTTTAAACTATACAGCCCTGGATTTGACAAGCACTGTAACGACCGAGCAGTTTGAATCCACGCTGCCCGGATCCCTACCTTCCAACGTTACGGAGCAGACAGGACGCCACTGGACGATATCCCAATCCGGAGCGACAACCTATGCCTTTTCATTGACACTCGACGGATCGCCGTTTACGCCATCTGGTACCAGCACAGCGAAAATCCTTACAGGCGATGGTTCAAGCAACACAGCCCTGGCAGCAAGTTTCAGCTCCCCCAGTTTTACGGCAACCGGGGTGTCAGGTTTCGGCAATTTTGCTGCCGGCTCTGAATGCGACCCACCGACAATAGACACCCAGCCTTCAGCCGCAACATCCTGCGACGGAACAGGGGCCCCGACTTTCACCATATCTGCCAGCGGAGGCGGGTTATCGTACCAATGGGACGAAAGCACCACCGGAACCGGAGGAACATTCACACCTCTTACAGATGGCGGGATGTATTCAAATGCCACTTCTTCAGTTTTAACCATTACAAACCCATCGTACAGCATGAATGGATATGCCTACAGGGTGGTTGTGAGCCGTGATTGCGGTTCAAGTATCACATCTGATGCGAAAACATTAACGGTATATGCGCTTCCCCAGGGAACCCTGTCGGGAAACACAATTTGTCCGGGTGGCACAGGACAACTCACCTGGACTGCCACTGCTGGAACCGGCCCGTTTGAGGTTATTTATAACGATGGTGCGGCTAACCGGACTGTCTCCGGGATAAGTTCAGGAAGTGCTTTCAATGTAAATACCAACCCGACAGTCACGACATCCTATGCACTGGTTTCGGTTACCGGTCTTTATTGCCCGCGTACAGGGGGTTTTACCGAAGGCACGGGAACGGTTGCCGTTCTTACTTCAGCAACATGGAATGGCAGTATAAGCAACAACTGGCATACTGCCGATAACTGGACACCGGCCTATGTTCCTTATTCCTGCACGGATGTTCTCATTCCTGTGGTTACGAACTTCCCGACAATCACCTCGGCAGGAACCTGCCATAACATTACGCTTGAATCGGGTGCCTCGCTCATCGACAATGGAAACCTCACGGCAGGAGGTACGGCAACAGTTGAGCGATTTATTGTAAATGACTTCAAATGGCATTTCCTGTCCTCTCCTGTTGCGGCACAGGCGATCTGGCCAAATTTCGCCCCGGCTCCCTCCGGAGACCCCCTCACTTTTGGTGTTGCACCATGGAACTGGGATTTTTACTACTGGAACCCCAACACAAATTTGACAGATCAGCTTTACTGGGTTAATCTTCGTCAGAATGTTGCAGGTGATTACAATGCCAGGGAAGTGGATGCTTCCGGCAGTGTTGCCGGATTTGGAAGTGCCACGCCCTACTTTACAGTGGGAAGAGGGTATCTTGCTGCTTACACTGGCGACTGGAACATTGCAACAGGTTCTCCGGAAACCCATCAGTACACGGGTGCGTTAAATTCAACAACAGTTACAAGAGCTGTTATCGCAGGGGGTAATGCATGGAACCTTGTCGGCAATCCCTACCCCTCTTCCCTCGACTGGCAGGCCACTTCGGGATGGACACGTACCAGCCTGACCCAGAATGGCGGCACTTATTATGACATGTGGATTTTGAACCCGGCAAACGGAAATTATGGGGTAATCAATTCAGCCCCGGCAAGCCAGGGTACCAATTCCGTTTCCAAAGATATCGCCCCGATGCAGGCATTTTTTGTGAATGCAGCATCTTCAGGTGACCTGACCATGACCAGTGCCGCACAGGTGCACTCTTCGCAATCCTGGCTCAAGAGCAGCACTGACATGGAAAACACGCTCAGGCTGGTCCTGACCACCTCGGCCAACACTTACAGCGACGAAATGATTGTGGCTGTGAATGCCGGTTTTGAAAACGGGGGTTCCTGGAAATTCTGGAGCATGTACACAGAAGCTCCGGAATTGTACTCCATCAAAAACGGCAGTGATTATTCCATCGACAGGATCCCGTCGGTAGATGAAAACTCGGTGGTACCTCTTGGAATAAAAGCCGGACTCGATGCCACTTACACGCTGTCGGCAACCGGCACCGGCAATTTCTATATCGCAAAAAGCATTATCCTCGAAGACCTTAAAACAGGGGCAACCCAGGAACTGAAGAACAATCCCATCTATTCATTTTCTGCAGGTCCGGGCGACAATGCCGAACGCTTTCATATCCATTTCGGGGCACCTTTCGGAATTAACACCCGGGATATAAACAGCAACTTCTCCATTCGTGCGTTCAACAATGCGGTTTTTGTAACCAGCATTTCAGGAAGGACTCCGGATGGGACGATCTGCATCTTTGATGTTTTAGGCCGGAAACTGGTTCAGAAAAAAATGATGGATCAAACCACCAGGATCGACATGGCCGTACCTCCAGGATGCTATATCATAACATTGTTTACCCGCGACATGACATACAGCAAAAAAATATTCATTCACTAGAAATAACTCTATAAGAAATAACAGGACAGAAAACAAGCCGACCTTACTTTTATTTTCAACGAATAATCCGGTTTATTGGAAAAATAAATCATCATATTCTGTTAATATTGTTTATATTTGTGCTATTATAGACGAAATAATAATTCCGCAGCAACATTGATTCACTGGGCCAGGGTTACGCTCATACAATCACCGGAATTCTATTTTGCCGACTTTTTTGCAACAACCTAACATACAGCAACAAAGTATTTATTCATCCGAATACGAACAGATAACAAAATGAAAAAAACTCTAGCCAGCTTTCTGCTCTTAAGCTTAATCCTGCTCAGCACTTCTACTTTGAATGTCAGTTTTGCACAGGTTCCGCCAGCGCCACCCAGCAATCATGGGGAATCAGGAAACAAGGGCCCGTCAGGAGATGCTCCACTGGAAGACGGCATTGGGCTTTCACTTATCCTGGCAGCCGTATACGGAGGGTTCATTGTGTATAAGATGAGAAGAAAGGAAACTGAAATTAAGCTGCAATCCAAATAACAAATTGAGTGAATTCTGCTCATTCCCGGGGAGGATAATGCCATCACTGTTCCCTGGCTCCCGGGAATCCTGAAGATTAGAAAAGAATTTAACAAGTTATATGAAAAGAGGGCATCCCAAAAGGGCGTCCTCTTTTCTTTTTATTTCCTTCAAAGTGGGGACCTCGTCACATATTATTGACAATCTTTGTATTATTTCAAATTAACCATAAATCCCGTCAGGGATTAAATCCGGGTAGCGGGTATTTGGGGGAGTGGTATTTCGTCCCGTATGGGACGATATCGAATGCGATCAGGACAATGCTACCCATCTTAAGTACCTAAAGGCACAAAGCTGGTATACCTTATGACCTAAAACAGAAAAGAGGCTGTCTTAAAAGTACGAGACAGCCTCTTTCCGTTTTCATCAGGTAGATGAAGATTTATTTCACCACAACCTTCCTGACTGCAGTACCTTCAGCAGTTGTGATCCGCAAAAAGTAATTTCCCCTGGGCTGATCCGATAGGTCAAAGGTGTAACTGTCCTTTCCGGAGCAATTGGAAACGCTGATGATTTTGCCTTCCATGTTCACGACCTCAACTTCCATTGGTACGAGCCATCCATCAGAGGCAGTGAGTGTAAACTTACCTGTACTGGGATTCGGGAAAAGCATGATGCTGCTTGTGATCCTGTCGGGCATCCCAACAAGACCTTCCTGGGAAACAGTTACAGTGACTGCAGTTAGTCCGTTCACACTCACCGTAATGATGGCAGCACGCGGGTTCATCCCCGTATTTTCCTGGTAAACAGCATCAATGGTTCCACTCCCGCTTCCCGAGGGGGTCACTGTACACCATGAAGCATCGGAATTCGCGGTCCAGTTGCTGTTGGATGCAACACTAAAGTTTGTTGTGCCGGCCGCAACAGTTACATTGCGGTTGCCAGGGGTCACAAGCAGCGTCGGGGTCACCCCTGCCTGCGTTACGGTTACCACGATCGGCCCAAGCCCGTTGACAAGCACCGTGATATTTGCAACACGCTGGCTGGCTGACACATTCTCAAGGTAGGAGGCGTTCAATGTTCCGTTACCGGTGCCGGATGGGGTAACGGTACACCATCCCTGGTCGCTGCTTGAGGTCCAGTTTGAATTGGTTGTAACATTAAAGCTGGTATTTCCTGCAGGGGCGGTCACATCCTGGTTTGAAGGGGTCACAGTCAGTGTTGGGGTAATACCTGCCTGGGTTACCATTACCGTTACAGGTGATATGCCTGCAACCGTCACAGTGATGTTCGCAACCCGCGTAAGGGCCGTTGTATTCTCAGTATAAGTTGCAAGGATGGTTCCGTTGCCACTGCCTGATGTTGTCACCGTGCACCATGTCTGATCGCTTGTTACGATCCATGATGAGTTGGAGGTAACTGTAAAGGATGTATTGCCCGCCACTGAAGTAACATTCTGGTTGGGAGGGGTGACAAGGAGGGTGGGAGCCGTTCCTGCCTGCGAAACGGTGACGACAACCGGTGTTACGCCTGCAGCGGTCACTGTAATGTTTGTAACCCGCGATGAAAAAGATGCATTCTGGGTGTAGGTCGCATTGATGGTCCCGTTTCCGGTTCCCGTGGGGGTAACGGTACACCATGTCTGATCGCTTGTGACCGTCCAGGGCGTGAGCACATTTGTTGTGACACTAAAGGTGGTAGCCCCCGCAGCTGCTGTAACCGGCTGGTTGGGAGGCGTTACGGCAAGTGAAAGCGCAGCGCCTGCCTGGGTTACAGTCACAACAACAGGGGTAAGCCCGGTAACAGTCACGGTAACATTGGCAACCCTGGAAGTGGTAAGCACATTCTGGGCATAGGTGGCGGTGATGGTGCCGCTGCCATTCCCTGAAGGTGTAACAGTACACCAGGTTTGGTTGCTGGTGGCTGTCCATGCCGAATTGGAGGTAACAGTGAAGGGCGTCGTTCCCGCCGGGGCAGTGACATTCTGGTTTGGCGGTGTGACTGAAAGCGTCGGAGAACCTGCTGTTCCTGTGAGACTTACATCATCTACTCCCCAATAGCGGCCATAGGTTCCGGTATAATTCCATCTGATCTTTACCTGGGTCTGCCCGGTGAGCGCAGGAATAACCTGGCTGAAAGCTTCAGGGTTTGTGGTGGTCACCGTAAAGGTTGATATGATCGTCCACGTTGTCCCATTGTTGATGCTGTACGACACGGTTCCGGATGTTCCGGTGGTTGACCTGAAATAATGGTTGAATTGAAGGGTAATGTTCGTATAACCTGTCATATCAATGGTAGGCGTAACAAGGTCGGCATTTTGCGTATTCCCTGCACCATAGGCGCGGCTGTTCAGGAATGCATAATTTCCGGTAAGTGCTGGCAATGGAGTTTGCCCGGTAATTACGCCAAACTGCCAGATTTGCCCGTTTCCCTGGTTATCGGTCTGCGACCAGCATGTCGGGATGGTGGTGGCCGAAAAACTCTGGCTGAAAGGAAGGGTATAAACCCCGCAATTGGTTGTGAAGGTCAGATCATTGCCATAGGATGTTCCTGATGCATTGGTTGCATAAGCCCTGATATGATAGGTGGTATTGGCCAGAAGCCCGGTGAGTGAGCTTGGAAACACCCCCAGGCCGGCCCCGTCGGTGGTATGGCTGCCTGCGATGGTCGGGTTGGCGGCAGTTCCCCAGCATGTACCACGTGCGGTAACAGCACCCCCTCCGTCGGAGGTTACATTCCCGCCTGCAGTTGCGGTGGTTGTGGTGATGGCGGTAGCCGCAGTGGTAATCACAGTGGCAGCACACGGAATAAATGTCATGTCGTTGCCATTGCCGGTACCGTCAACATTGACAGCCACGATGCGGTAATGGTAGGTTGTACCGGCAATGAGCCCTGTAATGGGGGCATTGACCGTAAGCGTTGTATTGCCGGCACCTGCAGCGACTGTTGTCGTATTGTTGCCATAGCTCGCGGTAGTTCCCCATTCAAAATGGTAGGATGTTGCCAGTCCATTCGGGTTGACGCTTCCGTTTAGGGTAGCTCCGGTACAGGTGATTCCCGTGGGATCATTTGTTGTGACAACCGGGTTGTTGGCAAATTTAAAGGAGGCAATACGTGTATGCCAGCCTGTAGGAGAAGTTGTGACATAGTATTCAGTGGTAAACCAGTAAGTTGCCTTGGCCATGGGGTCGCAACTCATGGCACTGTAGTCTCCCCAGCGCGCCGCGGAGCCTGTTTGTGAGCCGGTGCCATTAAAAATCCCTCTTTCTGCAATGGTCATCTGGTTCAGGGCATCATTCTTCTTACGCCCCGTGTACCTGATCGAAGGATAGAGGCTTGACCCGGAGACTGAATAGCCCAGGGCCATGTTCCCGCTTGAATCCATGGCGATACTGCCCATCCAGCGGCTGTTGTTGTCGGCAAGTGTATAGGTTCCCTGCTGGTAGATGGACCATGCGCCTGTTGTCTTCCGCAACTCGTACCAGCGGATGCCCGCAACGGTGGTTGTTATGTCAACCGAGCGGTTGCACACCATGGTGGAATACCCGGCAAATGAGCGGTACTGGAGCCGGTACATCATTCGGTCGTTGATCACATCAAGTTTTACGGTGGTGCCTGGCTGCGTGATGCCGGCGCTGTTTGCGGTAAATGCGGTCACCGGAAGTGAAAGAAGATTGGTGAAGGTAGAATTTGTGGTGGTATTCCAGTCAACATGGAATTCATAGATCCCAAGATGATCATTGGACGCACCATCATAATCATAGAGGAAATAATTGGGTGGGTTCCCGGTAGGGAAAGGCCCGTCGCAATCGGAAGGAAGCCATCCAAAAGCTTCGTCTGATGAAGGTTTTGTAAACATGACCATGGTGGCTGCCGGGCTTCCTGCCAGCATAAGGGTCCGGTTATAGGCAACAGCGCCGCAGCCTGCCCAGCTTCCTGCACCTGCGGTAAACCGGTGCATCGACATATAATACCCGTCTCCCCATATACCGAATTTAGGATAATCGGGCATATCGGTAAAGCTGTACTGATAACGGTTCCACGTGCCGGTAGGATCGCCGGTCTGAGAAACCGCGATCATCTGGTAAAAAGGTCCGTTGGGATAATTTGGCAGGGAAAATTGTGAAAACAGCCAGCGGTCTGCCTGTTCGTCGTACAACACGACTGCATCGCCATCATTTGAATTGTTGGGCAACCCGGTGAATACACTGCTGTTGGCCAGGGGGCCAATTAACAGGGCACCCGTTTTACTGTAAATGGCGTAGTGACTGTTGACAACCTGGAAATAGTGATTTGGTCCAACATCACCATGTGTATCGGGAGGATAAACACCTTCAGTGTTTGAATTTCCTTCAAAGTTCGCGATGGTCGTATCTGTCACAAGTGGCCCATCTGCCGTCTGCAGGAATGGATCCGACAACCCGCCAGGCATCTGGCCTGCCGGCTTTGGCCGAATGTTGAATTTATTTTTGACGATTCCGTCTTTCCATGAAGTCCCGGCTTTACTGGGGATATTTTTCACCATATCCCGTAAAGGTGGTGAAACATCAAAATAAACCGGTGCCTGCACAATGGGCGCCGATATGTTATTCTGTCCAAACGAATAATTCAGACAAAATGCAAACAATAACAAAATAATGGAGACTTTTCTCATGGTACGAATCAGATTTGATGAATGGTATGTGAATTTAAAAGACGTTGAATTGCAAAAAAAAGTTGTCCGAAAAACCAAACAATATGTATGGGAAGTATGATAACAATAAACCTATAATGATATCATTTTCATTTATTTTTCAAAATTACTAAGATTTTTTGAATTGAGGAAATGTGCGGCTTGATTTACACACACGGGTACAAATCCGGACCTGCTTGTTGCCTACATTTTCAACAGTAAATGACTGTTTATAAATTTTATATTGTAACAGGTTTTAATGCAACGCAGTGCCGTAGGCACAAAATACGGGTAGAAATCGAATGTTCGGATGGCCATTTCGTCCCGTACGGGACGAAATATTGCACCATTACATGCTATTCTACCCACATAATATCCCTACTATATAACTCTTTATAAGTCACAGATAATCAACATCATTCTAACCTGTTTTTCTTAGTTGTAATATCTGTTTTTCAAAATATTTTATCTTTTTCGCTTTCCAAATTTCATTATTAGTTGCTGTAATTTGAGGG
>JAPLDF010000037.1 GCA_026391835.1 Bacteroidota bacterium
TTCGGGACTTTGCCTCCAGCTTCCTTCAGATTCCGCTTCGCAGCGGACACCCTTGCTCTTGGCTAATGGTTGGTAACTACCGACCTCCATAAAGGACTTGCACCTTCAAGGTTATAAGTGTGCACGGCACACAAAGCAAAACCCGCGATTAACGCGGGTTTTAAGGTTATTTTGTGGGCCCACTAGGACTTGAACCTAGGACCAATAGATTATGAGTCTACTGCTCTAACCATCTGAGCTATGGGCCCCGCTCGAATTACGAATTACGATTGACGATTTTCGAATTGAGGGCTGCAAAAATAGATAATTATTACGATTTTTGCAAACCTTTGTTAAATGCCTTCTTCCCATGAAACTCATCCTGTCTGCTGTCCGAAATCCGAAATCCGAAATCGTAAATCCGAAATCGATTAAGAATCTCATCTTCGACTTTGGCGGCGTCATCTGCAACATCGATGTGAAACTGACCGAAAGGGCATTCATGGAACTCGGGTTGACGCCTTTTGACCCGCGCGAGCGTTCGATCTCCGATTCTGCCGGCATCTTCGGGGATATTGAAACCGGGGCAATGGATCCCCGGCAGTTCCGCGATGCCCTCAGGAAGTTCTTCCGGAACCCTGTTACCGATGACCAGCTCGATGACGCCTGGAATGCCCTGTTGCTCAACATTCCCGAAGAGCGGATCCGGCTGCTCGAAAACCTGCGTCAAAACTACCGCATCTTTTTACTCAGCAATACCAATGAGATCCATTACACAAAGTTCCTCGCCGATTTCAGGGAACAGTCTGGCTATGCCGGGTTTGATGACTTGTTCGAGAAGGCATATTTATCCTTCCGGATCGGGTTAAGGAAACCCTCCCCTGAAATTTTCAGGCATGTGCTGAAAGAGAGCAACCTGGACCCCTCTGAAACATTGTTCATCGACGATACCCTCGTACATGTCGAAGCCGCCGAAAGGGAAGGAATCCACGCGGTTCATCTCGCCCTTGACACCGGGGAGCAGGTCATTGACCTGTTTGATTAAAAAACACTTGACAAATCTCTAAAAAAACATTACCTTTGCCACCCTTTTTAACCGGCAGAAAACCATGAAATTATCTCAATTTCGCTTCCACCTCCCTCCAGAACTGATCGCCAATCAACCTTCGAAACATCGTGACGAGGTGCCCATGATGGTGCTTGATCGCAAGACACAAACCATCGAACACGCACAGTTCAAAGACATCCTCAACTATTTTGGTGAAGGAGATGCCTTCATCATCAACAACACGAAAGTATTTCCCGCCAGGCTTTACGGGGAAAAGGAAAAAACCGGGGCAAAAATCGAAGTATTTCTGCTTCGTGAATTAAACCGTGAATCACGCCTCTGGGACGTACTCGTTGATCCCGCCCGCAAAATAAGGATTGGCAATAAACTATATTTCGGCGACGATGATGCACTGGTTGCCGAAGTAATTGACAACACCACTTCGCGCGGCCGGACCATCCGTTTCCTGTTTGACGGGCCTTACGAGGAGTTCAAAAAAACCATCCAGCGGCTGGGCGAAACACCGCTGCCCAAAATCCATAACCGCCAGGCCACCTCCGAGGATGAAGAGCGCTACCAGACGATCTTTGCAAAGCACGAAGGTGCTGTTGCCGCACCCACGGCTGGTATGCATTTCAGCAGGGAGATCATAAAGCGCCTGGAACTCCAGGGTGTCTCCTTTGCCGAAATCACGCTGCACCTCGGGCTCGGCAATTTCCGCACCATCGATGTGGAAGATCTGACAAAACACAAAATGGATTCGGAGGAGATGATCATCGAACCCGAAGCCGCCGAGATCGTAAACCGTGCCATGGCCCGCAAAGGCCGTATCGTGGCTGTCGGAACCACGACCATGAAAGCCATCGAATCATCGGTGACAGTTGCAGGCACGCTTAAACCCTATCGCGGCTGGACCAACAAATTCATCTTCCCGCCGTATGAATTCAGCATTGCCAATGCCATGATCACCAACCTGCATATGTCGCAGTCGCCCATGATGATGATGGTTGCCGCATTCGCCGGGTATGACCTCCTGATGAAAGCATACGAAGTGGCCATCGAGAAGAAATACAAGTTCTTCACTTATGGCAACCCGATGCTGATTCTTTAGTCATGCGAGTTTAGATCTCACGAGTTCATTTCCTGTTGAAAAAATTTGCGATCATTGTGGCAGGCGGTACGGGTACCCGGATGAAAACCGGTACCCCGAAACAATTCCTCCTCCTGGGGGGAAAACCCATGCTGACCTATAGTATCGAAGCTTTTCACCGTGCTTGCCCTGGTATTTCAATCGTCCTGGCATTGCCTCCCGGTGAGTTCACCAACTGGCAGGAACTTTGCCAGCGGCATGCATTCATCCTGCCACATCAGCTGGTGGCGGGAGGGGAAACCCGGTTCCATTCGGTTCAGAATGCGCTCTCCATCATTGATGACGATAGCCTGGTTGCCATCCACGACGGGGCCAGGCCCCTGGTATCCGAATCTCTCATCAGGGAAGCATTTATGACAGCAGAACAACTTGGAAACTGCATTCCTGTGATCCCGGTGAATGAGTCGGTCAGGCTTCTGACAGGAGGAGATGACAGGTCCTCTAACCGCACGATTCATCGTGCGGATCTGAAAATCGTGCAAACCCCGCAGGTTTTCCATGCAGCCATCATCAAAAAAGCCTACGAACAGGGATTCCGGGAGATGTTTACCGACGACGCCATGGTGGCGGAAAGTATTGGTGAAACCATCCACCTGATCGACGGTGACCCGGCAAACCTGAAGATCACCCACCCCTATGACCTTGTTGCAGCCGAAGCACTGCTTGGCAATCTATAACTCCCCGGTCATCCTTTTCTCCCCTTCCAGCGATAGGGCAACAGCAATCCCAGCACCCCCGCCAGCGGCACATAGACCAGCTGAAAAACCTGGGCGGCAGGATAATACACCCACAGGTCCCTTTTCCCGAAAAACCGGCCCATGATCCACACCATGGGGAACTCCAATATGATTTTCGCAAGCCATGCGAGGAGGAAAAATCCAGGGAGCCCCGGGATAAAAAAGCCGGTCAAAATGCCTGCCAGCAGGATCAAATGTGTTAAATAGGTTACGGCTCCAACGGCGACAACAAACGGGTCGCGGTAGCCCCGGCTCTTGGATACCCAGCGGATGCGCTGGTTAAAGAACCCCTTCAGGGTGGCTTCCGCACCGGTACTTACAACCGTCGAACCAGCGGCATTGAACAGCAGCGACCCTTTCCCGTAGTGCTTCCTGATGGATGCCATGATAAACTGGTCATCCCCCGAAAGGTATTTAAGGTTCCCGCTGAACCCTCCGGATTGCAGGAATGCCTCCCGCCTGTAAGCCAGGTTGGCGCCGTTGCACATCACCGGGAAACCCAGTGCGGCACTGCCTGCCGTAACACCCATCAATCCCATGAATTCCAGCGATTGAATTTTTTGCAGCATGTTTTTCTCATTGCTGAAACAGACCGGCCCGAGCACCATCCGGATCCCGGCCTGTCTGAAACCTGAAACCATGGATGAGATCCAGCCTGTGCCACGGGCGGTATCCGCATCTGTAAACAGGAGGATATCTCCTTTTGCCTGTGCCACGGCTCTTTCAATGGCTCTCTTTTTCCCGGTGGCACCTGCCCCTGAGTGAGGGGAATCGGCAAGAACCAGGGGGAACCCGGGATGGCTGGCCGCAAAACCTCTTGCCAGGTTCATGGTATCATCTTCGGAAAAGTCATCTGCAATGATTACCTCCATCCCTGTTCCGGGAAAATCCTGCCGCAGCATCTCGTCAAGAATGCGAAGGATATTGCCCGCTTCATTGCGCACAGGAATGATTACGGAAACAAACCCGGAAGGCCCGTAAGATTCCAACCGTGCATGCTTCAGAATCCTGATCAGGCCAAAGGTGAATAAACCGATGATGGCCCCATAACACACTGCAGGCAGCAGAAAGATCACCATAAATATTTCCCGGGGTTCCATCAGGAATTCTTTTTTCTGAAAAACTGCAGGCGGAAAACAAATACCGTTCCGATCAGGGCGGGAATCCCGAGGTTGATCATCCACAACATGGTTGATGCTGCAAATACCCCAAGGTTATTGACGCCCGTCATTGGCATCATCCGTCCGAAATAGAGCCCGAAAATATAGAGTGCCACCGATCCCCTGATGCCCAGTTCGGTGAGTGCAATGGTGGGTATGATTGCCATGATGAGATAGATGATGGCAATCAGCATCAGGGCGTCCAGGTATGGAATGCGGACATCAAATAACCTCAGCAACAGGTAAAACTGGGTTGAGAACACCATGTACCGGGCAAGGCTCAGCAGCATGACAATGGCCATTTCCCGGTTTTGATAAAATGCAAAAATCCTGAAAAATTTCCGCCACCCCTTCAACCCGTTCTGCAGGATCCGCTCCTTCAGGTGGGTCAGGATGGAGAGTTTAAAGAAGAGTGCCACAAGGATCACATCCAGTGCAAGCACGAGCATCACCAGGCTATCATAAAGCAACCCGCCGCTGAACCCCGAACCTGACATATAACCCGGGAGGAAGATCAGCAGACCGACAGAACCCGCGACGATCGTGATCAGCAACTGGCTGATGCTGCCCAGCACGGTGATAAGAATTCCCTCAATCCTGCCGGCCGTTTTGAGTATGAACACGCGCCCAAAGAACTCCCCTACCCGGTTCGGGATAAAGGAACTGATGCTGATACCTGTCAATACTGCCTGGAAAGACTTGAAAAAACTTACCTCCTCAACCTTCCCGATCAGGTACTTCCATTTGAATGCCTCAATGCTCCAGTTGACAAACATGAGAGAAAACACAAGAAGCAGCCCGGTCTGAAACTCCGGCTTCACCAGGTCGTTTTCGATGGCAACGAGCAACCCGGAGAGGTCGGTTTTTTTAAAAAGCTGATTATAGATGAACAGGTAGGTCACCAGAAAAATCCCCAGCTGGATCAGCAGGTTCATTATTTTCTGTACTTTTGACAAATTTTTCATCCTTTTTATGGCCGGCGAACGCATTATTCTTGGGATTGACCCGGGTACCACCGTCATGGGTTATGGCGTTATCAGTGTTACCGGGAACAAAATGAGCCTGCTCGCTTTGGGGGTGCTAAAATTAAGCAAATACGACGACCATTCCTTGCGGCTTAAAATTATTTTTGAGCGGATGATCTCACTGATTGAGCAGTATCATCCGGATGAATTGTCAATAGAAGCGCCGTTTTTCGGGAAGAATGTCCAGTCGATGCTTAAACTCGGGCGGGCACAGGGTGTTGCCATTGCGGCAGCCCTCTCGCGGTCGCTGCCGATTTTTGAATATTCCCCCCGTAAAATCAAGCAGTCAATCACCGGGAAAGGAGCCTCCTCCAAGGAACAGGTTGCGGCCATGCTGATGCATCTCCTCCAAATCACTGAAAATCCTGAAACCCTCGACGCCACCGACGGGCTGGCTGCCGCAGTGTGCCACTATTTCCAGAACGGCCAGCCCGAAGCGGGCAAGAAATTCACAGGATGGAAAAGCTTTTTGACTGCAAACCCTGAAAGGCTCGGGTAGGACACCTCCCCCTGGCAAGAAGAAACAGGTCAGAAATCTACATCAGTTTCTGGTAGACCATCCACCACCGGTCGGGGATGTCGTTTTCGCAGGCGATCTGGTAATCCTTGTAGGAACACGGCACCAGGTAGTGCCTTTCATACTTGATGCGCTGCTCGGCAGGCAGCGGGATTTCCATCCACCACCGGTCGGTTTTCTTGCTCTTGTAAAACACGATCTCTTCCTTGTGATCCCTGATACTTACGCGGTATTTCAGGTAATCCTCTTCGTTTTTAAACGGGAAATCATGGGCACGGTTGTAATAGCCATCAATAAAATACCAGATCATCTGCGCTACCAGGTGGGCCGTCTGGCCGGCTTTGTCATACCTGGGGTTTACCTCGTAAAAGCCGATGGATGTGAGTTTATCGCTTAACCCGGCATACCTTACGATCTGGCAGGCTTCCTCACCGTAAAAACCGTTTGGTGTTGCATTTGCGTTACCCGGTGCATCGGAATTGCGAATCGCCGAGATATCAAACGTCAGCATGTCGGCATTGCGAACAATGGGTTCAACATCTTCGAGTGAATCGCGTACAATTCCGAGGCGATAGGTGTCGAAGAAGAGATTTTTCATCAGCTTGAGCGCTTCCTGGTCGATAAAGTAGGTCTGGTACCCGATGTTTGCGTAATTGAACAGGTAATTCGGCTGATGCAGGATGATGCTGCTCAGGTAAGATTGTGCATTGATATCCTCGTCCGATTTCCCAAGGTCGAACATGGGATCGACCGCTACAATATTGATGATCTGTCCAAGGCTCTGGTATGCCTGGTAGTTTGCGAATGAAAGATCCTGGCTGCCACCCATGATGATTGGAAGGACATTGTTTTCAATCATTTCGGCAACCACCGAACTTAATGCAAAATAGGTGTCGGATACAGAGAATCCGTTTTTAATATTTCCCAGGTCCACCATTTTTATGGGGTAGGGTCCGATATTAAGCCTGAAAAGATACTTCCGGATTTCATTGGGTGCCATGCCGCAACCCTCATTGCCAACTGACCGCCTGTCGTCGTTTACGCCGATGAGCGCAATATTGCAGTTGGTGTAGTCAGGCAACCCGTCGGCTTCGGTATGGATGCCGATGATGTTGCCAAGCCGGAGCTGACCGGAAGTTTCCCCGGCACCGGGAAATTCATTCCGGTCGAGGGGTTCAAAAAAAGTCGAAATATCCATGGGACATTACTTTTTTTTCTTTGATTTGGATTTTGAGGGCGGTGTTTCAGCAATGATGGCTTTGCATTCTTCCAATGTCAATGCCTTGGGGTCTTTCCCTTTCGGGATCTTGTAGTTTTCCTTGTTGCAGGCAATATAGGCACCGTACCGGCCATTCAGCACCTGGATGAATGTCTTGTTGTCGGTGAACTCCATGATGATTTTCTGACTGTCGGCCTGCCGTTTTGCCAGGATGATCTCACCTGCACGGTCAAGTTCTATCGTAAGGGGATCCACATCTTTGGGAAGGGAGAAGAAGAGTGCATTGTGGCGGATATAGGGGCCGAACCGGCCGGTTGAGACAACCACTTCCTTCGCCTCAAACTCTCCGAGTGTCCGGGGCAATTTGAACAGTTCCAGCGCATCTTCGAGGGTGATTGATTCGATGCTCTGCCCTTTTTTCAAAGAGGCGAATTTTGGTTTTGCTTCGGCATCTGCATCACCCATCTGGACCATGGCTCCATACCTGCCTATTTTCACAAAAACGTTTTCCCCGCTTTTAGGGTCTTTTCCAAGAAGTTTTTCCCCGCTCACCTTCCCGGTATTTTCAAGGGTACCTTCGATCTGTTTGTGGAAAGGGAAATAAAAATCTTTGATCATCTGGTTCCAGACCATCCTGCCTTCTGCAATTTCGTCAAACTCCTCTTCCACGCTGGCCGTGAAATTATAATCCAGGATGTTGTTGAAATGCTGTACAAGAAAGTTGTTCACAAGTGTTCCGATATCGGTCGGGAAGAGTTTTGACTTTTCGAACCCGACATTTTCAGACCTGACCTCCTCGGTGATTGCAGATTTTTTCAGCGTTATCACTGTATATGCGCGCTGAAAACCGGCGCGTTCCTCCTTGACAACATACTCCCTTTTCTGAATCGTCGAAATGGTGGGGGCATAGGTGGAAGGACGCCCGATTCCAAGTTCCTCCAGCTTTTTGACAAGCATGGCCTCGGTATACCGTGATGGCTGCTGGGTGAATTTTTGCTGGGCGGTCATCTCGTTCAGGTCAAGTTTTTCCCCGGCATTCATCGGGGGCAACATCCCTTCCTCGCCATTCTGTTCGTCATCGTCGGTCGACTCCATGTAAACTTTCAGGAACCCGTCGAATTTTATCACTTCGCCTTTGGCGATGAATTTTTCGGTGGCCTTTGAAACTCCGATGGTGACACTGGTTTTTTCAAGTTCGGCATCAGCCATCTGCGAGGCGATGGTGCGCTTCCAGATCAGTTCGTATAATCTTTTGTGTGACTTGTCCCCTTCAATTGTTTTGGTGGTCATGTAGGTCGGACGGATGGCTTCATGTGCCTCCTGCGCACCCTTGGTTTTGGTAGCGAATTTGCGGGTTTTCACATATTCGGGACCAAATGTGGCAGCAATTTCGGTACTTGACATGGCGAGGGCCATATCCGAAAGGTTGACCGAGTCGGTACGCATGTAGGTAATCTGCCCCGATTCGTAGAGTTCCTGTGCCACACGCATGGTGTTGGCAACAGAGAATCCCAGTTTCCGTGAGGCCTCCTGCTGCAGCGTTGACGTTGTAAACGGCGGTGCGGGCGTTTTTTTCGAAGGTTTGGTGTCAACATCCTCGATGGTATATTGCGCATCAATGCATTTCTGCAGGAAAGCGACCGCTTCTTCCTTTTTAACAAAACGCTTGTTCAGTTCTGCTTTAACAGCGCTGATCTTGTTCCCGTTTTTTTGGATAAAGTCCCCCACAATGCGAAAAGCACTGGTACTCTGAAAGTTTTTAATCTCTTCCTCGCGTTCCACGATCAGGCGCACTGCAACAGATTGAACGCGCCCGGCAGAGAGGGATGGTTTGATCTTTTTCCACAACAGCGGGGAGAGTTCAAACCCAACAAGGCGGTCAAGTACCCGGCGTGCCTGCTGGGCATCCACAAGGTTCTTGTCAATGCTCCGCGGATGCTCGATGGCTTCCAGGATGGCCGATTTGGTTATTTCGTGAAAGGCAATACGCTTGGTTTTGCTTTCATCCAGCCCCAATGCCTCGATCAGGTGCCATGAAATGGCTTCTCCTTCGCGGTCCTCGTCAGACGCCAGCCAAACCCATTCCGAGTCTTTGGCGAGCTTGGTGAGCTCGGAAACCACCTTTTTTTTCTCCGGTGAAATGATATATTTGGGAATAAATCCGTTTTCAATATCAACGCCAAGATCTTTCTTCGACAGATCGACTACATGTCCCATGCACGATCTAACTATAAAATCCTTCCCCAGAAACCCGCCAATGGTTTTGGCCTTGGCCGGAGACTCAACAATTACTAAGTTCTTTGTCATCAGGATACCTTGTTAGATTTTCAAAATCCGGTGCAAAAGTAAGACAATTAACTTAATCCTTACCTTTGCACCTCATTTTTATGCTTAATCGGTCTCAGGACCATAAGGTAATACACCATCGTGAAAAATAATAAGAACATATATATAGAGACCTATGGCTGCCAGATGAACATCTCTGACAGTGAGATTGTTGCATCGATATTAACAAACAACGGATACCACTATACCGAAGATGTACTGCTGGCAGATATTATTTTTGTCAACACCTGTTCAATCCGCGAAAATGCCGAGGACCGCGTGCGAAAAAGACTGCATTATTTCAAGTCGTTGCGGAAAAAGAACCCCGGTTTGGTGATCGGTTTGCTCGGATGCATGGCCGACCGGACCAAAACAGCCCTCATGGAAGAGGAACAGCTGCTCGACCTGGTAGCCGGCCCCGATTCATACAGGCACCTGCCGCAACTGCTCGAACAGGTTGGGACAGGCAGGCGGGCCATCGACACCATCTTGTCGGTTGATGAAACATACGCCGACATTACGCCGGTAAGGCTTGATTCAAATGGTGTTTCCGCCTTTATCTCGATCATGCGCGGGTGCGAAAACTATTGTTCCTACTGTGTCGTTCCGTCGACGCGCGGCCAGGAACGCAGCAGGGATGCCACGACGATTGTTCGTGAAACCCGCGACCTGTTTGAAAAGGGATACCGGGAGATAACGCTCCTGGGGCAGAATGTGAACTCATATTCCTGGAAAGATGCCGACCGTATCATCTCCTTCCCGGATCTCCTTGAACAGGTTGCCGCGGTTAACCCGCTGATGCGCATCCGGTTTGCAACCTCTCATCCGAAAGACATTTCCAACGACCTTTTGCAAACCATCGCCCGCAACCATAACCTCTGCAAGGCCATTCACCTGCCGGTGCAGTCGGGCAGCAACCACATGCTCGACCTGATGAACCGCAAATACACCCGCGAAGATTACATGGAACGGATTGAAGCCATCAGGAACATCATTCCCGGCTGCGCCATCTCCACGGATATTATTGCAGGGTTTTGCGATGAGACCGTCGAGGACCATCGTGATACGCTCAGCCTGATGGAGTGGGTCGGTTATGATGCCGCCTATATGTTCAAATACTCTGAACGGCCGCAAACGCTGGCGGCCGATACCCTGGCCGACAACATCCCCGAGGAGGTCAAAGACGGCAGGTTGCGGGAAATCATTGATCTGCAGCAGGAACTTTCGCTTGCCAGCAACAAAAAAGAGATCGGTAAAACATACGAGATCCTGGTTGAAGGGAAATCAAAAAGATCAGACAGCCAGTACTTTGGCAGGAATTCACAAAACAAGGTCGCCGTTTTCACCAAAACCTTATCAGGCCCGGGCGAATACGTCATGGTCAGGATCACCGGCGTAACTTCTGCGACATTACTGGGAGAAGTTGTTTGAAAAAATTGTACTTTTGCCCTTTCAACTACGGTACTATATGAAAAACATACTTACGCTGGTCACAAAATCCGCATTGGTTTCACTATTTTTTGCGTTGTTGCTGTCTTCCTGCGTACCTCAGAAAAAAATAAAATATCTTCAGAAAATCCAGGAAAAGGATACTGCCAACTTTCATGCCAACAAACGCAATGCAGATTACAAAATCCAGGTAAAGGACAACCTGTATATCCGTGTTTTCGCCCTTGATGAAAAGGCATTCCTGTTTTTCAACAAGCAGTCGGGATCAAATTCATACAACGACTTTGCCAACGACGCCTCGATCTACCTGAACAGTTACAGTGTCAATTCCGATGGCAACATCGATTTCCCGATTGTTGGCAAAGTACTGGTGAAGGATCTGACCGTTGACCAGGTGAAAACGATTTTGCAGCAACTCATCGGGGAGTACCTCAAAGAGACCACCGTGGTGGTTAAAACCGTCAACTTCAGGGTAACCATGGTTGGTGAGGTGATGCGCCCCGGAGAGTTCACCATATACAAGGATGACCTCAACGTATTTGAGGCGATATCACTGGCAGGTGACATGACGGAGTTTGCAAACCGCAGCCGGATAGCGCTGATCCGCCAGGAACCCGGCGGTTCAAAGGTGCATTATCTCGATCTGACCAGTGAACAGATACTCAGTTCGGATTATTACTACCTGCAGCCGAATGACATCGTTTATATTTCACCGCTTGGTTACAAGCGCTGGGGACTTGGATCCACCTTCCCTTGGGCAATCGTACTCTCTTCGATTACCACTGCGCTTTTGCTGATCAATTATGTAAAAAAATAACAATTTCCCGTGAACGAGAATATCCAGGATTTAACCCAGCAGCAACAACCCGTTGATTACAAGATCATTCTTTTCAAATTTTACCGTTTCTGGTATTTCTTTGCCATTACCATTTTCATCGCCCTTATTGTTGCCTTCATTTTCAACAAGTACACAAAAGAGGTTTTTGAGGTAACAACCACGGTGCTTGTCAAAGACAAATCGGAAAACAAAATAAATCCGCAGGACCTTCTGGGAATGGGACTGTTCAACAATATGCAGAACCTGCAGAATGAAATCGGCATCCTGTCGTCCTATACGCTTACTTACCGCACGGTCACCAAAATAGGATTCGAGGTTTCATACTTCACCGAAGAGCATTTTGTGACAAAGGAACTCTACCTTGACAGCCCGTTCAAGGTGATCCTGGACACTTCAGTCCCGCAACCGGTAAACATGTTTTTTAAAATCAGGTTGCTCTCAAAAGAGAAGTTCAAACTTGAATCCAATGATGAATCCATCAAATTTTTCAACTTTTCAACCAGGAAAATGGTTGAGGACCGGAAGGAAAATGTTGTTGTAGACCAGACCTATTCATTCGGACAGGATATACAGTCGGGCCATTTCAAATTCAAGGTGGTCCTCAATGAAAAATTCGATCCGCAGGTCGACCTGAACCGGTCATTTTCATTCATTTTCAAGAATTACGATGCCCTGGTGACAGAATTCAAGACATTCAATATTGAACCGATAAACAAGGAGGCTTCGATTGTAGAGATCAAGCTCAAAGGGGGCAATGTTGACAAGCTCGTGGAGTTTTTAAACAACCTCACCAAGGAGTACCTTGCAAAAGGGCTGGAAAAGAAAAATATTGTTGCTTCACGAACCATCGCATTTATTGACAACGAGTTAAGAGGAATTACCGACTCGCTCAATGCTTCAGAAAAAGCCCTTATGCTTTTCAGGACCAACAAGGAGATCATGAACCTGAATGATGAAGCCAAACAGGTTTTTGAAAAAATGATGCAGCTGCAGGACGAAAAGGCCATTCTCCTGGTTAAATCGAAGTACCTTCAGAATATGAAAGAGTATATCGAAAAGAACCAGAAATTTGATGAACTCATTGTTCCGGCTTCCATGGGCATTGAAAATACGGTACTGAATGATCTGACCATGCAGCTCACAAATCTGTATATGAAGCGGACAGAAACATCGCAGTATTCCAAATCAAAGAACCCGAGCCTGATGGCAATTGATCTGCAGATCGCAACAACAAAAAATGCGTTGTATGAAAATGTGAAAAGCGCCATCAATTCAAATGACATCGCCTTAAAAGAGGTTAACAACCGGGTGGCGGTCATCAATTCGCGCATCAGCAATCTTCCTGAAACACAACGTGTACTATTCGGCATTGAGCGGAAGTTCAAACTCACCGATGCCATCTACACCTACCTGTTGCAGAAACGTTCGGAAGCCCAGATTTCGCAGGCTGCCAATCTTTCCGACAACGAGGTGGTGGATGAGGCTTCAGCCATCGGGTTAAAGCCGGTTTTTCCGAAGAAGACACTGAATTACGTCATCGCCCTGATCCTGGGGATCCTGATCCCCATCATCTATATCTTTGGAAGGGACTATTTCAACGACAAGGTCATGGAAAGGGAGGATGTCGAAAAACTCACAAAACTCCCCATCGTCGGTCACATCATCCACAGCGACAAGCCAAGCACCGTGGTGGTGCTGGATTCCCCGAAATCCTCCATCGCCGAATCATTCAGGTCGGTGAGAACCAACATTAACTACCTGCTGCAGGGCAAAGAAAAACAGACGGTCCTGATAACCGCCGACATGGTCAGTGCAGGAAAAACCTATATTTCCATCAACCTGGCGTTAATTTTTGCCATGTACGGCAAAAAAACGCTGCTGATGGGATTTGACTTGCGCAAGCCCAAAATTTTCGAGGACTTCGGCCTGACGAACAAGGAGGGCATCAGTTCATATATCATCGGGAAAAGCAAACTTGAGGACATTGTCCAGTTTTCGGGTATCGACAATCTTGACATCATCATGTCGGGGCCGGTACCGCCGAACCCGGCCGAATTGATCGCCTCCCTGAAATGTTCCGAAATGTTTGACCGGCTGAAGGAAATATACGACTACATCATCATTGATACCCCGCCTGTGGGGCTGGTAACCGATGCATTCCTGCTGATGAAGTATGCCGATGCCAACCTGTTCCTGGTCCGCCAGGGATATACCCATAAAAAAATATTCGGATCAATCATCCACGACATGGCACAGCGGAATATTTCGAACCTGGCTATCCTGATCAACGATGTCAAGCTCAACCGGAGTTCATACGGATATGGTTACGGGTATGGATATGGATACGGATACGGGTATGGATACGGTTCGGGATATGGTTATGGCTATGGTTATGGATATTACTCGGATGACAAGGAAGCATCGAATAAGAGTAAAACATTTCTTCAGCGGGTATTTGGAAAATCTTAGGAGGTAAAAGGGCGATGGGCAATTATCATTTGACTCACCTGAAAGAGCTGGAGTCGGAAGCAATTTATGTGTTGAGGGAGGTGGCCGCACAATTCGAGCGCCCGGTATTGCTCTTTTCCGGCGGGAAAGACTCCATTGTTCTTGTGCACCTTTCGCGCAAAGCATTTTACCCTGCGAGGATCCCGTTTCCATTGCTGCACATCGACACCGGTCACAATTTCCCGGAGACCATTGAATTCAGGGACCGTATGGCCCGTTCGGTGGATGCAAGGCTTCTTGTGGGTTCCGTTCAGGAGTCGATTGACACCGGCAGGGCTGTCGAGGAAAAAGGCATCAATGCCAGCCGCAATGTGCTGCAAACGGTAACGTTGCTTGATGCCATCGAGGTAAACAAGTTCGATGCCGCCATCGGGGGCGCAAGGCGCGATGAAGAAAAGGCACGGGCAAAAGAACGGTTCTTTTCGCACAGGGATGAATTCGGGCAATGGGATCCTAAAAACCAGCGGCCGGAACTATGGTACATGTTCAACGGGAAAAAGAGGATGGGCGAACATTTCAGGGTTTTCCCGATCAGTAACTGGACCGAAATGGACGTATGGCAATACATTCTTGCCGAAAACATCGACCTGCCAAGCATCTATTTCACCCATGAGCGTGACGTGTTTCACCGTGACGGCGTTTGGCTTGCAGCCGCCCCCTTCATGGAGATGAAACCTTCGGAAAAGGTTGAATACAGGAGGGTCCGTTGCCGTACGGTAGGCGATATCTCATGTACCGGACTGACATTGTCATCGGCGGATACCGTTGAAGATATCATCCAGGAAATTGCTGCAACACGTGTTACCGAGCGGGGTGGCCGATATGACGACAAGCGGTCGGAAGCGGCCATGGAAGACCGGAAAAAAGAGGGATATTTTTAATGGAACGGACATTTTCTTCTAAAGCCTATCTTGATATGGAGCTGCTGCGGTTTACCACGGCAGGAAGTGTTGATGATGGAAAAAGCACGCTGATCGGGCGGCTTTTATATGACAGCAAATCGATTTTTGAAGACCAGCTTGACGCTGTAAAACGGGCCAGTGTTCAAAAAGGCAGCGAGCACATCAACCTTGCCTTGTTTACCGACGGCCTGCGTGCCGAAAGGGAACAGGGCATCACCATCGATGTGGCGTACCGCTATTTTGCCACCCCCAACCGTAAATTCATCATTGCCGATACACCGGGGCATATCCAGTATACCCGGAACATGGTTACAGGCGCTTCCACGGCCAATGCTGCCATCGTCCTGATTGACGCGCGAAACGGGGTGATCGAACAAACACACCGGCATACATTTATCGCAGCCCTTCTTGGAATTCCGCACATCATCGTCTGCATCAACAAGATGGACCTGATGGATTTCCGCGAGGAGGTTTACACGTCAATCAAGAATGACTACCAGGCATTTGCCAGCCAGATATTTCCCGGCCAGGACATGCGTTTCATCCCTATCAGTGCGCTGAAAGGCGACAACGTTGTAAAACCATCCGAAAACATGTCCTGGTATACCGATGGCACACTTCTGCACCACCTGGAATCCATTCCCATCAGCCAGGACCATGACCTTAAGAACCAGCGGTTCCCGGTCCAGTATGTCATCAGGCCCGAATCGGATGAATTCCACGACTACAGGGGATATGCCGGGAGGGTTGCCGGGGGCTTTTTTCATCCCGGTGATAAAATCGTGGTGCACCCTTCGGGGATTGAAAGCGAAATCGTTGCGGTTGACACCCTGTCGGGCCCGCTTGCCGAAGCCCACCCCCCGATGTCGGTGACCCTTACCCTGAAAGATGATGTTGACATCAGCCGTGGGGACATGATCACCGGGGTGGGTGCCATTCCCCGCCAAAGCTGCGATATCACGACCATGATTTGCTGGATGAACCAGAAACCCTTGCAGCTTAATGGGAAATATGCACTAAAGCATACAACCAAAGATGTTCGCTGCATCATCCAGGACATTGATTACGTGCTAAATATCAGCACCCTGGAAAAAATGACCGAAAACAAAGCCATCAGGATGAACGACATTGCCCGGATCCGTTTGCGTACAACCAAACCGTTGTGCTTTGATCCTTATACGACGAACCGCATCACGGGCAGCCTGATTCTCATCGATGAAACGACGAATGAAACGGTAGCTGCCGGGATGATTGTGTGAAAACCAGACTGTTTTCAACAATAAATCTTCAGAAAATCAGTTATGTTTCGACAAGTCCAGCAACCTTCGCAGAACAGCAAAGATTGAACACATTTTGAGCGTTGCCATTGTTCATTTCAGAAAACCGGTAATCATGAAACTTTATCATTACATCTTCACCAGCATTTTAATTTTTTCAGGATTTATTCGGGTTTATTCCCAGCAGGTTCCCATTGGCCAATGGCGTGACGAGCTTCCCTATACCCTCGTCAACTCGGTGACCGATGCGGGCACCAGGATTTATGCCTCCACCCCCTATGCCGTTTTTTATGTCGACAAAACAGACAACAGTGTTGTAAGGATCACAAAAATTTCGGGCTTGTCGGACATCGGGATCAGCTGCATCAATTACAACAAAGCTTACAAAACACTCGTAATCGCTTACACCAATGCGAACATCGATATCATCAAGAACAATGAGATCATCAACATCTCAGATATCAAACGCAAACCCATTCTTGGCAATAAAACCATCAACAACATCTTTTTTATCGGCAAAGACGCCTATTTGTCCTGCGGATTTGGCATTGTTGTACTTGATTTGAACAAGGAAGAAATACGGGATACTTACTACATCGGCAAAGACGGCAGCCAGGTCAACGTGCTTGCCATGACCAAAGACCAGCATGATACGCTGTTTGCCGCCACCGAACAGGGGATTTACAAAGCCCTGGCCAATGATCCCAACCTGTCAAATTTCTCCTCGTGGCGGAAAGATGCGCGTATCGATACGACTGCCACCTACAGTACGATCACCTGGTTTGCCGGAACAGTTTTCGTCAATAAAAAGAAAGGATCGAATGCCGGCGATACGATTTGTTCATATTCCGGCGGAAGCTGGAGCCGTTTCGGACAGGCACCGTATTCCCCGGTGATGCATATCGAATCGAATGACCAGTATATGCTTGTGGCCTATGATGGTTTTACCAAGGCTTTCAACACAAGTTTTGAGCTGGTTACAAATGTTCCCGGTGCCGAATATCCGCAATACGCCATTCCCGACCAGGACGGTTTGATGTGGGTTGGTGATACCTATTCCGGGCTGGCAAGCTTCAACCCTTCAACGCATGTTGTAAACCACATAAGCCTGAATGGCCCGTCAACCGCGCTTGCCTTCAGCATGACCTGCAGCGGGAATGAGCTCTATATAGCCCCGGGCGGAATTGCCAGTAACTACAGCCCGATCTTTTATAAACCGCAGGTGTACCATTACAACAATTCCGACTGGAAAAACCTTGAAGGATACAACAGTCCGTTGTTCAACCAAACCTATGCCATTGTAAGCATTGCAATAGATCCGAATGACAAAAAGCATGTTTTTGCCGCCTCTTTCGGGAAAGGAGTGCTCGAAATATACAATGACTCTGCAATCAGGCGGTTTACATCCGGAAACAGCACCCTGTCCAACTATGCCGGATCGGATACGGCAGATGTCCGCGTTGGCGGAGTTGCCTTTGACGGAAGCGGAAACTTATGGGCGGTTTCGTCGCATACCAACAACTGCCTCTCCCTGAAAAGAGGCAATAACTGGACTGCCTACAACATCCCCATCGAGATCGACATGGGCAAACTCATCGTGGACAAACACGGCCAGGTTTGGGTCCAGCTGCGATACGGAACCATGAACTCAAATTCGCTGATGGTGTTTACCAACAACGGCACGCCGGACAATCCGGCTGATGACAACTTCAAACTCTTAAATTCATCCGTGGGAAGCGGGAACATCCCGGGTACTACTGTTTTAACGATGGCTGAAGATAAAAAAGGTGAAATCTGGGTCGGAACCGAAAAAGGGATCGCCGTATTTTACACGCCCGAGGATATTTTCAGCGGGCAAAATTTCGATGCCCAGCGTATCCTGATCACCCAGGGAAGTTATGTGCAGTACCTGCTTGAAAATGAAACGGTCACATCTATTGCGGTGGACGGTGCCAACCAGAAATGGGTGGGAACCGACCGCGGGGGAGTTTACCTCTTTTCGGAAGACGGGACAAAAGAGATCTTCCATTTTACTGCCGAAAACAGTCCCCTGTTGTCGAACAGGATTACCTGCATTGCCTTGAACAGTGACGGATATGTGTTTTTTGGAACCGACAACGGCGTGATCTCTTTCAGGGGATCTGCAACGACAGGCGGCGAGAGCAACCAGGACGTATATGCATTCCCGAATCCGGTAAAGGAAGATTATGATGGCTGCATCGCAGTACGGGGCCTTGTTGACAATGCACAGGTGAAAATAACCGACGTGAATGGCGTTTTGGTTTATTCGGGCCACGCCGGAAGCCTGAACGGTTCAAATTGTGCCAGTTTGAGCGGAACCAATGCGCAGACGGGTGTATTTGGCGGACAGGTGGTATGGGATGGAAGAAATTTCGATGGAAAAAAGGCCCACACAGGGGTTTATCTTGTTTTTGCTTCCGATGATACCGGAGCTGAAAAGGTAGTCACCAAAATCCTCATCATCGACTGATGCTTCATTCAACCAATGGCATCGTTTTTCACTCCCTCAAATACTCAGAAACCAGTATCATTGTAAAAGTTTATACAGAACTATTCGGGCTCCAGTCCTACCTCATCAAGGGAATCCGCAGTTCCCGTTCGAAAATCAAGGCTGGCCTTTTCCAGCCCCTGACGCTGCTTGACCTGGTGGTTTATCACAAGGAGAAACAGTCGCTGCAGTCGGTAAAAGAGGTCCACCTGGCCCACCCGTTTAAAAACATTCCGTTTGACATCCGCAAAAGCGCGGTTGCCATGTTTATCAACGAACTGATCTACAAAGCTATCAGGGAAGAGGAGGCCAACCCGGACCTGTTCGTCTTTCTCTGGCAAACCTGCCTGCTTCTGGATGAGACCGACGACAGCGTTTCCGGCTTTCACATCCACTTTGCCATCCGGCTTTGCGAGTACCTTGGTATTTTACCACAAAACAACTATTCCGATAGTCACCGGATCTTCAATCTCCGGGAAGGAGTTTTCCAACCGGTGGTGCCTGGCCACCCGCATTACCTCGACCCCGAAAACAGCCGCCTTTTCAGCAGGCTGCTCGAATTATGCAGCACAGAGCCAATGAAAAACGGCGTAACCGGCATATGGCAAAATGGCGAAATATTCCCGAACGCCGGATCCCGGAACCAGTTCCTCGACACCATCCTACTATATTACCGGCTGCACCTCCCGGGGTTCAAGGGAGTGCAGTCGCATCTTATCCTCCACGATGTTATGGCCTAAATCCTTATCTTTGCCGAAAATATCGGCAATATGACAACAGGATTAACAGAACAGGAAACGATACGCAGAAACTCACTGAATGAACTTATCAGGCTTGGCATCAACCCCTACCCGCCGGAAACATTTGAAGTCAATGTTAAAGCCGCTGAGATAAAGAAAAATTTCGCGGCAGACAACACCCTTTACCAGCAGGCGTCCATCGCAGGCCGGATCATGAGCAGGCGCATCATGGGTGCTGCCTCGTTTGTTGAACTCCAGGATGAGAGCGGCCGTATTCAGCTCTATGTCAAAAGAGATGACATTTGCCCGGGAGAGGATAAAACATTATACAATACGGCATTTAAAAAACTGCTCGACATCGGTGACATCATCGGGATAACCGGTTTTGTTTTCATCACCCAGATGGGTGAAATCACCATCCATGTTCAATCACTGAAGCTGTTAAGCAAATCGCTGCGCCCGTTGCCCATCGTGAAAGAAAAAGAAGACGAGGTCTTTGACGCCTTTACCGATCCCGAACAGCGTTACCGCCAGCGTTATGTCGACATGATCGTGAACCCTGAAGTCCGCGAGGTGTTTGTAAAGCGCAACATCCTGCTGAATTCCATGCGGAATTACCTGAATGCCAAATCATACCTCGAAGTTGAGACACCGATCCTGCAACCCCTCTACGGCGGTGCTGCGGCAAGGCCGTTCAAGACATTCCACAACACCCTCGACATGACCCTGTATCTCCGTATCGCCAATGAGCTTTACCTGAAACGGCTGATCGTGGGCGGGTACGACGGGGTGTACGAATTTTCGAAAGATTTCCGCAACGAAGGCATGGACCGCTTTCACAACCCCGAATTCACCCAGATGGAACTCTACGTTGCGTATAAGGATTATGAGTGGATGATGGACCTCGTGGAGGAGATGGTAGAGAAGATTGCCATCGACCTGCACCAGACCACCCAGGTACAGGTTGGCGAAAACCTCATCGATTTCAAACGGCCATGGAAAAGATTCACCATGTTTGAAGCCATCGAACATTTCACCGGGGTCGACATCAGCGATAAAAACGAAGACGAACTCGGCGTGATTGCCAGGGAGCTGGATGTTCCCATCGACCGTACCATGGCCAAGGGGAAGATCATCGACCAGATTTTCGGTGAAAAATGCGAGCCGTTCCTGGTTCAGCCAACGTTCATCACCGATTATCCCGTGGAGATGTCGCCGCTGGCCAAAAAGCACCGCAGCAAACCGGGGCTCGTGGAGCGTTTTGAAGCAATATGCAACGGGAAGGAGCTCTGCAACTCCTTCTCCGAGCTGAACGATCCCATCGACCAGCGCGAACGGTTTGAATCTCAACTCGAACTCGGAAAACGCGGTGATGACGAGTCAATGGTGCTCGATGAAGATTTCCTGAGGGCACTCGAATTCGGGATGCCCCCGACAGCCGGACTTGGCATAGGGATTGACAGGCTGGCCATGATCATGACCAATTCTCAATCCATCCAGGATGTGCTGTTCTTCCCGCAGATGCGGCCGGAAAAACGGAATGGTTAGCTGAATTTGTAATCCATCAGCCGGTTCATCCACCCCTTGCGGAATCCTGATGCCCCGTTTGCTAACGGATCAGGACCATCCTCCTCGTTTCAGCACTATTTTCACTGGTAAGCCGGTAAAGGTATATACCCCCCGGGAGTCTGCTGCCCCCGGGCCCGGTACCATCCCAATGAACGGTTGTGGTTCCCGGTTCGAGCACCTGCGAAAGCAACGTCCTGATCCTGGCTCCCCTGATGTCAAGAATTTCAAGTGTTACCAATCCACGCTGTTTCATTTCAACGGGAATGGAGGTTGCCGAGCTGAACGGGTTGGGGTAGTTGTTCCCGATTTTCGCACCTGCTGCAGGTTCTGCGATGGTCTGAAGCAAATCATGGTTAACCATGATGATCACATGAAAAGTACCCGAGGAAGTGGTAACCCGCATGCTGTCGATATCATACACCATTGACGGGTATAAATTCACCGGGAATGCCATCGCTATCCGCACTGCCACGCTGTCGCCGGGCTGGAGCAGATGGGGTAAAACCGCCACCGACATGGAATCCACCCACCACGTCAGGGAGGTGCCAAATTGCTGAACTGCCTCCAGGCTGATTGCGTTTCCCGTATAATTATGCAACTGGGTCATTTGCCTGCCTTCGCCAATTGTCCTGATCCAGAGGGTGTCGGGGACAGGGGTTAAATTGGTATAAACGGACTGGAAAACAAAGGGATCGGCCGCTCCTATGAACGGAGCAGAGGCATGGCGCCCCGACTGGTCGGCCGCCGTCAGGTAATACCGGATCACACTGCCGGCCGGTTGCCCGGGGATGGCGCCCCTGTATTGTTTGCCTGCTGTATTCAGCATCAGGGCGGTATGATACGGCCCCCCGTTCACCTGGTAATGGATCAGCACCGAATCGGCGATAACCGGCTGATGGCTGCTGGCAAAGATTTCTGCGAACAGCACATAGTCATGCCCGACAGGCTGATTGCCGGTAATGGGAATATGTTTGATATGGAGCAGCCCGACATCGGCGATCCCCATCACCCGGCAGTGGAGGGCATCGGTCGATATCCAGGGCGTTGAAGGGTTCCCGATAAAGCCAAACACCTGGTAACCTGGCATGGCAGATTCATAAACAGCCTTTGCGCTGTCGTCCCAGCTGGAATTTAAAAAAGGTACGAGTACTTTGTTGTTGAGGATCACCGAATTGGAATAGGGCTGGTCCTGGGGGGTCATCACCCGGAACACCTTGTAGTTATATCCATAAGAGCAGGTTTGTGAAGCCCAGTAGGTTGCAGCCGACTCAAGCGCGGTGTATTCGGGATCGGAAGTAAGGACCTTCCTGATCAATATTTTATCGGGGGCAAGGAACTTCCCCCAGCAATCGATGTGATCAATGGTGGATGAAATATTCGGATCGGGAACCACCTGGTAATTGTCGATGCCAAGATACCTGCTCATTTTTTCCGCAATCGTATCGTGCGCCTGGGTTGGGTTCTCAACCCACACAAGATCGGTAGAGGCGGATATTCCAAACCCGTCGGTCATATAGTCACCACCTGTGGAGATGACGTTCATACCAAACCATGGAAGTCCAAGCATTTGCGCAACCTTTTTCGGGATATCATCATCATTGGGGCGCGGGCGGTTGTATGGGAAATCGACAATTCCAACCTGGTCGGCGGAGTCCGTTTCAAACCACGGGCCATAGTCCCTGGTCCAGTAACTGTCGGACGGGGCGATCAGGAAATTACAGTGGCTGGTATCAACCCCGTTGGCCACATACTGGCTGATCACCGTGTTTTGCTGGGCTACTGTTGCCACGATGGTTGTGACAGTTACACCGGCCGCCATCTCCTTGATGAGCGATATCGGAATGCCAAAAGGGTACCTCACCAGGGCGCCCTGCATCCTGTCGAACTCGGCAACATTCCTGATCGATGCCGACGGAGGGCCGGTTTCAACGAACCCCCTGCCAATTTCGTTTTTTCGCAGCAACTCATCAGGCGACATTTCGTGCTGAAGGACCGGCCTGATGTTCTGTGAATTATCCTGCGACATGGCTGCTGATGCCATCAGAAAAGCCAGGACAATGGTAGTGAAAATCTGTCTCATTCTTAAAAGATTAGGGATACAAATATAACACTTTCATTTTCTACCAAAATCATTAAATTTGCTGAAATTTGGCTGAAATGAACAAAAAAGTCGGTGCCGCCCGTCTCTCCATTTTCTCAAACAGTTTTCTCATTATTTTGAAAATTACCGTCGGGCTTCTCTCCGGTTCGGTGAGTATCATTTCAGAGGCCATTCATTCATTCATGGACCTGCTTGCTTCGTTTGTTGCCTTTTTTTCGGTGCGGATTTCCGACACGCCCGCCGATGAACGCCACCCTTACGGTCACGGGAAATTTGAAAACATCTCCGGGGTGGTTGAAGCCCTGCTCATTTTTATTGCAGCATTCTGGATTATTTTCGAAGCCGTGAAAAAAATAATCCATCCGACGGAAGTAGAAAAGATCGGCCTTGGGTTCGCCGTGATGATCGTTTCTGCCATCGTGAACATCTTTGTTTCCAGAAAGCTTTACCGTATTGCAAAAGAAACAGATTCCGTGGCACTTGAAGCCGATGCGCTGCACCTCAAGACCGATGTGTACACATCCTTTGGTGTGGCTACCGGCCTTATATTGATGTGGGTCAGCGGAATACACCTGGTTGACCCCATCGTGGCCATTTTTGTCGCGCTCCTGATCCTGAAGGAATCGTACGAATTATTTTCAAAGGCTTATGCACCGCTGCTGGACCTTGCCCTGCCGGCCGATGAAGTTTCCCGGATTTCGGGCATCATACAGCACCGCTGTACCGATGAAATGAGTTTTCATGACCTGCGTACGCGCAAAGCCGGCAATTATAAATACATTGACTTTCACCTTAACCTTGACCCGGATAAGACAGTCAGGGAGGCCCACGAGATTTGCGACAGGATGGAAGAAGATATAAAGAAAGCCTTTGACCACGCGGAAGTCACCATACATGTGGAAAATTTCTAAAATAAAACCCTATTTTTGCAGTTATTCTTTATAGGGATGGGTTGAGTTTGAAGAATTATCCCGTCCATGATCAAATTATTACACAAACTCAGCCTGTCGAAGTATGTACCAGTATTCTTTAAATGTTATCTTCATGGTATTGAAAAAAATCCAGGTTGCCCTTCTTTTATTCCTGTTACTCCCGTTTTGTCTCACGGCACAAGAGCCCTTCAGGCCTGATTCAACACTCCGGAACAGGCATTTTATCGAAGACGACCAGGTTGTCGTCATGCTTGACAGCCTTGCAAACCTTAAAATATTTGAAGATACCCGGTTCCCGAATGCAAACCAGTACCAGAACTGGAGCACCTATTCAGACAATGATATTCCAGTGTTTTCCGATTCGGTTTACCGTGAACGGATTGCTCTGATGAACGACCAGTCGCCTTTTGAGTTTGTTTACAATACGGAAGTGAAAAACTTCATTGACCTCTACGGGGTAAGAAAGCGTAAACTGACAGCACGCATCCTCGGGCTGGCGCAAATTTATTTCCCACTTTTTGAGGAACAGCTTGATAAATACAACATGCCGCTGGAGTTAAAATACCTGGCCGTAATCGAATCGGCCCTTAACCCGGTAGCCAACTCGCCGGCTGGCGCCAAGGGTTTGTGGCAGTTTATGTATGGCACCGGGAAAGTTTACGGTTTAAAGGTAAGCACCTATGTCGACGACCGGTTCGACCCCTACAAGTCGACCATTGCCGCGTGCGAACACCTCACCGACCTTTACGACATTTACGGCAGCTGGTCGCTCGCCCTTGCCGCTTACAATTCGGGGGCGGGAAATGTCAACAAGGCCATCCGCCGTTCCGGGGGCATCAAGAATTTCTGGGCAATAAAGAAATACCTGCCAAAGGAGACCGCCTCGTATGTTCCTGCCTTCATTGCCGCAAGTTATGTGATCACCTATGCCAACGAACACAAGATCAATCCGGTTGATCCGGGAATCCTATACTACGAAGTAGATACGGTAACTGTAAGGAACCCCCTGTCATTCGACCAGATTTCGGAAATGCTCACCATCCCGATGGAGGAAATTATGTTCCTGAATCCTTCATACAAGCGCAAAGTTATCCCGGCCACCCCTGAAAACCCTTATAAACTACGTTTGCGGAAAAAGTATATCGGGAACTTTATCAACAACGAAGCCGCTCTTTACAAGTACAGAACAAAGGAGGGCCTGGCTAGCGATGCCATGATGCAGATGGTGTATAACACCTACCGCGAATCGGAACTATACACCGTTAAAAGCGGCGAAACCGTTGCCTCTATCTCAAAAAAGTTCCACATGACCCCCGCTGAACTTAAATCGCTCAACGGGCTGAAGAAAAACTCGGTGAAACCCAATAAAAAAATCCTGGTGTATACCAATACGACCAGGGGCAAAAACCCTGACAGTGGCGTAACCTCAACGTATATTCCCCAGGCTGTTCCCAAGGATACTTCCATGAAACCGGCCACCGTAAACCCCGGTTCCGAGCCGGTGGTGCCCAAATCAACCACTCCACCCGCACAGCCCGCCGAGACTCCTGTGACCGTTCATGTGGTTAAAAGCGGTGAAAACCTGGGAATAATTGCTGCCAAATATCATTGCACTTCGGCTGACCTGATGAAATGGAATAACCTGAATGACCAGAAAATCCTCGTTGGCCAGAAAATCAGCGTTGTTTCGGCCGGCAAGGCTTCCGCAACAACCGGCAAACCTGAAGCAACCTCCAAAACGAAAACACCCGCCACCGGAAGCCAGCGGGTAACCACCTACACGATCCAGCAGGGCGACAACCTCTGGGGTATCGCCGGGAAGTTCGATGTTACCGTATCGCAGTTGAAAACGCTCAACAAGTTAAAAAATAACAGCCGCCTTACACCCGGTCAAAAGATCAAGATCCCCAAATAATTTTTCGCATAATTGTTGCTTTGTTAAAAAAATACATTACCTTTGACCAGTTGGTTAAACCAAATGATTAATCCATCCGGTTAAACACATGGAAAATTCTGTAACCCCTGCCGAAGAACGCATCCTTGAAGCTGCCAAGAAGGTGTTTCACTGCAAAGGATATGACGGCGCACGCATGCAGGAGATTGCAGATGAGGCGGGCGTGAACAAGTCGCTGGTGCACTATTACTACAGGAGCAAGGACAACCTTTTTGAAGCTGTTTTTGAAGCCGCCTTTTCCAAAATCATGGGCAGGCTCAATGAGATCTTCTTTTCTGAGCTTGACATCACCACTAAAATTGAAACCTTTGTCGGGTATTATGTCACGTTCCTGTCACAAAACTCCTACCTGCCCCTGTTTATCCTGAACGGATTGTATGAAAAGCCCGGGCAGATCAAAAAGATGATGGAGAAAAACCACCTTTCACCCGACCGCCTGATGGAACAGATCCGCGTCCAGGTGAAGAATGAGCTGAACCTGGACATCGATCCGATGCACATTTATATCAACATCCTGTCGCTCAGTGTCTTTCCGGTAATTGCCAAACCCCTTATCCAGGTCATCTTCGGTTTGTCGAACGACCGTCTCGAAAAATTTTATGAAGAGCGGAAAACAGAGGTGCCTGAGTTCATTCTAAAAGCGTTGAAAGGTTATGAAGATAATCAAAACAGGTAACATCACGAATCTCCGGTTTGCGGCCGCCGTGCTATCACTGCTGTTGCCGTTCACTGTGCAGGCCCAGGACTCCATCACCCTGGATTATTGTTATAAACAGGCTGAATTGTATTACCCGTTGCGTCAGCAACTTGACATGCTTGGCAATTCCAACACGCTGAAAGTTAAAAACCTGAACAAAAACTATCTTCCCCAGGTCAATGTCAACGGCAGTGCCTCCCTGCAATCGGATGTGACCACGGTTTCCATTGACTTTCCCAAGGGGCTGTCGGTGCCGATCATGCCCGCCCTCAGCAAAGACTGGTATAAGTTGACCCTCGATGTCAACCAGGTGATTTATGACGGTCAGGTTACACGTTACCAGAAGCAGGTAGAGACATTCAACCTGCAGGCGGACCAGAAAGGGGTGGAGATTGAATTGTACAAACTCAAAGACAGGATCAACCAGATTTTCTTCAGCATCATCCTGCTGAAGGAAAATGAGTCCCTGCTGATCAGCAACAAGGAGCGTATCGAAGCAAAGTTAACCGAGGTGCGGTCGGGGATCAGGAACGGGGCTGCCCTTGAAATGAATGCAGATCTCCTGAACGCTGAAATGGTGCGGCTTGACCAGCAGCTGACCGAAACGAGGATGGACCGGAGTGCCTCCTATAAAATGCTGTCGGAACTGATCTCCACGCCTGTTCCTGAAACAACACCCGTCGTCGTCCCCCGGGTGACACTCCCGGGTACCATCTTCGAAGATAAACGGCTGGAAAACGAACTGTTCACCATCCAGCGCTCAAAAGTCGACCTCATGCGGAGCATGGTCACCACGAAGTGGAACCCTAAAATTTATGCATACGGGCAGGCGGGATACGGAAGGCCAAACCTGAACATGCTCGACGACAATTTCAAGCCCTGGTGGCTTTTCGGGGCAAAACTGACCTGGGCACCATGGAACTGGAACCAGAACAAGAATGACAAACAGGTTCTTGCCATCCAGAATGACATGCTGCGAAGCCAGCAGGAAACATTTAACAAAAACCTGAAAATAAGTTCACAAAAAGATCTCAGCGAGGTGATGAAATTAACAGAGCTGCTCCTCCAGGATGAACAGATCATTGTCCTGCGTAAAAAAATCACCCGTACGGCCTCTTCACAAATGGACAACGGGGTGATCTCCCCGAGTGATTACATTGCGCGGCTGAATGAGGAGACACTTTCGGAACTCAACCTGGAAATACATAAAATTCAATTAATTAAAGCTAAACTATCATATTTATATACGCTTGGGAAACTTTAATTTCAGTTACACGAAGGTCCACGAAGATTTCACGGAGGGCCACGAAGCAATACCTCTTCTCTTCGTGTTTCTTCGTGAAACCTTCGCGTAGCTTCGTGAAATAAAAAAACCATTGAAAATGGAAAAACATGTCATCGCAGTACTGACCTCACTTGCCTTCCTGGGTGCATCCTGCACCAGCAACAAGGACAACCCCGACGCATACGGCTCCTTTGAGGCCACGGAGGTCACGGTTTCTTCCCTGGCCAACGGGAGGATCATGATGTTCAACCTCGAGGAAGGAGCGCTGCTCGATTCGAACCAGTTCGTCGGCTATGTGGACACCACCGACCTGCATCTGAAAAAACTGCAGATCATGGAACTAAAAAATGCAACAGCATCACGGCGCGACGATCTCTCATCCCAGGTCGCCGTACAGGAACAGAACCGTGAAAACATCATGATTGAAAAAAAACGGGTGCTTAAGCTCCTCGCCGATGGTGCCGCAACGCAGAAGCAGCTCGACGACATCAACTCCAGCCTCAGCATGATCGACAAGCAGATCGCCTCGATTAAAACACAGTTCCGGGGAATCGAAGACCAGGTAAGCAGCACCGGGCAGCAGATCGCCCAGGTAGGTGAATCCATTAAAAACGCCCGTATCGTCAACCCGGTCAAAGGGACCGTTCTGACAAAATTCGCGGAGAACAACGAAGTGACTACCTTTGGAAAGCCGCTTTACAAAATTGCCGATTTACGTGAAATGCAACTGCGGGTCTATGTGAGCGGGGCGCAGTTGCCGCACATCAAAACCGGCGACAAGGTGGAAGTCCGCATCGACAAAGATGAAAAAACAAACACCACGATGGAAGGAATCGTAAGCTGGATATCACAAACGGCTGAATTTACGCCAAAAACCATCCAGACAAAAGAGGAACGCGTGAACCTTGTTTACGCCGTAAAGGTGCGGGTGGTGAACAATGGCAGCCTGAAAATCGGCATGCCCGGAGAGATAAAATTGATTTCAAATTAACCAAAAACAAAAACCATGAAAAAAATCACATCAACCTTTTTAGTGCTTCTCGTCATGACCATGTGGGCAGGGATTACTGCTTCGGCTCAAACCCACAAGGCAGACGACATCCTGGGTACCTGGCTGAACCAGGAAGCAACAGGTAAAATCACCCTGTACAAAGAGAATGGCAAATATTTCGGAAAACTTGTCTGGCTCAGGGAGCCCAATGACAAGGTTACGGGACAGCCCCGCACCGACAAGGAAAATCCTGATGCAATCCTGAAATCAAAACCGCTGATCGGCATGGTCAACATGAAGAACTTTTCATTTGACGGAAAAGATGAATGGGCAGGCGGTACCATCTATGATCCGAAAAACGGGAAGACTTACAAATGCTACATTCAATTTGACGGTCCCGGCAAGCTGAAAGTACGCGGTTATATAGGCGTTTCGTTGTTAGGAAGAAACACATACTGGACCAAAACCACGCCTCCACAAAATTAACCATGCCGGGTACTTCCGTCCACGTTCAACAGCTTACCAAACGGTTTGGCGCAACCACTGCCCTTGAGGATATTACTTTTGATGTGGGCAAGGGCGAGCTGTTTGGGTTCATCGGTCCCGACGGGGCCGGTAAAACCACGCTGTTGCGCATCCTCACCACGCTGCTCCTGGCCGATACCGGTAGGTGTACCGTCGAGGGCTTTGACGTGGTGAAGGATTACAGGAGGATCAGGAGCATCAGCGGATACATGCCGGGTAAATTTTCCCTTTACCAGGACCTGACAGTTGAGGAAAACCTGAAGTTCTTTGCCACTATTTTCGGCACCACCATCAGCGAAAACTATCACCTGGTGAGGGAGATCTACCAGCAGATCGAGCCTTTTAAGAACAGAAAAGCAGGGAAATTATCAGGCGGGATGAAACAGAAACTTGCCTTGTCCTGCGCCATGATCCATAAGCCGGATGTGCTGTTCCTGGATGAACCTACCACCGGCGTGGACGCTGTTTCACGGCTTGAGTTCTGGGAGATGCTGCAACGGCTGAAGGCTGCCGGCATCACCATCCTGGTGTCGACGCCATACATGGATGAAGCAAGCCAGTGCGACCGTGTAGCCCTGATGCAGAATGGCAGGATCATGACCATCAGCACCCCGCGGGAGGTCATCCGAAACTACCCGCTGTCGCTGCTTTCGGTGAAGGCGGGCGACATCTACCAGCTGCTTGGCGAACTCAGGAAATATCCCGGCGTGCACAGCGTATATGCATTCGGACAATCTGCCCACGTTGCCTTTCAAAAAACAAAGCTGGATAAGGATACCCTGTCGGGGTTTTTGAAAAAAAACAACCATGCGGTGGTGGAAATCGAGCCGATTGAGGCCACCATCGAAGATTGTTTTATGGAACTGATGAATACGCCACGCGAATGACCAGGCATATTATGACATTTAATACCACTAAGGCACTAAGGACACAAAGGTACACTAAGGGAGATATGGCAGTAGTGCATTTATATAAAAACCAACAGAATATCAACACCTTAGTGCCCTTAGTGCCTTAGTGGTAATTTTTTAAACCCAACCCAAGTGTCTGCAACAATCCCAAATATCATCACCGTAAAAAACCTTGTCAAGAAATTTGGCTCGTTCGTGGCCAATGATCACCTGACATTCGAGGTAAAAAAGGGTGAGATCTTCGGATTCCTGGGAGCCAACGGCGCAGGGAAAACCACCGCCATCAAAATTCTCTGCGGGTTATCCTATCCGACTTCGGGGGAGCTGTCTGTTGCCGGTTTTGACATCTATACCCAGCGTGAAAAAGTGAAGCGGAACATCGGGTACATGAGCCAGCGGTTTTCACTGTACGATGACCTTACCGTATTCGAAAACATCAGGTTTTACGGGGGTATTTACGGATTGAGGAAAAAGGAGATCAACGCCCGCTCACACCTTTTGATGGAACGTCTCGGGTTTGAAGCGGCGCGGGATAAGCTGATCAGGGATATCCCCCTGGGGTGGAAACAAAAACTTGCCTTTTCGGTTGCCATCCTGCATAATCCAAAGATCGTTTTCCTGGATGAGCCCACAGGGGGGGTCGATCCGATTACCCGCAGGCAGTTCTGGGACATGATCTATGAAGCAGCGCACGACGGCATTACCGTATTTGTAACAACCCATTACATGGATGAGGCAGAATACTGCGACCGCGTTTCGATCATGGTTGACGGAAAAATTGCAGCACTCGACACGCCCGATAACCTGAAGAGGGAATTTGACGCGCCATCAATGAACGATGTTTTCATTAAACTTGCAAGAGCTTGACTTTTAAACGCCTAAGAAAAGTGTTGTCGGGGCGGGTTCGGAACCCGCCCCGACATCCTTGACATCCCCGACAAAGCGGGGGCGGGTTCCGAACCCGCCCCGACAACAAAAACAACAACAGATATAATAAATGATAATCTGAATGAACTTTTTTGATAAATATAAACCTTCTGTCAGCAAGCACAACCTGCTGTTCATCGCCGGCATGGCATGGACGACCGCAGGCGGGATTCTTGCCGGGAGGGGTATGAATTACCTGGTTCAAAACGGGCACTACGTGGGATGGAGACTGGCAGGCGGCCTGGTATTCGGCATGATCTTTTACGTCCTGCTTTTCGCAAAAATTTCACGCAAGCACATCAAACGGATCCACGGGCTCAACATCCCCTACCCCTGCGCCTTTTCATTTTTCAACCTCCGGGGCTATATCATGATGGCAGTCATGATCAGCGGGGGGATCATGCTGCGCAATTTTAATGTAATCAACAAAGAGTGGCTCTATAATTTTTATGTAACCATGGGAGTGCCCCTGCTGGTGTCGGCATCCCGGTTTTTCTATTACTGGGCAACCAACAAGGAGATTTTATGAAACGGTTCCGCGGTTTTGTCATCAAGGAGTTTTACCACATCTTCAGGGATTACCGGACCCTGCTGATCCTCTTTGGCATGCCGGCGGTTCAGCTGATGCTGTTCGGCTATGTGCTCACCAATGAGATCAAGGATGCAAAGATCGCCATATACGACCCGTCGGGGGATGTGGTGACCCGTAAAATAAGCGACAAAATCCTCTCGTCGGGTTACTTTATCCTGGAACGCAACCTCAATACGGTGGCGGAAATTGATCCTGTGTTCAGGCAGGGGAATGTGAAGCTGGCACTCATTTACGAACCCGGGTTTGCAGGCAAACTGGAGAAAACCGGCAAGGCACGCATCCAGATCATTGCCGACGCCTCCGACCCCAATACGGCCAACATGCTGGTGAATTATGCCAGCGGGATCATCAGCAACTACCTCGTTTCCATGAATTCCGAAAAAGTCCCCCTGCAGATCGTCCCCGAAGTCCGCATGATGTACAACGGGGAGCTGAAAGGTGTTTACATGTTTGTTCCCGGGCTGATGGCCATGCTGCTGATGCTGATCTCCGCCCTGATGACCTCGCTTTCCATCACCAGGGAAAAGGAGCTGGGCACCATGGAACTGCTGCTTGTTTCGCCGATGAGGCCGTCGCAGATCATCGTGGGGAAGGTGTTTCCTTACGTTTTCCTGGCTTTCATCGATGCCTGCATCATCCTTGTCCTGGGCAATCTCATCTTCGGCATGCCGATCGCAGGCAGTGTTTTCCTCCTGCTCGCCGAAAGTTTCCTCTATATCTGCATGGCCCTTTCGCTCGGCATCCTGATCTCGACCGTCACAAACAGCCAGCAGGTGGCCATGATGATCTCCCTCGTTGTGCTGATGCTTCCGACCATCCTGCTCAGCGGTTTCATCTTCCCGGTCGAAAACATGCCCGTGATCATGCAGGTGTTGTGCCATGCGATGCCGCCCAAATATTACATCATCATCATTAAAAGCATCATGCTGCAGGGAAACGGAATTGCATACGTGTGGCGTGAGACGCTTATCCTGGCAGGGTTTACCGCTTTTTTCCTGGCACTCAGCATTAAAAAATTCAACGTACGGCTATCCTGATGAGAACGATCCTATATATCATCCAGAAAGAGTTCCTGCAGGTCTTCCGCAACAAGTCGATGCTGCCGATCATCTTTTTCGTACCCATTTTCCAGCTGATCATCCTTGTCAATGCCGCCACCTACGAGATGAAGCATATCCGGGTTTCGGTGGTCGACCTTGATTTGTCGGGCATTTCCCGAAAGCTGGTCAGCAAATTCCAGGGATCGCCGTTTTACCGCATCCAGTCCACCTCCTTTTCATACCGGGAGGCAGAAGACCAGATGAAACGGGGCAACATCGACATGATCCTCCAGGTTCCCGCCGGCTTTGAAAAAAAACTGCTGAAGGAGGGCCACGCAAAAGTCCAGTTCGTGATCAATGCCATCAACGGCCAGAGCGCCGGCCTCATCAACGCATACTCCACCATGATCCTGCTCGATTATAACCGGGAGATGGTAATGGAGAACACAACCCCGCTGATGATGGCAGGGATCAAAAGCATTCAAACCGACTACAGCTACTGGTACAATCCGAAGCTGAACTATAAAACATACATGGTCCCGGGGATCCTGGTACTGCTGGTCACCATCGTCGGGTTGCTGCTTTCGGGAATGAACATTGTGCGCGAGATGGAGATCGGCACCATCGAACAGATCAACGTAACCCCAATCAACAAGATACAGTTTATCGCCGGGAAGCTCATCCCCTTCTGGATCATCGGGTTGTTTGAACTTGCTTTTGGCCTCACGGTCGGGAAGCTGCTTTTCAACATTCCCATGGAGGGAAGCCTTGCATTAATTTTCCTGTCGGCAGCTGTCTATCTTTTTGTAATTTTGTCGTTTGGCCTGTTGATATCAACTATAACCCATACCCAGCAGCAAGCCATGCTGGTTTCGTTCTTTTTCATGGTGGTGTTCATCCTGATGAGCGGATTGTTCACTTCCATTGAAAGCATGCCGGTGTGGGCGCAAAACCTTGACAGACTGAATCCGGTGATGTATTTTATCAGGATCATGCGGATGGTATTGCTGAAAGGATCCGGTTTTGCAGATATCAGCCGCCACTTCTGGGCATTGGTTATTTATGCCGTTTGCAGCCTGAGCCTGGCCATTTTGAGATACCGAAAAGTCTCTTAAACCGATATATTGAATAAGACATCCAGAAAATACATCATTCTCCGGGCCATTCTCCTGGGATTGACGGTTATTGCGATTGCCTTTTTCGTGACACGCAACCTGTACCACCGCGAGGAGGCCAAAAAAGATGCCCTTCGCCGGATCCGCGAACGTGGCTACCTGGTCGCCCTCACCGACGAAAACACACTCAACTACTTCATATACAAAGGAGAACCCATGGGATACCAGCTTGTCATGCTGGAATCTTTTGCCAAATACCTGGGTGTTCCCCTCAGGATCATCGCCAGCAACGACATTTCAAAGCTGCAGTATTACATGCATTACAATGCCGCCGATCTCATCGCCCTCAATCACCCGATATCCGGGGATGGCAGGAAACTCGTCAGGTTTTCAGCCCCGTTTGGCGAAACCCGGCTGGTGCTTGTCCAGGGAAAAGGACGCAACTTCAGAAAAGGGGAACCTGACATCATCACCTCCCTGAGCGACTTTCCGCCGGATACGGTATATGTGCGTAAAAACCCGTTCTTCACCTACCAATATCATGCATTTTATAAAAAAACAGGGAAAACGGCCATCCTTAAGGAAGAGACCGATATCTCACAGGAGGAGCTGATCCGGCGCGTATCGACCGGGAAAATCCGCTTTGCGATATGCCAGGAGAATGTGGCCATGATGTACCACAGGTTTTACCGGAACCTCGATATTTCGGTGCTGGCTTTCCCCTTGTTTTCGTATGGATGGGGTGTGGGACTCTCCTCAGATTCCCTTCGCACCGAAGTTGACGCATGGCTCAGTGCTTACAAGGCTTCCCATGACCTGAAGAACACGTACCTTGAATACTTCGACAACCAGCGCATCGCCGGGTTCCTGCAAAGCGACTATTTTTCGGTGACCAGCAACAAGCTTTCCCCTTTCGACGGTACCATCAGGGAGCAAAGCAAACTGGTGATGTGGGACTGGCGGCTGGTGGCCTCGCTGATTTACCAGGAGTCGAATTTCAAGGCGGGGCTTACCTCCTCGCGAAGCGCCAGCGGGCTGATGCAGCTGATGCCTGAAACCGCTGCAAAGTTCGGTATCGACAGCAATGCAACCCCTGCAAAACAAATTGCCGGGGGCGTGAGGTACCTGAAGTTTATCGACAAGCAGCTTCCCGATGACATTACCAGCCCGGTTGAAAGGATCTATTTTGTGCTGGCCTGTTACAACGTGGGCATCGGGAAAGTACTGGCGGCCAGGGAAAAAGCCGAAAAGTTCGGCAAAGACAAAAATAGGTGGAACGGGCATGTGGACTACTACCTGTTGCGCCGTTCCAAAAAGGATCACGTTGCCAAAACCGACACCTCCGACGCCTACCCGATCGATTACAAAACCGAAGGGTTTGTGGATGACATTGTCAACCGCTACTATCATTACAAGAACCTGATCAAATAAATTATACCGGGCTGTTACCCGGCACCATCTGCCGTGCATCCCGGGAGCATGTCGGGAGCACTATTTACCTTAAAGCAACGAATAAGCAAGGAAGAAGCAAGAAAGCATATAGAAAGCATATGGAAAGCATATGGAAAGATGCATGGAAGATGCATGGAAGATGCTATCAAAAAAATATGCCTGATTTTAGCTCATTCTGGCAATTATACATTAATTTTGAGGTAAAATCTTACTTCCATGGAAATAACCTCAATCCTCCTGGTAGCAGCTGCCTGCGTTGCTGCTATTTTTTTGTTTATCCTCCTCTACAGTTCCATCCTGATCGTTGGCGGCAAGGAGATCAACATCCTTGAACGGCGCTGGTTTGGGAAAGAGATGCCAAAGGACCGCATCTTTGCCATGAGCAATGAAATCGGTGTGCAGGCCAGGGCCAAAGGCCCCGGGTTGTACCTGCTGATCCCGTTTATTTACAAGACAAAAAAACAGGAATTTACCGTTATCGGCAACAATGAAATCGGGGTGGTCATCTCTGTGGATGGAAACCCTGTGCCGTCAGGCAAGATCTTTGCCAGGAACGTCGATTGCAACCTTTTCCAGGACGGCGAGCTGTTCCTCACCAATGGCGGTGAAAAAGGCGTACAGATCCAGCTCCTGCCCCCGGGAATCTACCGGATAAACCCGTTCCTGTTCAACCTGAAGATCGAGCCGGTCACCGTGATCGATGAAAACCAGGTTGGCATCGTCGAATCCATCGACGGCGCCCCGATCCCCGCCGGGCGGATCTTCGGGAAAGTGGTTGACTGCGACCTTTACCAGGACGGGGAAGCCTTCCTGAAAAACGGCGGTGAAAAAGGGCCGCAGATCAAGGCGCTGCCCCCGGGCAATTACCGTATCAACCCGCTGCTGTTCAAGATCAAAAAAGTCAATGTTACCATGATCGACAAAGGACAGATCGGGATCATCACCTCCCAGGATGGCCGGCAGATCAGCGGGGGACGGCTGCTTGCGAAAACCGTTCCAGGTCATAGCAATTATGAAGACGGGGAGACCTTCCTGAACAACGGCGGGGAAAAAGGCCCCCAGGTTTCCATTTTGTTGCCGGGCAAATACCGTATCAACACCGACCTTTTCAAGGTTGAAATCAAGGAAACCATCATCATTCCCGACCAGAAAGTGGGGATTGTCGTGGCACGCGACGGCCAGCCGTTGCCGGAAACAGAATTTGTAGCCAAGCCGATCCCCGGGCACAACAACTTCCAGGATGTCACCAGGTTCCTTGAAAACGGCGGGCAGCGCGGGCCACAGTTCGATGTGCTGAAACCGGGAACCTATTATATCAACTCATTGATGTTCAGCGTAGAGCTCGACAGTGTCGCCGTGGTCGAACGCGGCCAGGTGGCCGTGCTGGTTTCAAATGTCGGCAAGGAACCGGTCCAGATCAGGGAGATTGCTGAAAAAATTGCCGAAGCCGAGAAATCGGAACATCGCACCGATACAACCACCACGGAAGTTGTCAATGCGGAAATGCGCATCGATGTCGGCATCGAGCGCTATGTCGTACCCAAAGGCTACCGGGGCATCCAGCAGGAAGTTGCCGGGCCGGGCATCTATTACCTCAACCGCAGAGCCTACATCGCCTACGTTGTTGATACCACCAACATTACCATCGACTGGGATGAAAACCAGAGCACCCCGTTCGATCCGCTGGTGGTGGTTTCGAACGACGGTTTCGAGATCAAGGTCGCCGTCAAGGTGGTCATCCGTGTCCGTCCCGACCAGTCGCCATACATGGTCGCCAAGATCGGTTCCATCCAGAACCTCATCGAACATGTCATCCACCCGATGATCGACTCCAGCTTCCGCAACCAGGCCTCCACCACCTCGGCCATGAGTTTCATGCAAAACCGCCACGAAGAGCAGCAGAAAGCCGAAGACCGTGCCCGCCGCGAACTGGAAAAATACCATGTCGAACTGGTTTCAGTGCTCATCTGCCAGATCCAGCTGCCCGAAAACCTGATGAAAACCCAAACCGACCGGATTATTGCCCAGCAGGAGCAGGCCATGTACGTTGAACAGCAAAAGGCGCAGCAAACCCGCATTGCCATGGCGAAAACCACTGCCGAGGCCGACAAGCAGGTTGACCTTGTACAGTCGGAAATAGAGGTGAAAATCGCCGAAAACCGCAAGCTGAAGGCCATCAAGGAGGCCGAAGGCAAGGGCGAGTCGACCCGCCTTGAAAAAGCCGGTGAGGCATCGGGCATCGAATCGATCGGGAAGGCAAAAGGAGTTGCCATTCTTGCCGAAGGAACCGCCACCGCCGAAGCGTATGAAAAACAACGGCAGGCCATCGGGCAGGAGGGTGTCATCGCTGTCCAGGTAGCTGAAAAGCTTGCCAGCGGCAACGTGAAGGTCGTTCCCGACACCCTGGTTACCAGCAATGACGGCGGGGGCGGACTGGGACAGCTGCTTGGCGCCTATCTGACCAAAAAGATCGTGGAACCAAAAGAATCTTTAAAGCCGGCAAGAGACCTTTAAAAAGAACTGACGAATAACCGATTCAGGCGATTCAGTCAATTCAACCATCAAAACCGACAGTTCAGCCAGATTTATCTTTCACACCCTTTTGCAACGCATTTATTTTGCGGAAAAAAGAAAGGGCTATGAAAAGAATATATCCAATATTAATCCTTCTGATCGGTTTATCGGCTGTCAACAAGCCATATGCACAAAACCTGACACAGGTTATCAGGGGTACGGTGGTTGACAAACAATCGCTGGTAACGCTTCCCGGGGCGAACGTCGTCATCCTTGGTTCAACGCCGCCGAAGGGAGCATCCTGCGCTGCCGACGGGAGTTTTAAAATTACCGGCGTAAGCCCGGGGCGCTATGACCTGCAGGCGACCTACCTCGGTTACAAGCCGGTGGTGATATCCAGCGTGGTGGTTACTTCAGGCAAGGAGGCGGTACTCGAAATCGTACTGGAAGAGAATATCAGCTCCCTGAATGAGGTGGTCATCCCGGGTATGAAGAAACATGAGACCATCAACCAGATGGCAACGGTGAGCGCCAGGTCGTTTTCGATGGAGGAGGTAAACCGGTATGCCGGGGGAAGGTCGGATCCGTCAAGGCTCGTATCAAATTTTGCCGGGGTGAGCACGCCGAATGATTCGCGGAATGACATCGTGATCAGGGGTAACTCCCCGGCGGGTGTGCTGTGGCGGATCGAAGGGCTGAACGTTCCCAACCCGAACCACTTTGTCACGCTTGGCACCACCGGCGGGCCGGTAAGCGCCCTGAACCCGAATGCCCTTAAAAACTCCGACTTTTTCACTTCCGCATTCCCTGCCGACTATGGAAACGCCACCGCCGGTGTTTTTGACATCCACCTGCAGGACGGGAATACCGAAAAACGCGAGCACATGGTCCAGTTTGGCGCGCTCACCGGGCTGGAAGCCATGTCGGAAGGCCCGTTCAAAACCGGCGGTAAGGCTTCCTACCTCATCACCTACCGCTATTCGTTTACCGGGCTGGCCCAGAACCTCGGGATCTCCATCGGCACCGCCGCCACGCCCTATTACCAGGACCTGACCTTCAAGATCAACTCGGGGGATACAAAACTCGGGAGGTTCACGCTGTTCGGCCTCGGCGGCACCAGCCACATCGCCTTTTTGCATACAACGATCGATTCCACCGATATTTACGCAAACCCGGGTGAAGATTCCTATTCAAACAGCACCATCGGCGTGGTGGGGGTAAAACATTTCATCCGCCTCAGCAAAAAAATCTACTGGAACAGTGTCGTCGGGATTACATACTCCGAAAACGGTTACGCCCTCGACACCATCCCGGAGGGTGTAGCCCCGGTGCGGGTGCGCGATTCAAAAGACAAGGAGATCCGCTACGGCATCAACTCCTTTCTTGATTACAAGGTTAATGCCCACCTGATGGTCAAAGCCGGCATCCAGTGCGACTTTCTCCGCCTCGACCTGCGGCTGCTGGACCGCCAGTACTCCGATGCCTGGAAAAGCATCTGGGCTTACAGGGGAAACACATCGCTGCTGGCAGCCTACCTGGAAGCAAAATACCGGATCAGTGAAAAGTTCACCCTGGATGCAGGGCTCCGGAGCCAGTTCCTGACGCTGAACAATGCTGTTTCCCTGGAACCGCGGATCGGCCTGAAATACCATGTGAACGAAAAGAATACCATCGGCCTCGGGTTTGGCCTTCACAGCCAGATGCAGCCCCTTTCGGTATATTATTACAGGGAACTGCTGCCCGACAATACCTACGATGAATCGAACCGGGCACTGGGCTTTACAAACAGCCTGCATTTTGTGGGATCGTATGAAGTGCGCCCCTTCAAAGACTGGAGGATCAGGACAGAACTGTATTACCAGGCGCTCTATGATGTGCCGGTATCACAGGATCCGAACAGTTTCTCGATGTTGAACGAAGGTTCCTCCTACGCCCCCACCGAAGAGGGAAACCTGGCCAACAATGGCACCGGAACAAACTACGGGATAGAACTTACCGTGGAGAAATTCTTTTCACATGGATATTATGCTTTGCTGACAGGCTCATGGTACCAGGCGAAATATGAAGGGAGCAACGGCATTGAAAGAAATACGGCATTCAACGGGAATTTTGTGTATAATTTCCTGGGCGGAAAAGAGTTCAAGGTAGGAAAGGCGAAAAGGCATTCAGTTTCGGTAGACCTGAAATTTTCACATGCAGGCGGCAGGTACTATACCCCCGTTGACCTTGAGGCGTCGCGTGCCGCCGGGAAGCAGGTGTACATGGGCGAGGCGTATGCGTTTTCGGAACGATACCCCGATTTTTACCGGCTCGACATAAAGGCCGGGTTTACCTACAACAGCAAAAAAATAAGGCTCTCGCAAACATTCTATATCGACATCCAGAATGTGACCGGCCATCAGAATGTTTTTGCCCAACAATACAACGCGGTAACAAAACAAATAAATACCTTGTACCAGATCGGATTTTATCCGAATTTTGTCTACAAGATCCAGTTTTGATTATGACCAACCAATTTCTCCAAAGCCAGATGAAAAATGTACTGATCATCAACGGACATCCGAACAAGGATAGTTTCAACTTTGATTCTCAAGGACAGACGAAGGTTTCATGAGCATAATTGAGATGATTGCAATTAATAAATCTATTTTATACAGAAAACCAATAACCAACAACTAAAAACAGACTACCATGAAAAGATTCCTTTTAGCGTTGATTCTGCTGGGTATTTCAGTATTCCAGTTGATGGCACAAACGGATGCCGGTCAAAAGCCTTCAAAACAGGATGACGGCGAAATAAAAACGCTGTTTAACAACCCGCAACACCCTGTGAGTGTTGGCTTTTACGTCAGTCCTGAAGGCGCATACACGAAGTTCGGCGACAGGGATGTTTTCCTGGCAGGACTCAGCCTGGGTGCGATCATCAACCATTACTTCTCCATCGGGCTGGCCGCCAACGGGATCGTAAACCCCGGCAACCTCTGGTACAGCAACATCAAAGATTCGGCGGGGGCCTACCTGTATGGCGGCTACGGCGGACTGAAACTCGAATTCAAGGTGTGGCCATCCTATCCGGTTCACCTCAGTTTCCCCCTCCTGATCGGGGGCGGAGGCATGGTCTACAATACCTGGTCGTACCACCACCAGGATCAGAACAACTACAATTATAACGGCACCACCCTCGACTGGGATGCATTTTTCGTGGTGGAACCCGGTGTCATGGTCGAACTCAACCTGCTGAAATTCATGCGGCTTGATGCAGGGGTAACGTACCGCTACACACCCGACCTCCACCTGGTGAATACCAGCAGCGGGCTGATCAACAACTTCAACGCGAACCTGTCGCTGAAGTTCGGTAAGTTCTAGCGAAAACCAGGAAATACGATGCGTCACAACAAGATGCGATTCCTGTACATGGTCCTGCTGGGGGTCATGATCACCCTGGTGCTGCACCTGTTTGTGCCTGCAGAGGCCGGCAGGGTGATCCACCTGTACGATTTCCTGGTATCGGTTTTCATCACCCTGCTTGTCTGGGAAGGCAACCTCCGCATCGACCAATGGCTGAACCGGAAATATCCCTGGATCACCCGACCAGGAAAACGGATCATGGTGCATTTGCTGCTTGGGGTTGGATACAGCGCCGTCATCATCTTTATCGGCTCCTTCATCTTTAATTGCTTCTCGAATGAGATCCTTGTCAGCCGCAGCGATTTTTTAACAATCACTTTTATCATCCTGGGCGGGCTCGTACTGATGTCGCTGCTCCTGCTCTCCATTGAAATAAGTACGCAGTTCTTCAGGCACTGGAAGAATTCGCTGGTGGAAATTGAGAAGTACCGGGCCGAAAGCCTGCAGGCGCAGCTTCAGAACCTGAAAAACCAGGTCAACCCGCATTTCCTGTTCAACAACCTGAGCGTCCTCTCCTCGCTGGTGTACAAGGACCAGGACAAGGCCGTGGAGTTCATCAACCAGTTGTCGAAGGTTTACCGGTACCTGCTTGACAATCAAAGCACCGAGCTGGTGCCGGTTGAACAGGAGCTAGTGTTCATCCGGTCCTATGTTTTTTTATTGCAGATCAGGTTCGACCGGAATCTCATCATCCGGATGGAGATAAAAAAAGAGGACCAGGCCCGGTTGATCCCGCCGATGGCGCTGCAGATTTTAATCGAAAATGCGATCAAGCACAATGAAGCCTCCTCGGAATACCCGTTAACGATCTCCATCGTTTCGGACGGCAATAACATGATCGTCACGAACAACCTGCAGGCAAAGCCCCGGCATGAGGCGGGTTCACAAACGGGGCTGCAGAACATCATCGCCAGGTATAAGTTTTTTACCGGGAACCCGGTGGAAATTGTTCATGACACGCAACATTTCATGATAAAAATCCCCTTATTATCCTCCCGATGAATGCGATCATCATTGAAGACGAGAAACTCTCGGCAGAACATCTCTGCAACCTCCTGAAAAAGATCGACCCGACCATCCGCGTGGTGGATACCTTCGATTCAATCAGGGAGACTGTCGACGCGTTTCAAAAAGGGGCCCGGGCTGACCTCCTGTTTGTGGATATCCAGCTGTCGGACGGGCTGAGTTTCGACATTTTCAGCAAAATCACCACCGACACACCGGTCATTTTCACCACGGCTTACGACGAGTATGCCATCCGGGCGTTTAAGCTTAACAGCGTTGATTACCTGCTGAAGCCCGTGGGCCTGGAAGAACTGCGCGGCGCCATCGAAAAGTTTAAAAAGTACAACAGGAGCGACTATTCCATCATGCTCGGCAACATTGTCCAGGCTTACCAAACCATGAACCGGCAATATAAGAACCGCTTTATGATCAGGATGGGCGAAACCATCGTGTCGGTGAAGACCGGTGATATTGCGCATTTTATTTTCGAAGACGGGATCGTGCTGCTGGTGACAAATACGAACCACCTGTACCCCGTTGATTTTACGCTCGAGCAACTGGAACCGCTGCTCGATCCCGGCCTCTTTTTCAGGATTAACCGTAAAGTGATCGTCAACATTGACGCCATTCAAAAATCAGGCACCTATTTCAACAGCCGGCTTAAAATCACAACCCCGTTGCTGCATGCCGACAATTCCATCGTAAGCCGCGAACGGGTTACTGATTTCAAAGAGTGGCTTGGCAGGTAGCCCGGTACCAGGAGTATCCAGGTTACCCTACCAGCAAACTATCTTTCCAGAATAACTTCCTGACTTCTGACATTTAGTGCGGCACAACGCGAAGAACGAAGTACGAATTACGAAGTACGAATGACGAAGTACATAGGTTGGGAAAATTGATGATTCGCAATTTTACCAGTTCGTCCTCATTTTTCAATGCCATCAGCGCCTGATGCAGGGCCCTGAAAGGGCCAGATTTCAATAACCGTGGGTGAAACCCACGGACCAGGGAACGGTAAAACCTCAGCTCCGAAGGAGCTGAATATCCTTCAGCCCAGCCTTGAAAATCATGAAATTTTCCTGATTGTTTAAGCCAGATCGAAGTTGAGGTTTTCAGATCCCGGATAAAGTCTGCCAATGCAATGGATGGATGTAAATCACACAATATATGCAGATGGTTTTCAACGCCATTTATCCTGTAAAGAACACAATTTTTATTTTTTACAAAGCCTGAAACATACGCATAAAGTTCTTTGGCGTATATGTGATTGAGGGTTTTATAACTGTATTTTGTCCGGAAAACCAGGTGATACAGGACCTGACGATAACTGGACATATTGTTTATTTTGTTCAGCCCCATTCGGGGCTGATGGTTCCATTTGCCGCTGACATCCGTGGGTTTCACCCACGGTTATTGAGATTCAGCCACTTCGTGGCTGCCTGAAATGCAACTTCCTGGTCTTGCAGAAAAA
>JAPLDF010000018.1 GCA_026391835.1 Bacteroidota bacterium
AACAGTCACGGCTACATCCTTCGTAGTCCCTGCACATCCGTTTACTGTCGGCGTGACCAGGTAATGAACAACAATAGGATTGGAGGTCGAATTTACAAGCGTCTCGATGATGGCTGCTCCTGTACCTGAACCGGTTGCGGGGGTAATACCTGATATTTCAGCCCGCGACCAGGAATAATCTGGTGCCGGACTTGTACTGCTTAAAATATTGTAGGTGTTCGATACATTGTTGCACCAGTTTGCCGTGCCGGCACTGGTAATGACTGATGTTGGATTAACGATAACCGAAACATCCTTCGTTGTCCCGGCACAACCGTTCACAGACGGGGTGATCAGGTAATGAACCACCAATGCGTCAGCTGTTGAATTTACCAGTGTTTCGGTAATTGCATTACCGGTTCCGGAACCGGTGGTGGGTGTAATCCCCGTAACGGATGCCCGTGTCCATGAATAGGTTGGAGCGGGACTTGTGCTGCTGCTCTCAATATTGTAAGTATGCGATACGGCATCACACCAGTTAAGGGTGGCATCGCTGGTAATAACAGAAGTAGGATTAACAGTAACTGCAACATCCTTCGTAGTACCCGCACACCCGTTTACTGTAGGGGTTATCAGGTAATGCACCACGATTGCATCTATGGTGGAATTAACAAGGGTCTCGGTAATGGAAGCCCCTGTGCCTGAATTTGCTGCATTGGTAATACCTGTTACCGCCGCCCTGCTCCAGGAATAAGATGGAGCGGGACTGCTGCTGCTCGTTATATTAAATGTGTTGGATACGTTGTTACACCAGTTTGCCGTTGCGGAACTGGTGATGACCGAAGTCGGGTTGACGGTTACCGTTACATCTTTGGTTGTGCCGGCACACCCGTTTACCGTCGGGATGATCAGGTAATGTACGATAATCGGGTTGACAGTTGAGTTAACCAGTGTCTCGGTAATGGAAGCCCCTGTGCCCGAATTGGTGGCAGGTGTGACCCCTGTTACCGCAGCCCTGCTCCATGAATAGGACGGGGTCGGATTGTTGCTGCTGCTTGTAATGCTGTAAGTGTATTCTGTATTGTTGCAATAGTTCGCGGTTCCGGTGCTGGTGATCACGGATGTCGGATTTACAGTGACTGCAACATCCCTGGTGGTTCCTGCACATCCGTTTACCGTCGGGGTGACCAGGTAATGGACCACGATCGGGTTGACCGTTGAGTTTACAAGGGTCTCGGTGATGGAGGCACCTGTTCCTGAGCCCGTCGAAGGGCTGATCCCTGTTACTGCTGCCCTGCTCCAGGCATAGTCGGGCGTCGGACTGTTGCTGCTACTCGTTATGCTGTATGTATTTGAAACATTGTTGCACCAGTTTTCTGATGCAGCACTTGTTATTGTCGATGTCGGGTTAACAGTTACGGCCACATCCTTTGTGGTTCCTGCACATCCGTTTACAGTAGGTGTAATGAGGTAATGAACCACGATCGGGTTGACAGTCGAGTTTACAAGAGTTTCGGTAATGGTGGCACCTGACCCTGAGCCTGTTGACGGGCTGATCCCTGATACTGTGGCCCTGCTCCAGGCATAATCCGGAGTTGGACTATTGCTGCTGCTTGTTATATTATACGTATTGGATACATTGTTGCACCAGTTGGCTGTGGCTGCGCTCGTAATCACTGAACCCGGGTTCACTGTAACCGCCAGGTCAAATGCGGTTCCATTGCACCCGTTCACAGAAGGCGTAATGATATAATGGACCACAATCGGATTGACCGTGGAATTAACCAACGTTTCGGTGATCGAGGCACCTGTCCCCGAGCCTGTCGAAGGGCTGATCCCTGTTACTGCCGCCCGCGTCCAGGAATAATCCGGGGTAGGACTGCTGCTGCTGCTGATAATATGATATGTGTTGGAAACACTGCTGCACCAGTTGGCCGCAACATCACTGGTAATGAGTGATGTCGGGTTAACCGTAATGGTCACATACCTGGTAGTGCCGGCACATCCATTCACCGTTGGCGTAATTATATACTGAACCTCAATAGGATTATAGGTGGTATTTTCCAGGGTCTCGGTTATTGAAGCCCCTGTGCCTGAATTCGCCGCATTGCTGATACCTGCCACTGCAGCCCTGGACCATGCATACGATGGAGTGGGACTGTTGCTGGCGCTGGTTATATTATAGGTATTGGATACATTGTTGCACCAGTTGGCGGTGGAAGAACTTGTGATGACTGATGTCGGGTTGACGGTGACTGAAACGTCCAGGGTTGTTCCTGCACATCCGTTTACAGAGGGCGTAACCAGGTAGTGGACGACAACCGGGTTGACAGTTGAATTTACCAGGGTCTCGGTAATGGAAGCCCCCGTGCCTGAATTGGAGGAAGGGGTGATACCGGTTACCGATGCACGGCTCCATGAATAATTCGGGGTTGGACTACTGCTGCTGCTTGTGATGCTGTAAGTATATTGTGTGTTGTTGCAATAGTTTCCAGTGGAACTGCTCGTAATAACCGCTGTAGGGTTAACCGTCAGCACCACATCTTTGGTTGTGCCGCTGCATCCGTTTACAGAAGGTGTAATAAGATAGTGTATATTAACCGGGTTGGGGGTAGTGTTCACAAGGGCTTCAGTTATATCGGCCCCTGTTCCAGAGGCTGCAGCATTGCTGATGCCTGTAACCAGTGCTCTCTCCCATGAAAAGATTGCTCCTGTGGTGCTGCTTGTAGCTGTGTAGGTGGTTGATACATTATTACACCTGCCGGGAGCTGTTGCAACACTGGTAATAACTGCCGTAGGATTCACTGTGACTGCCAGATCAAATACTGATCCGATGCAACCATTCACGGTCGGAGTGATCAGGTAATGAACAACAATAGGATTGGCTGTTGGGTTAAGAAGCGTTTCCGTTATACTTGAACCCGTCCCGGAGCCTGTTGCAGGGCTGATTCCCGTTACCGCCGCTCTGCTCCACGCATATGTTGGCGCAGGGTCTGCCCCACTGGTTATTGTATAGGTGTTTGACACTGCCTGGCACCAGTTAGCCGTCGCAGAACTGGTGATGATAGCCACGGGCAGGATCGTTACATCTCCGGATAATCCGGTCTTTCCATTTGCCGACGTCGCTGTAAAGGTGTGAATCCCCAGGGTGCCGGTAAAAGTGATATCGGATGTAAGGTTGGCCACACCGTTGACAAAATCACCTGCCTGGTTCAATATATGGTCATTCCCCGAGCCCAAACCGCTGATGGTTCCGTCTGCCGGATCAGCAGTAAACGTTACATTATTGGCCGATGCATTAAACGGCAGGCATATGTTGTTGTTTGCATCATATGCCGTAAGTGTATTTGTACCGGTAAATGGTATGCCGGTTTTCTGGCAGCCGGCCAGCGTTAATACAAAGTGATCCACCGGGCCTGCCACATAATTCACGGTCGCCTGGGTTTGTACCACTCCTCCGCTTTTTACCTCCTCACCATTCACCTTGGCTATAAATACATCATAACAGGCCGTTGTCGGAGCGGTTACAACGATAGTATATATGTTATCGGTCCCGCCATTGGTAACGACAGAAATGTTACCTGTTGAACCGATATAGTCGGCATACTGTGTTCCGGAGCCGGCACAGTTCCCTGATAATCCCCAGATTTCAATATAATCTTCACCCGGGCGACCAGGATTGTTGTGCTGATCATAGCTCGTCACAGTTAATACCGCGGTGGATGTTCCATCGGCATTGATCGTTTGCGAAACAGGCGTCAGGGTGGTGTATCGACCGGCACCCGGGCCTGCGATGTAGTTAACCACTGCAATTGTAGCAGGGTCGGAAACGCCGCCCCCGCTTTTCACCCAGCTCCCATCCAGTTTGGCAACAAAGTTACCACTGCTGATAAATGTCGTCGAAGTAACGAGGGCAGTATAGGTGCCATCGCGGTTATCTGTCACCGGTCCGATTGTTCCATCACCGGAGTCCTTTTCAATGGTAACGCTGGCTCCGCCTCCGCCTACAAGATGGCCATATGCATCCCTGGCTGTTACTGTCAGCATCTGAGTGGCAACACCATCTGCAATGATGGTTGACAGAATCGGTGTTAATTCGGACTGAGCGGCATCGGTATACCCCTCCCCGATTACATAGTCGCTGAAGGTCACCATATTTGTTGCAACCGTCGAAAATTCATTGTGGTTTGGACATGTTGGCGCTTCCCAGGCTCCATTATATTTCCTGACAACGTAGTTCACATAATTTCCTGCACCGGGATAATCCTGTGAAACAAAAAAAGGTTCAACGGAATACATTGAAAAGTCAAGGCTTAAATCGGGGGTCAGTGTCCAGGTACGGTTTAATACGGTGGGCAGTTTCAAACCTGCATTTGCAATGTCCCCATGGACCAGGGGTGTAGTGTGTCCCGTAAGAGCTCCCGGAGTGAAAACCTCATCAAAAGATACGTTTACCGGGGTGTAATAATTCGCATCGCCGATGGTGAACATAAATGCCGAAGAACCTGCAGGGAAAATGTGGCTTAGATTGCCATATACATAATTCGCCGTGCCGGGTGCACCGGAAACAGTTTCTGCTGTGAGGATGTTAGCGCCTGTGGTAATTTTTCCTATGAGTGTTAACGTCGTGCAGGTAACATTGCCGTCAAGGCGTAAACCAGAAGAGCTGGTGATCGCCAGCTCATCCAATTCATTCACACTTCCTGGCACATAAAGGTTGGCAGTATTGCTGATGAATTTCAGGGAAGAGCCTGACGTGCTATGCAGATTGGCTCCGGTCCCGGCAATAGGCCCGCCTAAAAGCGTAAGAACATTGTTGTCGATATTCAGATTGCCTGCTGTCAGCGTGAGAATATTGGTGATGGTTGTGTTGGATCCAAGTGTAACTCCCAAACTATTGTTGATGGTAACCCCACCGGTTCCACCGAAAGTTCGTGCCAATGGTGTTCCTGTCAACGCTCCGAATTCGGGTCCTGTAATTTGTGCACCAGTTCCCTGGTAGATTAGTTTCGCACTGGATCCTGCCGTTATTGTATTGTTTGCCGTAGCGGTCCCTCCCATGCGAAGGGTGCCATTGTACGCAACCGAATTGGTGGTTTTTATGCCTGAACCCGACAATGTCAGGTTGAAAAAAGTACCCAGCTTGCTGATGGATGGAACAGTCTGGGCTGCCCCGTTAAATTCGATGGTTCCATTTCCAGCCGTGAACGTGTTGTAGTAGTTAACGGTGAAAGCTCCGCCAACTTTGAGCGTACTCGAGGTTCCTGATGTGTTGAAAATCAGGCTGCCATTATGATTCTGGTCTGTAATCCCGAGTGTGATCGAACCGCCAATGGTTATGATTGCACCCGCCGACAGGTTGATCGTTCCCGTGGCATAATCCGGGTTGGTACCTCCGGTACCGCCAACTTCCACATTCCCCGTAACGTTCAGAAACGACGTTGAAGAGGCCAGTGTCAGTGTTCCCGATTTAGGTATGGCCGAACCGATATAGAGCGTTGCACAAGCTGCTGTGTATCCGGCAGGGATGGTAATCGTTGCGCCTCCTTCTATGTATACAATGTCGCCTGCTACCGGTATTTTGTAAGAAACTGTACCCCCGGAAGCAGCCGTCCAGGTGGCTACACTATTCCAGGGCCCTCCGGCAGCTTTCGAGTAAATTGTAAAGGCATGCAGAGATACACTCCACAAATTAGCTACAATCAATGTAACCAATACCACCAAATTCCTTTTCGAAGAGAGTAAAGTTTGTGCTTTCATATTCTTTGTTTTTGATTAGCTTTTCTGAACAAATGCCATAATTGTTTTATACTGCCGTCTGTTATGCGAAAAAAAAAATTATCCTGGCAGATACTGCCGGGATAGTGTTGTATAAATAAATTCCCCAGTTGAATTTGATGGGAAAGTTAACCTCATGGTCCTGCGGGTAAAACAAAAGCCGAGCCAATAATGCCCTCAAAATAAACACCGAATTGTTTTGTTCAACCAATTGCCTGATTATTTGATATTTATAAAAAAGGATATATATAATAAATGTATTTTTCGTACTGGATTATTGCCGGGTTGAAATATTTTCATCTATATATTCGCGTATGTACGCGATAATGCGTGCCGTAAATCATCTCTATCATATCTCATGCTGTTGGTTTAAATATTTTTATATTCCGGTGCTGAGGCCTTCAGCCACTTTAAGATTATTTCAAACAACTCTTTTGCAACCAGGGGTTTGGCAATATATTCGTTGCATTCCACCGCAAGGGCCATTTCAAGCGACTCGATGCTGAACCAGGCCAGCAGGATGATCACGATTCCAGGGTTCCCTTCCTTACGAATCCTACTGGTTACTTCGTATCCATTCAAACCCGGCAGGTCGGTATCGAGGACCATGATCCTGATCTCTTTCGAATCCATGGCAAGCCTGTAGGCTTCTTCGCCGTTGTGCGTCACAACAAGGCCTAACCCTGCCTGGCTGAGAACTGTCGCGAGTTGTTTGCAAACAGATTTGTCAGGTGTTGCAAGAAGGATTGACTGAACTAAAACGCTGTTTTCCGCCATTACACAGTACCAATAATCGACGAATGTAACAATGTCAATTGCTTAAATAACAACTTTTTACCCTAAATAATCTTATGCATTTCTGAATATTAAAGCATATAACACTGTATACCAGTTGGTTAAATTGCTTTTTTTAAGGCAGTTCCGGGCAATAAAAACCATAAAAAAACGACATAATCGTCTCTGATACTGTTTATTACAGCTTTCGTTAAGGAAGAATTAAGGATGAGGGGTCCCGTAACCGGGATAAGGGGTATTAATCAATCTCCAAAAGGTAGCCCGACAGGTTCTGATTCTGATCGAGTCCAAGTTTTTTCCTGATATGTGAACGGGTAACATCTACGGAAGCCGCTGTAAGGTTCACCACCCGGGCAATATCCTTGGAGGAGAGGTTCAACCGCAGGAGTGCGCATATGTGCAGCTCTGTCTTTGACAACTGGGGACAGGCGTCCAGCAACTTTTCAAAAAAACCGCTGTGCATCTGGCTGAACAGCAACTCAAAATCACCCAGCGGACTTTGTTTGGCATTTTGGTGAATCTCCAGGATCATCCTGCTGAAATCATTCTGGTCCTTCTTCTTCTGAAAACGGTGCTGGAATTCTTCCAGTTTTTCCCTGATCGACAGGTTCGTCTGGCTCAGGTCGGCACTTTTCAGGGTTTGGTATACCAGTTCCTGCTCCTTTAATCGCATGGCAATATTCAGGCTTTCCATTACCGTTTCATTCAATTCCTTTTCCCTCGCATAAAGGCTCAATTGTTGTCCGTCTTCGTGCCGCTTCCGTTTTACATTTTTATGCCGGGCAAGAAGCCACAGGATAATCGTTACAAGGATAAGAAGAAAGATTGTTCCCGATAACGAGATGGTGAGCGTCCTGAATTTTTGAAGTTTCCGGTCATTTTCAAGGCTGACCACTTTCGCTTGGAGCAGCTGGTTTTTGAACTTCATTTCCGTCTCATCGAAGATCTCCAGGCCGATTTCTGCAAACAGGGAATCCTTGAAAATGGCAGCTTCCCTGGTTAAAGCCAGCGCCTTCTCCGCTTTTCCATCGGTCTCATACCATCCGGCCATCATGCCAAGAGCCCTGTGGGCAATCAGCCATCCTGAGTTCTCTTTCGCCCATTTCAGACTTCTTCCGGCAATCGCCCGGGCGCTGTCGTGATTGCCCTGTTCCCACATTAAACCGGCCAGCATCAGCATGGCATCATGAAATTCGGGAAGGACTATAATCTCCCCTTTCGTCCCTGCAACTTTCTGAAGAGACTCAAATGCCTGGGTTTTCCTGCCCTGCTTAAAAAAAAGCTGCGCCTCTGAAATCCTGAAACTGGCCGTGACCCTGGTGTCGGGGAAGGAGAAGCAGGCGGTATCGGAATGCAACATGGAATCTGCCTGCGCAAGCATCTCTGCATCAATGAAGGATGCAAGCATATTCATCGATGCAAAACACAACCCGGTTTTGTGGTCCGCCAGGATAAAATACCTTGCACAATCCCGATAATACTGCCGGCTGGTGGCCAGGTATCTTTTTGATTTCTCCGCATTGTATGGTTTGAACAGGCTGCCAAGGCTGCTGTATACATTACCGATACCAAGCCAGTGGGTGGCAATGGCCATCGTGTCATTTAACATGGAATCATACTCCGCCGATGCCAGGTAATATTCAAGCGCCTTGTTGTAGCGGTTCTGTTCAAGGTAAGCACTGCCTATGTTGAACAGTGTCGACATAACCTGGTAATTGTTCCCGGAGCTTTTAAAATAATCCAGTGCCCGGCTCATCAGCACAACTGCCGTATCATACTTGCCGTTTATGCGATACAGGCTGCCGATCTGTTCGATGACGCGGAAATAATGGCGTTTGTCCTGGCACGTCTGCAAGATATCTTTCGCTCTATTCAGATACCAGAGCGCACTGTCGGAATTTCCCTTGTTCTCCCAGGCCATTCCCAATACAAAATGAATATACCCGGCGTTTTTTGGCTGCACATTATGCTTTACCAACGGCAATCCCTGCCATCCGTAAATAAGTGCGCTGTCGGCATCGATGGTCCAGTAGTTTGCACAAAGCTTGCTCAGAAACCTGAGTTTGGTATCCGCCGGGATATTCGTGGCCACAAGCCGTTTCATTATTGCGGTGGAGTCGGTCTCCTTCGGAGAGGCACAAAGCCAGCCTGTGGATATTAAAAACAGAAATATGAAAAAACCCCGGTTCTTCATGAATCTACAAGTATCTTACATTGTAAACCACTGGTCCTTCATATATTATCACAATAAATCCATTGATAAACTCAGAATTGCCACTAAGGCATCCTTTGGTGGTATTGCAAATCAGCACCTTTTTACGTATTGTTATGAATGACACACCGGCGGTGCGTTAATTTTATTAATATTTGAAAAGCTTGCTATTGCTTCGTTTGCGCTGATTTTAAGTTGGCGCCGTTTTGTAATCCATTGAAAATGTCCTGACTAAGACACCATGCTGTTGCTAATGATCCCACAGGTTTTATCAAAATCATCCGATTTGCTTAAAAAATAATCAGCCCCCAGGGCGATGCAACGATCATGGTATTGGGGATAGGAATAGTTGGTAAGGATGCACACCTTCGTCTTTATTTTTGCATCTCTTATCTTTTTCAACACCTCCATCCCGCCCATTTCGGGCATATGAAGATCAAGAATGATCAAATCAGGGTCGAACTCCAGCACCAGGTCCATGGCCATTTTTCCATTGCTTGCCTCACCCACGATGGTTAAGTTGTTTATTCTGCTAACCTGGCTTTTGATTCGTTCCCTCATCAGTGAAGAATCGTCTGCAATTACAAGTTTCATTTGGAAAATTTTGAGTGAATGTGCAAATATAATCGCATCAGGTCTTCCATTGTGTAGGGGAACTGCTGATTTCTTTGTAGGGGAATACCTTACAAGCCTTGTTAAGCAAGGTTCAAATTGCCGTGAAAATTGTCTCCCTGTTGCTTTGCTGTGAGGAAAAGGCCGTTATGACAGGTCCAGTTCAATTATTTTGCCTGTTCGTTCTTTTACAGCGTCTCTTCTTTTAACGACGTGTCATTGTCTTTGAGCATTTTAATGACATCATAGATAATCTTCCGGCTCATACCTTTGAAGTTAGCCAGATCAAGGAGCGAATATTGTGTTAATTCGTCCAGGTATTCAATGTTGTTCACTTTCAATGTTTTCAAACAACCAGGTGAGAAATCGAGATCTGTTACTTTTAATGATCGTTTATTCATAATGAACAACTTTTTCAATGCTCAAAGGTAATCTTTTGTAATTCTATATAACAATATTAAATTTTGATCAGATACCATACAATTATAAAGAAGAGGCTGTCTCAAAAGGCTGACAACTCGTCCTCACTGCGAAGACGAAAAGTCGCAAAGAATTGATTATAAGTAATTTTTTTTCGCGTCTTTGCCTCTTCGCGGTGAAATTTGACTTTTGAGACAACCTCTTGTGGGCCCACCAGGAACCCCTGGCTGTTTTCAATTTAAGCGGAACCGACAGCTGGTGGTCAGCACAACGACTTGTTCATGAACGATCGTAAAACAAAACGAGGAAAACATCTAAACAACATGATTCCGGACATAAATCAATTGATAAATATTTATCAATGAAAAAAATAGTTAATTTTATATCTCAATTATCCATGAAAATTGTTTGAACTTTGAAATTTTGAAACCGACCAGTTCCTGCCGCCCCCAACTCCGTCCAATTCAATTCACAACTATGAAATATAGATTTTTTTTCGTTCTGCTCTTCGTATCAGGCATGAACATGGCGTTAAACGCCCAGAACGTAACCGTCAGGGCCACTGTCGGAGCCGACAGTACGGACTATACTACCCTGAATGGGGCTTTTAGCGCCATCAACCTCGGCACACACAAGGGTATTATCACGATAAAGGTTAAACAAAGTACTAGCGAAGGTGCTTCGGCGGCGCTGAATGCCAGCGGCTCGGGAAGCGCCAGTTACAGCTCGGTGAAGATTTATCCGACAAGTTCCGGATTAACGATCAGCGGGACCTTAACTAGCCCTGTCATAAATTTTAACGGTGCAGATAATGTAACTATTGACGGGAGGGTGAATGCAACCGGGCTTACTATTGATATGACCATTAGCAATACCAGTAATTCCGCCGGGGGTACAACAAGTGCAATTCGCTTCATTAATGGTGCCACCAATAATACTGTACGATACTGCATAATTAAAGCCTCGACAACCAATTCGGCAACAGGAATTCTGTACTTTTCAACAAGTACCGGTACTTCGGGAAACAGCAGTAATGTAATTGATCATAATGAGATCACCAATGCTGGTGGATCCAGGCCGGTTAATGCGATAACCTCTGATGGAAGTACCAGTTATTACAATAGTTCTAACACGATCAGCAACAACAATATCCATGATGTGTTGAATGCTAATCCTTCTGGTGGTCATGCATTCGTAATAAAATTAGGGATTGGCGGAGATGGTGGTCAGAGTTACAACGATGCCTGGACAATATCGGGAAACAGTTTCTATGATACCCAGGATTATACAATAACGACTGGCAATAATATGAGGATAATTTATATTTATGCTGACGGTGGCAATGGTTTTATTATTTCGAACAACTATTTTGGCGGTAGTGCTCCATTATGCGGTGGCACATGGAATAAAACCACAGGAGCCAATACCTTCTCTCTCATGGAATTCAGGGTGGGGTATACAATTCCTACTGAAATCCAGGGGAATACGATAAAAAATATCAATTTTAAGAACAGCAATAATTATATATGGTGGGGAATGAACATGCAGAGAGGGAAAATCAACATAGGAACCACTGCAGGTAACTGCTATGGAGCTTCTGACGGAACCGGTTCTGTTACTTTTACAGCCAATGGCAACTCGGCATTTTATGCAATGTACTTTCAATCCTCTGATGTCAATGCCCAGAACAACATCATAGGTTCAATTACCACTGCCAACACATCTTCTGCCAATGCAACAAATTTTTACGGGATCTTCTTTGCTTCCAATGGTAATTCCTGCTCTCTCAGTAACAATACCATCGGTAGTATTTCGACATCCAACAGCATCCATGCGACCTCTGCTTCAACCACTGATGCCCAAAAGGTATGGGGGATCATAAGCTGCAATGGTAATTCCGGAACTGTTAATGTAATTAACAATACGGTTGCTAATCTTACCAACGGAACCACCAACAGCAGTGCGACTGTTTACGGGCAGATGTATGGAATCTTTATCAATCAGCCTACTGCGACAGTTTCGGGTAACCTGATACATCATTTGACCATTGCCAACGCAAACGCGGCCAGCGACTGTGATCCCGGTAATTTGAACAATCCTTACATTTCAGCAGCCGGAATAGCTTTTGTCAGTAGATACAATACCTCCCATACAATCTCAGGAAACACAATTTATAATATTTCCAACTCATATTCTTCCTTTACAGGGCATGTTGCAGGGATCTATTTTTACGGTCAACCTACTGCAAGTTCTGTGACAGGCAATTTAATTTACGAGCTAAATGTCAGTTCAGGCAGCAACTCTGCCTATATAGATGGAATCAAAATCGCTAACGGAGTTGCAACCTTTTCCAATAATATTATTATCCTCGGAGGAAACACGACGACAAATCTTTACGGCATTTATGACGGAAATTCCTCAGGAACAAGCAATCTTTATTTCAATTCCGTATATCTTAGCGGATCTCCGACTTCAGGTTCTCTGAAGAGCGCAGGATTATATAACTCCACCACGGCCAATACCAGGAATTACAGGAATAACATCTTCTTCAATGCCCGTTCCAATAACGGAGCCGGAGGTAAACATTATGCAATGTACATTCTAAATGCCGGAGGAGGCCTGACCTGCGACTACAATGATTACTACGTTACCGGGACAGGCAAAATACCCGGCTATTACGGGGGTGATAAAACTTCAATCCCTATTGTGACCGGAGTGACAGGGAACGATGCTCACAGCCAGGAGCTGAATCCTTCTTTTGCCAATGCCGGAGGTACGAATGCGGGGAATTATATCCCTTCAACCTCATTACCGGCAGCAACAGGAACGGGTGTAACTGCCGATTACGGGGGATCCGCCAGATCAGGTTCATCTCCCGAGATGGGAGCCTGGGAAAAGAACAACACACTTACCTGGACGGGATCTTCCTCGACCGACTGGTCGGTTGCAGGGAACTGGGACCTGAATTCCTTACCCCTGGCGTCATCTAATGTAACGATCCCCTCTGCTCCTGCCAATCAGCCCCATATAACACAGGCAGTGGCAAGTCCGGCCACCTGTAATAGCCTGACCATTCAGCCAGGGGCTGTGGTGACAATCGATCCGGGCAAAGCCCTCACGGTCAACGGCACCCTCACCAACAACGCCGGCAACAGCGGGCTTGTGATCAGCAGTGATGAGACCGGAACCGGCTCGCTCATCCAGGGTTCTTCTGCGATAGGAGCTACGGTGCAACGGTATATCACAGGAAGTGCTACCCTTACCAGCAACGTTTATCACTTCGTTTCAATCCCTGTTTACAAGGCCAGTCCAACATCCGGCCTCTTCCAGGGATCTTATCTTTACATCCTGGATCCAACGCAGGCCGAGCCCGCGAATAACAATTATTACGGGAAATGGATCAACCTGGGGTCAGCTACCACAACTCCGATTTCATGCCTCTCAGGTTACATGATATATTATCCCGGAGCTTCAAAAACCTATACGTTCACCGGGAATCTGAACACAGGCTCTTTCAGCCCAACTGTTTCATATGGGGGCACCTATACTTTTAACCTGGTTCCCAATCCCTATCCCTCGGCCATCAACTGGGGTGCATCCGGAGGATGGTTGAAGAGCAACATTGGCGCAACAGCCTGGATATGGAACCGTTCAACCGGAAATTACACCACCCTTTCCGGTAACTCCTACGTGCCGGCAGGACAGGCCTTCATTGTCATGGCCAGCGGATCCCCGGTGCTGACGGTGAACAATAGCGCCTGCGTTCACAATACCCAGGCTTTCTATAAAACAACCCAGGCCAGTACACTTAAAATCTCCTCGCAATCTAATAATTACTATGACGAGGCCTTTGTGGGCTTTAACGCTTTGGCAAGTTCCGTGTTCGACCCTCAGTTTGACGGGTTCAAGATGTGGGGGCTGGAAGAGGCTCCGCAGCTCTGGACCGAAAAGGGAGATTTCAGATTAAGTATCAACCAGCAGCCTCCTCCATCGGGATCCCTGGTGGTTCCCCTTGACTTTAAAACGAGTTACGACGGGCAGGTAATTCTTAATGTCTCAGGTATTGAAAGCTTTGACCCCTCGCTCCCGATACGGCTTCAGGATCATCTCAGCGGGTCGGTGACCGACCTGAGGCAGAACAGCAGCTATGTATTTACCCATAATCCTGCCAACAATGAAAAAAGGTTCAGCCTGATCTTCGGCTATCCTGATGGGGTCACAGCAAACGTTTCCCTTGAGGGCAAAGCTTTTATCAGCAATGGCAGGGTATACCTGGATTTGCCCTCAATTCAGGGGCGTCCTGTCCATATCAATATATATGATGTGCCGGGGCAACTCATCCGGACCGGGGAAAAAACAATGGATGGGATCATCAGCATTGAAGCTCCCTTTGCAAGGGGTATGTATATTGTAAGCGTCTCTTCGGAAGGCCGGAATTTTGTCACAAAAGTCATCAACAAGTAAGCAATCATGAAAAAGAAACTCATCCTTTCAGCAACTGTTCTGTCTATAGCAACATTGACTCTTTTTGCACAGGCTCCACCACCTCCGCCTGCTTCAGCGAATGAGAGCGGTAACGGGCCGGTTGGCGGAGGCGGGGCTCCCATCGGGGGCGGACTGGCCGTTGCGCTTGTAATGGTGGCAGGCTTTGGCACATGGAAATTAATAAAAGCCTTCCGGCAGAAAAGATTTTCAGACTAACAGGAGTAAACTGACCACTCTTGCATGTTGATTGTTAACATGTTATGATTGTCTCTGAAAACCAGCAGAAGAGGGTCGGATGGTTCGGCTTTTCCAGTTAAATTGGCCAGGAGCCCAATTTACTTAGATCATCGCTCTGCTAGCCAGAACTTTTTCTGATGAGATTCAATTTTTGAAATCGGGTGATTTTTCTTCAAAACCTGGCCAAAATCTGGCCAAAAACAAAAAACCACCTACAATTTTACATGTAAGTGGTTGATTTTTAAGTGGGCCCACTAGGACTACTCGATATCACCATGTACTTTAATCTATTTTAATGATTTCATTGTATATCAATGTATTAAAAAATATTTCTGAAATAGTTTAAGTGTAATAAAATGGCTTTTTATAATATTTTGGGTACTCTATTTGGGTACCCATTTTTATGTTATCTTTGTTCATCAATACTAATATTTCCGCTATTATGGCAAATATACATTTTTATTTAAAACCTGGAAAAAAGAATAAAAAAGGGCAACAACCGATTATCATGAGAATTACTCATGAGTATTCGCGTACTGTTTTTTTTGTCGGGCATTCAATCCAACCAAAGTACTGGAGCCAAAAAAACGAAAAAGTCAAAGCTCCGCACGCTAATGAAGAAACGAATCATCATGATGCCATCAATGAAACCATCGAAGCATTTTATAAACGAGCCACGCATGCTATTGCCAAAGCTATTGGGGAGAAAATACCGATAACCGAAGCCTATTTAAAGAATTCAATTACGATAAAAGAAGAAAAAGGAACAGTGCGGTCCTTCTTTGGCCTCTTCGATGAATATATTGAAATGAGCAAACCCATCCGTGCAAATTGGACAATCAAAGGATATACTACTGTAAAGAATTTCCTGATGGATTTTGAAGAGGCTTCAGGAAAAAAAATTGACATCAACACGATTGACAACTTGTTTTTTGACCGGTTCCAAAACTATGCGTTTTCAGTCCGAAAAGTTCAGGACAATTACTTTTCAAGAATCGTCAGGGTCCTCAAATCATTTATGACCTGGGCATTCGACAGGAAGTACGTTAAAACACTCACCTATAAGAAATTATCAGCACCTGATAGAGAAAAGGAAATTATCTATTTGACTAAAGACGAATTATTGGGATTGCTTTATCATGATTTCGAATCCAAAAAACTCAGCCAGGCACGCGATTTATTCTGCTTTATGTGCTTTACCGGACTAAGAGTTTCTGATTTGTGGGATTTAACCCATGAGCACATCAAGGAGGACGAAATTCAAAAAACGATAGTAAAAACGCAAAAAATTGAGAGAATACCATTGAACCGTTTTGCAAAAGATATTCTTCTTAAATACCCTCACGACCAAGTCACGGTTTTTCCAAAAATTTCATCTCAAAAATTAAATGATTATATTAAAGATTGTTGTGAAGTGGATAAACCATTCACTTTGACCAGTGTCTGCCGATCCAAATTGACCACCCCTGTGCCGGTGTAAAAATCGGTTCGCGCCGGGGCAAATTGACCACCCCCTGCCGATTCAAATTGACCACCCCTTAGAACGATATTTTCC
>JAPLDF010000003.1 GCA_026391835.1 Bacteroidota bacterium
CCGCATATGGGTAGAAGATGGATAGGCAAAGGACTATTCCGTGCCGTAGGTACGGTATTATCTGGAAATCGAATTGAATATCGAATATTGAACAACGAATGTTGAAGTGTCAAGTGTTAAGTGTTAAGTGTTAAGGAGAGCAACAGAATAGTGGACTGGTGAAAATGTGGTGCATGGGAATTGTACAGTTCGTTCTGATTTGTCAAAATTGTCAGCGCAGGATGCACGGCCCTGAAAGGGCCCGATTTCAATAACCGTGGGTGCAGCCCGCGGTTCCGGAACAACCTCGGTTCGTCAGCCCCGACAGGGGTTGTACAAGATTGTGATTCAGCCCTTTCAGGGCTGTTGGTCGCGGTTGTTCTTATCCCACGGGCTTCACCCGTGGTTATTGAGATTAAGCCGCTTCGCGGCTTACAGATGAACATACCATTAAGTAACGCCATTGGCACGATTGTGATCAATCAACTTTAAATTGTATTTTTGAAAACAGGATCAATTCAAGGTCAGCAATTACGATTTAATTAACATCTGCACTAATCTGCAGGAAAAACCATCGGAAAACAATCAATTATGGAAAACTTCATCGCCTACAACCCCGTAACCCTTCATTTCGGGAAGAATATCCTCTCCACTCTTGGGCCCACCCTGAAAGAGTACGGCAACCGTGTCCTCCTTGTATACGGCAAAGGATCGGTCAGGAAGAACGGCGTCTACGACCGGATTATGGATGGCCTGAAAATGCAGGGATTTGATGTCTGTGAATACAGCGGGATCCAGTCAAACCCGCTGATCGAAGATGTGGATGCCGCTGCAGCCATCGGCCGGGAGCACCAGGTCGATGTGATCCTCGCCCTGGGAGGCGGAAGTGTGATCGACTCCTCCAAAATCATTTCAGTCACCATCCCTGTAGAGCATCCGGCCTGGGATTTCTTCAACGGAAAAGCAAAAGCCGTCAAAGCCGTTCCGCTGGTCGCGATCCTCACCCTTGCCGCAACCGGCTCGGAGATGAACCCGTTTGCAGTGGTTTCCAACCATGCACTGGGGCAAAAGTCGGCCTTCGGCTCACCCCTCACCTTCCCCAGGCACTCCTTCCTCGACCCTCAGCTGACACTAACCGTACCCCGCAATTACACCGCCTACGGCATCGCCGACCTGATAGCCCACTGTTTCGAAGCGTGGTTCGGCATCGGCGAAACAACTCTTACCGACCGGTTTGTCATCTCCATCATCAGGGAGGCAATGGAATACGGCCCGAAACTGCTCGGCGACCTGCAGAATTACGAATATCGCGAAAAGATCATGTTTGCCGCTACCATGGCGCTGAACGGCATGACCATGTACGGGCGCTCGACCGGGGACTGGGGCGTTCACAGCGCAGGGCATTGCCTTTCGCTGCTTTACGACGTGCCCCATGGCGCCTCCCTCACCATCGTATACCCGGCATGGATGCGTCATTTTCAAAACAAGGCCGGCGACCGCATTGCCCAGCTTGGCACTACGCTGTTCGGGGAGCCACTCACGGCCGGTGAGTCTATCAACCGCATAGAAGCCTTCTTCAAATCGCTAGGATGTCCCACAAGGTTGTCTGACCTGAACATCCCCGGCGACCATCGCCAGCCGCTCTTTGATGCCATGGTGCATAGTAAAGTCAACGGCGGGAGTATGAAAATGAAGGAGGAGGATTATGCTGCTTTAATTGACCTGTATTTGTAGCCGATCCACTGGGACCTGTACACCTGTCAAGATACCTCACCCCCCGGCCCCCTCTCCGCGCGGAGCTACTCTTTCTACACATCTTTTCTCAGAATTATAAACAATGGACTGTTTAAAAAATGTTGGTTAACTGCAATATAGTGAATGAAATAAACCTGACTATTGTGAAAAACAACAGCCATGGATTTCATCAACATGTCAA
>JAPLDF010000069.1 GCA_026391835.1 Bacteroidota bacterium
CCGGCCAGTTCAAGACTATCTTCGCCGCCGAGAACTTTGCCGTCCTGAGATCCATTATTGAAACAGCCATCAAAAACAAACAAGATGTGCTGAAAGCCCTGAATGTAATCGCGCATTATTAGTAGGACTGATTAGTTACCAAATTTCATATTTTTGTAAGTGAATATTATTCTTCCTCTTTGCCTACGAATACCCTCTAATTACTACCTGGTGCTAAATATGCTCATTTGCTGAAAAAAACAGGATCCACCATTTCAGGAACCAAGGCCGGAAACACAGAAATAACAGGACACCAGGGAACATTGCCTGGTGAGGCGGTGGCATTTAATGCACCGGAAACCGGATCCCGGCTTTCTGCTGCTGCAATGCTGGGTCGAATCCATGAACTGGAATTGCGCCAGGCTGAACTGGAGTTGGAGAATGAAAATCTTAAACAGGCTGAAGACCAGGTTAATTCGTTGCTGCAACGCAGCCAGACACTGATCCACACCGCCAGCGATGGCATTCATGTCCTTGACGAAAACGGGAATGTCACGGAAGCCAACCTGTCGTTTAGCCGCATGCTGGGCTATACACGCGAAGAATTAATGACGCTCAATGTGGCTGACTGGGATGCGCAGTGGTCGGGCGGTGAGCTTATGGCAGTTATTGAAGATCTGATTGCCTGCCCGCGGCTGTTTGAGACACGGCACAGGCATAAGGACGGCTCTTTGCACGATGTCGAAATCAATGCTGCCGGCATCAGGATGCACGGCCGGAATTTCCTTTACGCGGCAGCCCGTGATGTAAGCGACCGCAAACGCGCACAGGTTGCCCTGGAAGAGAGTGAACTGAGATACCGCACACTCTTTGAAACCTCGCCTGCCGGCATTATGGTGATCGATGAAAACGGGGTCATCCTTGACGCAAACGCGGCGATTTCACAAACCATGCTTTACACCCATGATGAACTGATAGGGAGCAATATACAGCGGTTCATCCTGCCCGGGATGGTGCAGCAGGCTAACGAGAACATACACCGGATTTTTGCCGGAGAAACCCTTGAGGATGAAGTCGTAAACCTAAGAAAGGATGGGACCTATTGTACCTTTATTTTGAAGGAATCCTCTTTTACAATGCCCGACGGGAAAAAGGCCATCCTGGCCATTTCAAATGATATTTCGGAACGCAAAAAAGCCGAAATTGCTTTGCGGAACAGCGAAGCAAACCTGCTTGCAATGTTCAATGCCACTGATGAATCAATTTTTTTACTTGGCACTGACGAAACCTTGCTGGGTTTGAATGATGTCGCGGCGAAAAGAATGGGCTACTCACGTCAGGCGATAATAGGTTATAAGATACAAGAACTGCTTCCGCCCGCAGTCATCCTTTCACGTCAACCCTATATTGATCGTGCAATGTCGACCGGGCGGCATGTAGTCTTTGAAGATGAGCGCAATGGTCGCTGGATGGTGAACCACCTGCACCCCATCCTTGGTACTGGTGGAGCGGTTACCGGGCTGGCAGTCTACAGCCGTGATATAACATATCGCAAAGATACTGAGAATGCGTTGCGCGAAAGCGAAGAACACTATCGTTTTTTGGCGGACAACGCCACAGATGTGATCTGGGTGCAGGATCTTGGCACATGGGCTTTCCGGTACATAAGCCCGTCGGTCGAACAGATGCTGGGCTATCCTGCCGGGGAAGTCATCCTGAACGGGTTGGACAAAATCATTACCGCCGGTTCGCTGCAATACCTCAATTCATTAATTCCGGCCCGTATTGAGCGGTTCCATCAGGGGATCAGGGAGGTATATACCGACGAGGTTGAGCATTTGCATAAAAACGGCTGCATCGTGTGGGCTGAAGTCATCACGCGCCTGTTTGTAAACGCCATCACAGGCCGTGTTGAGGCTGCCGGTGTTTCGCGCGATATTACCAGCCGCAGGCAGGCGGAGAATGAAATACGGGACCTGAATTCGAGTCTTGAACAACGTGTTTCCGAGCGTACCAGGGAACTCGAAACCATCAACAGGGACCTGGCGTTTCACCTGAAGGAGATAGAACAGTTTACCTTCATTGCCTCCCACGACCTGCAGGAACCGCTCCTGACCCTTATAAACTGTGCCAGCCTTATCCAGGAGGAGTATGCCGGGAAACTCGATGAAGACGGGAACATGTCCATTGATTATATTACCAGGGCAGCCACCCGGATGAGATCGCTGGTAAAAGGGCTTCTCGACTATGCTTTGCTTGGAAAGGAAGGCGTTATGTCAATGGTTGATTGCAACAAAATTGTGACGGAAGTGCTTCGGGATATGGCATATTTAATAGCGGTGCACCATGCAGTCGTAACCATTCAGGAACTTCCCACTCTATATGGTTTTGCCGCAGAAGTGAGGCTTTTATTCCAGAACCTGATTGCCAACGCGATCAAATTCCAGCAGAAAGACAGCAAGCCTGAAATTACAATATCAGCCGAAAGCCGGGAGAAAGATTATGTTTTTAAAGTTGCGGACAATGGGATAGGCATCCGGGAAAAAGACAGGGAGAATATTTTCATCCTCTTCCGTCGCATGCATAACCGGAATGAATATGGGGGGACCGGGATTGGCCTCGCACATTGCAAAAAGATCATCGAACTGCACGGCGGCCGGATATGGGTTGAATCGGCACCGGGAACCGGCAGTGTCTTTCTGTTCACGATCCCCAAAGAGATGAATGCCTGAAGGCAGTTTGTAAAACCTCCTGGATTATCAATGGCTGTCAAGCCCGTGGAGCATATAGATCATGTGCACCAATGACCTGGTGATCTCTGCCATATACTCGTTCACGGCTTTTACACTCCCGGGAAGTGTGAACAGAAGTGACTTTCCCATCACCCCGGCAATGGACCGGCTCAGCAATGCGGCGGGCTTGTCGGCACCGTATTTCATGCGGATTGACTCCATGATGCCGGGGATCTCCTTATCCAGCAGTGCCCTGACGACATCGGTGGTGAAATCACGCGGCCCGATCCCGGTACCACCTGTGGTGATCACCAGGTCAACAAGTTCTTCCTTAGCTTGCAGAAGCAATGCTTCTAGTTTCTGCGGATCATCGGGGAGCAGGGCAGAGTGGATAAAATGGTTGAGGTTTTGCGATCCGAAAAAATCTTTCAGCAATTCCCGGATTCTGGGGCCGGAACGGTCTTCATACTCTCCGGCCGAAGCGCGGTCGCTGAGCGTGATCACCAGAATGCGGTACATTTTCGGATGATATTCCAGTTCCATGGCTGCTTTCAGGATTCCCGGGCTAAGCACCCTGCAAAAGATGCCCTCTTTGGGCATCACGCAGTTGCCAACCTCTTTAAAGATGGCACAACTGGTACCATGGCACTCCTTCCCGATTTGTGTCACTTCCAGTTCGATATCTCCCGAAGTAAACCGGTCGAGCGGATGTGCGGTCCACAGATCCATGCCCGTGGTGGTGAGATTTTCGGCAAACTCCCCGGGCATCACCTGCCGGTTTGCCTCCGCTTCGAATTTTGCAATGCTTTCGGTCCCGAGAAGGCTTACCTGCCGGTTCCAGTGGCCGGCATGGGCATCATCCCTCACACCGTTGTGCGTCAGTTCGATCTGGTCAACCGGCTTTTTGATGGTTCCTTTTTGTTCGGAAATATTTACGGAGGTTATTTTGATTTGCAGCATGTCCTGTAGAATTTACGTTACACCTTGATTATAATTTTACTGATTGATAACACCTGTGGGACAGGTAAAACCTGTTAGCCGCGAAGCGGCTTAATCTCAATAACCACGGGTGAAACCCGTGGAATGACCACAACATCTGCCTGCAGCCCTGAAAGGGCTGAATTCCTGTCTGGTTCAACCCCTTACGGGGCTGATGACCTTCGGATGTTCCTTAACCGTGGGTGGAACCCACGGTTATTTAAATCGGGCCCCTTCAGGGCCCTGCAACTGGGGCTGACGATAATGCCACATCAGTACAATTGGAAACCATTGCGATTAATCACTTTTTGTAATTTTTAATTAGTAATTTTTAATTTTCTATTTATCAGCTTTCGTCTTTTCAATCAGCCTGATCTCCCCGATGACCATGGTTTTATCAACGGCTTTGCACATATCGTAAATGGTGAGCAGGGCGACGGAAACAGCCGTGAGCGCCTCCATTTCGATGCCGGTCGGGCCGGTGCACCGGGCAAGGCTTTCAACAGTCACACCGGTTTGATCTGTCATTGCTTTCACGTCAAGTTTCGTGATCTGGAGCGGATGGCACAGCGGGATCAGTTCGCTTGTACGTTTTCCGCCCTGGATTCCTGCAATTTCGGCAATGGTCAGCACATCACCCTTCTTCATTTTATTCTCCCTGATCAGCGACAGGGTATTTTCGCTGAGGAGGATGTGCCCCTGTGCCCTGGCGGTGCGCAGCTGTGAAGGCTTGGCACTGACGTCGACCATGTTTGCTTTGCCTAGGTCGTCCACGTGGGACAGGGATGGTTTTTTTATTTCCGACATATTATTTCTGATTTATATCACCATTTTATAATTCCGCACCTACGGCGCGGATATTCAACCTGGTAATCCATGTTGCTACCAGAATGCGGCTCCTACGGAGCCGGAAATTCCCCATCCAAATTGCCCACCTGTCCGCCCGTCCGCCCGTCCGCTTGTCCGCCAGTCCGCTTGTCCGCCCGTCCGCTTGTCCGCTTGTCCGCCAGTCCGCCTGTCCGCCCGTCCGCCCGTCCGCCCGTCCGCCCGTCCGCCAGTCCTTACCCCCCAATATTATGAAACCCGCCGGTAACATTCACACTCCCTTTCTCCGGTTTTTTGCCGACGGCCTGTTCAAGTGCTTCACGGATACCCAGTTCGCGGGTGCTGAACTGGATGTCGTTAAACAGGCAGGGACGGATCATGCCGCTCGCGGTGAGCCTGAGCCTGTTGCAGTTCACACAGTCGCCGCCATGGCCATTCTCAACGATGGTAAAACATCCGTCGGCCAGGCTCATTTCATGGATGAACCGCGCTTCGAGACCGTTCAGCCGGCAATACTCTTTTACGGCCTGCGCATCAGGTTCGTCAGATGAATGACGTACCACGCAGTTTATCTTCACCGGTGTCAAACCGGCTTTTTGGGCTGCATCAATGCCTTCAAAAACCTTCTGAATATCGCCGCCGCGGGTGATGGCCCTGTATTTTTCAGCATCAACGGTATCGAGGCTGACATTGATCCGGTGCAGCCCGGCCTTTGCCAGATCTGCTGCAAAAGTGGAAAGAAAAATGCCATTGGTTGTAAGTCCAAAATCCGTGATCTCTTTGATTGCAGCAATTTTTTCAACCAGCGAAACAACGCCTTTGCGCACCAGGGGCTCGCCGCCGGTAATCCTGACCTTGGTGACACCCAGGGTGACTGCCTCCCGGATGACCTCCACGATCTCTTCAAAACTCAGAATATCTTTATGGTCCAGCAACTTCACCCCTTCGGCCGGCATGCAATAGGTGCAGCGGAGGTTGCAGCGGTCGGTGATGGAGACGCGCAGGTAGTTTATTTTTCGGTTATAACGGTCGTACATGTACCTGCTCTCCTTTGGCTATGCGAAGGGTTCCGATCTCCATCTCCATGATCCCGTTGGCAATGGTGTAGGCATTGATGTGTGCCGATCCATGGTATTCGACCGGGAAAACGGCGCCGTCTTTTATGACGACAGGGATCATCGATTTTCGTGTTGACTTCCGACGTGAAAAATCAGCACCCATGGGCAGCGTGAATACCCGTGGCTTCGTGGTGTTCCCCATCATGCTGCGCAGGAAAGGTTTTACCATGATCTCAAATAGCACAAATGACGAGACCGGGTTCCCGGGCAATCCAAAAATGAATTTGTTGTCCCGCCGGCCGAAAACCGTCGGTTTGCCCGGTTGGATGGCAATACTTTCAAACAGTATCTCAATGCCTGCCTCCAGCATGACTGCCGGGACAAAATCGAAATCACCCATGGATACCCCGCCGGTAAGCAGCACCACATCGCTCTCTGCAAGGGCAAGGTCGATGATCTTGCGCAGCGCGGCACCTTCATCGGACACAATGCCATAACAGGTGGGTTGTGCCGGCACGGTCTTAACCTGGGCCTCCAGCTGCGATGCATTTGAATTCCGGATCTGTGCCGGTCCGGGCGTTACGGAGGGTTCAACAAGTTCATCCCCGGTGGAGATGATGCCGACCCGGGGAAGCTTTGCCACCAAAGGGTTTATAGCCCCGACTCCTGCCAGGACGGCCACATGCGCCGGGGTAATCTGCAGGCCTTTCTGCAAGACGAGGTCACCCGACCTGATATCTTCTCCCTTGTAGCAGATGTTGTTTCCCATATTCACATGGGTTATCCTCACTGTGTTTTCGCCGGTCATCTCCGTGTCCTCGACCATGGCCACGCAATCGGCTCCCGGGGGAACCATTGCCCCGGTCATTATTTTGGAACACTGGCCCTGCTGAATGGTGATCTGCGGCATGGTTCCGGCCGGGATGATTTCAGCAATATGGAGTGTCACTGCCCTGTCCGGCTCCTGCATGGCGGCGTTCAGATCAGCCAGCCTTGCAGCATAACCGTCAACTGCCGATTTATCGAACGGCGGCATGTCCATGTCAGAAAATATATCTTCGGCCAGTATCCTTCCCAAACAACCGGGCAAATCAACGCGCTCAACTTCAGTCGTATATGTTTGGGAGAGAACTGTGGTTACGGCATCTTCGAATAAAACCATGTTGATTTACGATTGACGATTTACGATTTACGCAGCAGGCATGTGTGTTATTTATTGATAAACTTCACGGCGGTTGCCTTAAAATGGACCCAGCAGGTTTTTCCTGTCTGCAGGGCCAGTTTTTCAAGCGATTCGCGGGTGATGGTCGCGTGCAACTCGATCCCCAGGTCGATGGTCACCTCGACTCCTCCTGCATTGGGCACGATTTCCAGGATTGTACCCGGGAAATTATTTGTAGCGCTGGATTCAACCGGCATGGCCGACAACAGGATATCCTCGCCGCGGATGAGGATAAAACCCTCCTCGCCGGTTACATCCGTAACGATACGGACAGGGACATTGTTGTTGGTATATGCAAAGGTAACCTGATTTTCGGATACAAGGCTTACCGCGAAAAAGTTCTTAACACCGATGAAATGGGCGACGAATTCTGATGTCGGATGATGGAACACTTCGGCAGGGGTGCCCGACTGAATGATCGTTCCCTTGTGAATAACGGCAATCCTGTTGCCCAGCGAAAGGGCCTCTTCATAATCGTGTGTGACATGCAGGATCGTTTGCCCCTTACGGTGAATAGCCCTGAGCAGCCGGCGGAGTTCGCCTTTCAGCCTCGGATCGAGCGACGACAGCGGCTCATCGAGCAACAACACTTCCGGCTGCTGGATGAGGGTGCGCCCGAGGGCCACGCGCTGAAGTTCACCGCCCGACAAGGTCGACGGCCTGCGCGCCAGCAAATCCCCGATGCCGAGTTCCGATGCAATTGCCTTCACCCTGTTGTGCTTTTCCTCCCTGCTCATTGCCGCACCGTGAAGGGAATAGGCGATGTTTTCTCCAACGGTGAGATGGGGAAATACGGCGTGATCCTGGAAAACCAGGCCGATCCTGCGGTGCTGAATTTTTTCGGTTGTGATGTCCCGGCCATTGATTAAAACAGTCCCGGAATCAGGCGCAACCAGCCCGGCGATCGTTTCCAGCACCATGGATTTACCTGCGCCCGATTCGCCCAGCAGGATGAAATAATCTCCCCGCTCCACTGAAAAGGAGACATCCGCCAGGCAGAAATCAGCAAATTGCTTTGAAATATTCCTTAATTCCAGCATCGTTCATTCATTATCCGGTCAACCATTTCATTGTTTCACTTCTTCGCCATTTCTTTCCTTTGCCATCCACCTCAACACGATAAACAGTGCCAGCGATATCAGGATGAACAGTACCGACACCGGTCGCGCATATTTAAGCCCGAATGATCCGAACCTTTCATAGATCAGTACCGGGGTGATCATCGGGTGGTAGGCCACAACGATCACGGCGCCGAATTCACTCATCCCCCGGGCAAACATCAGGATCAGCCCCGACAGGATGTTGCGCCAGGCCAGGGGCAGCGAGATGGTGAAAAATACCCTGAACGGGGAGGCTCCCAGGGTAAGTGCAGCTTTTTCAAGACGCAAAGGAACCCCCGAAAACCCATCCCTGGCTGCATTGATGAGGTAAGGGATGCTCACAAAGGCCATGGCAATGGCGATCCCGGCGGGATGGCCGACGAAATCGAGGCCGACAGCCGAGCCCATCTTTCCAAGGGCTGATTCACGCGAAACAAATCCTAGCAGGGCGATGCCGGCTGCCGAATGGGGGATCACCACGGGCAGGTCAATGATGCCGGTTACCAGCTTTTTCATGGGGAAATGCTTTCTCGCAAGCAGGTAGGCCAGCGGGATGGCCGCAACCGAAAAAACCAGGGTTCCGGCCAGCGAAGTATAGATGGTAAGCCAGATGCTGTTTCGCACCTCTGCCTCACGCGCCGTTTCAAATACCTGTGAAGGGGTCGTGCTCAGGAACATCCCGGCAAGCGGCGCAACAATGAACAGCAGCACCAGGGAACCCAGGAGGAGAAATGCTAATTGTATGGCAGAAAAACGACTTGTCAAACTGAAAATTAAAAATTAAAAATTACGACCTGGTTTCACCCCTCATTCGTCACTTGTCACTTGTCACTTGTTACTTGTCACTTTGTCCGCCTGTCCGCTTGTCCGCTTGTCCGCCTGTTTCAAACCTGATCTCCGAAAGCGCCTTAACCGCCCTGTCGGAGAAGAAATCGCACGACGGGAAGATGCGGAATTTGCCACCGTCTTTTTCATCGGCACACGGAACGATGAGCACTTCGGCCTGGTCGCTGCGGTTCATGATTTCACTGAAGGAAAACACCGACCTGTATCCGTCGATGCCGGCAAGCACCACCAGGCCTCCCCGAAGGTTTTTCCGGTTAAATTTGATCTTACCTGCAAGGTATTCCTTCAGGTACACCCCCGAAAACGGTTGTGTACTGTGAATACCCCGGCCTTTTCCATAAAAAATGGTGTGAAGTGTCTCTGTTTGCAGGGATGCCGGGAGAGTCTTCATCTCTTCAACCTGGTCTTCATTCATAAATACCCTGACTGTTTCGGCGTACAACGGACTAATATCCCGGTTGACCGTATATTTGCGGGGATAACTCATCACAGTGATCCTGACAGGGTTCCTGATGTTCCTTTCAGCGATAAGATCGCTGGCTACAACCAGTTTACTTGTTGTGGGCAAAGGCCATAGATCCTTTGTTTTGCTGGGAACGATGCGCATCACCTCCGTGGCAATGATAGAATTATGCAGGAGGTTGGGGTAATAGATCTCGCCCCAGGTCATCACCACCTTTTCTCCAAGGTCGTTTTCAATTTCCACGTAAACATCAATGATGGGGTTAAATTCGGCCTTGTTCTTCTTTTTCAGGATCCGGTCCCTGAGAATGTCAAACAACGAATATCCGTCGTACCGGTAAGCACCGACAAACTGGTTGCCGGTATCCTTGTTGAGCAAGGCCTCCTTTACGATGACCGAATGTTTGGTGAGTTTGGAAAAGTCGACTTTCCCGGGGTTTTCAACCTCGCCGTCAACAACAAGGTCTTTGAGCGGAAGGGTGAACGTTTCTTCATTGTCGTAAAAGTTGTTGTTGCGGTCGGCAGCATCGCGGAATGCTTTAGTATCTGCTGCAGGAACTGTTGATTTTTTCATGGCAGTTGTTGGTTCCTGGGTATATGCTGCCTGTAAAGTTAGTGTGAAAATAATAAGCCAGATGAGTTTTTTCATGGATAGAGTTGTTATGGATTACAAAGTTACTGATATTTCTCCTGTGATCATTCTGCCGGGGCTTTGCTGGAGGCGGTCGTCCACAAACCTGGCGTCAAAAATATTGTCGATGTTGATGGCTGCCGTGAGATGTTTGAAAAATGTGTGCCAGAGTCTTGCGCCGATTGTCTGGAAAGCAGGGTATTTTGTGGTAAGCAGGTAGGGGTCGGTTTCATTCACATCTTTGATATACCTCGTTCCCGTATATTTCCAGAGTAAGTTGATGCTGACGATCTTGTTTTTTACAGTAATACCGGCGGAGGCCTTGTTCATGGGGACATCCGTGAGGAACTTTCCGTTCAGGTCGCGGTCGACTGTCGTATCTTTCGAATGAAAACTGCTGATCACCGAATGGTTAAAGGTATAATTGGCGAATATCGTCAGCCATTTGAACGGATCAATGTCCAGGTCAAGTTCAAAACCCGTGATATCGACCCGGCTGATGTTTTGTTTCATAAATACCGGTGTTCGTTTGTAGCCCATGTTCACCGAGTCGCCTGTGCTCACGTAGTACATGAAATTCCTGCCGATGGAGTGGTAAAGGGAGGCAGCCACATGAAGTTTCTTCAGCAGGAGCAGGTCGGTTCCCACTTCAAAATTGTCGAGCACTTCAGGTTTAAGTGCGGGGTTCGCCACTTTAAACCCGTTGGAGATTTTCCCCGACCTGCACAGGTCGTCGAGGTTCGGTGCACGGAAACCCTGGGCAGCCGAAAGGTAGATACGCGACTGCGTGGTGAAACGATACTGGACCGACATTTTGGGATCCGCCTGGAACCACTGGTTCCCCGGGAACAGACTATCCTGGTAATTCACCAGGTACTGGATGGAGTAGGAGGGGTCGTCAATCCTGAAACTTCCGTCATGGAAAATGGCGGTATTGAGGCGGATGCCCAGGTTGAACTGTAGCTTTTTATCGAGCAGCCCGATCTCATCCTGGACAAACAAAGCCCAGGTATCCATCTTGCCGGCATTGGTAATCAAATCGGTGGAGGTGTAATAAATATCCTCGCCATGCACACTGCCAAACTGGTAATCAATTCCAGCTGTGAACATGTGGGATTTTCCTGCCGGAATTTCTGCATTCAGGCTTATACCCCGGTCGATCCTGTTCGATTCAACAAGGTAGAGGCTGTATTCTCCCTCCTTCATGTATTCGTTGAGACGCTCAAAGTGCTCATCCTGGCTATATGCCAGGAAGTTCCACCGCAGGGTGCCTGTTCCGCCGCGGTATCTTGCATTTGCCTGCCAGGTTTTGTGCCGTTCGTAAGCCCCGTCCACTTCGTAGATCTCGACACCCCTGCCCCGTTTGTCGTTGAAGTAGTTGGCGCTTATTTCTACGATGTTCAGCGGATTAAACCGGTACCCTGCCTTGGCACCGAAGGATACTTCGCGTACAAAGTTGTTTACATAAAACGTATCGCTTTTTTCAAGGTATTGGGGGATCTCAGGATTATATCCGTCGCTTCTCCTGTAAAAACCGTTCAACCCGTAGGAAAAACCCTTTCCTGTAATGGAAGGTTTGAGTTTGCCGGCCAGTTGGTAACGGAACCCGGCTGTGTTGAAGGTGCCGTAATCAAGGGTGGCCACGCCTGAAACCAGGTTGACAGGCCTCTTTGTCTGAATATTGATCACCCCGCCCATGGCGCTGCTCCCGTATTTTGCGGAGCCGGGCCCCTTGGTGACTTCAATGCGTTCCACGTTGTCGCGGTTGATCAGGTTCCAGTTCACACTGCCGGCATCCGCCTTGTTCATAGGGACATCATCGAGCAGTACCAGGGTTCGCGCCTGGTCATTTCCGCTGAGCCCCCGCAGTGTCACCACCGTGTTGTTGGCAAAAATGCCCATGGTCGAAGAGAGGTTCACCCCCGATATGAAATCAAGTACCGACACAACGCTCTGGCCGGGATTGTTTGAGATGGTCTGCGAGGTGATGATTTCCATACGCACCGGCTCATCCTGGGCCACCCGTTCGGGTTTCGCCTCGATGATTTCGACCTCCGGGGTGCTGATGGCGTTGACTTCAAGGTTGAAGTCAGCCCTGGCATTCTCACTATCCTTAAGGGTGATGGTTTTTGTCCCGGACTTGTAGCCCATGAATGAAACCCTGATGCTGACTTTCCCGGGTGCGACGCCGGTGATCATATAGGTCCCTTCTTTATCCGTATAAGCGACCTTTGACTGAGACCCGAGAATAACATGCGCCCCTGCAAGCGGGGTATTGCCGGGCATCCCGGTCACCCTGCCGTGGATGGTCCCGCCGGCAGCAGCCATGGAAAATGGAAAGAGGGCAAGTACGCAGGTAGCCCACATCAGGAAACTGCCTGGAATCCCTGCCCTCATGACACGTGAAAAATATTTATTCAACAACAAAACAGGTTGAATATTCGCGGTCAGATCCGCTGAACTTAACCTTTAGCAGGTAGAGCCCTGGTTTTGCATACGGCATTGAAACGGCCTGGTTCTGCGAAGGCGCGGCCATGGTAACGATGGCTTTTCCATGGATGTCGGTTACCGACATGAAATCCAAAGGCTCTGTGGAGGAGATGTTGAATGTTCCGTTGTTCGGGGATGGAAAAACCTTCAGCCTGTTCGTGAAGAGGATTTCATTTTGCCCGGTTGAACTGACAGCCGTGACGAGAATGTCATCGATCATTGACTGGCCTGCAGGTGCAACAGTACCTCCTGTGATGTCGTTATTGGATGTCATGATCCAGCGGATGTAGATGGAACCGGTGCCCTGGCCGGTAATTGGGACCGGAAGGTCAGCAACCACGCCGGTCGTCCAGTCTGAACCAAGTGTGATTGTTCCGCCGGTGACATCCGCATAGGTGCCGCTGCTTAAACGCCACTGGAGCTTGAAATCGCGGGGCCCGGTGGCATCGCTCTTCTGTTTGGAGGAGACCTTGAAATTTGTATAGTTGCTGGCTTTGAATTTGACAGACCAGAACTTGACGTCGGCGCCACCGGCCCAGCCGGTTGTGGCAGCTGCATAGGTTGTGGCCCCGTTGACAAACGTGATGGTGTTGAGTGTTGAATCGGTCGTTGGCGTCAGCACCCATTGAAAGCGGAGATCATAAGATTTATTCGTGGTGCTGCCCATATTGGCATTCAGGCTGTCGGTACCGGTATTTACCGGGAAGTTCCAGCCTGTGATTGTTTCCTGGGCCGAAAGCGCCCCTGAAATGATGACCATCATTGCAAAAAGTAATCCTCTTTTCATAAAATGTTGTTTTAAGTTTGACATTAGGGTTAAATATTAGAATTTGGTTTATTGTTGAATTTTCATGGCGAAGGTGGTGGTGCCTGCAGGATCATTTTCCACGGAAAGCACCCTGATCAGTCCTTTTTTTCCGGAGGAGGTCAGAAATGGGATCACTACACCGGGTTCGGCCCATTTGAATTTACGTTTGCCCCACACATCGTCGTAGGAAACAATCAGCAGGCTGTCGTTGTGGCAGGCATCGAACGCAGCAACCGGCACGGGGTCGGTATCGACGCTGATGTCGTACTTGGTGTAGTTTTTTACCGTCCACTGCCCGACTGCAGGGTAATACTCGGTGATGCCGCCACCGGTTTCGCCCGGCGATGAAAAGGTGGGGGACGGGGTGCCATCGACATAATAATAGGTGATGATGTCAACCAGGTTTTGGTTCATCGCGGCTGAATCGGCAAAAAAAACCTTCCCTGTTGAAGGGACCAGGAACTGGCCATGGGTCGTGCTGTTCTGGAAACCCATCACAATAAACGGATAATCGAGGATTCCTCCCCATGTCGAAGCAGGATCCTTGTAAAGCGTGATCGCTGTGGTGGCGAACTGCCTGTTTTTGTCCATCACCTGGAAGGTCCAGCGGGCTTCATCCTCAATACCCTGGTAAAAGGTTTCGTTGACATTAAAACCGGTGGAGTTCAGCCCCGAATCAAGCACCACTTTGACGGTGCCGTCGGGCATGATCTTCTTCACCACCAGGTTTGTAATATTGGCATCTTTCGCCGAAGCGGAAATGCCAAACCGGAGTTTTCCTCCCACCGCAACAATTGCGCCATCTGAGGTGTATTCAGCACCGCTCATCAGGGTGATGACAGGCGGCACCGGGTTTTCATCTTTTTTACAGGAGGCAATTGCCACGACCAGCAGCAGGATGCCAAGGACAAGGTGAATGGGTGATTTTTTCATAGATGTGAGGTTGTCGATATGTCTGGTACTGCATATCGGGCACGTTTTTTTATTTCCTGGGTAGATGATCATATTTTGCAATGTGCTATTTTGTCGCGAAGGGCTTCAGTGATACCGGCAGTTTGTCGAAATTCGGATTCGGCTGGGGGATCACCGATGGCTGCCCGTTATTTTCAAGGATCTTAATACCCTGTTCTTTGCTGAGCAGGAATTGCATGAAGGCAAGTGCTGCCGGTTTGTTTTGTGCGGCAGAAATCATGGTAACCCCGTAGATCATGGGTTCGCCCTTCATCGTAACCTTTTGCCCCGGCTCCTTGCCATTGATGGAGACCATGGCCGAGTTGTAGAGATCTGTGAATTTGGGATCTTTCAGGTTCACCTCGGATGGCAGTACCAGGTATTTCAGGTTGTGCTGGATCGCAACCGATTTGTACAGGAAGATATAATCAACCGACTGTGATTCAAGGACTGCCAGCAGGTCGACCTCTTTCGGGCGCATGTAATTCTGATCCTTTGCTGTGAGCAGGCCGGCAAGGCCGGGTTTCCTGTAATGTTTTTCAGCAAGCTGAATGGTCATGAGCGAACGGTAGCCGCAGGGGTCGGCGTTGGGATCGGCCCGGCCGTAGGCAACATCTTTTTTCAGCAGGATCTCATACCAGTTTTTGGCATTGATCTGGCTGGCATATCTCGACTTTTCGGTGTAAACGATGCACATCTCATTTGATACGAACTTGATGTTCCAGCCGGCAAACTTCGGGATCAGGATGTTGTCGATCACTTTGTAGTCCGATGATGCCATGATATCACACGGCTTGTTCAGGTCCGTGATTTTGCGGGCGCATTCAACGCTGCCGGCCGACTCCATGAGGATGTTCACCTCAGGGTTGATCTTTTTAAACGCTGCGGCGATCTCCTTCATCGGGACCGAAAGGCTTCCCGCATGAAAGATCACCAGGTCGCCCGAAACCGGCTGTTGTCCAAAACCTGAACAAAGGGCAATTACCCCAAGGATCAGCGTGAAAATTACTTTTTTCATAATGTTAGGAAATCAGGTGGTTATTTTTTTAATTCCTGGATAAACTTTTCAAATCCCTGCTGGATATGGGTGTCAACGGTGTTGTGGAATGCATCAAATGCCCTCACCAGGCGTTTGCCCTCCTCGGTGAGCGCGGTATGGCCGCCATCACTTCCGCCGCGCTGTTTTTCGAGCAGCGGAAATCCGAAAAACTTCTCAATTTTCTTCAGGTTTCCCCAGGTCCGCCGGTAGGTGTAACCCAGTTCATCACAGGCGGCTTTCATGGAACCTTTCTCTTCGATCAGTTTGAGCATTTTCCATTTTCCGTCCCCCAGGATCCCGGTCTCCCGCTCATCCGACATCCAGACTTTATAATGAAGGTGTATGTCCGCCAGCTTGCTGCTGAATTTTGTCTCCATGGTAAACAGATTTGTACAAAAATAGAAATTTTGCGTTATGCACAGTACGACCTATCCGGAAATATTTTCTAAACCGGCCAATATGATTACTTTTGCAACCCAATTTAGAATCACTTAAAATAAATTTAACGTCAACACCCAAAACCCAAACCCCTGTCCGCCCGTCCGCCTGTCCGCCTGTCCGCCTGTTCACCCATTTAACCCAATAACCATGTTCCCCCCCGCCAAACACACCAACATCCTCATTTTACTCTTTATCGGCGTGCTCATGGGCGCCCTCGATATTTCCATTGTGGGGCCTGCCATTCCATCCATCGAAAAAACCATGCATGTTGGCGGCCGTGATCTGAGCTGGATTTATTCCATCTATATCCTGTTCAACCTGGTAGGGATTTCGCTGATGGCGAAGATGTCGGATACCTTTGGGCGCCGCTGGATCTATGTTGCAGCCGTGGCCATCTTCGGACTGGGATCGCTGGTGGTTTCCGTGTCGCACGACATTACGCTGCTGTTGATTGGCAGGGCCATCCAGGGGTTTGGATCGAGCGGGATCTTCCCGGTGGCCATTGCCGTGGTGGGCGACATATACCCCGTTGAAAAGCGGGGCAGGGCACTCGGCCTGATAGGTGCGGTATTTGGCATCGCTTTTATCCTGGGCCCGTTCATCGCCGGGTTCATGCTGCTCTACTTTGACTGGAATGCACTGTTCCTGATTAATATTCCAATCGCGATCCTGCTGATTGTATTCGCCGTCAGGATGCTTCCCTCCGTGCGGCTTGAAAAAAAACCGGCCATCGACTGGACCGGGATTGTGCTGATGGCGGTGATCCTGACAAGTTTTACGCTGGCAATGAACAACATCGATACGAAAAACCTTGTTGAAAGTTTTGGTTCCTGGACGGTTTTGCCGTTTGTAATGCTCACCGTTCTTCTTACACCGGTGCTGCTGATGCTTGAAAAGCACCAGCAGGAGCCCGTGTTGAATGTAAAATTATTCAATTCCAGGCAGGTACGCATCGTCGGATTTATCGCTTTTGGGCTCGGCCTGTTCCAGTCAACCATCGTTTTCCTGCCGAAACTTGCAGTTGACCTGTTCGGGGTCGGACCTTCGAAAGCCAGTTTCATGCTTTTACCAGTGGTGATGGCAACCGCACTTGGCTCGCCGCTGGGCGGACGGCTGGTTGACAAACTGGGTTCGAGGATCATCATCATCTCCGGGCTGGTCATCGCCTCAATCGCGTTGTTTATTTTCAGCATGCTTACCCAAAACCTCGCAATTTACTATACTGCCGAAGCCTGTCTCGGCTTTGGACTTGCGATGCGTTCTTCGCTCAGTTATATCATGCTCAACGAGGTTCCGGTGCTGGAAAGGGCTTCGACACAGGGCATCCTGCTGATCTTCATCTCGATCGGCCAGCTCACCGGCGCAGCACTCATCGGTGCCATTGCAGCAACGACGCCCGGGAAAACCACCGGGTATGGCATCGCATTTCTTGTGATGACACTCCTCTCGGTTTTCCTTATATTCCTGGCATTCTTCCTGAAAAACAGGAAACAGGAGTTCGCGGTGCAGGAAGTAATTTAGAATAATTCCAAATAAATCACTATCTTTGCAGCTGATAATTTTATACCGATATGCATCACGTTACATATCGATAAAACCGATAATTTTGCCACAAAATATTTTCAGATATGAACAACGCACTTTTTAACATTGAGCGCCCGGAAAATGAACATACCCTCAGTTATGCTCCCGGCTGCAAGGAACGCAAGGCATTGAACGGCGAACTCGACCGGTTGAGCTCGGAAGTACAGGATATTCCGCTGATCATCGGCGGTAAGGAAGTCCGCACCGGGAAGATCGGGAAGGTGGTCATGCCGCACGACCACCAGCATGTGCTTGCAACCTATCACATGGCGGGTGAAAAGGAGGTGAAAATGGCCATTGACGCAGCCCTTAAGGCACACCTGGAGTGGGAATCGTTTCCATGGGTCGACCGTGTATCGATCACCCTGAAGGCAGCGGAACTGATCTCAAAAAAATACCGTTCGCTGGTAAATGCATCCACCATGCTCGGCCAGGGAAAAAGCGCCTACCAGGCCGAGATCGATGCCGCCTGTGAAACCATCGACTTCCTGAATTTCAATGCCTATTTCATCACCGAAATCTATAAGGAACAGCCTCATTCACAGCCGGGCATCATCAACCGCATCGAATACCGCCCGCTCGAAGGGTTTGTGTTCACGGTGACGCCGTTCAATTTCACAGCCATTGCTTCGAACCTGAACATGGCACCGGCCCTGATGGGGAATACCTCTGTCTGGAAACCGGCCACCACCTCGCTGCTTTCCAATTATTTCCTGATGAAGATCTTCCAGGAGGCGGGTCTCCCCGACGGCGTGATCAACTTTATCCCCGGGCCGGGCAGCCTGATCGGCAAAACGGCACTCGCGCACCGTGACCTTACGGGAATACACTTCACCGGCTCCAACAATACCTTTAACAGCCTGTGGCAGATGGCTGCCCAGAATATGGCCAGCTACCGTTCCTATCCGCGGATCGTAGGGGAAACCGGTGGCAAGGATTTCATCTTTGTCCATCCTTCTTCCGATCCCCAGGAAGTTTCCGTTGCCATCGTCCGCGGCGCTTTTGAGTACCAGGGACAGAAATGTTCTGCTGCTTCCCGTGCCTATGTGCCGGAATCGATGTGGCCTGAAGTCAAATCCCGCATCGGCGAAATGATCGGCAAGATTACAGTAGGCGATGTCCGGGAATTCAGCCACTTCATGAATGCCGTGATTGACGAGGCCTCATTCGACAACATCATGGGGTATATCGATTATGCAAAAAAATCGACAGACGCCGAGGTGATTTTCGGCGGAACCGGTGATAAGTCAGTCGGGTATTTTGTACAGCCGACGGTGATCAAAACAACCAATCCCCATTTCAAAACCATGGAGGAGGAGATCTTTGGCCCGGTGATGACCATTTACGTATACAAGGACAAGGAATTCGAGGAGACGCTGCACATTTGCGACCAGACATCCCCATACGGGCTTACGGGTTCGGTGTTTTCGAAGGATCGTGAAGCCATCAACAAGGCCTGCCGCATTTTACGCTATGCTGCCGGGAACTTCTATTTCAACGACAAACCCTCGGGTGCTGTGGTCGGACAACAGCCATTTGGCGGCGCCCGCGGTTCAGGAACCAACGACAAGTCGGGAAGCCATCTGAACCTGCTCCGCTGGACCAACCCTCGAACTATCAAGGAAACATTAATACCTTCGACGGAATTTACATACCCGTATATGAAGGTCGATAAATGCCACTAAAAAATTACGATTTACGATTTTAGATTTACGATTTAAAAAGAAATTGTGGTTCACCTTTCCATCTTTCATTCGTAAATCGTAATTCGTAAATCGTAAATTGTCACTTGTCACTTGTCACTTGTCATTTGTCACTTTCCCCCAACTCTTCCCGTTTCTTCCTGTAAAGGTTGACTTGGTTTTTCTTAACTTCTTTCGATCAGGTTCTTTTGACCGACTGAAGGTTGTTGGCTGCCATGAATTGTGCAAACTCTTCATAGCCCGATGCCCTGATTTTGGCGATGCAAGCTGCACGGTCCGATTTAAAGAGGATGGCAAAAACCTTTGAAAAGAAGTTGTTGAACTTTTTGCATGACATGGGATCTGTGAAATCCTTGCAATCGGCACAACTGGCGTAGCCGTGTTCAAGGTTGCACGACCGGATCTTACACCAGGAGGCTTTCTGGTTTTCATGACATCCCGGGCAGGAGCCGGATAAATATTTTTTGCAGGCACCGCAATAAAGGCCGCAGAATGCAACCAGGGATTTGTCGGCAGTTACAGGTTTCATATGAAAATGATTTGGAAAAGCTAAATTAATAAAACTGGTTCAACCTGCAATGGCAAACATTGGTTTTTTCAAAAGGCTGCTTTCACCGCAAAGACGCTAAGACGCGAAAAAAATATCCTTGAATTTTAATTTTTTGCGTCTTAGCGTCTTCGCGGTAAGCAAGAGATTCAACCTTTCACCACAGTCTGTATGGTAATTTCCTTACATGGTTTTTGAAAAGTATGCGTCGTATGCACCCATATCCAGCAGCCCATGCCCCGAAAAATTGAACAGGATTGTCTTCGCAACGCCTTCCTGTTTCGCAATATTCGCTTCTTTGATCACCTGGGCAATGGCATGTGACGTTTCGGGCGCGGGAATCATCCCTTCGGCGCGTGCAAAGGTCACTGCTGCTTCAAAACTTTCGATTTGCTCCACGGAACGGGCTTCGATCAGGTTGTCTTTCAGCAGCTGGCTTACGATTGCCCCGGCTCCGTGGTACCTCAGACCGCCGGCATGGATGGCCGGGGGGATGAACTTATGCCCCAGTGTATACATCGGGATCAGGGGGGTCATGCCGGCTGTATCCCCGAAATCATACTCAAATTTACCTTTTGTTAGTTTCGGGCACGTAGCTGATTCAACGGCAATGCACCGTGTCTTTTTTCCTTCGGTAAAATTATATCGCAGGAACGGGAAGGATATTCCGCCAAAGTTCGATCCACCCCCAAATGGCCCGATGACAAGATCAGGAAAGTCGCCGGCCATTTCAAGCTGTTTGACGGCTTCAAGCCCGATGATGGTTTGATGCAGCAGGACATGGTTGAGTACGCTTCCAAGGGAATATTTGGTGTCTTCGTTCATGGCGGCAACCTCAATTGCCTCTGAAATGGCAACGCCAAGGCTCCCGGGGCAATCGGGGTCTTCGGCAAGGAATGCACGCCCGGCATTGGTCTCCATGCTCGGGGAGGGGATCACGGAGCCATTCCAGAGGTTCATCATCGATTTCCGGTAGGGTTTCTGCCCGTAGCTCACCTTTACCATAAATACCTTACACTCAATTCCAAAGAAATTCGTTGCAAAACTCAGGGCACTTCCCCACTGGCCTGCACCGGTTTCGGTCGTCATCTTTTTCACACCCTCCTTGTGGTTGTAGTAGGCCTGTGGTATAGCGGTGTTTGGTTTATGCGAGCCGGGAGGGCTTACACTTTCATTCTTGTAGTATATCTTCGCAGGCGTGTCGAGCACTTTCTCAAGGTTATATGCCCGGTGCATCGGCGTTGGGCGATAAAGCCTGTAGAGGTCAAGCACCTCGTCGGGAATATCGATGTACCGCTCGGTCGAAACTTCCTGTGCGATCAGGGCCATCGGGAATAGTGGTTCAAGGTCGGAAGCCTGGATCGGTTGTTTGGTTCCGGGATGCAGGAGCGGGAGAAGCGGGTTCGGCATATCTGCCTGGATGTTGTACCATTGTGCCGGCATATCGCGTTCGTTCAATTGGATTCTTCTGTTTTTTGTCATTGTGGTGGATTTTTAGGATTAATAAAAACGGCTTACCTGTTTAACCTGGCAAGCCGTTGATCCACAATGAAAAAAGGCCTGCCGTTTGTAAACAGCAAGCCTTTCAGTTGATTGGTCAGATAAGGAAAACTTTGATGTTTACGTTCTTTTTATAAAAGAGCGCCACCAGCAAAAGTTAAAATTCGTATTTAAACAGCTATTCATTCAGTAATCTTATTTATATCTTTTCTAAACAGGCTGCAAACATAAACAAATTTTCCAATAAAAAAATAAAAAAAAGTTTTCGCTACTGCATTGGGGAAACCACTGCAAGAAGTTCCGGCAAATCCATTCCAAGTTTTTTAAGGTGCTCGATTTTGGGTACCCCGTTTTTGGTCCAGCCCCGGCGTTCGTAAACGGCATCTAGCAGCTGTTCATATCGGCTTTCGCGGTATGCCCGCAACACTTTCATCTTCTCTTCGGTGGATTTGCCCGCAGGGTCGAAATTTACCTGCTCAAGCAGTTGTTTGTCGTACCGTTCGGCGCGCGATTCGTACTCCTCTTTTGTGACAGGACCACAGGCGCGGTATGGCTGGGCATCGTGAACACGCAACCCTTTTCCCTGGCGGATATTGAAGATGCGCTGGAAGTTGTATACCCGTTCCGACATGCGGATGATCTCATGCTTGTCGATGTTCGAACCGGTCACTGCATTGAAAATGGTCACATAGTTGTCGACATGCTGGGGAACCTTTGCAGGCTCGGCTGATTGGGCATTGTCTTCTGGTTCCACGTCATTCCACGGAAGTTTGCAGAACCCTGCCAGGCCGAACCAGGTGCGGAACATCGGGAAATAATGCAATGCTTCTGCTTTCTTTTCGAAGGTGGGTATCTGGTTGTTCACCATATCCATAAAGATCAGCCATGCTTCATCGTGCTGGGGGCCTTTGTTGGTCATGGCATACCCGCCCTGCTGGGCGAGCGATTCCTTTGAAACATACTGTGAATATTCGAGGCCTTTGTTCTCCATGCCGATATCCTGCATGAAACCGGCATCTCCCCAGCCGTTTTTGGCAAACAAGGCTTTCATTTTCCGTACACCCTGCCCGGCAACAGGGCCAAATCCTTCACCTTTTGAAACCATGTGAAGCAATTCCATGGCAGCATCGGCATTGCCAAAGTTCAGTTTCAGACCGCCTGTGCGCTCTTCGTTCAGGATGCCGTTTTCGTAACACTCCATCACAAAGCCGAGGATGCTGCCCCAGCTGATGGTACAGATGCCGTAGGTGTCGCAATAGAAGTTGGCTTCGATGGTGAAGTCGGGGTTGAAGATGCCTGCGATCGAACCAAGTGATGAAGTTGTTTCATATTCAGGTCCGTCAACAATTACCTTATCTCCCTTGTAAGGTCCTGTGCGCAGTTCATAATTGTCGACGCCCTTTGCGCAGGCCATGTTGCAGCCTACCCAGCAGCCGTCGGGGACATTCTGGGTGAAAAAGGATTTCCACACATCGCCGCTGATTTTCACGGCATCCGGGTGGCTTCCGAATTTGAAATTGTTGACAGGAAGAAGGTCATAGTCGTTCATCACGAGGGTGAGGTGGGCGGTTCCCTTCGAGCGCATTTCACACTGTTTGTCGTCAAGATCGCGCATCTCCTTGTTGAAGGTGCGGCCGCGCTCTTGGATGGCCTCCATGTTCACCACGTTGTTGCGGTTTCCGCCAATGGTCTTTACATGTGCCACAATCGCCTTGATCTTCTTATCGCGCAGCACGGTCCCGATCCCGCCGCGGCCGGCTTGCTTGAGGCGGACCTTTTTGCGTTTGATGTCGTAGAAGCTGAAGTTCAGCATCCCGATCAGGGAGTGCTCGGCGGCAGTGCCGGCCGAAACCACCGATACATTGTATTTATCCTTTTCAATCCCGGGAACAGCCATCATGTCGTGCAGCTCCTCGGCAAGCACATGGCTGTCGGAAGGCAGGTCGCCGGCTTCGTAGATCTCGATCACTTCGCGTTCCTCTTCAAAAACAACCATGATTTCCTGGTCCGATTTTCCCTGGATCTCCAGGGCGTCAAACCCGCAAAATTTCAGGAACGGGCCAAAAAAGCCACCCACATTCGAGTCGACAACAATGTCGGTTTGCGGGCTGATGGTACAGCAAATGGCTTTTCCGCTTCCCGAATACTGTGTGATTCCGCAACAGGGACCGCCGGAGATGACGATCTCGTTTTCCGGGTCACTCCATCTTGTTTCAGGTTTGGTGGCATCCCACAGGAGGCGCAAATCGAACCCCTTGCCCCCGATGAATTTTTCTTTCATCTGCGGGGTGACAGGTTTTTCCGTGATCTTCCGGTCTCCCACATTGATATGGACCGTGCGGTTGTTATAGCCTTTGTCTATCGGGGCCCAGGTGTACTTGTACTGTGCCAGCAATTTATGTGTTTGCCTGAATTCTTCGAATGTCATACAGTTACAGTTTTGTGAATTTTATAACGAGACAAAAATAGTAAAAAAAATGACGCTAAATACCCGTATATCAAAAAGTTCGATAGGTTTTGTGGTGCATATCGGATGAACAGGCGGACGGGCGGACAAGCGGACAGGCGGACAGGCGGACAGGCGGACGGGCGGACGGGCGGACGGGCGGACGGGCGGACGGGCGGACGGGCGGACGGGCGGACAAGCGGACGGGCGGACGGGCGGACGGGCGGACAAGCGGACGGGCGGACGGGCGGACATGGTACCAGCATATTGGCTTATGATCTGCCGAGATCTTCTTCTTCGGGGAAGGAGATTTCGTGCCATGAATAGAGCCCCTGCATGAGGCGGTCGCGCTTTTCCTGGGGGCTTAAACGGTCGTATGCCTCGCGGGCTTCCCTTGATTTGCGCCTTTTCTCCTCCTCGATGTGATGGATGTTCTCTGTATACTTCTCTTCCACGCACCGCTGCAGGAAATCACGTGCCACGGTGGGAAACAGCTCGAGCAGCAGTTCATCCTTTTCGTTGTCGGCAAGTTTCATGTCGCCATATTCCTCAAAGATGGTGTTTTCCTGCTTCTTATAGTTTTTGGTATCATAGGGGGTCTCTTCCCGCACGCCGGTAAGCTGTTCCCTGAAATCGGGATCTACCGGGATGGGAGTCCTTCCGTAAACACCCTTCACCAGGTTGACAAATTGAATTGATTTGGTGGTGAAGTAGGGCAGGTCTTTGTTCTCGTCGATCACACAATTGACAGCCTGCACCCCGACGATCTGGCTGGTGGGGGTTACCAGCGGGGGGCAGCCCGATTTTATCCTTACCAGCGGAACGAGTTCAAGCACCCGCGGAAGCAGGTGGTCGAGCTTAAGCTGCTTGAGCTGGGCGTGCATGTTGGTATACATCCCGCCCGGGATCTCGGCATTTTTCACGGCTTCATCCGGTTCCGGGAAGTTGAAATAAGCTTCAATTTCAAGACAGGTACAGAGGAGGTCTTCCTCCCGGTCGTGTTTTGCCTGGTAGATGGCTTTCACAAACAACTTGTTGATCTCCTTCGGAAGTTTGTCTTTGGTGAAGTCAAATTCAATCGGAAAGGATTTGCATGTGTCAAATTCCCCAAGTTCCTGCCTGATTGTTTTCAACTCCCTGTTGATGGCCGAAACCGCCTCGGGATTCACCCCGGTGTCGATTCCCATTTTTTCACAGAAAATATGAATCAGCTCGTAGGCAGGAGCAGCAGGCCCCCCGGCAAAATTCCAGATATTGGTGTCAACAATGTCAACCCCGTTCACTATGGCCGAAAGCACAGAGGCAAGTCCGTACCCGGGGGTGCAATGGGTGTGGAAATCGATCGGAACGCGAACTTCAGACTTCAGCCTGCGGATAAGTTTCCCGGTTTGTGACGGCGTGATGAGACCCGCCATATCCTTGATGGAGATCATGTCGGCTCCAAGCGCTTCGAGTTGCCTGGCCTTCTCCACGAAATAATCGATGGTGAAAATATCATGCGGCAACGCCTTAAAATGGATCCAGGAACGAAATTTCTGGCGTGTCGAAAATTTGGGGTCAACGGTGAAACTGATGGCGCAATCGGCAATTCCACCATTCTGTTTCACATATTTGATGGTGGATTTCATATTCTCCACATCGTTGAGTGCATCAAAAATGCGCATGATGCCAATGCCCGACTTCACAGCCAGCCGGTTGAATCCTTCGATGACCTCTTCAGGGTAGGGGTTGTAACCGAACAGGTTACGGCCCCTCGACAGTGCCGTCAACAGCGAAACATCGCCCACCGATTCTTTTATCTTTTCGAGGCGCTCCCACGGATTTTCCGACAAATAGCGCATGATCGAATCGGGAACCGCGCCACCCCATACTTCCATGGCATAAAAACGGGCATCCTTAAAAAAGGGGAGTACACGGTCGACCTGGTCCTGGGTCATCCTTGTGGCAAATAGGGATTGCTGGCCATCGCGCAGGGTAAGGTCCCTGATTTTCAACGAACTTTTCGACATGTTGCGTTAAGATTTGTTAATTATTTAACAGTAACGCAAAAATAGTAAATTCAGTGATTCAATGGATGCTCTTTTTAATCAACTTCAGAGTTTTTTACCTGCCCGCTTCTACCATGCCGGTGATGATGGCGGTGCCGGTGCCGGTTAGTGCCGTCATGGCTGCTCCTTGTGAGGTATATGATTGCCGGAATACCTGAGGCCAGCAGGGCAAAAGCACCGGCAATCATGGCTGCGTCCTGCGCGCCCAGCCTGGTTAACTGTGCTGTTTTTTGCATGACAAAGGCAAACATCCAGAAAAAGAGACAGAACAACAGGAAATAGAAAAGCATCTTGAATATGATCACATAGGATCTTTTAACAAACCATTTCTGGCTCATGCGGATGTGAATGGCATTGAGCAGCCTGTGATAAAGCCAGACCATGGTTATGAGGATCAGGGCTTCATATACGGCGCTCATAAATATCGCGTTACTTGTATCGGCGGTAAGGATGGCGATAAAATAGCGGTCCACCCATTGCCACACATAGATCATGGTCATGAGGAACATGAAAATGATAGAAAGGAGTATACCCCCTTTGAATTTCCAGATTTTTGAAATTGTCAGCGTGATGATTCCCAGCGCCCCGAATATTGGCGATAACACACCAATATGCAGAAGCCTGGTGGTAACCAGTAAAAGGATGGCACCCGAAAAATAATAAACCGGTTCCAGGTATCCGGTTCGGGTGCGGTGGCCGGTATAAGGTTTTTGGGAGCGGTGGCGCGAGCGGTGAAGATGCGTCGTTGGGGTAGTTTCGGGCATAAATGGGGTAGTTTTTAGTAAAGTAGTTATAAATCAGGATCTTCCAACCTGTTTTGCAATTCGTTTTTGCCAACTTCAAGGGTGTCGATCTGCCGGCGTTTTTGTTCAATGCCTCGGCGGGTTGAATTGATCCTTGCCTGCAGGCCGGTGATGACTTCCCTTTCCTTGCCTGCAGAAGCGGTAATTTCGAGCTGATCTTCCAGTTCTTTCAGGTATGACTCTTCTTTTTCCAGTGCCGTTTGAAGCTCGAATATGTCGACAGAAATCCGCGAAAGTGTGAATTGCATTTTTACTTCCCAGTTCTTTTTCTTGTGCCTGAAAAAATCATCCAGCCGTTTTCCCAGGATGTCAAATGCAGTTTGCAGGCGGGAATAGAGCTCCTCGCGCTGGTCATGCACCATTTTGATCCCCCGGAACTCGGATTGTATTTTTTTCAGAAATTCCCTGGTTTCCTTATATTCATGTGTCTCTTCGGCTTGTTTGAGCCCTTTTTCAACGAGCGATTTCAACCGGGTGTAATTGTGCTGCGCCTCCTGGTCGAAGACCTTTCGTTCTTCATCCCTCCGGAGTTTGATCATACCAAAAGCATCCTGGAGACTGGCATAGAGTTCATCGCGGTGCTCACGGAGCAGCTTCGAACTTCTTATGCGCCCCTGCAGGTCGAGCAATAAATCCCAGGTAGCCTTCATATCCTCCGAATCAACCGCCCTGCCTGCCGCATCGGCAACAACTGGTTTTAAATCGGCGTAGTTGGCAAATGCCTCATTTTCGAAATTAAGACGGTCTTCTTCAATTTTCCGGTTGATATTGGCAAAGGCCTCCTGCAGCCTGCCATAAAGTTCCTCACGGTCTTCACGGCGAAGCCTCAACCCTTTGAAATGGTTTTGAACATCAATCAGGTGTCCTTTTGCGTCATGCAGGCTTTCGGCCTGGCTGGCATTTGCCAGGCCGGTTTCAAGGATTGACTTCAGGTTTTCATAGTTGAGCCGGGCTTCATCATCCGACCATTTTTCCGGTTCCATAGAGGCAGGTTTTAAACAGACGCACCAAAGATCTCCCTGATCGAATTGCTGATGGCAATCTGTTGCGCCACATTCTCCGACATTTTCAGGAAGGCAGCGGTTACAGGCGATTCATCATCCATTGAAACAGGAATCCCCGCATCACCCGAGTCGGCAATGGCAGAAACAATCGGGATCTGGCCGAGCAGCGGGATATTCAGTTCTTCAGCAAACTTTTTGCATCCTCCTTCGCCAAATATATGGTATTTTTTTTCGGGTGAATCAGGAGGGGAGAAATATGACATATTTTCAACCAGGCCAAGGATTGGGATGTTGATCTTGTCGTTGCGGAACATATCGGCCGCCTTGCGCACATCGGCAATGGCGACCTGTTGCGGCGTGCTGACGATGATGGCCCCGGTGAGCGGGAAATCCTGGATCAGCGTGAGGGGAATGTCGCCTGTGCCGGGAGGAAGGTCGATCACCATGTAGTCGAGGGCACCCCATTCGGCATCGGTAAAGAGCTGGCGCAGGGCCATGGACGCCATCGGACCACGCCAGATAAGCGCTTTGGATTGGTCGACAAAAAATCCGATCGACAATACCTTGATGCCGAATTTTTCGAAAGGATAAACGTAGGTTTTTCCATCTTTGTCGAACCCTTTCGGGCGCTCGCTGAGCATCCCGAACATCATCGGAATCGAAGGTCCGTAGATGTCGGCATCGATCAGTCCCACCTTCGCACCGGTTTTGGCCAGCGTAATGGCGAGGTTTACTGCTACGGTGGATTTGCCAACGCCACCCTTGCCTGAACCTACCGCAATGATGTTCTTCACATCTTTGAGCATGGCATCGGCCTCCTTGCGGCGGGAGGTAACCCGGGATGTCATGTTGATCACGACTTCAACCGCCGGATCAACATACTGGTGGATCGCATCCACACATGCCTGCCTGATCTGGTTTTTCAACGGACAGGCCGGTGTGGTCAATACAACATCGAAGGTTACTTTGTTGCCGCTGATGGCAATATTTTCAATCATATTCAGCGTGACCAGGTCCTTTTTCAGGTCCGGGTCATCTACATGCCTGAGGGCATCTGTTATCTGGGAATTATCTGGAGACATTTTATTTTAGATTTACGATTTACGATTTACGATTTACGATTTGCGATTTACGATTTTTGCACTTTGATTTTTCATTTTACATTTTGATTTTTTTTACAACTCTTTTCCCGGGTCCCAGAAAACTTCGTCAAACCCGGTTACCTGGTCATTCATAACAGTGATGCCTTCGTTTTCGAGCAGTTGTTGCATGATTGCCGGACTGCCGAAATGGTACTTGCCTGTGAGGAGGCCGTTTCGGTTGACGACCCTGTGGGCAGGGATGTCGGTTACCCCGGTGTGGGAGGCGTTCATTGCCCAGCCCACCATCCTGGCCGAACCACGTGAGCCGAGGTATGCGGCGATTGCCCCGTAGGAGGTCACCCGGCCGAAAGGGATCAGCCGGACAACGGCAAAAACATTTTCGAAAAATGAACCGGAATCCTCTCTTTCTCCCCCTGCCATTACATCTGCTCCTTGATTTCGAGCAGAAATCCCCTGATCCTGTTAAGCGAATCGATGGCCTCCACTTTGTTCACCACATCTTCCTTGTTGTCCTTAAGCTTGTCTTTGGCACCCTGGAGGGTGAACCCCCGCTCTTTTACCAGGTGGTATATGATGCGGAGATTATCGAGATCCGCCTGTGTGAACAAACGGTTCCCTTTTTTATTCTTCATCGGTTTCAGGACGTCAAATTCCTTTTCCCAAAACCGTATCAGTGAAGTGTTTACATCAAACAATTCGGCAACCTCGCCGATTGAATAATAAACCTTTTCAATTTTTTTAATTTTTCTCAGCATCTGAAAAATACTAATCCATGGTTTGTGAAGGACGGGCGGAAAGTTCCAGCATCATCTGGAACTCTTCGGGCGTAAGATCGTTGAAAAAGAAATAGATCGGGTTCACCGGCACGCCGTTTTTCCTCACTTCATAATGCAGGTGAGGCGAGGTTGATTTTCCTGTATTTCCAACATAACCAATGATCTGTCCACGTAAAATTTTCTGCCCGGGTTTGACGAATATTCTTGAAAGATGGGCATAAACGGTACGGTAATTATACCCGTGATCGATCCTGATCTCATTTCCGTAGCCACCCTCCACATCTCGTCCTGCATCGGTGACAGTTCCATTCCCGGTAGCATACACCTCGGTGCCGATCGTGGCCGAAAAATCCATCCCTTCATGAAACTTCCTGACTTTGTAGAACGGGTCCATCCTGGCACCGAAGTAGGAACCAACCCGCTTAAGGTCCTTATTATTTACCGGCTGGATCGCCGGGATGGATACCAGCATCTTCTCCTTGTTCTTTGCAAGGTTGAACACATCATCAAACGATTTTGACTGGACATACAGTTTCCCCAGGATGCGGTCCATGTTTTTTTCAGTCTCGATGATCAGGTCCGAATTGGAATATCCTTTCATGGCCTCATACCGGTCGATGCCGCCAATGCCCGCAGAACGGATGGCGTTTGGGATTGGTTCCGCCTCAAAAATCACCCGGTAGATATTGTCGTCCCTGTCCTGGAGATCGGCCAGGATCGTGGTTACTTTGTCAAGCTGGTCATTCAGTATCTGGTACTGCAGCTTCATCTGGTCGATTTCGCGCTTTTGCGCTTTCTCCTTGGGCGAATCCAGGAAATTGTAGGCAATTACCAGCACCACGGCGGCAAATACAACCCCGGTCGACAGGTGGGAGAAAAAATACAGCAATCGCTTTCGCATTGTTGTATGCACCCGGTCGAAGGTTAAAGACTTTTTATTGAATTTGTACTTTACCTTGCTCATCAACAGGTAAATAAGGAATTATTCAAAACAGGTAAGCTAACAGCTACAAAATTAAGTAAATAATTAACTTTGCAGCCGTTTTCGCTTTTTAAAAATTGTTAAAGATTGTTAATGAGTTGTTAATATTATAATTAGATGAACAGTACAGATATAAGGCAGGCCTTCCTCGATTTCTTTGAATCGAAACAACATGCAATTGTTCCCTCCGCGCCCATGGTGGTCAAGAATGACCCGACGCTGATGTTTACCAATGCAGGCATGAACCAGTTTAAAGATATCTTCCTTGGCAACCAGGAAGGGAAATTCAAACGCGTGGCAGATACGCAGAAATGCCTGCGTGTTTCGGGCAAACACAACGATCTTGAAGAAGTTGGCCACGACACCTACCACCATACCATGTTTGAAATGCTTGGAAACTGGTCGTTCGGCGATTACTTCAAAAAAGAGGCGATTGCCTGGGGCTGGGAACTGCTCACCGGGGTGTTGAAAATAGACAGGGAGTGCCTGTATGTAACAATATTTGAAGGGGACGACAAGGAAGGGCTTGCCAGGGACCATGAAGCTTTTGAATTCTGGAAGCAGCACCTTCCCGAAGAGCGGATCCTGCTGGGATCAAAAAAGGATAACTTCTGGGAGATGGGTGATACCGGGCCATGCGGACCATGCTCGGAGATACATGCCGACATACGCTCCGATGCTGAAAAGTCAAGGGTTCCAGGGAAAGACCTGGTGAATAAGGGAGATCCCCATGTAATTGAAATCTGGAACCTCGTGTTCATCCAGTTCAACCGTTTGTCGGGCGGGCAGCTCGTGGAACTTCCGGCGAAACATGTTGATACGGGTATGGGTTTTGAACGGCTCTGCATGGTGTTGCAGGGAACAAAGTCAAATTACGACACCGATATTTTCCAGCCCATCATCCAGGTACTGGCAATGAAAGCCGGCGTCCTTTACGGGAAAGAGGTAAAAGCCGACATCGCCATGCGTGTGATTGCCGACCACCTCAGGGCCATTGCCTTCGCGATTGCCGACGGGCAGCTTCCTTCGAATGTCAAAGCCGGGTATGTCATCCGGCGCATTTTACGCCGTGCTGTCCGGTACGGATATGCCTTCCTCGGGTTCAGGGAACCCTTTATCCATGAATTGATCCCGGTGCTGATTTCACAGATGGGACAGGTTTTTCCTGAACTTGTAGCACAAAAAGATCTGATCACCAATGTGATCCGTGAAGAGGAGGCCGCCTTCCTCCGCACCCTTGCAACCGGGATCCAGCGCTTTAACGCTTATATTGAATCTCATGCATCTGAAACGGGAAACGATGTGGATGACAATCGTAAATCGTCAATCGTAAATCGTACATCAATCGGCGGTACTTTTGCCTTTGAGCTCTTCGACACCTTTGGCTTTCCCATCGACCTGACGGAACTCATGGCTAGGGAGATCGGCTGGACGGTCGATATGGAAGGATTTTCCAAAGGCCTTGAGGCGCAGAAAGCCCGTTCGCGCCAGGATGCCGTTGTTGACACCTCCGACTGGGTAACCCTGGTCGGCGATGCGGGAATGCCTGAATTCCTGGGCTATGATCAGCTTGAGGCCGGCACATTGATTACCAGGTACCGGAAGGTGGTAAGCAAGGGAGATGAACTTTTCCACATCATCCTGGCCAGGACACCGTTTTATGCCGAATCGGGCGGACAGGTTGGTGATTCGGGCTGGCTGATCTCAGGAGACGAAAACATTGAGATCATCGACACGGTAAAAGAAAACGAACTCATCATCCACCTGGCAAAAGCACTGCCACGGGATCCCGGGAAGCCTGTTGTTGCCCGCGTTGATGCAGGAAAACGCAAAAACACCGAAAACAACCACTCTGCAACGCACCTCATGCACGCGGCACTGCGCACTGTGCTCGGGAAACATGTTGAACAAAAAGGTTCGCTGGTTGATGAAAACCGGCTCCGGTTCGATTTTACCCACTTTGCCAAACTCACCAGGGAGGAAATCTCAAAGGTTGAAGCGCTTGTAAATGCAAAAATCCGCGAAAACATCCTGCTGAAGGAAGAGCGCTCCATCCCGGTTGCCGAGGCCAGGGCAATGGGGGCGATGGCCCTGTTCGGCGAGAAATACGGCGATCATGTGCGTGTCATCACATTTGATCCGGGCTATTCAATTGAATTGTGCGGCGGGACCCATGTTCCGGCCACCGGGCAGATCGGCCAGTTTAAAATCATTTCAGAAGGGGCCATTGCCGCCGGTATCAGGCGTATCGAGGCCATTACAGCAGGAAAAGCTGAAGAATACTGGAATTCACGGGAGCTTCTCATTGACGAGATCAGTGAAATGCTGAAGAACCCGAAAGAACTGCTGAAAGGGGTTTCGAACCTGCTCAACGAGAACCTTGAACTGAAGAAACAGGTCGCTGAACTTGGCAAGTTGAAAGTACAGCAGCTCAAGGAAGAACTTACCGCCAGGGTGCAACATTACAACGGGATCAACTTCCTGACGACCATGGTCGACCTGGATGCCGAAACGGTGAAAAATCTCGCTTACGAACTGAATGCATCCATTCCTGACCTTTTTCAGGTACTGGCTACCGAATCGGAAGGAAAGGCAACATTGCTGGTGATGCTCGCCGACAACCTGGTAAAGGAACGCAAACTCAATGCAGGCAATATCATCCGCGAACTTGCCAAAGAGATCCAGGGAGGTGGCGGCGGGCAGCCGCATATTGCAACTGCGGGAGGGAAAAATCTGGCAGGGATACCTGCTGCTCTCGAGAGGGCAAAGGGTTTTGTGACGGCTTAAAAAAGTCGGGCTGCTAACCCGAATTTTGTATCTTTGTAAGGTTTTTTAATGGATATGGAGCACAACGAGAGCATACCGGTCGAGCCCGGGGAAACACAACCACCGGAAGTAACGTTCGAGGAGACTGATATTTTTGAGTTCAGGCAGGAGAAGTTGCCTGATAACCCGTTTTTAAGCCGTGGTTGCTGCCAGTCCCCAAAACTCTATCATAAAAACGAAACGGTTTTCCAGCATCGTTGCAGTAAATTTGACTCCCACGACTGGTTGAAAGACATTCCCGTTGCCCCGGACATGGCTGCCACCGATGTGATTGAAGTGAGGTTTAAAAACAGCCGTAAAGACTACTTCCGCACCCCGCCTGATCTTGAGTTGCTGATAGGAGACATTGTTGCCGTGGAAGCCTCCCCCGGTCACGATATCGGCATTGTGAGCATGGTAGGAGAGATGGTACGGTTCCAGCTGCACAGGAAACATTTGCAGGCATCCTCCGACGATATTAAAAAAGTATACAGGAAAGCCCGCCTGACCGACATTGAAAAATGGATCACCTCGGTGGAAATGGAAATATCAACCATGTTCCGTGCACGCGGCATCGCCGACAATCTTGGCCTGATGATGAAGATCAACGATGTTGAGATCCAGGGGGATAATACAAAGGCGATCTTTTATTATACCGCCGAAGACCGTGTTGATTTCAGGGAGCTGATCAAACTTCTTGCCGAGGAGTTCAAAGTCCGCATCGAAATGCGGCAGATCGGGGCAAGACAGGAAGCCAGCCGCCTCGGCGGGATCGGATCCTGCGGCAGGGAACTCTGCTGCGCAACCTGGATGAGCGATTTCAAATCGGTGACCACAAATGCGGCAAGGGTCCAGCAACTTTCATTGAACCCGCAGAAACTGGCAGGCCAGTGCGGAAAACTCAAATGTTGTCTGAATTATGAATACGACACCTATGTGGACGCCTTAAAAGGGATGCCGAACACCGAGTTGCGTTTAAAAACCAAGCGTGGCGAAGCCGTTCATCAAAAAACCGACATATTCCAGAAGATGCTCTGGTATTCCTACATCAATGATCTTGGAAACCTGATCCCGATCCCGGTCGACCAGGTCCATCTCATCATCGAAGAAAATAAAAAGGGGAATAGTCCTGAAAAGCTCGAAGATTTTTCAAAACCTATTGAGAAAAAAACAGCATTCGAAAGTGGTGCCGTTCAGGATGATCTCACCCGCTTTGACCATTTATAAACTTTTCATTGCAACCTGTTGAGTTATGACCCGGAGCCCGGCAAAAATAACATCAATGCTGCTTGTCCTGCTTATGGCGGTGCTGGTCTCCTGCGATTCAAACCGCGTGTTTGAAGAGCATGTTGCCTTGAAAAAGGGGACCTGGAACGTTAAAAATGAGTTGCAGTTCAGGGTCGCAATTTCCGACCTGCTGTCGCGTTATAATGTCTACCTCAATGTTCGCAATGGACCGGAATACCCCAATAGCAACCTTTTTCTGTTTATGAATACGGTGTTTCCCGACGGACATATTGCGCGCGACACCATCGAGCTTACCCTGGCCGATTATGACGGACGCTGGCTGGGATCTGGGATGGGAAGTGTGAAATTCAGCAGGTTCCTGTTCCAGAAAAATGTCAGGTTCCTGCAAAAAGGCGACTACCGGTTTGTCATGGAGCAGGCCATGCGCGTGCCTGAACTGAACGGAATCCATGATATCGGTTTGAGGATCGAAAAACAATAACAAACAAGACATTACAATTTCTGACTCTTAGCGAAATGCCTGTTCCTTCTGCCAACAATGCACAAGTAAAAAAATACCTGAAAGGATTCTGGGTTACATATCTCATCCTGGTTGGCCTGACCTTGCTGTTTTTCATATGTGTTGCCTTCGGACTGTTCGGGAAAATGCCGTCATTTGAAGAACTTGAAAATCCGAAAAGCAACCTGGCCACCGAAGTGATCTCTTCAGATGGCAAACTCCTGGGAAAATACTACATCGAAAACCGTTCCAACACCCATTACCAGGAATTGTCGCCAAATGTGATCAACGCGCTCATCGCAACCGAAGATGCCCGTTTTGAGGATCATTCGGGGATTGACGCCATTGCAATTTTCCGTGTTTTCTGGGGAGTGGCGTCAGGTTCATCCAAAGGGGGCGGTTCGACCATCACCCAGCAGCTGGCGAAGAACCTCTTTCCCCGCAAGCAGGACCGGTCGTTTATACAGACCGTGCTGATCAAATTCAAGGAGTGGATCACGGCGGTAAAACTTGAGCGAAACTACTCCAAGGATGAAATCCTTGCCATGTACCTCAACACCGTTGACTTCGGAAGCCAGTCGTACGGGATTAAATCGGCTGCAAAAACCTATTTCAACAAGGAACCTGCCCAGGTCAGTGTGGAGGAGGCCGCCATGCTAATCGGCATACTCAAGGCCCCTACCTGGTTCAGCCCGGTACGAAACCCGGCACGCGCGTTTGAGCGCCGCAACACGGTGATGCACCAGATGTTGAAATATGACTATATCACCGCAGCGGAGTTTGATTCACTGAAACTGCTGCCCGTTGATATGACCAACTACCGTCTTCAGGACCATACCACCGGCATTGCCACCTATTTCCGCGAATACCTCAGGATGGTGCTCGCCGAATGGTGCACCCAGAACCCCAAGGAAGACGGCACCCCATACAATCTCTATCGTGACGGGCTGAAGGTATATACGACAATAAACTATAAAATGCAGGAGTATGCCGAAGCAGCGATGCTGGAGTATCTTGGCAGGGAGTTGCAACCCGCATTTTTCAAGCATTGGAAGGGGATTCCGAATGCTCCTTTTGCCTTTGAAGGGGACATGGCCAAAAAGGAGACCGACAACCTCATGATGTCGGCCATGCGACGGACCGACCGCTACTTACATTATAAAACCAGGGGTATCTCCGACGCCCAGATCCTCCAGGAGTTCAAGGTTCCGACCAAAATGAAGGTGTTTTCTTACCGTGGAGAGATCGACACGGTGATGACGCCGCTCGATTCGATCCGTTATTACAAGTTTTACCTGCAATCGGGGATCATGTCGATGGATCCGCTCACCGGTTACGTAAAGGCTTATGTGGGAGGCATCAACTACAGGTTCTTCCAGTACGATCACGTGAAACTCAGCAAACGGCAGGTTGGATCGACCTTCAAACCATTCCTGTATACCCTGGCCATGCAGGAAGGGGAGTCGCCCTGTTCGCGTTACCCCAATGTACAACCGGTGATCGACCTCGGTAACGGGGAAGTGTGGGCACCCGAAAATGCCAGCGATGAACGACTTGGCCAGCAGGTCACCCTCAAATGGGCCCTTGCAAATTCAAACAACTGGATATCCGGCCAGCTTATCCGGAAATATTCACCAAAGGCTGTTGTGGCAATGGCACATAAAATGGGCGTAACCAGCGATATCCCGGTGGTTTACTCCATTGCCCTCGGCTCCTGCGATATCAGTTTGTACGAAATGGTTGGCGCGATGAGTGTGTTTGCCAACAAAGGTGTGTACATCGAGCCCAGCTTCATCACCCGCATCGAGGATAAGAACGGCAATGTGCTTCAAACCTTCAATGCCAAGTCGCAGGAGGTTATCAGCGAAGAAACTGCCTACCTGATGATACAGCTGATGAAAGGCGTCGTGGAGATCGGAACAGGCGTGCGGCTCCGGTATAAATATGGATTTGACAACCCGATTGCCGGGAAAACCGGTACAACACAGAACCAGAGCGACGGATGGTTTATGGGGATCACCCCCGACCTGGTAACAGGCGTGTGGGTGGGCTGCGAAGACCGTGCCGCCCACTTCAGGAGCATCACCCTGGGACAGGGCGCCAACATGGCCCTGCCCATCTGGGGGCTTTATATGCAGCGTGTATATGGCGATCCCGGGCTGCATTACAGCAAGAGGGACTTCGACAGTCCTAAAAAGCCACTCAGTGTTGACCTGGACTGCGGGGATGAAAATGCACCGGGCCCGGTCAAAGGAACGAAGAAAAAGCAGGTAATCGACACGGATGAGTTCTAACTTCCCACCTAATTTTGAGCAAAAACTGGGATTTGACGTGATCCGTCAGATTCTCAACGATTATTGCCTCTCCACGCTCGGACGGATCTGGGTGATGAAGATGGCCTTTTCGGCCGATGCAGCCGAAATTCATACCGCCCTGCTGCAGACGTCGGAAATGAAGGCGATTTTGCAGTTTGAGGAGAAATTCCCGTCGCAGGATTATTATGACATGATTCCCGAACTGTTGCGGATCCGCATCCCTGGCACCTATATGGAGGCTGAACAACTCTCGGAACTCAAATTGTCTGTCTCCACGATTTCCGAACTGCTTTCCTTTATCGCCGACCGGAGCGAGAAGTTCCCGGCCTTGTATGCCCTTGCCTGCGATTCGGGGGAACACGCAACCGGTTATTCACCGCTGGCAACATCTTCCATGCTGCGGTCGATCGTCGCGCAGGTTGACCGGATCCTCGACGACAAGTCGGAAGTACGGGATTCGGCTTCACAGGAACTGAACCGGATCCGTAAAGATAAGGCCAGTCTCCAGTCATCCGTCGAACATAAAATCATTCAGAGTTTTAAAGTTGCACGGCAGAATGGCTGGATCCCCGAGGATGCCGAGGTGACCATCCGGAACGGGCGCCTGGTCATACCGATGATCAGCACCCATAAACGCAAGATCCAGGGTTTCGTTCATGATGAATCTGCCACAGGACACACTGTTTACATCGAGCCTGCTGAAATATTCGAAACCAACAACGAAATCCGTGAACTCGACTATGCCGAGCGGCGTGAAATCGTGCGCATTCTCATCGAATTTGCCAAAACCGTCAGGCCGGAAATAGATATGCTTATCCACGCCTATCATTTCCTCGGGAAAATTGACTTTGTGCGTGCCAAAGCCCGGTTTGCCATCTCGGTCAATGCCACAAACCCGATCCACCATCCCCGTTCACCGCATGACCCGGAACAGCACTCCTTTTTCTGGCATAAGGCAATTCACCCCCTGCTCTTCCTGTCGCATCAGAAACAAAAAAAAGAGATAATGCCTCTTGACATCGCGCTCAATCCCGGGCAACGGATCCTGATCATTTCGGGACCGAATGCAGGCGGGAAATCGGTTTGCCTGAAAACGGTCGGCCTGGTGCAGTATATGTTTCAGTGCGGGCTGTTGCCGCCTGTAAAGGAGGATTCGGAGTTCTGCATCTTCCATAAAATATTCATCGATATCGGCGATGAGCAGTCCATCGACAACGACCTGAGCACCTATTCCTCCAAACTCATCAACCTGAAGTACTTTATCGAAAATATCGATGCATACTCCCTGTTCCTGATCGATGAAATGGGCACCGGCACAGATCCCTCGCTGGGAGGTGCCATTGCAGAAGCCACGCTCGAAGCGCTCAACGACAAACGGGCAATGGGTGTTGTCACAACACACTATTCCAACCTTAAACTGCTTGCCGCCAGCGAACAGGGCATCGTAAACGGGGCGATGCTCTATGACCTGAAAAAACTAAAGCCGTTATTTCAGCTGAAAATCGGGAAACCAGGCAGCTCGTTTGCGCTCGAAATCGCCCACGAAATCGGCTTCCCCGGTGATGTCCTGGCAAAAGCCAAGTTGAAAACAGGGAAAAGCCAGCTTGATTTTGACCGTGAATTGCAGAACCTGGAAGTCGAAAAACAGGAAATAACCCAGAAAAACACCGAATTACAGGTAGCCGATGATTTTTTAGCCGAATTAATTCACAAATACGAAAAGCTGAATGCCGATTTAGAATCAAAGAAGAAGGAGATCATTGAAAAGGCCCGGCATGAGGCCCGGCAGCTGCTGGATAATTCGAATAAGATCATTGAAAAAACCATTAAGGATATCCGCGAATCGCAGGCCGAAAAAGCACGGACCAAGGAAATCCGGGTGGAACTTTCAGAGATAAAGGAAAAATTGTTGCAGGAACCGAAGAGCGAAATTCAACATGCAACGGGCAACGTACAAAGTGTAAAACCCGGGAATCCTCCCCCGGCAGTCATAAAACCCGGATTGGTAGGAAGTGAAGCAAAACCCCACCGTTTTCAATCATACTTCGATGATCTGCATACCAAACTCACCAACTTCTCATTAACGCTCGATCTGCGGGGAAACAGGGTGGATGAGGCATTGTCAATACTGCAGCGATATATTGATGACGCCATATTGTGCTCTGTTTCCGAGGTACAGATCCTCCACGGCAAGGGAAATGGCGTATTACGGCAGGTTACCCGCGATTACCTTCGTTCACAGAAAGAGGTGAAGTCTGTGCGTGATGCACCCCTTGAGGGAGGGGGTGCCGGCATCACGGTGGTGAGTTTCAGGATGTGAAAAACCTGTTCGGGATGAAATCTCCAGAAGCCGGGAAATATATCGTCTTGTTTTTTTTCCAACACTTTGGGATTTTGCCAAAAAATTGTATCTTTGCACCCCAATTTGAAAACAAATAATAATCATGGCTAATCACAAAAGCGCAGAAAAACGCATCCGCAGCACAAGAACCAAACGTACTCAAAACCGTTACCAGGGCCGTACCGTGCGTAATGCAGTTAAGAAATTACGTGAAACTGACGAACAGGAAACGATTGTAAAGGATCTTTCAAAGGTTGTTTCACAGATAGACAAACTGGCCAAGAAAAATGTGATTCACAAAAATAAGGCTGCCAACCTGAAAAGCAAACTGATGCGCAAGGCAAATGCTTTAGCCGCACCTGTAGCAAAGTAATTCCACTACCGCTTTCTTCTCCATCGCAATCCTTTCAGCGATGAAAGTCTCTGGATGTATGTTTTCAGATGACGTTCCTTTTTCCGTGGATAGATGTCTTCTATATGTATCAGGATCCCCGTCTCTTCCACGTTCCCGAAATCATGGTTTATTGCAGTTCCAAAGGTTCTCATGGTAGGGGACAGGTTCATGTATGCATTGACCAGCGGGGGGACATGCTCGCCGTTCCTGCGTACAGCCTGTACCAGGATCTTGTAATTTTCCTCGAAAGTCCTGGCAGAAAACAATTCAGCAAGCACCGGATCAGGTGTGTCGCAGATCACCGGTTCCCGGGGCAGCATCAACGTTTCGGTGTCGGGGAAATATTTGCGCAGGAAGTATAGGACCATGTCACGGGCAACCCGGTTATACTCGGGGTACATGGTCATCTTGCCAAAGAAATATTTGACATCCGGGTTTTCGATAATCATCGCACCCAGTCCATCCCATAGGTTGTCCAGCGCGTACATTCCCTTCCTGAAGTTTACCAGCGGCTGGTAGTTTGGCTGGACGAACGACCGCCCCAGTTCTATGCTTAAAGGAAGGTAATCGCGGATGAACTTGTTGGAAAAATCAAACAGTTCGGCTGTTGCGCTGTGGATGCACTCTTTTTGATCACACTGAATATCGCGGCCGTGGATAAACCGGTAGCCTCCGGTGATCTCACTCTCTATCGGATCCCACACGATGAGCTGGTGAAAGGGAACCTCCATGGTGTCGAACTCGTCAATGTCAAGGGTTTTCCCGGTTCCTCCACCTGCGTCCCTGAAGGTGATTTCGCGCAACCGTCCCAGTTCACGCATCAGGTATGGCGAATCGTGCGCGGTGAACACATAGATCTTGTTGTGTCCATTGTTGGTGTTCCGCAAAAAAGTACTGTCGAGCAGTTCCGATTCAAGCAGCTTTTTGTCAACTGGAGCAATGATGGGTTCCATAGGATGGTATTATGGATAATTGTTTTGCAAAGATATGGTAAGAAAGTTTGCAGAGTACCGATTATGTAGCGATAAAATATCTGAAAGGGTCTCCGTGCGTTTGCAACCTGTGTTTTGCGGGTAAAGTTATTTGCTGGCAGCATTTTTTGTAATTTTGCACCATGTCACAAAACGAAATAACAGAAACCCCCGAACGACTGATCGACATAGAGGCACTTTTTGCTTCGAAAAATCCGAAATTGTTAAAGTTTATACCGGGTTTTGTATTGTCATACCTGAAAAGGATCACCCACCAGGACGATGTGAACGGTTATATATGGCGGAACCGCGATAAATCGGGGATTCCCTTTGTAGAGGCCATCCTCCGGGAATTCGGCGTAAATGTTACGCTTGTCGACAAACGCACGCTCCCGGTAACCTCCTCTGCCCTGGTTCCTGCCGACGGGCGGTTTATCATCGCAGCCAACCATCCGCTCGGTGGCCTCGATGGCATGGCGCTGATGCAGGAACTCGGAAAGATCAGGCAGGATATTGTTTTTCCCGTGAATGACCTGCTGATGAACGTGCCGGGATTAAAGCCGCTGTTCATTCCCATCAACAAACATGGACGGAACACTGAAAATGCCCGCCTGATCGATGACACATTCGCCTCAGGAAAGACGATCCTCTATTTCCCGGCAGGGCTTGTCTCGCGCAAACAGCGCATCAATGGTGAAACGGTAATCAGGGACCTGGAGTGGAAGAAGACATTCATCAAGAAGGCGAAAAAATACCAGCGCGACATCATTCCCGTGTTTATTGAGGGACGAAATTCGGACTGGTTCTACAACCTGGCAAGGTGGCGCAAGCGACTGGGGATCAGTGCAAACATTGAGATGCTTTACCTGGTCGATGAAATGGTCAAACAATTCAACAAGACCATCACCATTGAAGTGGGCGATCCGATTCCGTATACAACCTTCGACAAATCAAAGACCGATTCCCAGTGGGCCGCATGGGTTCAGGATAAGGTATATGATCTTGGGAGAAAATAATAATGCTGCCTGGCAGAGTCTGGATCAAAAGGAATTTCGGATTTCGGATTTCGGATTTCAGATTGCACATTCAAACAACCCGCGTGCGGTGGTTTGCAATAATTTGCCTATATTTGGAATAAATAACAACGATAGTGAAAATAGACAAGATCGATTTTATCTGCAGCAGCCCCTCTCTTAAATTCTGTCCAAAGGAGGACATCCCCGAATTTGCCTTCATCGGAAGGTCAAACGTGGGAAAATCATCCCTCATCAACATGCTTGCCGGCCAGAAGGGGCTTGCAAAAGTTTCGGGAACACCGGGTAAAACCCGTTTGCTGAACCATTTTAAAGTCACGGCAGCCGGTTCAGCCAGTTGGTTCCTGGTTGACCTGCCGGGGTACGGTTTTGCAAAATTATCCAAAACCCAGCGCGAAAAGTTTGAAGGACTGATACAGTTGTATCTGCAAAACAGGGAAAACCTGGCACTCACTTTTTTACTCATCGATTCCCGCCTGGAACCGCAGAAAATAGATCTTGATTTTATGAACTGGCTGGGCGACAACGAGGTTGGCTTTGTAATCCTGTTTACAAAGACCGACAAACTGTCAAAAACTCAGCTCAGCAACAACCTGGCAGCCTACCAGAAAGCACTTTCCTCCCATTGGGACGAACTCCCTGCCATCCTGCTCACTTCCGCCGAAACGAAATATGGGCGTGAGGAGGTACTGGGTACAATTGAAGAAGCACTCAGGCAGATTGAAACAGGCGGATAGGGCCCTCAATCATTGTCAATGATCCCTGTCTTCCTTTGATGTGCCCGTAAAATCCGGTAATCAAGATGTGTGTGATGCACAAATTGCTGGTAATGCTGCTCATTTCCTTCCCGGATAAACAGCGGTAACCCCTGGAGAGCCCTGAGCCGGGTTAACGGATCCACCCGGTTGAGCAGGATCACCTGCCAAAAGGCTTCGGGAGCCACTGCTGTAATAACCGGGAGGACCTGTTCCAGTGCATGCCAGGTTCCGGTATCGGAACAGATAAAGACTGACAGTTCCAGGTTTCCCAGCCATTTCACGCGACCTTCTTTTTCAAGGCCTGAGATCATGGCAAACATGATAAAGGGACACTGCTCCGTGAGGGCGTCCGCAACTTTCCTTAAATCGATCTTTTTTGATTTCATTTTCGGTAAATTTCCCCCATTGACAAGAGAAGTGACCGAAAGGTTGTAATGCATTTAAAAAAAAATTGCAGAATTTTCGCAACTGTGCGAAAATCATGCAATTAAATTTGAAATAAAAATAGGTTTTATTTTAATTCGACGAGCAGGTGGCGCTTGGGGACAGTTTCGCCCTGTTTGACATAGACTTTTTTAACGGTGCCATTCATGGATGCAAGCAGGTGGTTATCCATTTTCATCGCCTGGAGTACAAGAAGTGTATCCCCCTTTTTTACCTTATGGCCTTCTTTCACAAGAACCTTGAGGATGGTTCCCGGGATGAAAGCCACCACTTTACGCGGATCCGGCGGCGTATAGGGTGTTCTGTTTGCAAATTTCTTTGTCAGCGTTGTTTTGTATGATATTTCCTCGTACTTGAAATCTACGAATTCAATGTTTTCGTCCATAAACAGGGTATAATACAAAAATTAAAAAATCAAAATGCAAAATCAAAATGCAAAATCAAAACCTGTTTACCTGCATGGCAGGAACATTTTGACAATTGGTTATTTAGAAAGGAGGTACCCCATGCTTTTTCTTGGGAGTAATCTCCATTTTCCCCTGTGCCAGTGTGAGTGAATGGGTCAGGTAATTGCGGGTTTCATTGGGTTCGATAACGGCATCCACATATCCGTATGCAGCGGCTACATATGGATTGGCGAATTTCTGACGATATTCCTCAATCAGGCGTTTGCGTGTTTCCTCCGGATTGTCACTTGCCTTGATTTCGCTGCGGAAGATAATGTTGGCAGCACCTTCGGGGCCCATGACCGCAATTTCTGCGGTTGGCCAGGCGAATACAAAGTCGGCGCGGAGGTGATTTGAACACATGGCAATGTATCCTCCTCCGTAAGCTTTACGCAGGATGACGGTTATTTTGGGAACACTTGCTTCGCTGTAGGCATATAAAACCTTGGCCCCGTGCCGGATAACACCGGCATGTTCCTGGTCGACACCCGGAAGGTAGCCAGGCAAATCGACCAGCGTAACCAGCGGCACATTGAATGCATCGCAATAGCGGATAAACCGTGCGGCCTTGTCGCTTGAGTCGCAGTCGAGAACCCCGGCCAGTACCATCGGCTGGTTGGCGACGAATCCGACAGTTTGTCCGTCGAGACGGCCAAAGCCGATAACAATGTTGGCTGCCCACATTTCATGTACTTCAAAAAAGTCGCTGTCGTCTGCAATGGCACGGATAACATCGCGCACATCGTATGGCTGCATCGGGTTTGTCGGAAAGATGCTGTCAAGTTTGTACTGCCTCGATTTGGGAGCTTTTTTAGGGAAAACTTCCGCTTTTTTCTCGTTGTTCCAGGGGATGTAACTCACCAGCCGCTTGATCTGGTCAAAACAATCAGCCTCGCTTTCAGCAAAAAAATGGGCATTCCCAGTTATCTCTGCGTGAACGCGCGCCCCGCCCAAATCCTCCATCGATATTTCCTCTCCCAGCACCGTCTTGATGACTTCAGGGCCGGTGATGAACATCTTTGAGATTTTATCGACCACAAATACAAAGTCTGTCAGTGCCGGACTGTAAACAGCGCCACCGGCACAGGGCCCGAGGATGACCGAGATCTGGGGAATAACACCGGATGCCTGGGTATTCCTGTAAAAGATCTCACCGTATCCTGCCAGGGAATTAACCCCTTCCTGGATACGGGCCCCGCCGCTGTCGTTGATTCCGATTAAAGGAACCTTCATCTTCATGGCGTGGTCCATGATTTTTGTAATCTTTTTTGCATGCATCAAACCCAGGGAACCACCTGCTACGGTAAAATCCTGTGCGAAAATACATACCGGCCAGGCGTTGATGGAACCTGTTCCGGTGATGACACCATCGCCGGGTAAATATTTTTTATCCATGTCGAAATCCTGTCCGGCATGTTTTACAAAAAGATCATATTCATGGAAGGAATTGGGATCAAGCAGTGCAAGAATACGTTCCCGGGCGGTCATTTTGCCGGATGCTTTCTGCTTTTCAAGGGCCTGTTCGCCGCCCCCTTTAAAGGCTTCCTGCATTCGCCTCTTTAATTCCGTGGTTTTTGCTCTTAAACTCATTTTCAGAATATTTTTTACAAGGGGTGCAAAGATAAGGCTAAACAAGTTAAATAACAAAAATGCAGTCAAGGATTAATGAGCGGAAGTGCTAACGGGCTGATATGATGCTCTTCGTGATGTCCAGTTCCCTCTCTCTCATGTTCACCTGTTTACCCGTTCACCTGTTCACCCTTTTGACCTCTTTGCTTTGGCTCATTACCAGTGTGTTATGTTTTTTCCATAACATGTTTTTTATGCATTTTTTGATTGTACGGCATGGCGGTTTAAATAATAATATGAGTATCTTTGCTACTCAAAGTTTTTCATGCCAATGCTGAATTCCGAGTCACCAGTACAGTTACAAACACCGCTTTGGTATGCTGTTTATACGCGTTCGCGTACCGAAAAAAAGTTGATGGACCTGTTGGCTGCAAAAGGAATTGAAGCCTATGTGCCGCTCCGGAAAGTGATGCATCAGTGGAGTGACAGGAAAAAACTTGTTGAAGAGCCCGTCATCCGTTCTTATTGCTTTGTAAGGGTAACAAATAATGATTATTTCGAAGTACTGAACACCCCCGGGGCTGTGCGTTATGTTTGGTTTTCGGGTAAACCTGCCGTCATTCCCGATCGCCAGATCGATGTGCTGAAAGTTATTACCGGCTCAGACCTGGAGATGGAATGCCTGCCCGATACATTTAAACCCGGAATTAAAGTCAGGGTGAATGCCGGACCGCTGCAAGGTCTCTCCGGCGAATTGGTGCATATTTCAAATAAAAAAAAGGTCATTGTCCGCATCGATCACCTCAACCAGGTGATCACACTCACTATTTCACCAATCCTGATTGACATGGTGAAACAGTAACATGGCGAAAAACATCATTTGAATTCGCCCCGGATTTTCCTTTTTGCATTTTGATTTTGCATTTTGATATTACATTTTGATTTTGCATTTTGATTTTTGATTTTTGCCTATGGTTCCTGTGACCGAAAGGGCGAAGCTGTATCCTGTCCCCGGTCAAATTCGTAATTCATAATTTTTAATTCGTAATTAAATTTGCTTTGCTCGATACGCTGATAACAAACAAAACCCGTCTCAAACTGCTGATCCGGTTCTTCCTGAATCCGGAGGCCACCGCATATCTGCGTGGACTCGAAGAAGAATTCGGGGAGTCGACCAACGCAATCAGGATCGAGTTAAACCGGTTCGAAGCAGCCGGGTTACTTTTAAGCTGGGAGGATAAAAATAAGAAAATGTTCTCTGCAAACAAGGAACATCCGCTGTTTGCCGATATCAGGAGCATCCTCATAAAACATACGGGAATTGATACAATCGTAAGCAAGGTCATCAACAATCTTGGCAATGTTGAATCGGCATACCTCCGCGACATGACGGCAAAAAATATGGATCACGCTTCGCTGGAACTGTATATATTCGGTGAGCCGATCGACCGGGAATACCTGTTGACCCTGACAAATAAGGCAACAACCCTTATCAAACGTGACATTAATTGCATCACCCTCTCCGGCAGGGAAGAACACGCTTTTTTAAAAAACAACCGGAACGCACTGCTCGTGTGGAAAAAATAGAATGTAAAACTGAATTTATATTGGATATCAACCTTCAACATTGTTATTATGGCTATTTATGAAAACCTGCTGAAAAAAGAAATGTCACTTTCCGTCATTGGTCTGGGATATGTTGGATTGCCCATCGCGCTTGAATTTGCAAAGAAGGTAAAAGTGGTTGGCTTTGACATCAAGCCCGACCGCGTTGAGTTAATGAAAAACCATATTGATCCAAGCGGCGAGTTGCCGACGGAAGCCTTTCTTGACACCGATATCCTGATCTCAGCCAACCCTGAAGATCTGAAATCGTGTGCATTTCATATCGTGGCCGTACCCACACCGGTTGACAAGCACAACCTCCCTGACCTCAATCCCCTGCTCTCCGCAACCCGAACAGTGGCCAAAGTTTTGAAAAAAGGGGATTACGTTGTGTATGAATCCACCGTTTATCCCGGGGCCACCGAAGAAGACTGTATCCCGATCCTGGAAAAATTGTCAGGATTGAAGTTTATTGAAGATTTTAAAGTCGGTTTCTCCCCCGAACGAATAAATCCGGGTGACCAGGAACATTCTCTTACGTCGGTGGTAAAAATTGTTTCGGGTTGCGACGGGGAATCCCTCGAAGAGATCGCCAAAGTATACGAACTCATCATAAAGCCGGGCGTGCACCGTGCTCCAACCATCAAGGTGGCGGAAGCTGCCAAGATCATTGAAAATGCCCAGCGCGACATCAATATCGCGTTTATGAATGAACTTTCGATCATTTTTGGCCGGATGGACATCAACATTTACGACGTGCTTGAGGCAGCCGGCACAAAATGGAACTTCCTGAAATTTTACCCCGGGCTGGTCGGCGGCCATTGCATCGGCGTCGATCCCTATTACCTTACCTACAAAGCTGCCGAATACCGTTACCATGCGCAGGTCATCAATGCCGGAAGGTATGTGAACGACAGCATGGGATTCTATGTAGCCAAACAATGTGTCAAACAACTGATCAGGGCCGGCAAAAATGTCCTTCGCGCCCACGTCCTTGTAATGGGCGTAACGTTCAAGGAGAATGTAAGCGACATCAGGAACTCGCGCGTTGCGGATGTGGTAACCGAACTCAAACAGTATGGCATCAGGGTTGATGTTACCGATCCCTATGCCAGCCACGATGAACTGGTTCACGAATACGGCTTCGGACTGACAGCGGAAGTTCAGGGTGATTACGATGCCATCATCGTTGCCGTTAACCATAAGCCATACCTGGAATGCACCGAAGAATATTTTAAATCCTTATCCACGGCCGACGGAATTTTGATAGATGTTAAAGGGATTTTCAGAAATAAAATCAATGACCTCACCTATTGGAGCCTGTAAGTTAATTACGAATTACAAATTACAAATTACAAATGACAGGTAATACCCTATAAATCGGATCTAACTTCCCTCGTCCCCTCGTCCCCTCGTCCCCTCGTCCCCTTGTCACCTTGTCACCTTGTTACTTTGTCACCTTGTTACTTTGTCACCTTGTCACCTTGTCACCTTGTCACCTTGTCACCTTGTCACTTGCCTCAATATAATTTAACCCATTTGTTATCCCCATGACTGCACAAAAAACAGCCCTCATCACCGGCATCACCGGCCAGGATGGCGCATACTTAGCCGAATTCCTTCTTAAAAAGGGATACATTGTTCATGGTTTGAAGAGAAGGTCCTCACTTTTCAATACCGACCGGATCGACCATTTATACCAGGATCCCCACACCCGGAACCAGCAACTTTTTTTACACTATGGCGATCTTACCGATTCGTTGAACGTCACAAGGATCATCCAGGAAACACAGCCGGATGAGATTTACAACCTTGCCGCCATGAGCCATGTCATGGTAAGCTTCGACACACCCGAGTACACGGCAAATGCAGATGGTACCGGCACACTGAGGATCCTTGAAGCGATCAGGCTGCTTAAGCTGACTGAAAAGACCAGGATCTACCAGGCCTCTACGTCGGAATTGTATGGCAAGGTGCAGGAGATTCCGCAAACTGAAAAAACGCCGTTCTATCCGAGAAGTCCGTATGGCGTGGCAAAACTTTATGCTTACTGGATCACAGTAAACTACCGTGAGGCTTACAATTTGTTTGCCTGCAACGGAATCCTTTTCAACCACGAATCGCCCATCCGCGGCGAGACCTTCGTAACCAGGAAGATTACCAGGGCCGTGGCCCGGATCGCCCTGGGGCTGCAGGACAAGCTCTTCATGGGCAACCTCTCCTCACAACGCGACTGGGGACATGCAAAGGATTATATCAAGGCCATGTGGCTGATTTTGCAGCATGACACCCCCGACGATTATGTAATTGCCACCGGGATCACAACACCGGTAAGGGAATTCATCCGCAAGGCATTCAGGGAACTTGGACTTGTTGTCGAATTTTCCGGCACCGGCGCCGATGAAAAAGGAATCGTAACGGGCAGTGAACGGGATGAATTTAAAAACCTGGTTGACAGGGAAGTTGTCACCATTGATCCCAGGTATTTCAGGCCGACCGAGGTCGAACTGCTCATCGGCGATGCATCAAAAGCAAGATCAGTACTGAACTGGGTCCCCGAATATGACCTGGATGCGTTGATCAGGGAGATGGTCGCTTCTGATTTCAGGCTGATGCAAAAAGAGCGGTTCCTGAAAGAAAACGGGTTCAATACATTAAACTATTTCGAATAATGGACAGCAAATCGAAAATATACATCGCGGGGCATACCGGGATGGTTGGATCTGCCATCACCCGCAGGTTGCGGGAGAATGGCTTTACCAACATCATCGGCCGCACGATGGAGGAACTCGACCTTACGAGCCAGCATGCCGTTGCTGATTTCTTTCAAACGGAGAAGCCAGAATATGTCGTGCTTGCCGCGGCAAAAGTCGGGGGCATCATGGCCAACGACACATACCGGGCCCAGTTTATTTACGAAAACCTCATGATCGAGGCCAACATCATCCACCAGGCATATCTTCATGGCGTAAAAAAGTTGCTTTTCCTCGGAAGTTCATGCATTTACCCCAAGAATGCCCCGCAGCCCATGAAGGAGGAGTACCTGCTTACCGGCGAGCTGGAGCAGACCAATGAGCCGTACGCCATTGCAAAGATTGCCGGTATCAAGTTGTGCGAAAGTTACTTCCGTCAATATGGCTGTAACTTTATCTCGGTGATGCCGACGAACCTGTTTGGCCCCAACGACAATTACAACCTCGAAACGTCGCATGTTCTGCCCGCCATCATCCGGAAGATGCACCTGGCGCACTGCCTCGAAACATCCGACTGGGATGCGATCCGCGACGACCTTGGCAAACGCCCCATTGAAGGAATTAACAAACTTTCGCCGGAAGAGCATATCCTACTTGCCCTGAAAAAATACGGTATCGGGATTGAACCAGGTAATTCTTCTGGAAATGCAGGCACTTCCGGCATTCCGCACGTTCAACTGTCCCTGTGGGGCAGCGGCCGGGTCTTCCGCGAATTCCTTCACGTCGACGACATGGCCGCCGCCTGCGTCACTGTTCTGGAAACACTCGAAGTAGCTGATCTTGTAAATCGTCAATCGTCAATCGTCAATCGTAAATCCTCTATCGTCACCGCCTTCCTCAACATCGGCACCGGCGAAGACCAGACCATTGCAGAGATAGCAACCCTGGTGAAGGAAGTTGTGGGCTTCTCAGGCGAAATCCTCTGGGATAAAACCCGGCCTGACGGCACCCTTAAAAAACTGCTCGATGTCTCGCTCATCAGGAGCCTGGGCTGGAGCCCTTCATACTCCCTGAAGGAAGGAATTTCGAAGGTATACCATCAATACGTCAAAAACCAAAAATAAACATCAACACCTCAGCAAATGTTCACTGAAAAAACATTACTGATAACCGGGGGGACTGGTTCTTTCGGCAACGCAGTGCTCGACCGGTTTTTAGATACCGGCATCCGGGAAATCAGGATTTTTTCGCGCGACGAAAAAAAGCAGGATGACATGCGGCAATTGTACCGCAACGACAAGATCAAGTACTATATCGGCGATACCCGCGACAAGCGAAGCCTTGACAACGCGATGCGCAATGTGGATTATGTGTTTCAGGCCGCAGCGCTCAAACAGGTTCCTTCCTGCGAATTTTTCCCAATGGAAGCCGTTCGTACCAACGTGATGGGATGCGAGAATGTGCTTGACAGCGCCCTTGAAAACGGGGTGAAAAATGTCATCGTATTGAGTACCGATAAAGCCGTGTACCCGATCAATGCAATGGGCATGTCGAAAGCCCTGAGCGAAAAGGTGATGGTTGCGAAAAGCCGCAACCTGAACGGCAGTGGCACCACTTTCTGCGGCACACGCTACGGGAATGTGATGGCATCGAGAGGCTCCGTGATCCCGCTGTTTATCGACCAGATCCGGAAAGGAGAACCGATTACCATCACTGATCCGAACATGACCCGCTTCATGATGACGCTCCAGGATGCTGTTACCCTGGTGCTGTATGCGTTTGAACATGGTGAAAACGGCGATATCTTTGTTCAGAAAGCGCCTGCAGCCACCATCGAAGTGCTGGCCAGGGCCCTGGTTGAACTGTATGACGCAAAAAGTGAGATCAAGGTGATCGGTACCCGGCATGGGGAAAAATTGTATGAAACGCTCGTGAACCGTGAAGAGATGGCCAAGGCAACCGACACCGGCGAATATTACCGGATCCCGGCCGACAACCGCGACCTCAACTATGGTAAATTTTTCACCGAAGGAGAATCCAGGGTGTCGGAAGTGGATGATTATACCTCGCACAACACTGAGCGGCTTGATGTGGAGGGGACGAAGAAGCTGCTGCTCAAGCTGGAGTTGATACGGACTGACCTGGGTATTTAACAGAACGAACATGCTGAAAGTTGGAATTACCGGTCAGGCAGGTTTTGTAGGAACCCACATGTTCAATAACCTTGGCCTGTGCCCTGAAAAATACACCCGCATCCCGTTTGAAGATGCATTTTTCAGCGATAGCCCCAAACTTGAGGATTGGGTTTCAGGGTGCGACGTGATCGTTCACCTGGCAGCCATGAACCGCCACAACGATCCTGAGGTGATCTACCAGACGAACATCCGCCTGGTAAAGCAGCTGATCGATGCCATGGAAAAGACGAATTCCACCCCGCATGTGCTGTTTGCCTCCTCCACCCAGGAAGAACGGGATAATCCTTACGGAAAATCCAAGAAAGAGGGGCGGGAACTGTTGGAAACCTGGGCAGATAAAAACTCAGCGCAGGTCACCGGTTTTATCATTCCAAATGTATTTGGCCCCTTCGGCCATCCGTATTACAATTCGGTGGTGGCAACTTTTTGCCACCAGCTTACCCACAACGAACAACCGCACATTGATGTTGACGGCGATCTTAAGCTGATCTATGTCGGCGAGGTGGTCAGGCATTTTATAGAGCGGATAGATGAGGTATGCAGGACTCATAAAGATGATGTTATCATTGAAACGATACAGCTGGGACACACTTCACAGGCAAAAGTCAGCACCATTCTCAGTGTCCTTGAATCATACAAGGCGAATTACTTTGAAAAAGGTGAAATTCCCGCCCTGGATACCCCTTTTAGACGGAATTTGTTCAATACGTTCCTTTGTTTCATCGACCATGAAAGTTTTTTCCCCTTCCGGCTGAAATTAAATACCGACAGCCGGGGAAGTTTTGTGGAGACTGTCAGGCTCGGCAGCGGCGGCCAGATATCGTTTTCAACCACCATGCCCGGGATAACCCGCGGCAACCATTTTCATACCAGGAAGGCCGAGCGTTTTGCGGTCATCAAGGGCAAGGCACTGATTGAACTGAGAAGAACCGGCACCACTGAAGTGTTATCGTTCGAACTGGACGGGAGCCAGACTTCATTTGTGGATATGCCAGTATGGTATACCCACAGCATCAAAAATACCGGCAACGAAGAACTTTATACCATTTTCTGGATCAGTGAACATTTCGATGCCACCGATCCCGATACCTATTTCGAAAACGTGCGATCATGAAGAAATCCAGCTTAAAAGTTTTAACAGTCGTTGGCACCCGCCCTGAGATCATCCGGCTGTCGCGCACCATGTCACTGCTTGATGAATACCTGGACCAGGTCATCGTCCATACGGGACAGAATTATGATTATGAGCTCAATGAAGTTTTTTTTAAAGACCTGGAGCTGAGGAAACCCGACCATTTCCTGAACATCGATACCAGCTCGCTGGGCAGTGCGGTAGGGGATATCATCCGGAAGTCGGAAGAGGTGTTGAAACAGGAAAGACCCGATGCGCTGCTCGTGCTGGGCGATACCAATTCCTGTCTTTCCGCCTACATGGCCAAACGGTTGCACATTCCCATTTTCCACATGGAGGCGGGGAACCGCAGTTTTGACTTCAACGTTCCCGAAGAGATCAACCGGCGGGTGATTGACCACATTTCCGATTTCAACCTGGTATATACCGAACATGCCCGTCGCCACCTGCTTTCGGAAGGGTTGCCGCACCGGCGTATCTACCTTACCGGCTCGCCGATGAAAGAGGTGCTGGATTATTACCTTCCAAAAATCTCCGGGTCGGATATTTTGCAACAGCTGGCAGTTTCAAAAGGAGGGTATTTCCTGGTCAGCGCCCACCGCGAAGAGAATGTTGACAATCCCGGGAACCTGGCGAAAATCCTCCATGTTTTGAACAACCTTGCCGTTGATTACGACCTGCCGGTCATCGTTTCAACGCACCCCCGCACCCGGAAAAAACTGGAATGTCTGCCTGATTTTCATCCCGATCCGAGGATTCAGTTTCTGAAACCTTTTGGATTCCTCGATTATGTGTTTCTGCAGCAACATGCCCTGTGCACACTTTCCGACAGCGGGACCATCTCCGAAGAGTCCTCCATCCTTTCGTTCCCCGCCATTTCGCTGCGCCAGTCAATGGAACGCCCCGAAGCGCAGGATGCCGGCACCATCATCCTCACCGGCTTTGAGCCGCAGCGGGTGCTCGATGCCGTAGCCCTGACCATCCGGGAGCACCAGGTGAGGAAATACCAGCAGATCGCCGACGGGTATATGATCACAGACACCTCCTGGCGCGTGCTTAAGCTGATCATGGGAAATGCGGGGTTGAGCAATATGTGGCACGGGGTAGTGCAGGAAAAATGAAAATATCTGTTTTCATTTCGTAATCTGATTATCTGATACTGAAGAATGTCTATAAAATCATCCTTGTATTCTGACCTGCGCGCATTAAAACAATTACTTACCAAGCACTCCTCAGATGATAACCGAAGTTCGATTGTTGCCAAAAATATCACTTTTTCCCTGGTAATCAAAGGGGGCAGCATCTTATCCAATTTTCTCCTGGTACCCCTGACTCTGGGAATTCTTGATCCTACGAAGTACGGAATATGGATTACATTAAGTTCAATTATCGGATGGTTTTCCTTTTTTGACATTGGATTAAGCAATGGTCTCAGGAAATTTTACACCGAGGCCAAAGTCGGCGGAAATATAAAGCTGGCCAGGGAATACGTGAGTACCACCTTCACGCTGCTGCTGATAATTCTATTGATAATTGACATTTTGTTCTTCATTTTCAGCCGTTTCATTGACTGGACAATGATCCTGAATTGTGACAAGAATATGCGGGGCGAATTGTCAATTCTTGCCTCAGTCGTTTTTTATGCTTTTTCCTTTAAATTCATTGCCAATATAATCTCGCAGTTGCTCATAGCAGATTTAAAAACTGCCCTGAACGACTTTCTTAATTTTCTTGGTAATTTTCTGACACTTGGGTTCATCCTGTTTTTAAAATTCACACACAAAGGGGATCTCCTTTCAATGGGACTTACTTATTCCATCATCCCTGTGATTGTTTTCCTGGTTGCCACGATCTACTTGTTTCAGACGAGATATAAAGATGTCAGGCCTGCTTTTTCCCATATCGATACGGCGCATATTCAGAAACTGTTCAACCTTGGGTTTAAATATTTTTTTTTACAGATTACTGCAATCATCCTGCTTACCTCCCAGAACCTTATCATTGCACAGCTATTCGGCCCGGCAGAGGTAACCCCTTATAATATTGCTTACAAGTATTTCAGCTTGATTTTTGTCGTTTACTCGATCATTATCAGCCCGCTTCTTCCGGCATATACCCAGGCCTATTTTTCCAAAGACCTCGACTGGATCAAAAGAATTACCGGCAAATTCCTTCAAATTTGTTATCTCTTTTTCTTCCTGATCGTGATCATGATTGTGTTTTCCAACACATTCTTTGTTTTATGGGTTGGAAAGACCGTTTCAATCCCGTTTATATTAACCCTTTTTATCGGGTTACTGAATATGATGCATATCTGGAACAGCCTGTACCTTCCATTGATCAACGGCATCGGGAAAATTCAAATTCAGCTCATTGGTTCTGTCTTCACCGTTATCCTGCTCATCCCTTTATCCATCGTATTGTGTAAATATACCCCCCTGGGAATCAGTGGGGTAGTCCTAGCCCAATTCTTGCTCCTGATCCCCGGCTTATGGCTCAATAAAGTTCAGTTTAATCATCTTGCCAACAACACTGCCCGTGGGATCTGGAATCGCTAATTCAACTATGTTTCTCCGCGCCGGAAACTTGTTCCATAAAATTTACAACAGGCTTGTGCTCCCATTGTGCCAGACAAGATTTTTATTCATTAAAAATGCATACGGAACATCGTTCGAGCGCCATGCATTGTTGTCATATCTGCCTGACCCTTTCATCAACCCGGGGTTTTCGGGGCATTCAAACTACCAGGAAATTTTGGCGATTTGTGCGGCTTTAAAGGAGCATGAATTCAATGTGGATGTGATCCACTTTTTAGATACCAGGAACCTGGACTACAACAAGTACAGCTACATCCTGGGATTCGGAACTCCCTTTAACAAAAGTCATTTGGTCCCTTGTAACGCAATAAGAATCGTTATTGCCACCGGTGCTCATTATTGTTTCCAGACGCATGCCGAGTTACAGAGAATCAGGGGATTTTCCGCCAGGACCCGTTTCAAAGCAAGGCCAAGGCGGATTAATCCAAACCACTGGGGCGAAAGTTTATTGTCGGAATATATGATCCTGACCGGGAACTCCTGGACAATGTCAACCTATGAACCCTATTTTGGAGGAAAAATTTTCACTATTCCGGTAACTGCGGTTGATTATTATTCAGGAAAGACTTTCCGGCGAAACTGGGATTCAGCAAAAAAACAGTTTCTCTGGTTTGGCAGCAGCGGACTGATCCACAAAGGGCTCGATCTGTGCATAGAGGCATTTTCAAAAACCCAGGGTATGGTACTTCATATCTGTGGTCCGAGGGAGGACGATTGTTTTGAAGCGTATGAGCAGGTTTTCAGGGAAAATACCAATATCAGGTATCATGGCTTTCTCGATGTCCGGGGCGACCAATTCAGGGAACTTCTTCAACAAAGCGGTTTTGTCATTTTGCCATCCTGTTCTGAAGGACAGGCAGGTTCGGTAATTACCGCCATGTTTTCCGGGCTCATACCGGTTGTTACCAGGGAGTGTGGGGTTGATCTGCTTGATTTTGTTTATCAAATCAGGGAAATTCAAATTGACCGGCTTAAGAATCTGATCCAGTCACTTTCCGAAAAGGACTCCGATGAACTTGCTGATCAATCAAACCAATGTATGGAATATGTACTTCAAAACCATACGTTAAATAACTATTCGGAAGTTTTTACGTCCATTTTTGAACAAATTCTTTATGACAAACACGACCCCAATTAATTACCCGGTTTACCGGCCTACCCTGAACGGGAATGAAATGAAATATGTTCAGGATTGTATTCAGTCGTCCTGGATTTCGTCAAAGGGAAAATATATTCAATCTTTTGAAGAAAAATTTGCCGAATATATCGGGATCACACATGCCGCAAGCGTCTCCAATGGGACGGTTGCCCTCCATGCAGCGCTTCTGGCTTTGAACGTTGAGCCGGGAGACGAAGTGATCGTGCCCACCTTCACCTACATTGCCTCGGTAAATGCCATCAAATATTGCAATGCTACACCGGTTTTCGTTGATTCTTTGGAATCCACCTGGCAGATGGACCCGGACAAGGTAAGAAAGAGCATCACTTCCAGGACCAAAGTAATCCTGGTAGTGCACCTGTACGGGCATCCATGCAACATGGAGGAGATCATGAAGATTGCCGGCGAGTTCAACCTCCTTGTGCTGGAGGATTGCGCTGAGGCGCTTGGGGCAAAATTCAAAGGTAAAAGCATCGGAACCTTTGGCAACATTGCAACTTTCAGTTTTTTCGGAAATAAAACGATCACCACGGGTGAAGGCGGGATGGTCATCTCTGATGACCCTGGTATCATCGACCGAGTCAGGCACATCAAAGGCCAGGGCCTGGCGAAGGACCGTGAATACTGGCACGACATCATCGGGTATAATTACCGGATGACCAATATCTGCGCTGCCATCGGACTGGCCCAACTTGAAAACGTGCATGCGATCCTGGCCAGGAAAAAGCAGATTGCCTCATGGTACCATGAAAAACTAAAGAATTCCGGATTTTTGACAAATTACACGGAGGATCCGGATATTGATCATGCCTATTGGATGTTTTCCATCCTTTCGGCAAATTATGTACAAAGAGATGCGCTCAGGGTTCATTTAAGCAACCATGGAATTGAAACCAGGCCACTTTTCCCGCCCATCCACCTGATGCCAATGTACTACAATGATGCTTACACATTCCCGGTTGCAGAAGAATTGGGCAACAGGGGAATTAATTTGCCCAGTTATCCTGATCTTACCCTGGAGGATGTCACTTTTATCACAGATAAAATCCTTACCTACAGATCATGATCTTCCTTGTTGAAAGATTTTCTCAATCTATAATAACCTGTTTAATTCAATGAATATGAAAGATGTTTATATCCTGGGATCAGGAGGCTTTGCCAAAGAAGTTCATTTTCTTCTCCGGCAAATTGGCGGCTACCAAATAAAGGCGTTTGTAGAAAAGGATGCTTCCTCCCCAATCCAAATTGGGGATTTTTTAACACCGGTAATATCGGAAGATGAACTTGCCAGCTTTAAAAATACAAATCTTGTCATTGGCATCGGGGACCCCGGTATTGTGACCATGCTTTCGGAAAAATTTAAAGATAATTTTCGTTTCCCCAACATAATTCACCCAAATGTTGTTGCAGACTGGCCGGCAATAAAGATCGGCGAAGGAAATGTAATTTGTGCGGGGGTAAGTATAACGACGCATATTGAACTTGGTTCCTATAATATCATAAATTTAAATTGTACCATCGGCCATGATACGGTCATTGGGTCGGGAAATGTGATCAGCCCGGGATGCAACATTTCAGGTCGTGTAATTATTGAAGACGGGGTTTATATTGGCACCAATGCAACCATTCTTCCGCATTCGAAAATTGGGTCACGCGCCACAATCGGGGCTGTAAGTTTGGTTAATAAGAGTGTTGAGGGCAATACGACTGTTGTAGGCGTTCCTGCCAAAGTGCTGTATAAAAGTTAAAGCAGCCGTGCTCCTGAAGGCGTCAGGGCCTGATAAACAAGTATTAAGTAATAAGAAGAACCGAAAAATTTTGAGACTAGCAATATTTACCGGTGAAATATCCGCTGCAAACGGGGGTGTTTATACCTATATCCTCACCCTGCTGAAAACGGCCTCTCAGATTGATGAGATCAGCCGGATCTATATTGTACATGGTAAAAATAACCATGTGAATTATAGTCATATCTCAGGCTATTCCGATAAATTCAAGCTGGTAGAGGATGGCGTAAGCAGGTCTGTCTTTAAAAAACTGTTGTTTAAAGTCTGCCTGGCAATGACAATTTCAGATGAAATGCCAAATGCCAATCCTTTCAGGAACATTACAAAATTGTTCAATAAAATTAATCCTTACAGGAGATTTTTCGAAAGACTTCCTGTTGATGTCGTGCACATTCCATTCGGGTACATTCCCATGAAAGGCTGCAGCAAACCGCTTCTTATAACAATGCATGACATGCAGGAACTCAAGTTCCCGGTGTTTTTCACCCCGGCTGAAAGGTTGTACCGTGCTTTTATACATAAAATCGCGGTTGAAAAAAGCAAACACATAATGGTAAGTTTCAGCCATATACAAAAGGATATTGTTGATTTCTTCGGAATTTCCGCAAACAATATCAGTGTATGCATGCTGCCCTTTACAACCTCGGGTTCAGAGAGCGAAGTGACAGGAAATCAGGTTGCCGGAACCCTTGAAAAATATGGCATTGAGAAGGATTTCATCCTTTATCCTGCCAGTACCTGGCCGCATAAAAACCATAAAATTCTTATTGAGGCCATCCAGATCCTGCAAGACAGGGGCTTCAGGATACCGCTTGTTTGTACTGGAAAAAAAACAAAGGATTTTGTGCATTTGGAATTTTTGCTGAACTGTTCCGGGTTGAATGGTCAGATCATATTCACCGATCTGATTCCCGAAAATGATCTGATGAACCTGTACCAATTGGCCAGGCTGGTTGTCATCCCGTCGCTTTATGAAGCCGGCAGCGCACCATTGTTCGAGGCAATGGGATTCCTGACCCCGGTGATCTGTTCCAACACGACATCACTTCCTGAAACCATCAATGACAGTGAGTTTGTATTTGACCCATATGATCCTGTAGAATTATCCGGCAAGATACTGCTTGGATTCAGTGATGAGTCATTCAGAAACCGCAACATCAATAATCTCCGGCAACGGTTGAACTTCTACAAATCCATCGATTACGCTGCCAACCTGTATCAGGTTTATAAACAAACTCAAACAGACTGCCGGGCCTGATGCCCTGGTTTTTCTAAGATAATTAGTATCCTATGGAGTTATTACTGTATATAATTGCCTTTCTTATTTTACTCTTTCCCTATTTCTATTTAAAAAAGAATCTGAGATCAGAGAATTCTTTAAATATCTTAAAGCCGATCCATTACTTCCTGTTAACAATGTCATTGTTTTTTCCTATAAAGGCGATGATCCTCTTCTCCGGTGTTAAACAGTCAAATTTTCTTTTCTATAACAACTATCTCAATATTGATATAGTTGTTCAGACGATGCTCTTCGTTTTTATGCATATCTGTTTTGTCACCATTGCATACCAGTTTTATATCACCCGTATTGGAAAAAAGACAGCAATAAAGTCTTTCGTGCTGCCCAATGAAGGAAGAATAGATTTCATTATTTTTCTATATATTGTCCTTGGCATCCTCTCCATTATTGACAGAGTTCATACAGGCACATTTTTCTTTATCAAAGATTATGATGAATCAAAGCTGCATCATTATTTCTGGTGGTATTTCCCGGTACTCTTTGGTTTTGTGGGAAGTTCATTTCACCTTTATGGTGTTACCCCCTTTCTTGCATTCGCTGCCGGGTATTATAAAAAGAGAAAATATGTTGTCCTGTATTATGTTTTTTCAGCAATTTACATATTCATCGGGCTTTATTCAGGCCAGAAAGAGGTGATCTATTCGATTATAATTATCTATTTGTTTTATTCATTCTATTTTAGAAAGCACCCCGGATCTCCATTGAAATCGGAACTAACGAGGCTGGTTCCTGTACTCTTATTTGTTTTATTACTGCCAAATCTGAATTATTACCGGTTGTTGCTTGTTGAAAGTACGACTCGTGTGGGTACACAAAACCTGATCCTTGCAATGAAAACCAAGCAGGAAAGTGATTATATCTTTAAAAGAGTTGACCATCTTGATGCATCGTATACCGTTATAAAAAAGACACCTGATGTTGTTCCGTATAAGCTTGGAGCAACCTATTTGAATTCGGTTGATGCAATCACAATCTATTTGCCATTTCTGAGAGCCTATTACCCCTACAAGGAAAGTATCAATAATTCGTTTGCCAACGAATATGGCCTGATCAATGAAACTGTTTCGGGAATTACCCTCCCGATCTTTGTCGAAGCCTATATGAATTTTGGCATTCCGGGTATCATCCTGATTTCAATTCTTTACGGGCTGTTATTGGGCAAGATAACTTTTCTGGTTGAGTCTCCCCTTTTTAACATTAAACTTATCGGGTTCATCCTTTTCTATGTTTTCCTGGTGCAATTCAATGCATTGTCATTTCAAGCCACCAGCATTACCATTTCGCGGGTATTGGTCACAATATTGATAATTTACTATTATTTAGGCAGTAAAACAACTTAGATGGACAGATTATTCCCAAACCCACAAGCATTATGCTGAGCATCATCACACCTGTTCTGAATGGCGCCAGATTCATTGAACTAAATATTTTAAGTATTTTATCCCTTGACATCCCATTCGAACATATTATTGTCGATGGCGGATCAACGGATGGTACCCTTGAAATTGCCGGACGCTATCCTCATGTCAAAATACTGCACCAAAAGGAGGATACCGGTATGTATGGCGCCGTTCACCAGGGAATTATTGAATCTTCCGGAGATTATATCTGCTATGTCAACTCGGACGACCAGGTGATGAAATTCGGGTTTGAAAAGATGTATGCGCTGATCTCCGGAACTGAAAATATTGACCTTGTATATTCAAATGGGTATTTTTACTTCATCGATAAAAGCCGGTTTGTGCCTGTCTTTGGGAAAGCATTTTTCAGGTTTTTCATGAAACATAATATACTTCCTTTTCTTCAGCCCAGCACCGTGTATACCAGGGCACGATACGTGCAGGTCGGCGGGTTCAGGTACGATAAATTCAGACTCATTGCCGATTTCGATTTTTTTCAGCGCCTGGCCTTGCTGAAGGATCTCAGGGTAAAATATCTGCCGGTTTATTCAACTGTTTTTATCCGGCGTGATGATTCATTGTTTTATCAGAACCTGGATAAACTGGACAACGAACAGAAGCAACTTACCCTGAAACACAGGATAACCATTACCACGAGGATTTTTTTCCAGGTCAACAAGCTATTGTCTTTTTTTAGAACACAGATATACTATTGGAGGCTGAAACGAGCAAAGTCAGCACGGTTGGCCGAATGAGCACCCTACTTCAGATAAACACTGTTTGCAACTCCGGCTCCACCGGCCGTATTGCAGAAGAAATCGGGCTGCTTGCCATCCGGAATGGCTGGCAAAGTTATATTGCTTTCGGGCGCGGCAATCCTGTGAGCAAGTCGCAAACATACCGTATTGGCACTGATATAAATCTTTATACAAATGCATTCATTGCTCGGTTGTTCGATAACGATGGTTTTGCAGTAAAACAGGCGACGGTACAACTCATTCAATTTATTTATTCAATATGTCCTGATGTGATCCACCTGCATAACCTGCATGGGTATTATCTGAACACGGAAGTGCTGTTTGATTTTTTAGCCAAAAAGGATATCCCGGTCTTATGGACATTGCATGATTGCTGGCCAATGACAGGCCATTGTACCTATTTTGATCATGTTCAGTGCGACCGGTGGAAAACGGGTTGTTTCGCGTGTCCGCAAAAAAAAGAGTATCCCGCAAGCCTGGTTTTTGACAACTCCCAAAAAAATTACCTGAGGAAAAAGCGGCTGTTTACCAGTATTAAGAACATGCGGTTAATAACGCCTTCAACATGGCTGTCAGAACTTGTAAAGGAATCTTTTTTACAAAAATACCCCGTACAGGTAATCAACAATGGCGTGGATCTGAACAAATTCCACCCCCGTGCAGAAACATCCGTGCGCAGGAAATATGGGGCAGAAGCAAAAAAAATCATCCTTGGCGTGGCAAATATCTGGGATGAACGCAAGGGATTAACGTATTTCATTGACCTTGAGAAGTTGCTTTCTGACAATGAAAAAATCATATTGGTTGGATTAACACCTCGGCAGATCAGGCAACTTCCTGCCGGAATATTGGGATTGGAACGCACTGAAAGTATTGAAGAACTGGCAGCATTGTATTCGGCAGCCGACGTGTTTGTAAATCCTTCTTCAGAGGAAACTTTTGGATTGACAACCGTTGAAGCCATGGCTTGCGGGACGCCTGTTGTAGTTCTGGATGCCACCGCTTCCCCGGAATTGGTATCGCCCGGCACGGGGTTGGTCGTTTCAAAGGGAGATGTACAAGGCCTGTACGAGGCTGTAGTCACAATATTGAGAAAAGGCCGGGGCTCTTATACAACCGCCTGCATTGAACGCGCCCGGCAGTTGTATGACAGTGCTGGCCGGTACCAGGACTATTTTTCAGTATACCAGCGTATGGAGAAATCACAGCAAACCCCACAAGTATTTGATTAATCCGAAAGAAAAAAATGTCCTTGTCATTTCGGAGGTCTTTTCTCCGGAGGAATTTATCATCAATGACCTTGTTTTTTCATGGAAAAACCAGGGTTTTTTAATTTCAGTACTCACCAGGAACCCTAGCTATCCGCTCGGCAAGGTTTTCGCGGGTTATCGCAACCGGTTGTTTCAGAAAGAGGTCATCCGCGGGGTGCCCGTTTCACGTGTGCAGATTATTCCGGGATATAAGACAAATAAATTCATTAAAATATTGAATTACCTGTGGAACATGATCCTGGGTTTGCTCTGGGCCATCAAAAACGGCAGGAAATTCGACTCTGTTTTCATCTACCAGACAGGACCTCTGACGTTTTCGGCAATCGGAATCCTGATTAAACTGTTTTACAAAAAGAGGACCACCATCTGGACACAGGATGTCTGGCCCGAAACCGTCTTTGCCTATGGCCTGGCAACAAAGGGGATTTCAAGGTTGATCCTGGAAAAATTTGTCGGGTGGGTCTATTCCCACTGCGACAACATCACCGTTTCCTGCCCGGGCTATATTGCCATTATTAACAAATACTGCCCTTCCAAAACCATACACTATGTTCCGCAATGGTCTTTGACCCCGAAAGTTTCAGATCTTACCGAAAATCCGCAAAAAATCCGGTTTCCGGGGAAATTCAATTTTGTATTTGCCGGTAACATCGGGACTGTGCAGAATCTTGAAAACGTAATCTCCGGATTTGAGCTGTTTTTCAGAAACAACGGGGATAGCGAAGCCTGGATCAACCTGATAGGTGACGGTTCACTACTGAAGCATCTTCAGGAAATGGTCATGTCAAATAAAATTAAAAACGTAAAATTCTGGGGACGAATGAAATCATCCGAGATCCCCGGGTTATATGACCAGGCTGATGTTTTGCTTATCTCCCTGGAAAACAGGCCGATTTACAATTTAACCATACCGGCTAAATTTCAATCCTACCTGAATGCGGAAAAGCCTATCTTCGGGGTGATCGGGGGGGAAGTGGCCAGTTTGATCACAAATTATGATCTGGGTTGGGTTTCATCCCCGGATAATATCCGGGAAATTGCCAATTCATTCCAGGAAATTACCTCCTGCAGCCAAGAAATTCTTGTTGAGAAAACAAGAAATGCAAACACACTGTTGGTTACACAATTTAATAAAGAGGAAATAATACAGAAACTTACGGCCCTGGTTTTCAATTAATACCAGGCGTCTTCATCATATTCCATTGCTCACGGGAAAAATCGCATGAAAAGTGCTTCAGATAAGATCATCGACCAGGCCAGGAAACACATTAAAAATTATGATAAAATAGCTTTGTATTTGCAGAAAAATACATCCAGGTATTTTATGCAACTGATCCTGTTCATTGTATTATATAAACTTGGACAATACACATTTAACTTTTTTGAATCAGTTCAAATCCTGGGACCTGTTTTCGACAAGGTTTATTATGCGCTGTCATCACTTATCACTACAATTTCAGTAAAATTTTATTCACCTTTTTACGCCAGCATAGTTTCAGATGCTGAATTCTGCATAAGCATAAACAATGTCAGAACGATCCAGATAAATCCAGGCTGTACCGGCCTGCTCCCAATCTTTCAAATTCTTTTCATTTTATTGATTTTCCCATTAACCGTTAAACAAAAAATTTTCTTTTTCCCCATCTCCCTGTCCATCATCGTTTTTGCGGCAATCCTTCATTATATCATCCTCATACCGGTTGCTTATGCTTCCCATGATAGTTTTAAAATATTTCATGATATATTTTCAAGAGCTATCTTTTATGTTTTCTTTTTTGCAAATTTTGTGCTTTGGAACAGGTCTTCCGGCAAAATCAAAAAGGGGGCGAATAAAAACACAAATTAAATCCTGGTATATTTTTGTTCATTAATAAGTTAATGTCAATCATTCCTATGCATTCACTATATCTTATGAAGTATTTCATATTCACCAACGACCTCAGGGTGGTGTTGAGTTTTTCACTGTCGCTCTTTATCAGCCTGGTCCTGATCCCTTCTATTATTGATATTGCACGGGCCAAGTCATATGTCGATGCCCCCAACAACCGGACGTCGCATCTCAACACAACGCCAACGCTTGGGGGGATCGCGATCTTTATCGGGAGCGTGGTTGCATTCCTGATGTTTGTGAGTGTCGGCGCGATTCCTTCATTTCAGTATATCATCGCCAGCATCCTGATCATTTTCTTCATCGGGTTCAAGGACGACATCATTGGCATCTCCCCATACAAGAAGTTGCTGGGACAGGTGATCTCAGCGTTGATCGTGATCGAGTTTGGCGGGATCATCCTGACAAACCTTCATGGTCTGTTTTATATTTATCCCGTAACATACAACTTTGGGCTGGTGCTATCCATCATTACCATTATCGGCGTGACCAACTGCTTCAACCTGATGGATGGGATCGACGGGCTGTCGGCCAGCCTCGCCATCCTCGCCTGTGCTGCTTTCGGAACGTGGTTCTACCTTGCCGGCCAGTTCGACTGGGCAATCCTATCGGCAGGAATTATCGGGGCTACCCTGGGATTTTTATACTTCAACCTTTTCAGCAGGAGAAACAAGATATTCATGGGAGATACGGGCTCCCTGTTCCTGGGGTTTATCATTTCCATCATTGCCATCAAATTCAATGAAAGCACTGTAAATGTTACCGGAATGTTTTCGGTAGAAGCTGCGCCGGCCGTTTCTGTAGGATTCCTGATGGTCCCGATCTTTGATACCCTGAGGGTGTTTGTTACCCGCATGGTACAAAACAAGCCCCCGTTCAGCCCCGATAAAACCCACATCCATCATTACCTGCTCGACCTGGGCTTCTCCCATGGCCAGGCTACCCTGATCCTGACAGTTACCGGGCTCCTCTTTATCGGGATATCCGTTCTATTCAAAGATCTTACTGTATTTTGGCTTCTTTTTATCCTGGTGGGACTGGCATCCGTACTCTCCTTCATTCCCATCTACCTGGCTTCCAGGAAAAAACAACGCATCTCAAAACAGGTTTAAAACCCGAAATTGATCCCTGTCATCAGCGTATTGGTCCTTCCGTTCATCACAGCGGGCTGGTAGCGCGTATCACCTTCACGGTCGGAGTTCAGGTACCTGACAAAGAAATAGCCGTTCGACACAAATTCATACCTGGCAGAGAGCTCGAAAGAGTGGTTCTGCCAGGTTATGTTTTTTAAGAAGGGTACCTGGTCGTTGACATAGCCGGCATCGATCCGGTAGGGAAAATCATCGCCATGCCGGGCAATGGTGTAAGAACTGTTGATCAATAAGCCCCTCAGCGGATGAAATGAAATGGCCAGGTATATCTCCTGTGAATTTTCACGCAGGTAATTTCCAAGCGCATAGTCGTTTGAGGCAAATGTAGTTGTCGGCAGGTAATGATCGTAAGTCATGGGCTGCGTGCGGGTATATTCAGCGGTAAAGGATACATTCTGAAGGGGGAAATCGCTCAACCGGAACCCTGCCTTGAGACTTGTGAAGTTGTGTTGGTCCTTTTTCATCATGCGCGACATTTTCCATTCATCAATGTAAAGTGAAATGAAAAGGTTCAGGTGCCTGATCTGCCGGCTCGAAAAGTTGAAGAATAGCTGGGAGTTGGAGCCGGCATAGTCAACGTAGTTGTTCTTGGTAGCATCGACAGAATTGTAGAAGAGAAAAGGGATGAGGTAGACCGGGTTGACACTGATGTCGCTATAGATGATCGAATTGCCAAATGACAGGTTCAGTCCCCGCCAGGGGATGAAGGTAAACATGTTTGCTGCGATGTACTTGTTCCGGTATATCTGCCGGTAGATGTCTCCCGAATAATAGGAACGGCTGCTGTCGATGACATTCGAATTCAGCCAGCCGTGTATGTAGTTGAAATCGAACCATTTTACAGGGTTCAGGTGCAGCTGTATATAAGGAAATGCAGGCGCTTTCCCCGATAAAATATTGGCCCCGTGGTAATTGTCTCCCCACTCCATGCGGTCGTTGATGATGCCAACCGATCCCCAGCTTACCGATGCCACCATCCCTCCCCGCATCTCGCTGAAATCCACCCCTTTTTTTGATCCGGGTTTGTAAACGGCTCCCTGTTCAAGGGTGAAATATTTCGGTTCTGCCGGTGCACTGCTCGCATTGTTGTCGCGCAGGTTGGCATAAAATCCGAAGTTTTTCCCGATGTAGCCGAACATGCTTCCTCCCCACCACCGGTGATATTCCGTGCCGTTTTCATTGGTCATCCATTGAACGCCCAGTATCGGCCTGACGGATATGGTAAACATTGAATCTTTGTAATGAAACCCCGGGGGATTCAGCGCCACAACCATACAGGACTGTTTTTTTAGGAGAAAGGAGAGTTTATAATCATAATTTTTAATTTTTAATTGCCTGCCTTCTTTCTCCAGTTGGTAATCCTGCAAATAAAAATGCAACTCCTTCTGCTGTCGTTTGTTAAGCATGCGGCGGGAGGGGGTGCCCGTTTTTGAACGCATCTGGGCATCCATATCCCTGGCTTCCACCAGCTTTCCTGCAATATAGTTTCTGGAGTATGGCTTTACCACAGAATTAAGGGTGATTAACTTTAAATTGGCTAACTCGTCCAGGAATTCATAAATGCCGGTATTGCTGATATCTTCATACACAACCTGCGAAAAAGCAGGCAGGCATGCCATTAAAAAAGCCAGTACGATAATTGTTTTTTTCATTCGTAAATCCATTGAGGCGTCAAAATTACCAAAATTCAGCTAATAACGGGAGAACCAGAAAAGGGATGATTGCATCTCCCTGCAGTGATTTGACATGTGACTATTTTTTCATTTATCAACAATGAATCATAACTAAATTTGATCGATCACCTTCATCCCAATAATAAAATTAATCTAGGTTCTTATGGGTCTTTCCAAGGTTAATTTGTTAAATCCTGGGAGATATCCGAATAAACCTGTTTCTGCATAGAGAGGTCCCGGAGGGACCATAGATGGGTAGTTAAGGCGTTGTATGTCAAATATTTCGTCCCATACGGGACGAGATAATCCTGAACGAAAATAACATTCTACCCATATTGTGTGCCTGCGGCACAAGACAGTTTGATCCGGTAATGCAACCTACAGGTATAATAGCGATCAATCGTATAACTAAATGATTTTAAATCAATTAATTAATTTGAGTATATCATGAGTATATGCAGAGTAAATGATGAGTATATGTTGAGTTAATGAAGAGTATATGTTGAGTAAATGAAGAGTATATGTTGAGTAAATGAAGAGTATATGTGTAGTAATCGGAGTAAGATTTCCTGAGCGTACTTTGTGGTTAAGGGCGGGAGTGTTCAATTAAGTGTGTCAATTCTCTTCATCATCCTCGGTTCCTTGGTGTTTCCCTGCGGGGGGATGACTGGAGGCCGTAGGCCGGAAGGCAGACCCCCGCAGGGAATGGTTTATATTTTATGACAGGTGCCGGA
>JAPLDF010000078.1 GCA_026391835.1 Bacteroidota bacterium
CGGACCGTCGCAACTGATTGACCCGTTTGTAAATGTCGGTGTAACGGTAACCGTGGCGATAACCGGTGATGTGGTTGTGTTGGTGGCCGTAAATGATGCGATATCCCCGGTTCCGCTCGCGCCAAGCCCGATGGACGTTGTATTGTTTGTCCAGCTATAGCTTGTCGTGCCCCCGGTATGTGTTGTGCTGAACGATGCAGAGGTCATGGCATTGTTGCAAACGACCAGGTCTACCGGATCGTTGACCTGGCCGGAAGGGTTTACCGTAATGTCGAAAGCCTGTGGAGTTCCATCGCAACTGGCTGACCCGCTTGTAAATGTAGGTGTAACCGTAACGGTGGCTATGACAGGAGCCAGCCCGGTGTTTATGGATGTAAATGAAGTGATATCGCCGGTTCCCGTGGCCCCCAGCCCGATGGAAGTCGTATTGTTTGCCCAGCTGTAGGTAGTCGTGCCACCGGTGTTCAATGTGCCGAAGGTTACCGAGGTGGGCGCATTGTTGCAGATGACCTGGTCAGCCGGATCGATCACATGGCCTGCCGGATTTACCTGAATGGTAAAACTAAATGGTGTACCAACGCATCCATTGGCTGTCGGGATAATCTCGATGGTTGCGAAGATGGGTGTTGTACCGGTGTTCCCGGCAGTAAATGCTGAAATATTTCCGGTTCCGCCGGCATCTAACCCAATGTCAGTATTGTTGTTTGTCCAGGTATATGTTGTTCCTGCAACCGGGCTCGTCACAGGTGTTGACGGAACAGCATCTCCATTGCAAAAAGTCTGGTTAGCAATCGTTGCAACTGTTGGCGTCGGGTTCAAAGTAATCAGATAGTTAACCTGTTGGCCGGGACAATTGTTGCTGCTGGAGGTTATCTCCAGGTTAATGTCTTGCACTGTTGTGGTTAAATTGGAAAATACCTGGGAAATTTGGGCGGATGTTGTTCCTGAAGCCATGGCGGGTGATACAGAAAATGGATCAACTGCAACTGCTGACCAACTAAAGGTTGTATTGTTGATTGTTCCCGGAACTGAAGAACTTAGATCGATCACAGCCGGGGAATTGTTGCAAATCGCAAGCGGTGAAGCAGGGGAGGTTACGATGTTGGGCAAGGGGTTGACAGTAACTGCCAGTTGCATGGTTGCACTTTGAGCAGGGCATATAGTACTGGTGCCATAAACTTCAATAAAACCGGAAGTTGCAGTTGGCGAAAAACTTATCGTAATGAAAGGATCGCCTGGATTAATCTGCGAAATTGTTACCTCTGGTTGCGGAGGATTATAGTTGAAATGATATTCCTGTGTCCCTGCATCGGGGAATACCGATATTGGAACATTTAAAGTTCCGGCACAAATGGTTTGAGGACCAACTGTAAAAATCAGGGACTGGGGACAGGTAGGCGGAGGGGAGCTATACTCCTGTGGGGGTTTGATGCAATCAAGGCTGTCGGAAAACAGGGCATTGATGAAATGTTGTGCCCCGTCGCACGGAATATTCGGAAGGCTATAAGGCCACGGGCTTGTGAATGGGGGGCCGAATACCTGGGAGATTCCTGATGGACTGTCTGTTACCGTCAAAGTTCCGGTTGGTGGAGGATTGCTGAATTCGATATTCCCGGAAACGGCAAAGGTGTTGGTTGACGGTTCGCAGGCCGTTTGATTTGTTGTAATCGCAATCATTGTACAGTGATGGACAATATTGCAGTTTGTCACTCCAGCGCCGCCTGTTTGTGAAAATGTGATCGTCCCGGGTTGTTGGCTGTAGTTTGTCATTAAAAGAATATAAATTTCACCTACCTGGGCATTCAGGATATGGCAGGTTTCAGTTGCAAGACCTGAATAGCTGCAGTCGGTGATGTTCCCCTTGGGGTAAATACAGGGGTCAGGGAGAGGCGGGTCGTTGTTGTTACAGCAAGGATTACCGGGTTTTGGGCAGGTGCCAGTCAATCCGGTGGCACAACCATCTGTAAGGCTGTTAAAGGGCCCCCAGCATATAAAATCAACATCATTTCCCCCCGATTGCGAAATGTCAATTATAATATCTCCGGCTATGCCTACCTGCATATAATACCAGGCCGGGCATGGCCTTGATGAAAGGCATCCGTAATTTGGATAACCGTCTATGGGTAAAGGAGCAGAGCCCGTCGTTCCGGCAGGAAAGCTATAGGTGTTTCCCGAGCAGGATACATCTGCACCGGAACATTCGTATGCGCCTTCGCGGGCAGCATCCGGCCAGCCGGATTCGGGTATTATGACCGGTGTGTAAAATGGGGATGAACGGACCACATCTTTTTTAACCTTTTCGCTTAGGGATAAACCGGTTGCTACAGCACTTTTATAAAGCTCCCGGAACTCAATCTTTGCCTGGTCAGCATCGGAGGCAGTAAAAAAAATGGCAGAATCACTGTAAAAATCGTTCTTGTCGGCAATGAAGATTTTACGATCTCTTGCTGTCATGAAAAAATTGAGCCGTTCAAATTCAGAATGTAACAGGGACAACCGTACATAAAAATAAGATGAACCGTTCTCTGAATGATCAAACCGGGCAATCCTTTTCAGCGTATCGCCTGCCTGGTCTTCACAGGTGGTTGAATCACTATCGAAAGCATGAACCGGAAACCCGAAATGCGGTATCAGGCGATCAGCGTCGGTGCAGTAACTCCCCGGCAGAAAAGAAAACAGTGGTATTAATAGGAGGAAGGTTCTTAACCGGAGCATCACAAAATGCCATAGTATTCTCTTCGATTCAGGAGTTTCGAAGAAAAGTATTTTTGTTTTAGATACGTTCATTATTAATAAGACGAAAAAAATATCCAAACCGTTGCATGGATAGTGAATTATGATACAAAAATAAGGTTTTTACCCTAACGGAGCAAAATCAGATTGTAAATTACCTTTGCACAGAATGTCCAACATGCGATATTAATACCTCATGTCGAAGTCCTAATCCTTCACACACCTCACCGGGAAAGCATTGATCTTTGAGCTTTCATACCTTGAAACGCTGGGCGTTATGGAATTAAGGCCTCTTGCCACCGCCCGTTTTGCGGAGGCATCGTAGGTAGAGGTCCAGAAGAAGGTGGCC
>JAPLDF010000086.1 GCA_026391835.1 Bacteroidota bacterium
CCGGGCTTGAAGAACGTGAAATATCATTTATCCTGGGCGTAAGAATGCGCAACCAGAAACTGGTCAGGGAAGAAGTGTTATCCCGGGCAGGAAGGTTCGAACAGGTCAGGCAGGAAAGTGATGTTGTAAATGATCCCCACCTGGTGCTTTTCGGTTGTTATGCTTTCTTTTGCATGAATTAAAACGCCATTTCCTCTATTTTTCAACAATCTGAAAATCATATTCTTTACCAGGGGTGAAGCTATTGTATTCATTCTTAATGAATTTATTAACATCTTCTGCATCTTCATACAGCGTCATTGAAAATCTATCTGTGGGATTGCTGGCTTTTTCGTCTTTAACCTGAATGTTTATAGCATATTTTTGACCATGAACAGCGAAAAGTTTTGTTTGCGGACCACTGGTATTAACAAATCTATAAATAGTAAGGAAATCTTCTAATGTTGTTTTTAGCAAAAGCCTTGAATGATCCTTTAACGTATAGATAAATTTTTTATTAACGTACAACGGGAAAACGTCAAACCTGTGTGTTGAGTTAAAAACTACATAAATCATTGAAAATGGAACTGTATCAAACCTTTGTCGGTTATAAACAGGGTCAAAAACATCAACAACCCCATTTTTATATTTTACTTTGTATATCTTGTCTTTCTCAACTTCATAAAGAGGACTTTTTTTCAAATCTATCTTTTTATATTTTATTACATCAACATTGATTTCAAGCACCTTGCAAACAATTGCAGCTCCATTCTTTTTAAATAAAACATCCTGAGATTGCAACGAACATATATAAAACATCAAGAAAATGAAAATAATAGTGTTTTTCATTTGTATTAGAATTATTTGCTAGTAAAGATAAGAAAGTCTGTCTAACCCAAAACAAAATAAAGAACATTGTGTTTGTTCCCATAATTGAATTTAATGGCTATAACCCATCCTGAGTAAGCGAAAAGGAAAACCGATCCTGCATAAGTACCGGGTAAAGATTTCTGAAACCCGAAACGAATTCAATTCAACTAATTTCAGGGGGTTACCATTCAGACTAAGGCACTCCAAGTGAAAATGATCATTGATTACCAGGAAGTTCAAAGATTTAGGCGCTTTAGTTGAAATATTTGTTCTTGATCAAATAATTGTTGCCCAGGATGTTTATTATTCCTTCGCTGATTTAGGTGCCATGGGATTTTTTAGTCCTGTGAAACTGGTTTTTTTATTCTCGTATCTTCAAAGTAAACGTTTGGTTCTTGTAGAAAATAAAATTAGAAATATTTACCATACAATCGCATTTGAAATGGAATTTCAGTTTAATTTTACTATAACCAAATCAAAACACTTTCCCATGAAAAATCTTTACAAATTTTTTGCCTTGCTGGGATTTTTTTTAACGATCCCATCTTTTTACCTTTTCGCCCAGGTAGGCATCAATACCGACAACGGCGCACCTGATCCATCGGCAATGCTTGATGTAAAATCAACGGTCAAAGGTTTTTTGCCTCCCCGGATGACTTCCACCGAGATGAATTCCATTCCCACACCGTCCCAGGGACTGATTGTCTACAACATTACCGTAAATTCTTTGTACTGGTATAACGGCTCGGTATGGATGAGGATTAATGAACCTTATTCGGAGACAGACCCCATCTTCGCGGCGCATCCTTCCTATGGGATCACAACCGGTAATATCGGCAACTGGAACACAGCCTTTACAAACCGGATTTTAGGAGCAGCCGGTTCATTGCCATTGACTTTGTCATTATCAGGGAATCAATTGTCAGGTTCAATTTCAATCGCAAATTCAACCACAAACGGGTACTTAACGTCACCCGACTGGAACACCTTCAACAACAAGGTAAGCAGCCAGTGGACAACCGGAATTTCATCCATCTGCTACAACGGGGGGAATGTTGGTATCGGAACTTCTGCACCCCACGCTTTGCTGCAGTTAGCCAGTACACAGGGAAACAGGAAGATCGTTTTGTATGAAGCTGCAAACAATGACAACCAGTATTTCGGTTTTGGCATAAATGGGAGTATCCTGCGATACCAGGTGGGCACCATTGGAGACCGTCATGTATTTTACGCCGGCAACGGTTCTTCTGATTCATACGAACTGATGCGGATCCAGGGTGACGGAACAGTCGGCATCGGAACTTCGTCGCCGCAGGCATCTGCAATTCTGGATGTCACCTCCACCTCGAAAGGATTCCTGCCACCACGTGTTGCACTTACTGCGATCAATTCTGCTTTGCCTGTTGCATCGCCTGCCAGCGGGTTGCTTGTTTATAATACAGCCACGGCAGGCACATCTCCAAACAATGTGACGCCTGGCTATTATTACTGGAATGGCAGTACATGGAGCCAGCTAAGCTTGTTGGCCGGGGGGGCCGGAACTGCAAATTATGTTTCCAAATGGTCGTCTGCCGGTACTTTGAGTACATCCCTCCTCTATGATAACGGCGGCAACCTGGGTATCGGCACAACATCGCCGGTGGCAAGCGCTGCACTGGATATTTCAAGTATAGACAAAGGATTCCTTCCACCGAGGATGACGACCGCTCAGCGAAACACGATTGCCTCTCCAGCTTCAGGATTGGTTATATACAATACAGATGAAAAAGCATTGAATCTTTACAGTGGAATTGCCTGGAATTCAATGACACCCGTCCCTGCTTTTGTTTGCGGTTTAACCATCAGTATCAACCACCTTGTTTCCGGTGGTGTTGCACCGGTGAATAAAACAGTTGCATATGAAACTACCAACGGTATTCCAGGCGAACCTACAAAGTGCTGGATTACCCGAAACCTTGGCGCCAGCCAGCAGGCCACAGTGGTTTCCGATGCTACCGAGGCTTCAGCAGGTTGGTACTTTCAATTTAACCGCAAACAGGGATATAAGCATGACGGGACAACCCGAACACCCAATACCGCATGGAATGCAACAAATGATAATCTGTCTGCGACCTGGGAAGCATCAAAAGACCCATGTACGATTGAGCTGGGTGCAGGCTGGCGCATCCCGACCAACACCGAATGGACCAACGTTGATGCCAGTGGCAGTTGGACTAACTGGAACGGTCCTTTCGGCTCATCCTTAAAACTCCATGCGGCCGGGCGCCTGTTAAGCAGCGATGGTTCACTGGCCAATCGCGGCTCCTACGGCCTCTATTGGAGTAGTACGCAGTACGATGCCGATTTCGGCTGGTACCTGTACTTCTACAGTGGCGGTAGCTATGTGGGCTTCTACGAGTACAAGGTGAACGGCTTCTCTATCCGTTGCCTCAGAGACTTTTGATTTATGTGTTTCATTTGATTATTTATCAATTTATGTTAGTACTGATGCGTTAAAATTCAAATGTTAGTATACTGTATTGTTCTTTGACATTTTGATTGACCTGATTGTCTGTAAGTAGTTCTTTCAGTGGTGTTTTATCAAAAGCTGAGATGCTTAGTATCTGGATTATTTCATAA
>JAPLDF010000030.1 GCA_026391835.1 Bacteroidota bacterium
AGAATCTAATTTTGTATAACGCCTAAAAAACCAGGAAAATGATCGTTCTTAAGAACAAAAAAGAGGGGTGGTCAAACGTATCGGCAGAAGTGCTGTAAATTGGACCGGCAGGGGGTGGTCAATTTGGTCGGCATATCCACCAAGACACCCGTAATTGGTAGGTCCGGCAATAAACCAATTACTATATTCCTTATTATTGGAATAAATATACCCGGGAGTAATGGCAAATCCAATGATTCCTGGTCTATATTCATAAGTAATCCCGATTTGCTGAAAAAAAACAATGTTCAATGGATTTATCGATAAATGATGTTTTTGTATAGTAGTATCTTTCTGCCCATAAAGAAGAACTGTAGACAGGATAGAAATAAAAAGGAAAATCTTTCTCATAAGATGTTTTTAAATGCCACAACGATTGTTAGCCGCTATGTGGCGCCTATGCTCCCGTGAGGTCAAATATCACATCGGGTGGGGTGATAGACGATATATGGGGCATAGCAACCATTTGGTCCGGGGTTAATTTGTCATATATCTTACCAAATATAGTCAATAATCATACAATTCAGCGATTTAGTGAGTAAATTCACAAATCTAATTAAACTGCTTCTTAGATCTATTGAGCGTGAATAGAGTAAAATGAAAAAAACCGGGGCACGGCTAACAGTAAGAAATTCAAATATTTAAAATACAAATTAAGACAAGTAGAATACGCAAAACTACGTCTCTGTTTGAGGACGATAAATATAATACAATAAATGTCTTTGCTAAGAATATAAATAAACGCCAAGGTTGTTTCAGCCGGTGGTGTTACTTTTTGGACGCCAATATTTTTACTGGGGTCAGCAGGTCTTAAAGGTTCAGTTTTTCAAAACCGGTTTTAATCCGCTCCAGAAACTCATCCTTTCCCAAAACATCTGCCAGTTCCATCATCCCCGGGCCCTGGTTTGAACCAACCATCAGCAGGCGCAGGGGATTCATCAACTGCCCCATTTTCACACCGGTTTTTGTTGTATAATCAACTACCAGCGTGTGTAAAGTGTCTTTGTTGAAGACTGCCAGCGCTTCAACTTCCCTGGCAAAGTCTTTGATCCAGCCGGTAGTTCCCGGCAGCCAAATCTTTTGATATACCTGCGGATCATATTTCTCCGGCCGGATAAAGAAGAACCAGGAAGTATTCCATAGATCTGGAACCAAAGAGGCACGCTCCCTGACAAGGCCAATGACTTTGTCCAAGTACCCGGAAGCCGGAGACAGGCCGTGTTGTTCCAGGTAGGGTTTCAGCAAGATGGATAACTCCTCATCCGATTTCCGCTGCATATACTGGTGATTAAACCATTTTGCCTTCTCGGGGTCGAATTTTGAACCATGTTTCCCAACTCTTTCAAGCGAAAACTGCTGGATTAATTCAGCAGATGTAAACAACTCCTGTTCTGTTCCGGGATTCCACCCGAGATGTGCCAGGATATTGATCACTGCTTCGGGCAGGTAACCCGATTCCCGGTAACCTGAATAAATCTCACCGGTTTTGGGATCTTTCCATTCCGTCGGAAATACAGGGAATCCAAGCCGGTCTCCGTCACGTTTGCTCAGTTTGCCGTTACCATCCGGTTTTAAAATCAAAGGCAGGTGCGCGAACTGCGGCATGATATCCTCCCAGCCGAAATACCGGTACAGCAATACGTGCAAAGGAGCAGAAGGCAGCCACTCTTCACCGCGGATCACATGCGTGATTTTCATGAGGTAATCATCCACCACGTTGGCCAGGTGATAGGTCGGAAGCCCGTCGGATTTGAACAGTACCTTGTCGTCAAGGTTTGACGAATTCACAATGACTTCACCGCGGATGATGTCGTTCACAACAACCTGTTCGTTTTCCGGAATTTTTATCCGGATAACATACGGTGCGCCGTCTGCCAGTCTCTTTTTCCATTCCGCCTCGGGAAGTGCGATCGAATTTTGAAGCGTTTTCCTGGTGATCTGGTCATACTGAAATGTATTGCCCCCGTTTTGTTTTGCCTGTTCACGCGCCAGGTTCAATGCTTCTTCCGTATCGAAGGCATAATATGCATGGCCGCTTTCAACCAGCTGGTGGATATATTTCCGGTATATTTCTGAACGTTCCGATTGGCGGTAGGGAGCATGAGGACCTCCCTTTTCCGGGCTTTCATCAAAGTCAAGACCGCACCATGCAAGAGACTTTACGATATAATCTTCGGCTCCGGCAACAAACCGGTTTTGGTCGGTATCCTCAATTCTCAGGATCATTGTACCTCCAAGCTTTCGGGCAAAGAGGAAATTATAGAGTGCAGTCCTCACTCCGCCTATGTGAAGGGGGCCGGTGGGACTTGGGGCAAATCGTACGCGAATATGCTCGGCTTTCATGGATGGTTTTATTTACGAAGTCACAAAAATAAGCTATTCTGGCCATAAAGAAAATCATTAACGTCTTATATTCGTACTTTTGCACCAGGATACTAAACATTTTTGTGCTTCGTTATTTAAAGGAAAAATATAAAAAATGGCAGACAACCAGGTTCTTATAAAAAAACTTGACCTCTTCATCCGGAAATATTATAAAAACCGGCTGATGAGGGGTATGTTATGGTCCTTGACGCTTCTGACGGTTTTTTACCTTGTTTTTGTTTCCCTTGAGTACTTCTTTCATTTCAGCCAGGCCGTGCGGATGATTTTGTTTTTCACATTTCTTGGGCTCTCGCTTTTTCTGATAACCCGTCTCATTTTCATACCGGTTTTACAGCTGATCAAAATAGGGAAAATTATTTCATACGACCAGGCCGCCCAGATCATTGGCACCCACTTTTCCGAAATACAGGATAAACTGCTGAATACCCTTCAGCTGATCAAACAGCAGAAGGGCTCGGGTGAAAGTTCAGAACTTCTTGCTGCCAGCATCGAACAAAAAACCAATGCATTGAAATTATTTAAGTTCGGTGTTGTCATTGATTTCAGGAAAAACCTGCGGTTCCTTCGTTACGCCCTGGTTCCCGTTGCCATCATTGTATTGCTGATCATCGTATCACCTGATACCATCTCTGATCCCACCCGCCGGATCATAAAGTTCAACCAGGCGTTTACCGTGCCGCTGCCATTTAAAATTGAGATACAAAACAAGAGCCTCACCGCCATTCAGCAGGAAGATTTTGAACTGCTTGTAAAAATTACCGGAACAGAAATACCTGCAGAAGTTTACGTAAAAACGAGAGAAGGCACATTTAAGATGATCCGGAACAAAGGTTTTATCTTCTCCTATTTGTTCAAATCATTGCAGGGGAGCATGCCTTTCAGAATAGTTACCGGTGATTTTAAATCGGCAGAGTATGAGTTGAAGGTCTTCCCGAAACCGACAATCCTGAACTTTGATGTCATCGTTAATTTTCCGGGATACATCAACAAACCAGATGAAAAGTATGAGAACCAGGGGGATTTTGTTGTCCCTGAAGGCTCAACAATCACCTGGAATTTTTATACCAAAGATGTATCCGCCATTAATATTCGTTTAGACAATGAACTGGTTACACTGAAGAAAGAGGACAGGAACACGTTTGCCTTTTCCAGGAAAATAGTAAAATCCTCGTCCTACAGCATTACCCCATCGAATGCCAATACCTACCTGGCCGATTCACTGAAGTACCGTATAAATGTCGTAAATGATGGGTTTCCATCGGTTTTTGTGACGGAATCTGCTGATTCGGCGATGGCAACCAACCTGTTTTTCAAAGGAACCATCAAGGATGATTACGGGTTTACAAATCTTACTTTCAACTATACGGTATTCTCCAAAGGGGATACTACTGCGGGGAAAATTGTTTCTGAACTCATACCCATAGAGAAGTCCGTCAACAACCAGGTGTTCTATTATGCTGTTGATCTTCTCAAGCTATTACCGGCAGCCGGTTTGAACATGCAGTTCTATTTCGAGGTGTGGGATAACGATGGCATTCATGGGCCAAAGGCGACAAAATCTGAATTAAAAACCATTTCGACGCCAACCATTGAGGAGATTGCCCGCCATACCGAATCCAATGAGCAGGACATGAATGAGGATCTTGAAAAAAGCCTTAAAGACGCGAAAGCGATCAAAAAGACAATGGAGGAGCTGAACAAAAAGCTTGTTGATCAAACAGCGATTTCTTGGCAGGAGAAGAAGAAAATAGAAGATCTGATCAAGGCGGACCAGGCCATTGAAGATAAGGTTGAACAAATTAAGAAGAAAAACAGCGAAAATATTGCTGCCGAAGAAAAATACCTTGAAACAAATGAACGAATCATCGAGAAGCAGAAGAAGCTGAATGAAATGATGGATCAGATGCTTTCGGAGGAGATGAAGAAGATGATCCAGGAGATGAGGGACCTGCTGAACCAGGTTGATAAAGACAAACTGGGCAACCTGCTGGAGAAAATGAAATTGTCTAACAAGGACCTTGAGACGCAGTTGGACAGAAATCTTGCATTGATGAAGCAGATTGAATTCGACCGGAAACTCGAATCAACGATAAGCGACCTGAAGAAAAATGCAGAAAACCAGGAGAAATTGGCGGAGGAAACTGAGAAGCAAGCCCGGAGCAACGAAGCCCTTACAGATAAGCAGAACGAGATTGCAAAAAAAGCAGATACAATTTCAAATATAATAAAAGAACTTGAAAAAGAGGGAAAGCAGCTGGAAACACCTGCCGAACTTGGAAATACGAAAGACAAGCAGGACAGTATCCGCAAGAGCCTTTCAGAAAGTTCGAAGAACCTGAAAGAAAAGAAAAGCAAGGAAGCCTCCGGCGCGCAAAAGAAAGCGGCAAAACAAATGAAGGAACTTGCCAGGCAGATGGAAGAGTCGCAGGAAGAAAATGAAGAGGGGCAGATGGAAGAGGACGCAGCGAACATCAGGATGATCCTTGAAAACCTCGTGAGGTTATCTTTTGACCAGGAGGAGATGATTGCCGCTACAAGGCAGATTGCACGCAACGATCCAAGGTATCCTGAACTGGTATCCCGGCAAAAGGAGTTTAGCGGAAAAATGAAGGTTGTAGAAGATTCACTGAATGCAATCGCCAAACGTCAGATAGAAGTAAAGCCTGTTGTAACGAGAGAGATCGCGGCAATCAACCTCAACATTGAACTGGCCCTGGAAGCAATGGACACGAGAAACATCAACATCGCCGTTGCAAAACAGCAGTTTGCCATGACATCAATCAACAACCTGGCATTGCTTTTAAACGAGTCGTTGCAGAAAATGAATGAGCAAAAGTCCAGTTCCATGAAGTCAAAAGCGGGCAGCAAATCATGTAAAAACCCGGGAGGTAAGGGCAAAGGAAAAATGTCGGCCAAGAACATGAAGGAACTTCAACAGAGCATTGGCAAGCAACTCGAAAAATTGAAAGCCGGCATGGAGGGTGGAAAAAAGGATGGGAAGGGCAATATGCAGGGTCAAAGCGGAATGAGCAAGGAGGTGGCACGGCTTGCAGCCCAGCAGGAAGCTTTGAGGAGTGAAATGCAAAAATACCAGGACGAAATGGGATCAAAAGGGGTCAAGGATCAGGGTTCTCTGAATGAAGCAGCCAAGGATATGGAGCAAATCGAGAAAGACCTTATAAACAAGAGGATTACGCAGGAAACAATCAGGAGGCAGCAAAATATCGTGACACGGCTTTTGGAATCTGAAAAGGCAGAGCAAATGCGGGACCAGGAGGAAAAAAGAGAGTCGACCGAGGCAAAAACACAGAAAAACAGTAACCCTGGATTGAATTATCAGTATAACACAAAAAAAAGAGCGAGTCAGGACAACATTCAATTAAAATTGCCTGGCATAAACTCGTTCTATAAAACGAAAGTAAACAGTTACATTGTTAAAATAGAAAACTGATATGAAACGGGATTTCAGAGAACTGGTTTTAACCGGTAAAAAGGAAATTGCCAAACTCGAAAGGTTTGTAGAAGAAATTTGCGACTATTACAACATTAACAATGAATATTTTGGTAACGTCATGCTGGCCACAACAGAGGCTGCAAGTATTCTGTTTGCGTTAAATGAAGGGATTGACAATACAACAATTGCAGTAAATTTTGACAGGAATTCCAAGGGACTCGTGTTTAAAATCAAACTGGCTTCCGGCAACGAAGGAGCAACTGACAATGAAGATATACTTGACCGTGAAATCAGGAAGCATAAATTATCAAGGGATATTTTCATCATTAAAGCCCTGACGGATGAAATCACAATATCTGTTAATGCGAAAAGTATTGTGCTGGTATTCTATGTGTCGAGCATGAACTATGAGAAATCACTTCAACGTATCAACGAGTTGAAAGAATACTGGAATAAAAAGGATCTTCTTATTCACAGAAAATGAGTGCCAGGATTAACTTTTTCCTTGAAAACGTATCCTATGTAGTTAAAAAAAAGGCCGGACTGCGTGAATGGATAAACACAACCATCAGGCAGGAGGGTAAGGCTGCCGGAGATATTAATTTTATTTTCTGCAATGATGATTATTTGCTGGATTTAAATATCAAATATCTAAAACACAATACGTTAACCGATATTCTTACATTTTCTTCCGGCAGCGATAAGACTGTAAGCGGAGATATTTTCATCAGTTTGCCACGGGTATGGGAGAATGCTGTTATATTTGACCAAACCATGGAAGAGGAGTTGCACCGGGTAATGATCCATGGAATATTGCATTTGACAGGCTACTCTGATTCTACAGTTCAGGAGAAGTTGATGATGCGGGAAAAGGAGAACTACTATCTTGCAGCCTTAAAAGCGTCTTGATTTATTTCATGCGGGAGTCCGTCTAAGATTAATTAATTCTCAATTTATTTATTTAAGTATGCCGGGTATTCATGGAAATACCCGGCTGTTTGTATGGTTTAACGAAGAAGTGAAGGGGGTTATATATTTGTTGTACTTTTGCAGAATCGAAAGTACATTCATCCGTAAATGGCAACACTGGACTCGGATGTATATTAAGCCTGACACACGAAAAAATAAAAATTTGTTATTAGCCAATCTTAATGTTTCACGTGAAACAGAAAACAGGGAATGCAGAAATATGATATTGTAGTTGTTGGTGCAGGACATGCTGGTTGCGAAGCTGCGGCGGCTGCAGCAAATATGGGTTCTAAAGTATTGCTTGTTACAATGAATATGTTAAACATGGCACAGATGTCATGCAACCCATCCATGGGCGGAATCGCGAAAGGACAGATTGTGCGTGAAATTGATGCCATGGGAGGTTATTCCGGTATTGTAACCGATCGGACAATGATACAATTCCGAATGTTAAACCTGTCTAAAGGACCTGCAATGTGGAGTCCGAGGGCACAAAACGACCGGGTGTTGTTTTCAGTTGAATGGCGGAGCATGTTGGAAAAAACAAAAAATGTTGACTTCTGGCAGGATTCGGTTGATGAATTAACTGTAAAAAATGGAAAGATCACCGGTGTGAAAACCGGTCTCGGTATAACTATTCAGTGCAAATCGGTAATACTTGCCAACGGAACCTTTTTAAACGGGCTGATACATATCGGCGAAAAACATTTTTCTGGGGGAAGGATGGGAGATGGAGCTTCAAAAAACCTGACGGAAAGGCTGGTAGATTTCGGTTTTAAATCAAGCAGGATGAAGACCGGGACACCGGTTAGAGTAGATGGCAGATCTTTGGATTTTTCAAAAATGGAAGAACAACCCGGAGATGAAATACCGGGTCAATTTTCATATACAGAAACACCCAGGCTGAAACACCAGCGGAGTTGCTGGTTAACATATACTGGCAGCGAAGTACATGATATTTTAAGGACCGGGTTTGATAAATCCCCGATGTTCTCAGGAAGAATCATGGGCAAAGGACCAAGATATTGCCCATCGATAGAAGATAAAATAGACCGGTTTGCAACCAAGGAACGGCACCAGTTGTTTATAGAACCTGAAGGTTGGGACACTGTCGAATATTATGTAAACGGGTTCTCTTCATCTTTGCCGGAGGATGTACAGTTTAAGGCTCTGAGAAAAGTTAAAGGCTTTGAGAAAGCAAAGTTTTTCAGGCCCGGATATGCCATTGAATATGACTATTTCCCGCCTGACCAGTTGAATTTTTCCCTTGAAACCAAAGTCATTGAAAACCTCTATTTTGCCGGACAGATAAACGGCACCACCGGGTATGAGGAAGCAGCAGCCCAGGGCCTGATGGCCGGAATAAATGCCCATTTAAAAATTAAGAAGGAAAAGGAGTTTATTCTGAAGCGATCTGATGCCTATATAGGGGTTCTTATTGATGATTTGATTACCAAAGGTACGGAAGAGCCTTACCGGATGTTTACCTCCAGGGCCGAGTACCGCATATTGCTCAGGCAGGATAATGCCGACCAGCGGCTGACGAAATTGTCTAATCAGATCGGGCTGGCCAGTGAGTCAAGACTTACAGCGGTCGAGGAAAAGTACGTGAAAGTGAATAAGTTTATCGCGTTTCTTAACGGACATAGTCTGCAACCAAACCAGGTTAACACATTGCTTTCTGAAAAAATGACCAACCCGATCATACAAAAACAAAAGGCCGCATTGATATTGCTCAGGCCCCAAATGTTCTTAAAAGATTTGATCGAACGGGTAGAGGAGATCGGGATCTACGCGCAGGATAATGGGTTGCTCGATGCTGATATTGTTGAAGAAGCTGAACTTAAGATCAAATATGAGAGTTATATCGGGAAGGAGCAGGAACTAGTTGATAAGCTGGCCAACCTGGAGGATTACGTGCTTGCAGGGGATTATGATTATTCAAAATTGACATCCCTGTCGCATGAGGCAAGGGAAAAGCTGAACAAAATCAAGCCACGGACCATCGGTCAGGCTTCACGAATCAGCGGAGTTTCCCCTGCAGATATTTCAGTTTTGATTGTTCACCTTGGCAGGTAGTCTGGTCCTGAAAGGAGAAACATCGCTTAAGAGAGTACTGCGTTATTGAGATACATTAATTTAATGAATTTAACCGGTTAACCATGCGTAAGGCATTTGTCGTACTTGTAATCCTGGCAATTATCAATTTGGGGGGCTGTTGTTCGTACGACTGCAACAAAGTACCCACGCATTTTAGTGTAAACGGGTTAATGGCTAACCTGATGCAAATTACCGGGGTTTATGATGAAGGCAATATTGCTTTGGCGCCTTTGGACAGCCTGGCACACATTGATTTTGACAAATTTGTCATTCAACTTTCACCACAAATGACGTTTTATGGAGGCAATATGAATGTTGGTAAAGCCTGTTTTTTTAACAATGCTGCAGTTGCCTGCAAATGCCAGGAACCCGGGTATGCAGGTACATTTGATCAAATTTCCGAAATCAATGTTTTTAGTGCCTTCCCGTTTGCCAGTCCGGGAGCAACGTCTGATACTTTATCCCGTTTTTTTGACATTGACGGTTTTCAAAGCAACGGCAGTTATTTAAAAAGGATTGACCTGGTATCGTTCGCCAAATCAAATCCACTGGCACTCCGGTTTATCCGTTTAATGCCAAAAGTTAAGCCCGGAGGTTCATTAACACAGAAGTTTTATATCGTATATAAGCAGACCAACGGGGCAGTGTTTTCCATGACAACGCCCACAATCGTATTTAATCCATGATCATCCATGCATGCTGCTGCAGCATCCCGGTACAGCAATTCAGTTTACCAACCACTGCAGTGCGCTTTGGAAGAAACCCGTTGCATATGGCAACCCTGCCGGCAATATTGCCGCTATCGGTGAAGTGTCAGGCAGTTATAAACGGAAATTAGTTAATGTTCCACGTGAAACCCAGAAAAATGTCAGAAAAAATCCTCCGGTGCCCTGTTTGTGAAAAGAGTGTTTTTTCACCATTCTTAGAAGTCAATGATCATTTTCTTTCTAAAGAGGACTTTACAATTCAGCAATGCGAAGGTTGCGGTTTTAAATTTGTCAACCCGCGGCCGGATACAGATGAAATTGGCAGATACTATCAATCGGATGATTACATTTCACATGATGCCAAAAAAGCAGATATAATCAGCCTGATATATAAATTTGCAAGAGTATTGTCGGTACGAAATAAGTACAGTATTGTTCACCAATATGCAAGCCATGGAAAGATTCTTGACATCGGATGTGGCACCGGTGAGTTTCTAAAATACTGCAAATCCAAAGGATTTGACGTAACAGGGATAGAACCCAATGAAAAAGCGGGCGATTTTGCTGAAAAGAAAAATGGAATTCCAATTCTCAGGTCGCTGACAGATTTAAACTCAGGCAAAGGATCCTTTGCGTGCATTACCATGTGGCATGTATTGGAACATGTTCATGATCTCAACGAAACGATTGAAACAGTAAAAGGTTTGCTGCAAGCCGACGGCGTGTTTATTGTTGCGGTTCCCAACTACAAATCGTGGGATGCGCAGGAATATGGTAAATTTTGGGCGGCTTATGATGTGCCGAGGCATTTGTACCATTTCAATGATTCAACGATGAACCAGTTGGTCGAAAAACACGGTTTTAAAATCCATAAAACGATTCCTCAAAAACTTGATGCATTTTATGTTTCGATGTTAAGTGAAAAATACCGGTCGGGAGCCAATCATCATTTTAAAGCGATGGTAAACGGATTTAAGTCTAATTTCCATGCGAAAGGGCAGGGAAGGGGTTATTCAAGTCAAATTTTCGTCTTCACAACAAAAAAGGCTTAATTTTAGCCCCTGTATTGAACGCAGCCGTGGTTTTAATGTAAAGCATCAACCGGGGTTAGAAACGCGTTTGTAGGCGACAAAAAAACCCCGTCGCATTGTGTTGTAAATAAGTGTTTTAGTGAAATCACAACAAGGTGGCATATTTTTTTGGGGAATTCCCTGGTTTTTAGTGGCACTTCTGCTGTTCCTGTCAATATTTGGTATCCGGCAAATTTTAGATCACAGGAATAGCCCTCAATCTCTTTTCCGGGAATTTAAAAAAGCAAATGCTGAAAGTGAAACTCAGTTAGCAGGCATCGTCAATTTATTAACCCGGACATTTGATACAATCCCGGGTTCAAAACACAATTCCGGATTTGATGGTACCAGGGAGAAAGATGTCGACAGCGAATTCTTCCTATTTGTTTATAAGGGAGACTCGCTGGTATACTGGAACAACAATACCGTCGTATTTCCTGCCGCATTCAGCATTGAACATAAGAAAACCAATTTTGCCTGCCTGTTGAAAAATGGCTGGTATGAATTTCATACCATGAAAAAGGGTTCTTTTCGTTTTCTTGGTTGCTACTGCATAAAAAGCGATTTCCCTTTTCAGAATGATTTTATTAAAAATCAGTTTTCTTCAGGATATGGCATTCCTGCATCGGTGAAGGTCGTGAAGAAGATCGGAACGTACCCTGTTTACAGCAGCGACAAAACCTACCTGTTCAGCCTGGATTTTGACAATTACCATCCCAATCCGGGTGGTTTTACCGGAGGGGTATTTATGTTGTTCATAGCCGGATCCCTGTTTTTGTTTTTTGCGTTGTTCCATTTTTTAAGCTCTTTGACCTGGTTTCATTCCCGGGTAAAACTCCTCGTTGTTACGTATTGTTTCACCATTGTTTTTTTAAGAATTGTTCAAAGTTATTTTGGCTTTCCGGCCGAGATTTATAAATCTGATTTATTCAGTCCTGCATGGTATTCCTCCTCTGCATTTTTACCGTCCCTGGGAGATTATACGATGAATGTCACTATCCTGTTGTTGATATCACTGGTGTTTTATACCAGGATTTCGGTAAAATCAATCCTGGGGATAACCCGGCGCAATCAACAATTTGTTTGGACAGTTTTTGCAATTTTTCTCCTGCTGGTTTTCTTCCAGGCTGTGGGTTACTTTCTGACCGACCTTGTCATCAATTCGGCGTTACCGGTGAATTTGCAGAACATTTCCGGGCTGACCTATGAAAGCGGGTTTGGATTGTTTATTATTACCTCACTCCTGTTTTCGTTATGGCTGGTTTCTTCCAGGATCCTGGATCTTTTATTCTTCACTGTGAATGACCGAAAGCAGTTGGTGCTTTCATTAACCATCGTCGTCACTGCATATTTTCTTGTATCCTATATTTCCGGCTGGAGTATCAATTATATTGTCACAATATTTTTTGTGCTTTATTTTGCATCATACTGGTATTTAAAATTTAATAACAGTACGCCTTTCTCACTCCAGAACATCCTGTTCTTTCTTTGTTTCTTTTCAGTTTTTACAACACTTTTACTCAACAGGGCGAACCAGACAAAGGAGACGGAAAAGCTGAATCTTCTTGCCGGCAAATTGGTCAACCAGCAAAACCCGGTTACTGAAGTGCTTTATGAGCAGGTTGAACGCAGGCTTCATGCTGACGCATTGTTGGATCAGTGGATCCGCCAGGGGTCTGCCGGAAATAAAATCAGCCAGGACAGCCTGGTGAATTATCTGAAAACAAAATATTTCAAGGATTACTGGAAGAAATATCAGATCCAGATCACTTTGTGTGATCAAAAAAAGGAATTACGGATTCAGCCGCAAGGGTATCTTGTTAACTGCAGCACCTATTTTCGGGGGATTATCGATAGCTATGGAAAGTCGACGGCACTTTCCAGCCTTTTCTTTCTGGATTACGGTTTTGGAAAGGAGTATTACCTCGCCGTTTATCCCGGGGAAACTTTGGTAACGAATCCTGGCGCCGGTACGACCGTATTCATAGAATTTAATTTAAAGAATGCCGATCCCGATCCGGGATACCCCGGATTATTGATGGATAAAACAAGGATGGACATGCCAAACCTTTCGGATTATTCATACGGATTATTCCACAACGGGATATTGGTTCGTGCAGTTGGTGCTGCAGGATACCGGACAGCATTAAAGCAATACAAAGAATTTTCGGTGCGAAACCCTGGCTTCACCGAGGATCAGATGATCCATTTTCAATATCATATCAATAAAACGGATACTTTGCTTATCAGTAAAAAGGAGGATGATTTTCTGTCAGTCGCCGCACCTTTTTCCTACCTGTTCATACTGTTTGCCGCCACGGCATTGCTGCTTGCCGGAGTTTTCAGTTTTCCCCGCAAACTCAATCCTGTTCCTGACAGCCTGAGAAACAGGCTTCATTTCGCGATCATAGGCATTTTGGTGGTAACGATGCTGGCCATAGGGATCGTGCAAATAATCAATATAATACAGATCAACATTAAAAAGAATGTCGATAATTTACGCGAAAAGGCCTATTCAGTTGTGGTTGAAGTCCAACATAAATATAGTTCACAGCGGGATCTGCATGAGGTGGAAAAAATTGAACTGGAAGATTTTCTGATCAAACTGTCAAACGTTTTCTTTACCGATATAAATGTGTATAGTGACAATGGAAGATTGATTTCCTCGAGCCGGCCTCAGATATTTGATGAAGGCTTGCTGTCGGAAAGAATGAATGCCGAAGCTTACCGGAAACTGGTGGCTGAGCAGTATTCCATTTTTATCCATCATGAGTCGATCGGGGCGATGCAATTCAATTCGGCATACCTTCCGGTTTACAACGAACACGATCAACTCCTTGGTTTTGTGAATCTTCCTTATTTTGCAAAACAGGATGAATCGAAAAAAGAAATTTCTTCCTTCCTGGTTACCTTTCTCAATGTTTATATCTTGTTGATTTTATTTGGAATTTTTGTTACAGTGTTGATCTCTAATTATATAACTGCTCCACTGGCCATGCTTGCCGGGAAAATATCTCAAATCAGGCTTGGAATGGTCAACGAAAAGATTGCCTGGAAACAAAACGATGAGGTCGGGCAACTGGTATCAGAATACAACAGGATGGTTGATGAATTGGGGCGGAGTGCAGAAATGCTTGCCAGTTCGGAACGTGAAAGTGCCTGGCGGGTGATGGCCAGGCAGGTGGCTCATGAAATAAAAAATCCGCTTACCCCGATGAAATTAAGTGCCCAGTATCTTGAAAAAGCATGGAATGAGAAAGCTCCCGACTGGGATCAGCGGCTTGCGAGATTTACAAAAACCATGGTGGAACAAATTGATGCATTGTCGGTGATCGCATCAGATTTCTCTGATTTTGCAAAAATGCCTGCTGTTGTTTTGACCCGCATCGACCTTGAGGAGGTGATCAGGTTTGTCCTTGCATTGTACCAGGATACCACTCAAATTAAGTACGAATTTCAAACTGATTGTTCAAACCCGGTTATTTTTGGCGACCGGTCACAACTGATACGGCTTTTCACCAACCTGCTGAATAATTCAGTCCAGGCGATCGGGAATCCGCACGATGGGGTGATCACCATTGCCATCACCAGGGAATTTCAACACATTGTGGTCATGGTAACCGATAACGGTTGCGGAATTCCGGCGGACCGGACAAAAAAGATATTTCAACCCGATTTTACGACCAAGACAAGTGGAATGGGGCTGGGGCTTGCTATCGCGAAAGGGATTGTGGAAGGAATGAATGGAGAAATTTCATTTATTTCGGATGAAGACAAAGGCACTACATTTATCATAAAATTTCCAGCAAATGATCAGATTTCCTAAACAGGGACGAAATGCAACACCAATACGGCTTATCCTGCTTTCCGCCATCATTGTTTTGATTGGATACGGGTGCGGTAAAAAAGAAAACAGGGAACTATATCACCGGTTTCAGGATAAAACCTGGGCGAGGTTTAATTTACTCAGTTTTGAAATGCCGGTAGATGAAGCCAATTCCTATAATGTTTACCTGTTTGCGCGGTTTGCACGCGATTTTCAGTATGAAACGCTTGATTTTAATATGATTATGAATACACCGGCAGGCGAGGAGCGGATCTATGAATACCAGATGGCTGTGAAGTCCAGGTCAGGGGGTTTTTGCATTGAATGCAGCCAGGATTCATGCCAGGGAACAATGCTGCTTAAACGAGAGATCAACATATCCAAACCGGGAATCCTGAAAATAGAAATCGAAAACCTCACACCACGCATAAGCACAGAGGGTGTTCTAGGGGTAGGTATCCGGCTGGTTCCGTCAGGAAAGTAGCCTGGTGGCCTCCTGTTTATCCTGGTGAATTTGCTGAACAAGCTGATCGAGGCTGTCAAATTTCTTTTCATCGCGGATACGATCAAAAAAATAGACCACCATTGTTTTACCATATAGGTCACCCGTAAAATCGAACAAATTGACCTCCAGTGTGAGGGTTTTGCCTGCAATGGTGGGCCGGACTCCTGCATTTGCCATGCCTGAATAAACCAGGTGATTTACTTCAGCTTTTACGGCATACACACCATTCGCCAATAAAAAAGTTTTGTTTCCCGTCAGTTCCAGATTTGCAGTCGGATATCCCAGGGTACGGCCCAGGTGGTTTCCATGCACAACAAGTGCATGGATCCAGTAGACGGACTTCATTAATTCGTTGGCTTTGCGGACGTTTCCCTTAGACAGGGCTTCCACCACTTCAGGGGAGTCATGATCATGTTGTATCATGAAGCAAAACTACAGAAAAACAGAGCCGAATCAGAAGAGCGGTTTATCTTTTTTACTAAGGCGCTTGATCATGACCAGTTCATATACGGCGTACATGTAATGAGCCCATACGCCGGCCAGCATGACAAGAAGGGTGATAATCATCCACAGCGGGGCGATCGGCGTCCACAGCTCGCGTGAAGGCACTTCAGCCTTGTAATATTGTTTGTGAACACCCCAGTTGATCACATTCTTTCCCTGGACAAAGCCAAATTTATCGTGTTCTTCGATTTTTGCCACGACAACCAGGTTTCCCAAAGTATCTCCCACGATTTCTTTGGGAAATTCAAGCGTGCCCGTACCCGTTTCATCCAGTGCAATTTCACCGATTTTCAATAAGCTGAACAGCCGCGGAACGTAGATAAGAACAGTCTCCTTTGGTATGGCAACCTCTTCGCCTTTTTCATTTTTCTGGGTGGCGGTTACTTTTAATATCCGGAGAGAGTCCTCAATGCTGAAGAAAAGCCTGATTTTCGCAGGTTTTGCATTGAGTGAGGCCTCGGCGCCCGGATATTTACCGGTTCCGGCGAATTTTGCCACGTAGGCAACCATTCCATCTTTATCTCCCGGCAAACCTGCAGATACAACCTTTACAACGGCAATCCCTTCCTGGTCTGTTTTTGCCTTGCCTAAAAGCTTGCAGATTGTTCCGTTTGATGCTGTAAATTCGATCGGTGCATTTTCGAGGGCCAGGGTGTTGTCACCTTTTTTAATGCTGAGCGTTGCAGTTAAAATAACCGAATCTGACCCGCACAAATAGGTTATCGCCAGGCGGGATTCTGCCGGAATATTGGTGGAGTCCGAATTATTTTCAGCAAATGAGTTCATTGGCTGAAGCGCCGCGGACATCATGGTGATGAAAAATGCAATAAACGCGAAAACTCGTTTCATAAGGCTGGGTTGAGTAATTCCGGTGAATAATTAAATTAAAACATCTTCTTTTTTCTCTTCACCCTCTATTCCGGAAACGGGAATAATGGTAATGAACTTTGATGCCAGGGTGAAAAGTAAGCAGAATACAGCCACACCCGCTGCCGTTAGGCTCCATTCCACCCATGTAGCCGAATAATTCAGCCATTCAGGGCGGGCATCCTGGATAGGAAGGTAAGGAGACTCAAGTGTGGGGACAACGATGATATAGCGGTTGAGCCACAGAGAAATAACTACGACAATGGCGGTGAGGGTGATGTTGGTGATGGTTCTGAACCTTGCGATACCAACCACAAGCAGCGGGAGAAGTACGCCAACATAATTTGAAATGATGAACGGCCAGTAGAACTCCTTGAAGAGCAGCTGGATCAGCAATTCGTCATTTTTTTCTGAACCGTACCATTTTGTGAGGTAATCGCTGAACGTAAAATAGCCGAAAAATGCAGCAAGGACAAGCATGATAACCCCAACGGCCACGAAATGTTTTTTTGTAATGTATGCTTCCAGGTGATAAACCCTCCGAAAAACCCACATTGCCAGGATGAGCACTGCGCTTCCGGAATATACGGCCGCAATGACGAAATAGGGACCGAAAATCGTGCTGTGCCAGCCAGGCTGCAGGGTAACGCTGAAAATCCAGGCCAAAACAGAGTACACAATAATGGCGATGGAGATGACCATCGCAGCCATGATGTCGGTGGCCCGGTTTAACCTTTGCTGTTGCTCGGGGGTTCCTGTATAGCCAAGCGCAAGGGTTTTATAAAGTTTTTTTCTCCAGTTCGGAAGCCTGAGCAGTTCGTAATCACGCAGTGTAGCCAGATCGCGCAATACAGCGAGATAGAGGAAGATAAAGCACCCGAAAATATCTGTTGAAATGGCGATAACGTCCCAGGTGATGGGGGACTGGATTCTTCCGAAGAGCACAAGGTAGGGGAGCCGGTCGAGCCGGCCGATGCAAAGCAGGATAAAACAGGGGCCGATGAGCAGGGAGATGACGGTAATAAATTCTGCCATCCGGATAACCGGTTTACGCCAGGCTGTTTTAAACAGGTGCAGGGTTCCCGAGATAAGCGCCCCGGCGTAACTGATGCCCATAAAGAATATAAAATTCACGATATAAACGCCCCACACAACGTTGTCGCGCATACCGGTAACTTCATGGCCGTGAAATACCTGTTGCAGGAAGGCATAAACGCCTAACCCGATTACAGCGAGCAGGAAGATGATCCAGGCATATCCCTGGATTGAAGTTTGCTCTAATTGGGGGGCAAACTCCTTTAACGGATTCTTTTGTTGTAGTTCCATCGTTACTGTTTATTTTTTTTGCTGTATGGTGTGTCCTTATACCTTTCTTTTATTGCGGGATCAAGGTCGCCAAAGCCGCGTTCCACCTCGAACTGGCGGTCGACCGGTGGCAGGTAATAAACGCAGGGGCGGGTTCCAAGTGTTTCAAGATAACGGTAGCCGGCCCGGTCGCTGATGAGTTTGCTGAACTGGAATGTCTCGGTGCCATTGGTAACGGTGTCTTCGTCAACATCGCCAAAATAGATGACGCCCATCGGGCAGGCTGAAGCGCAATAGGGAATTTTGCCAACACGGATCAGGTCGGGACAAAAATCACATTTTGAAACGGTACCTTCCTGCCCGGGACTTCCGGCTTCAGGGGAGTATGGCTCTTTGTCCTCATCAAATTCGGGGTAATGTTTCCAGGCAAAAACGCGGGTGGAGTAAGGACAGCCGGTCATGCAGAATTTACAGCCGATGCAGCGTTCATTGTCGATAAGTACAATGCCATCGCTGCGTTTGTAGGTTGCCCCGACGGGGCATACGCTGACGCACAAAGGGTTGTCGCAATGGAAGCAGGGTTTCGGGAACCAGTAAGGAGAGGTTTTTTCTGAATCCTGGAGCAGGTACACCTTCATGAATTCCTGGCTTTTGGGCAGGTGATGGCCCTTTTGACAGGCTTCGACACATTTCCGTGCGTTTTTGCATTTCCCAAGGTCGATGACCATAACAAATTTACGGCCGGGAATCCCTTTGTGAGACTCTTCTCTTGAAACGCGGGGAAGTTTGAGCAGGCCTTTGTCAACCTCCATGATTTCGCCATCGGTTGTAAGAACTTTTACCTTTTCGCCGGTCTCTGTGGCCGTTGCGTCAACATATGCCGCAATCAGACCACTGCCAATGGCAACCCCGGCACCGGCAATAATTCCTTTTTTAAGGAATTGACGACGTGAGTTTTTCTGGTTTTTATTCAATTCTTCTTCCACGGTTATAAAATTTAGTGAGATTCATGAAACCCATTGATCATGCTCTTAAAGTTGCTGGTCGGGTTTTTCCCGATGGTGCAAAAATAGACATGGACACACATGATGATGCTGATCGCAAAGCCTGCAACAATGTGAAACAGGTCGGTTAGATCAAGTCCACTGAAGCCAAAGAAACTTTTAACGGTAATTTCAGGGTATAGAAGTCCCCAGCCTGAAAGAATTACAAACGGAACGAATCCATACATCAGGACGACATAGGTTACCTGCTGCAGGGGATTGAATTTGCTTTCCTCGTTAACCGGGAACGGGGCATCGGCTTTTTTAAAAAGGCCGACAGTATAATAAATGAATTGTTTTTGAAGGCGATCCAGGAATCCCTTTACCGGAATTACATAATAGGCTCCATTCGGGGTAAAGAGGTTGCCGATAAAGAAAATGCCATAGCTCACCGATAAAATAATCCCGGCGATATTGTGTACGGAGACAGCGGCATTAAATTTTACAATGGTTTCGGGATTTGAAAACTGGATACTTAAGCCGGTGATGATGAGTGTGAGGCAGAGTAGGGCATTGGCCATGTGCCAGATCCTGATCCATACAGGATACAAATAGAGCCGTTCAGTTTGATGGTTCATATAGTCGTTTTATTTTTTAATTCGCAGAGCGGCATGAATTGCAATAACCAGTATTGTAAGGCCAAAAATACCCAGGCTGATGATGTTCAGGGTATTGCTTTTATCGGGACCGATGGTTGTGGCGTCGCCCATCAGCAGACCCTTGACGATTCCTTCTTTCTGAATTTTCTCACTCACCTGGTGTTTATACAGCGAAGCGTACAGAATAGAGTTTTTTGAATGACAGGATTCACATTTTCGAACGGCAAATTTCTTAGGCATGATATGATGCGCCACTACCAGGGTATCGTCGTTTTTAGCGTGACATTCGATGCAGCGCACATTGGTAAAGTGAGATGCCTGGTTGGGCAGCCATTCGTGCTTCTTTAAAATATTTGGTTTTGCCTTGTCGGTAAGCAACTGGTAATTTTTCAAATCGGCATGACAATTCAGGCAAATCATGTTGTCGTATATGATGGTCTCTTTCAGATTGTCGTTGGTACGGGCGTTGATTTTATATGTATGTGCGTTGTGGCACATCCAGCAGGTAAAATCTGCGCTATGTTTTTCGGAATGTACGCTGGCCTGAAATTCCGTTTCGATTTGTTCAAATTTGAATTTAGCATATTTTTCGTCCCCGCCATGGCAGTCGATGCAATTGGCCTTTGCTTCCATGCGCAGGTTCCCGGCATGGGGGAATGTACCATAATCTTCGGAATGGCAGTCTGTGCATTTGAATTCACGGTGATTTGACACATAGAATACGTCGCGGCTCAACACCAGCTCGGTATACATCCGCTTTGTGACTGTTTTTTTTGATTCGGAGTTTTCGTAGGCGTATTTAGACTGCCCGTGGCATTTGAGGCAGTTTTCATTTTCTACGGCATTTTTAAATTTGGAAAGATCTATTTTGGACGGTTTTTCCTGCTCGGTTTGGATTGCAGTGGCTGTGGGGGTATCTGATGTTTTTACAAGGGTGAATGCGAGCGTAAAAAGCATTAGAAGCACCAGCACGACCCATGCGGGCCGGATATTTGCTTTGTGAATCATAGTTTTTGTAGTGAGTTAATCGGGTTGAGAACGAAAAAAAATGGGTGTTGACAAGGAAGCCCTGTTAACACCCATTTAGTGAGTCATTGTGCAGTTATTTTTTTAATGTACGCATGAATGCAACCAATGCCCAACGATCGTTGGCATCAGGAATTTTCTTTTCATAAGCAGGCATTTCATCGCGGCCTTTATCGGTACGATAGAAGATTTCGCCATCTGTTGATGCCTGGAAAGCGGCAGAAGAGAAGTCGCCCGGGTTGGTTTTTAAAGAAGCGGCTTTTGGGCCATCACCCAAACCTTTGCTTCCGTGGCATGATTTGCAATGCTTTGCCCAAAGTTCCTTGCCTGTAGCAACGTCAGCTTTAGCAGGAGCTTTCATGGTTTTGTCTTTATCAGGAACAGGCCATGGTTTTGCTTTTGCCTGAGCATGAACTGCATTGCCAAACAGGAAAACTACAGCGATAACTGCAGCTACCATAATTGTTGCGATTTTTTGTGTTGATTTCATAGTTTTTAAGTTTAATTGTTAACAATTGAAATAAGGAAAAAATTTAAAATGTCCACAACCGGGTAATGTTGAATCCAAGGAGTATAAATCCGTTGTATGGATTATTATAATTATACATTGCTGTTTCCTGGGGAACCAGGCCGTTGGCTGATGTGAGGAATATCTGGAAAGCATGGGTGCTTGTGGATATTTCGACACCCAGGCTGGCGTTGGGCCATGGAGCAGTATTCAGGTAAGTGAAAACAGGTTGGGAGTAGCTTAGAAGGATCGAGGTTTGCGGACTGATTTTAAGTCTTCCGAGTCCGGAAATGCTGAGGTTGTCATTTCTCATGCCGTTGACATGGTTGTTGGCCATTTCAACCTGGTCAACGAGGTTATAGTGCATGTATGAAATCCCTAACTGTGCTGAAAATTCCTTACAGAATCTACGGGCGAACATAAATTCGGCATAATATGAAAGACGGTAGGATCCCTTAAAAGTTTTGTCAAACAACGAACCAAGGTCTTTGCTGTTAGCCCCCTTGAGTCCGGTGGCCTGGTTGTAGGTGATATAGTTCAGTCCAAAATTGGTGTCATTCTGAACAATCTGATTTTGGATGCTGTGCCTGAAAGCGGTGTCCTGGACAAGGGACCCGTAATCGAGATCGGAGGCCAGTTTATTGTTGCCCAGTTGCGATTTGTTTCTGCCGTCGATGGCAACATTGCCATAGAAAGTAATTGTAAGCGGGAATCCCCCTTTGCGCTGCCGTGCGATGGCATATTTAAGGCTAAAATCCTGGAGCCTTTTGTTTTTGGTGGTTCCGATGCCGACTTCGAGATCTTTGGTAATGGTGTAATTCAAACCAAACCGGATGTTTGAAGAGCCCCAGATTCCCCAGAGGTCTGACCATTTTTGCTGGAACGTGCCAAAATCGTGCTGGATGATGAATTCAAGCGTTCTTGCTGGCGGAAGGGAAACGGTTTGGTCTGCAATGAAATATCCGCTTTCGAAGGGAGCTTTTGCCAGCTGTTTTTGTGCTGGTTGTTCCGGAATAGAATCCTGGGCGATAACCATACCAAGACCGCCTATCATGAAGGTGAAGCTGAGTAATAATCGTTTCATTTTACCCAAAGAATATGTATGCATTTCGATAAAGTATTAGTGTGAATAAATCAATTAATTATTTTTCGCGCCCTGCCTGATCCATTTGTAGGTGGAATCAGCATTTGCCGTTGTGCAGTACTGATGCATGCTTCCGCCGACAGCCATTTTTTTATACAGGATACTATTTCCCGGAACAACGGTATCTACCATACCCGACATGCTCATCAATGACTGGTAGGATTTTCCTGAGACCAGAACGGGTGCAGTTTGACCTACTCCATGGCACAAAGTGCATTTTGCAGTAAAGACGGGCTGAATTTCTCCTGAATAACTGATTTTATTTTCAGTGGGAGATATTGGTGGAGGCGGAGGTGATGGTGGTTCGGGTACAATGTAATCGCGTGTACAGGAAGAAAAGAGAAAAAGCACGAAAAAAATCGTCATCAGTTTTTTCAACGTTCTGCTTTGCATAATTAATTTTTTTGGGTTGAACGATTAAAGATTCGTTAATAATTTATTTTTCAAGCAAGTTACAAGAATAATTTCATAATTGTAAAAAAAGGCTTCAGTTTTGCTGAAGCCTTTTTTTAACGTATTAATTCCTGTTACAAGCCAGCTGCATTCAGGGCTTCAACAGAGTTGGTTAAAAGAGCTCTTACATATTGGGTATTGTGAATACCCAGGCTATACTCCCGTAAACAGAACTGGAAGTTAATGATAGCGCCCATCTGAACAAACTTCAAGGAGGGGAATTTAGGTTTTGTCAAATTGATGGCACTTGTATTATAAGGATCTCTCCAGTAACCGGCATCATTTGTTCCGGCACCGTAGATGTCCATATAGCCATCATAATTTTTGGTAGTTACACCTGCCCAAAGGTTTGTTGCAGCGGCATCAGCGTGAAGAAGATCATGTCCACTGCCGGCAGCGTTGATTTTCAGAGCCAGTGCATCAAGCAGTCCTTTGATTTCGGTACGGGTACCTTTCCATTTGGCGGAGTTGGCGTCAATCGGGCTGGCAGCGTGGCAACCGGTTACATTACAACCATTGAAGTTCCAGGTTGTGCTTGAGCTCAGCGGGGTTTCTTTTGCGTTTCTTACATTAAACGAGTGACCTCCGGCGACACCGGTCATAGGGTCGGCCATGTGGCAATCCTGACAGGTAGCAACGGTTGTGTGCGGGGAATTGGAATAAGAAACACTTCCCGGATATTCAATGGCACCCATCCCGGCATAAACACCGCTCACGGCGCCGTAGTGAATGTGCATCCTGTAAGAAGGCCTTACCCATTTGTTGTTGTTTGGTGCAGCGCTGTCGAACATCACCACGTTGGGGAAGTTTTTCACACTGTCATAATTGAGCAACCTTGAATCGTTAGCAGCCGGGCCGGAACAGGTCAAAGGACGTGGCTGGTGGCATTTTGCGCATAAATTGCTTTTGCCGCCACCCTGTGTCAGGTTGATGGTCTTCGCGCCGCCCCACATGGTCATTGCAACGGGAGCTACAGAAGTCAGTGCAAGGTCGGTAGCACCATAAGTTGTGTGTAAACTGCTGTGGCAGGTAAAGCAGCTGATCTCGCCAATGGCGTCGGAAGCTGCAGTTACATAAGGATTCTCCCATTTTTTTGTTGTGGCATTGTAAGTGAATGCGGTGGGAGTGTTGTTTGTACAAACATAGATAAAGGCTTTTTGAGCGTGGCAGGGCGTACATGATGTATTTCCGGCTTCTTCAAAGGCAGTGGTGCCCCAATTATGTTTTGACATTTCAAATTCAGTGGCGATTGCATCCACAACAGCTTTTGCATGGCACTGTTTACAGTTTTCGGTTGCATCTTTGCCATTGGTACCATCTTTACCGGTAGGACCAGCGGCACCAGTGGCACCTGTGGCGCCAACGGGGCCTTCCTTCGTGCAGGAAGCCAGAATCAAACAGACCGCGGCGATCATCAGCCCGGCAGAGAAAAAGGATCTTTGTAAATTTTTCATACTCTTACAGTTTTTGTTAATAAATACGTTTATGCAGCGGACAACTTGTGCAAATTGTTTCGGGAACAAAAATATCGAAGATTATGGAAGGGACTGTTAATAAACAGGTGAGATTTGTTAATATTATAACTGATATATCTCAATCCTTCGTTGATATATATCAATCTGTATATGCAAATACAAACCCGGGCATCATTCTTTGGTGGAAAATTGGTATGGAAAGAGATTCTGAAAGAGGATATCTGTGATTGTTTTATCAACCGGTTTCGCTGATCTGGCGAAGTTGTTTCGTATTCAGGACCTCCATGGTGTTTCCGCTGATGGTCAGAATGCCCTCTTCCTTAAATTCTTTTAATATCCGGATGGCGCTTTCTTTTGACATACCTGAAAGATCAGCAAGGTCCTGCCGGGAAATTGACATTTCAAATGGATTCTGACAATATATTTTATCGGAGAGATAAAATATCACATCTGCAATTCGTCCGTGCATCTGTTTTTGGGTGAGGCTGATCACCTGGTCGAAATTGAAAATGGACTGGAGTGATACCCGTTTGATAAATTCCTCTGCAAAATCGGGGTTTTCGCGAATCAGCTTCTTGAAAACGGTAACATCAACAAGGCATGCCGTGCAATCTTCAACAGCTGCGGCAGAGTAATAGTGGCGGTTATCGACATAGATTCCGGGACCAAAAATATAGTCAACAGGTTTAATGAGGGCCAGTATCAGGTTTTTGCCATAGCCTTCGATATATATTTTTGCCAGACCCGAGGTAACGCAAACAAAATAGGGAGATGGAGTACCTTGTTTGAAGATGATTTCACCGGCCTTATAACTTACCTGGAACCGGCTGCTGTTTATCAGTTCGACTTCGAGCGGACTTAGATTTTTAAAAATAGAGGATTTGCAGTTGCAATCGGCACAATTAGATGAATGATGTAACTTATTTACCATCGGGTATGGCTGCTTGGGCCTGATTTTTTAGATAAGCAGACAAAGATAGTGCTAAATTGATATAAAACAAATTAATTGGCTCTTTTTATCAACGGGAGAATTGAGATATATCAACATCAAACAAGACTGTTTGCCACAAGATATTCGGCTATCTGCACCGCATTTGTGGCAGCACCCTTACGAAGGTTATCGGCGACAATGAAGAGGTTCAGGGAATTTGGCTGTGATTCGTCCCGCCGTATCCTCCCCACGAAAACGTCATCTTTGCCGGCAGCATCAATGGGCATGGGGTAAATGTTGTTCTTCACGTCGTCGCGGAGGATGATCCCCGGGGTGCCGGCGAGCAGTGCCGTGATCTCTTCAAGGATGAAATCATGTTCGAACTCAAGGTTTATTGCTTCGGAATGCCCGCCCAATATTGGCACCCTTACGATTGTCGCGGTGATCCTGATTGAAAAATCATCAAGGATCTTTTGTGTTTCGTTTACAAGTTTCATCTCTTCGGATGTATACCCGTTTTCCAGGAAATCGCCGCCGTGCGGGAAAAGATTCATGTCGATGGGATAAGGATAAGCCATCTCGCCGATGATTCCCCTGCGTTCATTTTCAAGTTGCCGTACAGCCTTTGCGCCGGTACCTGTAACCGACTGGTAGGTAGATGCAACAATTCGTTTGATGTTGTATGTTGCATGTAACGGGGCCAGAACCAGGACCAGCTGGATTGTTGAACAATTGGGATTGGCAATAATTTTATGATGCCTGGTAAGAATACCGGCATTGATTTCGGGGACAATCAGCGGAATTGCAGGATCCATACGCCAGGCCGAAGAGTTATCAATGACGGTGGCGCCGGCAGCTGCATAACGGGGTGCCCATTCCCTGGAAGCAGCGGCCCCGGCGGAAAATATAGCAATGTCGGGTTTTGCGGCAATGGCCTGCTCGTGTGTGTGAATAATATAACTATGATGGTTGAAGGTAAGCGGAAGTCCTGCCGATTTTTGGGAGGCAACGGGTATAAAGGATTCCGGATATAACTTATGTTCGTCAAGAACTTTGAGGATTTCTCTGCCAACAAGCCCGGTGGCGCCGACAACTGCCAGTTTCATAGGTTAGGATTTTGGGCAAAGATAGGGAAAATGTTGTAAACAGGCGGACAGGCGGACAGGCGGACGGGCGGACGGGCGGACGGGCGGGTTTTTTTATCAACAGTGGGCGTACTTTTTAGGTATTTCAGGATTAAGCAGAAAATCCTGACGTATGAAAACTATTAATTCCTGCATTGTTTGCATTGCTTGCATTGTTTGCATTGTTTGCATTTCCTTCATTGCCCCGGCGCAGGTGAGGGATGATTTTTCGGATGGAAATTTTACGAATAATCCTGAATGGACAGGCGATACAGCGCAATTTGAGATAAACTCTTCCGGGCAGCTTCATTTACGTTCGTCGGGGAGTGATACTTCTGCAATGTTTACCCGATGTTCATTCGGAACCAGTACTGAGTGGAGTTTCTGGATGAAACTGTCGTTTAATACTTCAACGAACAACAATGCAAGAATTTACCTGGCTGCCGATACTTCCTCGCTTTTATCAATTGTCAATGGTTACTTCCTGCAGGCGGGAGGCGGGGATGACTCTGTTTTTATTATGAAACAAACAGGCGCCATGGTTAAAACGATATACCGTTTCAGAATGTATAAAATGTTTCATTCAACAAATACCATCCGTTTTAAAATCACCCGTGGCAATACCGGAGACTGGGAGGCGATGACAGACACAACCGGTGGAAACAACTATGTAACCGACGGGACATTTTTTGATGATTCATTTATGACAGCCAGGTGGTTTGGGCTGATGTGCAGGTACACGTCAAGCAATGCGACGAAATTTTATTTTGACGATTTCTATGCCGGACCTATCCGCATCGACACGGTCCCACCCAGGGTCGTTTCCATGGAGGCAATAACAGCAAGATCTTTGCAGGTCACTTTTTCAGAACCGGTCCAGAAGACAAGCGCCGTGAATCCTGAAAATTACCGGTTGTTATCTCAGGGCACCCGGCCCGATTCCGTTACCCGTGATATTACTCGCCCGGAGGTTGTTTCACTTTTTTTGCATGATTCGCTGCCCCAGGGGACAATTGATTCAGTGATTGTGCGGAACATCACGGATTTATCAGGGAATCGCCTGCCTGATACGATTGTGCAGATATGTTATTACCAGCCAAAGGCCTATGATATCCTGATTCACGAAATAATGGCTGATCCCGACCCTCCTGTTGAACTCCCGAACGGGGAATTTGTTGAACTGTTTAACCGGTCGCCGTTTCCCATTACCCTCAGGGACTGGACTTTCAGATATGGAAGTTATTTAAAGGTGTTCCCGGCAACGACGATTCCGTCAAAGGGATATTTGTTAATTGTGAAGGATTCGGCCTATTTGAATATTGCAGAATGTGCTGTTTTGTTCACATCGTCAACTTCCTTGTCAAATGAAGGAACATCACTTGTTTTGTCGGACTCCCGGAACCATGTGATTCATGCTGTTGCCTACAGCCCGGACTGGTACCGGGGGTCATTCAAAGCGGATGGAGGCTGGTCGCTGGAGATGACTGATTCATCAAATCCGTGCGGGTGCATGGAAAACTGGGCTCCATCAACGGATGCCAGGGGTGGTACCCCCGGAAGACGCAATTCCGTCGTGAAGGTCAACCCGGATGAACAGTTGCCGAAGGCCCTGAGAGCGGTGATTTCAGATTCTGTCCTGCTGGAGGTAACGTTTTCTGAAGCGATGGACAGTACGTCTTTGCTTTCTGTCGTTGACTGGACGGTCCATCTCCCCGACGGGGCGGCACACCCCGTCGGGGTGGTTCCAGAACCACCCGATTTTGGGAAAGTACATCTGCTGTCGGAAAAGCCATTTTTGCGGGGAATTACCTACAGACTGCAGGTTACAGGGAATCTGAAAGATTGTGCCGGCAACAACTGCGATACCTCACATTCCATCCGGTTTGCCATTCCGGATTCCGTAACAGCCCACGATGTTGTGATCAACGAGATATTGTCCAATCCTGCCAGCGGAGGGGCAAGGTTTGTGGAGTTGTACAACCGGTCGGAACATATCATCGATCTGCAATCACTGGTACTGGCAAGCCATGACACTGTTGCCGGGTCCATGGCAGGTGCAGTTCCTTTGACTGCAAGCGGATACCTGCTTTTCCCGGGAGATTTTATTGCCTTAACTTCCGGTCCCGAAGATATAGATGCAAGGTACCGGCCGGCATTCCCTGAAGCGATAGCCGGGATGGATGATTTCCCGGTGTTCGGAGATGATACCGGCACTGTAATCATCGCCAGGAAGGATAACCTGGCCATCATCGACAGGATGAAATATAACCCGGAGATGCATTATCCCCTGCTGGCCACATCAGAAGGGGTTTCACTTGAGCGAACCAATCCTGACATGCGGTCGGATGACCCTGGCAACTGGCATTCGGCAGCTGAAACAGCAGGATTTGCTACTCCGGGATATCAGAATTCACATTGGGTGGATCCTGAAGGTGCAGGCGATGAAATCACCATCCAGCCGGCACTATTTTCACCCGATAACGACGGACGTGATGATTTATTGATCGTTACCATCCGCGAACAGGAGCCCGATTATGCCGTGAACATTGTTGTGTATGATGCCAGGGGCAGGGTTGTCGGGCAACTGGCCAACAATGTTCTAATCGGCAGTGAGGGAGTTTTTATCTGGGATGGGATGACTGCTGCACGAAGCAAAGCCCCGATGGGGTTTTATGTTTTGCTGGTAGAACTTACCCGGCCGGATGGAACGGTTAAAAAAACAAAAAGAGCTGTTGTTTTGGCAGGAAAATTATAACCTGTTAAAAAGGCAAAATGGAAAATGCAAATGCAAAATGAAAAATTAAAATGCGAAATTAAATTGCAGAAAAACAAATCATTATGAACAAATTTTATGATGAGATGTCTAATCGGTTCATTGTTTTTGCGGTCAATATCATAAACATTGAAAAACAACTTTGTAAAACCTATTCAGGTCGCCATATCTACAGCCAGCTTTTCCGGGCCGGAACATCCACGGGAGCAAATTACGAAGAGGCCCGTGCAGCCGAAAGCAAGGCCGATTTTGTTCACAAAATGCAAATAGTTTTGAAGGAACTTCGTGAGTCCGGTTTTTGGTTAAGACTTATCATTGCAGCCAGATTGATTCCCTCCGAAAACGAAGTTCTTGCCTTTTTGGTCCATGAATCCAAGGAATTAGCAAACATTACAGCAAAATCAGTAATGACAGCAAAATCAAAAACCGGAAATACCCCTCCCCGGTCATAAGCAATGCTGCATTTTGCATTTTAACTTTGCAATCTGCATTTTGCATTTCTATATCATGGCTGTTGCGATGCAGGCAATGCTGATCTTTACATCCTCAATGATGGTTAGTGCCTGTATGCATGATTCCAGGGTGGCCCCGGTTGTAATCACATCGTCAACGAGTAAAAGGTGTTTGCCTTTCCATTCCGGCGGGGAGTTCACCGAAAAGATCTCTTTCACATTCTGGTAGCGGTTGAACCGCGATTTCCTTGTTTGTGTTTCCGTGGCTTTGATACGGGTAAGCAAATGGGTACAAACCGGTATGTTCATCGAGCCGGCCAGCCCGATGGCAAATTGTTCACTTTGGTTGTATCCCCGCTGCATGTATTTTTTCCTGTGAAGCGGTACAGGGATGATGGCATCAGCCGAGTTGAACCTGGGTGCATGCTTTAGCCACTGCCCATACCGTGCGCCCAGGTATATGCCCACATCCTTCCTGCCCTTGTATTTCAGCTGATGTACCAGCCGCTGCACATTGCTCCCTTTGTTGAAATAGAGAAATGCAGCCCCTGTTTCCACGGGGACCCTTCCCCAGAAAAGGCGTGTGACCGGGTTTTCAGGATCAACGTGAAAATTGGTTTTGGGAAGATGATACTCACAGAAGTGGCAAAGAGCTTCTTCATTTTTCCACAGGCTGTTCCCGCAACCTGCGCATATCCTCGGAAAAATGAGGGAAATGAAATCAGTGAGGTACTTCACGGTAAATGTTTGTGCTTAATCGTGAAAGAAGGTAAAAGGTAATACGAAATTGAAAAAAAACTTGTAGGTTTGATTAAAATTTACCGGGAATGGTATCTCCGCCGCTTCTTGAAATACAAGACTTATCTGTTGGTTTTACTTCCGCTTCGGGGGAGCTGACGGTGGTTGACCATATATCCTTCACGCTGAACACCTCGGAGACGCTTGCGGTAGTTGGAGAATCCGGTTCGGGAAAAACCGTAACGGCACTTGCAGTTTTAAAACTGATCCCCTCACCCCCGGGAAAAATTTCAAGCGGAAAAATCCTGTTCAGGAAGGAGCAGGGGCAGGAAACTGACCTCCTTCAGCTGAATGAACGGGAAATGCAGAAGATCAGGGGGCGTTCAATTTCCATGATCTTCCAGGAGCCGATGACCTCTTTAAACCCCGTATTTACATGTGGCGACCAGGTGATGGAGAGCCTGAGGGTTCACCTGGCATATACCAGGAAACAGGCAAAGGAAAAGGTACTCGACCTTTTCCGTGAAGTGATGCTTCCGCGTCCGGCGGAGGTCTTCAGTTCCTATCCGCACCAGTTGTCGGGCGGACAGAAGCAGCGGGTGATGATCGCCATGGCGATCTCGTGCAACCCGGCGGTCCTGATTGCGGATGAACCAACCACCGCCCTGGATGTGACCGTTCAGAAAACCATCCTCGAACTCATGAAAAACCTTCAGGTATCCAGGAAGATGAGCATCCTGTTTATCACCCATGACCTTGGAATCGTTTCGGGCTTTGCCGACCGTGTTATGGTGATGAATAAAGGAAAAATCGTTGAAGAAGGGACCGTTGGAGATATTTTTCACCACCCCCGGCATCCCTATACCCGTGGATTGCTGGCGTGCAGGCCGCCTCTCGATATGCGGCTGAACCGCCTGCCAACGATTGAAAAATTCATGGTTGACGAACAGGTTGAATCGGAAGGGGTCGTATCGCCCCTTCAGCGGAAAACAGCACACGAACGCATCTATGCCTGTGATCCGATCCTGAAGATTGAAAAGATCAGCAAGCGATACGGGTCATTTACCGCGCTTGAAAAAACAAGTTTCCTCGTCTACCCGGGCGAAACACTGGGAATTGTCGGAGAATCCGGCAGCGGAAAAACCACGCTTGCAAGGGTGGTTCTGGAGCTCATTCCTGCCACAGCGGGAAGGGTTATTTACCGTGAGAAGGACATTACCAGGCTATCGGCCGGTAAACTCAAAAAATTGCGAAAGGACCTGCAGATCATTTTCCAGGATCCTTACTCTTCACTGAACCCCAGGCTTGCGATAGGCCCCGCCATTCTTGAACCCATGAAAGTACACGGGCTGCATGAAAACGAACCGGGGAGAAAAGAGAAGGTGATGGAACTTCTTGAGAAGGTAGGGCTGAAGCAGGACCATTATTACCGCTATCCGCACGAGTTTTCGGGTGGCCAGCGACAGCGGATCTGCATTGCCCGGGCGCTGGCTGTCGAGCCGCGGCTGATCATCTGCGATGAGTCGGTGTCAGCGCTTGATGTTTCAATCCAGGCCCAGGTTTTGAACCTGCTGAACGATTTAAAAAAAGACTACGGCCTCACCTACATTTTTATTTCACACGATCTTTCGGTAGTCAAATTCATGTCGGACAGGCTGATTGTGATGAAAAACGGGATCATCGTGGAGATGGGGGAGGCGGACGATGTTTATGCAAACCCGCAGTCGGCGTATACGAGGATGTTGCTGGAGGCGATTCCGGGATGACAGGCGGACAGGCGGACAGGCGGACGAGTGTATGAATGGTAGAGACGAGGCATGCCTCGACTGTACGAATGAATAGGCAAAATGAAATTAAATACGGCAATTATGGCAAAGAAAAAGAGTTTAAGCGGCAGTGAGAAGAATACGTTTGTAAAGTCGGTACTGGATGTGTTCCAGAACAACCCTTACAGCAGTTTCAATTATAAGCAGGTAGCCGCGAGGCTTGGCATCCAGGACAGGGCAAGCAAGGACCTGATCAGCCTGATTGTTGGGCAGTTGTTTAAAAGCCAGGAACTTGCCATGAGCAAGCGCGGAAAATACCAGATCAACCGGGAAAGTCCCCGGTTTACCAAGGAGGTAATCACCTCGCTTGTGGGTACTGTTGACATGAAACAAACGGGGAAGGCATATGTAATCCCGGAAGACAAATCGGAGGATGTTTTCATTGCCGCCACGAATACAAACCATGCCCTTCACGGCGACAAGGTGAAGGTGTTCATTTTTCCCAGGCGGAAGGGGCACAAGCTGGAGGGAGAGATTTCGGAGATCATCAGGCGGAACAAAAAGCAATTTGTCGGCACCATCGAGACTTCAAAGAATTTTGCATTTCTGAGGCCGGATAATGCCACGATGCCGGTGGATATATTCATTCCCAACACCAAGTTGAACGGCGCAAAAAACGGGCAGAAAGTTGTGGTTGTCATCACCGAATGGCCTGTCCAGTCGGCCAATCCTTTCGGTGAAGTAAAGGAGGTACTTGGGAAGCCGGGGGACAACCGTGTGGAGATGCAGTCGATCCTGGCTGAAATTGACTTTCCACTCTCTTTTTCTCCCAGGGCGGAGAAAGAAGCTGCCTCATTTCCGGATGCGATCCCCGAGGCGGAAATTGCCAAACGCAAGGATTTCAGGCAGGTTTTCACCATCACGATAGATCCCGAGGACGCCAAGGATTTTGACGATGCTATTTCGTTGCGGGCTCTGGACAACGGGCACTGGGAAATCGGGGTTCACATTGCCGATGTTTCATATTATGTAAGGCCGGGATCGGCCATTGAAGAGGAGGCCGTTGAACGGGGAACCTCAGTATACATGGTTGGGCGTACCATCCCGATGCTTCCCGAGCGGTTGTCGAACGGGTTGTGTTCGCTGAAACAGGATGTGGACCGGTTGTGCTTTTCGGCGGTATTTGAAATGGATGAAAAGGCCAAAATCTATTCCGAGTGGTTTGGCAAGACGGTGATCAAATCAAACAGGCGTTTTTCCTATGAAGAGGTCCAGGCGATCATTGAATCTGGCACGGGGGAGTATTCATCCGAGATCGCTGTTTTCAACAAAGTAGCGTTGAAACTGCGCGAAGAGCGATTCCAGAAAGGTTCCTTCAATTTTGAAACCCAGGAGGTCCGGTTTAAACTGGATGACCAGGGCAGGCCCCTGGCTATTTACCTGAGGGAGATGAAAGATGCCAACAAACTGATCGAAGATTATATGTTGCTTGCCAACCGCAAGGTTGCTGAGTTCATCGGTAAAAAGAAGGACAACCAGGCTGTAAAGACATTTGTTTACCGGGTTCACGACACGCCAAATCCCGAAAAGCTTGAGAATTTCACACAATTTGTGGAGCGGCTTGGTTATAAACTCAAGATCAGTTCAAAGAAATCGCTGGCCGACTCGTTCAACAAGTTGTTCAACGACATCAAGGGAACCGGTACCGAGACCATGATCGAAACCATTGCCATCCGTACGATGTCGAAGGCATATTATTCCACCAACAACATTGGCCACTACGGGCTGGCGTTTCCGTTTTATTCACACTTCACATCGCCCATCCGCCGTTACCCCGACCTGATGGTTCACCGGCTTCTATTCGACTACATGCACAATGCCCCGTCGGTTTCAAAGGAGGTTTACGAACCGATGTGTGAACACGCCTCGGAGATGGAACGCCGTGCGGTGGATGCCGAACGGATGTCGGTAAAATACAAGCAGGCTGAATACATGCTTGACAAGGTGGGGCAGCAGTTTGATGCCCTGATATCGGGGGTGAGCAAATGGGGCATCTTCGCTGAAATCATCGGCACCAAATGTGAAGGGATGATCCGACTCCGCGACCTGGAGGACGATTACTATTACCTTGATGAGGAGAATTACCAGATCATGGGGCAACGTCACGGGAATATATACAAACTCGGGGCGAAGCTGAGGATCCGGGTAAAACGGATCGACCTGGCCAGGAAGCAGATGGATTACGAGATGGTATAAGGGATTTCATCTTGAGAAACATAATTTCAGTAATTACTTTCTTATTCCTGTTGTTTGCAAACGGATGGTACTCCAATGCCCAAAACGCAAACTACTCCTTTACAAATTATACGACTGTACAGGGCTTACCCAATAACAATATTGCTTCAATATGCCAGGATAGCCGCGGTTTTTTATGGATTGCGACGCTCGAGGGATTAAGCCGGTTTGACGGGAAAAATTTCAAGAACTTTTATGCCGGCAAGAATGACAGTGTTGTCAGCAGCAACACGTTCGGAATGGTGCATGAGTATAAAAAAGGACATCTGGTGTTAGATATCGTGCCAGTGGGGGTAATTTGTTTTAATACCAATACAGAAACCTTTTATAAAACAACAATATCGGGCAGAAGAGATATTCGGATTACCAAATCGTCGCACGGAGATATCTATTTCCTGGCAGCATGTAACAAAGCCTACATTCTCAACAATAAACTGGAGATAAAAGATAGTATTGCAAAGCCTCCAAATGAACCGATGGGCTATAATCTGTATGCATATTATTTCAGTGATAGCAGCTTGTTAATAAAATCCAGAAGTACATTTTATTTTTACAATACCAAGACAAAAAATTACGCAGAAATACCCGTTGATTTTGATTCCCCGGGGCAAGGGAGTAATTGGACCTTCCGCTATCTGGACCCGGTTGGCCAGCAATTATACTTTGCAGATTACTACAATGGACTATACCGGTATTCGCTAAAAACGCATAAAACAGAACACCTGAACAGAGGTGATGGTAGCGGGCTTTGTGTAAAAAGCAATATCATGCAAATCGTACCCAGGGAAAACAATGAACTCTGGTTTTTAACAAACCACGGCATTGATGTATGGAATACCCGGACAAATACCATGTCGGTGATTCAGTCCAACACCAGTAAAAGTAATTCCCTGGCTTATAACATCACGACCTGTGCTTTTACGGATAAAAGCAATGGTATTTGGATCGGGACATACAAAGGCCTGAGTAAACTAAATGCCAATACATTAAAAATAAAAAGTTGGTCTGACGGTTTTAGTACAAATCAGGATAACAGTTTAATGAGTGTGGTAGAGGGGAGCGATGAAAACATATATGTTTCACTATATTTCTCAAAGGTTTACCAGTTAAACAGCACGACCAATAAAATCACAGCATGGCAGCATCCGCTTAATAATTCTACCTGGAACCTTTTTGCAAGAGGCGATGAAATAATTAAAATCGGGAGTGGAAACAGCCTGTTAAGTTATAATACAAAAACAAATAAATTCACGGTATTGGATTATCTGAAGCCGTATTATCCCGACATTGACATCATAACTTTAGGCTTTGTACACAGCAATGGGGATGAATGGTATTCCGCAAATAAGGGCGGAGGATTTGTACGCAAACTGGCAAACAGAAATTGTTTTAAGACCTATAAAACGGGCGATGGCGTCAACCGGTTCGCCAGTAGTTATTACTGTTACTATACAGAAGATGATCACGGAGACCTGTGGTTCGGGGTCAACAAAAGCAGCCTTCTGCTCCACTGGAACAGTAAAACAGACAGGTTTGAAGAAATTAACTTTTCGAGAACTAAAGGCACTGAAAACAGGCTCCTTCCGGGCATTAATGATATCACACATGATACTGCCGGTAATATCTGGGTGGCTTTTGACGGTGGCGGGCTGTTAAAATATACCCCGGGGAATAACTCGTCAGTTCTTTATTCTGTTACTGACGGGTTACCAGCCACCCATATCTCCTTTCTGCAATTTGATAAAAAAAACCGCTTATGGCTGGGGACAATAAATGGCCTGTCGTGTTTTATTATCAATGAAAACCGGTTTGAAAACTTTAAAAACGAGAATGGCTTGCCTGACGATTATTTCGACAGCTACTGCCGCTATTTTGATGCGAAGAAAAACCTCCTCTGGTTCGGCTCCAGCACCACCTTAATGTCATTTAATCCGGAAGATTTGTTAAACAGCAACAAGCAAAAATTTCCGGTGTATATAGATGAAATCATCATTAACGGAAAACGGTTATCCGATACCCTGCAAAATCATCTGGCCTTAAAAGCAGATGAAAATAATTTACTTTTTCATTTTACAGCCATAGATTTAACCAACGGAAAAGAGATAGAATACAGTTATAAAATGGAGGGAGCCGATAAAAGCTGGATATATAACAGCACAAACCAGTCTGCATCGTATGCCAATATAAAGCCGGGTACTTATATCTTTAAAGTGAGGGCCAGGTATAAAGGTGAAAACCATTGGATTGAAATAAAAGAACCCTTTGAATTCAAGATTGCTACGCCATGGAGCAGAAGCTGGTGGTTCTTTCTGCTGATGGTTGGTTTGTCAGGATTTTTAGGTTGGTTCATCATCAGAACCTACTATTTGCGGAGATTGGAAAAGCAGGCGGCAATTATTGAAAAACAGCAGGCTATCAGTGAAGAACGCAGCCGGATTGCGGCCGACATGCATGATGACATGGGAGCAGGTCTCAGCCGTATCCGTTACCTGAGCGCCTCCATGAAAAATGAAATTCAGGATGAAAAGCTGAAGCACAATTTAGATACCCTCATCAGCAGCAGTGATAATTTGGTCGATAAAATGAATGATATCATCTGGACACTGAATACGGGAGATGAAAGCCTGGAAGAAGTAATCTACTATATCCGCAGCCAGTGCAGCGAAATGCTCGACAATGCCGGTGTTGGCTTTGAATATGTTATTCCGGAAACGATTCCCGATTTGATCATCAGCAGCGAAATCAAACGTAATCTCTATTTAGCGATCAAAGAGGCGACACACAATGTAATCAAGCATGCGCATGCAACCCAGGTGAACCTGCTTATTCAAATCGGTCAGCAAATCACCATCAGGGTTAGTGACAACGGAAAAGGATTCAATACAGAAGAGCTTACATCCAAAGGGAATGGTCTCGTCAACTACCAGAAAAGAATGGCCGTCATCAAGGGGAAGGTGCAATATCATTCGGACAAAGCAGGAACGGAAATCTGCTTCGAAGTTCCCTTACCATAAATTACCCTAATAAACCTTATATTTTTTTCATATAGCCAAGCATTTATCTTTGCATCATGATCAGTATTGTTATCGTCGAAGATTTAGAAGAGATAAGGTCCGGCCTTGTGCAGTTGCTCAAGCAGCAAGAGGACTTCCTGGTGCTGTCAGCTTTTCACGATGGTGTTGATGCCATGCCGGAAATTATTGAATTGCAACCCGACATTGTCATCATGGATATCAACATGCCCGGTATGAGCGGAATAGATTGCATCCGGCAAATTAAGGATCATTGTCAGGGGACCCAGTTTATGATCTTCACGATTTACGAAAATGATGAAAAAATCGTTGATGCCCTTGCCGCAGGCGCCAGCGGTTACCTGCTTAAAAAGACATCACCCGACAAAATGGTTGAAGCCATTAAAGAACTTCATCAGGGTGGCAGCCCCATGAGCAGTCAGATCGCACGCAAAGTAATCGGTTACTTCAAAGAAGCAAAACCTGAGGATAACAACCAGCTGACGAAAAAAGAAAATGAAATATTGCTGCTGTTATCGAAAGGATTTTTATATAAAGAAATTGCCGGCAAGCTGTCCATTACAATGGGTACGGTAACGCAACACATCCACCACATTTATGAAAAACTGCATGTTGCCAACCGGACGGAAGCCATCAATAAAGTATTTGGAAGAAAGTAACAACCACCTTCTCTAAATCCTGAACCGCAACGCATGAGTATTGCGCTGTGCGCCCGCCGCCTAATGTTCGGGATTACTATCAGACTTCTGTAAAAGTCAGTAAGATTAATTTTCAACCGGAAATTGTTCCAGGCTGAAGAGCCGGAGTATTGCCTTGAAACTTGATGGTGGTCACTCCGTTAAAACACCGCGCATTTAAAAGAATAGGGGAATGGCCAGGTGAACGATCTGAAATTGTTAAATAAAGTTGTTAAAAACCAACCGAAGAATGAAAACCACATCCATTTTTATCGTTATTCTGCTGCTTCATAGCAGTTTACTGTTTTCGCAGGTAGCCATCAACACCGATGGCAGTCCGCCCGATCCCACGGCCATGCTCGATGTGAGTTCAACAAACCGGGGGTTGCTGATCCCACGCATTTCAACTGCCGCCCGCAACCTGATCCCATCGCCGGCGACAGGCCTGTTGATTTATAATACGGACGACAATCAATTCAACTATTATAACGGGAGTTACTGGTATCAATTGGGAGGGACCCCCATTAATTCAGCCATCGGAACCCTGAGCCCGGGAGGCGGTGTTGCCATCAGCGTTTCGCCCGGGGCACTGCCTGATAATTCAGCCATGCTGGACGTCAGCAATCCCAGCAGGGGAGTGTTAATCCCTAGAATTTCAACGGCAGCCCGTGAGGCAATGACATCCCCTGCAACAGGGTTAATTACATATAATACGGATGCAAATATTCTATTTTTCTACAATGGAAGCCAGTGGATCACCTTATGTACTGTTTCCACAGGGATTGCGGGTGCCGCCGGGAGCCAGCCTGCAGTCGGGGTGGCTGTCAATGCAGGGAATTCAGGCCCCGATCCTTCCGCCATGCTGGATATCTCCTCTGCTGACAAAGGATTACTGATACCAAGACTGTCAAGTTCCGAACGGGAGGCATTGCTCCCTGTTACAGGACTTGCTATTTACAATACAACCACCGGTACCATTGAGTATAATAACGGGACAACCTGGTGCCAGGTGGATTCCTACCTGAGTGAATCCCCGGTGGCGGGAACACATATCCCTACAACCAGCCAGATCGAATGGCACTGGACTTCCGTGGCACGTGCTGCCGGGTATAAGTGGAACACGATTGATGATATGAGTTCAGCTACAGATTTGGGCAACACAACAACGTTCCTGGAAACGGGTCTGACCTGCGGCGCGTCCTATACCCGGTATGTATGGGCCTACAGCGGCTGCGGATTGGTAACGCCAGCCACATTGACGCAATCGACGCAGCTTTGTTCACTCTGTCCCACCTCCATCACGGTTGACCACCTGGCCACCAACGGTGTTGCTCCTGTGGATAAAACAGTAACATACGGCATTGTTACGAATATCCCCGGAGAGACCTCAAAATGCTGGATTTCCAGCAACCTTGGCGCGGACCACCAGGCAATTTCCGTTGACGATGCCACCGAAGCCTCTGCAGGCTGGTACTGGCAATTTAACAGAAAGCAGGGGTATAAACATGATGGCACCTACCGTACACCCAATACGCCATGGATATCAGGTATCAGTGAAAATTCAGACTGGATAACAGCCAGCGACCCATGTAACATTGAACTTGGAACCACCTGGCGATTACCCACCTACACCGAATGGAACAATGTAAACTCAAACGGAGGTTGGACAAACTGGAACGACCCGTGGGGCTCCGGCTTGAAACTCCATGCTGCCGGGTACCTGCATGGCGCCGATGGATCACTGGACTATTGCGGCTTAAACGGCACCTACCAGAGTAGTACGCAGGGCGATGCCGATAACGGCGGGTACCTGAACTTCCTCAGTGGGTCCAGCTACATGAACTACTTCAGCAAGGCGTACGCTTTCTCTGTCCGATGTATGAAGGATCCTGGCATCCCTGTTCCAGCGTGCGGAACATCCATTACCGTCAGTCACCTGGCCACCGGCGGTGTGGCTCCTGTGGATAAAACGGCAACCTACGACATTGTTACAAATATTGCCGGGGAATCTACAAAATGCTGGATTTCCAGCAACCTCGGATCAGACCACCAGGCAGCTAATGTTGATGATGCAACATTTGAGTCGGCAGGCTGGTACTGGCAATTCAACCGAAAACAGGGGTACTCCAATGACTGGTTATGGCCATACCCATCGTGGACGATCACCGGGATCTCTGAAAATTCAGACTGGCAGACCGCCAACGATCCGTGTACCCATGAACTGGGCAGCGGCTGGCGCATTCCAACCTATACCGAATGGGTTGCGGTAAGTACCGCCGGAAGCTGGGCCAACTGGAACGGACCGTGGAATTCCGGATTGAAACTGCATGCCGCCGGACTCCTGAACTACAGTGACGGAGTGTTGTATAATCGCGGCTCGGGTGGTTTCTACTGGAGTAATACACAGGTCAACGATGGAGAAGGCTGGGACCTGGGTTTCGGCGCCAATAACTGCGATATGGGCGGAGGCACAAAGCCGTTCGGTTTTTCAGTGCGGTGCCTTAAAGACCCCACACCCATTCCTTTTACATGTGGTTCTTCCTTTACAGTCAACCATTTGATCGCAAACGGAATCGCCCCCGTAGATAAATCCGTGACCTACAGCACGGTGAACAATATTACAGGAGAACCATCAAAATGCTGGATATCGAGCAACCTCGGATCCGATCACCAGGCCACCAACTTCGATGATGCAACTGAGGCCTCTGCCGGCTGGTACTGGCAGTTCAACCGTAAGCAGGGATACAAGAATGACGGAACGAATTTAACGCCGTCATGGATTGGTGGATCTAATTGGGAAGACGCCAACTGGGAGGCCGCCAACGATCCATGTACCCTTGAACTTGGAAGCGCCTGGCGTATTCCGACCTATACAGAATGGGATAACGTGCGGATAGCTGGAAACTGGACGGACTGGAATGGCCCGTGGAATTCCGGGTTGAAGCTGCATGCCGCGGGATACCTCGATTCCTATAATGGTTTCCTTATAGGGCAGGGCACATATGGCCAATACTGGGGAAGTAATCAGAATTATGACCACGGAAGTGGCTGGAACATGTATTTTTCCGGTTATGTATGTTTCCAGTACGCGCTTGATAAGACGTATGGGAACCCGCTGCGCTGCCTGAGCGGTGTTGCCGACCCCGTGGCCCTTCCCACGGTAACGACCACGGAAATAAGTAATATCGCTGGCTTTACGGCAACCGGCGGGGGTAACGTAACCACCGACGGCGGAGCACCGGTAACCTATGGAATCTGCAGGAGCACCTCCCCTCAGCCAACCATAAACGATGTCCATACTGTTGATGGAGGAGGAACGGGCGTATTCACGAGTGAACTTACTGTACTTACTCCCTTAACAACCTATTATGTAAGGGCGTATGCGACCAACAGCTACGGAACTGCTTACGGGGAGGAGGTCACATTTAACACCTTTTCTCCGTCCTATCCCTGTATCGGACTTGAAACCATCACCGTCAACCATCCCCTTGGACTGGTAGCGCCGGTGTCAAAAACGGTCACGTATGGCACTGTCACCAATATTCCCGGAGAGCCCTCAAAATGCTGGATAACCAGTAATCTCGGTGCTGATCACCAGGCCGTTTCGGTTATTGATGCCACCGAAGCCTCCTCAGGCTGGTACTGGCAATTTAACACAAAACAGGGCTATAAGCTTGATGATGATGGCGTTACCCGCACGCCAAATTCCGCTTGGGATAACGGCGCCAACTTTGGCACTTCCGACTGGATACCGGCCAACGACCCCTGCACGATTGAATTGGGTGCCGACTGGCGTATTCCAACGAATACCGAATGGAGTAATGCAGGTGCCGGTATAAACGGAAACTGGACAAACTGGAACGGACCCTGGAACTCGGGGTTGAAGATCCATGCTGCAGGATACCTGCGCAACGGGGACGGGTTGCTGATATTCCGTGGTTCGATGGGTAGATACTGGAGCCGGAATTATGATAACTACTCCTATGGATTGAGCTTTATTACCAACAGCTACCAAAGTTCAGTTGGCACTACCATAAAAGCATGCGGCTTGCCATTGCGTTGCATCAAGTAGTTTCTTGTTTTCAATTAATCTGAACAAACATAGCACCATGAGAAAAGGATCTTTATTAATAGCGATGTTTCTGCTTGTAGGCGCCCCATTGTTTGCCCAGGTTGCCGTTAATAGTGATGGCAGCCAGCCGGATGCCTCGGCGATGATGGATGTCAAATCAACCACAAAAGGAGCATTATTTCCCCGGATGAGCCAGGCACAGATTTCGTTCATCGTAAATCCGGCCAATGGATTGGTCGTTTTTTGTACCACCGACAATAAATTCTACGCCTATGTTGCAAGCGCCAACGCGTGGAAGGAAGTTTTATATGGTGCCGGGGCCCTCAGCCATTTTACGTGCGGATCAGCCTTTACCCTCAGCCATGTGGCCGGAATGGCAGCACCTGTTCCCAAAACTGTCACCTATGGCACGGTGGCAAACCTGCCCGGTGAACCGGTAAAATACTGGATCACCAAAAACCTGGGAGCCGATCACCAGGCAGATTCAGTTAATGATGCAACAGAAGCATCGGCAGGCTGGTACTGGCAGTTTAACCATAAGCAGGGTTATAAATTTAACGGTTCGTTTACCCCATCCTGAACATTATTAACCATTGTGGAAAATTCTGACTGGACCAGCATCAATGACCCATGTTCAATAGAAATTGGAGGTGGCTGGCGAATACCAACCATAACCGAATGGCATAACCTGAATGAAGGAGGTACATGGATCAATTGGAATGGCCCCTGGATATCCGGGTGAAAGCTTCATGCTGCCGGGTACCTTCAGTACAACGATGGAACGCTCTCCGGCCGTGGTTCAACAGCCATGTATTGGTCAGGTGACCAGCACAGCGCGACACATGCATGGGCACTGACCTTCAACAGCAGCAGCAGTGTTATCAATAACCTTGACAAATCGTTCGCATATCCCGTTTGTTGCCTGAAAGACTATTGATTATTGAGTTTCAAATTAACTAAGAAGCAAAATCCAATGATGAAAAAACTTTTCATGCTGTTTTTCCTTGGAGGGTATATTCTGGCAAACGCCCAGGTAGCCGTCAATAACGATGGAACTCCCCCCGATGGCAGCGCCATGCTCGACGTAAAAAGCACCAGCAAAGGACTTCTGCTTCCACGACTTACCCAGGAACAGCGAAATGCCATCGTAAATCCTGCAGCCGGGCTGCAGCTGTTTAACACCACTACCAGTAAACCAAACTATTTTGATGGCACTGCCTGGAAAAATTATGATGGTACATCGGCGTTTTCATTGCCAACCGTTACCACCATGCCGGTTACTTTCACTCCGGGGATTGGTGGTTCTGCAACAGGTGGCGGCAATGTAACCTGGGATGGTGGCACAACAATTACAGCAAGAGGTGTTTGCTGGGGTGCTGAAAACCCGACTCTTAGCGGGTACCATTCTGAAGCAGAAGGCAGTACAGGCGTTTTTACAAGTGTTATTTATAATATATTGCCATTCGCAACCTATCATGTGCGCGCCTATGCGACAAACAGTGCCGGTACGGCCTATGGCAATGATGTGAGTTTTATTGCGCCCCCGTTTGTAATCGGGCAATCTTATAAGGGAGGTACCATCTTTTATCTGTTTCCCAGTGGAATTAATGGACTTGTTTCAGGTTTAAACGATGTGCCTGTATCACCCTGGGGAGGCTCCGGAATCAATGTTGTCACTTCCGACAGTATCGGCGCAGGACTTTACAATACATATTTCATTAATACATACTGCGGAATGAACAGTGCAGGATGGGCGTGTAGTAATGGTGCTTCTGGTTACGGAGCATTTCTTTTACCATCAAAAATGGATCTGCAATTAATGTACAATCAAAAGAATACTATTGGAGGTTTTGTCAATGGCATCTATTGGAGTTCAACCCAGGCCAATGTTAATGAAGCGTTTGGAATTGACTTCACTTCAGGCGAACCAGTCAGCGACGATAAAAATACGTATCATGCGGTACGTGCTGTCTGGTATATCAATGACCTATGGTAAGAACTCATTGAGATAAAAACAGATATTTTCACTTAATCCGAATTTTATGAAAACAAAAACAACCCATAAAGCATCAGCGATTTTCGCCACAATTTGCTTATTATTCGCAGGAGAATCCCCGGCCAGGGCCGATAAAGTGATCACCAGCGGAACCACCTTCAAGGTAACTGCCGGGACCACGGTGGTCTCCGCAGAAAACCTGGTGGTCAAAAGCGGGGCCACCCTCGACAATGCCGGTACGCTCATCCTGAAAAAGGGCCTTACCAACGAATATGCCACGCCAAATTCCATCGGATCCGGCACGGCAGAGTTTTCGGGGACGGCCAGTCAAACCATCAGCGGACAGAACATCATTCAACATCTCAATACAAACAATTCAGCGGGGGTTACCATTGGCGGGAACACCAGGGTGAATGGAATACTTACATTAACAAGCGGCAAAGAGTTCCCCTCAGGATTCACGGGCACTTTCAGCTATCCTGTCGGAGATGATACCGGAACCCCGGAGTATTCGCCGGTCACCCTGACCTTTTCCGGCGGAACCTTCGGATCGGGTAATTATGCCGGTGTGAGCCTCAGGAATATCGTATATCCCGATCCGAACATCACGGGGAATTACCTGAACCGCTACTGGACAATCAGTCAGAGCGGGATCACCAGCTTCTCATGCAATGCATCATTTCAATATGTTGCCGCAGATGTGTCTGGTACAGAAAATAAACTGTCCTGCACCAGGGTAAACCCTGCACCCTGGGTGGCTTACGCGTTGACCAATGCGGCTGCGCACCAGTTAACGGCCCTGGGATTGGGTTCATTCGGATCGTTTACCGGGGTAAAAACCGCCACGCCTCCTGCAAACCAGGAACTGGCGAACATCACCATTCCCAATGGGGTTTCAACCTGTTATGATGCCACGCAAATACTCACTATAGCCGGAAGTGGGAATGTGTTCCTGGTGGATAACGGAGGCAGTGTAACCCTTGTAGCCGGAAGTAAAGTATATATGCTGGCAGGAGCAAAGGTCAGCAGCGGCGGGTACCTTCATGGTTATATCACCACCAACGGTACTTACTGCGGTGCTGCGTTTAATCCGTTGGTGGCCAATACTTTTCTTAAGGAGGATGAACTGGGTGTAACACCGGGTGTAAAAAATCAGTTTGTCAAATTGTATCCCAATCCCACGGCAGATATTGTTATTGTTGAGTTGGTGGGTACTGATGCAAACACGGTTGCCAGCGTAACAGTTTACAGCATGCAGGGATGCCAGCTCCTCCAAAAAACCATGATTGGCGATGCGAAATTGCAATTCTCACTTTCGGGCAGGCCGGTTGGCATGTACATGGTGCACGTGCAGTCGGGGGAGCGTTCGGAGATTGCGAAGGTCGTTAAAAACTAGTTGAGAGCTTTGAAGCATTTACAGGTTAACATCGCTGAAGTATAAAAAAAACATGCAACTTTACATTGTGCTGTCTTAAAGAATAACCTGTGCCGGGAGTGTGAGGCAGAAACATGTGCATGTGCTGATTAATTTAGGGGATAAAGAGTTTCCGGTGTGAATTTCCCGTTGTATATTTGTAAAAATTTTTACCATGACAATCCCTTACCTCAAGACCAAAACTATGCGAATAACCGGGATAATTACAATCGTTGTGCTGCAAATGCTGACCCTCTCCTTTTTCGCTTCAGCACAAACAAAAGATCTGACCCTCACCCTCCACCTCCGTGGTGTTTATGAAAGCAAAATCAGCCTGCTGGCGCTGACAATTTCCAAAACGTTCAAACCCATTGTAGAGGTGCCGGGCATCAAAGATGGAGAAACAACAAAAATCACGATCCCCAAAGACAAACTTCCGGGAGAATTTGTAATACGGTTCGATTATAAGGAGAATGAATCAAGCACGCCTTATCCCTCGGAGAAGAATATTTTTGCCTATCAGCAGGACCTGGAGCTGTGGGTAAGCCCGAAATATTGCAACAACGGCGACAGCACCCGGTTTCAGCCGGATGAACTGGAGAACGCAACATTTGTGAAGTTCTCAAAGGAAAATGGCAGGCAAAAAGAAAAAATCGGCCTGCTGCAGAATTTCCTGATGAACTATGATGATGCAGAATCAAAGTTTTACCTGCAGGGGATCAAAGAGTATGAGCAGCGGCGGGATGCCTACAACCAGTGGCTGACCGCACGGGCCCTGGAAGATAAGGACCTGTTTGTGAGCAACCTGTATCATTTTCAGTATATTCCCCGGATTGCCCTCAGGGGAAGCGAAACCGACCGGATCCACAGCCTGATCGACCACTACTTTGACGGGATGGATTTCAAGGATCCCCTGCTGATCAAAACAGCCGAACTGAACAAATGGATGGATGGTTATGTCAACCTGTACGGCCAGTTGTCGACCACCACCGCATTGCGTGACTCCCTGTTCCCGCTGGCAGGAAAAACCGCCATTGAAAAGGCCAAACAGGGGCATCCGCTGGTTTATGGCTGGATGGTGGATTATTTTTTCCGCGGCTATGAGTCAAACGGCATTACGGCAGGCATGAAGATCCTGGAACCCTATACGAATGATCCAAACTGCCTCACCTCCAAAAGGCAGGAGATAGAGCGGAGGTTAAAAGGCATGGAAACACTTGTTGCCGGAAGCATTGCCCCTGACATTTCCATGAAGGACCCGGCAGGCAACCTCTTCGAATTGAACAAGTTTAAGACATCCGGCAAGTACCTCCTGCTTTTATTCTGGTCGGCAGGATGCAGCCACTGTATGGAAACGGTCGATGCTCTTTATCCATGGCAACAGCAACCGGAGTTAAAAGACAGCATATCGGTGCTGGCCATCAGCCTTGATGAAACCGACACAGAAATTCCAGCCTGGGAAAAAAAGATCAAAGAACTTGGCGGATGGAAGCACCTGCGCGCAGCGGAGGGCGTTCGCAGCAAAGTTGCTGCCGATTACTATGTACTGGCAACACCGGTGATGGTGGTGCTTGATCCAAATACAAGAAAAATTATCGCCACACCCAACACCTTGAATGAACTATTGAAAGTCCTTCAATAGACACAGTTTTATCCTGAGCTTATACAAAGCTTATACAACAGCATATAGAAAGCTTATTCGAAGCATATACAAGAGCATATACAACTCCTGATAAAACCCTGATGAAACCCTGATGAAATCCTGATGAAATCCTGATGAAACCCTGATGGTTCAGGCCAGTTTTTGCGTTCCACAAGGTCCTGACATTTACCGCATTAACGCCCATTTTAAATACGAAATACAACCTACAAAGTACAAACGAAAGTGGGGAGTACAAAGTTCGAAAGACGAACAACGGCCTGCTAATCCCAAACTTTGTACTTCGTCATTCGTCCTTCGTACTTAACACTGATGGTTCAGGCCAGCTTTTTGCGTTCGACAAGATCAAAAAAGGCCTTGTGGTAGGTTTCACTGACCGGAATATACTGGTCGCCGATTTTTATCCGGTTGCGTTCGATCGATTCGATCTTGTCCAGTGCAATAAAAAACGATTTGTGAACCCGGCAGAACTGAGGTTCGTGTAAAATCTCCTCCAGTTTCCGGGCATTCATGAGCGTCATGATCCTTCGTGTTTTTGTAACGATCCGCCAGTAATCGCCCATACCCTCCACATAAAGTACATCGTTGTTCTCGATGCGTTCCATGCGGGTTTCAGTTTTCACAAAGAAAAAGGAGGTTTCAGCGGTTTTGGCTTTACCGTTTTCAGGCTTGGCGGTACCTGAATCAAGCTGCATGCGCTCATACACCTTGTTCACGCCTTTTATAAACCGTTCAAAGGAGATCGGTTTCAGCATGTAATCCACGACGTCGAGTTCAAAACCCTGGATGGCGTACCGTTCATAGGCCGTGGTGAAAATTACGAAGGGGCGGTGTTTCAGGGCATTCAGCAGCTGGATGCCTGTGAGTTCCTCCATCTGTATATCCAGGAAGATAAGATCAATCTTGTTGGTCCGGATATATTCGATGGACTCTATGGCATTGTCGAATGTTTTCAGGAGGTTCAGGAATGCCACTTTGGAACAGTAATCCTTGATGATGTCGAGGGCCAGGGGCTCATCGTCAATCGCAATACAGTTGATACTCATATCCAGAGGATTAATTGAACATTAAACAAATCGTCAGATGAAGTTATTTCAAGTTTATGTTTGCCGGGGTAAAGCAGGTTGAGCCTGCGCCGGATGTTTGTCAACCCGATGCCGCCGACCTGGTCGGTTGCATTGTTCCCGTTTTTCCTGACGTGGTTGGTAACGTCAAACAGGATTTGTTGCGCGCCGATAGACAAATTGATCGTAATACCCGGGTTTGACACCGTCCGGCTCCCATGTTTGAAGGCGTTTTCAACAAAAGGGATGAGCAGCATGGGTGCGATGGTCCGCCCGTCCAGATTACCGGAAATGTTAAACGCCACAAAATCTTTGTGCCTGATCCGGAGTTTTTCAAGTTCTATAAAACTTTTCAGGTATTCGATCTCCTTCTCCAGCAGAACGCTGTCGGTGGTTGCATCGTACAGCATATACCGCATGATCGACGACATTTTCATCACCGCCTCGGGGGCATCTTCCGATTTTTTATACACAAGCGAATAAATGTTGTTCAGTGTGTTGAACAAAAAATGTGGATTTATCTGCGAACGGAGTAGTGCCAGTTCTCCCGATTGTTTTTCAAGCAGCAATTCGGTTCTCAGCTTCTGTGTGTCAAACCAGCCAATGGCAAGCTGGATCAGCAGGGCGTAAATACCATAGATGATTACCAGGCGCAGGGAGTTAAACCACCAGCTTTTATCAACGTTCAGTAAGTTTGGTGACTTCAGGTGGCTGAACCCGATGTGTTTCCAGAACAGGTATTCAATTCCCACCCTGAGGGGAATAAGGATGACAATAACAGCAATCAGCAGGAGAATCGGATAGAGCTTGCGTTTCCGTGTGAAAAATAATCCGTAAACGATGTAGAAACAATAAAAGGTGATGAAACTGGTGATCGGGTATATGGTTATCTCCTCAAACGGATCGTATTTGGTACCCGACCACATGGCAATGGTCAGCAGAATCTGGTTGAACATGTAAATCCAGAAAGCAACATGGATCAGGATTTTGTATTTCAGCTTCATGTAGTATGAATTATACCACTAAATTAATGATAAATCAGACAGTTGCAACAATTATTTGAAGCAAATCGACAGGATGCCCGGTTTATTCGGCATGCTCTCAGAAATAACCGACAACCGAAAACGGGCTGGCTGCCAGGAAAGACGGGTTCCCCGGAAAACCAGCAAAGCAGTAATTACTGAATGACGACCTTTTTAGAGATTCCGAAGGAACCTGAACCCAGTTTTAAAAGGTAGAGGCCGGCGGGAAGAGACCTGGTATCCACTTCGGTCTCGTTTTCGCCCTGTGTCGCCTCCACTTTTTGTTCACAAACAACCATCCCCCGACTGTCGAACAGCCGAAGTGCAAGCTGATCCGGGCTTTCTGAATAAAACCGGGCACTGAAGGAGCCGTTTGCCGGGTTTGGTGAAACGTAAAGATGTTTTACAGATCCCGGTCCGGCGTCAATGCCGTCCACACTGCCCTGAAATTGCAACTCATCAAGCCAGAGGAAATCGTCAGCTGCCGGCACCGCACCGCTTGAGGAGAGGAAAATCATGCACGTGTCGGGTTGCTGGCCATCATAGTAGGTAAAGGGGATGTCGAAATTCCTCCAGATCATGACCATCCCGGATAAAGCCTGGTGACAGATGGCGACGACTTTTCTTGACGCGGTTGGTGCGTCCCAGCGGGTGAGGGTGACATCCATGTACCCGATCCCGCTTCCGTACATCATATACTGCCATTTCCCGGCAAAACTCGCAGGCCGCAGGCTAAAGGGATAACCCGACACCTGCAGGCGGGATGCCTGGTCCAGCGCCCCGCAAACCGCGATTCCCGGAACAACGCCCATTCCGGGAACCTCCGTAGCAGTAAGTTTGAGGAACGAATTCCCGGTTGAACCCGGGGTGCCTTTGGTACATGTGAAAATACCGGTTCCGGCGGTGGAAGGATTCAGATTGTCCCACTGGTCGGGCATGTCGTATGCCCCAACCGTTGACCAGTTTTCAAAGCCGTTGTTGGGAACCTGGGCCCTGGTCATTGCGGCAGCAAAAACCAGGAAAAGAATGAAGGAGAATTTTCTCATATAAGGAATTTATGGATTTCTGAACGGGTAATTGGTTAAAAAGCACAAAAGTAATGGAATTCACATTTGTTTTTCCAGCAAGGCATATTTTGCTAAATTTGTCTTTCGGCCCAGAGGTATGAATAAAATTTTTCAGTTCCTTCTAGTTTGTCTTTGTTTGGGATTGCTTACTGCAAGCCATCTGTCTGCACAGGACAGGTATAAGTTTTTTTACGGCAAGGTGGTTGACCAGGTCAGCAAAAAGCCGGTTGCCAATGTCAACCTTTCGATACCCGGATCAAAGACGGGGACCGTTACCGGGAAGAACGGGGAGTTCTCATTTTTCACTGACTCGATCCCGGCCAGCCTGGTTGTAAGCCATGTCGGCTATGTGACGAAAAATATCATACTCGATGCAACGTCATATTCCCTTACCATCTATTTGCTGCCTGCGGTGGCAGAGCTGGCTGAAGTTGAAATAAAGGCCAATGCGAACGAGGCGTTTTTCAAAGACGATCACTACGCGGTGCTTGACTACGAGATTGACAGCAACATGGTTTACCTGCTGATATTCAGACAATACCTGTCGAAATCGGAGTTGATTTGCAAAAGCATATATGGTGATACGGTTGCAACATCCACCCCCTTTTATTTCAGGCCCTACCGGCTTTTCAGGGACTGCCTGGGAGCATTGCACGTACTGAGCCATGATTCAGGATTCCAGGTATTCAGGCAGGGGAACCTGCTTCACCTGATCCACGCAGTGAACCTGAAGAAATTCGACGATGTGCTGAAAAATTGTGTGGCTGCTACGCCGGAGGTGCTGTTTTTTCAGCGAGTCACCGATCTCGGGCAGGGGGTGGAGTATTATGGCATAAACAGGAAGACCTTCAAAAAAAACGCCATTTCCCGGGTCGGGGATGAGAAAAAAAAGAAAATGCTGCGGCGCAATTCTGAAGATGCCTGGCTGATGGGAAGCATGGTTCCGCCTGATTCAAGGGAGGATTTTGTAACCTGGAACTATGTTCATAAAATACTGTACCGGCCCATCAAGACATCGCTGTACCGTATAGGCGAGTTCACCTGTATTTTTAATACGCCCGACCGGCAGATTGAGTTTTACGACCTCACCGGTAATTTTTCGTACAAACTTGCGCTGAGAACCGACCAGGTCAGCGACGGGCGGTGGACAAATGATGTTATAATTGATGAACGGTCGGGGAAAGTGTATACCACATTTGTTTCCAACGGACAATACAGCCTGTATGGGATTGATCTGAATTCAGGGGTGTTGAAAAAACGCATGATGTTTGTGCATTACTATCCCGAAAAGATCAGGGTGTACAATGATTTTGTTTATTACCTGTACAATGTGCCGGGCGACCCGGACAACAAGATGTTGTACAGGCAGAAGTTCTGACCATTAAAAAAGGCTGTTTCGTTTGATTCGAAACAGCCTCTCCCGTATTGGGTAATAATTCTTATTTCACCAGGGTAAGTTCATTGATCAGGTTGGTGGCGCCTGCAAATTTATCGATGATGAATAAAACATACCGGACATCCACGTTGATGGTGCGCTGCATGTCGGGTTCAAACATGATGTCGCCGCTCATGGCTTCCCAGTTGCCGTCGAAGGCAAGGCCGATCAGCTGGCCATCGCCATTGATAACCGGGCTTCCTGAATTACCGCCGGTGATGTCGTTGGTGGTAAGGAAACAGACAACCATTTCGCCGTTTTCGCCATACTGACCGTAATCTTTGGCCTGGAAAAGCTCTTTCAGTTTCTTTTCAACGACGAATTCTTCGTTGGTGGGGTCTTCCTTTTGCATCACACCTTTCAGGGTGGTCACATAGTCGTAGTGAACGGCATCGGCAGGATAATAGTCAAGCACGCTGCCGTAGGACATGCGCATGGAGGAGTTAGCATCGGGATATTTAACGAGTTTCGGGTTCATCTCGCGGATGCCGGCAATGAACTGGCGGTTAGCCACGCTGATATTTCCTCTTGCAGTGCCATAAGCCGCTGCATTTTTACCCATCGCCTCCTGCATTGATTCGGAAAGCTGCCAGCCCAGGTCTTTTTTAAATACCTTCAGGCTGGGTTTGTCGATGAATTTGTTTGCGCTTCCGGGAGTTGCAAATACCGATGTTTCATACACGGCATTGGCAAAGGCTGTGTAATCATTGTTGTAATCTTTTTCGATCATTTTAAAGATACCCGGTTGCTCCTCTTTTGAAACATCTGTTGCATACATCCTGAGCATCTCGGCAAGGGTTTTTTTCGCAATGGCCTGGTCGTATTCCTTGAAATGTTCCTTAACGGTCTCTTTCAATCCTGACTGGGCCTCTTTTATGGCATCTTTGTTCTTTTTTTCAAGGGCACCCTGGAGTCCGCCAAACTGGCTTGCCAGCTGAACAATATCAAGGCCGGTTCCTGCAAGGTTTGCATAAAAGAAGGGGATGGCGATTTTTTTCAAATCGGCATAGTTTTTTTGAAGGTTGTCAAGGACCTTACCGTACTTTTTCTGTGTCGCATCATCTTTGCCGCACCAGGTGGTGAAATCCTGTTCGATCACTTTTTTCTTGTCTTCCACTTTATTTCGGACAAGCATCCTTGACTGGCCGATGAAGTTTTTCCAGGTGTTGGCAATACCGGCGTAATTGGCAGCATAGGCAATTTTTACCGCATTGTCCTGGTCCATTCTTTCCTTCATGACGTCCAGCTCTTTGCCAAACAGCTTCACGAGTGTCGGGTAAAAAATCTGGAGGTTGTATTCAATGCCATAGGAAGTGAGGTAACGGGATGTTGATCCCGGGTAACCCCATACCATGGCAAAATCATTTTTCTTAATGCCTTTCAGGCTGATCGGAAGGTGGTAGGCAGGTTTCAGGGGGATGTTTTTTGCGTCATACTTGGCGGGATTTCCGTCAGGATCGGTATATACACGAAAAATGGTAAAGTCACCCGTGTGGCGCGGCCACATCCAGTTGTCCGTATCGCCGCCGAATTTTCCGATGGATGAGGGGGGCGCACCGGCCAGGCGAACATCTTTATACGTTTTGAAAACGAACAGGTAATATTCGTTTCCGCCATAGAATGATTTGACAGAGGCTTCATATTTTCCGCCATCTTCAGCTCTTTTACGGATCCGGGTTGAAATCTCTTTTACCTTGTTTGCCCGGTCGGTCTCCTTCAGGGTATCGGCAAGAAATGGAATAATGGAATCGGTAACATTGTCGATCCGTTGCAGGAAAGAGGCGCACATCGCTTCATTTGACAACTCTTCGCTCATGGATTTTGCCCAGAAGCCATTGGTGAGGTAATCATGCTCCGGCGTGCTGTGATTCTGCACAGAACCATAACCGCAATGATGGTTTGTGAAGAGGAGTCCCTGGGAAGAAACCACCTCTGCCGTGCAGAAAAAACCACCTGAAGCGCCATTTCCGGATAACCCGACAATGGCGTCTTTTAAACTGTTGTGGTTGATGCTGTAAAGTTCATCGGCAGTGAGGTGAAGACCCATTTTCTGCATGTCGACATAATTCAGTCGTTCAAGCAGCAGGGGAAGCCACATTCCTTCATCAGGCGGATTTTCTGCATAACCGAATGATCCGCCGGACACAAATAGAACCAACGCGATCAAGGCAATTTGTAATTTTTTTAAACCTGTTTTCATAATTGTTTCGTGTTAAAAATTTTTAAGGTTACAGTTTTGATTTTCTCCGGTTTGTGGCTGATTGAAAACGGATTGCAATATTAGTGACATTTTCAGCAACAAGGAATTTTTTTTGACAAACAAAAGATTTACTCGATGACCGGTTTCTTTTGGCAGGTAACTGCCTTTGCAGAGCCGGCTCAATGCCCGATCAGCGGATGTCAGCATTTTACATTTACAGTGCCTTCTGCGCTAGGTTAAAAGGATACCCTGATAAACAGATGATTTCATCCTGTTTTTCATGCCGGACATCAAAAAAAATTGATAAATCCAAAATCAATCTCCATTTTTGTAAAAAAAACAATACCATGGGTTTTTCGCTCCTCTACCAAAAGAACAAGAGGCACTTCCTTTTTCAGCAGGGGATTTTCTGGCTGATCAGCATTATCCTTTTTACGGTTGTGCTCATTTATACGCGCGGCGATTTTAATTTTTACAACATAAACCTCCGCCTGGCAGCCAACATCCTGATCACTGTCGGATTCCTTGCCATCTCCGTGTATATCAACCTGCTTTGGCTTATCCCTGAGTTTTTCAACAAACGGAAATTCCTGTTGTTTACCATCCTTGAGGTCGCCAACATCCTGCTCTTCATCTTGTTGAATTATTATGTCACCTTCTTTTTTGAGGGTGGCAAGCAGCCGGTGAATTTTTTCACCGAATTTATTGCAGAGTTCATCCTGGTGCTGCTCTTCCTGATTGTCTCCACACTGCTGAAGTTTATGCGCGATTCAATCGCCCTGCAGGATGTCGAATTACGGATGAAGGAGGTTGAAAAGCAAAAAATCGAGGCAGAGCTCAGGGCACTCAAAGCCCAGGTGAATCCCCACTTCTTTTTCAATACGCTGAACAGTCTTTATGCACTGAGTCTCGACAAGTCGGATAAAGCGCCTGAACTGATCCTGAAACTCTCCGACCTGATGCGGTATGTCATTTATGAATCAAAAGATGATATGGTACCGGTCGGCAAACAGCTGGAATTTCTCCAGAGTTATGTGTTCCTGGAACGGTTGCGGTCAAATGAAAGCCTCGACGTTCAGTTTAATGTCACAGGCGACCAGGTTGATGTGAAAATTGCCCCGCTTTTATATCTCGCATTTATTGAAAATGCATTTAAACACGGGTCGAAGGAAAAAAGCGACAACCCCTACATAAATATTTTATTCAACCTGGAACATGAAGACCGGGTTGTTTTTGCCATCGAAAATCGCATCGATCCCTTCCAGGGCAGGCCGGCCGAAGGGGGATTCGGGTTGTCGAATGTTAAAAAACGGCTCGAATTGCTGTACCCCGGCAGGCACACGTTGAACATAACCCAGACGTTAACCATTTACCGGGTGGAATTGACTATATTTGTTACATGAATATCAGGTGTTTGATTATCGATGATGAGCCACTGGCACAACGTGTCATTGAGCGCTATGCCGAGAATGTCCCCTTCCTCGAAATCGTTCAGAAGTGCAACAGCGCCATTGAAGCGATTGATGTTTTACATAACTGCGAAGTTGACCTCCTGTTCCTGGATATCAACATGCCAAGGCTGAGCGGGATGGATTTTCTGAAGACCCTGAAGAATCCGCCGCTGGTGATCATCACAACCGCATATGCTGAATTTGCCATCCAGGGATATGAACTGGATGTGGTGGACTACCTGATGAAACCCTTTGCGTTCGACCGTTTTTACAAAGCCATCCAGAAGGCAGAAGAGCTGATCAGGGGAAAAGAACACCGGCATTTCGATACGAAAGAGCCGGATAAGCAGGAAGATACATTCATTTTTGTCAAATCAAGCAAGAAAACCTACAAGGTCAATCTCGACGACATCCTGTATATCGAGGCGCTGGGTGATTATGTTAAAATCTTTACAAATGAAAAAATGATCATCAGCTACCAGTCGCTGAAAAACATAGAAACACTGTTGCCGGCTTCCGCATTCCCCCGGATCCATAAATCGTTCATCATTGCCTTGTCGCGCATTGACCTGATCGAGGGCAACCATGTGAAAATCAAGGACCGTTTGATCCCGATAGGCACCAACTTTAAGAACGAGTTTGAAAAACTGATAAAATCCATCTAGAGAATTTACGATATACGATTTTCGATTTTCGATTTGCACGCGCTCAATCGTAAATCGTAATTCGTAAATATTTTATGGTACCTGTAAAGAGATTCCCCTGAAAAATTCAAGTAACGAGCCGGTGATGATGAAGGTGCCGATGATCATGAAAAGAAGTCCCACGATCCTGTTCATCCAGAGTTTCACCTGGGGATTGCCGGCAATTTTGATCTTGTTGGCCAGCACCACTTTCAGTATATCTGTGAGCAGGATCATCGACAGGCTCCCTGCAAAAAACAGGGCTACCGATTTTTGATTTCCACCGTATGTGGCGTTGATGGCAAGCATGGAGGTGATCCAGAAAACCCAGAGGAACGGATTGGCAAAATTCAGCACGAAACCCTTGAAAAAATAGGGCATTGCCCCTTTTTTCTTGACTTTGATCTCGCTGATGGCCTCCACCTGTTCGGTCATGGAAACTTTCTTGAAAAAAGTATATATCCCGTAAACCAGCATCACAATTCCGCCGATGATACCCAAGACCAGGTGATATTTCGGGTTGGTGACAATTGCGGAGGCTCCGAAATAAAAGCCCACCACCAGGGCGAGGTCGCTGACAAATATCCCGGCAGCGAGAAATATCCCGATTTTTATCCCGTATTTGATGCTGGTTTGCAGCAGGGCAAACAGGGCCGGGCCAACCGAAATGGCGACAGTCAGTCCAAGGATGATGCCTTCGAAGAGGGGATGTAGGATCGAACTCAACGATTTGCCGTATTTAAGAATGATTTAACGTGTGCTTCCCATTGTTCCCGCTGTCCGTTTTTAAGAACCCTGGGGAATTTATGAGCGCCTCCCTCTTTTCCAAGGGCTTTCATCCAGTCGTGAAACACATGCAAAGGTAACACTTCTGCCGATACGTTTTTTATGGCTTCAATGCGTTCAACACGGTAGTCGTCGTTCAGTACCTTGAGGTATTCATCGAGTTTGCATGCGGCAACTGCCGGGTCAAGCACGTCATCTGTTCCCAGGTACCACTGGTGTGCAAAAAGGTTTCCGTAACTGATCCCGGTGATGGTGAATTCGCTGATCTTTACGTTGAATTCATCCTGGAGCATCCCGATGGCCCGGTTGATGTTGTCCTGTGAAACATGCTCGCCACAGAGGCTGATAAATTGCTTCGTGCGGCCGGTGAGCACGATTTCGCTGCTTTCCCTGGAAACAAATTTGATGGTGTCGCCGATGAGGTATCTCCACGCCCCGGCGCAGGTCGACATCAGCAGGGCATACTCCTTTCCCGGCTCCACCTGTGCGATGGTAAGGGTTTCGGGGTTCGGTTTCAAATTGCCTTCACTGTCGAAATTGGCGCTGTTGTATGGGATGAACTCATAAAAAATGCCATTGTTGAGGATCATCTCCATGCAATTCAGGTTGCCCGGCTGCTGGTAGGCAATGTAACCTTCAGAGGCAAGATATGATTCGTTATAAAGGATCGGATGCGCGAGCAATTTGCGGAAACTCCGCATGTATGGTTCAAAAGAGACGCCGCTGTGTACGTATGCCGAGAGGTTTGGCCAGATATCATGAATGGTTTGAACGCCGTGATGGGCGATTATTTTTTCCATCATGATCTGAACCCATGCAGGGACGCCTACGATGATGCCGATATCCCAGTTCCTGGCATTCCTGACAATTTCGTTCAGTTTCGCCGTCCATTCGTGTTCCCGGGAGATGAGCCTGCCTGGTTTGTAGAAGTGCTGGAACCAGAAAGGGATGTTCTTGGCGGTAATCCCCGAGAGGTCGCCCTGGTAGTAAGTGCCGTTGTACTGAAGGTGGGTGCTGCCGCCGATCATCAGGATCCCCTTTTCATAAAACTCATCGGGAAAACCATACTTGGTGGTGGAAACCAGCTGGCGCACACTTGCCCGCTGAATGGCCCGGAGCATATCGGGCGTTACCGGGATGTGCTTCGAGGAAGCCTCGGAAGTTCCCGATGTCAGTGCGAAATATTTTACCCTTCCCGGCCAGGCTACATAAGGCTCCCCGTTGAGACTGCGGTACCACCAGTTCTTGAACATCGAGTTGTAATCGTGAACCGGAACCCGCGACCTGAACAGGTCCATGAAATTGGGGTGGTCGGCCATGACTGCAAAATCGTAGTACTCACCAAAGGCGGTATTGCGTGCTTTCAGCAACAATTTTTTCAGTACTTTTTCCTGTTCCCGCACGGGATCAATGGTGCGGATGTCAATGGGAAACTGTCGCAGTTCGTAGGCTTTACGGATGAGTGATCCGAGAAGGGGCATCTGGTTGTTTGAATATTAAATTGAGAAGGTAAAGTTACTAAATATTGAGTACTTTCGAAGTTTATACTTCGGAAACAGGGTAAGCAGGAATAATAAAAAATAACGGGTTGGTGAAACACAGTGTTTTAAGCTCCTTTTCGCAACAACAACGTTAACTCATGAAAGCTCGGGCGATGATTGTCTGGATATTTGGAATATTGGCAGGTGGCACCATATTGTGTTTTGCCGGGTTTGTTGGATTTTTAATGCTGACAGAATTCTCCCCGCCTGAACAGTTCAAGCCTGAAATAAGTGGAAATGGCAGGCGAATGGACCCTTCGAAGCGTGAATTCACCTTTATGACCTGGAATATCGGTTATGCCGGGTTGGGCAGTGAACAGGATTTTTTTTATGACGGCGGCAAAAAGGTCATTCCTGAACAGCATCAATGCAGCCAATACTTTGACGGAATAAAAAGACAGGTGAAAGCCCATGATACGGTTGATTTTATTTTTCTCCAGGAAATTGATGTACATGCAAAAAGATCTTGGTTTACCGATGAAGTTTCAGGACTTTCGGCATTGTTGCCTGAATTTGCCAGGGTATATGCAACAAATTACGATTGCCGGTTTGTGCCGGTGCCTGTTCGGAAACCAATGGGGCGGGTTGTTTCCGGCCTGGCGGCGTGGTCGCAGTTCATGCCGGTGCAGGCGGAAGTCCGCTATTATGACGCTTTTTTCCCATGGCCCAAACGTCTTGTCTTTCTGAAAAGGTGCTTTATCCTGCTCCGGTTCGGCCTTGACAATGGCAGGGAGCTGGTGGTCATCAATACACACAATTCGGCTTTTGACTCAACGGGGGCCCTTCGGAAAAGGGAGCTTTACATCCTTGATTCAACAATGAAATCTGAATACCTTCGCGGCAACTATGTGGTTGCCGGGGGCGACTGGAACAGCAACCCCCGGGGTTTCAATGTCGCTTCGATCGGCCCGGGTGACCTTGGAACGGGTGTCGATCCTCCAATTGAACCCGGCTTTTTACCGGGCTGGCAGTTCGTTTTTGACCCGGGCCATGCAACCAACCGTTACCTGGATAGCCCTTATAAGAGGGGTGTGACGAAAACAACCATCATCGATTTTTTTGTTATTTCACCCAATATCGAAGTGAAAAGCATTTGCGCCATCCCGATGGGGTTTGCCTGTTCCGATCATCAGCCGGTATTGATGTCCGTGAAGCTGAAGTAGGCATTAACAAGGATAAACCGCCTTTAACTTCTTAACTACACATGACCTGCTTTTTTTGAAACTCATTATTATAAACTAACTTTTCAATGAATGTTGACAAATTAATTAACGGACAAATACCAATTCAAATAATTGATGATGAAGAAAAATTGGCAGCGCTGGCAGGTTGGTTGAGTATTGTAAAAGAATTTTCTTTTGATACGGAATTTGACAGGTTCAAGCGGGGATATGGATTTCAACTGCTGCTTTTGCAAATATTTGACGGGGCAACCTGTTTTATCATAGATGCCGTCATGATCAAAGACCTGAAACCTTTATGGCCTGTCTTTGAAAATGAAAGTATTTGTAAGATTGTCTATTCCGGCAGGGAAGATGTTGATTTGCTGAAGAGAAAAGGATGCAGTCCAAAAAATGTTTTTGATGTCCAAGTTGCTTCAGCCCTGTGCAACAGGAGCGAAAAGTCATTCTCCAAGTTGCTTAAGTCAGTTTTTGGAATAGAATTGGACAAATCCCTGCAGACCTCCGACTGGATAAAGAGGCCACTGGATTTAGCGCAGATTATCTATGCCAGCAATGATGTCATTCACCTGATATTGTTAAAATCAATGTTGGAAATTGAGGCAGAAGACAGGAATGTATCTGGTTTTATCCGGGAGGAAAACTGGTTGCTCGAGCTTTCAACCACCAAAGATTTCGCCCCGAAGCTTTCATCAAAACAACTTCGGACATTTTCGGAATACCATCAGGAAAAACTGCTTGAATTGTTCATGGTAAGAGACCGGATTGCCCGGAACCTGAATATGCCACCGTATCAAATTGTGAGCGACACCCAACTCGAGGATATTTTAAAAGACACAACCACTTTTATCGGAAATCCGTTTGTTAAAGGATTTTCCAGGAAATTTCTTTCAAAGGATCATTACAAAAGGGAATTTCTTGAGATCGTCTGCAGGGTTGATGATACAATTGACTGGAACCGGCCAAAAGAACGATATGTTGCTGCCACCGGCCCGGGTTTTGATAAAGCCAAAAGAGATGAACTGCTTGATTTGAGATATCACCCGTTTAAATCCGAGGTCATCAGCAGGTATGGAGAAAATGCCGCAGAATTTATCATTGCCGGGTTATCCCGGAAATTGAGTTTCCCGGAGATCGATTTTGATGAGTGGAAGAAATATCAGATAGAGCTCTACCGCCAGATAATTGGTCTGCAGGAACAACTGGCAGATAATGAACATCCCCTGAATTGACATTTTGTGCTTAAATTTGCAAACCCGGAGGCATCTGAACAGGGGGCAATAACGGTAAAATCATGAAAGTAAAAATCACCACGGAAACATCCCTTCTGGAGTACATGCTGGGGGAACTCCAGTCGGCATCAAAAACAACAGCAAAGAACAAGATCGTTCACGGCAATGTGCGGGTAAACGGGAAGATGGTCACCAACCCCGCCACGGTGCTGAAGGTTGGAGATGCCGTTGAATATGTGAAACAGGCAGTTAAGATCAACAAGGTCAAGCCGCCCTACCAGGTGCTGTTTGAAGATGACGCCATCCTGGTTGCGGTAAAACCTGCCGGTTTGCTCACCATCGGCGACCGGGGGCTTGGGGGCACGTCATTTTACCAGCAGATGGCGGCCTACGTCAAGGAAAACACAAAAGGGAGGGAGCGGTTGTTTGTTGTTCACAGGCTCGACCGCGAAGTTTCCGGGATCCTGCTTTTCGCCAAAAGCGAGAAGATCCAGGAGGAGATCAAGAACCATTGGATGGACACCAAAAAGTTATACTATGCCTTGGTCGAAGGGCAGCCCAAAGAGGACAAAGGTACCATCCGCAGCTGGCTGGTTGAAGGACGGGACCAGAAAGTCTATTCGGTCAAAATGGAAGAAGGCGCCAAACTCGGGATCACACACTACCGGGTAATGGACCGCACACCTGATTATGCGCTGCTGGAAGTCGAACTGGAAACCGGCCGCAAGAACCAGATCCGGGTTCACCTGTCGGAGATGAATTGCCCGGTTGTCGGCGACCGGCGATACGGCGCCGACGCGCAATACGAGCGACGGATCCGGCTGCATGCCTTCTATCTTTCAATCCGTCACCCGGTAACAGGCAACCTCATCGACTTTAAAAGCAAAATGCCCAAAGGGTTCATCGAATTGAAACCCGGCGACGAAAAATACAAATAGCCCCACTCCTCCTTTGGAAGGAGGAGCTACTTCTCCTTCCAAAGGAGGAGTTACAAAAAACCCCTTTGCCGCATCGCCTCAAAAACAACGATGGCCGCTGATGCCGATACATTCATGGAGTCGATTTTCCCCCTCATGGGGATTTTTATGAGATCGTCGGCCTCTTCAAGCCAGGTGCTGCTCAACCCGTTCGCTTCCGATCCCATGACAATGGCAGCCGGCTGGCAGAAATCCGTTTCATGGTAGAAGTGGCTGGCTGTAAGCGCTGTTCCGAGGATTTTAATGCCGGCACCACGCATCCAGGCGATGGCATCCCCTGAGGCAGCGGTAACTATGGGCATGCTAAAGATGCAGCCAATGCTTGAGCGGATTGCGTTGGGATTGTATATGTCTGTTTGCGGGTCGCAGATAATCACGGCATCAAGGTTGGCAGCGTCGGCGGTCCGGAGAAGGGCCCCCAGGTTTCCCGGTTTTTCCACGGTCTCAAGAACCAGCAGGAGTGGCTGTTTGCCGAGCAGCAAATCACTAAAAACCTGCCGCCTTGGTTCGGCCAGGGCGATTAAACCGCCACTGTCCCTGCGGTAGGCCATGCGGTTAAAAACATCCGGCGATACTTCGATCATTTCTGTGTGCTTTTCCTCTGCGGCCAATGACTTCAGGTCGGCAGCCGAAACCAGGCCCGGGCAATATAAAAGATCCGTAATGTTGAACCCGCTCATGATGGCAAGCCTTATTTCACGAAGGCCTTCGATCACGATCCGGTTTTGTTCCTTTCGGGCCCGGGGTTTATCGCTGAGGAGCAGCACATTTTTTATCAGCGGGTTCTGCAAACTTGAGATGACTTTGACCATATGGGATTGAAAGTGTCAGTTTTTCACGATTTTCACCACCCGGGTCTCTTTTGAACTCCGGATTTCTGCCAGGCAGATGCCTTTTGCCCAGCCATTCATGTCGAGCTTCAGCCGGTACTGGTTTTCCCGGGGGATGACCACAAAGTTACGCATCTTCAGTCCCGAAATAGCAGTGGCCCCCAAAACACCGAAAATCCCCAAAACAGTGTTATTAATAAAACAGGTCCCGTCGTTTTTGCATTAATAAATCGACGAAAAACAACAATTTTTATATGTTTATTGAACAGGTTCACAACGAAATAGAAAATATTTTATTTTTTTTTTCGGTTCTTTGTCGAAGATTAAAAAATAGTATCTACATTTGCGTATTCAAATACCAGAATTAACCATGTCTAAGATTTTTGCCCTCTCCGAAGCCTCTTCGATCGCAATTCACAGCATGGTTTTGATTGCCCGCTCCGGAAACGGCATTAATGCGGTAAAGATCGCCGAAATTACCGGATTTTCAAAAAACCACATTGCGAAAGTTTTACAGCGTCTGGTAAAAAACGACATGCTTAAATCCGTGCGTGGCCCTTCAGGCGGTTTCTCCATGAAAATGGAGCCTAAAAATGTCAGCCTGCTTGATATCTACCAGTCCATCGAAGGACAACTTGATGTCGGCGAATGCCCCTTATCTTATGATCTCTGCGGTTTTGACCGCTGTCTGATGGGAACAGTCGTGAATAAACTGACAACAGAATTCAAAAAATTCCTGCACGAACAAACATTGCAATCATATCTTTGATTTTTTTTGTCTTTAAACAGGCAATTAGATACCTAATTACACCTATAATTATATGAAACGGAAAATTATTCAGATCGACGAAGAAAAATGCAACGGATGCGGCATTTGTATTCCCAACTGTCACGAAGGAGCCATGCAGCTTATCGACGGGAAGGCAAGGCTTATCAGCGATTTGTTCTGCGATGGTCTTGGTGCATGCATTGGCCATTGCCCCGAAGGTGCCATTGAGATCATTGAGCGTGAAGCCGAACCCTATGATGAGCGGAAGGTGATGGAGGTCATGGTTCCCAAGGGAAGGAATACCATCCTTGCTCACCTGGACCATCTGCGTGATCACAACGAAACGGAATTTTTACAACAGGCAATAGACTATTTAAAAGAAAACAACATTATGATGAATCCAAACTTACAGGCGGGGCATGCCCCGTCCCAGCCCGAATCCCATGGTGAATGTGGATGCCCCGGCTCGATGGCAAAAGATTTTCGTGAAAACACGGTGGTAGTTTCGGGGCAATCCGATTCGGGGCATGCCCCGAATCTACATGCCGCCAAATCCGAATTGCAGCAATGGCCCGTGCAATTGCACCTGCTTAACCCGCAGGCCTCCTATTTCAAAAATGCAGATGTGGTGCTTGCCGCCGACTGTGCAGCCTTTGCAATGGGTAATTTCCATGAACGCTTCCTCAAAGGAAAATCCCTTGCCATTGCCTGTCCGAAACTTGACAGCAACAAGGAATCCTACGTCCAGAAACTCACCTCCATGATCGCCGACACCAGGATCAACTCCCTCACAGTGGTGATGATGGAGGTACCCTGTTGCGGGGGGCTCCTTCTCATGGCGCAAACGGCCCGGACCAATGCCGGCCGGAACATCCCCATCAAGCAGGCCATCGTCAGCCTGCTGGGCGAGGTCACCCAGGAGGACTGGGTCTGAGCCACGGAGGTAAGGGCGGGTTCTTCCCCGCCCCATGGATAAAGAAGTAAGGGCGGGTTCTGAACCCGCCCCAACGTAAAAAGCGGTAAGGGCGGGCTCAGAACCCGCCCCAACATAAAAAGCGGTAAGGGCGGGCTCTTCCCCGCCCCAATATAAAAAGCGGTAAGGGCGGGCTCTTCCCCGCCCCAATATAAAAAGCGGTAAGGGCGGGTTCAGAACCCGCCCCAACATAAAAAAAATACATCATGAAAACAAGAAAACTATGGTTCGGCTTCATCGCCGTAATGACAATATCCTTCTCCGTCCTGATATATTATGGCAGGGAGATCTATAAACAGGCTCCGCCAATTCCTTCGGAGGTTGTCACCACAGACGGAACGGTATTATTTTCAGGGCAGGATGTTAAAGACGGCCAGAATATCTGGCAGTCTATCGGGGGGCAGGAGGTGGGTACGGTATGGGGACACGGTTCATATGTTGCACCCGACTGGTCGGCCGACTGGTTGCACCGCGAATCGGTGTATATACTGGATTACCTTGCCGATACCTCGTATCACAAGGCATACGCCGATGTAACAGCTGAGCAGAAAGCCATGCTGAAGATCAGGTTGCAGCATGAACTTCGCACCAATACCTACGATGCCGCTACCGGGAAAATAGTAATTTCTCCATTGCGTGCACGGGCCATCAAAGCTGTGGGTGAACATTATACCAGCCTCTTCATGGCCGATCCCAAACTTGAAAAATTGCGCGATGCCTATGCAATACCACCCAATACAATCAAGGACCAGGGACGGATGAACCAGATGAACGCCTTCTTTTTCTGGATCTCGTGGACGTGTGTCACAGACCGCCCCGGGAGCGAAATATCCTACACCAACAACTGGCCTTCGGAAGAACTGGTCGACAACAAGCCGACGAGTTCCCTGATCCTCTGGACCGGTTTCAGTGTCATCATGCTCATCGCCGGTATCGGCCTCATGGGCTGGTACTATGCTTCACGGAAGGAGGAAGGGCTTTTGGAAAGTGAGATCCCCAACAAGGACCCATTGTTGGGAGGTATTTTCACACCTTCCATGAAGGCCACCCTGAAATATTTCTGGGTGGTAACTGCACTGATCCTTGTCCAGATACTTATGGGGGTGATCACAGCACATTATGGTGTTGAGGGACAGGCTTTTTACGGTTTGCCGCTTTCCGGAATCCTGCCCTATTCCATCTCCCGCACCTGGCACATCCAGCTGGCCATCTTCTGGATAGCAACCTCATGGCTCGCTACGGGTTTATATCTTGCCCCGGCAGTATCCGGGAAAGAGCCAAGATTCCAGGCATTGGGCGTGAATTTTCTTTTTATTGCCTTGCTGGTGATCGTTGTTGGCTCGCTCATCGGCCAATGGTTTGGCGTCATGCAGCGTTTGGGACTGGTCACCAACTTCTGGTTCGGGCACCAGGGTTATGAATATGTTGACCTTGGCCGGTTCTGGCAGCTGTTCCTTTTTGTCGGTCTGGTCATCTGGCTGGTTTTAATGGCCCGCGGACTCATGCCTGCCCTCAGGGCCAAATCGGAAAACAAATCACTGCTGACCATGTTCCTGATATCAACCATCGCCATCGCTGCATTTTATGGTGCCGGCCTGATGTGGGGCCGCCAGACGAATCTTGCCGTAGCAGAATACTGGCGCTGGTGGGTGGTTCACCTCTGGGTGGAGGGTTTTTTTGAAGTCTTTGCCACCGTGGCCATTGCCTTTCTCTTCGTACGCCTTGGACTGGTCCGCATTTCCACTGCCACGGCCGGTGTGCTTATTTCTACCATCGTGTTCCTTTCGGGAGGGATCCTGGGAACATTCCACCATCTCTATTTCACCGGGACACCCACGGCGGTTCTCGCACTGGGGGCGACCTTCAGTGCCCTCGAAGTGGTTCCGCTGGTGCTGATGGGTTTTGAAGGCTACGGGAATTATAAAATTTCCCAAAGCAGGAACTGGATTGCCGGGTATAAATGGCCGATTTACTTCTTCCTTTCGGTAGCCTTCTGGAACCTGGTCGGTGCAGGTATTTTTGGATTCCTGATCAACCCGCCGATCGCTTTGTATTACATGCAGGGCCTGAATACAACTCCTGTTCATGGGCACACCGCGTTGTTTGGCGTTTATGGCATGCTCGGCATCGGGCTCATGCTGTTTGTGCTGAAAAGTATGGAACCGGAGAAAGTTTGGAACGAAAAATGGGTGAAATTTGCATTCTGGGCCATCAACATCGGGCTGGCACTGATGGTTTTGATCAGCGTGCTGCCGGTCGGACTGGCCCAGACCTGGGTGAGTGTGAGAACTGGGATGTGGTATGCACGCTCAGCCGAATTCATGCAGGATCCCACAATTGCCTTCCTGCGTTGGCTCAGGGTAATTGGGGATACCGTGTTTGCCGCAGGAACCCTGGCTTTGGCCTGGTTTATCTTTGGATTGAAAGGCGGATGGTCCGTCGAAAAAAATAAATAAAAATGAAAAATGCAAAGTCAAAAATCAAAACAAGGTATTCCCAACGGGGGTGCAGATTTGAGATTTGACTTTGCATTTTGCACTTTGAAATAAATTTAAATCATGGAAAAAAGTATCTTCGAACACTCCAACGTGTTCCGGTTTCCCGAAAAGGTGGAATATTCCTCCGAAGGGATCATCAGCAAACGTGTGATCGATCGTCCGGTTGGAACGGTAACCCTATTCTCCTTTGACCAGGGGCAGCGCCTGAGCACCCATTCCGCTCCCTACGATGCCATGTTGCAGGTCATTGAAGGGAAAGCCGAAGTTATCATCAATGAAGTTCCGAATATTCTGACCGCCGGAGAAGCCATCATCATGCCGGCGGGGATCCCGCATGCAGTAAATGCACTGGAAAAGTTTAAGATGGTGCTGACCATGATCAAAGGATAACAACCCCGGGCTTCAGCCTGAACCTCAGGCTTCAGCCTGAGGATAAAAAAGAAAACAACCATGAGCGAACTCATAAACAACTCCCAAAGCAGGAAAGAACTGCTGAAGCACATGATCCTTCAGCTCCACGAAGGTGTGGCGCCCGACGCCGTGCGGGCACGCATGATCGAACTGCTGACAAAAATACCCTACGGCGAGGTCGTGGAGGTGGAACAGGAACTGATCAGCGAAGGGCTTCCCGAGTCGGAAGTGCTCAGGCTGTGCGACATTCACAGCCAGGCGCTGGAAGGGCATATCGATCTTTCTGGAATGAAAATCGTGGCGCCCGGCCATCCGGTTGATACATTTAAAAGGGAAAACCGTGAGCTGGAAAAAGTTGTAAAACAACTGCGCGAACTCTTCAGCCGGTCGGAAGCAGAACTTTCAGTACCGGGAAATGAGAAGTACATCAATTTAGTAAAAGGACTTTTCAACAATCTGATGGATGTCGACAAGCACTACCGCCGCAAGGAGAACCTGCTATTTCCTTTCCTTGAGAAGTGTGGAATCACCGGTCCGCCAAAGGTGATGTGGGGCAAGCACGATGAAACCCGCGACCTGCTCAAAAATGCGATCAATGTGCTGAACATGCCCGGCGAATTTACACCGGATATGATGCAGATGAAAATCGAACTTCACCTGGACCCTGCAGTCAATGCAATTACCGCCATGATCATGAAAGAGGACGAAATTCTTTTTCCCATGGCCCTCGATAAACTGACGGAAACAGACTGGTACGAGATTTACAGGCAGACCAATGAAATCGGATACTGCCTCTATGATCCCGCCATCACCTGGAAGCCCCGGGGTGTGGAGATCGTGGAATCAACCTCGGCAGAGGAGGGAACCATCAGCCTTCCCAGCGGTAAATTTACTTCCGAACAGATCCTGGCGGTGTTAAATGCATTGCCTGTGGATATTACATTTGTTGACAAGGACGACAAGGTGAAATATTTCTCGCAGGGCAAGGAGCGTGTTTTCGACCGGAACCGGGCGATTCTGGGGCGCGATGTCAGGATGTGCCATCCGCCTTCAAGTGTTCATGTGGTCGACCAGATCATCCGCGACTTTAAAAGCGGGGCTGCCGACAGCGCTCCTTTCTGGATCCAGATGGGGGACAAATTTATCCATATTGAATATTTCGCACTGCGGAATGAAAAGGGAGAATACCTTGGAACGATGGAAGTATCCCAGGATTTGACGGAAAAACGAAAGATCAGCGGAGACCAGCGTCTCCTCAGTTACCGTTAAAATTTCTATCTGGGCGACTCCCGGAGTCGCCCCACTGATAAAATTTCTATCTGGGCGACTCCCGGAGTCGCCCCAACATCAAAAAATATTAAAAAACACACGATGAACACGCCCGATTGGTTTAACAACGACAATATTAAAATCACCCTGGATGCCAGGCCATTGCTGGCCCGGGGCATTCATCCGTTCGAACAGGTACAACAGGAATGTGCAGCATTAAAGCCGGGAGAAATTTTCGAGATCATCACCCCGTTTCCCCCCACACCCATGATCGAAAAAATGGCCGCGGCTGGATTTGACTCTTTTTCTGAACCCGGCGAAGACGGGATGTTCCATACCTGTTTTAAAACAGCGAAATGGTGAAATAGCGAAATGGTGAATTTTTTTCGAAAATACCACAAATGGTTTAGCCTTTTCGCCACAATATTCATCTTTTTTTTTGCGGTTTCAGGTATCATCCTGAATCACCGGGAAATGCTTTCCCAGGTGGATATAAACCGGAAATTGTTGCCCCCGGGCTACAGGTACAACAACTGGAACCTGGCAGCGGTGAAAGGTGCAGTAAAAGCAGGTGGCGACAGCATCCTGGTTTATGGAAACACCGGGTTATGGCTGACAGACAGTACCTTTAAAACTTTCCACGACCTGAACGCGGGTTTCCCCGAGGGAATTGACAACAGGAAAATCAACACGCTCTCCTGGTCGCCTGCTTCAGGATTGTATGCAGGCACATTGTTCGGCCTTTACCATTTTCATGGCGGGGTATGGGTAAAAACAGCACTGCCTGTTGACGTCACCCGAGTGGTAAAAGTGCTGCAGGTTGACGACCGTTTGCTGGTGATGACCCGTTCGAATCTATATGTTGCAACCGGCGCTTCCCGGTACCATGATTTTAGCGAAATACCCGTTCCAAAAGGCGAAGACAGCGATGGTAAGGTTGGTCTTTTCAAAACCCTGTGGGTGATCCACAGCGGCGAAATTTATGGTTTTGCAGGAAAACTGATCGTTGATTGCGTTGGCATTGTATTTATCATTTTATGCATTACGGGGCTGATCTGTTTCTTTGTGCCTTCCCGGTTGAAAAGGCTGAAAGACAGCATACGCCGTTCCAGGTTGAAGCGGCTCAACCGCACCTCCCTGAAATTGCACAACGTACTTGGCTCCTGGGCAATTATAATTCTCCTGGTTAATACCACCACAGGGATTTTCCTGAGGCCGCCCCTGCTCATTCCGATTGCCGGTGAGCGGGTTGCAAAACTAAAATATACAGAACTCGACAATCCCAATCCATGGTTTGACCGGTTCCGCGATCTTTTATACGATAAAGAACAGGGAAGGTACCTGGTTGCGACAAGTGAGGGTGTTTATTATTCTGATGACAAATTCAGCAGCGATCTCAAGATCTTTCCTGTTCAACCCCCTGTCAGTGTGATGGGGATCAATGTTTTTGAAAAAACAGGCCCGGGGCATTACCTGGTGGGTTCATTCAGCGGGATCTTTGACTGGGAGCCGGCTACCGGCCGAACCATTGACTGCATCACCAGGACCGGATATGTTGATACCGGTCAGGGCGGGCCGCCTTTTGGCAATGTGACCGTGGCCGGCTATATCAGGTGCAGCAATGCTGCAAGCGTCATATTCGATTACGCCCACGGGGCATTTGCGCTTGAAGGGAAAAATCCGTTTCCGCCTGTTCCGTCATCAGTCATTGCAGCCAGCCCGATGTCATTGTGGAATACCTCCCTTGAAATCCATACCGGCCGCATCTTCGAACCCATTCTCGGGCCTTTCTACATTCTTGTCGTCCCACTTGTCGGCCTGGCAACCCTCTTTATCCTTGTCAGCGGATTTCTCGCCTGGTGGCTTGCAAAACGGCGCACAGCCAAACGTCAGGCTATCCTCAATTCTTAGTGGAGCCTGGCGCCTTTGAGTCTTCGTGGCAAAAAAAACTGACAGCGCATGTATTGAAATCCTGCAACGGGAAGTAATATCCTTTAAAAAAAAGTATTAATTTTGATCCATGAAAAATTTCGCGCTGACATTTTTCCTGATGGTCATCTTCGGGTGTCCCTCTTTCGGCCAGAGTTTTACCCTTGCAGATGATGCCGGTCCCCTTGCCAACGGGGCAGATGTGGTTCAATCCGGGCCATCCGATACCCTGCAATTGATTACCTGGCTTCATCTTACCAACATAAGCGGTAACACCCTTCGGGTAATGATGAAGAAAGAGGAGATCACCATGCTGCCCGAAACAAGTTCTTCCATCTGCTGGGCGGGATACTGTTATGGCCCCGAAATGATGGTCTCATCAGAACCCCTGGTCATGCTTCCTGGCGAAACGGTCTCAGGGTGTTTTGGTCATTTCGGACCGCACGGGAGCAGGGGCGTCAGCGTGATACGCTGGACCTTTTTTAACGAATCCAGTCCTGCCGACTCTGTCAGCATGACCGCACATTATGCTACCTTTCCATTTGCAACGGAAAATATTCCGGCATCACCAATCGTATTCTCGGCCGGTGGTCCCATTCCTGCAAATGACCAACTCATTCTCAATTATACATTGCCTCCCGGGAAGCCAGGGAAAATTGAACTTCGCAATACATACGGAAACCTTGTTTCGGCCGGCCAAATGGTCTCCCTGTCGGGAACTGTTACATTTTGCACAGCACATCTTCCTTCGGCGATCTATTACTCCACCCTGGTGGTTGACGGAAAGCCCGTTTCAACGAAGAAAGTTCCTGTTTGCCACTGAGCAATATTGCAGGAAATGGTTTTTTATCGACCCCGCCAGGAACCCTGGCGAGACAAACTGACATTTAATTAAAACAGCATGATATACTATCTGAAACTTTATTTCGCCACCCTGGCGGTCTTTTTTGCAGTCGACATGTTCTGGCTGGGAGTGATCTCCCGCACCTTTTATAAAAAACAGCTTGGATTCCTCATGGCCCCGGATATCAACTGGTATGCCGCGCTGATATTCTATTTCCTTTTTATTTCCGGGGTTCTTGTTTTTGTGGTAATTCCCGGGTTAAAAGAGAATGCCTTGCCTGTGATGCTTGTCAAAGCCGCACTGTTCGGGCTGATCACCTATGCAACCTATGACCTTACCAACCTTGCCACGGTGAAGGACTGGCCATTGATCATCACCATTGTTGATCTCATCTGGGGCATGGTGTTAACGACAACGGTCAGCCTTGCAGGATTTTTTATCGGACGATGGATGGCTTGAAAACCGGCGACAAGGCAATCCTGCTGATTACGCACCACCGCCAGTTTGGGGCAATGATCGCCCCATGGGAGGCTGAAAGGGAGGCGGCAGGCTGGTTTGTGCTCCAGAGCCGCCTGAACTGGCCGGTAAGTGAAGATGGAATGACCGAAGAGCAGCAGGTGCTTAACGGGATTATCTCCCTTTCCCAATCATTTTCCGACGCGGAAATTCACCGGCAGTTTGCCCGGAAAAGTATTTCCATGAAGGACTTCCTGAAAGGAGTTCCGGAAGAATTGCTGCTGTTGCAAATCCGTCCGTTTATCGACCGGCAGATGGATAAAATCCTCAGGATTGCTGTTCAGCACGATATTCCGATATTTGAACATGAAGATTCACCAAGGGTTTACTTTAAAAATCGTTTGCTGGCCACACATGATCCGGCCGAGCCCTGGTTTTGTTTTACCAAAACCACGGCAGGATCAAACTATGTGCTTGAACTTATTCAGCAGGAAAAAAAGATCGTGTTGAAATCGCCCGGCAACAAAATCATCTGCCGGAACCCCTGCTGGTTCATGGCCGAAAACCGGTTGCTTCATTTTCCTGATGGGTTTGATGGCAAAAAGATTGAACCTTTCCTGGCCAGGGAGGCCATCCTGATCCCGGCCTCAGCCGAAAAAAAATATTTTGAAACCTTCATCCTTAAAACCCTGAAAACCGGCCAGGTAAAAGCAACAGGCTTCAAGGTACAGGCGCTCAATCCCGATCGCCGCATTGAACTGTCGGCCGAATCGGACTGGCAGGGCAAGGCGGTGCTTGTGATCTGGTTTCGCTATGGCGAAAAGCGGATCATGGCCGGAAAGTCGCAAAAAGTCTTTATTGACCTGAAGATGGATGACGACGAGGTCGTGTTCTATAAAACGGAACGTGATCCGGCCTGGGAAGCAGCGATGATCTCCGGGTGCCAGTCGGCCGGACTGACGATGTTCAACGGCAGCATCCTGTGCCTGCCTGCTGTTTCGGGAGGAGCCGGTGCCGACATGTACCGGCTTGTGGAGTGGCTGAATGTAAATTCGGAGAATTTCAGGGAAAAAGGGATCGTAATTTCCACCGACCGTGCACCGGTCAACTTTTTTACAGGAACAGTTTCCGCCGAAATCAGGGTTGAACCAGGGGCAGACTGGTTCGACGTAAAGGCTTCGGTGTATTTCGGCGGCCTTGAAGTTCCTTTTGTCCGGCTCCGCCAATATCTCCTTGACGGGATTCGTGAATTCCCGCTGCCCGGGGGCGAGACGGTGGTCCTTCCGTGGGAATGGTTCACCCGGTATGGCGATTTGAACTACTTTTCAGTGGTTGTCGACGATCATCTTAGGCTGCCGCTGCATCATGTCCAGATCATCAGGGATCTTGACCTGCCCCAAAACGAACCTCTTTCAGAACGGTTGCGGCAACTCGATCCCGCGCAGGCAATGCCGGCAAATGTTCCGGAAACGCTGCATGCTGTTTTACGGCCATACCAGGAAGAGGGATTGCAATGGCTTAAGTTTTTACACGAACACAGGTTTGGTGGCATCCTGGCCGACGATATGGGGCTTGGCAAGACCATCCAGGCGCTTGCCCTGCTGCTCTCCTGCAACGCCTCCCCCCATGCAACCTCCCTGATCATCATGCCGGCGTCGTTGATCCACAACTGGCGGAACGAGATCCGGCGATTTGCCCCCTCGCTCAGTGTGTGGGAACATAGTGGGATGCAGCGACGGACCTCTGCCGGCTTTTTCGGGTCCACGGATGTGATCATAACCACCTATGGCACGCTTCGCAACGACCTCGCGCTCTTTATGCGGTACCAGTTTCATTACATCATTCTCGACGAGAGCCAGGTGATCAAAAACCCATCAGCCCTGATCAGCAGGGCGGTCTGCCAGCTGAAATCCGAACACCGCCTGGTACTCACCGGCACCCCGATTGAGAACTCGCTGACCGATCTCTGGTCTCAGCTGGAATTCCTCAACCCGGGAATGCTCGGAACTTTGCCCAGGTTCCAGAAAAGGTATGTCTCGAAATGGTCTCCGCCGGTTCCCGGCAAGGGTGAACTCCATCTGTCGGCAGAAAAACAGGAACAGGAGATGTCAAACCTGGTTTCTGATCACCTGAAACAGCTGGTTGCTCCATTTATCCTGCGCCGCACCAAGAAAGAAGCTGAACCGGACCTGCCGCCACTGACCATCAAAGAACTGTATTGCGAGATGACCGAAAGCCAGCGTTCGCGGTATGAGCAGGAAAAATCGGCAGTGAGAAATGAAGTTTTGGAGCAGATCGAATCCGGTATCTCCTCGTCAACTTCGCTGGTGGTGTTGAAAGCACTGATCAGGTTAAGGCAGATGGCCAACCATCCTGCATTGGCCGATCCGGAGTACAGGGCTGACAGCGGGAAATTTGATGAGATCATCCGGGTCGCCCTGACACTGCGCGAGGAGGGGCATAAAACGCTGGTGTTCTCCTCATTTGTCAAACATCTGCAACTGGTCGCCACACATCTAAGCCTTGCAGGGGTTCCCTTTTCAATGCTCACCGGCGCAACCACAAACCGTGAAATGGTCGTAAGGAAATTCCAGGAAGATCCGGATCAGCAGTTTTTCCTGATCTCACTCAAGGCCGGTGGCACAGGCCTTAATCTTACCGAAGCAGGCTATGTGATGATGCTCGATCCCTGGTGGAACCCCGCTGCGGAGATGCAGGCCATCAACCGCGCCCACCGGATCGGGCAGGACAAAAAGGTTATCGCTTACAAATTTATCACTTCAGGAACTATCGAGGAAAAGATGCTGATCCTTCAGCAACGCAAACAGGTCCTCTCCGACACATTCCTCCCATCCGGCAACCCGCTGAAGGATCTTTCACGTGAAGAACTGTCGGAATTATTCGGCTGATCCGGCATACTTCATTAAAAAGTGCCCGATCCCTGCTTCTGTAAACATCTGCCCCTCCTTGACGAATCCGTTCCGTTCATAAAACGGCACCGCTTTCAGCTGTGAATGCAGATAGACCGATTTCCCGGATTCTGTGACATCCTTCAAAACCTCTTTCAGGATGACCTCGCCAATCCCGCGGTTCCTGAATTGCGGCAATACGGCAAACCGTTCCAGTTTGATCCCGTTGCCGGTCTCACGCCACCGGGCGGTGGCAACGGCTTTTTCGCCAAGAAAAAGCAGGTAATGACGGGCCTCTTCCTCGTGGTCATACTCCAGGGCCGCATCCACACCCTGTTCCTCCACGAATACCGATCTCCTGATCGCAAAGGCTTTTTCAGCCAGCTCTTTATCTTCGAATGTAAATCTCTTTACTGTAAACATAACATCAGTTTTTTCCTTCTTTGCATTCCAATGAAAAACTTTGCCACCCCGATTGGGTGAAATTCATCACTTCCCTGAAGCCGGTGCTCATGAGCAACCCGGCAGTCTCATCGAACAACATGGAGATCTCGGCAGGTTTATGTGCATCGGAACTGATGATAACCGGGATTTTCATCGCATGGATTTTTTTCAGGATGTCCGGACCGGGGAAATGGGAGTATGACCGCTTTTTGTACAGGCCGCGTGTATTCACCTCGACAATAGTCCCCGATTGCCGCACCAGGTCAAGGGTTTCATCTACAAGGGCTTCGTACCAGGATTCTGTTTCAGAGAAAAACCTTCCGTGGTTGTGCATCTTGATCTTGTCAAGATGGCCAACGATATCCGGTTTGCAGGTCGTCAGCATTTCATTGATCTGCCTGTAGTAGGCGGCAACGCCTTTTCTGATATCACCGCCAAACAAGGCATTCAATCCGTTGTCATATGTTGCGGGATCGGGCCCGTCGATGAACCATAAGTCGGGAGACTGACCATTCCTGACAAGGTGGACCGAACCGATGAGGTAGTCGAGCGGAAAATTTTCAAGGAAATGGGAAAACGGGTGGCCCATTCCGGGGATAAAATCGGCTTCCATGCCGAGAAAAATTTCGATTTGCGATGTGCGACGCAGCGAAAGAACCGTGTCGCAATATTCGCCGACCCGGTTTTCCCGGAGTGCGAAGGTGTTTTCAAAAGGCAAAGGCGAATGGTCCGAAAAACCGAGGGAAGCCAGTCCCTGTGAAATTGCAGTTTCAATATACTTCAGCGGGCTGTCGGAGCCGTCGCTGAAATTTGTGTGGGTATGGAGGTTTTGATACATGTGCGTAAAATCTTAGTTTTGGCCGCCCGTTTTTTATCAGGTGGAAATGATCTTGTAAACCTTGTCGGCCTTACGCAGGAAAGTATCAATGGATACACTGCAACGTTCTCCCTTCACTGTTTTTTCAGCGGATTTGAGGTCAACATGGATTTCGGGCACCGTCAGTTCGATGGACCCGGTGGTCGGTCCCTGGATGTACACCCGGTCGCCGGGTTTAAGTTGACCCGACTCCATTTTAATCTCGGCAACCTTCAGCCTGGTAAAATAGTTGGTGATTTTACCGACATATTCTTTCGACTGTGTTGCAACCGATCCGTTCCCTTCAGCCCATTCACCCATTTTCCTGCCAAGGTAATAGCCATCCCAGAACCCACGGTTATAAACCGTTTTCAGTCGATCTGTCCATTGATCAACCTTTTCCCTTGAAAATGTCCCTTCGGTCACGGCATCTGCCGCTTCACGGTAACAGGAAACAACTGTTTTAACATATTCGGGGCTGCGTCCCCGGCCTTCGATTTTCAGGATTGAAACCCCGGCTTCGATGATTTTATCCAGGAACCCGATGGTGCAAAGATCTTTAGGGGACATGATATATTCATTGTCGATCTCCAGTTCAATGCCTGTATCGCCATCCTGAACATGGTAGGGTCGCCTGCAAAGCTGGTAACATGCACCCCGGTTTGCCGAAGCATTGTAATGATCGAGGCTCAGGTAACATTTTCCGGAAACAGCCATGCACAGAGCCCCGTGAGCGAAAATTTCGATCTGGACAGGGTTTCCTTCAGGGCCGGTTATTTTTTTCCGTCTGATGGCACGCGTGATGGAAGCAACCTGTTCCAGGGACAATTCCCGGGCCGTGACCATTACCCCGGCGACCTGCGACCAATACCTGACTGCTTCCAGGTTGGTGATGTTGGTCTGGGTCGACATGTGAACAGGCATCTTTACCGATCGCGCATACTGGATCACGGCATGGTCAGAGGCAATGATCGCGGTGACTCCGTTTTTTTTAGCCGAATCAACCATCCGTTTCATCTCTTTCACCTCCTGGTCAAAGATGACTGTATTCATGGTGAGGTAAGTTTTCACATGATGCTTGCGGCAGATACGGGTAATCTTTACGAGGTCATGCAAGGTGAAATTAACCGACGACCGGGCACGCATATTGAGGATCCCTACCCCGAAATATACGGAATCGGCCTTTGCCTCAATTGCGGCCGTCAGCGATTCCCAGGAACCTACCGGGGCGGTAATTTCGATCTTTTGCAATTGTTGAGTTTTTGCAAAGGTATGAATTGTCGGGAAACAAGCGGACAGGCGGACAGGCGGACAGGCGGACGGTCAGGTTTTGAGCCAGTTTCCGATCATTTGTTTTCCGGAAGGTGTCATGATTGATTCAGGATGGAACTGGACGCCGCAGATGGGGAGGGTTTTATGCGCCAGGGCCATGATCGTTCCATCACTGGTGGTTGCAAGGGTTTCGAGGCATCCCGGGAGTGTTTCAGCGTCAACTGCCCAGGAATGGTAGAGTCCCACATCGCATTCGTCAGGAATCCCGGTAAAAACAGGATGGCCGGGACGTAAAACTTTTAATTTTCTTGGCTGACCGTGAACGACATCCGTGAGGTTAAGCAGGGACCCGCCAAAATGGATGGCGATGGCCTGCATTCCCAGGCAGACGCCAAAAACGGAAATTCTTTTCCCACCTTCATTCCACAATGATTCAACACTGTCCAAAATATCGAACATGGCCGGCTGCTCACGAGGCAACCCGGGCCCGGGCGAGAAAATAACCTGGTCGTACTGCTGCAGGTCCCTGATATTTAAGTGTTCCGGGGTGAATATTTTAAAGTTATCTTTGCCAATGCTGCGCAACAATTCAACAAGGTTCCAGGTGAATGAGTCGTGGTTGTCTAAAAGCAGTAGTGAAGACATTTTTTAATTACGAATTACGAATTACGAATTACGATTTACGGCAAACCTATGGAATTAATCAATGAGTAGCATGAAAAAACCAAAAACCCGCCCGTCCGCTTGTCCGCCCGTCCGCCTGTCTACTTTCCAATAAATGAATAACACTTCCCAAATATTCATCAAACGCACCGAAATCCTCGATAAAATTAATCATTTTTCATCGCGGAATAAGGCTTTTTTATTTGCCATTGATTTTGACGGAGAATATGGTTTTGTTTTATCTCCTGAAGAGTCTGATATCAATGGATTAAGATATGATATAGGCGGAGTGAAAAACACCGGGGAATCTGCCAAAAATGAGCCATTTATATTCGGATTTGACGCGGTAAGTTTTGATACCTATAAAAACGCATTTGAAAAAGTTGTTTTACATCTGAAAAGAGGTGATACCTATCTGCTCAACCTGACGTTTCCGACACCACTCCGGGTAAATCTTTCCCTGGATCAGTTGTTTGACCAAAGCCGGGCGCCATTCAGGCTTTTTGTTCCGGGGTGTTTTGTTGTATTTTCTCCTGAAGTATTTGTACGAATAGCGGATTCACGCATTTCATGCTGCCCGATGAAAGGGACCATCGACGCAGCAATACCAGGCGCTGCACAACAACTGATGTCGGATGAGAAAGAACGCTATGAGCACAATACCATTGTTGACCTGATCCGCAACGACCTGTCGATGGTTTCCACCCATGTTGAAGTTACCAGGTTTCGCTACATCGACAGGATAAACACCAACCGGGGGGACCTGTTGCAGGTGAGTTCGGAGATTTGCGGCGACCTGCCCCCGGATTACCGGCAGAGGCTGGGTGACATTTTGTTTACGTTACTCCCTGCGGGGTCCGTGACGGGTGCCCCGAAAGAAAAGACAGTTGAAATTATCAGGGCCGCTGAAACGTATAGCCGAGGTTTTTACACCGGGATATTCGGTTTTTTCGACGGGCATTCGCTGGTTTCATCAGTTTCGATCCGGTTTATCGAGGAGACCACCGGCGGGCTGGTGTTTAAAAGCGGCGGGGGCATTACGGCCCTGAGTGATGTGGAAAGTGAATACCAGGAGATGTTAAAAAAGATTTATGTGCCTGTTGTTTGAAACAGTTCGGGTGATTGATGGTGTGCCTCAGTATATCACCTGGCATGAGGAGCGCATGCGCCATGCAGGAAACGAACTTTGGGGGGGCGGCATTCCGTTCAGCCTGGGTGCGTGCATTAAGGTTCCGCCCGGGTTTTCAACCGGGGTTGTGCGGTGCAACGTCCTTTACGGTCCGGAAATCGTAAAGGTGAGTTTTTCAACGTACACAAAACGGAGCATACGGTCACTGAAACTTGTTGAATGTCCCGAAATCGACTACCATCTGAAATACGCCAACCGGTCTGCACTTGAATCCCTTTTTACCCTTCGCGGATCAGCAGATGATATTGTCCTTGCCAGGAACGGGCTGATAACCGATACTTCCATTGCAAACCTTATTTTCTTTGACGGAAAAGAGTGGTCAACCCCGGCACATCCACTTTTAAAAGGTACCTGCAGAAACAGGCTTCTGTCAGAAGGCCGCCTGGTTGAACGTGATATCCGCACGGAAGACCTTGTAAATTATACAGGGTGCAAGCTGATCAATGCCATGCGCCTCCCCGAAGAGGAGGATTTCATCCCGGTTTCAAAAATCAGTGCAGAGAATGCATAGGATTAGCATGGATATCCGAAAGGGTGACATGAATATAGCCGGTAAATCAAAAACCACTATTTTTGTAAAAAAACAGATTTATGAGAATCAGGGCTTTCTTATATTTTATCCTCCTTGCAGGAATTTTGGGAACTTCAGGCTGTAACAGTGAAGACAAGGAGTTGAAAAAAGACACCGTTGAAATTGCCGCCGTCATGTGCAAAAGCCTTGAGGCCATGAAAAACCTGAAAAGTGCCGATCCTGCCGATTCGGCAATGGTGGGGAAATTGCAGGGCGATTATAAAAATATCCAGGATGAGATGATGATCCTGTACCAGAAATTTAAGACAAAATATGGCGAAAAGGCCAGCAGCAAGGAGTTCAATGAAAAGTTCCGCAAATACCTGAATGCAGCGATGCTCGATTGCAAAACGCTTTCAAAGGAGGACCGGGAGGCGTTTGAAAAGGGCTCGAAATAAGAACTATTTCACAATTCTTATTTGCAGCTCTTTCAGTTGTTCTTCCTTGATGGACGACGGTGAGTCGATCATCACATCGCGGCCGGAGTTGTTCTTTGGAAAAGCAATATAATCGCGGATGGAGTCTCCGCCCCCGAATATTGTTGACCACCGGTCGAACCCAAAAGCGATGCCCCCATGGGGAGGTGCTCCATATTCAAACGCATTCATCAGAAAGCCAAACTGATCCACCGCTTCTTCATCGGTAAATCCCAGTACGGAAAACATTTTTTTCTGCAAATCCTTGTTATGGATACGGATGGAACCACCGCCGATTTCGGTGCCGTTGATGACCAGGTCGTAAGCATTGGCGCGAACCGCACCGGCATCAGTATCAAGCAGCGCAACATCTTCGGGTTTGGGGGCCGTGAACGGGTGGTGTTTTGCATAGAAGCGCCTGGTTTCCTCGTCCCATTCCAGGAGGGGGAAATCAACCACCCACAATGGTTTGAAAACGCCTGCCTGCAAAAGGTTCAGGCGTTTGCCCATCTCCAGACGGAGGGTTCCCAGGGCGGTCCTTGTTTTTTCTTCTTTCCCGGCGAGGATCAGGATCAGGTCGCCAGGTTCGGCATTGAATTTTGCCAGGACCGCCATGAGATCTTCCCGGGCATAGAATTTATCCACCGAGGATTTTACTGCGCCATCCAACCCGTACCGGATATACACCAATCCTGAAGCACCAACCTGCGGCCGTTTTACGAAATCGGTCAACTCGTCAAGCTGTTTCCTTGAATACTCGCTGCAACCCCGGGCATTGATCCCGGCAATCAACCCTGCCTCGTCAAAAACCTTGAAATCCTTCCCCTTCACCAGGTCATTCAACTCGGTGAAAGTCATGTCAAAGCGGATGTCGGGTTTGTCGGAGCCGTATTGCTTCATGGCCTGGTCATAGGACATCCTGGGAAAATCGCCCATGTCGGTGTTCAGGACCGATTTGAACAGGTGTTTGGCCAGGCCTTCAAAGGTATTCAGGATATCCTCCTGCGTGACGAAGGCCATTTCGCAGTCGATCTGGGTAAATTCAGGCTGCCGGTCGGCACGCAGGTCTTCGTCGCGGAAGCACCGTACAATCTGGAAATAACGGTCAAATCCGGCTACCATGAGGAGCTGTTTGAAAGTTTGCGGCGACTGGGGAAGGGCGTAAAACTGCCCTGGATTCATGCGCGAGGGCACTACAAAATCACGTGCCCCTTCGGGAGTCGATTTGATCATGTAGGGTGTTTCGATCTCCAGGAAATTTTGGTTGTTTAGGTAATTCCGGGTTTCGATGCCCATCCGGTGCCGCAACTCCAGGTTTTTCCTGTTTACGCTGCGCCGCAGGTCAAGGTAACGGTATTTCATGCGCAGTTCCTCGCCGCCATCGGTGTTGTCTTCGATGGTAAAAGGCGGTGTTTTAGAAACATTCAGCACGGTGATGCTGTCGACCAGGATCTCAATGTCGCCGGTTGGCATTTTGGCATTTTTATTGCTTCGTTCGGCCACTTTCCCTTTGACGGAGATTACAAATTCCCGCCCCAGTTTGCGGGCTTCCATGCAAAGTGCAGTGTTTACCTCAAGATTGAAAACAAGCTGGGTAATTCCGTAGCGGTCGCGGAGGTCGATAAAGGTGAGGCCGCCCATGTCGCGCGAGCGCTGGAGCCAGCCGGACAGGGTTACTTCAAGGCCCGCATGAGCCATGTTAAGTTCGCCGCAGGTATGTGTTCGGAGCATACAAATTTTGTTTTTGGGGAGTGCAAAGGTAGGATGAATTTGCGATTTACGATTTACGATTTACGATTTGCGAAGGAAATGATTAGATGGAATGAGTCATGACAATGTTTTTGAATGATTTTTTGCAAAACCATTTTTGCAGAAGATGGTTATTTGGATTTTTCGCAAATCGCAGGCAGGAAGCCTCTTCTTGTTGGGATTTTTGCAACAGGCCAGCCCGGCGCCTGAGAAATCAGTTTTGAAGGCCAAAGGTGCCGGAGTAATTTTGTTCTGCAAAAAAAACACAATCGCATGAAAACTGTGTTGGTTACAGGAGCAACCTCGGGTATAGGCCTGGTCATTGCCAGCCATCTCCATGAAAACGGCTTCAGGGTTTATGGAACAAGCCGTACCCCTGAAAAACATTGCAAAGCACTCCCATTCGAAATTCTGGAACTCGAGGTTACCTCCCTGGTATCCATTCAGCATTGTATTGATACCTGTTTAGCCAAAGCCGGAAAAATAGACATACTGGTGAACAATGCCGGCATAGCAGTTTGTGGTTCAGCAGAGGAGACCTCCCTGGAGCAGGCATACAAACAGGTAGAGACGAATTTCTGGGGTACTGTAAAAATGACCAGGGCCATCCTCCCGGCCATGCGGCGGCAGCGCTCCGGCAGGATCATCACCATTGGTTCCCTGGCGGGTATCATCGGGGTGCCTTATCAAAGTTACTATTCTGCCTCAAAACATGCGCTTGAAGGATTTTTTAAGTCGCTGAGAATTGAAGTCCGCCCGTTCAACATTGGAATATCTCTCATCGAGCCGGGATTCTTTAAAACAAACCTTCATAATGTTTTTGAATATGCAGCACCCGCGATTGCCGACTACGATCGTTTCAGGAAGCATGCGCTGCATGTCTTTTCCAGTTCCATTGAACATGCGGATACGCCTGAAAGCGTTGCACGGATTGTTGTTAAAATAGTGAATTCACAAAACCCGGGTTTCAGTTACCGTGCCGGGAAAAATTCATGGATAGCGCCATTGCTGCAATTTGCCTGTTACAAGTTGTACGAATCCGGGGTCCGAGGGAAGTTCCGGTTGTGACATGCCTCAGGTGATTTTTCCTGTATGCTTTTCAGTTATTATTTTCACATATGGGAGCAGGTTGGGAATGAGCAATTGAGTATCTTTGTTTGATTTTAGATCAATTACCTTATTTTACAATCATTTGCCAGGACCCATGAAAACATTAACTTTTTCCATCCGGCTGCTGTTTGCGGTTTGCCTGTTATCCTTAAACGGTTTTTCTCAATGGAGCACCAATCCTGCAGTCAACAATGTCATCTGCAGCCTTTCCAACGACCAGGCCATTCCGAAAATCGCCACCTGCGCCAACGGGGATACTTATGTCGGCTATTTTTCCAGCGAGAGCGGCAACTACAATGTAAGGCTTCAGCGGCTCGATGCCCTGGGCAACATCCTGTGGGCACCCAATGGGATCCTCATCAGCGCCAATACCCAGGAAACCTGGCTGACCGACTGGGACATGACCTGTGATGCGGCAAATCATGCGATCCTTGCCTTTAACGACATCCGGCTCGGGAATACGAACGTGGTGGCCTACCGCATCTCGCCTTCGGGCAGTTTTATATGGGGCGCCAACGGCATCATGCTGTCAAACAGTTCTGCTTTCAACGTGGCGCCCAAGGTAGTCGCCACGGCAGCAGGGAACATTGTTGTGGCCTGGTCGGCCGACAATGTCATCATCATGCAGAAGATCAGTCCTGCCGGCGCGCTCCTGTGGGGATCAGCCGGCATTACGCTTTCGTCGGCCAATACACTCAACTGGCCACAACTCATGCCGGTCGGTACCGATGAGGTCATCCTGAAATATTTTGATGACAGCGGGCCACCCAACGCTCCCACGCGGCATGTCTTTGCCCAGCGGTACAGTTCAACGGGAACCGCGGTCTGGGGCAGCGCTGCAGTCATCTCGCTGGCAGGCGGCATCTCGGCCTGGACGCAGATATTTCCGTTTATCAACGACGGCAGTGACGGTTTTTACATTGCATGGCACGACGACCGCGACAACAACCAGCGGGCAAGCGTTTTTGTGCAGCATGTCAGCAGCACCGGGGCGGTACTCTATCCTGCCAACGGGGTGGAGGCTTCCAACCTCTCCTCCATGAACCACTACTACCCGCAACTTGCCCTGCCCCCGGGCTCTTCCGATGTTTTTGTGTATTGGAACGAGATGAACTCACTGCAAAGCCAGTGGGGCATCTTCGGGCAAAAGATCAATGCCGCGGGAGCCGTTCAGTGGGGAAGCGGGGGGATGACCTTCATTCCGGTCTCAACCACCGATGTTTATCCGTATGAGGCCCGGAACAGCCCGACAGACATGGTTTTGATATATGAGGAGTACATAGGTGGCGTAAATGGCATGATCAAGGCCATGCGCATATCCCCTGCGGGTGCGTTCCTGTGGTCTCCCGCCCAAAAAGACATTTGTACAGTTAACTCCGAGAAAGTACACCCGGTGGTAAACGAATTCGGGAACAACCAGTGGATCGTTGCATGGGAGGACAACCGTGGCCCGGATTTCGACATCATTGCCCAGAACATCCAGCTGGATGGCAGCCTGGGGCCGGCTTTTTCAGGGACCATTTCGGGGACCATCACCCTCAACGGCGGAACGGGAAATGTGGCGCAGGTGTTGGTCCAGGCAGGAACCACCACAACAAACCCGGATGCCACTGGGCACTATTCGATGAACGTCGTCAATGGAACCTACACAGTCACCGCCAGCCTTGCGGGATATATTTCGTCATCCCAGTCCAACGTGGTCGTGCTGACCAACCAGACAACCACCGTGAATCTCACGCTGATCCCTGTTCCAACGGGGTATATCCAGGGCACTGTTACACTTGTCGGCGGTTTCGGCATCATGAACAATGTGGTGGTGAGCGCCGGGACCAGCACCACCCATCCCGACCAGTCAGGGCACTATACGCTGACGGTTTCACCCGGAACATACAATATAATCGCTTCACTCACCGCGTATATTCCCGATACGGTTTTCAATGTTTCGGTTGCCAACCAGCAAACCGTCACCGGGATCAACCTGACACTCGAACTGGCGCCCACCAACGGCCTGATGACAGGTACGGTGACGCTCAACGGCGGGACAGGCAACGTAACCCAGGCAGTTGTCAGCGCCGGGGGCGGGGTTGCCACCACCAACCCGAATGCAAGCGGGTTCTATACCCTTGATCTGCCTGCTGGAAACTATGACGTAACAGCCAGCCTCAGCGGCTATGCCACCCAGATGCTCATCGGCGTGCCCGTGGTGGTGAACCAGACCACGGCGAATGTAAACTTCACCCTGGTGCCTGTTGCAAGTTCAGGGAACATCCAGGGGCATGTCACCATCACCGGTGAACCTGCCAACGTAGCCCTCACAGATATCACCGCAGGAAGTTATGCCACCCACCCGGATGCTTCGGGAAATTACAACCTGGTAGTTCCTGCAGGAAATTATATCGTTACCGCGGCACATCCGTACACTACCACCCAGGCCATCAGCAACGTGGCTGTCACCTCCGGGCAGGCCACCACGGGTGTTGATTTCACGCTGACCGTCAACAGGGCCGACATGATCTGCAAGGCCCGGTCAAATACGGGCAGTTTGCTGAACAATGTGAACCTGGTGATCCAGGGCCCGGAAGGACCATACACCGGTACCATCCTGAACGACTCACTGACCTTCCTGCATGTGCCTTACGGAACTTTCAGCGGGTCGGCCACATACATGGCCGGTGCGCCGGTACTAAGCGACACCGTGATCAATGCGAACAACCATCATCTTGATTTTGTTTTTGTGCTGGAGGGTATCCCGGAAAAACACACGGTAATTTTGCTCAAAGTCGTCCCAAACCCTGCAGGCGGTGACAGCAGGATTTGCCTTAACCTGCCGGTTGCTGCGAATTGGATACTGGAACTGATCGATATCCGGGGCAATAGGATCGCCATGATTGACAGGCACCTGGATGCCGGAAATTGGCAGTTTCCGCTCAGGGAACTGGCCGGTAACATTCAGATGCCCGAGGGCCTCTACTGCATCCGCATGACCGGCGGACCTGGTTTGACAGGGATGTGTAAAATCGTCTATTCCGGGAAATAAGCTATGAGGTTGGCAAAAAAGTGTACCCTGATCCTGCTTTTTTTTCAACCCTTTGTGGTGTTTTCGGGTGAAATTATGTCAACCGGCTTCCCGCCGGATTCGGCAATTGTTTTAAACCGCACCCGTGACGACACCATTCTGCAATTTAACCGGTTCGGATCGTTTGGAGCGTACAACAACGGGATCAGGGCTGTTGTCAGGGCCGGGAATTACAATCTCCTTGCCGGTTACAACTACACGAATTTCGATGGTTACAGGGTGCACAGCAATGCATATGCTCATAACCTGAACCTGGTGGTTGAAACAACCCCGACAGTAAACACTCGGTTGCGGATCCTCGGAAATTACATCAATGGTGAGGCAAGAATGCCGGGTTCTCTGACAAAAAGTGAATTTGGGCAGGATCCGTTGCAGGCCGATCCGCGGGCTGTTGGCCGGGATGAAAAAAGGGCTACCTCCAAAGGAAACCTGAATATCAATTACAGTGCGCTGTTCGGCAAATTTTTGAACCAGCGGATTGAAATTTCAGGAAACGGGCAGATCGAATATTTTATCCGCTCAACAAAAGAGTACAAAATAACAACCAGGTATATTCTCGGGCTGCAGGCAAGATATGTGCTTTATGGCCTCCTGTGGCGCCGGAAAAGTGAATTTTCGGCCGGGGCGGAGCTGTTCCACCAGCCTGAAACAAAAGAAGAGTATGAAAACCTGGGCGGAATAAAAAGTGACTGGATCGAACAGATCGAGATCGAAAAGACCAGCATCGCATCATGCTTTGTTTCGGAGAATTATGAACTGGTAAAGAAGAAGTTGTATGTGCTTTTAACCGCCAGGTACGATCATGTTATCTACAGCGTGGCCCAGGAGTTGGCCCCATCCCTGTCCGACACAAAGCGGTACAATGCATTCACCCCTGAAATTGAATTGAATTATACGGTAATTCCGGCCATCACGCTTTTCACCTCCTGTGAGCGGAATTTCAGGAACCCCACGGATAAGGAACTCGAAAGCCCCAACCAGTCTTCCTTGTATAACGCCGAACTGAGGCCGCAGACCTCAACGACCCTGAGTATTGGAATGAAAAGCGCTTTTGTGAAAAATGACACGGCACGGTTCTTCCGGGCCCTTCATTTTGATGCGGTAGTTTTCAGGAGCTTCATCGATGATGAAATTGTGCCATATGAAATTTTCGGCGATGAGTTTTACAGGAATGCCTCCAAAACAAACCGAGTCGGATTTACGCTTAATGGCCGGCTGGAAATTTTCACCGGGCTGACCTTCTCGGCGGATTATACCTATTCCCGTTTCATCTATCGCACCTACACCGCCAATGCCTGGGAAACCGACACATCAGGGACCCTTGTACTCAATTACCACGATTTTGCCGGGAAAACCGAGCCGGATATCCCGGTGAACAACCTGGCGTTGTCCCTGCTTTATAAACATCCGGCCGGAAAAAAAACAGCTATCTTTGCTAAGATTGGGTATTCCTATATCAGCGGTCTGTGGGTGGATGATGCGAACACCGATCAGACAAGGCCGTACAGCCTGGTGAATGCGGCACTGGGAACCGATTTAAAACTCGGGCACTTTATGCTGTCGGTTTCAGCAGGTGTCAATAATTTGTTTGACCAGGTTTATGTCGGTGATGCAACCACCAATTCGGCAGACAAACGGTATTATAATGCAGGAGCCCCGCAAAGTTTCTTTGGTTCTGTCAATATCGGGTACCTGTTTTAGCAATTTTAGTTCCAGGAGCGAAAAAAAAAGAGATTATGTCGATGAGAAAAGGATTGTTATTGTTAATTTTTTTGTTTGCCCTTTCGGAGCTATCCGCCCAGGCAATTGCGGGGGATGACGCCCCGTTTACAATCGGCAGGAACTACAGGATTTATCCAGGTAACGTGGCCCAGACGGAGGTGTTTCTCGTAAAAAGCCCGCTGGACCAGAACATCCTGTTTGCAGGGTGCAACACGATCAACTTCGTTCCCTTCTTTATCAGCGAGGGCATCTATACGACCACCAACGGTGGTGCCACCTGGCAGGGCAACGATACCTGTACCGGCGAACCCATCGCATTTCATGGCGGCGATCCCGGGATTACCATCGATAAGAACGGCACGTTTATCATCACGCGGTTAGGCAGATCCCCGTTTGTCGGGTTGTATTCACACCATTCGTCCGATCACGGGCAAACCTGGTCATCGCAAAAAGTCATCTCTACCGACGACCTGGAGCGGGCAACGCTGACAACCGACGCAAATTCGGCGAGTTCTTTTTATGGCAGATCTTATGCGGCCTGGGTGAAATTTGCCGCACCCTTTCCCATGATGTTTACCTATACCGACAACGGGGCCCAGACATGGTCCACGCCAAAACAGGTAAATAATCCCACAACCAGGAATGCCGGCGGCGATCTTGCCATCGGACCGGCCGGGGCGGTTTACCTTTGCTGGGCCGGGGCGACGGATGTTTCCCCCTTCAAGGAGATCATGGTAGGATTCGCTTCATCCGCAAACGGTGGAGGAGACTGGCATGTAACCGAAAACGCTTTCGCCGTAAACGGGATCACCGGCATATTGCCAAACAAGAACAATATCAGGGTAAACGGGCTTCCCTGCATGGCCGTTGATACCACACAGGGCCCCCGGCGGGGATGGATCTATATCGTTACCGGGCAGAAAAACCTCGCGCCTGCCGGCTCCGATCCCGATATCGTCATGTACCGCTCCACAGATGGCGGACTCAGCTGGTCCGCAGGGATCAGGGTGAACCAGGATGCCGTGAACAACGGGAAAACACAATACTTCCCGAACATACACGTCGATAAGTATGGCACGGTGAACATCATTTTTTATGACGACCGCACCACCACCACCGATTCAACCGGCGTGTTCCTGGCCCGTTCAACCGATGGCGGAACCTCCTGGAAAGAATACGAAATCAGCGACCATCATTTTCAGCCGGCGCCCATCGGCGGACTGGGGCAGGGTTACCAGGGCGACGTCATTGACATCACCTCAACCGATACGAAACTATGGACCGTATGGATGGACAATTCCTCAGGCATCTACCAGATCTGGACCGTTCCGATTGAGTTTACCGACCTGGGGGGAGTTGATGAAAAGGGACGCCAGCCTGCTTCAGCCGGGTTGACGCAGAACTATCCCAATCCTTTTCACACGGCGACGAAGATCGGCTACAGGGTTGTCTCCCCGGGTTTTGTCTCGTTAAAAGTGTTTGATGTATTCGGCGTCCAGGTTGCCGAACCTGTAAATGAAATTAAAACGCCAGGCTATTATGAAGTGAGTTTCAACCCGGGAGACCTGTCATCCCTTCCCCGGCTTGCCGCCGGGATCTACCATTACCGGCTGATGATCAACGACCGGGCTGAAACCGGGAAGATGATCTACCTGAAATAACTGTTGTAACTCTTCAATGGAATGACCGACACCGAAATCATCGGGAAAACCGCGGCCTTTGTAAAGTCCGAACTTGAGCACGCCGAAGGGGGCCACGACTGGTGGCACATCGAACGGGTGTGGAAAAATGCCGTGACCATTGCCCGGTCGGAGCCGGCTAGCCTCTTCGTGGTGGAACTTGGCGCCCTGCTGCACGACATCGCGGATCATAAGTTTCACGGCGGCGACGAATCTGTTGGTGTTGGTAAAGCCCGTGTGTTCCTCGAAAGCCTTTGCGTTGATGAGCAGGTGACGGACCACGTAGAAAAAATCATGACCAATATTTCGTTCAGGGGAGGAAACCACACACCCGGTTTTTTCTCCATGGAACTGGCGGTCGTCCAGGATGCCGACAGGCTCGACGCCATCGGGGCCATCGGGATTGCCCGTGCATTCAACTATGGCGGATTCAGAGGCAGGGAGTTGTACAATCCTTCCATAGCCCCGGTGTCCGGCATGACAGTGGCGCAATATCAAAACAGCCATGCACCGACCATCAACCATTTCTATGAAAAACTATTGCTGTTGAAAGACCGGATGAATACCGCCACAGGCCGGAAGATGGCCGAACAGCGGCACCGGTTCATGGAGCATTACCTTCAGCATTTCTTCAGCGAATGGCAGGGCGACCAGGTCACCGGGGGATAATGATTGCCGTATTCCCCGACCGCAGTTGAACATGGCAATCGTTTTTCCCGATGAGATATTTTTCATTGACGATTTCCACCCCGTTCAGCAGGCCATGAAACTCAAACAAGGCTCCCTCCTTTGAGGTCATTCCCATCTTCCCGTCCGTAAAGATAATATAAGAGCCCTGGATTCTGTAAATGCTGTCGGCATAAGGGTCTTCCTTCGAAAAATCAAGCGTATCGCCGGTGCTGCTTTTAACGACATAATGCCTGTCCAGGACCACGGGGAGGGCAGCCGGATCCTTTACCGAAACCATCAGCATCCTGTATTCCATGGTGCATTGCACATCGTCCTTTTTGTCCTGGGAAATGCAGGAGAGGAACAAAGGCATCATGATGATCAGCAATAGTGCAGTCGTGCTTTTCATATCGGTGTGGCTGCCTCGTGAGGCTGAAATACATGTGAATTGTTGTTACAAAGATAATACGAACAGGGGTTGAATGCCATGAAATTTCCGGGAAGCTATAATATCCGGGCAGCCGGTGCGTTAACATAATGACAGTCTTCCCTATTATTAACTTAACCCAATCCTTATGAAAAACCTTGCCGTCATAATCATTGCCGTACTTGTGGTTGTAGCTGTTTCCTGTAAGAAAGACACTGAAAACAATGTTGTTGTTACTAAACCCGATTATTTTCAACTGAAAGTCGGGAATTCCTGGATTTACCAGAGTTATTATGTCGACACCAACGGCGTGGCAACGCCAACCGGTGATTTTGACAGTGCCTATGTGGAGAAAGATACTGTTATAAGAGGGTTTACCTATCATAAAATTTTAGAGAATCCGTATGTCCTCAGCTGGGGACAATATTCATTCTACCTGCGTGACTCTTCGGGATACCTGGTTAACAACCATGGATACATCCTGGCGTCATATGTCAACTTTACGGATATTCTTGAGGTTGATACCTCGAATCCTCTATTATATACCGGATATGTAAAAATGACAGGAAAGGATTCGGTCTTCACATTGGCCGGGACTACTGTCGAATCCATCACTTCACGCAAGCAGGTCGTTCCCTCCCCGCCCAATACGGAGAACCTTCCGGTGCGGTATACCTATGAAGTATATGGGAAAGGTGTCGGGAAAATGAAATCACACACCTTCTTTTTCATGGGTGGCATGGCGATCGAATCAAGGCTGATGCGGTACAACGTTCATTAAACGATTAAGCCACTGCTTAAAATAGTTGTCTCCCGGCAGTATTTGGTTTCCAGGCTCACGTTTAAACAGACACAAACTGAATTATCGAATATTTTTGCCGAACGCATTCAGATGTCGCGGAAATTCCTAAATTTGGCAGCTATTCAACATTAACCGCTAACTCATTAAACTATGACCAAAGCTGAAATCGTAAACGAAATTGCTTCCACGACAGGCATCGACAAACCCGCTGTTTTAGTAATCGTTGAAGCAACAATGGAAAACATCCGGGCAAATATGGCAAAAGGTGAGAATATCTACCTCCGGGGATTTGGTACTTTCCAGTTGAAGAAACGTGCTGAAAAGACAGGCAGGAATATCACCAAAAACACATCTGTAAAGATCCCCGCACACATGATCCCCGCTTTCAAGCCCAGCAAAGAGTTTGTTGCCGCGGTAAAAACAAACGTTAAGGTTAAATAGGGAGCAGGGTTTTCTTCCGGAATATTCATTTTGCAATACCCATTACCCTCTTCATGCGGATTGCCCAAATGGCATAGCATTCGTTATTGATATGAAGTGAATCAGCTTCAAAAAGATCTTTGCGCAAATTTCCCTTTGTGTCGTACATCAATGGCGTAATGTCAATAAATTTTGTTTTTCGCCGGTTCCTGGCTAGTTTTTTCAGCAGCCGGTTTGTTTCATGCTGAACGGGCAAATATTGTTTCCTGGTAAAAGATGGTTTTACCGAGACAAAATAGATCATGGTCCCCGGTAATCTGCCATGCACCCGTTGAATGAACGTATCGCACAAGGCAACAAACCCGCCGGGTGTTATGCCCGACACCAGGTCGTTGTCTCCTTCATAAACCACAATGGTCCGCGGTTTATAGGGCAGCACAATATCATTGATGTAATAGTTGAGAGCCTCCTGGGTCGAACCGCCGAACCCACGCCGGATGACCGTTATTTCACTGAAGTCGGCGGCAAGATTTTCCCATTTCCGGATGGTTGAACTGCCTGTAAACAAATATCCCCCCGGTGGCGGAAATGAAGCGGAGTCATTCCGTAAAAAGGCATTGATCTCTGATTCAAATCCAACAGGCGCACTCCCGGGGATAAAACCGGCGGATGTTTTCGTTTGCGACAAGGAGGTGCCATAACACAGACACAACATAAAAATAAGATTGAAACTGTATTTTTTCATTGATAGATTTGTTTTCTTACGATTGTGTCACCCTTTCCGGTTTTCCTGCTGAAACCCCCGATCACATGCAGGTGCACTCTTTCGTTACGGATATGGAATTGCCGGAACAGGATTATAAAGATAGTAATTTCTGCATTTCCCCGCCCGCATTTTCGTCATATGTTAAATTTTACATATCAACAACATTATCCGGCTGCAAATTTATCATGCAATAAAATTTTTTTCGTATTCTTTTGAAAATCCGTACTTTTGCAAATGATAACCAAAATTAAAATGATGAAAACAATCAATTTCACTGATCAGGAACTTGAGTCCATGATCATGATGTATTATGATGAACTGGCAGAGGCAAAACTGTACGTGGAGCAAATCCAGGAAATCATAAAGAAGCTGACAGGCAGACCGGTAAAAGAACAGCCTGTTGAAAAACAAACGAAACAGGTGAAGAAACAAGGTGCCAAAGTGAAAACAGCATCTGCTGAACCAAAAGAACCCAAAAAACGCGGAAGGAAACCTGCCGTGGTGGTTCCTGTTGTTGCATCAGCCCCCGTTGCATTACCGGTAAAAAATGAGAAGAAAAAAGTTGAACCAAAGCAAAAGGTGAAAGCAGCAAAGGTAAAAGCTGAGGTTAAAAAAGCCATTGCCAAACCAGTTGCAAAACCGGCTGTAAAAAAGAGCCCGGCGGAAAAACCTGCTGCAACCGTAGAATCAGTAGTAACGTCCTTAATATCGGCTTTGCCGAAAAAGGAAGTTAAAAAGGCGGTGAAAAAGACATCACCACAAAAACAGAGAATGCAGGACATGGCGGCTTCAGCCAAACTCACAAAGCCTGTAGCGAAGAAAAAGCCCGCCGTGAAGCCGGTGGTAAAAAGCGCTCCTGTTTTACCTAACACGCCGCCGGCAGAATAATCCTTACCGCTGACAAGTATTCAATTAAAAGGCCTTTCCATTGCGGAGAGGCTTTTTTGTTAAAGATACTCTCCATTGCCGGGGAAAGCTGGAAAAGCCGGAACCACCTGCCGGCGTGTCCACTTTGCAAATCGGAAATTAACGATGCAGATTTACTAGCATTCTTATTTACCGAAAATCTGCATTTGTAATTACCGCTTACATCAAATTGAAGGGATGTCAAGCTGCTTACAAATCTTCTTGCATAAAAGGTTGGATAACTCCTGATGTCGCCCGACTGTAGTTTGCTTTCGATTTATCGGATTAATGAAGATCGAGTGATTTGCTCCCTCCCTGACGAGCGTACAGTTATACGATGCAAGGTGTTTGAGAAATTCCGTTCGCTTCATCAGGCAAAGCTCAGTTTTCTGCGAATATATTTCTTTCCCTGATAGAGGCTGAGGGTTGTTTCTCTTTGGTGAGAAATGATAAGTTCCAGCGCATCCTGAAGGTTGCTTTTTAATTCCTCAATGGTTTTACCCTGTGAAATAACCTCGGGAAGTTCTTCCAGCTGCCCCACATACCATCCATCTTCGCTTTTCTCAATAATCGCTGTAAAATCAATATGCTTGAGCTTCTTGGGTTTCATTTCTTTTTTCTTTGTACAAAATTACGACAAATTGTTTAACTCGAAAAATATGTGACTGCCATGGATGCCGAATCTGTATTAGTATATCAAAATTTCAGTGAAGCTGACACCCTTTAAGATACGATTTATGTACCTCTGGAATCATTCCAGGTTGCCTGGATGTGGTTGATGTTATTGAGGATCATTTTTCTGCCAGCAAGGCTGATCGTTCCGGAGGTGCAACTATCGCCCTGGCGTATGCCGCTGCCATACTAAACCGCCGTTGCTGCATCTTTTGTTTTTCGGTAATGGGTGTCGCCTTTTCCTTCCAGGGGCATTCGCGACAATGGTCCTGCCATTGCAATTCCTGAACACTACGCCACCCAGTTTCCCGCGGAAACCGTTAAAAATGGAATTCTCATTTACTTTTACCATAATCAGTTGATATTAAAATGTTTGTAACTAATCAGTGGTTAAAAAATAAGGGTTATTAACAGGATTTGGCTGAAATGAACAGGTTGATTTCTGAAAATAATTTGATTTTTTGAAATCCAACACATACTAACATTTATTATTTTAAAAGTTGATAAACAACCG
>JAPLDF010000013.1 GCA_026391835.1 Bacteroidota bacterium
CGGCACCTGTCATAAAATATTAACCATTCCCTGCGGGGGTCTGCCTTCCGGCCTACGGCCTCCAGTCATCCCCCCGCAGGGAAACACCAAGGAACCGAGGATGATGAAGAGAATTGACACACTTAATTGAACACTCCCTCATCAAAGTTATTGTAGCCACGAATCCTGTAAACATTGACAATGTGTTTAAAATTCCAACTCACCAGAACGTCAACTTTACTCAAAGTAGCGACGGCAATATGTATACAGTCATCCAGACTGGTTGGTCCAACAACATTTTCCTGAATATACATCCTCCCAAGCTGAAGAGGTTCAGGGGTAACCTGAATCACCTCTTTACATACATCTTTCAGATTTAAAAAGAAATTCCTGATATGCTCAGGTGCGTGGAGAGTTAACTTTCAGTTAGATTTGAACAGACGCATTTAATTTGCCCCAACGAAACTTTATCAAAGAGCTGAATCGGTTCCTATTCAAATTCAGTGTCAAATACTCCACCAAACACAGATGTGTCAAAATAGAACCTTTGTATCATAGATACAAAATTACATTTTTCATCTTGTTTCCAAGCGTCTGGTGCTCTTTTAAATGGGTTTGGCGTGTGGAATTAAACCAAAGTCTGCCGGATTGACTTGTGGTTATTTAAGGATAGGACAGATTGCTGCCTGACAGCTGCAATGGAGTGAGACTGATCCTTCCCAAACCCTCCCCCCCTTGTGGGCTACTCTTTATACACATCTTTTAAATCAGGAAATATTGATGCTAATCTTTTACGCTTGGATCTCTGCAAGTTGAATCAGGGTAGAAGATTGGATAATTGATTGAGCAGGGGATCAGTCCCTGTAAGGGAATGATCCCGGTGGGATCAAATATCGGTAGCAATGGGAGGGCAATTCAACCTGCCGGCCCTGTAGGGGCCGAATATTAAAAAATAAAATGTCATAAAACCAAACCAATTATGGTATTTAATAAATGATAATTATCTGTTTTACCATTGCGGATAATCCGGCCCCTACAGGGCCGATGATTGTGAACGTGCCTGCAATTCTACCAATATTCGACTCCTACGGAGTCAGCCTTGCAGTTGTAGTAATATCCGGTGGCATTTATTCTTTGAGTCCGCTTCAGAAGGCGTTTGTTGGCCACAAAGTCACAATGTCACAAAGTTTCACCAGGCATATACTGCAGATATTTAGCACTTTGTGTTTCTTGTTGTCTTAGAGGCTTAGTGGCATTTTTTTGTTTTATTACTTTTTGGAGCAGGCTCTTCTTTTGTTTTTTGGATTCTGACGAACTAATGAAAGCCTGATGCCATTAAGCAGGAAAAAAGATATGTATAAAGCGTAGCCCCAGTGGAGGGGGCGATTGACTGGATAGATATTTAATAATTCCTTAACATTCCAACCCAAGGTTCTTCCTATGTTTGCAAAACCCTTGCAAACCTGTTCAGCCCGCCAGTTGCAATCATCCTGGCCAATCAACATGATGCCAGGTAAAGCACCACAATTACGCAGTAAAAACAACGATGAACATCCAAAACCGCATAGTCTGTCTGTTCACCCTTCCACAACGCCGAAACCAAACGCCCTCCCCCCTGGGGGAGGGTTAGGGGAGGGGGAGGCATTTTCCACGCCCCCAAAACCAAACACCCCATCCCCTGGGGGAGGGCAGGGGGAGGGGGTGGCTAGAATCATGCAGACGCTCATAACCTGTTCAATTCACGTTATATCCGGTCCATTTATTGTTTAATTATGACACCAATTAAATGGATTCCTTTGGGAACATCATCATTAATGGCAAAAAATGTTAGGTTGGTAGTAAATAAAGGACTATTTTCACCGCCAATTAAAAGTTATTGGGTCCTGTTCAACCACATTTACCGTGTAACACTATATGCACCTTTCCGTTCAATCTGTCAACCATTTAAAATCTTTGATTATGAATACACGATCTACGTTCGTTAAATCGATTATTGGAAGTTTTGTTATTTTAGTAATGCTGTTGATACCTGGGAGAGGGTGGGGGCAGACAATATTATTTGAAACATTCAACGAAGCAACTACCAGCTCGACAACAGGAGGAACTGGTATGCCAAGTGCATATAGTACAGGTGACTATGTCCTGTCATCTGGTACATGGACATTTACAAATGCAATTAGAGGAACTACAAATGTGAATTCCAGTCCAGGTTGTCAAATTCAAAGTGCCACAGGTAATAACATTATAACACCTACAATTGTTACAGGAGGAGTTGGTATTGTCTCTTTTTATGCCGCAGGAACTTCAGCAGGTGCAGCGGTAAATGTATCAATATCAATAAATGGTGGTGCTTTTTCTGCAGGAACCTCGTATACTTCATTAACCACAACATCTACTTTAAAACAACTAACAGTCAATGATGCAAGTGGCAATATTCGAGTTAAATTTGCTCGAACAGCAGGCACTCTAACCTTGGATGATATTACTATAACTACTTCAGAACCCACAACTCAAACATCTGCAATAACCTTCCCAACTGTTGCATCAACATCAGTAATAATTAATTGGACAAATGGAAACGGAGGAAGAAGAGCTGTGTTTATGAAAGAGGGTTCAGGTACAATCACCAATCCTTCAGACGGTGTTGCTTATTCTGCAGGTACAGATTGGAATTTAAAAGGAACTCAGTTAGGAACCTCCGGATATTATTGCATTTATAATGGAACAGGTTCAACGGTATCCCTTACAAACCTGATTGCCAGTACAACATATTATGTGCAATCATTTGAGTATAATAGTGATAATACTACCACCCCTACTGCTACGACAATCAATTATTTCACGAATACGGCCACAGGAAATCCAAATAGCCAGGCGACTTCTGCAGGTGCATCACCAACTAAATTAGTTATAACGTCAATTTCTCCGGCAATTCCGACTGCAGGTTCTAATTTTAGTGTAACAGTGCAGGCACAGGATGCAAGTAACAATCCTTCAAATGTAACTTCTTCAACGGATATTTCTTTAACAAAAGCCACCGGAACAGGCGCACTGGGAGGAACAACAACCGGAACAATTACAAATGGTGCAAATAGTGTTACCATAAGTGGAATAACTTATAATACTGGAGAAACCGGGGTAAGTATAACTGCAACTGCCACATCAGGAATGACAGGATTAACTGCAGCAACAAGCAGTACTTTTACTGTTCTTGCATCACAACCTACGACAGTATCGTCTGCAATGGTCTTTGGTTCACAAACTACAACGGAAATACCGCTTACAAGTTGGACTATAGGGAATGGGGCAAGTAGAATAGTAGTCAGGCGGGCTGGAGGCTCAGCCACCGCTCCTACCAATGGAACGAACTATGCAGTTAGCAGTGCCCTTGGTACAGGAACTGTTATTTACAACGGTAACAGCAATACAGTAACCGCAACGGGTTTAACCGCCGGCACACAATATTCTTTTGATGTTTATGAATACAATGGTAGTTCTACAACCGCTAATTATGGTTCAGTTTACACATCAAGCCGTTATACTTTACAAACAGAGCCTTCTTCTCATTCAGCAACGTTTACTGCTTCGGCTATAACTACCACCACCTTGACATTAACCTTTACCACAACTGGAACAAGCGGTCTCGGTTATATTATTTTGCAGAAGGCAGGCAGCAGTCCATCAAATGGGATTCCTGTTGATGGTACAGGCTATGCTGTTGGGAATACTTTGGGAGATGGCACGGTTGCTGCATTTGTTACTGCCAATTCTACCACAACAGCATCTATTACAGGTCTTAGTATAGGTACACAATATACTTTTAGTATCATTCCTTTTGGAAGGGTTGTTACCAATGTTGAAACCTATAATTATTATATTGGAGGCACAATTCCTACCTTAACAGTCAGTACGCTTGCAATAGCGCCTACAACAGCATCTTCTTCAAGTGTATTTGGAGCACAGACAACATCAGAAATACCACTAACAAGTTGGACTATAGGGAATGGGGCAAGTAGAATAGTAGTCCGGCGGGCTGGAGGCTCAGCCACAGCTCCTACCAATGGGACGAACTATGCAGTTAGCAGTGCCCTTGGTACAGGAACTGTTATTTACAACGGCAACAGCAATACCGTAACAGCAATGGGTTTAACCGCCGGCACACAATATTCTTTTGATATTTACGAATACAATGGCATTTCGACAACAACTAATTATGGTTTAGTTTACACATCAAGCCGTTATACTTTGCAAACAGAGCCTTCTTCTCATTCAGCAACATTTACTTCTTCGGCTATAGCTTCCACCTCTTTGACATTAAACTTTACCACAACTGGAACAAGTGGTCTGGGTTATATTATCCTGCAGAAGACAGGCAGCAGTCCATCAACCGGGATTCCTGTTGATGGTACAGGCTATGCTGTAGGGAATACTTTGGGCGATGGCACGGTTGCTGCATTTGTTACTACAAATTCTGCCACAACAGCATCTATTACAGGACTTAGTGTCGCAACACAATATACATTTAGTATCATTCCGTTTGGAAGAGTTACAACGAATGCAGAGACCTACAATTACTATACAGGCGGATCAATTCCCACATTGACAATTAGCACGTTAGCATCTGCACCAACAGCGGCAAGCAGTGTTACAATTACAGCCAGAACAGCAAATTCAATGGGGACAAGTTGGACAAATGGCCCTGGCGCAGGAAGAATTGTGATAGCCAGATTAACTGCTACAACAGCAGTTCCTCCATTTGGAGGAACTGCTTACATACCAAACTCACCGAGTTTTTCGGACGGTTTAAACCCAACAACCGGGACAGGCAATGTTGTAGTTTATAATGGCACGGGTAGTTCTCTGACAATTACAGGTTTATCGTCATCAACATTTTACAAGTTTGATGTCTATGAATATAACGGAGCAACAGTTACCTTAAATTATTCTACCGCTGCAAGTTCTGCAACAACTTCTACATTATATGCTGAACCAACAACCCAGGCTTCAGCAGTTTCATTTTCTGCTATTTCAGCTGCACAAATTACCATTAGTTTCACTAAAGGGGACGGAATAAACCGAATAGTTTTAGTAAAATCTGGTAGTGCTGTTAACAGCGATCCGGTTGACGCAACTTCATACACGGCAAATGCTGCATTTGCAAGTGGCACACAAATAGGCTCAGGAAATTATGTGGTATATAATGGTGTAGGACAAAGTATTACTGTAACAGGACTATCTGCAAATACAACCTATTATGCAGCAGTATATGAATTTGGAGGTTCAGGAGCAAATATTAATTATTTATTGACAAGCCCTGCTACGGGCAACCAAATCACGTTAGTAGCTGTACCATATGCACCAGCAAGTTTGACCTTTGGTTCTTTAGCCTACAATAGTTTTACCAGCACTTTTTCTGCCCCAGTTGTAACCCCAGCGGGATATCTGGTGCTAAGGAGAACCGGTTCGGCAGTTACCGGCACTCCGGCTGGGGGAACAGTGTACTCTATTGGACAAACAATCGGAACAGGTACTGTTGTTTATGTTGGTGCTTCAGCATGGAGTGCATTTGCTCAGACAGGATTAACAGATAACACAACATACCACTATGCTGTGTATAGTTATGATGGCGTAGGGACTCAAACAAATTATTCCACCTCTTTAAGTGGATCCCAACTGACATCTTTAATCTCAGCTCCTAATTCAACAGATGCTTCGGCAATCAGTTCAGCAGGATTTTCTGCAAATTGGGATGCCTTGGTTGGTGCTACTAATGGTTATCGTTTAGATGTAAGTAACAACGTAATGTTTGAAGGTTCAGCTATTTCTGAAAATTTCGGAGGGTTTACCGTAAATAATGGGGGGACAGATTTAAGCAGTGTTTTGAATTCTTATATGCAAACTTCAGGCTGGACTGGTGCTCAAATTTATGAAATGATCGGATACTCAAAGATGGGTAGTGGTAACAACAGGGGGATATTAACAACACCAACCCTTGACCTTTCTGCCAATGGAGGAAATTACACTTTGACTTTTGATTTATCATTATATGGTTCAGATGGGACCTTAGTTCAAGTTCTCCATGCTCCTGATGGCACTACTTATACACAGGTAGGGACTGATATAACACCGCCAGCAAGTTTTGCGACACAAACTGTGCAAATTACAGGTGGAACCGCATCGTCAAAGATTCGTATTCAGGGAAAAAGTGCAAGTAGCAATAGGTTCTATCTTGATAATATTTTAGTATCATACTCAAACAAAATTTCAGGATATACAAACTTAAGTGTTAATGCAATAACTAAAGATGTGTCAGGTTTAACAGCAAACACTACATACTACTATCGCGTCCGTGCCGTCGGTGCCAACAGCACCAGCGCAAACTCCAATGTTATAACCACTACCACCGGCAAAGCAATTCAATCGGCCGCCACAAGCAACTGGAACAATACAGCTACCTGGAGTCCTGCCAGTATACCCACAAACATTGATGATGTCACCATTACCGCTTCCAACCCGGTGAATGTGGATATCAGTACCGCCGTTTGCGCCAACTTAACGATTGCCACGTTGGGTGTTTTAACCATTAATTCTGGTCAGGCGCTTACTATTTCCGGCACCCTCACCAACTCAGCCGGCACCACCGGCCTCATCATCAAATCCGACGCCTACGGCACCGGCTCCCTCATCAACGCCTCATCCGGCGTGAACGCAACCGTTGAACGCTACCTTTCAAAATACGGTGTAATCGGTGATGAAATGTACCATTTTATATCGTCGCCGGTTGATGCTCAGCCAATAAGAACGGAGTTTGTCACATCTACGCCCACTGCGGGGCAAGACTTCTACGCATTCGATGAGGTAAATAATCTATGGATAAACACCAGGGCAGATAACGGCAACTGGAATGGCTCATTTGAAAACAACTTTGGGGTTGGCAAGGGGTATCTTGTGGCTTATCCTGCTAATGTCACCAAAAATTTCACAGGGGTATTAAACACGTATGCCTCTCCGTTGGTGTTAAATTGCACCAATACTTCGGTTACAGGCAGCGGTTGGAATCTTTTAGGCAATCCTTTCCCATCAGCCGTCGACTGGGACCTGGTGGTACGTGGTGATGGCATGGATGACGCGCTGTATTACTATGATGCAGCAGCTCAAAACTACCGTTATTATATCCAGCTAACCGGAGTCGGTACATTGGGAAGCGGTTCACGATACATCCCGGCAATGCAGGGATTTATGGTTCATGCAAAAACAACAGGTACAAAAACTGTCTCTATCGGCAATGGCAACCGCGTTCACACCGGGCAGAATGTTTACTACAAGTCGGCAGAAACAGTTCCGGGAAGTTTTTCATTGACAGTTAACGCAAACGGCTATGAGGATGCGATGTTCGTTCATTTCAACGCAGCCGCCACCACACAGTTCGATGGTGGCTATGATGCCTACAAACTGTCCAGCTACAATGACAAAGTACCCCAGATCTATACCATGGGCAGCGACAATTCAAAACTGGCCATCAACGGGCTCCCCGAACTTTCCGAAAACGTGCAGATCCCGGTATATTTCAAAGCGGGGAATGCAGGTCAGCAGGTCATAACGGCCGATGTGTCCCAGGCGAATTCAACCGTGTATCTCACCGACCTGAAAACATCTGCCACCCAAAACCTGCGTATGAACCCCACCTACACCTTCACCGCCCAGGATGGCGATGCCATCAACCGCTTTTTGCTTCACTTTGCCGGTGTGGGGATCGACGAAACCACTGCCGCTTCGCAACCTTTCAGTGTATATGCTGCAAACAACACCATAAGCATCATAAGCAAAACAGGAACAGGCATAGAAGGAAACGTTTACATCTACAACCTGGTCGGGCAACTTCTCGTACAGCAGAAACTGACCGGCAGCAGCCGGGCGGCCATTGCTCTTACTGCCCCCACCGGCTACTACCTCGTGAAAGTGGTAACCAGCAAAAATACCTATACCACCAAGGTTTTTATTAACCGGTAAAACTGAGATCAAAAACTTTAATTTCCCGTTCCCGCAAGGCATATATAGCCTGCCGGGAACGGGAAATTTTAGTTTGTCGAAACCTATAGCAACAGATCATCCATAAATTCCCTCTTTTTCAGGAGATGGCACTGCCGAAAATTCAATCGTAAATGTGCGCTCTTCCTGTCGTTTGCAGCAGCGGAAAACCATCGCAATATCCAAGATGTTAAGTTTTTTTTAGTATGATTGAAAAAAAAGAAAAAAACATTTGGTTGTTTCTTTCAAAGGCGCTAAATTCACCGTCTCTTTCTGAATTGTTGCGTCTTATTCAACCACATTTATCGCGTAACACTTTATGTACCTGTCAATTCAGTCTGTCAACTTTTTAAAACCTTATATTATGAATACACGATCTACGTTCGTTAAATCGGCTATTGGAGTTATAATGCTTTTTGTATTGATGCTTGCACCGGGGAAGGGGTGGGGGCAGATAATTGCCTGGCAACTTTTTGGTGCGGCTGGCAACGAAACAACCATTGCAGCCTCAACTTTAAATACAAATCTAAACACATCATCACTAGCAAGAGGAATTGGGTTAAATGTCTCTGCGTTAGCAAATGTATTTGGGTCAACAAATTATACCGCAAGCGGCACAAAAGCTAATGCTATTTCTGCCAATAAATATGTGTATTTTACAGTTAATGCCAAATTAGGATATAAGGTGTCATTATCAACGCTTGATGCAAGATTTAGACGTTCAGGAACTGGCCCTAATGCATTTAGGTGGCAGTATTCAACTGACGGGTCAATTTACACAGACCTTGGAAGCAGTGATATCAGCTATACATTAACCACCACAGGTGGTGATGCTCAAGTTCAAATTGACCTTAGTGGGGTAACAGCCCTTCAGAATGTTACGAATGCAACAACAATTACCATTAGATTATTGGGCTGGGGGGCAAGTGCAACAACAGGTACATTTGGAATTGGGAGGTCTTTGACCAATGGAGCAACTGACTTTAGCTTAGCAATAGGTGGCACAGTTGCATCCAGCGCTTCTGCTTCCTCTGACATCATTTCCAATGCTTCCTTTACTTATCCAACCAATATTGCCTATAATTCATATCAGGGGACATCCCTGACCACCGGCAACTCCATTGAAGTAGCCAAATTTGATATCCGCGATGGTGGTGCTTCAGCAGACGCAGATGCGTTGAGTACAACCCTTACCGCATTAACATTGAATGTTGCAAATCCAGGCAGTATCAGACGCATTGCGTTGTTTGACGGCTCCAGCAATGTGGGTGAAGTTGCCGGTGGTGCAACCGCAGCTTTTTCTGGACTGACACTGGTGGCGGCCGATAATGCAAGTAAAACATTCTCTGTCAGGGTGAGCTTCTTATCCTCTGTGACCGATAACCAACAGTTTTCATTTACCGTAAACAGTGCTACTGCTGATCTTGCAGGATCAACTTTTGCAGCGGCAAACGCAGGGGGTGCCGTTACATCCACAACCGGCGATAACAACCGGATAGAGGTGACAGCATCCGATATCATTTTCGTTCAGAATGTATCAACTGTTGGAATGGGTGCGGTAATGAGCCCTTCTCCTACGCTCAGGGCTGTTGATGCTTTGGGAAACTCCGATTTGGATTACGGTGCAGGTTTTACAGTTGCGGTTACAACCGGGACGGTCACCTTTGATCCGGCAGCAACAACCACAGGAAGTTTTTCATCCGGTCTTGCCACCTTAAGCAACCTTAAATTCAATACCGCCGGCACCGGGAATAAAATAACCGTAACAAGCGGTTCGTATACCGATGAGAGTGGTGCATTTGATGTTACCAATCCCCTTCCTGAAATCAATGTAAAGCAGGGAGCCACAGCTATCGCCACCGGCGGAACATATGATTTTAGCACCCAGCTTTCCGGATCGAGTTCATCGGCTATTACTTTTACAGTTGAAAATTTGGGTTCTGCGGTACTGAATTTAAACGGAACACCCATTGTTGCGAAGTCCGGAACCAATGCATCCGAGTTTACCATTGATCAGACATTGACAACATCAACTGTAGGTGCGGGAAGTTCTACGACATTTACAGTAACTTTTCACCCAGCAAGCCAGGGAAGTAAAACCGCACAACTCAGCATTGCCAATGATGATGCTACCGGCAGCGAGAATCCATACCTGGTCAATTTAACAGGAACAGGAACCGTTTCCGCTGCTTCCGATATTGCAAATACCGCAGGATATTCTTACACTTCCAATATAGCTTATGCAAGTTACCAGGCTGCTGCCACATTGACTGCTGCAAATTCAGTGGGAATAACTGGTTTAACGATCCGCGATGGTGCCGGAGCAGCGGATGCTGACAATTTGGGCACAACATTGACCGCAATCAGCTTCACAACCGGTGGTTCAACGGCCGTCAGGACTGCAGCACTGTTTGATGGCACAACCAACTTGGGCGAGGTCGCCGTGAACGGTGCAACAACAATCACCTTTAGTGGGTTAAGCATTACCGCTGCTGATGGTGGAACAAAGGATTTTGAATTGCGGGCTACTTTTCAATCAACCGTTACCGATAACCAGCAAATTACATTCACTGTAAGTTCAGCGACCGCTTCTGTAACAGGGTCAGGCTTTGCTACTGCGAATGCAGGCGGGGCAGCCTCTGCAATTGCTGGCGATGACAACAGGTTAGAAGTGACTGCGTCAAAATTGAATTTTGTACAGCAACCCAGTAATTCCGGAGTAAACATTGCAATGACACCTGCAGTTACGGTTGAAGCCGCTGATGCAAACAATAACCGTGATCTGGATTATGCAACTAGCATTACAATAAGTTCCAGCGGTACGTTAACGGGTAGTCCTGTGACCGGGACGCTTGCCAATGGACTTGCTACATTCAGCTCACTTACACATACAGCAATAGGTAGTAATCTTACATTGACAGCAGCAAGTGGATCTTTCAGCAACGCAGCCAATACTACATTTTCAATTTCATCTTTGCTGATGGTTGAAAATTTTAGTTATACAGCATCACAAGCTATTACTGCCAATGGGTGGACAGCTCATAGTGTTGCTGGAACAAATGCAATAACCGTGACTTCTTCTCCGATTTCTTATCCGGGGTATTTATCTTCAGGTATTGGAAATGAAATTGCAATGGCAACTTCAGGTGAAGATGACAATAAATCGTTCTCTTCCGTAAATTCAGGTTCATTATATGCGTCCTTCATTGTAAATGTTGCATCTGCCCAAACAACTGGCGATTATTTTGCACATTTTGGTGCCACATCTGGAGCTACTGTTACAGTTTTCGGGGGCAGGATTTGGATAAAGAAAGATCCTACTACCTCAAATTTTGCATTTGGCTTGTCTTCAAAAACTTCATCGTCAATAAATTATACAGGATATATCTACAGCCCTTTGACAACCTATCTTGTTGTTGTGAAATATTCCTTTATCGGTGGATTAACAAATGATGTCAGCGTGCTATATATTAATCCAACATTGAATGCCTCTGAACCAAGTCCAACCGTTTTAACCACAACAACAGATGATGCTGCTACTGATCCTACCCAATTAACAAGTTTTTGCCTTCGTCAGGGAAATAGCTCAAATGCTCCTATTTTAAAACTTGATGGCATCCGTGTTTCAACAAATTGGGCTGATATTGTAGGTGAAGTTGCTCCCCCCGCAGCATACGCCATGACCGGAAACGGCGGGTCGTATTGTGCTGGTGCAGGAGGTGCGCTTGTTGGCCTTGGAGGATCGCAAACTGGGGTTAACTACACTTTGATTAAAAATGGGACACCCACTGCAACAATTATAGCAGGTACTGGTTCCGCAATCAGTTTTGGCAGCCAGCTAAATGGAACATATACTGCTTCGGGGACTTCTGATGGTTCTGTTTCAACGATATCAGGGACAACTTCAATGACGGGCAGCGCAGTGATTACTGAAAATGCCCTACCCACTACCGCGACAGTCGGCTCAAATCAAACGATAGTTACCAGCCTTACAAGCGCCTCATTGGGCGGAAATAATCCGGCTGGAGGAGAAACAGGAACCTGGTCCAAACAAAGTGGCCCAGGAACCGTATCATTTAGCCCGGATATCCACAATGTTTCTGCCACCGCAACGGTTAGCGCATATGGTACCTACGTGTTCCGCTGGACCATCAGCAACGCAAATTGTTCAACATTTGCAGATATTACGGTAATTTATACACAATATAAAATCAGTATTGCTGCGGGAAGCTGGAACACTGGTGCTACCTGGTCTCCTGTGGGAGTCCCAACTGCGACAGAAGATGTTGTTATCGCTCATGCCATCACCATTGATAATACCCCGACCGCTGTTTGCAGCAGCCTTACCATTAATTCCACTAAAAGCTTAACGGTTTATCCCGGCTTGGCACTATCTGTAAATGGCACTCTCACCAACAACGCTACTGAATCTGGTCTCATCATCCAGTCCGATGCCACCGGTACCGGTTCCCTTATAAACGGTACGGCAGGTGTTCCTGCAACGGTGAACCGCTATATTACCGGCACAGCCGCATCATGGCACCAGCTATCCTCCCCTGTTGCTGCCCAGGCAATCTCTGGTGGTTTCACACCATCAGGTACCTATCCGGACGGATCCGGGTATGATTTCTATGCATGGTATGAGCAGTCAGGCGCATGGGTCAATTTCAAGAATACGACCGTCGCACCAACCTGGAACACTGCAAACGGAAGTACCAGCTTCACGGTGGGCAAGGGTTACCTTGTCGAATACCAGGCCGCCAACCCAACCTTGCAGTTCCTTGGAAATTTAAACACAGGCGCTGTATCCTACGGCCTTTTAAAGAGTGCCGCAGGCACGTATGCAGGTTACAACTTTGTCGGAAATCCCTATGCTTCAGCAATGGACTGGAAAGCCGCCGGCGGATGGGACAGGTCTAAATTACCAGGCGATGAAGTTACGCTCGGTTATGATATGAGCATCTGGAATGACGCCGCAGGCAATTATGGCTCATTTAACAGTCTTACAGTTGGCGCCGGAACAAATGATGTTACACAATATATCCCGGTAGGACAGGGCTTTATGGTAAAAGCCGCATCTGCAGGAGCCTTTGGGATGAATAACAATGGACGGGTCCACAACACCCAGCCATTCCTCAAATCCGCGGATGCAATTGCCAATATACTTCGCCTGGAGGTTGCCGGCGACGCAAATGCATACTCCGACGAGATCGTGGTTGAGTTCGGCCATGCAACAGCCAGTGGCGGCGCCGAGAAAATGTTCAGCATGTATGCAACCGCCCCCAGCCTTTACACCGTGAAGCCGACCGGCAACTATGCCATCGACTTCAGGGGCGAAGCCGGTGCCACCACCATCCCGGTCAGCTTTAAGGCCGGTGTTGATGGCACCTACACCATTACAGCCAGCCAGCTGGAATCCTTCACTTCGTGGAGCGCCATTACCCTCGAGGATGTGAAGACTTCCCAAACGCAGAACCTGAAACAAAACCCTGTCTACACATTTACAGCAACCACAAATGACAACGGTGCCCGTTTCCTGCTCCACTTTGGCGGCGCTTTCAGCGTGAATGACAAGGAAAACGGAAAACCTCTCACCATTTACAGTTCAGGCAATTCGGTGTTTATTACCAGCACATCCGGCGATCAGCTGAAAGGAGAGGTGTTCATGTACAACATGATCGGTCAGCCGGTATTGCACCAGCAACTTGGCCAGTCATCCGTAACCAAACTCACCCTCACCGCCCCCACCGGCTACTATCTCGTAAAAGTTATAACCAGCGACCGGGCATTTACCACAAAGGTTTTTGTCAATAATTAACAGAGAAATAATTTCAATATATCAGGTAAACCTCCGGTAAGTCCCTCCCCTCCAAGGGAGGGATTTAGGGTGAGGTGCTGAAAACAAAAACCACCCACCATGAAAAAATCAATCCAACCCTTCGTCTTCTCCTTGATGCTTTTGGGCCTCGTAACATTCTCCCAGGTCGCTTCCGCCCAGGCACCCCCGCCTCCCCCGGCCGAAAAAGGTTCAAACACCAACAAAGCTCCCGGCGGCGGCGCTCCCATCGATGCCACCCTGGCGGTCTCCCTCGCCATGATCGCCGCCTTTGGCGCCTGGAAAATGTTATCTTTGCATAAAAAACCGGGAAACCCCCTTGAGCACTGAAAATCTAAAATCCAAAATCTTAAATCGTAAATCAACGGAAGGTCATTTCTCCTCCCGCTCCCTCCTCGAACTAAGCCTGCTCTCAACCTTCCTCTTTGTTTTTGCCGCCCTGCTGCTGCAGTTCCTGCTGACGCTGCAAACAGCGTTCTTCCTCAAGATGTATGACATTACCTTCCGGTACAGCCTGTTTGCGATCAACTACCTGTCAGAAAGCAGCAGCAACCCGGTCGATTTTTTGTCCGAAAGCAGCCTGAAATGGTCCGAGGACCAGCTTTATTTTATCACCGGCATGGGACCGGTGATCCTCACGGTGGTTGGATTCCTGCTGTTGTTTTTTATGAAAAAAGTCAGGAGGATTTCCTGGAAAACCCGGCTGGCGCTCACCTGGATGGCTTTCCTGCTGGTGAATGCCCTGCCGTGCGGCCTCCTTGCCGGCGTTTTCTTCTATGACGGATTCGGCGTGGCTTTTCACTGGCTCGTCAGCAGTTTCGTTGCCAGGATGATCCTGGCGGTGGCGGTGTTGCTGCTGTTGATATTCTTCAGCCGCTTCTGGCAGCGGCAGTTCCTGAAAGCATCCTGCTCCGGCGATTTTGTCGATTCCGGCCGCCACCAGCGGACCTATATCAAAAATGTCTTCTTCAAACCCTGGATCTACGGGTTCTTCATCCTGCTGCTGTTCAACTGGCCGTTCGACAACCTCTTCTGGCGCGCGTTCCTGCTGAGTTTCGGCTATATGGCGATCACCCTCTTCGACCATAGTTCGCCCATGCACCGCAAGCCCCACATCCGGAGATCGGACAACAAAATATTCGCCAACCGGCTCCAGCCGCTCTGGTTCGCCCTCGCGCTGGCGCTGGTGTGGGTGGCTGACTATCTTGTCGTTAATTATTAAGCTGGATACTGCCTTTGCAACTCCTCTTCTTTTTCCGGGTATGGATTAACTCGTGGATAAAGAATGTCCTGACTTCTGACTTTTGGTGCGAGGTACACAAGGTGTACCCAACTAAAATAGAGAAGTGTCAGAAGTCAGGAAGAATCAGCTATCAGTTGGGCGATCAAGTTGCACCTGGAGCATTTGCTTTATTACATGAAGTTGGTTATCTTTGTATAACAGATCGTATATTATCTGATAGTAACGAAAAACTAAAATAAGGGCTATTATGTTACCCGATAAAGATTATTTTCTTGATGCATACAATCCGAAAGCAATCGCCCTTGACCTGGCCGGGAAATTGCGATTGCGCCGGCTTGCAGCCAACCTGAGCCAGCAGGCTTTATCCGCCAGGTCGGGTGTCTCCCTGGGAACGCTGAAACGGTTTGAAACCAACAATGAGATTTCACTGAAACACCTGTTAATGCTTGCCGTAGCATTGCAGGCAACGGATGAATTCATGGCGCTTTTTCCAAAACCGCCCTATGAACACCTGGATGATCTGGTGAAAGAACAAAATGTAAAAATCAGGAGACGTGGCAGAAACAAAATCTAGCAGCCAGCGCAGCATCAGTGTATTCATGCACGGCAAGCCTGTGGGCAGGCTGGCGATGGCGCCCGACCGCCGCTGCTTATTTGAGTATGATGACAGCTGGTTACGCCAGGGCTTTTCTATCTCCCCATTTTACCTTCCGCTAAAGCCCGGGCTATTTACAGCGAGGGATGAACCGTTTAATGGGCTTTTCGGTGTTTTCGACGACAGCCTGCCCGATGGCTGGGGCACAATGCTGGTGGATAAATGGTTGTTGAAACAGGGAATTCAACCTGCCGCACTTAGCCGGTTGGATCGTTTGGCATTGGTTGGCCGGCACGGTATGGCTGCCCTTACCTATGAGCCGGATCTCGGCCCTGGTATTTTGGCCGATTCCGCAGATATCGCAATTATTGCATGTGAAGTGGAAAAAATCCTGGCACAGGACTATTCGGGACAATTGGAATTGCTGATCCGGAAAGGTGAATCCTCTGGTGGGGCAAGGCCCAAAGTGATGATCAACTACGGGGATGAATCCTGGCTGGTAAAATTCCCTGCATCATCCGACCCCCCGGATATTGGTGCGATAGAATATCTGTATGCCCGGGTTGCTGAAAAATGCAACGTAATCATGCCGGAAACCAGGTTGTTCGAAGATAAGTATTTCGGGGTAAAGAGGTTTGACCGACATGGGAAACACAGGGTACATGTACATTCTGCAAGTGGCTTGCTGTATGCAAGTTTCCGGTATCCTTCCCTTGATTATACCGAGTTGATGAAAGCCACGATGGCATTGACCAGGGATATTAATGAAGTCGCACGAATGTTCAGGCTGATGGTATTTAACGTATTGACAGGCAACAGGGATGATCATGCAAAAAATTTCTCCTGGCTGTATGATGACGGGTGTTGGAAGCTGAGCCCGGCATACGATCTCGTAAAAAGCTGGGGATTCAATGGGTATCATTCTACAACCATTGCAGGACAGGGGAATCCATCAAAAAAGGATATATTTTCCGTTGCAGAGCAAACCGGGTTCCCGGAAAAGTTGGCTGCACTGATTTTTGATGAAGTTTATGCTGGCTGCAGCGAAATCAGGTTGCCGGGATGGTAACGCACTTCTGGCAAATGTGAATGTTTTTCCCTATTTTTACACTCTTTTATTTGCCGTTATACCTGGAAATCCTGGCGAGCCTTCCTCTCCGCCAGGAGAGAATCCCCCCTTCTCCTCCAGGAGAAGGGGCCGGAGGATGAGGTGAATAAATAGCGTTAACAACATACCGTGCATGAAGCCATCAACGAACAACATCCCCACGAACCACCCGCCTCATGCGTGAAGAGCCACTCATTCACATTGTAAAACCTCCCGTTTCAGCCGGTACCGAAGCGAAATGGCTCGATTTTCTTCACCAGCACCCCGGTGGCGGTTTTTTCCAGTCTCCCGGGTTCCTGCCATTGTACGATGGTTGCAAAAATTACCAGCCCCTCGTCCTGATTGCCGAAAATTTAAAAGAAGAGATTACCGGGGTGCTCGTCGCCGTCATCATCAGCGAACGGATCTATGGCGTCCCCTTTCAACGCATCCTGATCCAGGGAGGGCCGGTCATTGCACCATCTCTTCCCGGGCGTGCCGAGGTGCTGCGTGCCCTGCTGCAAACCCTGAAACAGCATGTGAGCAGGAGAACCGTGTTTGTGGAGATCAGGAACCTTCATCAATGGGATGAAGAGGCTGATGTTTTCCGGGAACTTGGCTTTGAATGGCACGACCATTTGAACGACATCCTGCAGATCCATTCAAAAAACAAGGTCTTTGCCGAAATAAAACCTGCAAAACAACGGCAGATCCGCCGGGGATTCGAAAACGGGGCCATCATCCGCCCGGCGGAATCGGCAGGTGAAGTTGAAGCGTTTTACCAGTTGTTGAAAGATCTGTACAAGACCAAGGTCAGGAAACCCCTGCCGCCGCTGACATTTTTTCTAAATTTCTACCAGAAGATCCAGCTGGAAAACAAGGGGGTTATCCTCGTTGTCATTTACAAGGATGCCGTGATCGGTGGCATGGTGTGCCCATTTTCCGGGCTTCATACGATCCATGAATGGTATATCTGCAGCCTGCAGGACCGGCTGAAACACCTTTATCCCGGGGTGCTGGCCACATGGGCCGGGATCGATTTTGCCATCCGGCATAAGTTCCGCTATTTTGATTTCATGGGCATCGGCAGCCCGCAGAAACCTTATGGCGTGCGGAATTTCAAAACAAAATTCGGGGGTGAGATCATCAACTACGGCCGGTGGCAACTCATCAACAACAAATTCCGCTACAACCTCGGCATCCTCGGCTACAAACTCCTCAACCTCGGGTCCAAACCCTAATTGTCCGCCCGTCCGCCCGTCCGCCTGTCCTTCCGTCCGCCTGTCCGCTTGTCCGCCTGTCCGCCTGTCCTTCCGTCCGCCTGTCCGCTTGTCCGCTTGTCCGCCTGTCTTAATGTCCGCCCGTTAAATAAACTTCCGTATTTCCGCCGCATGCTCCATCTCCTCCTCGATGATCTGCTGCACCAGCTTCTTCGAGTCGGTGCGGGTGTACTTCAGCAGCTCGGTGTAAAAGGCAACGCTGTCATTCTCGAATTTATAGGCAACCTCAAGCGCTTCTCTCGGAGTCTTAAGTGTCAAGGCAAGTTTTTTCCCGGAATCCGGTTTCCCGAAGATATGCGATTCGGCCAGGTGGTTGATATATTCGGTGGCATCCTGTTCGCCGAAATCAAAACCTTCGGCCTCGAACTTCTCCGCTAACTTCTGGAACACCGATATATGAAGGATCTCTTTCTCGGCTAGGTCGTAAAATAACCCTTTGATATCGTTGCTGTCGGGAATCATCCCTGCAGCGGCTGTATAAAATTCATTGCCGTTTTCTTCAATTCTTACGGCGATCTCTACGATTTCTTGTCCTGAATAATACATGGTATATGGTTTTGTCGGGCAAACTTACGGAATATTTTTATTTCATGGATGATTCAGTTTTGATGATTTGCACGTGCCCTGTTAAAATTTACACAGCAGGTGCCGGCCGGTGCCATTACAGCATGAAATATTGTTATATTTGTGTCGAGAATTCCATCATTTTCCAAATTAATCCTCCCCATCATGAAAAAATCATTACTTACCTGCATTGCATTGTTAACTGTTTTGCTGGCCTTGTCACAGACCGTCCAGCGAAACATGGTCATTCTTGAAATCGGCACCGGCACCGGTTGCCAGTACTGTCCCGGGTCGGCCATGGGTGCCGAAGATCTCCTCAACAATGGCGCAAACGTAGCGGTCATTGAGTACCACAGTTACAATTCGAACGATCCCTTCAACACCCCCGAAGCAGCTGCCAGGACAAGTTACTACGGCATCACCGGTTATCCGACAGCCTTTTTTGACGGCACCGTAAACCATGTCGGGGGAAGTACCTCGGCAAGTCTCTACACCACTTATCTTCCGCTGTACAACCAGCAGTATGCCGTTCCTTCGCCCCTGACCATTGACATTTCAGGCTACAATACCGGCGACAACTACACCATCACCCTTACCATCAACAAACTGGCCACCATTTCGGGAACCGGTTTAAAGGCCTACCTCGTCCTCACCGAATCGGGCATACCCTATGCCTGGATGAACCAGACGGAGATCAACAGCACCGAACGGCTGATGGTTCCCACCACCGGAACCGATATTAGTTTTGCCACAGGAAATACGGTAACCCTCACGCTTCCATTTACCAAGGATCCGACATGGATCACGGCCAATTGCGAACTGGTTGCCTTTGTGCAGGATTACGGCACCAAAACCATCTACAATGGCGCCAAGAAGGCATTGAATGCGCTCGCACTGCCCCTCCCGACGAATTTCTCGGGGACCCCGACCAGCGGCTGCTCGCCCCTGACGGTGAACTATACCGACCTGTCAACCGGTGCCACAAGCTGGAACTGGAGTTTCCCCGGCGGAACCCCGGCCACTTCAACCGTGCAGAACCCGGTGGTTGTATACAACACCGCGGGTACCTTCGATGTTACCCTCAATGCATTCAATGTTGCCGGAAACCAGGCCGGCACCATGGCAAAATCTGCTTACATCAGCGTGAACAGCGCCCCGGTCGCCCCCGGGATGCCGCAGGGGATCAGCGGTTTATGCGTGAATCCGCCAACGCAGACCTATACGATCAACACTGTGCCCAACACGAACTCGTATACATGGGACCTGTCGCCCGCTACAGCCGGCGTGCTCACCAACAACGGCATCAGCTGCGTCATCGACTGGGACAACACCTTTACAGGCATTGCCCAGCTGAAAGCCAGGGCCACCAATGCCTGCGGCAACAGTCCGTGGACACCATACCTGAGCATCACCATCAGCACCGAGCCGGGCCAGGCGGCCACCCCGGCAGGACCAACCTCGCTGTGCATGAACTCCGGGAACAGCACCTATACCACAACTGGCGCATCCAACGCCAGTACCTACTCCTGGGATCTTCTCCCTCCCGAGGCAGGCGCGCTCTACCCGAGCGGCACTTCCCTGAACATTGCCTGGAGCGCCACCTTCACCGGCACAGCCACCCTGAAAGTCAAAGGGATCAACAATAGTTGTGAAGGTGCCTGGTCTTCGCCGCTTACCATCAATGTCCTGGCCGGGCCGACAGCATTCAATGTAACCGGCGGCGGCGCATACTGTGCCATTGGCGGCACAGGTGTTGCGGTCGGGCTGAGCGGCTCGCAGCCGGCAACCGGCTATACCCTTTACCTCAACAATGTGGCAACCACGAATACGGTGGCCGGAACAGGCAGTGCCATCACCTTTGGCAACCTGGTGGCCGTTGGCAGCTATACCGTTGTTGCCTCCACCACCTCCGGCAGTTGCACAAACACCATGTCGGGTGCGGCAACCGTATCGTCCGATCCGGCTGCACCTGCAGTTCCCGGTGCGCCGTCCGGCCCGTCAAGCGTCTATTCCGGGTCGACGCCCACCACCGATTATACCACGTCGGGCGGAACCTATGCAACCACCTACTCCTGGGAAGTCACCCCCGCCGAAGCGGGTACCATGAATGGTGCCACAACCACCGGTACCGCCACCTGGAACCCTGCTTTTACCGGGTCAGCCAGTGTTAAGGTGAAGAGCATCAATGCCTGCGGTTCAAGCTCCTTTTCAACCACGTTCACCGTGGCCGTTGCGGCCGGTGGCGTTGGCCTGCAGGAGAATTCCGGGTCAGGGCTCATCTCCATCTTCCCGAACCCTGCCGGCAGCAGCGTAACGATCATCCCCGCCCGGCAGATGCATGCCGGCATCCGCGTGTACAACTCCCTCGGATCGGAGATGATAACCCTTCCCGATGTGAATCTCAGCGCGAACTACCTGATGGATATCTCCACCCTGAAACCGGGCATCTATTTTATCCGCATTTCCAGCAACGATCTCCGCCAGACCATAAAACTCGTTGTGCAATAGTCGCTGAAAATAAACTTCTCCAAATATCATCAACGCCCGGAAATTCCCCCGGGCGTTTTTATTTGGTATCTTTGCACCCTTTTACCCTGTCACCCTGTCACCCTGTCACCCTGTTACCTTGTTACCCTGTTACCTTGTCACCTTATTTTAACCCCAAAATGACACCAAAAACCCTCGAAAAATACACCTCCGCCTTCACCCTCAGCGACATGGAGATCTTCATCTTCCCCGACCTGCTCTATGCCCTGGTGCTGGCCAACATCATGTCGCCCGAAATCTGGAAATGGAGGGATGATCCCTGGTTCCTGGGGATCGGGAAGATGGGCCCCCTGAAAAAGATCCACCGCGTGAAACAGTACGTGATGGAGCACTACAACTTCAACCTCGACCTCGAAACCTGGGGACTTACCGACAAGCATACCGAGATCAGCCGGTTCAGCGAATTTGTCGACATGGATATGCTCGCCAGGTCGAACGCCCTTTTTGGATACGAAGGCGACAAGTACTATTTCGACATGGATATCCGCCGCCATTTCGGACTCGACAAATTCGATTCCGACATCATCCCGTACTGGAAAACGGAGACGGTGGAGGCTATGAATGCCTTCCGGTTCAAGCCCAACCATGAGGCAGGGGCAGGGGAGTGCGTATCGCTGGCCTGTCTGTATGCCGCGGCACTCTTCATTGTGGCCGAAGTCCCCCTCGAGAAAATATTCCTGATGGGAACCCCGCTCCATTCGCAGAATTTCGTGATGGTCGACGAGGGAGTCCTTACAAACAACCGCCGCATTGTCACCAAGTCGATGTGGTACAACGGCACCGAACTTTCCGCCCTTGCGCGGCGTGCGCTGGAGCATGAGCAGGTGACCTATGTGGCGCACAACACCGGCTGGATCCATGCCATGTATCCCGAAGCCACCATTGATCCGGCCGCCTACCAGGTGTTCAGGGACAAACTTGCCAGGTTCCTCGAAACACCGGTTGACTTCGAGATGTTCATGAATTTCCTGCGCGACTACAGCCGCCACCAGAAACTTTTCCAGCTATGCTTCCAGTGTCATGGCTGCAGCCGCTATATCCAGCTCGAAAAAGCCTTCGGGTACGAACATGGCAGCAAAAACCGCCTCGGCGATAAAAACGGGCGGAAACTCTACTGTGAAATGGAGGAAGAGGACCTTTACCTGCAGCCCATCGACCACCGGTTCAGAATTTACCAGGAAGATGAGCTGTTCACCCTCAAGCCATACCCTGCCTTTATCGAATCACTCAGGCTGGCCTTCCCCGGGCTTGAGAACCATCCCGAATTTTTCGCCGACCTGAAAAAGTTTGTCCATACCGTACCCCTCCTCCCATCCCCTAAAAAAGAGTTCATCGCCACTTCGCCGATCTTAATGACCCCCGGCCAAACCAGGGAAGAGATCATTGAATACCTCTCTTCCATACGCAAATCTGAAATCGGAAATCTGAAATCTGAAATCCGAAATCTGAAATCTGAAATCCGAAATCTGAAATCTGAAATCGGAAATTCAGATCACGGTTCACTCATCGCCGATCTTGCGTTCTATGCCGGTCGTTACATGGATTCCTGCGACTGGAAACCCTTTTTCAAGGCTGCCTTCGAGCGCAACCCGGTTTCGGTGGAGCAATTCCGGGAGATGGACCTACAGGCGGTATATGACCTGCTACGGGCCTGGCCAAACGAATCCATCTACGACGGCAACCGGCTCGCCCAGCCTGATGAAGTGGTGAACTTCCAGCGCGGCGACGGCATCGAAAAGGCCATCACCCTGGTCAACATCGCCAAAGCCCGCCACATCGAAGTTTCGCTGGAGCAACATGCCGGCATCGTTTCCATCCGGCATGGTAAGGCGAAGTTTGATTTCCCGACACAAAAACAACTTGAAATAGCATTGGGATAAAATTGGTTTAATTGCTGGCATTATTTATTCTCTTCTTCTTAGAGACTGTTTAAATTTAATCGATAGCAACTTTTTAATGACCTCTCCCCGACTCCCCCTGGAGGCTACTCTTAAGATACATTTTTTTTATTACACAGAGAGCCACAGAGAAGTCATAGAGAACCACAGAGTTTTTTCTGTAAGCGTTTTTCGTGAACCGGAAATAAGAAACTGTTTAAATTTAATCGATTGCAACTATTTTTATGACCTCTCCCTGACCCTCGCCTTGGAGGCTCC
>JAPLDF010000060.1 GCA_026391835.1 Bacteroidota bacterium
GGTTCGGGACTTTGCCTCCAGCTTCCTTCAGATTCCGCTTCGCAGCGGACACCCTTGCTCTTGGCTAATGGTTGGTAACTACCGACCTCCATAAAGGACTTGCACCTTCAAGGTTATAAGTGTGCACGGCACACAAAACAAGAGACTGACTCAAAAATTTGAGTCGGTCTCTTGTTTTTCTCAAATCTTTTGTAATAGGTTCGCCAATCGATTCCTCTTAAATAGCAAAAGAGAATCTCAAATGAGAATTTCAGAATCATCACCCCAAACAAAAAAAATAAAAAATTGAAAACAATGAAAAAATCGGCAGTTAAAACGAAATCCGGATTATCCAGGGAAGAGTATATAAAAGTTCAGCCTAATGTTTACCTGCACGTTACCGATGCAGGCGAAGGGAAACCTGTTGTGCTTATTCATGGATGGCCGCTGAGTGACGAAATGTACGAATACCAGTACAACGATCTGATAAACAATAATTTTCGTGTTATCGGAATTACATTAAGAGGATTTGGTCAATCCAATAAACCTTATGGAGACTATAATTATGATGTGCATGCAAGGGATATCAAAAAAGTGCTTGACCATCTGGAGATAAAAAAAGCAGTAATGGGTGGTTTTTCTATGGGCGGTTCTATAGCCATCCGGTATGTTTCACTGTATAAGGGGGCGCATGTTTCAAAATTGGCTTTGTTCGGTGCAGCCGCCCCGATCTGGACACAGCGCAAAGATTTTCCGTTCAACCTGCACAAAGCGGAGGTTGATGCTTTGATTGAGCTGAACCAAAAGGACCGGCCAAAGCTTCTTTCAGAATTTGCAAAAATCTTCTCTGCAACCGAAAAATCATTAAATGAAGGAATCGGGAGTTGGCTGAACGGGATTTGCTTAAGCGCATCATCCTTTGCTACAGGACAGTGCCTGGTAGCATTGCGTGATACCGACCTGCGGAAGGATTTGGAGAAAATTAAAATCCCAACACTAATTATGCATGGGAAACAGGACAAAATATGTTCTTTCGATTTGGCCGGGCAGATGAAAGCCGGTATCCCGGATGCACAACTCATTCCTTTTGAGAATAGCGGACACAGCCTGTTTCTGGAAGAAACCAAAAAATTTAATGAAACATTGATGGCCTTTGCCGGAAGCTGATCAGGTCAATTTTTGGAATTAATTGTCACTTACGTACAGCGCGGAAAGCTATTCGTTTTTATCTCAATATAAAAGGCCAGGCTTCATGTCAATGAAACCTGGCCTTTTAATTTCAGTTACCTTTCGCTGAAGCAGGGGAGAGGGCGCTCCTTTCAGAATTTGCCAAACTTCAAGCCAACAGTTGCGGTGAAATTATTCATCAAATCACCGGATGTGTGGATGAGTTCCAGGCCCCCGGCATACCTGTAGCTGATTCCGGCATTCAGCCTCATAAACTTTAAGATGTTCACTTCAGCTCTTACGCCAGGTTCAAATACGAAAAAAGCGTCTGTATCCAGTGTGTTATGACAATTGCCGTTATCTTCATTCCATTCACTATATTCCTTACCAGTCGTGTAACTTGCACTTCCTGCACCTATAAGTACCGGAAATGTTACATGTACCGTTGATTTTGGGAAGAGGGTGTATTCCAGCAATAACCCGCCATAACCTCCCTCGAGATAAGCACCTGCAGTATCAGTAACCTTCGGGTAAAACATACCGTCCCTGTTTGTCCATCCGCGTCCGGTAAGTCCAATCGTAAAAGTGTGGTTGACAATCATTCCTGCACTTAAGCCTCCAAGCCATACATCCCGGTTGTCAAATTGTGTATACCCGGGATCGATTCCTACGAACCATCCAATTTTTGCTTTACCTGCTTTTCCAAAAACAGTGTTCATGTCATCATTGGATTTTGATGATTCCTGTTGTGCATTCATGATGATGGTAACAAAAAGCAGTGTGAAAATTAAACCAAAGCGTTTCATAATAATTGTGTTTTAGTGAAAAATTTATATTGTGAATTGATTAACATTGCACGGCAAAAATAATTCAGACTATGTTGCCGGGGAAATTTTTTTCTGTGAATTGCGGATAGATGGGGGTGGGGAGGGAAATTTTATCGGTGAATTGTTTACGGCGAACATGTCAATTGTAAAAATTCACACTTATACAATGTTGTTAACTGGATAAAAAGCAATACTTTTGATAGGATTGATACTTTTGACTTTGCGTATTAAACAGAACGACATGAACACGATTATTGCCAGCTTGAAAAAAGATGCTTGTCCCTACAGGAAAATCCGGAGTTTCTCCGAAAAACCTGGAATATATGCCATCTTTTTTACAGGAAAGGATTTCCCGCTTACAGATTATACTCCCCGGGAAGATGAGATCATCTACATTGGCAAAACAGAAAGCAGTCAGGCCAGCCGGGATGAAAAGACGCACTTCACTTCGGGAAAAACCGGAAGTTCAACCATCAGAAGATCACTTGGCGCCTTGCTGAAAAAAGAATTGTCACTTATCCCGGTCCTTAGGAATGACAAGGACTTTGATGCCGGAAGAAAGTCGTTCTTCAAGTTTGATGAACCATCTGAAGAGAGACTCACAAAATGGATGAAAGATAACCTGGGAATTTCCTTTTATGAAAATGAAAAACCTCCTTCAGAACTAGATGTACTTGAAACCGGATTAATTGCAGAAACAAAACCCTTGTTGAACATTGATTCCAAAAACCCGGGTAATCCATATGCCCCGGCAATCAAAGCGGCACGCAAAGCCTGTGCAGATGAAGCCAATCAAATCATTGCAAAGCAGGAGATAACCGATGAGCCTGTCAAAACGAAAGTTGTGCCGTTCAGGGTCAATTCCGTGGCACCCGGACAGAATGCCCATAAATACGAAGAAATTTTCAACAAGGCGCTCCCTCAGATAGAGAATACAATTGACAATTCAGGCACCCGGAAACTCAGTATCCAGCTTTCGCAGGAAGATTTTAAAAAAGTCGGCAACAGGCAATCTTATTCGTTCAACCTTGAATTCTCCGATGGTGTCGTTGCCAATGATATCGGCGGATCGGCCGTTGCCAGGGACCTGGCAAGGGTTCTCGAACAAAACCCCGGGATTGCACAGAAGATGAAAGGCCGGCACCTCAAGTTTAACATGGATAAAGGATTCACACTTTGGATATCCAACAAATAGTTCCCTAAAGAAACACACTACACAGTAAAGTCAATCATCCAGGCTAGTAAACAACCATTTTCCTCTTTAATGCAATGTCATTGCCTGTAAGTGAGAAAAAATACAGTCCGGGGGCCAGGCCGTAATTACTACGATCGAACTGTTCGATGTGCTTTCCGGGCGAAACCGAAATATTTGACAGTATCACAGCGACCTCATTTCCGTAAATATCATATACTTTCAGGCTGACGTTTGCAGGTGCATGAACCTTATACGAAAAGTAAGTAATATCCTGTACCGGATTCGGAAAATTCTGATCAAGGGAGAATGGCAATAGCTTTTCTTTTTCCGGGCTTATCCCGTAATAGATACTATCGACAAGGGCAGTCAGGATGCATAAATTAACTCCCTGCGACCGGGAGGTCCAGACTGGCCGCACAATGTTATTGGATGCGGCAATATTGGTATAGTCACCAAAAAATAATGACGCATTGGGAGTGAAGGGGGCTTCACTAACAATAAAATTCCTGAACGATTCTCCTCCGTCCCTTGATACTGCCATGTAAACATCGGTTTTATTATCTGTGTAATTGCGGCGATCGTAAAAAACGAAATAAATGAAACCGGTAAACTGGTCGACGGTCATCCAGGTCAAAAACTGGTGTCTTCCGGGCGGGTCATCATTTACCCTTTTTGGCATGGACCAGTTCAACCCGCCGTCTGTTGATTTTACAACCCATATGTCCGTGTCAGTTGTGCCATTGCGTTGATCGGACCAGTTGATGTAAATTGTTCCCCGATGCGGGCCGTTACTTAGATCACAGCAGGTTACAGGCAAACCATTGGCACGCGACATTCCGGGCACCGTAAAAGCCCAGCCACCCGGGATATTGCCGATGAAGATATTGCCATCGGGCCATGTAATGCCTCCATCGGTCGATTTTGTGAATACAAGACCTGCAGGGCCTGCCCATGACACATAAACCTCCCCAACAGGCCCCACGGCAGGAACTGCACCCTCCACAGTGTTGTCCGTATCAAGACAATCTCCATCAACACGGTTGATTCTTTTTGCATTGGTCCATGTTATACCTCCATCAGCAGAACTGCTGAACAGGATGCAGGTACTGTCGAGGATTGCCGCACTGCCATACTTGTCAAACTGGGTCCAGCAGGTATATATCTCATTGTTCAATGTATTCACTACCGCCCATTCTTTGTCCTGGTCTTTTGTCCCATTTAATCCCATAAATGAACCGTCATTCCAGGTCTGGCCACCATTGACCGATTTTTGGCAAACAACCCGGTCAAGCCATTCAGGTCCTGTGGGATCAGAAAGATGGAAGTAATAGAAATTCCCTGCCGTATCGGCAATTACTACAGGATCGCCGTACACGCCCATACTTGATGTCAGGATCCCCGAATTCCAGGTAATTCCGCCATCGGTTGAATAATAATAGTTATCGGAGTTGGCTCCGCAAACCATCTGTAATGGATTCTTCGGATTTATGCAAATCGATGGTTCATTGGGCTCGTATTGATTTCCGATCTGGATATTCGGATACTGGGCCAAAAGATTGGTGGCTAAGGAGAAGATAAAGAGGAACAGTGCCAACAGAAAATTAATCCTGATCAGGTAAATTTTCGTTTTCATAATACAAAAATATGCAATTACTACAAATGTATTCCCACTTTTAAGACCACAAGGTGTCGACCGGGAAGTTGATTTTTGCAGTACAAGGGTACTGCTTACTTTCAAATAAAAATACCATGATTCCAGTGTGTTAGTGCTGATACAGGGTATATGGTGGGTGATTCGGGAATCATTTTAAAAACCGTCAACAGTGGCACAAACTGGACTGCTTTATCAAGCGGAACCACAAATAAATTGTATTCAGTCTTCTTTACCAATGCCAATAACGGGTATGCAGTGGGTGATGGTAACACCATCCTGAAAACAATCGATGGCGGCATAAGCTGGGCTATTCAACATAGCGGAGGATCTTATAATAACTTTTTTTCAGTATACTTTCCCGATGCCAATACAGGTTATGTGGTGGGTGAAGGTGAAACTATTTTAAAAACCACAAATGGCGGTACTTTTGTTGAAGAAGCCGTTTCACCAGAGCATACATTTATCCTTTATCCTAATCCTGCAAATGGTAAAGTCACAATTCTGGATAATAAAAAATTGCAAGGGGTGACAACAATATGCATCTATGATATTACAGAAACTTTGGTAATGCAGGTTGAGATCGGAGATCGAAACCAAGTTGAATTATATATCAGCACACTGGCCAAAGGTATTTACCTGGTGAAAATTCAATCAAGGACGATTAATGAGTGTAGAAAACTTGTTGTTAATTGATATGACTTCATCCAGGAGATATTCCGGAGTACTCGTGCTTTTGAAGAAAATATCTTGTTTATTATCAATATAATAACAAAATATTATTGTCTTATAATTAATAGACGGGTAATGGTTAATTGTGTCTAAACTAAGTATATTTAGTTTTTCAATGCACTGGGAACGTGCTTCTTAATGGCCTTGGGGGAGGAATTCAAAAAATAAGTTACAGTTAATTTATAAATGTATGCGCATGGTTTTAAAGTATCAATTGCGCCTTATCCTAGTTAATTGTTTCTTTCGTCAAACAGTATTTCTTCTACATCAGTTAAGCGAAAGTGAATGTGCTGATCGTAAAACATATTGGTCAATGAAACAGGATATGTTCTACAGTGACCAGTGTATTGATCAAACCTTTCTATCCGGGTCACTTCAAACCAAAGATGTTCAACAATCTTTTCATCCCTAATCGCAAGCTTCACCATTTCACCTATACACAAAGTTCTGCCCGGGTGACTATCATGGAAAATCTGCTTTCTTATTGCAGCATAATCCAGGCAATTTATTAAATTGTATTTAATCATTTACGCCCCTTGTCCTTCTCCTTTAATATTGCGATAAGGTCTTGCAAATTTTCTTTGTCTTTTTCCAACTCTACAACCCTTGCTTGAAGCTTTTCAATGGTTTCAAGGTATTGAGTAACTTCCAGAGGTTTATTATCTCCAAACCAATGATCAATTGTTAAGTCCAGTTGATTGGAAACCTTTGCCAGCATACTGACTTTCATTGTCCCGTTTTTCAGGGAATAGCGGAACCCGTTTTCAGTCAGACCACGTTCGTCCGGATACTTAACTTTTAACTCTTTTAGGAAGTCTCGAATGTGAATTTGTCTTTCCAGAAGGACGGTCTGTATCTTGACCCCAAAGTCTGCTATATCATTCATACCAGGTCTTTACTTGAGTTATTCAGTTTGGTTTCATTATAAACTATATGGGAAAAGCAAAATATATTTGCAGCAAAGCAAAATATATTATTAATTTGCGGCTCATATATCTAACTAAAAACATACATGGAACCCCCTAAGAGCGAACAAAACTACAACATAAAACGAACAAAGTCAAACAAGAAACTGAACTTTTTTGAGAAAAATAAAGATTTCATTTCGTTTTTCCGCAATATTCCACATGGGACATCAAGAATACTGCGCGACCGGTTAATCAAAAAATTTGGTAAAACCGAAACGTATTCACTCAACTATATAAATATGGTCCTTAATCCTGACATTAACAGGTTCAACAAAAGGATCATGAATGAAGCCCTGGCTCATTTTGCTGAAGCAAAAATCGACCAGTTAAAGACTCGTGAATTAATGCAGTCATTTATCCCCATCAAGACAAAAGCCATCGCCAAATGAAAGCGTTCGAAAACTTTTCAGATTCAGATCTTGCAGTAATGGATATTGCAATAACCCAATTCGCTGAATTGTTAATTGTTACAGATATATTCCGGTTTCCCAATACCCAACCGCCTGACAAGGACGGAAATCCTGCTGAAGTTAAAATCTCCTTGAAACAAAGCCTGGGAACCATTGTCCGATGTAAGCAATTGACCGATGCCATCCATGATGTTCAGATACTAAGACAAAGGAATTGATTCGGACCGCCATATCCTCCTTTAATTAGTATCCCCCCCTTCATCTCAAAAATCGAGTTGTATGTCATACGTTGATATTGATGGCCACACCATTTATACCGGTGCGGCAAAAATGCTCATTGACCGTATTCATGAGGTGAACAACCTTCTTGGGAAGTCAGAATTAAAGTCGGGTCAGACTGAATCCTGGAAGTTCTGGAAGAAGACCGCTGATATCATGAAGTACGCATGGGATTTCATGCGAAGTGTTGACTGGATCCTTCAACAAAACGTACAGCTTCGCCAGGAGAATCAATACCTCAGGGCACGCAATCAGCACCTGGAACAGATCAATCTTTCAATCACCATCCTTCGACGTGCAAAGCTTCAAGGCAACTTTGAGGAAACGGTTGCTTTTGTTGATGATCTCATGGAATGGGGTGTTGAGAAATTAGAAAAAGCCTTAGAAAATGTACACAAATGACTGAATTACCCGAAGATCTCGAATTACTCCCAACAGATGCAGGTGCGAAAGAATCAGTCATTACCTCGGCAGAGGTAAAGCTTGAAACAGCCGGTGACAATATCATCCTGAAAGGGGATGCCATCAACGAAATCTGCGTTGAGCTGAATGAGCTGAACAATGGGCCTCAATCCGATCTGATCATTTCTTACCTGTCAAAGAAATACAAGGTTTCCAAAAAGACCTTTAATGACAATTGCAAGAAATTACTTGATGCCTCCAGGCGGCCAAAATTTGACCGGGGGCCTAAACTCATGACAGATTATGACGAGGATGAAGAAACCGACCCGACCAAAAAGCAGGGTTGGTTCATCCGCAATAACTGTTACTGGTTTCACTCCAAAGAGGGGATGCCTGTAAAAGGCTCCAATTTCATCATAACCCCTCTTTTTCACATATACTCGAAAACGGATAACAAGCGCCTGGTGCGCATCACCAATGATGAAGGCTTTTCTAAAATCATTGATATCCCTTCACAAAAGTTCATAAGCGTTGAGATGTTCCAGGCTTACGTTTATGGCGAAGGAAATTTTATCTGGTCAGGTGGTAAACCCCACTTCATGAAAATCCTTCAACATATTTCCAAATCCTTTCCAGTGTGTAATGAATTAAAAACTTTAGGCTGGCAGCGGGAAGGCTTTTACGCTTTCGCTAATGGCATCTATAACGGCACATGGCAACCTGTCGATGATTTCGGCATCACTACCCATAAGGGCGAAAACTATTTCTCTCCTGCCTTCTCAAGCGTTTACAAGGGGGTTCGCGAGGATGACGACGAGTATGAGAATGACCGCTATTTCGTTTATAACCTCTCACCGGTCACATTCAAAGAATGGTCCACCCTGATGACAGATGTTTATGGGAAGAATGCCGTCATTGCTGTTTCTTATGCCATCGCCAGTATTTTCCGCGACCTGATTTACGAGAAGTATAAAATCTTTCCTCACCTTTTTCTTTTTGGTGAAAAGCAATCTGGCAAAAGTCAGTTAGCCTGGTCATTGTCAAACCTGTTTTTCCATAATCTCCCTGCTTTTAACCTCAACTCAGGCACTCATGTCGGCCTTTCCCGGAAAGGCTCCCGGGTGAAAAACTGCATCGTCTGGACCGATGAATATTCAAATGACATCGACCCGCGCCGGTTCCAGTTGCTGAAAGCTGCTTATGATGGGGTAGGGCATGAGAAGGGAAAAATGACGCAGGATAGCAGGACATCCGTCACCAAGATAAATGCTGCCTTTTGCATTTCCGGCCAGTACCTGCCAACCATTGATGATAACTCACTGCTGACTCGTTCATGCCTGCTTTCCTTTATCAAAAAACAATATTCAGATTGGGAGATGCAGCGCTATGATGAACTGAAAAAGATTGAGGTAGAAGGGATCAGCTCCCTGGTCTGTAAAATTCTTGACTACCGGCCAAGAATGGAAGCCCATTTCGCCGTGACCTTTTCGGAAATACAGGAGAAATTGAAATCAGAAATGATCCATGAGAAACTTCAATTCGATGAAAGGTTGGTTCGTAATTATAGCTGCCTGCTTGCGCCAATTAAAATTCTGACAACCGGGGATGACCCTTTGGAACTAAGCTTCACCTATGAAACAATGTGGGCGCAGGTCAAACATGACATCGCCCAATTGTCAAAACAGATCGCCAGTTCGGAATCCATCTCTGGCTTCTGGAAAATGGTTGAATTTTTACTGGACGAAGGGAAAATTCAAAACAATGTCGATTTTCTGATCAAATCGGTGCCCTCATTATCTGTCACAAACAAAGACGGGGATGATGAACACAAAAAATTCAACCCTCCGGAAAAATGTCTCTTCATCCGGTTTTCCCGGGTGCATCCGCTTTACATGGAGAAGCATCGCCAGCAAACCGGCAAGAATGGGGTAGACCTGGTTTCAATCCTCCATTACCTGAAAAATCATAAATCCTATGTTGGGAATGCTTCGGCGGTCCGTTTTGATACCAGCAATACTTCTGCATTTGTTTTCAAGTATGGGCCTAATGAGCTGAATATTAATTTGGAACGAACCATAAGAGATGTGTTTTCAAATGCTAAAAGCGGCTCTGAACCACCGGTTCCGGAAGGACCGCCCCCCGATCTTTTTGATGACGGCAGTGGCATCCCATTATGATAATCTCAAAATAAAAATTTATAGGATGAAAAATCTTGTTTTTTCTTCTCATTTGTGTTCCTACACTCCTACATTATTTTATTTTATTGATTATTATATTATTAAGAGAGAAAAAGCCGTAGGAATGCGTGGGTTTATGTAGGTTAACGTAGGTGCTGTTGGAGTGTAGGAATGGGTTTGAAACCCTGGTCAAAGTGCATATTTTTTTTTATTTCAAAAATCGGTCAAAATGGATAAAGATAAGATCAGACGAAGCGCAAGCGGTTTTCTATATTACAGCGAACTGCCTCCGGGATTCCGGGTTGCCACCATCGAGGATTTTATCTCCAACGGATATCGAAAAATTGACATGAAGTTTTTGATTCAATGGGTTGATGATGCTTCATTCTACCAAATCTGTTTTGTTTCAAAAAACCTCACCAGGGCCATCTTGAATCCCCATCTAAAGGATAAACGTGTTTTTGTATGCGACGAATCATGAGCACGCCTCAGCATCCGGTTAATTTCCAACTGAATATCATTAAAGGTGTTGTGGCAAATGCGCTGCTTTTAGAGCAGTTCTCGCACTGGCAGGCAACAACAGGGGATGCAGTCGAGATTGCCCAGATCATTTTCAATGCCTTTGCCAATGAAGGCATTGAGGTAATATTTCACAAATCAAGAATAACTGGCTCAGACCGGAACCGGAGACACTGTAATAAAAACTCCCTTTGTGCTTCGGTTCCGTTACCTGAGTCTGTTTGTGACACAGGATAAAATGCAAAGCATGGCAAAAAATAGATCCTTCATATCGCTGGACTGATTTAATTAATATCCTAATAACTGACCTTTACCGAGCCGACCGGCTTACATACTTTTGATTGCATGAAACGACCTGAAATCAGACCAACCCTTACCATCATCATGCGAAAGCCCTTGCAGGACTATATCCGCTTTTCAATGAGCCTTGATTCCGGATACTTGATGGATAGTGATTTGATCGCTACAAAGAATTCATACCTGGGAAGGCTTGTTCAACCATTCCTTGAATATTGTCCAGGCAATGAAGTGCCATTGCTCCCGGGCAAAGGTCCTGATCATTTCACGTTCGGCCTGCCTCAGTTCCGCGGTATTGAGACAAGGTGCAACACCGTATGGATCTCCCAGAAGAACCAACTCAATATTCAGAACATTGTTTATCACCATTTCAGGCTCCACTTTCAAATGTACGCCGATGATAAAATCCGGTACAGACGCGAAATCCATACAGCTAAGGGAGCTATAAAAGACACCATCCTTGATTTTTGTGCTTCGGTTAATATAAAATTCGATGCGATCACCTTAGAGATGCTTTCAAAGGCTTATTACCGCAGTCGGATTAAACGTGAAAAAAATGGATTTTCTCCCTGCAAACCGGTGATGATCGGTCGTTTGTTCTACTTGGTTTAAATTTTTACAGCTATGACAGTTTTAAGACATGAAAATGGAAATGTTGGCGGGATCAATCCCATTCAATATACTTTCAAGGAAGATGTCGAATCGTTCGTGATTAATCCGGATACCTTGTCAGGGACCATCGTGCTGAAACATGGTTGCAACTGGAACTATCTATACGGATCGCCTGAATCCATTCAGCTTGAAGGTAAGGAAGAAGACCTGCCAGCCGGAATGAGATACACCTACAACTTTAAAATGCTGATCCCAAAAGACCGAAACCAAGTTGAAATAATCCTGACACAGCTCAATCAAAGGCATCTCATTCTGAATGCCATTGATAAAAATGGAGTTTCAAGGTACTTTGGTACGCTTGACAGCCCCATGAAAAAAGTAGGAAAGCTTCTCAAACCTGCGACAATTGAGAGTTATCAAGGTTGGGAGGTTCTTTTTAATGGTGAATTTTCATCACCGGCTGCTTACGCTCCGGTAACTGCCGGGGTGCCTTTCGATCCCCCGCCCGTTTCTGAAGAGTAAATTCATAGTCCTTTACCAGAAGCCGCACCCGTTCTAATATTGTATCCTCATTAATGGCGTAATCATTAAGGCTGATACAATGAATCCTTTTCTTTTAGATATCCTCACTTCGACCTGGCTTCTTCATGCTTCAAATCCGGATGCATATGGAGCGATGCTCGTTTCCCTGCTTCGGGGTGATCGTATCAGCGCAGAAGACTTTTCTGCTGCCAGGGAAAAGAACCGGCCTTTCGTCGTTCTGCCTTCCAATGGTCCCCAGGGTGCAACCCAACCTCTGAACGCTGCCAATCTTTCCAAAGGATCTGTGGCAGTGATCCCCATTCGTGGCATCATCATGAAGGATGATGTTGAATGCGGTCCCAGGGGAAGTGTTTCCATTACACAGGATATTCAGTCTGCCGATGCCAACCCGAATATTAAATCAATCCTGTTGGTTATCAGTTCTCCCGGGGGGACAACTTCCTATACCGATCTGCTTTCCGATGCGGTTACCAATTGTTCCAAGCCGGTAGTGGCCTATGTTGAAGGAATGGCGGCCAGCGCCGCTTACTGGATCATCTCCGGGGCAGATAAAATCATCTGCTCCTCCGACCTGGATATTGTCGGTTCCATCGGAACCATGCTTGAGTACATGGATATGAAACCGTACTTCGAAAAGGCCGGTGTGGTCATCCATGAAGTGTACGCTACGCTCAGCACTGAGAAAAATCAGATGCTGGCAGACCTCAGGGCAGGTAATTATGAACCGCTGCGCAAAGAGCTGCTTGATCGCATCAACTCAAAATTCCATACAACCGTGATGGCAAACAGGCCTTCACTCTCTGTTACCACCCTGACCGGTAAAACTTATTTTGCATCCGATGCCATCGCCCTTGGCCTTATTGATGAAATCGGTTCATACGAATATGCCCTTCAACAGGCTGATTCTATTGTTTCAGCCAATGCAAACCTCCAAATAAACAATGAAATGAAAAGTATCAAAATGCTGGCGGTCTGGACCGCACTCGCTTCCTTCTTTGGTTTCACCGAAAGTATTGAGAGCAAAGATCTGACAGAAGAAATGGTCGGGCAGGTCAACGACAAGCTTGCAGACCTGACAGCCGAGAACACGAACTTCAAAACTGAGATTGCGACTGCGACGGAAAAGCTTGAGAAGATGACTGCTGATCATACCGCTTTGCAGTCTGTTCATGCAGAAACTGTCCGCCAGTTTGACGCCTTCAAAGCCCTGGACGCCGCAACGGAAACCACCACCGGTAAGCCGGGTGACAAATCAGCCGAAGAAATCCTTTCTGATTCATACAGCTACAACAGGATCGCTGACCAAAATTCCTGATAAGACATTAATTTATTCACTCTCTAATTATTAACCAGTATGGCAAACACCATCGACATTGCCCAATTAAAAACCGACTTCGGTACCTGGTTGGGCACCAATGAAAATGACATCCTCAAGGTGCTTATGCAACCTACGGAGTCAATGGCCTTCATGACCACCGTCAAACAAAATGAAGATTTCCGAGCTGCCCAGGCTACCATCGCCTCCCTTGTTCAGGGATTTCAGAAAGGCTGGACGCCCAAAGGCACCCCGAAATTCACTCCCCTCACCATCGGTCACAAACGTCACAAGTTTGACGTTGAATTTTACCCCGATGAAATTTATGGTTCATGGCTTGGTTTTCTGGCCGACGAATCAAAGAATCGTACCGAATGGCCACTGGTGAAGTATATCCTTTACAAACTGGTACTTGACCAGGTTGCTCAGGACCGGGAACTTTCCCTGATTGCCAATGGTGTCTATGCCGACCCTGTTGACGGCACCGCCCAGGTGGTTGGTAAATCCATGAATGGATTTCTCACCCTGCTCAAAGCTGCTCATGCGAGCGGTACCTCGAAAATGAACTTTGCTCAGCAAAACGTTGCAATCACATCAGCGAATGTTTTCACGCAGGTGGAGAAGTTTGCCGACTCGATCAACGGCCTGTATAAGAAAATCCCCATGCCTGTTTTCTGCTCACCCGAAAACTTCACCTTCTATGTTCGCAAGAAGAGGGATTTGTACGGAACTACCCAGGATTACGGGAAGTTCGGCAATGCCATGATTGATGGAACATCTCTTTCCCTGCAACCGCTGCCCTCAATGATCGGTTCTGACATCCTGTTCTGCACGCCAAAAGCGAATTTCATCCGCCTGATCAAGCTTAATGACGGTGCCTCGGTGCCATTCATTGAAACTTCAAAAAGACAGGTTTCCATCTTCGCCGACTGGTACGAGAATATTGGCTTTGCCATTGAAGAAGCTGTCTTCGCTTTTGTTCCTGATGCCGGCAGCGCCTCGAACTAATCAATTCTCACAGTCATAACTCGATAAATCAAATATCATGAAATACAGTTTGAAAATTATGGTGATGCTTTTCATGGTGGTCCTCTCAGGGGCCACCATTGGAACGTATATCGGCGTTAATCCCATGTGGGTTATCGGTATCCTGCTGGTCACAGCCCTGGCTCCCCGTCAGCTTGGAATTGCGACCGTCACGCTCGTTGATCTCGCCCGCCCCGCCGGTAACAACCCGGGGGCCGGTGGTGGTATCAAGAGTGAAATCCTCTTAATCCCGGAAGACAGCATCAACTGGGCTGCTTTTCCCGACAGGACCCTGAATGATTCTACCATTGCATCTCTTCCGTTAAAGGTCGGCAAATTCATGAAACGGTTTTACATGACCGATGATGTAATTGAACCCGGCCAGAAGAAGATCAAAGGTGGGAATGTTGATTCCGGTGGCTGGGAAATCTCCCTCAAAGGCTTTCATCCCGGTTGGGGTGATGCTGTAATGGCATGGATCGCATCCTATGGCTATGCCTTTAAGGGATGTGTGATCATCCGAAACTGCGCTGACGGGAAAAAATACCTGATCGGCGAACCCTGCAACGTGGTGCATATTGACGATATCCAGTCCAAATGGGGATCATCGGTTGAAAAGGAAAAGGGGCATGAGATTACCTTTGTTTCAAAGCAGAGTAAACCCATCGCCATCTTTACCGGGCCAATCGTTTACGATCCTACTTCGGCCTCCTGGTAGAAGATTGTTTTCGGTAAGTGTGAGTGTGAAACCCTGTCAACGATGGCAGGGTTTTTTATTTTCATGCAAAATATTGGATATTTTCACTGTGAAGGAAATAACTAATCACATTTTGAACTACATTTACACTTTAAGACGCATTGAATTACGTCTAAAGTTAAAAATAACCGCCATATGGCGGTTAGCGAGAAGTGTTGAACTTAAAAACCAATACCGATGAAAAAGCTATTATTCTTGATTTCTGCACTCATTACTCTTTCGTCATTGGCACAACAACCAGTTTACTTTCCATTTCCCGAAAGTAATGCTCAATGGAATACGCACATGTTGCAAATGGGTTGGCCTCCATTGGAAAAAAATTATTCAATTATCATATCAGGAGATACGCTCATTAACGGGTTGCTTTATCAAAAGTTAACGATTGTGAACCCTGCATGGTATAAAGGAGCAATCCGGCAGGACACCGCCAACAGGAAAGTTTTCATTATTCCTCCTGCTGCTGCAACGGAGGAACTGTTATATGATTTCACAATGCAAGTGGGAGATACAGTAAAAGGTTATATTGAAAACTATCTTAACACTAAAGATATAGTTGAGAATATTGATACGGTTTTAGTGGGTAATAATTATCGTAAAAGGTGGAAAATAAATTCAGGTTATAACATTTATTTTATAGAAGGAATAGGTTCAACATATGGGTTAGTTGAATATTCTCCAGGTACAATAGTAGATGGGCCAGATTTTTCAATTTCCTGCTTTCGACAGAACAGCCTTACAATTTATCCGGATACAATAACCAATTGCGGACTAATTACATCAGTTAAACCTATTGAAATACAAAATGATCAATTAAGAATTTACCCAAATCCTTCCAATGGTTCATTCACGATTGAATTTGACGAATCACTTGCTATTAAAGAAATACGACTAACTGACTTGCTTGGGAAAATTTTTTTTCAACAGCAAACCGACAACCGAACAAAAATAGAAATCACAAATTTGCGGAACGAAATATACATTTTGACAATTATTGACAAAAACAACTTGTTGATCAATAAAAAAATTATAAGCTGCCCATAACACAGCAACTAATCCCCATGCTGCATACTGCCGGGATCGCCGGCGCAATCCCGAAACCACCGCAAAAGGGCTTACCTGCATTGTTAGTGCCAATAAAGTAAACAAACATGAAAACCAAAAACTCTCTTCTGCTTATAATCCTCCTTATAATTTTAAGTTGTCCTACATATGCACAATGGGTTATACTTGATTCAATAAATTATCCGATATCAAACATTAGCACATCAGGAGGGAAATTATTTATCTGCACAACTACAAATGGTGTGTATATATCAACTGACAGCGGATATACGATGCATTCATCAAATAATGGTCTAACCAATCTAAATACCAGAATTATTCAGACAAAAGATTCATTATCGGTGCTTGGGACTAATAATGCAATTTATAAATCTACAGATTATGGGACAACATGGATTTTAGCCAACAACGGACTTCCTCTCAACCTTAATAGCAATGTCGAAGATATAATTTTTAAAGGGGATTCCATACTTATTGCCACCTTTGGAAATGGAATATATTGCTCACTTAATTATTGTGAGACTTGGTTCCCTCTAAACAATGGGTTTTCTGATCTTCAAAGAAGTTGTCTTTTTTATAATGGAAATCGGCTTTTTACTGGTACAACTAACAGTGGAAGTGGAATTTATGTATCAGATGATAATGGTTCAAACTGGGTGCCAAAAAACAATGGAGTTCCAATGATGTGGGCAGACCCAACAAAATACGTTGATATAACCTCATTTACGATGGTTGGTCAGACAATCTTCGCATCCACCTTAGGGGGAGATATTTTAAGTACTGAAAACAATGGAGAATCATGGGACATTTTAAATTGCCCGAATACTTATTCCTGGCTCATGATTAGTTCAAATAATAGTCTGCTTACTGGTCATGATGGAGCAGGGGTCTGTCGATCAGATGATTTAGGAATTACATGGAATTACAAGAATGAGGGCTTAGACGCATATTGGTACAAAGATATTCGTACTTTTTGCACCTTTGGTTCATATATTTATGCAGGTGGCTATTTAGGTGTATATCCAGGAGATTATTCAGGAAAAATTTTCAGGCGTCCAATTTCCGAGCTCATAACCGGAATGCCGACGGAAAAAGCGCGGATTAGTACTTTGGTTTATCCAAATCCTATTTCTAATCAATCTAGAATCATTGTTCCTACATTGCATTGCGATAATTATACCCTCGAAATATTTAATGAACTAGGGCATTGCGTAAAGAAATTAAATGGATTTGATGTTAATAAACTTGAATTGCGAAGCAAGGAATTTATTCCGGGGCTATATTTTCTTAGAATTACAACAATAGGAAATGAATCATTTTGGGGGAAATTCATTGTTGATTAAGTTGATTGGATTACTTTAAGATTTTAATATTATTTCCAATCTGTTCGGATGAAATGATAAAATTTTCAACTGGCTATAATACAGCAACTAAGCCCCATGCTGCATACTGCCGGGATAGCCGGCGCAATCCCGAAACCACCGCAAATGGGCTTAGCTGCAATGTTCGCCTACATAATAAAACAAATGAAACACATACTTCAGGTAATAATTACTGTCATATTTTTAGGAATTTTTGGGATTGTAGATGTTTCTGCTCAATCAACTTTTAATGTGGTTATTAAAGATACCATTTATGATCACCAGGTATATGATGCATTGGAACTTTCTTCTGGTAACTTCATAATTCTAGATGTGACAGGGTTGTCCCCAACGACTTCTTGTTCAAGGGTTTCAAAATTAAATTCCACAGGCGAGGTTATACTGCAAAAGAATTTCAGTTATGAAGGGTTCTCATCAACCCTAAATTCGGTGAGTCGAATCGGCGACAATGAGATTGTGTTTTGTGGAACAGTTTATACTCCAGGATTAGACCAACTTTGGTTTTGCATTACTGACACTTCTTTAAATATTATCAAGGAAACAGTATTTTCTCTTTCAGGCAACAACTTGTTCATAGCCAAGGTCAAAACGGGTAGCAATAATGATCTTATCTGTTTTGGTACCGTTGAAGATACTACCTTGTATAGGAGCAATCATTTTTTTATGTATAAACTCTCCACTAATCTTGATAGTTTGCAATTTAAAATATTCATGAATCAGTGGGGGTATGGGTTAGATTTAATTGAACGCAATGATCATATGGGTTACTATGCCGTTGTCTTAGGCGTTAATCCTGTTGGTGGCGCAGGCAATCTGCTCAGCATTGACAATTTCCTGAATATTCGAAAAATGGTAAATATTTCACATGATGTGTCAAATCTGGGATCAGTTGCCTACACGGACCCGACACATATTCTGGTAACAGGCGAATACATTCAACCGCCTGATTGGCATGAACGGGATATAGGCACCGCTCGTTATGACACAGCATTAAATTTTATAAACTTTGCAGCTCTTGGGAAAACAGACACAGTAGATTGTCCAGGCTTGTTAAAAAACATTGTATTATCGACTGTAAATTCAATAGGCATCGTAGGAACAACTAATTTTGATTTTTCCAGTATGTTGGCTATGCAGGATTCATGGTATTCTTTGTATAATGTTGATACTACTTTAGGGCTGAATTGGCAAAAGTTTTATGGTGGTGATGGATATTACACCCTCTATGGCGTTATAGCCACAAAGGATCAGGGTTATCTGATGTATGGAACGTTTTGGGATTATCACCATACACAGAATTATATCAGGTATCTTTCTCTTATCAAAGTCAACAAAGATGGTATGATTTTATCTATCAATAATGATCAGAATTCCCTTCCTCATGATGTTGTTGTTTATCCGAATCCGGGAAGTGATCTAATCTACGTTGAAACGCAATTAAGGAATTCAATTTTTATCTTATATGATTTAACTGGTACTGAGGTATTAAATAAAGAACTTTTTCCAGGACGTAATCATTTTACTGTTCAAAATGTGAAACCTGGCCTATATTTATACAAAGTAGTGCTAAATATGGATGTAAGAGAATACGGTAAATGGATTAAAAAATAATTTTGGAGCTGGCCCTACAACATTTCATTGGTATCGGTCCCTGAAATTTCCTGAACATTAATTTTCCTGTCCTTTATCCCTCACAATTGTGACACTATTTTCGTGTCATGATTGATGTCTATTATCCTTACTTCGAACGAGAAGCCGCCTGGGAAGAACTTCGCTATTCGCTTCGTTCCATTGAAAAGCATTTCCAATTTGAGTTTCGTGTTGTGATCGTTGGTGATCTGCCCCGATGGGTTGATCCCCGGTCAATCCTTCATGTTCTACATGACAGGGTAGAAGGTATCCAGGAGAATACACTGTATGATGCCATCACGAAACAACTTCTTTTCAATGCCCATCCGGACACCTCGCTTCACTTCATCCGGATGTACGATGACATCTACCTGCTGAAGGATGTTTCGCTCACCGACTTTGGGTTCAAGGCCATGTACCGCTTTGAGGATGTACCTCAGCGACAGGGTACCTGGTGGGATCAGCTTTACCATACCCTTTCCTTGCTTCGCAGCAAGGGGTATAAAGGCTGGAACACGGAGACCCACCTGCCGGAACTGTTTAACAAGGAGAAAATGCACTGGATTATCTCTGCTTATGGCGCCCTTGAAAACAGGCTGCTGACTTCTTCGTTGTACTTTAACACCTTCTATCCCTTTTCAAAGCCTGAGTTTTTTAGTAAGGATTTCGCCATCCAGTTTTATGACAACACCGATGGGCCTTATTATGAAAGTTCCGAGGGTGATCTGTTTGCCAAATGTGACGGTAAAACCTACCTCAACCACAATAATGCAGGGTTGAACGCCAACCTTAAATCATTTATCAGCGCCTGTTTTCCTGACAAATCCCGGTTTGAATTATGAACATCGCCAAACTCATCCTGCATTACAACACCCCTGAACTTACGCTCAGCCTGTGTTCCATGGTTCCGGATGCCATCGTCATTGACAATGGCTCGGACATTGACATGCGAACACTTTTACCTGCCGAACGGGTCATGCGGTTTGAATCAAACAAGGGCTTTACCGCCAACTGGAACAGGGCGATCAAAAAGATTATGAAACATGATGCCGGGTATTACCAGGCTTTCTGGCTGATGAACTCTGACATTGAAATTGGCCTGATTTCCATTCAACGCATGGAACAGCTGATGCAGGAACATCCTTATTCCATGGTCACTCCTTCGTACAACTGCTGGATGAAGCAGTGTAAGAACAATGGCTCCCCCGGGATCCGGCAGGTCAAATGCATTGAATTTACCGCCCCGGTCATTCGCCGGGATGTTTTTGACTCCATCGGGTTCTTTGATGAGCGGTTCTCCAAGGGTTACGGGGTTGAATTTGACTGGTCCCTGCGGATGCAGGCTGCCGGTCTTCTGCAGTATTGTGATGATCAGTCCTTCTTCTACCATCTTGGGCAGCGCACCATTGGGCTTCATTCAACCCTTTTGGAATATGAATCCCTGGCCAAAGCTGAATTGCATGAAGGCATGGAAATCAAGTACGGGACCGGCTGGAAGGCCCGGATCATGGCCAGCCTGGATGTGTTCAATGAAAAGCCATCGAAGAAAAGAGTGGCGGTATACACCACCATCTTTGGAGATTACAACCACTTGCTGCCGGTCATTCCCCAGAGCGTACATGCTGATTTCTTCTGCATCACCGACAATGTGGATATTGATCAGGGTAAAGCACTTCACAGTTCGGAATCCGGAACCCGATGGAAGATCATCCCGGTGGATTACCCTTCCCGGGATCTGCCGTCCAGACTTCGGGCAAAGTTTTTCAAGCTGTTTCCCTGGGAGGCATACACCCTGGATCAGTATGATGTATTGATCTACATTGATGGTTCCATCGGGATCACTTCCCCCGATTTCGTCAGGCATTGCCTGGACTCCCTGGGGGATTCAGACATGGCGCTGTATGCACACCCTGTGCGCGATTGCATCTACGAGGAAGCGCTGGCTTCCAAACCCCTGGTGAAATACCTTGATCAGAACATCGACGGGCAGGTTTCCTATTACAATGCCATCTATCCCCGGCATGGCGGGTTGTTTGCCTGTGGGGTGATGGTGCGCAAAATCCAGTCTGCCGATCTTCGGGAACTCATGGGTAAATGGTGGTGGGAAATTCTTAAATGGACCTACCAGGATCAGTTAAGCTTCCCGGTAGTATGCAAACTTTCCAGGTTCGTTCCTGCCATCATTCCCGGCAATCAAAACAAGAATGAATTCTTTAAGATTTACTGGCATGATGATAAACCCATGCAGTTTAAATTCAGTTTGTCATGAAGATCAATGTTCTGATGCCGGTATTTGATACTCCTGTTGAGTGGCTCCGCAAGGCGGTGGAGTCCATCATCTATCAGAACCATCCCAACTTCCAGTTCATCATCGTGGATGACAACAACCCAAGGGGAGCGCTTACCGACTATCTATATGGTCTCACCCAACGGGACTGCTGCATCAACATTGTTCGCAAACCTGTGAATGAAGGGATTGCCGCTGCCCTAAACTTCGGTTTGCATTATTGCCAGGGTGATCTGATTGTTCGCATGGATGCGGATGATGTGGCCGATCCTGAGCTTCTTAAAAGTCATGATCTTTTCTTTACCGCTCACCCTGACCGGCATATCTGCGGGGTGCAGATACACCTGTTCAATGAAAAGACACAGTGGTTCAGCGCTCATCCCGCTGAAATAACCCGGTCCCGTGCCCTGGCGATGCCCGGTCACTGGTTTGTCAACCATCCCGGCATCGCGTATCGCAATGCTGCGATCAAAGCTGTTGGCGGGTATGACAACACGCCTTCAACGCTGGCCGAGGATTACGCTTTATGGATTAAATTTCTGCTGGCAGGGTACACCATATATAATAGGAAAGAAGTACTGATTGATTACCGGGTCCATCCAAAATCATTCTCCTTTGCCCCGGACCGCAAATCTCCACTGTGGCACCAATTTTTAACCGATCAAAAAAACCTTCTATATGAATAGCGAAATTAACGCATGGCTTCAATCAGGTCAAGATTATGAATCCGGACTGCGCCTGCTGTCTACGTTTGGCCAAAGCCAGCATCTTAACAGGATACTGCAGCGCAGTGAACCAAGCCCTGAACACCTGGACACCATTGTCTATGAACTGACCCTGCTGCTTGATGCTCCGGTGGAACCTTCCTCAAAAACTTTTCATCGTATCAAAAGAGAAACGATCCCGGCCGAGCGTAAAGCCCTTGTTGTGGAAGACTACCACTCGGGTGAAGCCGACCGGATTCTTTTTGAACAGATCAAGGAAAAGCTCAAATACCGGGATATCCTGCATGCCGGCCTGGAAGATCTCGATGAACAGACCCGCAAAAAGAATGCGTTGCTGATCCTTGACATCTCCGATCAGATCACCGAAGACTACGAGCGCCATGACCATTTCAAAAAGCATGGGGTTCTTCCTGCTGCCAAATCCTTTGAGGTAAAACTGGCCGGTAAACCCATTGATCAGCTCTCGGAAGCTGAACTGGTCAGGCGCAAGACCAACATCCGCTCTAAAATATCCTACTACAAAAAACAGGTCAATGATCCGCTTTTGGTAGCAAAGCAAAAGCACAACGCAGCCGTGCTCAAGGCCTGGGAAAAGGAACTTTCAGACACCTTAACCCTTCTCTGCTGATGGCCCTGTTCACCCTGACCGATCTCAAGGCAAAGAAAGAGATTCATAAATCCCTTTCCGTTTCTCTTGTAACCCAAAACCGGTTTGCCATTGGCAAGGTCGGATCGAAAATTAAAGATACCATCGGGGTTGTTTCCCCTGGTCAAAGCATCCATTACGTGTCCATGGGAGATTGGTCCACGCATGACCTGCTGTTTCATTTTCTCTCGCAAACCGGCCCTGCCGATGTGTACTTCACCACCTGGGCCATTTCGGAATTTGCCATTCGTCAGCTTTATGCTTTTGTATCTTCAGGACTTATCACCAAACTGTCGGGAATCTTTGATTACCGAAATGGCATCCATAAGCCTGCCGAACTCCAATTCCTCAAACAGATAACCACGAACATCAAGGCTGCCAAGTGTCACGCCAAGGTCACGGTGATTCAAAATGAATCATGGGGGATCAGCATCGTCACCTCGGCAAACTTCACGCGCAACCCCCGCATTGAAGCCGGTGTGATCTGCACCGATGGGCCAACCGCAGAATTCCATAAGGCATGGATCATGTCAGAACTTAATAATACCTCAGACTTTGAAAGAGATGAATGAAGTGCTGCTCGCACAGCTGGAAGAAATGTCTTCGCTGATGCTTGCCAGAAAAGATATTGCAACCATTCTTGAAATTGACCAGGAGGACTTTAATGACTTCCTTTCGGATAAACTGGCTGATCCGTGGAAACGGTTTCAGGCCGGCAGAATGAAAACGATTGCACAGGTTAGAAAATCAATATTCGAACTCGCATCAAACGGTTCGTCCCCGGCCCAGATGGAAGCCATGAGACTTATCCGCGATGCTCAAATGGATGACTTATGAAAGCACAACAACTGCCCACTTCAACTGCTGAAGAGCGTATCCGGTTGCATTACATCAGTGACCTGGAACTAGGGGAGGAAGATCTTCGCATCAAGGATCGCCTGGAAACGGCTCATTCCATGATGCTGGATGAATTTGAAACCGAGCGCCACATCGCCGTTACCCTGATGCGCCGGTTTGACATCTCAAAGACTACCGCCTACAAGGATATCATGACCACCAGGTACATCTTTGGCGACCTTCGACGCGCCCACAAGGAGCACACCCGTTACATGATGACCCAATGGGCCACCGAGGTGTTCAAGATGGCGCACAAATCAAAGGACCTTAGAGCCATGGAGAAGGCCATCGAGAGGATCACCCGGGCAAACAACCTGGACAAGGAAGACCAGGATGTTCCGGATGCTTCCAAGATACAGCCCCCGGTGCAGCTGTTGCAGGTCAACTTCAACTTCATCAACTCTCCCATGTTCAAGCTCATCGACGATGCCACCCAGAAGGCGATGCTTGAGCAGTATGATCTGTTCATGGAGCAGGTGCTACTGTCTCCGATGGCAGAATACACCGATATGTGGAAGATTGATGAATCTGTCCGACCCAAAAAAGATTGATATGGATGTCAGGGATATAAAGGATTCACCGTATTACAATGATCCGCAGTTTGTGATCCGCACGTGCACCAAACCGCATAAGATGTTCATTGGCGGCAGGGGAGTAGGCAAGACCACCATCATTGCCGATCAGTTGATTGACTGTCTGATCACCATGCCCCGGGGCAAAGTGTCGCTCAACGGGCTGACCTATTTCCATATCCGCACCAAATCACTTCCCCCGATCATTGATCACTGGGAACGCCGGGGGCTGTATCGCGGGATTCATTATTATATTGGTATGAGAGCGCCTAAGAAGTATGGCTGGCTTGAACCGTATCAACCCCCGCTGGATTATACGAACTGCATTCATTTCTTCAACGGCTTTGTGGTTGAATTCAACTCATTTGACCGGCCTGAAATGGCCCGCAGCGGTTCCTATGACTACATGATCTTTGATGAATCCACCAAGCTTAAGAAATCTGCCATTGACAGCGATGTGCTGCCTGCAAACCGGGGAAACAATGACCGTTTTGGCAAGGTGCGGTTTCATCATGGCACCCTCTTCCTGGGTTCGCAGCCGCTCACCCCTGCAGGTGACTGGGTTTTTGATTATGAATCCCTGATGAAGGAATTCCCTGACGAATTCATGTTCCTGGAGGCAAGCGCCCGGTTCAATGAGTTTATCCTGGGTCCCCGGTATTTTCGGGATCTCAAGCGGGTGCTTCCTCAAATGATCTATGATATTGAAGTGGATAATATCCGCAGGATCAGAAATATCAATGGGTTCTATCCTTCGCTCAGTGCTTCGGCGCATTGCTATTATGATTCATACAACTACTCATTCTATGATTCGATCATGCATGATGTAGGGGAGCAGGGCACTGTTGACAGCAGGGGAGATGCAGATTGTCACAGCAATGAGCCGTTATACCTTTCATTTGATTTCGGTTCAACACAGAACTGCATGGTGGTGGCTCAGTGGCACAGGGCAGAGGGTGAATTCCCGATCATCAAGAACTTCTATGTTGAGAATGAAACATTAACTGTATTGGTATCCAACTTCATTGACTATTACAGGCATCATCGCAACAAGCACATCTTTTTATATGGTGGCAGTGATGGCACCAGGCGCAATGATGCATCCTCCAGGCAAAGTTACTTTGATGATGTCACTGATCAGCTCAGCAAGGCTGGCTGGTCTGTCAATCTGTGCGCTGAACTGCATGAGATATCTCATATGGATAAGTTCCTGTTCTGGCACAGGTTCCTGTCCGTTGACAACAATGCACCCTTGTTTAAAATCAATATGAATAATGCCATGGAAACGTTTGTATCCATGGATGCAGCGCCTGTATTGCCTCAGGAGTTTAAAAAAGATAAGTCTTCTGAACGCAAGACGGATCAGCCCCGCTGGAAGGCAACAGATCTGAGTGATGCTGTTGACAACCTTTACTATTGGATGTTCTTTCAAAGCATGGACAACACCCTGCAGTCGTATGACATGTTGTTTCTTGGCAAAGATTCATCATCCCTTCAGTAGTTACTTCTCTTCCTTTAATTTGTACAATCACAATTGTTATTGTAATCTTTCATGATCCTTCATGGATATCCTTATATAATAGTATAAGGTATACTGTCTCCTATAGTGAGATAGGGGAGCAGTATATAGGGTAGGGGAGCAGCCATAACATGCTGACATGCCTGTCGTTGGGTGTGCATACAAGCCCTCTCAATGCCCTTTTCTGCCTATGTATTGCATGATCTGTTCTAAGTGATGGAATTGTGCGTTTTTTGGTGCCCTCCTCAGAAAGCCTTATTCATATATCCCGGCTTTTTTGCCTTTTCGCAATTGTAAAAGCCATAGGGCGGGGCGTGCTCTACCGAGGGTTAAAAAGGTCACACGGCGAAATCGCCGCGTCCAATGCCCTAAAACAGTGTTAAATAGCTTTATTTTGACGGGAAGCCTCTTTTTTTAGGGCAGGGAACTACTTTTCTCTTTGAAAGTAAGAGCAAAGTAGCAAAAGAGAAGCGCTCACAGGTCCTTCACCTATGCTTACCTGCGGCCCCGCTTTTTCTTTGACGGGGGAATGGCCAAATAAAAAGCTTGGCAAAAAGAAAGCCATTGTAGGAGATGAACTTTTCCCGGCTTCTGCATGATGGCATCGCCCGGGTCCTGTTCATATGGTAGGGTCGTACTACTTGAAATCTTTTTGAAGGTACCTATATCGGTAAAGCCGGGCGGAATTGTTATGCCCCAGGCTTGGAACTGTCAAGGGCTGAGTTTCATGTATTCAGATTCAAAGGAGAATCTGACCTACACCCTTGAACATTGTTCCAACCGATCCGGTGGTACGCTTCGCGGGTAGAAAATTTCAAGTTTCACACACTTATCTAAATCTACCGCCTTATGACAGCAATCGCCAGAGCAACCAGGGATCAGAACATTGAAGAAATCTCCATTGAGCTTCTTGATCAGATTTATTATTCAGGTTATGTTCAGGAAATGTCCATCACAGATCCTTCTAAAATTGAATGGGAACTGGCTCAGATGAGCGCTCAGTTTTCAAAAAAGAATTAATGACCGGCAGACAGTCCTTAACGGGCTGTCTGCCTTTTTTTTATGGTCGCAACGGGATGGGGTTCCGCTTTTTCTTTGAGGGCGCAGGGCAAAGAAAAAGCTTGGCCAAAAGAAAGCCCACGAGAGTTGGTCCGGTTGTAGAAACCTCTCCGCTAAGAATTTATAAAGTTACCTGTATCGTGTCAGACCTGGTTCACGACACATCCCCTACCGAAACTGTCAAGAGCATGTGAATGTATTCAGATTCAAAAGGAGAATCTGACCTACACTCTTGACATTATTCTCACCGATCCGGTATTGAAATCACAAATTCTTACCGGCGAGCCAGATGCCATAATAAGTCCCCGGGGCAGGGGCCAAACTATTGAAAAAGTCTTTTTTAAACACTCCAACCGTTCTTGATCCGCTGACCTATTACAAGCATGGACTTCCCATGAAGCTCTGGGCCGAGGATGATCTGCCAAGTTACAAGCTACTGATGAAGGGCACCTCCGGCATGTCTGATGCAGAACTGCTGAGCCTGGTCATCGGCACCGGGATTGCAGGGGAGAACGCACTGGATATCGCAAAGACCCTGCTGATGGCCAGTGGGAACAACCTGGCAGACCTGTGGAAGTTCGGCTACCCAGAATTAATGAAGATCAAAGGGATCGGGGAAGGCAGGGCACTGGCCATCGTTGCCATGTTCTGCCTTGCACGACGGAGGAATGAATCCCAGGCTGTCAGCCGGACAAAGATCAGCTCATCCCGGGATGCCTTCGAAATCCTTCAGTCTCAGATCGGGGATCTACCGTATGAGGAATTCTGGATTCTGACGCTTAACCGGGCAAACAAGGTTATCAAGAAGATCAGGATTTCAGAGGGCGGGATCTCCGGAACGGTGGTTGATCCGAAGAAGATCTGGAAGCTTGCACTGGATAACCAGGCATGTAACATCATCCTGGGGCATAACCACCCTTCCGGAACTCCTTCGCCATCGGAAGCTGACAGCAAGATCACCAAAAAGATCGTAGATGGTGGGAAGCTGCTTGAAATAGCGGTGCTGGATCACATCATTGTCGGCAACGATACCTACTATTCATTCGCTGATGAAGGGTGTTTATGAGGGTTGGCCCCGGGAAACCGGGGCTTTTTTTTGGTCGTTGGTTCAACTTCATTAGAAAAGTCCTTTCAAATTAAGGATTTCATGACAATTTTACTGTGATAAAATTCAGATTTTTGGTTTTTATGCATAACTTTGGAATATATTTAAATAATTTTCAGAAAATTAACAATTCTGCAAAAAGACGCGGGTAATTACCATAACTGAATCATATTATACTAAACCCATCTTCATGTGAAAAAGACAATTCTATTTATATCCATTCTGTTTTTCCTAAAGATAGCTACTGCCCAAAATCCACAGATCCAACAGATGGTCAATCAGGTCAATTCCGACAGCATGTGGAGTTACATAACCACACTGTCGTCGTATCAGCGCTACAGCTATGAAAAGAACGACACGGTTTGCCGGTACTGGCTGTACAGCTTTTTTAAACGGCTCGGGTTTGACACGGTCTATTACCAGACCTCCGCGATCACCCGCATGCCGAACGTCATCGCAGAACTCCGTGGCGATTCAATTCCCGATTCCATCTGTGTCCTGGGTGCTCACTACGATGTTTACGCGAATCATGCTCCCGGGGCCGACGACAACGCTTCCGGAACGGCTGGCGTGTTGGAAATTGCCCGTTCAATTGCTTCCCACCATTTCAGAAAGACCATCCGTTTCATCTGTTTTTCAGCCGAAGAAATAGACGGTGGTGGAAGTCATTATTATGTACAGCACTCCGTGAAACTGGGCGAAAAGAATTTCGCCATGGTCAACCTCGATATGATCAGCCATTCCGCCACGGGAAGCGAGCCACCGGTATTTTATGTGGCGTACAATACACTATCCCAGACTCTTTTTGAAAGGATGAAGCAGGTCATGGAAAACTATGTCGCCGGAGCTAGCTGGATCGATGGATCTTCCTTTCAATATGCCTCTGCGAGTGATCATGCTTCATTCTGGGAGGCCGGAATTCCTGCAATTTTCCTCAATGATTGCCTCGACAACAATTCACCCAATTTCAACCATTTCTTCCATACCGCTTCGGATGTCATGGGAACATCGGTCAATAACAAGCCTCTTGCTGAAGCCATTCTCCGAACCGCAGCCGCCCTGATTGCAGAACTGGCGGTTGTTGCACCATACCCGGCATTTACATCCGAAAATGAGATGACATTCAGCGTTTATCCCAACCCGGTTCGGGATTGTTTGATTCTGTCCTTTAGGCCGGGACTTTCCGACATTAGGATCCTTGACCTATTCGGCAGGACCCTTCTACAGATTGATCCCCAAAACAGTTCTAATATCACCATTTCTGCTAAACATCTGCGTCCTGGTATGTATTTTTTGCATGCTTTGGCGGATGGGAGGACATTGAAGAGGGTCATTGTTAAACAGTAGTAACAAATTTTACAATTCCCAATAAGGGTACAATAACCTGTTGAATGAAGTCTTTGTGGACTTTCTCTTTTATTATCTGCCTTTTCTTCTTCCCATCTACGATTACTTTTGGTGAAGGGACCAAGCAATTAAGACCAGATACTGCTTATCAGTGTTTTCTTCAAATAGCTGATGGAAGTATCGGGGGAATGTGTTTTGCATCACCGGCATGTGATGATGATCATAAGTTATTTGTAAGAGTGGCAAGTGCATCTGAGAAGATTTATTTAGGTTTTAACCCCACATTTCTTACTTTCAGAATAAAGAAAAATGGTATTGTGGTTTTTGGACCTAAAACAATTACAATCAATGCACAAGGTTATATTAAGTATAACAGTCAGGCAATTGCTGGACCTAACGTTCTTAACGCCCAGGGTTATAATGCGATTCAATTTGCACCTGGTAGTCCTGGCGATTATAGTATAGAATTCGATGGGCAACAACCTGTTATTGGAAAGTTTGATATTACTTTAATTGATACCACAATCTTTCCATTGGCTGCAATTGATGGTAGGCTATGGTCAAAAGACTGGTTTTTTACCAATGGGAGTATTTCAGTTCCTACTAATGCATTTCTTGGAACACAGTATATTTATTCTGACGACTCAATTGTTACATCAATATATTTTAACCACATGTTCCCTGATAACTTTGATGTTACTGCCAATATCAACGGATGTTTTCCCCCGCCAGTCCCTTTTGATATCAGTCGGAAGTCTCGACCTGGTTACTTTAATTACCCACAATATAAAATATTCTTGTGCAATCCTGATGTGAATCAATTCCCAACTGGAACTCCTGGTGCCATTCAGAATGGGGTTACAGTTGCCCCTCAATGTGATGGATCGGTCATTCTTTCTTTTTCGGTAAATAAACCAGGAGTAGTTAAAATCGAAATCGAAGTGAATCCATCTCCTGGGCACCAACCTGAGGATGTTACACTGATCGATACAGTTACAACTGGTGTGAACTCTATAACTTGGAATGGTTTTAATGGTATAGGAAATCCTGTTCCATCAGGAACCATTGTAGGTATAAATATTTCATATATTAATGGTCTTACAAATGTTGCATTATATGATGTAGAGAAAAATGTTGATGGAATTATCATCCAACTCGTCCGACCAACCGGACCTCCTCTGGCTATGTATTGGGATGATATACTATTGGCGAATAAAGGAGGATTCACACAATTGGCAGGATGTTTTAGTTACTTGCCATCCAGTGGTTGCCATTCCTGGGACGGGAATTATCTTGGAGTTGGTCTCGGTTCAGAAAACACTGTAAATAGCTGGTGGTATACCTCCAGTAGTTATTCCTATCTTGGGAATTTCACAGTAATACGGGTTCCAGAGCAAGCCTTGAATATCCTCGGTTCTCTTGAACCGTGTTTAAACAGCACAGAACTTTATACAGTTCAACCTGACCCACTGCCGGGAGCAGATCCAAACAGATACAATTGGGTACTTGTCGATGCAAGTACCGGTACAATCCTGTTTGACGTGACGAACATGGGAACAACCATAAATATAGATTTTTCAAATTATCCTCCAGGTCAAAAATGGTTAAAAGTACGAGGTAACTCAACTGCTTGTGGCTTCGGTTCATTCGGACCTGCCCCCAACGGTATATTGATCAACAGTATTCAGCCAACACAGATTACCAATACGGCCAATACCTTCAATATCTGCAGTGGTGATCAAACTGATATATTGCTTCAAGCTTCCAATCCGTCAACATCATTCAATTATACTACTACTGCTACCTCTCCCCTGATTACCGGGTATTTTCCGGACAATATCAATCCGGTCCATCAAACGCTTTTTAACCCAGGAACGGAACCGGATACGGTAATTTATCGCGTTGTGCCATTTGCAACGCCTTGCTATGGAGATGCAGTTGACTTTTATGTTATCGTTAACCCTTACCTGCCTGCCAGTGTTTCCATCGTTGTCTCCTCCAACCCTGTTTGCAGCGGCACTTCTGTTACTTATTCAGCCACACAATCAAACGGAGGAACAACCCCTCATTATCAATGGGAAGTAAATGGGAGTAATTCTGGCACAGACAGTCCAACGTTTACATTAATACCCAATAACAATGATGTTATCTCCTGCACACTTACATCTTCACAGTCCTGTGTTACAGGAAATCCAGCCGTAAGCAACCTGATAACCATGTCTGTCAATCAAGCCTTGCCTGCAGGCATTTCAGTTTCCACCTTATCAAATACAGTTTGCAGTGGTACATCCGTGTCATTTTCGGCTTCACCTTCGAATGAAGGTACAGCCCCCGGTTACCAATGGAAAGTCAATGGAAGCAATGCCGGGACAAACAGTCCAAATTTCACGTATATTCCAACTGATAATGATGTTGTGAGTTGCGTTCTCACCTCTTCAGAAACTTGTGCTACCGGTAATCCTGCGACCAGCAATACAATCATAATGAATGTAAATCCTAACTTGCCGGTAGCCGTTTCGGTTGCTGCATCCTCGAATCCCGTTTGCTCAGGCACTTCTGTAACATACACTGCTACACCTACAAATGGAGGTTTAACCCCGGCCTATTTATGGAAAGTGAATGGGATTATTTCCGGAACCAACAGTCCAACTTTTATTTACATCCCCAATAACAATGATGTTGTAATCTGCCTACTCCATTCTTCAGAGGCATGTGCTTTAGGTAGTCCTGCTATCAGTAACCAGGCAGTGATGACTGTTACTCCAAATCTTCCGGTCAGCATTTCGATCTCAACACCCTCAACTTCTTTCTGTATCGGGAGCCCTGTTACAATTACGGCAACTACTGTCAATGGTGGAATTGCCCCTGCTTTGCAATGGAAAAAGAATGGATTAAATTTCGCAACCAATAGTTATGTCTTAACCTACATCCCCCTTTCTGGCGACATTATAACATGTGTGTTGTCATCATCCGAATTTTGTGTGACTGGAAATCCTGCAACATCGAATACCCTTATATTTACAGGGACTACGACACTTCCTGCCGGTGCAACAATAATAGCCAGCCCAAATCCCTTCTGCCAGGGATCTCAGGTTGCATTCACAGCAACACCTGTCAACGGCGGAACAAATCCAACATATCAGTGGAAAGTGAATGGGGCTAATGCAGGAACAGGCCTCCCGGATTTCAGCTATAATCCGGCAAATAATGATCTCGTTCATTGTGAAATAATATCAAATTTAAATTGTGTTACTGGTAACCCTGCAATTTCTCCCAATGTTATCATGGTGGAGAAATTGTCCCCCATTGTTTCTTTCGCCTCTTGCTTTGATACTATCACAACGGTGAATGCCAAGCCTTATAAACTAAAAGGGGGAATACCGTATGGTGGATCTTATTCCGGTCCTGGAGTCGACCCAATAACAGGAATTTTTACACCAACTCTAGCTGGCACAGGATTGAAAACCATAATCTATAGCTATACCAACGTTTCGTTATGCAGTGCTTTTAAAACAAGGACGATAGTTGTCCAACCTTCGCCAACATTTGTGTGTGGAAATTCATTTACTGATATCCGTGATAACAAAATATATCCGACAGTTTTAATCGGATCCCAATGTTGGATGGCTTCCAATTTGAACTACGGCACATATGTTCCATCATCGCAGGTTCAGTCTGATAACTGCATTTCAGAAAAGCACTGTTATAACGACCTGGATGGAAATTGTACCAACTATGGAGGGCTTTATCAATGGGAGGAAATGATGAAGTACGATGATACCCCTGCCGGTCAGGGTTTGTGCCCCCCAGGATGGCATGTTCCAACCGAAGGTGAATGGACCACGGTAATAAATTATTACCAGGGTAATGCTCTAGCGGGAAAGCCATTACAGGATTCTGTTTTCAATGGATTTCATGCAATGCGAAGTGGGGTTTATTATGTGAATTCAAGCATGAGTTTTATGGGATTCGCCACTCTTTTCTGGACATCCACACCTGGCAGCCAGTTCAAGGGCATCTCGCATGGGGTCAATACCTACAATTATTCCGTATCCCTGTATGAGGCATCAAGAGCAAATTCTTTTTCTATCAGATGTTTGAAAGATTAGTAACTGCCTGCCTTTCTTACGTTCGAGTTTCCGATCTATTACCTGTTGTTTACCACTTACTTTCTTGACATATCCGCCAATATTTCATTTCCAGTGTATTTCCGATTTGTTTGTCTGACAGAGTTCCGGTATTAATTATTTGCTAAGTTATTATCTCATTCCGGGGTATAGTTCCACTCATTCAAGGATTTTCCCGGCATATCCTCGGGTAAGTCTCCGGTATTCCAGTTCCTCCTTGAGTGCCCCTCCATGAGCTTAATGACACTTGCACATAATTTAACCCTAAAAAACTCAGTCATGAAAACTTACACGAAAATCTACATTGGAAAAGGTAAAAAAGTTGCGAATCTGGACATCATCAAAGTGAGCTTCAACCTGGCAGCAATTACAGAACTCACCCACGAATTCAAAGGAGAACAGTACTTATCTTTTGAAGTAGCCAAAATGAAAGAACCGGATCAGTTTGAAAACACTCATACAGTTTATGTAAACAAGCTTGTGGAAGAAGCATCCACGGTAGCTGAACCACCGGCACCCTCAAAAAAGTCTCTCAAACCGAAGAAAACTGCTTCCCTTGCACCGAAGCCGGATCCGACAGACGAAATTCCCTTCTAATCCACTCTCCCTTCCAAGAAAGAGTCCTGAAACCAGGGCTCTTTTTTTTTGTCACAACTTCTCTGTTCCGCTTTTTCTTTGATGATGAAGGGCAAAGAAAAAGCTTGGCAAAAAGAAAGCCCACTTGAGTTGGTCTGGTTGTAGGAGTCTCTAACTAAGAATTTATAAAGTTACCTACATCGAAACAGAACTGGTTCCCGATACATCTGCCCGAAACTGTCAAGGGCTAAGTTTCATGTTTTCAGATTCAAAATAGAATCTGACCAACACCCTTGACATTATTCGCTCGATCCGGTAAAAGATTACAAATTCTTACTGGCGAGCCAGATGCCAAAACAAGTCCCCGGGGCAGGGGCCATTCACAGATGAATACCGCAGAGATTTACGCAGCTATTACAGAAAAGATCATCGCTAACCTTGAAACATCGGGAAGCTGGACAAAGCTTTGGCAGGTCCCTTCTCCGGTGAGCATGATGGGTTACTACTACAAGGGCATAAATCGCCTTATTCTCTCCACCGATCCATTCAAAAGCCGTGTTTATGGCACATTTGCACAGATCAGATCCAATGGCGGCATGGTTCGCAAAGGCGAAAAGGCCACGATCATTGTCTTCTGGAAGAAAAGCATCGGTGAGGACAAGGACACGAAGGAGAAGAAAAACCTTTTCCTGCTGAAGTATTATCACATCTTCAATTCAGAACAGGCTGACTTTGACGAAATAGGCGTTGAGAAGGTCGCCAAGATGAACAACCTGGTCCAGGAAAAGGTTAATTCAGAGTACCTGGAAGCTGATGCCATCGTGCAGGGTTATCCCAATCCACCATACATCCACTATTCCGACAAGGAAGACCGGGCCTGTTATTCTCCGATGGCCGATCAGATCACCATCCCTCAGATGCGCTTCTTCATTTCCTCTGATGCTTACTACCGCGTGCTTTTCCATGAAATGTCGCATGCAACTGGACATCCGAAAAGGCTGGACCGGTACGATGGTATGTCAAACAGCTTCGGAGATATTCAATATTCCAAAGAGGAACTTGTAGCTGAGCTTGGTTCTGCCTTTCTAGGTGGCATTGCTAACCTGGACCCCGATATCCGTAATTCAGCAGCCTACATCCGGGGATGGGCGTCTGCCCTGAGAGATAACCAGAAGTGGATCATGTGGGCCGCTGCCCGGGCAGAGAAGGCAGCCAACTACATACTTGGGACAGAACAGAAGATCGTCGATGAAGAAGGAGTCCAGGTTCCCGAAGAAGTCGAAGCTTAACAATCATTTTTATTTAACCGGCGTGCCAGATGCCAACATAAGTCCTCAGGGCAGAGGCATTTTTTATGAGTTATACCAAATATGCAGGAGATCCCAGGCCGATGACATCACGATTTGCCGGCAAATGTCACACGTGTGGCAAACCAATCAAAATAGGTGAAGAGATCATCTATTGGCCTAATGGTAAGAAGGCTGGCCACCTGGCTTGTGATCTGGCTGAATTCGGCAGATCTGTTGAGTCGTTTCAGGACGAAGAAGCCTATCAACGTGAATATTCACAAGACCGGGGTGATCCTCGTCAGTTTTAACCTTTAAATTCTATCGCTCTATGAAAGATTATGTCTATATCGACGAAGTTCCTGTAGAAGAACCATGTGCACAGGTCAGTTCTATAAATTATTACTACCTTGCTATGATAGAAATTTCTACCCACAAAAACCAATTAATTCGACAGTGGGGTATGCCCCCCGCTGGTTCTTTCTTCAGAACGCATCCGAATCCACATGATGCGGGGACTTTCTATACTTTGAATTATATTTTTGATGATGAAAATGAATCTCACATAGCCTATGCTTATCTAATGGAAAACTGTGCAACAAAGTGGGATTCAATAGCATTGGCCGAGATCATCGAGGCTGATCCACACTATTTCGAGCTTGTTGAAGAATCAAATGTGATTAAATCTCCAAGACTAAATGCATTTATTCAACAAGTCATGAAAATTATTAATTCATAGAGTACGTTTAGGGTTTAATACGGGTTGAATATAGAACCCGTATAGACCCTTGCGTTTAAATTTTAAAGCCCCGCGTAATATGGAAGCAATTGAGAATATTTTGACAAACAGATCATTTGATAGTCTAACTGCCGAACGAAGATTCATTTTTAAAGAGTTCAGAAAGATAGATTGTAGTAGTAAATGGCTAATAAATGCGAAATTCAATGTAACTGAAAGAGCCATTCAAAGATTTCGTCGCTATGAACAACAACACGGTTTGATAGACGGTGTTGATGTAATAAGTTGGTTGAATGCAGAGATATTAAGAATTATTAAAGAGGCCCAGGCTTAACTCTGTTAAGAAAGATTGAAAAAGGTCGTGAGAAAACTCACGGCCTTTTTTTATGGTCGTACCTCCCTTGATTGTAAAACCAACCTGCTAAAGGACTTTCTGAATCCTGGTTGGTAGCAGCAAACTTTTTCTTTGTATGACTAACGGTAAAGAAAAAGTTTGACCAAAAAGAAAGCCGTTAAAATCAGATGGGCTGTTACTCAAAATTTGATGCGAAGGTAAACTCATGGAAATCTCTCTCTCTAAATGGAACTGACTGGCTGTTCCAAGTTCGTCTCTTTCAGATTTTTGAAAGTAAAAATCTGACCCTACCATTTGTTCCAGAATTTCCATTCCGTTTTTTTATGAGCATAAATTTTATTTAACCAGGCTGAGCCAGATGCCTAAATAAGTCTCCAGGGCAGGAGCGAAACACAATGTCAAAGAATTCAACGATTGTCAAGCCGACCAACGGAAAAGCAAAGAACGCTGACGTAAGTGATGCAACGGTGGTTGCTGCCGAGCAGATCATTGCCGAAGTTGTCGCTGAATCAGTTAAACCAATGCTGAACATCTTACCGGAACCTGTCGCGGAAGTTATCCCGGAAATCAAACCTGAACCTGCTCCCAGGAAGGAGATGACCATGATGGAGAAGATCCTCAAGGTTGAAAATCTCCAACTGGTTGTCGAAAAGAGGGCCAAACTGGTTCAGACCCGCAGCGAACTTGACCGTTTTCAGACTTCCTCCAATGACTTCAACTGCTCCATGAGGCTGAACGATTCAGACGGGAACGTTTTTACCACAAGCTTTACCCCTGGGGTTAAGAAAGTGGTTGAATTTCTCAGAGAAGCTTTCGACCAGAGCATCGAAGATGTTGAAAAGAAGATCACCTTCTAGAAGCTTTGACAGGTGATCAAGCGTTCTGCCTGACGGCAGAACGCTTTTTTTTTGTTTCGTACCGGGTCATATTTTGTGTCCTTTATCTGCGTGCCCACTTGTTTTATCATTGCTGCATGATAAATGGTTATATCCAACTTTCGAAAGCGCTTGAGATCATGGACCAGGTTGATGACATTGGCCATCCCATTCATTTTCAGATTCGATTTGTCACTGCTGATCGGGCAAATAAAACAGGTGGGCAGATCATTGAGGTTAAGGATGCAAGGAAGTGCGCGGTGGGCAATCGCAAGGGTAAACCGGTTTTTGACACCCGCATTAAAAAAGAGGCCACTCCGAAGATCTCCCGTAATCCTGGGCATTGGTCAAATTCTACCCGAAATATCCTCCTTGCCAATGGCGGGGTGAGGAAAGTTCATATCCGCCTGATCATTGAACTCAACAATCAAAAAGTATTTTTCTGATGAACAAGATTATCATTGAAGGTAATTACGCCATCCTTCCCGGTGCCAAAGCGATAGTGTCAGAAACAAAGGTGATTGCTGATGCTGCCAAACCCATTTCTTCGCCTGCCTATGATCTGTCGCCTTCAGAATGGTCACGCTGGGGAGATTCAAACCTGTTTCCCCAGGAGGTTCTGCTTGACATTAACAAGAACTCGGTGGCGCTTCGGGCACTCGACAAACGCAAACGTGTTCATTTTGGCCGGGGTATTGTCGCTTACCGCGAATCCCCTGCAACAGATGGTACTTCAACGCCTGTTCGCACACCGGTAACAGATCCCGAAATTCTGGAATTCATGCGCCTGAACCAGGTCAACCTGATCTGGCCCGACCTGATCATGGGCCTTGAAACCTTTGCTAACGGCTGGATTGAGTTTATCATGAACAAAGGCCGCAACAGGATTAACCGGGTTTTTGTCAAGGACCCTGCCTATTGCAGGCTTGGTAAAATGGATGCCTCCAATAAAATACCATCCGTCTATTACTCGGCGCAATGGGAAATGAGTCCATCGTTCGACCGGGTGAAGGTCGCCATGCTGCCGATGTATGATGCTGCCAAGAACACTGGCACCATCTATCCTGATCCCCAGTTTGCCATGCATGTTTACTATCGCAGCTTCAACAAGTCATTTTACCATCTCCCGCTCTGGAACGCCGTGAGGCTGAACAAATGGATGTATATCGCCAACAGTGTACCCACGCTGAAAGCTGCGATCATGAAGAACCAAATGATCATCAAGTACCACATCACCATTCCGGATGATTACTTTACCAAACGCTATCCTTCACCCGACTATACAAAAGAACAATGCGAAGCCAAGCGCCTTGAAGTTCTGGCTGATATGGATGCATTTTTGGCTGATGTTGAGAATAGCGGCAAGGCTTTCATCTCCTGGTCGTTTCTGAACAAGGTAAAACAGGATTACCTCACTGGCTGGAAGATCGAAGTCATTCAGAATAAGCTTGATAATACTGCCTATCTGCCGGATAGCCAGGCTGCCAATTCTGAAATCCTTTTCGCAATAGGAGTGGACCCCTGCTTGATCGGGGCCGGGAACCCGGGGGAGGCCATCGGTGCCGGCAGCGGATCAGACAAGCGTGAAGCTTACTGGATGCTGAACAGCGATATGGGAACAGATCGTGCCGTTTCCCTGGCACCCCTTTATTTCATCCGAGATTTCAATAAGTGGGACCCGACGATTCAGTTTGATTATGTCACGGTTGACACTTCACAAACCCAGGATCAACACCCGACCAAGACAACAAAAAGAATTGATCAAAACCAACCGTAACCATGCTGATAACCACGATTGCTCAACTTCGGGCCGCCTCTTCCGTCAATGTTTCCAATAGCGTTGAAAACTGGCTTCCATACCTTGCCGATGCTGAAGACATGTTTATCATCCCTGCAATTGGTCAGAGTCTGTATGACGCCATCCTGGATAGTTTGGAATCAGTGCCTGTTGATGTTATCGAGAGTGCGGATCCTATATCAGACCCGGGAGTGGGTGGTCACAGGCTTCCTCCCACCAATGCCGAGATATTGGAAGCGCTTATTTTAAAGGTTCGTAAAGCTCTGGCGCTTTACGCCCTGTACCTTGGCATTGATGAAATGTCGGTAAGTGTTTCTTCTGCCGGGATTCAGGTTCTTCAAAGTGACACCCATAAACCGGCGCCACAGTACCAGATAATGAACCTCAAGGAAACATACCTCACCAGGGCACACCGTCAGGTTGACCTCATCCTTTCCTTCATTTCAAAGAATGTTGATCAGCTTCCCGATTGTCTGCCCCCGGTTGCCCCTTATTTCTTACGCAATGCCGAAGAATTCCAGCTTCAATGCGACATTCACAGCTCCCGCAGGGTATTCCTTTCACTCATGCCAATCATTGGCAGCATTGAGAAGAAATATATCAAACCGACCCTTTCCGCTGGTCTTTTCGATTCGCTCAAAACCGACTTTCAAACCCCAGAAGCGCTTACCGATGATGAACAGGTGCTGATTGATATGATTCTACCGGCGCTGGCGCACCTGACATTGGCCAGGGCTTTGCTTGAAATCTCCATTGATGTGCTTGACTGGGGTATTTTCAATAATTCCACAAACACATTCAACAGCATGGCCACCAAGAACCAGGCTAATATGGAAAGGATTTCAATCATGCGCGAGGAAAATCAGCGGGATGGGGAAGCTGAACTCAAAATGCTGCAGGAATTCCTGGACAACAATGCAAATGCATCCAGATATGCTGCTTATTTCGAGTCAAGCCGCTTTGCAGGAACGGAAAGCGCCGTAAAAAGGGGTCAGTTTGTCAATGAATCCTCCAAATCAATCTTTGTAGTCTAAAAACCACCGTAATGTTACATGATTTGAATCTTTCAGTGCCAGAGGTATTCGCAATGTTGCTGGCCATCGCAGGGATTGTCGGAGTGTGGGTTTCAGTCAATGTTCGCATTGCCAAAATTGAAACGACTGTGACGCTCAAAATTGCTGCCATTGAAATGTCCATTGCCACTTACATCAAGTCAAATTCTGACAACCTTAGAATCAACGCCGAAAGTGTTCATTGCTCCTTTGCGGATAATAAGGAAGAACACCGGGCAATCGCAAATGATGTCAAAGAAATGCGAAGGACTCTGGGTGGGATCAGTGTAGAAATTGCAAAACTCACAAAATGAAAAAAGTAATATTGCCCGTGGCCCTGGTGATCATGCTCACCGGCTGCAACGTTCAAAAACATGTAACCCGGCAACAGTCATCTGCTTCAACGCAAAGTGAATCCAGCGAAGCAATAGCTTCCAGGCTTAAAAAGCAGGTGAAGACTGATGCCACTACCACAAAAGACATTCACACTGTTGAGTCTGTCGACACAACCATGTTCATTCCCGGCTCTGTGCTCCAGGGGAAGAAGTCGCTCGCTGATCTGGTATCTGAGGGATGCTTCGAGATTGAATCAAATTCAGTGAAAGGATCCATCGTGCTTGATTCAACCAGCGGAACGCTCAGCTTTTCAGTAATTGAAAAGCCCCGAAGCATCCCTCATTCGTTCATCCGGGTTACTGATACCCGGGAAATGGAAAACAAGGTTATCGCAGAAAATGAGGATGTTCAGTCGGCAGAAACGAAAAAGATCGCTGCTTCATCTGATTCATCCTCCGATGTGCTTTCCCGGGATGTCAATCGAACTGTGCCCTGGTGGATCATCCCACTTGTCATATCCTTTGCCATCCTGCTCTTTTTTGTTTACCGCTTTGTACGCAAACGCCTGTTATAATCAAAACCTCATGAACGAAGTACGAATCGACAGACTGACCAGAACTTTACCTTCCTCCTGGAACGAACTTACCTTTCCGCAGCTTTACCAGGTCTGCTCCCTGTTCAACCATAACCTCACAACCCCACACTTCAAATTGGGTATCCTGTTCAAGTATTTGGGCATCAAAATCAAGCTCTGGAATACCATTGATCCCGAGGATGCCTACTTTCTTTGTGAGTCCCTTAACTTCCTTCTTGAAGATGTGACACTTACTAAATCCCTGGTTAAATCAATCCGCAGCCCTCATTTCCCTTTCAGGCGCTACTTCGGTCCGGTGGATGAGATGAGCAGCAGCACTTTCGGTGAATTCACCAAAGCGCAGGTCCGTTACGAGGAGTATAACAGGACGCTGAATACGGATACCCTTGATGAAATGATTGCTGTATTGTTTCGCCCCAAAAAGCACCTTTGGTGGATTCAGCGGTATTTCGTTGAATCTCCCGATGTGAGGATGAGATTCATGGATCGCACCCTGCTTAAAAGAGCCAAGGCTATCAGGTCGCTTGATCCCATCCTCAAGAAAGCAATCCTGCTCTATTTTTCCGGTATTCAAGCGTCGTTGCCAACCCGATTTCCGAATGTGTACAAATCCAAATCATCCTCGAAAAATGATAAATCGTCTGGCTGGTCCAACCTGATCATATCTCTTGCTGATGGCAAGACAGATGATCAAAGCCTTGACCGGGTGATGAATTCAAATTTGTACAACGTGCTGCTTGGCCTTGAACAGAAATCCATTGAGTATTTTGAATTCATTAAAAAACACCCCCAAAATGACTGATGTAAGAGCGTATCTCCATTACTTTCAGGTATTGGCCCAGCAGAACAAAGAGATAAAGGATTTCTATGTCATGGATATCAACGAGCCTTTGCAGGCCCTTCGTGATAAAATACAATATCCTGCCCTGATCATGACCAGTTTATCCGGCAGTTTCACAGCTTCCAATCTGGATAATATCCTCGATGAAACAAAAGGTGGTTTCATGGTCATTGGCCGGCTTGATCAGGTCGATGATTTTAGCGGAGAAATGCTTCTGCTTCAGCAAATGAAACAAATAGGTCAGCAGGTTATTTCCCGGATGCAACACGACATGATCAAGTGTGAACCCCGGGCTACGAAAGCAATTCTTGGCTTCCAAATCCATTCTGTATCGTATCAGATGCTTGATGGGATTTTTGACAACTGCTTTGGATTCCTGTATTCCTTCCGCATCTATTCCGCACTGGACCTTTCGTATAATCCGCTTCAATGGGATGCCGGACAGCCGTTTGATCAAGGTTTCACCTATTAAATCTGTCCTTTACTGATTGCCTGTTCAGCGCTTTATTTGCCAATAAATCATTGATATGGCAACACAGCGGTCAAGGGCAGAAACATTAGCGTACGCAAAGACTCTTTCCAATTACCCTGGAAACAGGGTTCGCCCTCAAAAGAACATTTTAGAGTGCGTACATGAGTGGGCTTTCTATACCGTAAGGATATGGCAGGAAAAAATAAGAACTCCCTACCACATCGGTGTATCAGGTCATCTTGAAAACTCATTTTCCTATAAACTCTCAGGGCATGGCGAGGATGAGAACATCAGAGTGATGTTCCAATTCCTTTATTACGGAAAATTCGTGGATATGGGTGTCGGTAGAGGTACCGACATTTCCCAGGTTAAGGAAAACCGCACATCGCGGATGCTTCAGGGCAAGATGTTAGGCAACCGCAGAGTAGCAAAAAAATGGTATAGCAAAACATTATTCGCGGAAACGGCAACCCTCAAAGAGATCCTTGCCCGGGAATATGCTCATAATGGAGTAATAAGAGTAGTAGAAGCTTTTCACGATGTTTCAATAACACTATAATGGCAGCACAGACAGAAGCAGCAAGGGCAGAAATCATCCTGAATGGTTCAAAGGCCAACGCAACATTGAAGGAACTGGAAAATGCAGCGAAAGCTTTGAACGCTGAATGGCGCAAGATGGCTCAAGGCAGTAAAGAGTTTTCAGATACCGCTACGCAACTTCAGGGGGTAAACCAGAAGATATACGATATCCGAAAGCAGACCCAAGCCTTGAAAGAGGATATGAAGAAAACAGAAGGTGGGCTTGATGGCATGATGAATTCTCTGAAAACGGCAGCTATCGGGGCCGGTGCCGCTTTAGCAGCAGCCTTTTCCCTCCATGCCATCAAAGACTATTTTCAGGAAGCGGTAAAAGGTGCCGTAGAGTTAAAGTCTGTCGAAAAGAACCTTCTTGATGTTTTGGGCGGGAATAAAGCCGTTCAAAGAGAACTTGTGAATCTCGCCAAAGAACGCGAAGGTTCTACGAAGTCAACAAGAATGGAGATCGAAGCTGCTGAAAAATTCCTTGCCATACAGGAACGCAGCCCCGAACAGATCAAGAAAACCATTTTGGCAGCCGAGGACCTCTCCGCAATGACCGGGAAAACACTTCAGCAATCAGTCGAGGACCTCGATGCCACAATGGAAGGCCGGTTAGGGAAAACCTTACCGAAACTTTCTAAGGACCTCAAAGACCTTACCAAAGAGCAATTGTATCATGGTGCCGCCATTGATATGATTGCTGAAAAATACCGGGGCCTTGCAGAAGAGGAAATGAAAACCCAGGAGGGTGAGCTCATCCTTTTAGGGAAAAGCTGGACCATCCTTCAGCGCACAATAGGGGAGGCCCTGCTTGGAACTGGTGGCTTTTTTGAAGGGATGATCTCATCCACCCGGGAAGCCATCGGCACCATGACCAAGTTCTTTGAAATCCCAATGGATCAGAAAATAAGAAAAGAGCAAGAAAGTCTGAACGGCTTGGTATTTCAAATTCAAGCTACCAACACCAACCAAAAAGAACGGAACCGGTTGATCGCTGAGCTTCGTGCAAAGTATCCCGAATTCCTTGAGAACGTCAAGACAGAGGATGTTACCAACCAATTCCTTGCAAAACATCTGGAAGAGGTCAACATTCAGTACATGGAGAAGATCAGGCTGGCGCAGTCAGAAGAAGCTTTAACCGAAATAGCTGAAAAAGAGATTAAAGCTTCAAAGAAACTTTCCGATGCGGAAGCCGAGCGCAACAATATCCTGGCTAAATCCATGAGCCTTCTGTATGCATCGAAACCGGCGTATGCCGCCCTGGTTGAACAGGCCACTTCACTTGAAGAAAAAATAAAGCTTGTCAAGAAATATTGGGGTGATGGAACAAACGCATCAACCGGCACCGGCGCTGATTTCTTAATCGCTGCACAAAAGGCCAAAGAAGCTGCCGATAAGATGCGGGTTTATTCCGTAGAATTTAAAGCGGAACAGCTTAAAATAGCCGAGTCCGCAGTAAGCAGTTCCCTTGCGTTGGTCAATAACCTGGATTCTGTATCGAATCAGCTTCTTGTGATCGCAATGGGAACAACTGATAAGACAACAAGGATGATCATTCAGGCTGAAATGGAGGACCGTGAGCGTAAAGGCAAACTTGCAAAGGCAGAAATAAAACAATATACGGAGGACCTTGACTTCAAAAAGATGTCTGCCGACCAGCTAAATGAATATATCTCCCGGGGCCGGGAAGCGGATGCAACAAATTCTGACCGCACGAACATGCGTAAAGCCCAGACAGAACTTGACCACAGGTTGAAGCTTGATGATAAACTCAAAGAGTCCTATAAGAATCTGATGGATGAACTCAAGCTGATCGAAGGCAAAAATTATGCAGATAAGTTTACCCAAACTCAACAGGAAATCCGCAACGTAACAGAGAAGTATGACACGCTTATTGTCAAAGCAAGAAAGTTTGCTGCCGAGAACGAAAAAGCTTTGTCACCCGCTCAGAAAAAAGAGGTTGCCGAGCAGATCACAAACCTTCAGGGTGCGAAGGATGCCCAAATTCACCAGGTCATGCTTCAAGCCGAGCAAGTCTTCGCCGATAATGTCAAAAAGATCGACGAAAATTTGCGGGTAGCGAGGCTTGATGTTATCTCCCGTCAGGTTTATGAAGTCAACAAAAAGTATGATGATCAACGCAAAGAGATCATGGGCGCAATTTTCTTCGCTTACGCTGAAGAAATCAAAGCTGCTGAAGGTCAAAATGACAAGTTGATCCTTGCCGAGAAACACAAGAAAGAGGCCATCGCTGCGGTTGACGGGGATATGAAATACCTTGCTAAAGCCCAGAAAGCGGATGTTGCCAAGGTAAGGGAAGAGGGGAATCAGAAATTTGATGAAACCCTTAACAACCTGAAGTTGAAAGGTGAAAAGGATCTCGCTATTGGCAAAGAAAAGATTCAACTTTCCGTCAATGCCAAGTATAAAAAGATACTTGAAGATAGTGTAGGTGATCAGGCCAAAACAGATGCCATCAAGCTTCAAATGACAGAAGAGGTATCGGCAAGCCAGTTAAAACTTACCCAGGAGAACGCACAAAAGATCATGCAGGAGTCTATCGCTATCGCGCAGACTGCCGTTAACGCTCTTGGATCAGTTTTCCAAATGCAGGACCAGGCCGCAGCCGATGGATTAAAGAAGGATGATGATATTGCAAATAAGAAAAAGGCCGCGCTTGATGCACAATTGAAAAGTAAACGCATCTCCCAAAAAACACATGATCTGGAAGTTGCCAAGGTCGATGCTGAAATGGCGAAAAAGAGGCAGAAGCTTGATCATGATGCTGCTGTTCACGCAAAAGAAATGGCGCTCTTTAACGCTCTCATCAGTGTTGCCGTTGCTATTGCAGGCGCTTTGGCAACGCCTCCTGGGCCTGGTGGGATCGTCATGAGCATAATCGCTGCTGCCCTTGGTGCAATTCAAATCGGTTTCATCCTCAGTCAAAAGGTGCCTGCCGCTGCAACCGGAAGGTTCAATGTCATTGGAGAGCAGGACGGCAGGGCATATAATGATGTGCCCTACCAGGAATCCTTTACAGGCATCCCGGGCCGCCCGATGCTCGTCAATGAAACAGGAAATGAAATTGTAATTGACCCGAAAACAACACGAAACTTGATGGTCAATTACCCTGGGGTGATCAATGCAATCAACTTCGCCAGGGTACCACAACGATCAGGGGGGAGTTACCTTCCGGAAAATGCAACTCCCACGCCCCAACAAGCAGCAAATGCCGCTTCATCGGAAAGCTTTACCAATGCGCTTCTTGAATTCAACGCTCATGCCCGCAATGGCATCAGGACATTTGTGGTCTATGATGATGTCCGTGACTCAGCCGCTACGATCAATGATATTGAAACCAGTGTAAAATCCTCTTAACATGCTCGCTCTTTTCGTAAACGACAAGTCCCTCGATCTCAGCAATGACATTTCAATAACCTTGAAATTCTCATCGCCGGTTTTCAATTCAATCGGTGACTATACGTATCCTTTTAAACTCCCGGCCACGCCATTGAACGTCTCCGTTCTGGGGTTCAAGCATCGGATTGAAAACTCGCTTGATCCCTTCCAGGTGTTTGATGCAAACCTGCAATGGAATGGAGTGATCCTGCTCAAAGGAACGCTGCGCATTTTAAATGCTCAGTCAGACCTCTATGAAGCAACGCTTTTCATGGATAAGGGAGATTTCGTTTACCGCCGCAAGTATATGACCCTTCAGGATGTTGATTTTGGCTCCTTGTCCTGGAACAGTGAAGCTGAACGGCTGGATTACTTCAACTCAATCCGCAACCAGTATTACCCTCAGAAACCATTCTGTTTTCCGATGATAAAAAACATGACCTATTTCGAGGAATTGCCGGAAAACCCGATGCTTTACTACCTGAATTACTATCACTGGAATAATCTGCAAATCCTGTTCGAAGGTATTGACAGGGCTGTATTTGTGCCCATGCTTTACCTGAAGTATGTGCTTGATTTTGTCTTTAAAAAGCTGGATTATGCCCTGGATGATTCCTTCTTTGCACCGGATCCAGAGTTTGACTCCCTGACCCTTTACAATCATGTTGATGCGAACAGTACGCTGGCGGGATTGTTTAATTATGACTCGACCAAGCTGTTCATGAATTACCATGCTCCACGCATGACCATGAACGATTTTCTTACCGGTCTGGAGAACTTCTTCAACATTCGCTTTTTCGTCAACAACATCACCCGGATAGTCAAGCTTGTATCTGTAGATCAGATCGTAAAGTCAAGTGAAGCCATCCCGTTTTCAAACAATGTCTCGCTGATCTATACCCAGATTGGCGATCCGATCAAGGGGTACCATCTGAAAATGAACATGGAGACAGACGATGAGTTCTGGACCGCCATGCAGCCAAGTCAGGCGATTATACTGGATAATATCAAAGAAGCTGTTGAAGCCTATAAGGATCTTCCGATCTGGCCAGCTTCCCCCAATGGGGAGATCAGATATGTTCGCTCTGAAGGGGTGTATTATATCCTGTGGGATCGTGCCTGGACAATCATCTATCTCAATGAAGCTACCTACTCCCTTCATTCTGAATTCATTCATCATGAAAGCGATAAATCAATTGAAACAAAGTTTTCTACGCTGATGAACAACTCGGTTGCCCCGTATGATTGTGCGGTAGGCAGCGCACAGTCTGGATGGCAGGAAACCGCACCGAAACTTTTCTTCGCCAAATTCCACCCCCGAACCGGAGGCGGGATTGATGATGAAAGAATGTACGCATCCAACTTTTCAACCTCCCATTCACTTTTCTATTACGGTGCAAATGGCTTGTATGTGAAACATTTCAAGACATTTTTTGAATACATGATGGCCGCCAAGCAAGTGAAATTTGTCAAGCAAATGTCCTTGCTGGAACTCAACCAACTGGACTTCTCCAAAAAGGTTGAAATCAACGGGAATAAATATCTGCTATCGGAAGTCCAGGTTGCCATTACCCACAAAGGGATCAAGCCTGCCACAATCATTGCCTATACCAGCCTGTAGCTGTCCTTTATTCTTTTTCAACCATGCTTTATTATTGCTGCCATGATAACCATCAACACCACTCCACCCGATACTTTCTTTGCAGGCAATCCAGCACGGTTCGCCATCAGCACGGATAACATGCTTTCCTATATTGGCCGGCATTGCTCGTTCAAACTGGTTGTTTCTGCTGCCGATACTGTGGCAGGTCATACCTTGATTTTTGGCTTTCCCGGTAAAACTGTAACCTTTACCACCGCACCGGTACCCGATGACTCCGGACTGCAGATCCCCCTGGCTCTGAGTTCGGCGAACTGGTCTACCTGGTCCCAGACCCTGTATGATTGCCTGCTATCAAACTATGAAATCTCCTCCCGGTACATCATTACAATAGGGGAGACCGGCCCGACAAACCGGGTTATTGACTTCATGGCCTATAACCGTGGTGCTGCCGATTCTGCCGATGTAACCTCTCACCTGGCAACCGTCACCAAATACATGTATTTCAGTGGCCTGGATTCCATTAACCGCCCCACCTTTTCAATCGTAGGTGGCATTTGGGATAAAGGCATGAAACAACTGGCACAGGATATCAAACCGGTTGATTCAAACGGTCAGGTGACATTCAACTTTTCGGAATACCTCAGTGTCCTGCTTGAAAACAACGCTCAACCACGCTTCACCTGGCCTTTCAGCCCAACAGAGCTGTACCATGTTTACAATAATTACATTCTTGAATTCTATGCCGGTTTTGCTGAACGCTATGAAAATCAGATACACAAAATTCATTTTGATACCATGCGCAATGCTTTCCCGGGTGGCCTGAACCGCGAAACCATCGTAGCCTACAATGCATCTGGTCAGCAGTTTTTCAGTGTTGCTGAGAATTTGCTAAGCTTCATGACCTGGGCACCCACCACCAAGATGACAAGCAAGACTTGCCCGGAGCTGCTGTTCTACTATGTCATTGCAAAAGCGCCGTTCGATCAGCTGAATTTTGTGGTTGTCGTCACCTTCACGGATGGAACTGTTGATCAGATATTAACGGATATCAGAGGCATTGAATCCAATACGGTTATTGAATTGAGTGTCGGATATGAAAAGCTTTCTTTTGAAACCCGCTTCCCGACAAAAAAGGTTGCAAAATGGCAAGTGTTTCTGAACAACCAGGATCTCCATCTTACTTCAGAAAGCCGGTATTACATTCTCGACAACGCTTTTTATGAGCATGAGCGCATCTTTCTGTTCCAGAACTCCTACGGCAGGGCATATGACGTGGTTCGCTTTACGGGCAAGGGATCGCTGGATATTGAGGTAGATTTCTCAACCGCTTCTTCGGATACGGTAGGGGATTACACCTCGTTCAATGCGCCATCCTCCAAGTTCGCTGCATCCGAGCTTCAAAAAATGAAGGTCAATTCCGGCTGGATATCCCACGAAACAAAGGATTACCTGCGGGAATTGTTGCTATCCAAACAGGTTTTCGAATACAAAGACAGGTGCCTGTACCCGGTCATCATCACAAATGACAAGATGAAGTTGTACTTCAAGGATGATGAGTATCTCTATGATATTGAGATTGATTACGACCGCTGTTACAGAGATTTTTTTTTTCAAAGTTCATAATGAGATTGGTTGAAATAAACGACCGTCAATATTCAGATCAATACAGTGAGGACTACGAATAATGATAACATACCAACAGGTTTTAGCATCCATTGTTGAAGCACTCTCAGGCCGGCCAGCCGGTCAAAAAGTGCTTGTCGTCAATCATGAAGCTGCTGAAAAAAAGCTTCTGGATTACATTCAACAATTTGTTGGCGCTATCGCTGTAGCGCCCCCCAGGGAAATCCATGATAATTTACCAGAGAATCAGGAAGTCCAGATTTTCTGGAATCCACCGTTCCCGGATAGCAGTTATGCCTTCACCATCAATGCCTTTTCGGAAGAAGGTACCCCGGCAGAACTGTTCCTTATTGAGAAAAATGCCGAATTCCTGACCGTGAAATCACTGGTCAACGCCACAGTAAACGCAATTGCAATACCCTATTCCTAACTCAATCACTAAATAACCGACCATGAAAAAGATCCTGTTTGCCTTCCTTTTAGCCCTTACCGTTTTCACCTGTTCAGGGCAGTTCCACATGTTCAATGGCATTTCATTTTCCCAGGGAGGTGAATTGTACCAGTGTGCTTTTGCACCTTCAACCATTACTTTTAATAACACTCCCTATTTAGCTTTCCCAGGCTTCGGTACAACTCATTCTGTTGCTGCCTATGGCGATCACTCGCATCCATCAACGTATGTCACTCCGGCTGACCAAATTCTTCACTGGGATGGGTCAAAATATCTTCCATATGCTGCCAAATATGTGGTTGCGCCTGCTTACGCCTATTTCTACTCAGGGATAGAAAATCCGACTTCTTTTTTCACAGCACCCGTTATAAAGCTTGATGGTTCATTAACTGTTCCCAGAGCAATGGTTGTAAGTAATGATGGTCACACAGTAATTGACTTTACCCCTGGACAGCTTGCGTGGGCTTATACCCCAACAGGCCATTCGTATGAAATGCTTACCTATAGCAACAATGGGAAATATTACACCAATACCTTTGATAGGACCGTAGCAAGAGGAATTGAATACCTGATTGGTTCAAATGCTTCATTAGGTGACTATCATGGTGAGTATATCTCTATTGATGATTACAATCGAAAGTTTACCATCAACATGACTAAAATCCTTTTGAATAAAGGCACAGCAGGTAAATACCTTCACACAGATGCGAACAAGGAGATTGAGTATGTCGATCTTACACCGGGTTCAGTTGGCCTTAGTAACGTGACCAATAACGCGCAGGTCACTGCCGTAAGTGCAGCCGCCCCGATTGTTTCGTCCGGCGGAACAACCCCGGTGATCTCCATTACTAAATCAGGCGGGGCATCAGCTGGCTACCTTTCTTCGGAGGATTGGAACGATTTTAATGGTAAGGTAAGCAGCCAATGGACAAACAATGCCTGGGACCTCTATTACATGAAAGGTAAGGTTGGTATTGGCCTGACAAACCCTGCTTTTACTTCGGATGTCTACGGTAGTGCTAATATTTATGATTATAAATCCTCGCTGAATTACATTTCCAAATTGAAAATCAGTCAGGGCAATTCCACTATGTCCGGTATCTGGTCCAGTGCTACAGATTCAGTGCCCTACCAGCTTCATGTGAAAGATATTTCTGAAGAGAAATCCAGCGGATATGTCTATAATACTTCGTTTGTTGCTGATCCCTTCATGGGAGCGTACATGTATTTTTACAGTCGTGATTACAATTACCAGGTTGGTTTATTTGACAGAATGGGCCATAAAAAAGCCTTTTGCGGTATTATGGGGGGCGGTATGCCAACTCAACCTTATCCGAATCTTGGTGATGCTTCGTATCCCTGGGGCAAAAGCTATTTTGCAGATTCCTTATTTTCTAAAAACATCAAGGCCGTCGGGAATGTAGTAGCTTCCGGTAACCTGATGCCATCGTCTGGCAATGCTCAGTTTAACATGTCCAACATCGTAACCTGGTCTGATGACTTTGGAATTTATTGCAATGGCGGCTCAACTTCCAAATTGAAATTCTTTACAAATAGTGTGGAAGCCATGAGAATAACCCCAGAGCAGAATATTGGCATGGGTACCGAAACGCCGCATGAGAAATTGGATGTTCACGGTAGTATAAAGTCTGATTCTGCTGTTAAATCGGATGGTTTATACACCTCAATAAGACAGTTAAGCTGCCGAAAAATAGATTACGATGCCTATATTAATCATGTTGATTTTCATCAAGATAGCCCTTTTGAATATCAACATACAATTATTATTTCTGATTTGATGGACAAACAAACTCTGACCATATTCCTTCCGGATCCTGCAACGTGTGTGGGCCAGGAATTTGTCATATGCAATCAATCACGCGAACAAGACGGACAAAATATCCTGATCAGATGTCCGGTGGCTTCGGTTGTATTTGGGGTAAATTCAATGGGACAAGATTTAGGCGAACGTGGAATATATTTCGACTACGGCCAATGTGCTGATATCTATAATTTCAACTCACCTGACCGTTGTGGCAATGGCTGCATGACATTCCAGGCGATATCAAATACTGAATACATGATGATTCATCGCGATATCAGAGCATACAGAGAATAGTAAATAGAAATAAAATGACAAGAATAGAAAAATTTGCAAGATGGTTTGGCGGGTTCTTTGAGGATCAGCAGGGCGCGGCAAGCAGAAAAGCTGCCGCCGGGTACTGGGGCCTGCTCATGCTCACCTATATGATTTACAAAAGTGTCAATGGAACTGCTGTGGATATGGAAATGTTTGTGATGGTACTTTCCTTTACCGGTGGGCTTTATGGGATGATGCTTTTGGAAAGGTTTGTCAAAAAGACCCCGGTTGATGATGACAAACAGAAAAATGCTGAATAGTACTTTACGCAAAACAGGCCGGTAAAACTACCGGCCTGTTTGCCTTTGGTTATCACTTCAGACGCCAACATCGAACTTTCTTGTTGTTGTCAGCCGCGATCAGAAATTCCTTCTTTAAATCCTCAGGCCGGTCTTCCAGGTATCTTTTCAATTGCGTTTTCAACGTGTTAATGTGCCTTTGTTCATATCCTTGATTTGTTGAAAATGAATCACCTGTGTTTAATTTCCCAAAGGGAAAAGTCACCAGAACTCTTCTGTTGGATTGTGCTGATAAGGGTAGAGGTATATCTGTGTCGATTTCCATTTTTGATTGTTCCTTGCCTACATCTTTCAACGCATCCTTAACGCTTACTGTAAATATTGTAGGCACCTTTCTTTTGGGCTTACCTTCACCTGCTGGAAGATCTGTCTTAACTGTCTTAATGTAAGGCCTTTTTACTGGCAAGGTCATTACATCAAATTCTAGCTGCATTTTCTTCAAGGTGTCTTCAGCTCTTTGAATGGCCATTGAATTAATTGGTGTCATTCTTCTTTGTCTTTCTACAGCATTTTTTGCTTTCTGCAATCTTGCTTTCATAGCGATGTACTTAGTCCTGTAAGCTTTTTCTTCTTCCAATGTTTCCATGTAGTTTAATTTTAGATTGATACTTGTTCGTGTATTGTTACAAATATAATTAATAACATAGATATATAAAGGAAATATTTTAAGTTATATTTTGCTTATATTAACCAAACAAGGTTAATGGACTAAATCTATCGTGTTTTACAGGATATTAGGTAATTTTAAAAGGTATCAGAGTATCAACTACCTTGAGATCATTCGTCATAGGTCATATAATGAAGCCGATTTTTAGCCGTGGCGCACCGTGGATGATACATATTGATTGTATCCTTCAAATGCTGTATTTGAATGTGGGTGTATATTTCTGTGGTAATTACAGATGCATGACCCAACATTTCCTGAATGGAGATCAAATCAGCGCCACCTTCCAGAAGATGGGAGGCAAAAGAGTGCCTCAGAGAATGAGGACCGATGGGCTTTCTGATGCCGGCCAGCTTTGCCAAATTCTGGACAATGAGGAAAGCCATTGTCCGTGTTAGTTTTGAGCCGCGACGATTCAGGAACACATAATTCTGCATCCCTTTTTGAATGGTTGCCATTTTTCGCTCATGTTTGATGTACCTGGTGATTTCCCTTATGGCCACCTGACCAATAGGAATGATCCTTTCTTTATCGCCCTTGCCGACAACCCGAATATACTGCTCCTTGAAATACAGATCAGTAAGTTTGAGGTTAACCAGCTCAGATACACGGATTCCGCAACCGTAAAGGATTTCCACCATGGCTTTATTCCTTTGACCTTCGGGAGAAGTCAAATCAATATTCTTGATCATTCGCTCGATTTCAACCATGCAAAGTGTCACCGGCAACCTAAATCCGACGACAGGTAAATCAATCAGGGTCATCACATTGGAGGATACAATATTCTCCATCCACAGGTAATGATAAAATGCCCTGATTCCATGCAAAATCTTTACCTGCGTTGTTGCAGCGATTCCTTCATGGTTAACCCATACCAGGAATCCGCGGACATTTGCCACATTGACCTGTTCAGCAGGGATGATGGTATTTTGAATATCAAGGTAGTTTCTTAGTTTCCAGACACTATGCAGGTAGGATTCAACAGTTCTCGGGGATAAGGACCGCTCGATCATCATGTATGATTTGAACCCAAGTAAGGATGATTTCCAGTCATTCATCGCTTAGCTTTTTTCGGGTGAGTGTTCCTTCAGCGGTGTTGAACGCATTTCAACATTTCCTTCACCGTCGCCAAGATCCCGCAAATCAAGACGTACATATTCAACTCGATCCCGGAATACCTGCAGCATTCGCACTTCAACGTAGTGTTTGCAGTATTTCTCAACCTTTTGCAGACTGGTTAAAATGTCCTCAAGGCTGTCCAGGGCGCAGAATAGCTGGCGAAAAACCATGTGATTCCCATTTTCATAATGTCCCCGGGTGGTTGCAAATTCCAGGGAGTGATCAATGCTGGCAAAGGCAGATTTGATTTCCCTTTCAATTGCGGCATGGTTGGGGTGATTGGTAATATAAAACCAAACCTTGCGGTAGTGGGTGATGGTCTCAATAAGGATCTGATTCAGGGTTACAAGTTTGTAGTTCAGCTCCAGGTTGATTTTAACCATGTACTTTGCCGCATACTGGTCATTTGACCAGCCAGCGATTACACCATTTCCCAAACTGATTCTAAAACAGTTTCTTTCTTTGAAAGGACTATTTCCTTCCGGGTCTTCAATGTGCGTTAAAGTGATTTTTCTCATGTTACATGTTTTTAGTTAGTTGTTTGTAATTCTGCATTTTAGAACGAATTCTTATAATCTCGCGCGAGATTATATGTTCGCAATGTGTTCGCTTTCTGTTCGTTCCGTCTAAAAACATGCGATTCGAGTGCTTTGGTCAAGAAAAAACAGGCCTTTTGGCGTGTTTTTCAAAATTGTAAAGGTCTGATTCTTAAACATATGCACTTTTCAAATTGTCTTATAATTAATATTATGTTAAGTAGTAAATATAAAAATATCAGGAGACCTTCCATCATGGGAAGAATCTCCCGATAGTCAGTTCTGCCCTACTTCTTCTGAATGGCGTTAATTTTCTCCTGTACAGCTTTTACCTTATCCGGTTTGCTTGTACGGGAATAAATTTGTTTCAGGGTGAAAAGGGTGTTTATGTCGGCCGGTTGAAGTTCAGTAGCTTTTTCAAGAAATGGCAATGCCTTTTCCAGGTAACTGTCAGCTTCTTTTTTCAGTTTGTCAAATTTGGCTGTCTCTTCCAAAGGCAGTTTCGTCGCCTCATCGTTGATTGAAGCAGCTTTGTTAACATACAAAGCTCCCAGGTTGTAATTCCCTTCAAAATATTCAGCATTGAGCCGGATGGATTTAGAATATGCACCAATAGCATTTTGAAAAGCTTCATTGCGCTCAACAGGCGTTCTGGTCGTATCATTGGAAATATTATCATAGATCGTACCAAGGGCAAAGGCAACAGAATAGTTGGTCGAATCTTTCGCCATCGCAACCTGGAGGTTCTTCAACGCCTTGGGTGTATTGTTAAAAGTCAGGTAGATATTTGTTTCTGCCAGGAACAGGCGAAGATCGTTTGGATAAAGTTGTTGCCCCATCCGTACATATTTAAGTGAATTGGTAGAATCCTTGTCCTGGCGATATATATCTGATAATGTAATAAATACGACAGGTGATTTGTAGTTGGCCTTTAATAACTTAATGTAGTATTTTTTTGAGGCCTCTTTTTCATTTGCCAGGGAGGCACAAGTGGCTGCATTCAGGATGGAGATGGTATCAGATACATTCGCCAATTCCAGTACTTCTGCCCCTCTGCCGAAATTAAGCATGGCATCCTTGTATAATTTATTGTTATAATTTTCGACAGCTGTATTGTAATAATTATTTCGCTGCCAGTTCAATTTTGCCAGGATATCATCGTAATATTCCTTTTTGGTGTCAAACTCAATGGACTTACGGTATGATTCCAACGCTTTGGGAAGTGGATCAGGATCGAGTGACTTGAATTTTTCATCTTTGGTATTGGACAACTCAAGGTATACATTTCCCCTGATAAACCATGCTTTTGCATCCTGGGCTGTACTCGCATCCAGCACACAAAGGTTAATGGCTTCCATAGCTTTATCTAATTTTCCGTCTTTCAGATAATTAGATGCTGTTTGTCGAACATTTTTCTGTCCGAATGCGATGGTAATGGAGGTTACCAATACCAAAAGTAAGGCAAATTTTTTCATCGATTTGATTATTAGCATGATACTTTTGAGTTGATTTAGCCGGCAAAGATAAAAAATACCGGTTGATTTTATGTTGCTTACGTACAAATTAATTTTCGGTTTCAGCATCATCTGTTTTATCATTCACAGCAGGTACGTCGGATTCATCACCGATGGTTTCGTTGGTACCGTCGATGTTTTCAAAAGCCTCATCATCAGCAATATCCGGTTCAACTTCAACATCAACTTTCGCAACAGCAGCAATGGAATCGCCTTCATCAATTTTAATAAGACGTACACCCTGGGTGGCCCTTCCCATCACCCGAAGGTTTACAACTGCCATCCGGATGATAACTCCTGAACGGTTGATAATCATAAGGTCATCGCTGTCTGTTACATCTTTCACGGCAATCACTGCTCCTGTTTTATCAGTAATATTCAGGGTTTTTACCCCTTTGCCCCCACGGTTCGTGATTCGGTAATCATCGAGGTCTGATCTCTTGCCATAACCTTTTTCAGAAACCACCAAAACTTCACTTTTTTTATCAACCGGGATGCAGATCATGCCGATAACTTCGTCATCGGCGCCGGAGAATGAAATACCACGGACACCAGCTGCATTCCGTCCCATCGGACGAACGGTTTTTTCGTTAAACCTGATCGCACGGCCCGATTTTAATGCCATGACAACTTCGTCGGTTCCCTGTGTCAGCTTGGCTTCAAGCAACTGGTCGCCTTCATTGATGGTAATTGCATTGATGCCATTCTGACGCGGACGTGAATAGGCTTCAAGGGAGGTTTTTTTAATCGTGCCTTTCTTGGTTGCAAGAATAATAAAGTTGGATGCGATATAGTCTTCGTCTTTCAGGTTTTTAACATTGATAAACGCCCTGACCTTGTCGTCCGGTTCAATGTTTACCAGGTTCTGTATTGCCCTGCCCTTGGAGGTTTTTCCTCCTTCCGGGATTTCATACACCCTGAGCCAGAAACATTTACCTTTTTCAGTAAAGAACATCAGGTAATTGTGGTTTGTCGCAACAAACAGATGTTCCAGGAAGTCCTCATCCCGGATGTCTGTCCCTTTAACGCCCCGTCCTCCCCTGTTTTGTACACGGTATTCCGTAAGGGGAGTCCTTTTGATATATCCCATGTGTGAAATGGTAATAACCACATTTTCATCGGGGATCGTATCTTCAATCCTGAAGTCAGAAGCCGCGTGCTCAATATGTGACCGTCGAATGTCGCCAAATTTTTCCTTGACTTCCCTCAGGTCATCCTTGATGATCGTCATCCTTAGCGATTCATCTGCCAGCACGCTGTTCAGATAATCGATCAGTTTCATCAATTCGGCATACTCTGCCTTGATTTTGTCACGCTCCAGCCCGGTCAAACGCTGCAAACGCATTTCCAGGATCGCTTTTGCCTGGATTTCGCTCAACCCGAAAGTTGTCATCAGGCCTGATTTTGCTTCATCCGGTGTTTGTGAAGCCCTGATAAGGGTGATCACGGCATCAAGGTTGTCAAGCGCAATGAGCAGTCCTTCGAGGATATGGGCCCTCTTTAGTGCTTCGGCCAGATCAAATTTGGTCCTGCGGATAATAACCTCATGTCGGTGTTCAACATAATGAACGATCATATCCTTGAGGTTCAGCATCATTGGCCGTCCTTTGACAAGGGCTATGTTATTGACATTGAACGATGTTTGCAATGCCGTCATCTGGTAGAGCTTGTTCAGCACCACATTTGTGATGGCTTCACGTTTAAGCACATATACGATGCGAACGCCGTTGCGGTCAGACTCATCCCGAATGTCCGAAATTCCTTCAATTTTTTTATCATTGACCAGGTCGGCGGTTTTCTTGATCATCTCGGCCTTGTTGACCTGGTAAGGAACAGAATTGACAATAATTCTCTCCTTGCCGTGATCATCCTGCTCAATGACGGTCTCTCCCCGCATCACAATCCGGCCTCTGCCGGTCTCAAAGGCATCTTTGACACCTTCATATCCATAGATAATTCCTCCTGTCGGGAAATCCGGAGCCTTGATATACTGCATCAATTCAGGGATCGTGATCTCCCTGTTATCTATATAGGCAATAATCCCGTCAACGACTTCACTCAGGTTATGGGGAGCCATGTTGGTAGCCATTCCGACTGCAATACCCGATGCACCGTTGATCAACAAGTTAGGAATGCGCGAAGGCATCACGGTTGGTTCCTTCAGGGTATCATCAAAATTCAGCTGGAAATCAACCGTATCTTTTTCGATATCTGCAACCATTTCTTCGGCGATCTTTTGAAGGCGCGCCTCTGTATATCGCATTGCGGCAGGATTGTCACCATCCATGGACCCGAAGTTACCCTGTCCGTCAACCAGCGGGTACCGTAAACTCCAGTCCTGGGCCATTCTTACCATCGCATCATAAACGGAGGTATCACCATGGGGGTGAAATTTCCCAAGCACCTCCCCTACTATCCTGGCTGATTTTTTATATGCCCTGTTGGAAAGCACTCCCAACTCATACATTCCAAACAATACCCGCCTGTGAACCGGCTTTAAACCATCTCTTACATCAGGCAACGCACGTTGCACAATCACCGACATTGCATAATCAATGTAGGCGGTTTTCATCTGATTCTCAATATTGACCTGAACTATTTTTTCTCCCGATTCCATATCATCTCTCACCATTAGTTATTTGATTGATATTCAGGTATATAAAATATCCCGAATTATGTTACGAAGATAGGAAAAATCCCCTTTCAACCTGCCAGACAACCCGTAAATATTTCAGCGTCTTACTAACATGGAAATGTTAATAAATAAAGACCATTGAACAATAAATAGGTGATTTCAATCGTACTTTTGAATGCCTTGACATTTTATCCGTTTGCAAAATTGGTTCGATTTTTGTCAGGTGAATAATCTTAACTGAAATTGAGTATTTTATGGAAGCAAAATTCTCTCAACGTGTCAAAGACGTTTTAATATATAGCCGGGAAGAAGCGCAGCGACTGGGAAACGATTACATCGGCCTAGAGCATCTGCTGCTTGGAATTATCCGGGAAGGTGATGGTCTGGCGATTAAAATCATGAGAAACCTTGGTGTTGATCTGACAGAGGTCAGGAAAAAGGTTGAACTGGCAGTCACAAGTCATAAGGAAAAACATACGGGTGGCGAAAACCTGCCGCTAATCAAACAGGCAGAACGTGCACTGAAAATCACTTATCTCGAGGCAAAACTATTCAACAGTGAACTTATCGGTACTGAACATTTGTTACTTGCCATTCTCAAGGATGAGAACAATCTTGTTACAAAGACCTTCCTGGGTTATGGCGTGAGTTATGAAATAGTCCAGGACGAACTTAAAGCCATTCTCTCCAACGGAAGTGAGGAGCCCAGGTACACAAACCCACAGAACATCCTGCCAAAAGATGATGAGGATGAAGATCCTGATGAAGGAGGAAAAAGTTTTGCCGGCAGCCAGAAAAAGCCCCAGGATTCGAAATCAAAGACCCCTGTGCTTGATAATTTCGGAAGAGATATAACCAAGGCGGCAGAAGAGGGACGGCTTGATCCTATCGTAGGCAGGGAGAAGGAGTTACAGCGCATAGCCCAGATATTGAGCCGGCGTAAAAAAAACAACCCTATTTTGATCGGTGAGCCCGGGGTCGGAAAATCTGCCATTGCTGAAGGCCTCGCCCTGAGAATAGTTCAGCGGAAAGTTGCTAGGTCGTTGTTCAATAAACGCCTTGTATCCCTTGACCTTGCTTCGCTGGTTGCAGGCACCAAGTACCGCGGCCAGTTCGAAGAACGGATGAAAGCAGTTCTGAATGAACTTGAAAAGAATCCCAACATCATTGTTTTCATTGATGAAATACATACGATTGTTGGTGCTGGCAATGCATCCGGTTCACTTGATGCCTCGAATATGTTTAAACCGGCCCTTGCCCGTGGAGATATCCAGTGCATAGGTGCCACCACCCTGGATGAGTATCGCCAGTACATCGAAAAGGATGGAGCCCTTGAAAGAAGGTTCCAGAAAGTGCTTGTCGACCCGACCTCACCTGAAGAAACCGTAGAGATTCTCCAAAACATCAAGGAAAAATATGAAGACCATCATCTTGTAACCTATACAGATGATGCCATAAAGGCATGTGTTTCCCTTACCAACCGGTACATCACCGACAGGTACCTTCCGGATAAGGCCATTGATGCACTTGACGAAGCCGGGGCACGCGTTCATATTTCAAACATCAATGTGCCGCAGGAAATAATCGAAGTGGAGAATCAGATTGAAGAGACCAGGAAGCAGAAGATGCAGGCCATAAACAGCCAGAAATTCGAGGAAGCTGCCGACCTGCGCGATTCTGAGCGGAAACTTCAGGATAGTCTCGAGCGCGAAAAAAAGAAGTGGGAAGAAAATGCCAAACTTAACCGGCAGACCGTTTCCGAAGAAAATGTGGCAGAAGTTGTTGCAATGATGACCGGAATCCCGATGCAACGGATTGCGAAAAACGAAAGCGACAGGCTCATCAACATGGAAGCCGAACTGGAAAATTCAGTGATCGGCCAGAATGAAGCCATTAAAAAGGTCGTAAAAGCAATCCGGCGCAACAGGGCCGGCCTTAAGGATCCCAACAAACCAATCGGCACATTTATTTTTCTAGGACCGACCGGGGTAGGTAAAACACACCTTGCGAAAGTATTGTCAAAATACCTGTTTGATACTGAAGACGCGCTTGTAAGGATTGACATGAGCGAATACATGGAAAAGTTTGCTGTTTCCCGCCTGATTGGTGCACCTCCTGGTTACGTGGGGTATGAAGAAGGCGGGCAGTTAACCGAAAAAATCCGCAGGCGCCCCTACTCTATTGTGTTGCTGGACGAAATTGAAAAAGCCCACCCTGATGTTTTTCACCTGTTACTCCAGGTCCTTGATGACGGTATGCTTACCGACAGTTTCGGGCGAAAGGTTGATTTCAAGAATACCATCGTGATCATGACCTCAAACATCGGTTCGCGTCAGTTAAAGGATTTCGGGCAGGGAGTTGGTTTTGCGACTTCAGCAAAACAGGCTGCCAGCAGCGAACACGCACGGGGGGTAATTGAAAGTGCCCTGAAGAAAGCTTTCGCCCCTGAATTTATCAACAGGATAGACGATATCGTTATTTTTGATTCACTGGAACGTGAGGATATTCACAAAATTATTGACATTGAACTCCAGCATTTATACAAGAGAACAATGGATCTTGGATATCATATTGTCATCACGCCTGCTGCCAAGGATTATATTGCAGAAAAAGGGTGGGATGCACAGTTTGGAGCACGTCCTTTGAAGCGGGCAATTCAGAAGTATGTTGAAGATACCCTGGCCGAGGAGATCATTAAAACAAAACTTACTGAAAATGAATTAATCACGATTGACTATATTGCCGAAAAAGATGAAATTGTGGTAATTGTATCAACCCCCGAAAAATCTGAAGCGGCGCAATAACAGTAAGGAACCTGTCAATTGTAAGGTTTCCTGATGTTTTAAAAGGAACAGGCTGTCTCACAGCAATATGAGACAGCCTGTTTTGTGTTTATTCAGCAGAATTTTGCTTCCGCAGGGAAGCCCTGTGAATTTTTAGAACTTATAGCAGTTATCCTCGATAAGTTTATCTGCAACTTTCCTGCGAGCCTCTTTCACATTGATCCCGGCTACACAGGTCAGGTTTTCGGTAACGTGTTTGTAGTTCCCGTTCACTTCTGGAGAAACAAATGCGTTTATGGCATCAGCGGCAGGTTTCCTGATTTTATCCGCTGCATCATAAACAAATACATCCAGTATGGCACGATAAAGACCGGAAGGATCCTCACCCTTGATTGCTTCCATTTTCTGGACGCGCAACGCCAGTGATTCGGCGATATATACCTCCATGATCATGTCGGCAAGATTGTTCAGAACCTCCTGTTCAAGAATCAGTTTCTTGTCAAAATATTTGGAAGCACCCTGGATCACAATAAGAATGAGGTTTTTAAAGTTTTTTATGACTCGTTGCTTCTCCTCAAAATATGACTCATCGGTTTTTGTACAACCGGAAATCCCATCCAGGTCAGCAGCAAGGGCATTGGCTTTGCCGAAGAGGTCAAAGTCTCCCTTCATGGCTCTTTTCATGGCAGTATCCACCAGGAGCAGCCTGTTGATTTCATTTGTTCCTTCAAAAATCCGGTTGATACGGGAATCACGATATCCTCTTTCGACCGCCATTTCTGCAGAATAACCCATGCCACCATGGATCTGGACAGCCTCGTCAATAACAAAATCAAGAACTTCTGAACCATACACCTTTAAAATTGCAGCTTCAACAGCATAATGGCTGATTCCTTCAACTGAAGCCTTGCCTTTATCCATGCCTGAAGCCTTGTTGAGTTCGATCTGGTCATCAATGTCTTTGCTTAGCCGGTAGATGGCACTTTCAAGGGCAAATGTCCTGATAACCTGTTCGGCAAGTTTATGCTTGATCGCACCGAATGTGGAAATCAAAACATTAAACTGTTTGCGTTCATTTGCATATTTGACTGAGTCGGAGATGGCTTTTTTTGAAGCACCTAAAACATTTGCTCCCAGTTTAATACGCCCCATGTGCAGGATGCTGAGGGCAATTCTGAATCCTTCACCGCGGTTCCCTAGCAGGTTCTCAACCGGCACTTTAACATCATTATAAAAAATCTGGGCAGTAGACGACCCTTTGATACCCATTTTGTGTTCATCAGGGTTGATAACTACGCCAGGATAAGTTTTTTCCACAATAAAAGCACTAAGCACCCTGTCCTTGTCAATTTTTGCAAACACCACCTGGGTATCAGCAAAATTTGCATTGGTGATCCACATTTTCTGACCATTGAGGATATAATGCTTTCCGTCTTCCGACAAAATGGCAGATGTTTTTCCTGAATTGGCGTCGCTTCCGGCACCAGGCTCAGTCAGGCAATAGGCACCGATCAGGTCACCGGTCGCAAGACGGGTCACATAGCGCTGGCGCTGGTCTTCGTTCCCATAATACATGATTGGAAGGGTTCCGATTCCCGTATGGGCCATAAAAGCAACTGAGAAAGAGTGTCCTGCGCCAATTGTTTCTGCAGCAAGCATTTGGGTGACAAACGATTGTCCGAATCCGCCATATTCATCAGGAATGGAAATACCCATCAATCCCAGTTCACCTGCTTTTTTCAGAACGCTCTTCATCAGGTTGATGTTGGGGGAATCAATCTGGTCGATATTCGGATAAAGTTCGGTTTCAAGGAAATCCTGGATGGTTTGAGCAATCATTTTCTGCTCTTCATCGAATTGTTCCGGGATGAAAATATCGTTGAATTGAATTTCATCAACGAGGAACGCTCCACTTTTTAGTACTTTTCTATTCTCCATTTCAATTGTTTTATGAACACTCTATATATTTAACGATTGAACAATTAATTCAGCAATATCGAAATTCTTAATATCATCTTCCCTGTTCTTCGATTTGATTCCATCAGTAATCATGGTCATGCAGAAGGGACAAGCCGTTGCGATTACCTTTGCTGTCGTTCTCAACGCTTCTTCAGTTCTTTCGATGTAAACTTCCTTGTCACCTTTTTCAGCTTCTTTAAACATCTGGGCACCTCCCCCGCCGCAACACAATGCAAAACTCTTGTTCCGCTCCATTTCGACCAAATTGGCTGTCAGCTTTTTTAAAATAGAACGGGGCTCAAAATAGATATCATTTGCACGCCCCAAATAACAGGGATCATGATAAGTAATGCTGATATTTGACAGTGCCTGCGGATCAAGTTCCAGTTTTCCGGATAAAACGCTCTGGTCGAGGAACTGCAGGTAGTTGATCACCGTGAAATCCGCACCAAGGTCGGGATATTCATTTTTAAAAATGTTGTAACAATGTGGGCAGATAGTAATCACCTTCCGGATTCCATATGTCTTGAAAATCTCAATGTTCTGCAGAGCCTGCATCTGGTATAGCATTTCATTGCCGGCCCTGCGGGCGGGATCGCCGGTACAGGATTCTTCCTTGCCTAATACGGCATAACTGACCTTCAGAAATGTCAATATTTTAACAAATGCGCGCGTAACCTTCTGATACTGATCATCGAAAGCCCCTGCGCATCCCACCCAGAAAAGAAATTCGGGGTGCTCACCGCGTGCATGTAAATCAGCCATTACAGGCACTTCAACTTTCAGGACTTCCATCGTTATTAGAACTTGTTAGTGAATATGTAGTTCAATATTTTGTGCCCATTGCATCCGGTCATCCTGCGAAAACTGCCAGGGTGCCCCGTTGTTCTCAATATTGCTGAATACACTTTTAATTCCTCCCGGGGCCGACGCCTCTTCCATGACCAGGTACCTGCGCATGTCGACAATCAACGTCGGGTGGTTGATGTTGATGGGGCACTCTTTCGCACAGGCATTGCAGGTCGTGCAGGCCCATAATTCCTCTTCGGAGATATAATCGCGCAACAAAGACTTCTGATCAGTAAAGTCTTTCCCGTGTTTCACCATCCCCGGCCCTTTTTCTTTCATCCTCGCCCTGACATCCATGATGATTTTTCGGGGAGACAATCTTTTGCCTGTAATGTTTGCAGGGCAGACTGAGGTGCATCTGCCGCATTCAGTACAGGCAAGTGCATCAAAGTAATTTTTCCAGGTAACATCCTCAGCATCTTTTATTCCAAACCTTTCAACAGGTATTTCAGAAGTTGCAGTTGCAAACATAGTATCCGGGTTCAGCATGAGTTTTACCTCATAGGTAATTCTGTCCATATTTGGCAATTTCCCCAGGGGGTACAGCCGTGACAGAAAGACATTGGGAACAGACATGAATACATGAAAATGTTTTGAATACGGTAGGATGTTTGCAAAAAGGAAGATCAGCAGGATATGCATCCACCAGCATATTTCGTACATCAAGGCAAGGTGCGAGGTAGAAAACCCTGAAATGATCCCTGTAAGCAGGCTGCTAACAGGGTAAACCCCGGCCATAGGTTCAGAGGACCTTAAAACCAATGCAGCGCAGGCTGTGTTCATTCCCAGGAGTGAGATCATGAGAACCAGGATCATGCTCAGTGCCAGGTTTGCATCCATATGTGAAATGGCTTTCATTTCTATCCCTTCAAACCGCCTGATATGTAAAAACAGGCGGCGAAACAAAAAAATGAGGATGGATATTGCTACCAACAACCCGAAAATATCTCCCGACGCACTGATAACAATATAAACCGGGCCCAGGAACTTCAGGAACCTTTCGGTATCAAAGAGACCGTCAATAACCATTTCGATACTGCCAAAGGCAATAACACAGAACCCCCAGAAAACCAGGGCATGAAAAAAACCGATTACCGGTCGTCGGAATATCTTTGTCTGGCCGATGGCTACATCGAGCATAACGATGAAGCGCCTGCCATAATCCCGCACAGGGAATGCCGGTTTCGTTAACCTGAAAAAACCGATAATGCGATTGATTGTAAAATAAAAGATACCAACAGAGACAAGCAGGGTAATCGCAAAAACGAGCTGTTTTACCATGGTAGTGCTATTTCCCCTTTATTTCTTTTACAGCCTCCACAAGTTTAGGCAGAACTTTGCTGGCATCGCCAACAATGCCATACTGGGCTGCAGAAAAAATGGGAGCATCCTTGTCTGTATTGATCGCTACAATAAATTTGGATGAACTCACGCCTGCAAGGTGCTGGGTAGCGCCCGAAATGCCGATGGCGAAATAAAGATTTGGTGCAATAATTTTACCGGTCTGGCCAGTGTGTTCATCATGCGGTCTCCAGCCTTCATCAGAAACAGGGCGGGAACACGCCGTTGCGGCACCAAGGAGTTCAGCAAGTTCAACAATAGGGCCCCAGTTGTCAGAGGACTTCATGCCCCTCCCGCCTGAAATGACAACGTCGGCGTCGGTCAGAAGAATTTTACCGCTCTGCTTCTGAACCTCGCTAACCCTGGTTCTGATTGATTCAGGATTCCATTCGGCCGTGATGGTTGAAATAACGGCATTGTTGGGTGTTTCAATTAATTCAAAGGAATTCTGGGCCAGTGTCAGAATTTTAATTTCGGTTTTAATCACCAGGTGGCTAAAGGCATTGCCTGAATAGACCTTTTTATAAACGATGAACGGGTTTAAACCAAGGGGCAGTTTGCTTACACCTGCACCAAGCCCGGCCTTCAACTGAACCGACAACCGCGGTGCAATGGCTTTCCCCATATTGTTGTTGGAAAGAGCTACAATTGTTGATGCTTCCTGCCTGGCAAAACCGGCAATAATTGAAGTGTAGGCCTGGCTGTCAAAGACGTTGATTTTGTCGTTAACGGCATTTATTATTCTCGCAGCACCATAATTGCCAAGCTTTTTCAATTCGGCGTTTTCCACCGCGCCAATCGTAAGGGCAACTACTTCGGTATGGAGCATTTCTGCCAACTTGGCGCCATAGGAAATTAGTTCAAAACTCAGTTTCTTGAATTTCCCATCCCAATTCTCTACAAAGATTAAAACTGACATATCTCGGTTTTTGTTTTAACTGATCAGATTAAATAATTTTTGCTTCATTTTGCAGCAATTCAATAAGTTGCCGTGGATTTTCGGGATCAACAAATTTACACGCAGCACGAGGTTTAGGCATTTCGTAGCTGACAATCTCTGTAAAAGAGTCTACGATAATAGGTTCGACAACCTTCAGTGGTTTCGTACGGGCCATCATGATGCCGCGCATGGCTGCAATGCGGGGTTCCCTGGCAATGCCTTTCTGAACAATTGCAACGACAGGAATGGGTACAGTTAAAATCTCCTTACCTCCGTCAATTTCACGGTTAATGATGAGAACCCCGTTTTCAATCCTTACCCCGGAAACAGAAGAAACAGAGGGATATTCTAAAAATTCGGCAAGCATCGCCCCTACCGAGGAGCCGTTGAAATCACTTGATTCAATGCCACAGAAAATCAGGTCATAGGAATCGAGTTTTAACACATTTGCCAATTGAACAGCAACAAAATATGCATCTGCAGGATCGGCATTTACCCTTATCGCATCATCGGCACCGATGGCCAGTGCCTTGCGTATTGTTGGTTCTGATCCAACCAGGCCGACATGGGCAACAGTGACGGATTGAATCCCATTGGAAGCATCGTCTTTCAATTCAAGGGCCCTTGTAAGCGACAATTCATCCCATGGATTAATAACCCATTGGATGCCGGTTGTATCCAGTTTTTTAAAGTCATCAATGAATTTGACTTTTGTGGTGGTATCAGGAACATTGCTTATACAAACTAATATCTTCATTGACTTAAGGGTTAGTTAAGAAAAAACTCGAATTTGGGGTGCAAAGATAAAAAAAAGGGGATAAAGAATGTCTATAAATTATCCTCGGCGTCCAGACATTTATTGTATTGTGTCATTGCTTTAAGACTCATAGCCATACTTGAAAAACCACCGTCATGGTATATATTCTGCATGGTTACTTTCTTCGACAGGTCCGAGAAAAGGACGATGGAAAAATCAGCACACTCTTCGGCAGTGGCATTTCCTAACGGAGACATTCTGTCGGTAAAATCAAGGAGACCGTCAATTCCCTTGATCCCGCTGCCAGCTGTTGTGCGCGTTGGCGACTGTGATACCGTATTGATCCGGATGTGTTTCTCACGGCCGTATATGTAACCAAAACTTCTTGAAATAGACTCGAGCAGAGCCTTGGCATCAGCCATGTCGTTATAACCGACCAGCGTCCGTTGGGCAGCAATATAGGAAAGAGCCAATACTGAGCCCCATTCGTTTATTGCATCAAGTTTCTTGGCAACCTGCAGCATTTTGTGAAACGACAACGCGGAAATATCGATCGTTTTTTGAAAATAGTCGTAATCCACATCATCATAGTTGCGTTGTTTTCTTACGTTCAGCGACATGCCAATGGAATGAAGCACAAAATCTACTTTTCCACCCAGAACCTCCATTGAACGTATAAAAACGTGTTCAAGATCTTTCACACTTGTTGCATCAGCAGGAATTACTTCAGCATTGCATAATTCAGCCAGCTCGTTGATCTCTCCGAACCGCAAGGCGACAGGAGTATTTGACAGGGTAAAAACAGCGCCTTCCTCATGGGCCCGCGCTGCAATTTTCCATGCAATGGACTTGTTGTCCAATGCGCCGAAAATGATTCCCTTTTTTCCTTTGAGTAAATTATATGACATGATAGTTTTTCTTAATTTAATTATTTAATTAAAACGCATAATTAGTTGTTAAGCAATTCATTGGCTGTGTTGAATGCAGCGTCTGTTATTGTCTCATTGCTAAGCATTTTGGCAATTTCGCCAATGCGCTCCCTGGCTGATAATTGTTTTATAAAAGTAGTTGTGGTTTGTTTGTTTTCCGATTTATATACCCAATAGTGCCTGTCGCCTTTTGCGGCGATTTGTGGCAGATGGGTGATTGCAACAACCTGCATATTGCCTCCCATCCTTTTTAATATACTGCCAACCTTGCCGGCAATTTCACCGGAAACCCCATTATCAATTTCATCAAAAATGATGGTCGGGAGCAGGTTTTTCTGGCTGATCATCGATTTTATTGCCAGCATAAGGCGCGATAATTCACCTCCTGACGCAGCATTGGACAAATCTTTCAGATCGATTCCCTTGTTGGCGCTGAATAAAAATTTCACTTTGTCAATGCCATCTTTCGACATTGAACCTGACTTAAGAAGTTCAATATGAAACCGGGCCATTGCTATTCCCAGCTTTACCAATATTCCAACAACCTCTTTTTCAAACCCGGAAACAATTTTTTGCCTTTTACCCGAAATGAGCCCAGCTTCAAGGAGAAGGTCCGCTTCCTTCGTGTTTATTTCTTTTCGCAAAGCGATAATCTGCTCCTCAAGCCCCATTTCGTCAGAAACTCTTTTTTCTATCTCCTGTTTGATTGAAATCAATTGTTCAACAGTCGAAACCTGGTGCTTTTTCATCAGGCGGTACAAATGATCAAGCCGCTGTGTCAGGAGTTCAATCGCCGGCGGATCGACAAAGACCAGTTCCTCCAAAATGTTCAATTCATTCGATATATCCTTGAGGTCGATATAGTTGGTGGTTATTCTCTCTGATAATATTTTAAGTTCCGGTTTATACCTTTCAACACTGTTCAGTGCATGTCCTGCCTCCGACAGCAGCGCCAGAATGTTTTCCTCGGAGCCGGAGATCATTTGATTTGCCCTGTAAAGACTATTTTTAATCTCCCCGGCGTGCGTTAAAAGTTCGAGTTTCTCCTCAATTTCCTGTAATTCACCCGGAGTTAATTGAGCCAGTGATAATTCATCAAGTAAAAACTGAAAATAGTCCCTTTCCCCCGCAGCTTTTGCTTCCTTTTCTTCTATTTCAACAAGTTGTGCTTTGAGGTCATTGAGTCTGACAAATTCGCTCCGGTAGGCGGAAACCTCCGCCTGGATACCGGCATAGCTGTCAATCACTGCCAGCTGAAAATTTGAGTCGTTCAGGGTAATGATGGAATTTTGAGAATGAACATTTACGAGTTTGTCACCCAACTCTTTTAAAAGGATGAGATTCACTGGTGAATCGTTGATGAACGCACGGGATTTCCCGTTCTGGTTTATTTCCCTGCGCAGGATAATGGTATCTTCAAAATCCAGGTCATGTGTAACGAAAAAACCTTCAAGATGATAGTCCCTGATTAAAAACTGGCCTTCAATGATACATTTCTTCGATTTGTCCAGGAGGATCCCTGAATCAGCCCTTTGCCCCAAAATCAACGAGAGTGCACCAAGAAGGATAGATTTTCCTGCGCCTGTTTCTCCCGTGATCACAGAAAATCCTTCGGAGAAGTCAATCTCGAGATCATGAATTAAAATATAGTTTTTAATAGATAATTTTAAGAGCATCGGTTACCCATTAGGTTGAATATTGTGCAGCCGGGATAATCTATTTCACTTCGAGAATGGCCTGGTATTTGGAGCTGTTGGCAGGATCAATTTCCTTCAATATGTTGGTTATATTCGTCTTTTCCATCGGGGCAACCCGCTGATCAGCATAAATGTTGACAAATTCATCCCGCTTTGCATCAAAAATAAGCTGCAATGCATAGAGGTTTGGCTTGGCATTGTAAAGCTTTTGCAAAATATCCAATCCCTCGCTGGTAACACTCCTGCCCTGGTCAACTTTTTCATACATCATATCAAGGCCTAACCTGTGATACCGGTAGGCGAAATCACGCAAACCGGAATTTGCAGAATTCAAATAATTGTTTACAATCCAGTAGCGGTTTTTCTCGCTTTCATATGCTTTCCAACCCGGGTCGGAGGAGTTTTGAGCGGAATTTACAACTTCCTGTGCCTTTTCAAAAAACGGTGACCCGCCACTCGGTGAGTATGAATCAAAATAAAACCCGATGATGGTGTAGGAGTAAAATGCAAGGAGGGAGGTAATATTTGAGGAGAAAGTCCCGTCCGAATAATCAAGAGGCTGAAATTCAACGTATCTGAACTGGATGTTTTTGTCGATGGTATTTAACAGAACCGAGTTATAGGCGCTGTTTAAAATAGGCCTGCGAATAACCACATTCATTGTTCCCTTAAACTCATCGGCACCCAGGCGTTCATTAATCGTCAGAAGTATGGTACATTCTATCCGTTCCTCCTGTTTGAAATTGAAATTTGTCCATTTCCGGTTGTTTACAAACTCAAACATGGCACTCTGCAACGTTTGAAATATTTTTTTATCAGTCCCTTCCAGTTTTGGGGTGTTTACGTTGATCATGCAGTTAAGTTCCTGGGACTGCACCCGGGTTATAGAAACAACACTGAACAGGGTTAGCAGAAAAGCTATTATTCTCGTCATGGTTGAATTGTTCGGTTATTTACAATAAAATCGATGATTTCTGAAGCAACAGTGCCTTTATTTTGCAATTCTCCGTGATAAACGGCACCGGAATGGTCTATAATGCTTATTTTATTGGTTTCGAGCCCGAACCCGGCACCTTTCTCATTCAATGAATTGAGTACAATAAAATCAAGATTCTTGCTGATTAATTTTTTTCCGGCATTTTCCATTTCGTTGTCAGTTTCCAATGCGAACCCGACAATTACCTGGTTTCTGCTTTTGTTTTTGCCGATCTCGCTGAGGATATCTTTCGTAGCAGAAAGTTCCAGAACAAGAGGAGCGGAACTCTTTTTCAGTTTGACGGGAGATTTATGGAAACACGTATAATCTGAAACTGCGGCAGCCATGATGACAATCTCGGCGGACGGTGCTTCACGCATACAAACCTCGTACATCTCCTGTGCCGATTCAACGTCAATCCTGTTGATCCCAGGATGCCCGGCTGTGAGACTTGAAGGACCTGCCACCAATGTAACTGAAGCTCCCCTCCGGGCAGCTTCAATGGCAAGCGAAAATCCCATTTTTCCTGTTGAATAATTTCCTATAAACCTAACGGGGTCAATTTTTTCGTGTGTCGGACCCGCTGTTATCAGGACTTTTTTTTTATCGAGATCCAGAAAATGGCTGAAATGCTCCTTAATTATCTGCAGGATTGCTTCCGGCTCCTCCAGCCGTCCCGGGCCAGACAGGCCGCTTGCGAGTTCGCCGACCTGGGGTTCAATAATAATATTCCCGAAAGACCTCAATGTTTGGATATTGTTTCTGGTAGAGGGATGGGCATACATATCAAGATCCATTGCAGGGGCAATAAAAACAGGGCATTTTGCCGACAGGTAGGCAGTTCCAACAAAATTATCGGCAATACCATGTGCCATTTTTCCAAGTGTATTGGCCGTAACTGGCGCAAAAATCATTGCATCGGCCCATTGGCCCAGTTCAACGTGGTTGTTCCATTCGCCATCATCTGCCTTGAAGGGATCAACAATTACAGGGTGTTGAGAAAGAGTTGCCAGCGTGAGAGGAGTTACAAAATCCTTTGCACAAGGTGTCATGATGATACGCACATCAACCCCTTCCTTTACAAGAAGCCGGACGAGGAACGGGGTTTTGTAGGCTGCAATGCTGCCGGTAATTCCGACAACAATTTTTTTTCCCTTCAACATGACGCACAAAGAATTACATTAAAAATCCTCAGGCCGCTCTTTGTGAGGATTGCGAAAATAAACCTCATTATTCAAATATTCATGAATGGCGATCAAAGTAGGTTTTGGAAGTTGTTCGTAATATTTGGCGATCTCAATTTGCTCACGGTTTTCAAACACCTCTTCGAGGTTATCGGTCGTGGTGGCAAATTCAGATAACTTCTGGTTCAGTTCTTCCTTTATTTCAAGACCAATCTGATTTGAACGCTTGGAAATTACAGCAACTGTCTCGTACATATTGTTCGTTCCGGCTGTAAAGTCCTCAATATTGCGGGTTACTGCGTGAACATCCGTTTTTACCTTTTTATAATCCATGGTCATTTTATTGGTTAATAATTGAATTTTGGAACTTCCCTAATTCACTCTTTTTTTATCCTTATAATACATCGATTCAAGTTCTTTTCTTGAACGTTCTTTTAAATCAGCAGCTTCGGCGATAAATTTACTTTCGGGGAACTGGGCAACAAATTCATTGTAAGCAGCGATTGCCTTCGTATGCCGATCCTTCTGCTTTTCAAAAATACTTTCTTTGGCAAATTTGTGATACGACTTAACAATGAGAAAGAGCACTTCTTCTTTATGCGGTGTATCGGGAAAATCTTTCAGAATGTTATTCAGCATCTGAATGGAGGCAGCATAATCGTCCATCCTGTAAAACAGCTTTGCAATCTTGTAATCCTTCATCTCAAGCTTCAACCTGAGTTTGTCAATTAAATCATTGCACTCCGAAACCCTTTTACTGGTCGGATATGTATTTGTAAACAGCTGCAAATCTTTCAGGGCATCATAGGTCACCGTCTGGTCAAGACTGTATTCAGGAGAATTCAGGAAATTGCAATAGGCGCTCATGTACATACATTCTTCTGTTTCCTCGGCATTCGGATAACTTGTAGAGTACCGCTTGAAATAATAAGAAGCAAGGGTGAAATCCTTCATATTATAGTAGCAGTAAGCATAGTAGTAAGCGATCTTCTGCGCTTTTTCCGTGGCACGCATGGCCCCTGTAAGCTGATCGAAAAGCTGCAGGGCCCTTGAGTAATCTTTTTGAGCATATAATTTTACTGCAGCCTCATATTTTTCATCGACAGAACCTCTCTTCACAATTTTTTGAAACTTGCAAGCCGAAAGAGAGAGTAGCAGACTAAAAGCAATAAAAAAAATGGCCTTATATTTCATGGTGCAAAATTACAACTTAATGTCGAAAAATCATAATTTAAACAGGTACAAACGCTACTCATAATGAAAAAGTATTTGTTTTTTGGTACTTTTGCAGACTGAGAAAATAATTAATATACGTATCATTTAATTCTTCAAAATCGTGGATATTTTCGATAAAGTTGCAGGCAACATGGGCCCCCTGGGCCAGTATGCAGATCTTGGTTTTGGCTATTTTTCGTTTCCAAAACTGGAAGGTGACATTTCAAACCATATGTATTTCAGAGGGAAACCGGTGCTTGTATGGAGCCTGAACAATTATCTTGGCCTGGCCAACCACCCCGAAGTAAGAAAGGCTGACACGGAAGCTTCCGAGCAATTTGGCCTTGCTGCCCCGATGGGAGCCCGCATGATGTCGGGCCAGACTGACTATCATATGCAACTGGAGCGCGAACTGGCCGCATTTGAAAATAAAGAGGCAGCATACCTCCTGAATTTCGGGTACATGGGCATGGTTTCCATTATCGATTCCATGCTCGACCGTCACGATGTGGTTGTGTACGATTCAGAATCGCATGCCTGCATCCTTGACGGGCTTCGTTTGCATATCGGGAAACGGTTCGTGTTTCCGCACAATGATCTTGAAAAATTTGAAAGCCAGATCAAGCATGCCAGGAAAGTGGCAGATTCGACCGGGGGCGGTATCCTTGTAATAACCGAAGGGGTATTCGGAATGCCGGGTGACCTGGGCAATCTGAAGGGAATCCTTCAATTCAAGGAAAAATATGGGTTCAGGCTGCTGGTTGATGATGCACATGGATTTGGTACCATGGGAAGCACAGGTGCTGGAACCAGCCAGGAGCAAGACGTTATGGATGGTGTGGATGTGTATTTTGGAACATTTGCCAAAGCCATGGCCGGTATCGGCGCATTTGTGGCAAGTGAAAAACGCATTATCAAGGCATTGACTTACAATATGCGGTCGCAGATCTATGCAAAATCGCTCCCGCTGCCAATGGTCGTCGGGTCGCTGAAAAGGCTTGATATGATCCGCACCCATCCTGAATTGCGTGAAAAGCTGTGGACAATTGTTCGTGCTTTGCAAACTGGATTGCGGGAAAATGGTTTTGATATCGGTAAAACCCAATCTCCTGTCACGCCTGTATTTCTCAAAGGAGGTGTGCTTGAAGTGACACAGGTAATCACCGACCTGCGCCAGAATTTCGGAATATTCTGTTCAGGAGTCATGTACCCGGTTGTACCCAAAGGTATTATCATGCTCAGGCTCATTCCAACAGCATCCCACACCCTTGAAGATGTTGATGTTACAATCCGTGCTTTTGCCCAGGTGCGCAAAAACCTTGATGAAGGCAAGTATGCATCCGGATCATTTCCAATGGTAGCAGATAAATTTTAATAATGGTAACCCATACGGGAAACAGGCTTTACACTGCATATCGAAAGATCCGCTTTCTTGCAAAAAGGGGTTCTCTTTTTTCATTATCAAGGCCACAGGGATCCGGAAGGATTTATATTCCCAAGCGGGTGTTTAAAACAATCACGCTAAATTCCCTCCTGCTGTTTCTTATTGCATATCTTATTGTTTACGTGCTTAACCTTTTTATTACAGGTTATGCCGCAATAATATTCAACATCCCGGTTCTTGTTTATTATTATGATGTCGATTATCTAATCAGGGGGATTGACTGGACACCAGACTCGGTTTCAGGTGTTTTTAGCAGCGGCCCCATCGTTATGTTCGCGCTGTCCTTGTTTTTGCTGATTCTTTATAAATCGGTTGAAACCGAAACCGGCATTTTACGGTTACTGTTGCTGTGGATGATTTTTCATTCGCTGACACGTTTCTTCGGCGAGATACTCGTTGGTGCCATTTTTAACAAGGGATTCGGATTTGTAATCCTGTACATGTTTTTAATGGATACGGGAAAGGTGATCCTGACAATCCTGGGATTTATGGCCATGTTCACTGTTGGACTTGCAATTGCGCGATTGTCACTTTATTCGGCCAATATTTATTTTAATGACCTGCTCAGGAATTACCGGCTGAAATTTATTTTATACCAGTTTATCTTTCCTTTTTTAATGGGAAACATCGTGATTTTGCTGATCAAAATACCGCAGGTAAGCTACTTCGATATTGCGTTGAATGCATCAATGGTGCTGTTCCTCATCCCTGTCGTAATGCGCAGTTTCACTTTTGAGGATTTCTATTTTGATGAAGATCAGAGGACTGTGAAGACTAATATGGTTTTACCAGTTGCCGCCTTGCTGCTGCTCTTCCTGTTCAGGCTTGTGCTGGGAATCGGTGTGCGCTTATAACCTGAAGAGTTATTTTTTGATAATCAGTTTATCCAGGTAAATCCTGTAACCGGAATTAAATTTCAGGTAATAGAGCCCGTTTGCCAGATTAGGAACCGCTATTTCAACGGTTGAATTTTCCGAAAACCTGGTTACCTCGGCCGAATAAATGACTGCTCCCAATGTGTTGAGGATCTGAATGGAACATGAGGGATTGATGGGGTTTTCGGGCAATATCAATTTAAAATGGCCATCGGATGGATTGGGATAAACAAGCACTGAGCTGACACTTTTATCCTGTGAATCATATGTCAGCGGTCGCAACTGAACATCCAGGTTTGTGGTTGTCCATTTCGAGACGCTTACATTCCTGATGGTTTTGGTATAATATCCCGGAGCTGAAAATGTCACATTGTAACTGCCTTCAAAGATGGGGCGGGCATAAAACCCGGTAGTACTTCGCGAATACACTTCTGAAAAGTCAATGTCATGCCCATTAATAAATACTTTAGCAGCCACCGGCTGGTCGTTAACCGTATCGGTCACTATTCCATTAAAGCCATAATGCGCCTCTTCGATAAAGTTTAAAAATGAGCGGTAGTTGTAGTTCCAAAACGACAATAACTGACTTACAGGTAGTAATTTGGTGTTTGATATTTCAACTGTTACTTCACGACAGTTGTGCCAGTAGTTCATATAATCCTGCCTGCCGCCGGTGATTTCGTACCAGGCATAGCCGTTTGTAATTCCATTATTCAGGAAGGTAAAATAACCGGCTGGACCATTTACATGAACAGTATCCGCCCATTCGCGGCCAACGAACTGCCACCAGTCATCGTCTGCAGCAAGTTTTGCCCAGGTATCCCAGGGGTAGTTGAAAACTTCCGATCCACCATGAAAATTTGCGGACATTGAAAAATGGTTGCTTCCTGCATAGGCCATCCATGCTTCCGTTTCAACCTGCCAGGCGTTTCCGTCGGGATGCTGACCGGCTTTGGGATCCGGGAAGTTACGGTTCAAATCGACATTGTTTGCATTATACCTCACAGCCCCGTAAACGGAATTGTTTCCGCCATGGTAAGTTCCATCAGGGTTTGCAAGCGGGTTAATGCAAATTTCTGTCGTATTGACCATCGTGGTAATGGCCGGATCAACACCATAATTGGTAAGTAGATAATCGATAAGGTGCAACATCAGGACATATCCCGTAGTTTCATCTCCATGAATGCTCGATGTATACAGGAACTGGGGCTCGGCCTCCTCCTGGTTTACATTTTTACTGATTTTAACGGCGAGGATCAAACGACCCTGCATGGTGGTGCCAATTGTATCCAGTTTGCAGATGCCCGGGTATGAGGCGGCAAACCCTACCATATAGTCTACATATTGCTGGTAGGTCGGATAAAAATTCCAGGAGGTCCGGTTGCCGGGACGATCGGCTCCTTGTCTGGCATTTACTTCATTTTCAGGTATTAAAGTCCCGGGATGGGGAAGAATCGTATAAACGGCATCATACCGCAGAAAATCTGAAAACTCTTTTTTATTGGCATACGCGTGAACGGTTTTACCCTTCACATGATCGATCGATATCAGCCGGGTAAGGGTATGAATATCCTCCTTATCAGCCACTTTAAAAGTGAAATAAACCTCGCCACTCTTGGAAAAAATGCTGTCAAGCAGTTGCGACCTGGAATTCTGCGAAATGGCTGGTTTGGATATTCCTATAAGGGACAAAGCAAGAAGGCAAAATAAAATATTTTTCATCCTATTTATCGAATTGGTCAATGGAGTGTTGAATCAGTTGAATGGCTTCCTGGCTGACAGGTACAAGCGGAAGTCTAAGGTAATTCTGGCAGAGTTTTTTCATTGTCAAAGCTGCTTTGATACCCGAAGGACTCCCATCGGCAAATAAGGCATTGGTAACATCAATCAATTTATAGTGCAAAGCCCTGGCGGATTTGAAATTTCCTTCAATGGCAAATTTCACCATAGCGGAAAATTCGGCCGGGTAAATATTTGCGGTCACGGAAATTACCCCGTCAGCACCTGCCGAGATCAACGGAAGTGTCAACCCGTCATCACCTGAGAGGACTAAAAAATCTTTTGGCCGGTTTTTGATAACCTGGAATATCTGGTCAAAATTCCCGGATGCCTCTTTTATCCCGACAATATTCTGGCAGTCTTTCGCCAGCCGCAGCGTGGTTGATGCACTGATGTTGCTGCTTGTCCGGCCTGGTACCGTATACAGGATCACAGGCACCGGGCTTGCCTCCGCAATTATTTTAAAATGCTGGTAGATGCCTTCCTGCTGCGGTTTTGAATAATAGGGACATACGGACAGGATGGCATCGACACCTTTAAAAGGAGTACCGTGGATTGCAAGGACAACATCTGAAGTACTGTTCCCTCCTATCCCTACAACCAGGGGAACCCGCTTATTAATTATCCTTACAGCGAATTCGATGAGGGCTTTCTTTTCCGGCTTTGATATCGTGGACGATTCGCCGGTTGTTCCAAGGAGTACAATGAAATTAACTCCGCCATGGATAATATGATCAACAATGTGTTCGAATGCCTCAAAATCAATGGCACCGGATTTTTTAAACGGGGTAACGATGGCGACCCCCGTCCCCTTGAATTTATGATATCCTTTTCGCATGCGGTTTGATTACTGTGAGGTAATGTTGAACCTGTCCCAAATATTCTTCGGAAGTCATGGTTGGTTTCAGATCAATCATCAGGTCATAGTATTCGGAATTCTTTTCCGAAAACTTACCTACCCGGAACAATGCTTTTGAAAGACCGGAGATATATTTCAACGGAAAATTATCCTGCAGACTGAGGTCGATCAGGATGTCGAACTCCTTCTCAATAAAGTCCTTAACCTGTGTATGAATTGGTTTATAAAACCAGGTAAGGTCGCGTTTTGAAAAGAAATCATATGACAATTTCGGTAAAAACCGTTGAACCAGGTTTCTGTTTTTAACAAATCCCAATGCTTTCACCTCTTTGTGGTCTCCCTGAAGCTGTGACACAAACTCTGAAACACGATCATAATCAGGTACATCATCCAGCGTATAGAGGATCCCGATCCGCTTTGCATCCTTTAAGTTGGTCATTTGACAATGACGGTCAGAATGCGATACTTCTTTCTTATAATAGTATTGACCAATTTTAATTCTCAGATTACCAAACATATTTTTCAGTTAATTATTCATTTAGACTGATTTGCAAAGTTAATGATTACTTACGAACCATACAAAACACAATGCAATATCCAACAAACGCATGGTTTCTTTACAAAGTATCGGATACAATGTTAATAAAACATAATTTTGCGCCCTGACCTTTCAGGGTTAAGTAAACCACCATGAAGATAACATTTTTAGGTACAGGTACCTCCCAGGGTGTGCCGGTCATTGCCTGTGACTGCAAAGTTTGTAAATCCAATGACTTACGTGACAAACGGTTGCGATCATCCATCACCATTGAAAAAGATGGCTGGAGATTTGTGGTTGACTGCGGTCCCGATTTCAGGCAACAGATGCTGCGTGAAGATATCCGTTCCATAGATGCCATTCTCGTGACACACGGGCATAAGGATCACCTGGGTGGTTTGGACGATGTTCGCGCTTTCAATTATATCAACCACAGACCGGCCCAGGTTTATGCCTCCGGCAAAGTACAGCGCATCATAAAACTTGAATTTGCCTACGCATTTGAAAAGAACCCCTACCCCGGGGTCCCTGAAATCGTATTGCACAGGCTGGTCAATAAACCATTTGACGTCAACGGGCAGAAAATCATCCCGATCCGGGCTTTGCATTACAAAAACGATCAGTATGTTTTCGGGTTCCGCATCGATGATTTCACCTACATTACGGATGCTGTAAACATCTCAGAAAAAGAGAAGAAGAAGATCAAAGGATCAAAAATCATTGTTCTGAACGCTCTCAGAAAGCAAAAACATTATTCTCATTTTAACCTTGAAGAGGCTCTTGCCCTGATGGATGAATTAAAACCTGAACAGGGCTACCTGACGCACATCAGCCACCAGATGGGCACCTATGCAAGCGTGAACCCGGAATTGCCCGGTAATGTAAAACTGGCCTACGATGGCCTCACATTGACTTTTTAACATGCTTGAGTGTCAGCAGGTTCATCGGGTTGTTCCCGATACCGCGGATGTTCTTCTGTACAAACCGCAGCACCTGGTCATAGTACAGGATCACCACGGGAGCCTCATCCATCATGATCTCCTCCATCTGCCGGTAATAGCTGAACCTGGTTGAATCATCGGTTTCCGACATCGATTTTTCGTACAGGAGGTCAAAACCAGGGTTTGAAAAATGTGTATAATTTGGCCCTTTGGGGCAAAAATTCTTTGAATAAAACATGGAGAGATAATTCTCCGCATCAGGATAGTCGGCAATCCATGAAGCCCTGAAAAATGGCAGTTTCGCTTCCGATTTCATCTCCTTTACAGCGGCAGGCGGGTTTACCTCGATTTTCAGATCAATCCCTATTGCCGAAACCTGGTGCTGGATATATTTACAAATGTCAAGGTAGTCGGAGGTTGAGGTCAGGGTTATTGCCGGGAGCCCGGCTCCCTCAGGATAACCTGCCGAGGCAAGCAACTGCCGTGCCCGTTCGGGGTCGTAATCATAGAAAACATGGGTTGAATCAAATGATGGCAAGCCTTTGGGCGTAATTCCCTGGCATCCCGGAATGCCGATATTGTTACGCAAATACCGGATCATTTTTCTCCGGTCAAATGCAAGGTTTATAGCCATCCTGACCTCTTTCACAGGAATCCTGCCTTTCATGCCCGGAACCGCCTGATCCACCATAAAGCCAAGGTATTCAGTGTTCAGGTAAGGCTGTGTCAGCAGGTTAATTTTAGAGACATATTTCGGCTGAAGGGCGCCCGCTTTCGTGAGCAGCTCGTCTTTATAGGTGGGATCGAGTCCCGACATAAGATCCAGGTTTCCTTTTATAAATTCAAGGAACGCAGACTGCTTGTCGGGAACAAACGTAACAGACACCGCATCCAGGAACGGCAACCTCTCCCCGTTTTCAGTTTCAAAATAATTCTGATTTTTCAGCAGGACCAGCTTTACCCCTTCCTGCCACATTTTAAACCTGAACGGACCGGTACCAACAGGGTTCCTGCGGAAGTCCACGCCATAAAAAGCAATTGCTTCCCTGGGAACCACTGAACAATACTGCATGCTGAGCAACCGCAGAAATGGCGGAAATGGCTCAGCCAGGTGGATGGTAAATGTGGAATCGTTTAATGCTTCAAAAGCTTCATGTTCTGCTGCTCTCCTGATATTGTTGAACAACCATGCCCCCGGGGAAGCCACTTTGGGATCGATGATCCGCAGGAAGGAAAATACAAAGTCGCCTGCAACGACCCGGCGGCCTTTTGCACCCGGAAAAGCCGGGCTGTCGTGAAAAAAGACATCGGTGCGAAGATGAAATATATAATCCTGCCCGGATTCCGAAATCGTCCACGATTTTGCAACGGCAGGCAGAACTTCCATCCTGTCATTCAATTGCACCAGCCCGTTGTACAGTTGATTGGTTGCCCAGATAATCGTTTGATCTTTTGCAAATGCGGGATCCAACGTCGTAATGTTCGCCGCTTCGTTGTATCGGAATACCGATTTCCCCGGTTGCTTTTCATAATTGGTACATGAACAGGCAAGCGAACAGAAAACCAGGAAAAGCAGTTTTGTCTGATTCATAGGAGGCCACAAAAATATTTGTTTTTTCAATATTAGCAAGTATAATGAAAGCCCCCAGATAAAAAAACATTAATTTTGTTTATTCTTTCACCAAACAAACCCAAAAGTCCATGAAAATTCGTTTATCCCTCGCTACACTGTTTTTCTCAATCCTGTTCCTTACCTACGCCCAGGATTTTTCAACCATGCCAGGTTCAGCATATTGTGCCAGGAAAAAGGCAGGATCTCCAAACCTTTCAAGCCGTCTTCTGAAATCAACTGCATCGATACCCCATTCTTTTGATGTGATTAAATATACCTTAAATGTTGATCTTTACAATTGTTATTCGGCCCCCTATCCGAAAAGTTTCAGCGGATCGGCAACCATCTCATTTAAAGTTGATTCTGCATTGAATTCGATCAAACTGAATGCAAAAAACTTCTCGATGATCATCGATTCCGTGCGGCTTGCCGGGGTCCTGTTCACGCATATCAATGATTACCTGACGATCCAGCTAAACCGCACCTACAATGCCGGAGAGTCGGCCAATGTTAAAATTTACTACCGGCACCAGGATGTTCAGGATTCTGCTTTTTATTCAAATGCAGGAGTTGTGTTTACCGACTGCGAGCCTGAAGGCGCACGGAAATGGTTTCCCTGCTGGGATTCGCCTTCTGATAAGGCACTGCTCGACCTGACGGCAAAAGTTAAAGCGAATGTAAAGCTTGGTTCCAACGGGAGGCTGGCCGATTCAACCCTCAACGGTGATTTTCTCACATATCATTGGGTTTCAGATCAAAATATTGCAACCTACCTGGTTGCAATCACTTCAAAGGTCAACTACCAGCTCAACATCGGCTGGTGGCACAAATTGAGCAACCCGGCCGACAGTGTTCCGTTCAGGTATTATTTTAACCTCGGAGAAAACCCTGCCCCGGTTATGGCCATCATGCCGGCCATGACATCGTGGTTTTCCCAGAATTTTATCGAGCATCCTTTTGATAAAAACGGATTTGCAACATTAAACCCCGACTTTGTATGGGGTGGAATGGAAAACCAGACCCTGACCAGCTTATGTCCGAATTGCTGGCAGGAAAGCCTTGCCGCGCATGAATTTGCCCACCAGTGGTTTGGCGACATGATCACCTGCAGTACATGGGCCGACATATGGCTGAATGAAGGCTTTGCCACCTGGACGGAGGCCTTCTGGTATGAAAGTTATGCAGGTTACGGAGCCTATAAATCCACCATCAACAACAACGCAAGTTATTACCTTTCAAATAATCCCGGCTGGGCGATTTCCGATCCGCAGTGGGCAATAACAACCCCGTCGACGGACATTCTTTTTGACTATTATATTACCTATCTCAAAGGTTCCTGTGTGCTTCACCAGTTGCGTTATGTCCTGGGTGATTCCCTGTTTTTCCAGACACTGAAAAGCTATTGTGCAGACACCACACTTAAATTCCACTCCGCCACCATTCATGACTTCAATGCCAAGGTAAACCAGGTTACCGGGGAAGATTACACATGGTTCTTTGATGAATGGATTTACCAGCCGAATCATCCGATCTATCAAAATACCTATAATTTCCAGGATCTTGGCAATAACCAGTGGAAGGTGAATTTCTTTATGAAACAAATCCAATCCAATCCGTCCTTTTTTAAAATGCCGGTTGAAGTATATATCCGGTTCAGCGATGCTACCGATACCACGATCAGGGTAATGAATGATGCCAATAACCAGCAATTCTACTGGCAGTTTGGCAAACAACCCGTTTTTTTCAGGTTTGATAACGACAAGCAAATTGTATTGAAAGGCGGAAGTACCATTGTGGGTATCAATGAAGTGATGGCCAGCAGTGCCCATGTGTCGCTTTCACAAAATTCGCCCAATCCTGCCTGCAACTCAACACACATCTGCTATACAACCGATGCGAACATGGATGTAAAGCTCGAAATTACCGATGTCTATGGTGTTGTGCTGGCGCGCCCTGTCGATAAACAGCAACCGGCCGGCCGGTATGAGATCACCCTCGATTGTTCAACGTTTCCTGCAGGACAGTATCTTTATAAACTTTCGGCAGGAGATTCCAGGCTGGTTAAAAAATTCGTAATAATCAAATAGGTCCATGAGATTTTCCAACCTGCTCACCTTGTGGTTTTTTCTCACAGTCACAAACTGTGTCTGCGCATCAAATATTAGATATAACCCAGCAGATACCGCCCACTTTTATACCCTTCATAGTTATGATGTGCTGAAATACAGGCTGGAAATAAACCTGTACCAGTGTTTTCAAACCCCGTACCCTAAAACATTCATTGCCAATGAAGTGATTACGGTTAAAGTTGATTCTGCGCTTGGCTCAATCCGGTTAAACGCAAACACGCAAAGCCTCGCAATTGATTCTGTCAGTTTGGCAGGCGTATCCTTTACGCACCTGGCAAACATCCTGGACATTACGCTTGACAGAACTTATCAACCCGGCGAGGTACTGGATCTCAGAATTTACTACCAGCATAAAAATGTCAAGGATAACGGATTTTTTGTCTCATCCGGCTTTGTTTTCACTGACTCTCCGCCGGAAGGTGCCAGGAAATGGATGCCGTGCTGGGATCGACCGTCAGACAAAGCAACCTGGGAGCTGGTCGCCCGGGTGCCGCTTTCGGTGCGGCTGGGTTCGACCGGGATCCTTGCCGATTCGGCTATAATTGCCGATACCATCATTTACCACTGGAAGAGTGATATCCCCGTATCAACCTACCTGATAACATTCACTTCACGTACTAACTTCCTGGTTCATACGATCTACTGGCATAAATTGTCAAACCCGGCCGACAGTTTACCGGTTCGCATATATTATAAAAACGGTGAAAACCTGGCAATGATTGACAGTACAATTATTCCGCTGACAAATTTTTATTCAGCAAAATTCGGTGATTATCCTTTTGAAAAAATTGGTTTTGCAACGCTTGACGGCAGCTTTCTATGGGGAGGCATGGAAAACCAAAGCATGGTCAACCTGATGCCCGGCGGATATGGCGACGCAGACCTGATCGCCCATGAACATTCGCATCAATGGTTTGGCGACTTGATCACCTGCGGAACCTGGGCTGACATATGGCTCAATGAGGGTTTCGGAACCTACTGCCAGAACTTGTGGGTAGAGCATGCTTCAGGTTACGAGGCATACAGGACCAGCATGAACACGCTTGCCGGTTATTATCTTGCCCATAACCCCGGATGGCCTGTATATCATCCCGAATGGGCCATACATACCCCAACCGGCAATACATTGTACAACCAGGCAATTACCTATAACAAAGGGGCCTGTGTGCTTTTCGAGTTGAGATATATTTTGGGTGACTCTGTTTTTTTCAAGGTAATGCATGATTATGCCACCGACACCAAATTAATGTTTAAAAATGCTTTCACAGAGGATTTTGCTGCGAAGGCCGCCGAGGTGTCCGGGCAGGACCTGGCCTGGTTTTTCAATGAATGGGTATACAGCCCAAACCATCCTGTTTATCAGAATACCTTTGATATTGACAGTTTGGGAGAAAGTTCATGGAGGGTTTCGCTGATCGTAAATCAAACCCAGACAAACACTGTGTTGTTCAAAATGCCGTTGGAGATAAAGATCAGTTTCAGCGATGCAACCGATACGATCATCCGGGTGATGAATGATGAGAATCACCAGGAGTTCGGGTTTGTTTTTTCAAAACAGCCGAAGGACCTTGCATTTGATCCGTTCCGAAATATCCTGCTCAAGCAATCTGCCACAATTTATGGTGTAGGACCTGTCAAAGGAAATACCGGGTTTATGCTGAAACAGAATGAGCCCAATCCATTCAAAAATACGACCTTGATTTCGTATGATATCGCAACCGGAAAACATGTTACCATCTCTGTTCTTGACAGTAACGGGAAAATACTGGATTGCCCTGTAAACCGGTTGCATGCCCCCGGCAGGTTTCGGTTCGAGTGGACCAACCCGGGGTTGTCGCCTGGAATCTATTTGTTAAGGATGGAAGCCGGTTCCTTCCTGGAAACCAGGAAAATGGTCATTACCAGGTAGTATTGCTACTTTTCGTAAGTTAAATTCAATGGTGATTTTACCTTCTCTTTGAGCAGGGCAAGATCTTTGATCTCCTGCATTTCATCGATGTAGTGAAACGTAAGTCCCTGGATATACTCCGGCTTTATCTCTTCAATGTCCTTTTTATTCTCCTTTGATAAAATTATATCCGTCAGGTTTGCTCGCCGGGCCGCAAGCATTTTTTCTTTAATTCCGCCAACCGGTAAAACTTTGCCGCGCAGGGTGATCTCACCGGTCATGGCAAGTCGTTCGCGTACCTTGTATTGGGTAAACGCAGAAGCGAGTGCTGTGAACATCGTGATCCCTGCCGAAGGTCCGTCTTTGGGCGTTGCTCCTTCCGGAACGTGAATGTGAACACTCCAGTTCTGAAAAACTCCGGGGTCGATGCCAAATGCGACGGAATGGGCTTTGAGATAAGCCAGTGCAATGGAGGCGGATTCCTTCATGACATCTCCCAGGTTCCCGGTCAGGGTAAGGTCGCCCTTTCCCCTGCTCAGGCTGACTTCAACGAAAAGAATTTCGCCTCCGGCCATGGTCCATGCCAGGCCGGTCACAACACCGGCAACATCGTTTGAAATGTATTTATCTGCCTGGAAAATAGGAATCCCCATGATTTTTTTCAGGTCTCCAGCAACCAGTTTCTTGTTGAATTTCTCACTCGAAACGATCGCCTTCACTTTGCTGCGGATGACCTTTGCAATGCTTTTCTCAAGCATCCGCACGCCCGATTCACGGGTGTAGTCTTCAATGATCCTGGTGATGAGTTCATCGCTGAACTGGAGCTGGTTTTTCTTGATTCCGTGATCCTGGAACTGTTTGGGCAGCAGGTGGCGTTTGGCAATTTCCACCTTTTCCTCGATCAGGTACCCCGGAATGTCAATTATTTCCATACGATCGCGCAATGCCGGGTGTATGGTGCTGAGTGTATTTGCAGTGGCGATGAACATGATCCTTGAAAGATCATATTCAATTTCAAGGTAATTGTCGTAAAAAGCAATATTCTGCTCAGGATCAAGAACTTCAAGCAAAGCAGCCTGGGGGTCACCATTGATGTTCATCCCCATCACCTTGTCAATTTCATCCAGGACAAATACCGGGTTGGAACTTTTCGTCTTTTTCAGACTTTGCAGGATTCGTCCGGGCATTGCCCCGATATACGTTTTCCTGTGACCGCGCAGTTCAGACTCATCGCGGAGTCCACCCAGCGACATCCTGGTATATTTCCGGCCCAGTGCCCTGGCAATGCTCTTTCCAAGTGATGTTTTTCCAACACCCGGAGGGCCGACAAGGCACAAAATCGGTGACTTGAAATCGCGTTTCAGCTTGATCACTGCAAGGTGTTCAATGATACGTTCTTTTACCTTTTCCAGCCCGAAGTGGTCCTCATCAAGAACCTGCTGTGCATGATGAAGATCAAGATTGTCAGGAGTATATTCTCCCCATGGAAGTTGTACCAGTGTTTCCAGGTAGTTGGTCTGGATAGAATATTCAGCTGCCATCGGATGCATCCGCTGGAGTTTGTTCATCTCCTTTTCAAAAACATCGGAAACCTCTTTTGGCCATTTTTTATCTTTGGCCTGTTCGCGGAGTGCATTGATTTCCTGTGAATTCGGGCTGCCGCCCAGCTCTTCCTGGATGGTTTTCAACTGTTGGTTGAGCAGGAAATCACGTTGCTGCTTGTCAAGATCGGTTTTTACCTTGTTCTGAATATGCTGCTTGAGGTCGGCAACCTGGAGTTCTTTTGTCAGGAGCGTCAGTACGAGGTTTGCACATTCGGTGATATCGGCGACCTCCAGCAGTTTTTGCTTTTCGGTGAGGTCAACGTTCAGGTTTGAAGAGATAAAATGAACAAGGAATGAGGGGGATTCAATATTCTTGATGGCAAATGCCGCCTCGGAAGGGATGTTGGGTGATTTTGTAATTATCTGGATGGCAAGGTCTTTCAGGGAGGCGATGAGTGCATTGAACTCCCCGTTGTCGGCCGGGATGACCACAGGAGCTTCAAAGGCGGTTACCGAGGCCATGATGTATGGCTCGGACTGGATCATCTCTTTCATGGCGAAACGGCGCTTACCCTGGATTATGGCAGTATTGCTGCCATCAGGCATCTGCAGGATCTTGATGATGTAAGCAACTGTCCCGATCTGGTTCAGATCATCAAATTCCGGATCTTCGACAGAGGCATCTTTCTGTGCCACCACACCAATCGTGCGGCTGCCCTTGTAATATTCGCGGATCAGTTTAATTGACTTGTCGCGCCCAACCGTGATCGGGATTACAACACCGGGAAAAAGAACTGTATTGCGCAGGGGAAGTATGGGGAGCAACTCGGGAACCTCCTCGGTATTCATTGCTTCTTCATCCTCGGATGACAATAAAGGAATAAATTCGGTTTCAGAATCGATTAAATCAGAAAACAACAGTGTGTTAGGTCCCATAGGATTATCCATAAGTTTCAAAAAGTCAAAATATCACATGCCCCGATAACATTTCAGGGTTTTCTGGAATGACAATAAATGTGCCAAGTAATTGTTGACTACCTTTTAGAGGTATTTGTTTTTCAGGGTAAGGTTGTAGACGTTTGTCAGGAGGTCCCTTTCAACTTCATCAAAGGTACGGCGACGGCGTTTAAAAACTATTTCCGCCACCTCCATCGCCTTTTTAATGCTGTAGTTGGTATGTCCGGCAGTGCCACCCCAGGAAAAAGATGGAATGAAATTTCGCTGGAAGCCCGATCCGAAAATGTTGGCGCTCACGCCTACGACAGTGCCGGTATTGAACATGGTGTTGATGGCGCATTTTGAATGATCGCCCATGATCAGTCCGCAAAATTGCAGATGTGTGTTGATGAATGTTTGTTTGCCGTAGCTCCACAGCCTTACGTTGTCGTATGTGTTTTTCAGGTTGGAGGTATTGGTATCAGCTCCCAGGTTGCACCATTCGCCGATGACCGAATGTCCGAGGAACCCGTCATGGGCCTTGTTTGAATAGCCAAACAGGACAGAGTTGTTCACTTCGCCACCCACGCGGCAAAACGGGCCGATGGTTGTAGGGCCGTAAATCTTTGCAGCCATTTTTACCTCGGCACCTTCACACAATGCGAACGGGCCGCGGATAACCGCACCTTCCATGATCTCGGTGTCCTTGCCAATATAGATCGGGCCGGTTGTGCCATTGAGAACTGCACACTCCACTTTGGCACCTTTTTCAACAAAAATATTTTCGGCGCCAAAAACCATATTGGTATCACTAAGTTTCTGCGACTTTCTCCCTTTTGTAAGCAAGGTGTAATCTTCTCTCAGGGCAATATCGTTTTTTGAGAAAATCTCCCATGTGTGGCTGATTTTGAGGGGTGCTTCGGACATCTGAATCTCTTCAATGCCTTCAGAAGCAGTATCACCAAGGTTGTCGAGTTCCTCGGCCGTTACGTGCAGGGCAATAATGGTGTCTTTATAAACGATTGTTTGATTTGGCTGAAGGTTTTTAATGGCTTCAACTATTTCGTCATTTGGGCAGATTGAACCATTGATCAGCACGTTTTCCGCCATCTTGACAATCGGAAATTTGGGACTGAGATAGCCGTCGGTCAGCGAGGAGGTTGGCGATTTCAGACGCTTTTCCCATTTTTCCCGGATGGTGAGAATCCCAATGCGGATATCCGAAACGGGCCGTGTGAAGGTCAGGGGCAGCAGGTTTGTCCGGACAATACTTTCGTCAAACAGTATGTAATTCATTTTACAGCAGAATTATTGCAATTCATATATCAGTGGTTCGTTCATGCAAAATTAGAAAATAAAACAAATAAAAAAAGAGCCTCATGGTAAAATAGAGGCTCTTTACAGAATATTGTCGTAATGGTTTATTTGGCAGCGGCGTTTCTGTCGATATGCTTTTGGTATTTGCTTTTGAATTTATCGATGCGTCCTGCGGTATCAACCAATTTCATTTTACCAGTATAGAAAGGATGCGAGGTATGAGAAATTTCCAATTTAATTAATGGATACTCAATACCATCTTCCATAACGATGGTTTCCTTTGTTTTTACAGTCGATTTCGAAATAAAAGTGTATTCATTTGACATATCTTTGAATACGACCAGTCTGTAATCTTTGGGATGGATATCTTTTTTCATTGCAATGTGGTATTTTTATGAGGGTGCAAAATTAATGATTATAAATTGATTTCCAAAGAATTTTTATCATCAGAATGAAGAAAGTAAAAACTCCATTGTATCCAGGTGATCTGCATAATCCCATAAAGCCGGATTCTGCCCTTCGCCGGGAGGGACAGTTTTGAATGGCAGCCTCATATTGCTGACGACACATTGAACCGCCTCACTGCTTTCCGCGATGGCCACAGCGACCTTATCCGGCACTGAATAGTATTCGTAATTCAGCAACCCAATCCTGGATGAAATGGACTGGTCTTCTTTTAACATCAGGAAGCCGGCATCGATGAAAGGTACCTGGCTAACCAGGAAAATCGATTTGTTATAGTCATAGTTGTTGCGATATTTATGATGATCGGCATAGAAACCATATTTGCCAAGCGCTTCAATGAGGGAGGAAAAATCATATCCATCGGGTACGTATATCTTTGAAATACTCCGGCATCCCATTCCGAAAAAAAGCATGATATCATCTGCAAGGTGCTGCAAATCAATCATACTTTCGTTGCCATCCAGCACTGCAATACTGTTCCTGCTCTTCCGGATGATATGGGGATACCTGCCAAAGTAAAATTCAAAATACCGGGAAGTATTCGTGCTCCCTGTTGCTATGATGGCATCAAAGTGTTCCAGTTTTCCACTGGTAAAGGTTATATATTCCTGCCATTCAGGCATATGACCGGTTAGTATCGTGGCCATGGCAGGTAAAAGCTGGTCGTCGGAGGAGGACAATTTTGCTACAATTTTATTTCCGGAGATCAACACGCAGAGGAAATCATGAAACCCGACAGCCGGGATATTTCCAGCCATCACCACACCAATTCTTTTTTGAGTATGTGCCTGTTCTAACCTTCCTGCGTAAGGGGCCAACCATGCGGATAAATTTTCGGGGGACAATGCCTTGCCCAGGTTGTTCAGTGCAATCCTGACCAGTTCGGGTGTTAACCAAGGGTTGCGTGCAAAAGCAATCTTTGAAGCACCGGCAAGTGCAGACAAACCGGGATCGGCCAAGGTTTCATGGTACGAACGCAGTCTCTCTCCAAGAATTTCAAACGATTTGATACGGTCGGCCAGATTCATGAGGTGTTTTTTGGCAAAGGTAGCTACCTTTGCGGAGCTGTTCAGCCAAATATTTCATATTCAAACCAATTTTCGGATGGCCTTCAGATTTCTCCTGTTCACCGTATTGCTTTTCATAGTCCCCGGAAAATACATTTCAGCACAAAGGTTCCAAAGCCTTCGCCAGGCAGAAGATACGCTTAGTGCAGTAGTGGCATCTCTAAACAAAGCAACTGACGACAGTTCAAAGAGTGCATTCAACCAGGTTTTTCTCAATGATCTTGCCGATGCGCTGAAGCTCCCTGCAGCGGATACATATCCATTTGAATCGTTGAAGACACTTGTTAAAATAGCTTCGCCTGACAACAAATTCCGGATTTTTCACTGGAACCTGCCTTACGGAAACGGCAACAACCGGTACTATGGATTTATTAAAATGATTGGCGAGGAGCCACCGTTGGTTTACCCCTTGAATGATATTTCGGATTCACTGCCTTCGCCGGATACGATGTTCCTTGACAACATGCATTGGCCGGGAGCCCTGTATTATAAGGTAATCCCGGTTGAAACGGCATCGGGGCAAATGGCGTACACGCTTCTTGGCTGGGCAGGCAGGAACACCGCGATTACCCAAAAAGTGATCGAGGTGCTTTTTTTTGATGATCTTAAAAGGCCGCATTTCGGATATAAACTATTTCCAGGCTACCTGGGAGGCAACATGACGCGGATTATATTTAAATTCGCTGCTACCACAACAATGTCATTAAAGTTTGAAAAAATTCAGATGGAGGCAGGCAAGAGATGGAACAGCAAAAAGCGGGAATTTGATTATAACAAAGTCGATACCCGGGTGATCGTTTTTGACAGGATGGGCCCTCTCGATCCGCAACTGGAGGGGCAGTTCAAATTTTATGTTCCTTCGGGAGACATTTTCGACTGCTTTGCATTTCAGGAAAATCACTGGATTTTCAAAGCCGGGGTTGACTCAAGAAAGAAAAAATAGTTTTTTATTTTTTTTTAAATTTCGATTAAATTTATTTACTTTGTTTTCTTAATATTGCAGTACTAAAAACATACACTGCTTATATAATTTTAAACCTTGATTTTATGAAAAAGCACAACTTTAACGCAGGTCCCTCCATTCTTCCCCGCATCGCCGTTGAAAACTCAGCTAAGGCTATCCTGGACCTAAATGGCATTGGTTTATCACTGCTTGAGATTTCGCACAGAAGCAAAGATTTCCAGGCGATTCTTGATGAAACCGTAGCCCTCTTCAATGAACTTCTTGAAATTCCGGCCGGGTACCAGGTGATCTTTCTCGGAGGTGGAGCCAGTCTTCAATTTTGCATGATCCCCTACAATTTTCTTAACAAGAAGGCTGCCTATCTCGAAACAGGTGTCTGGGCCCAGAAGGCCATCAAAGAAGCCAAGTTCTTTGGCGAAGTTGACGTTGTCGGCTCATCGGCTGATAAAAATTTCTGCTACATTCCCACCGGATACACCATCCCTGCCGATGCTGATTATTTTCATATCACAACCAACAATACCATTTACGGCTCCGAAATCCGCCAGGATATGAAGAGCCCGGTTCCTATGATCGCCGACATGTCATCAGATATCCTCAGTCGCCCGGTCGATGTTTCCAAATATGCCATGATTTACGGCGGTGCCCAGAAAAACCTCGGTCCTGCAGGCGTCACCTTCGTGATCATCAAGGAAGACCTGCTCAAAAAGGCAGATCGGAAAATACCTACCATGCTCAACTATTCCACACATACAAAGGAACCTTCACTTTACAATACACCACCGGTATTTGCCATCTATACCTGTCTTGAAACACTGCGCTGGATCAAGAGCCTTGGCGGTGTCAAGGTCGTGGAAGCGATGAATATCAAAAAGGCCAACCTGCTTTATGATGCCATCGACAACAGCAAAATGTTTGTTGGTACCGTTGCCAAAGAGAGCCGCTCGCTGATGAATATCTGCTTTGTCATGAAAGAGCAGTACAAGGACAAGGAGGATGGTTTTATGGAATTCTCAAAAACCAAGGGCATGATCGGGATTAAGGGACACAGGTCGGTTGGCGGATTCAGGGCGTCTGTTTACAACGCAATGCCAATAGAAAGTGTCCAGGCACTGGTTGATGCCATGCATGAATTTGAAGCTGCAAACGCATAAGTAAAAATTCCAGGGCATCCGTAGCGGATGCCCTTCCTAAAAAGACTAAAAATATGACAAAAGTATTGGTTGCTACAGATAAGCCATTTGCCCCGGCTGCAGTAAAAGGTATCCGCAAGGTAGTTGAAGATGCCGGTTTTGAACTGGCTCTGCTGGAGGGGTATACCAGCCAGGACGATTTTATCAAAGCAGTTGCAGACGTTGATGCGGTCATCATCCGCAGCGACAAGGCTGACAGCGCTGTGATCGGTGCCGGCACCAAACTGAAGATTATTGTGCGTGCCGGTGCGGGGTACGATAATATCGACTTGCAGGCAGCCACCGCAAAAGGAGTTGTTGCAATGAACACCCCCGGCCAGAACTCCAATGCCGTAGCGGAACTGGCACTTGGCATGATGGTCTATTACGCCCGTGGCTTCTTCAATGGTAAATCGGGGAGCGAACTGATGGGGAAAAAGCTAGGTATCCATGCTTATGGCTTTGTTGGTAAAAATGTGGCCCGTATTGCCAAAGGATTTGGTATGGAGGTTTATGCATTCGATCCATTCATTTCCCGCCAGGAAATCGAGAAGGACGGTGTGAAATGGATCGGGACCGTGGAAGAATTGTACAGCACCTGCCATTTTATATCACTGCACATTCCTGCAAACAGCCAGACCAAACTTTCGGTTAATTTTGCACTGCTTTCGCGGATGCCAATTCCTGCATGCCTTGTGAATACTGCAAGAGCTGAAGTCATCCATGAAGCCGACCTGTTGAAGATGTTCCAGGAACGAAAGGATTTTGCTTACCTGACCGATGTTGAGCCGACGAATAAAAGTGACATAGAAGCCGGCTTTAAAGCCAAATTCTTCTGTACCCCGAAAAAAATGGGAGCCCAGACCGAAGAGGCGAATATCAACGCCGGTATCGCTGCAGCAAGGCAAATCGTAGGCTTCATCAAAGAAGGAGATAAAACATTTCAGGTTAATAAATAACACAGCGGTGTAATTTTTTACTATCATTGCACTAACAATCATTGATCTTCGTTCACCTTAAATATCATTAAAGAGCTAAACCATGGAAAACGAACACGAAAGACCTACTACTTTCTTTAGGTTTGAAGATCTTAGAATCTACCATAAGGCTCTTGAATACGTCGATTGGGTGTATTTAATGGCCAAAAACACAAAAGATGATTCCTTTATGAAATCGTTTTTTGACCGGTTTATTACCTCTGCAAACGGAATTCCTTTAAACATCGCTGAAGGTTCTTCCCGCAATAAAAGCCAGTTTGTCTATTACCTGAAAATGGCCAAAAGTTCGGTGAGGGAATGCGTGGTATTGTCGACCATCGCCCAAAGTCGCGGTTTTATCAGCGACAGTGCCTACGACGATTCCAAAAACCGCCTGATGGAGATGACAAAAATGATCGGGGCCCTCATCGGATCGCTGCAGCGCAGTGTGAAACCAGGCGAACTTGACGATGACGACGGCCCGGATTGATTTCAACCTTCACCCCTGCCCCGTGCAAATGCTTTTCATTAACTAAGATCATTAACTAACTGTTGGTATGGCAATTCTTAAACCTTTCAAAGGGCTGAGGCCCCCTGTTGCAATAGCAAAGGAGCTGGCTTCAAGACCTTATGATGTACTAAACTCCGACGAAGCCAGGGAAGAAGCAAAAGGAAATCAATATTCACTCCTGCATATCATCAAGCCTGAAATCGATCTGCCGGCATCGGTGGATATCCATTCACAGCCTGTATATGACAAAGCCAGGGAAAATTTTGAACTGTTCAAAGGCAAAGGGTGGCTGATACCGGATGCGAAGGATCTGCTCTACATCTATGCCCAGACAATGAATGGCAAAACCCAGTATGGTCTTGTGGGATGCGCCGGGGTTGCAGATTACCTGAATGGTATTATTAAAAAACATGAATTGACCCGCAAGGACAAGGAGGAAGACCGCATGAAGCATGTGCGCATTACCAATGCGAACATGGAGCCTGTTTTCTTTACTTACCCTGCTGTTGCCGCAATTGACGAGATTGTTGCAAATTTTGTCAAAATTCACAAACCGGAATATGATTTTATCGCCGATGATGGCGTAGGCCACCATTTCTGGGTGATCAATGAACAGGAAATTATCAGCAAACTTGTTGAATTGTTTGCCCTGGTTCCGTTCACCTATGTCGCTGACGGGCATCACCGTACGGCCGCCGCAGCACTTGTGGGCAATGAGAAGAAACTCAACAATCCCGGTCACAACGGAACCGAAGAGTACAACTTCTTTCTGGCAGTTCATTTCCCTGATAACCAGCTTTCGATCATCGATTACAACCGGGTGGTGAAGGACCTGAATGGATTATCGGATGAGGATTTCCTGAAAAAACTCGAAGCCGTCTTCACCATTGAAAAGAAAGGCACCGAAATTTACAAACCTGTTGCCCTGCATAACTTCGGCTTGTACCTTGCCGGCACATGGTACTCCATGACTGCAAAAGGCGGAACATTCAACGATGCCGATCCGATCGGGGTTCTTGATGTTACGATCCTGTCGCGTTTGGTTTTGGACAACATTCTGGGAATTACCGATCTCAGGACTTCAACGCGGATTGATTTCATCGGTGGCATCCGTGGCCTTGGGGAGTTGGAACGGCGGGTTGATGGCGGTGAAATGAAAGCTGCCTTTGCACTCTACCCGGTATCGATGAAGCAATTGATCGATATTGCCGATTCAGGCAACATCATGCCCCCTAAAACCACCTGGTTCGAACCAAAACTGCGTTCAGGGCTGGTTGTCCATGAACTGGATTAGCGGTTAGTTGTTCATATATTCTCCAAAGACAGTCTGAAGATAGGCCTTTCCCTCCTGCCTGATTGAATCTGCAAGTTTTGGATCCGTCCACCAATAGTAAAAATTTGGTCCTTTGTCAAAGGTAAAGTAACCGTATGGCCTGATCCATCCCACGCCATCTTCGGTTGTATAATAGGCAAATTCGGGAGAAGACCGGTTGAAAAGATCTTTACTGTAATGAAAATCGCCAGCCGGCAAGGCCAGTTGCCCAAGCAGCGTTGCTGCAATGTCGTGCTGGTTGCCCAGTTTGTGGCAAATGGTTCCCTTCAACTCATCTTTGACCACATTCCCATAGAACAACATTGGGATCTTATGATATTCCCTTGAATGAGGATGCCAGTTGCGGTATGAATTATGGCTGTGATCGGCAACGATGATGAATAGCGTATTGTCAAACCAGGGTTGCTTCCTTGCGTTGGTAAAAAATTCGCCCAGGCAGTGATCGGTATAATAGGCCGCATTGATATAGTCATGCTCGTTGTCCCCCCATTTCAATGGTTTGGGAAATGGCTGATCCCATGGTGAGTGGGTGCTTAATGTAAAAAGCGCCGCAAAGAACGGCTGCTTCATTTTTCCAATGTCATTCTCCATGTAGGCCAGTGTGTATTCATCGTGGATTCCCAGCTTTCCCTGGGGAATGCTTTTGGGAAAATTATCGCCTTCCATGATTTTATCAAACCCGTTGAAAATGATATAGCTTTTTATGTTGCCGTAAATCAGCTGTCCTCCGAAATAGAACGACGAACCATACCCGTTTTTTTCAAGCACTTTGACAATACTCGGCAATTTGACAAATTTATCGGGCTGAACCGTGATTGAACTTACCGGGTGGGCCGGGAACCCCCCGAAAATGGAGGCCATTCCCTGTTCTGAACGTGATCCTGAAGCATAGACCTGGTCGAACAATATTCCGTTTTTTTCCAGCTTTTTAAATTCCGGTGTTATCCCGGGTTCCCCGCCCAGGTCCTCGATTAAATCGGCCGACCAGCTTTCAAGGATCAGCAGGACAATGTTCGGCTTGTTTGTTTTAAGCACCAACTGTGTCGAATCATTGGTGGTGCGATAAATTTTCTTCATAATCCCGGCGGCAGTAGCCTTATCCATAAACATATAGGGATCGTGGTTGAAATTCCTGAGGTTTTCAAAAATGCTGATATACAGATTAAATGCATTGTTTACAGAGGCAATGTTCAGGATATTGTGATCGGAGAAATAGGATTCGCTTTGGTTGATCGGTATTTGCCTTACGCCTCCACGCAATCCAACCACCAACATTCCTGGCACAATTATGGCAAAAAGCGCTGAAAACCACCAATTTCGCCCCACATGAACAAGATTCGTGTAAAAAAACCTCAAATAGATAAAAGTGGTTCCTGAAGCAATCAAAAGAAAAACAGCAACTAAAAGAATAAATGTACCTGTCTCGGCCGAGTTGAAAATCTCCCCGGGGTTGCTGAGATATTTTATCACCTTGTAGGTCAGCTTGGTTTTCCATTCGGCATATATCCCCATTTCACCGGCGGCGGTGAGGCTGTAACCCGTAATGATGATACCTGCGTATACCTTGTTGATCCAGTTAATCCACCGCGGGCTCCAAACTGATTGAACCACAAGAATTAAGAACGGAAAGACCATAATATAGCAGGCGGTGGCCAGGTCTAGTTTCAGTGAATAAAAGAACACACCAAGAACTTCGGCAAACCGTATCTTCTCAATGATGATGATATTCAGGTAGTAAAGTATGAAAATCAACCTGGCCGCATTGAAAAACAACATCCAGAAAGCCAGCTGCCGGAGAAAGGATAAAACTATTTTTCGCATAAAGAATAAAAATGCAAAGGTAAGCCTTAGACCCATTCACTCAAATGTGTATTTTTGTTATACCTAAATCCACCCAGTTGAGCATTGCCGGCAACATCCTGTTATTGAGAAAAAACATTCCTGCGAACGTCACGATGGTGACTGTATCAAAGATGCAACCCGTTCCTGCCATGCTGGAGGCATACCAGGCCGGCCAGAAGATATTTGGCGAGAACAAGGTGCAGGAGCTGGCAGCAAAGCAGTTACAAATCCCCGGGGATGTTGAATGGCATTTTATCGGCCACCTGCAGACAAACAAGGTTAAATACATTGCCTCGTTCATCAGCCTTATCCATAGTATCGACAGCATCAACCTGCTCAAAGAAGTCAACAAGGAGGCTGCAAAAAACAAAAGGACCATCGATTGCCTGCTGCAATTTCACATCGCGACCGAGGAGACAAAATTCGGGCTGGATATCGCAGAAGCCATGAAACTGCTGGAATCTGACAGTTATAAAGCCCTGGAAAACACCAGGATTACCGGGGTCATGGGAATGAGCAGTTTTTCAGACGATACCGCACTGGTGAGAAGAGAGTTCAGAAGTTTGCATGCATACTATCTCACCTTAAAAAACAACTATTTCAGCCACCAGGATTCATTCAACGTTGTTTCGATGGGGATGTCGGGCGATTATATAATCGCTATTGAAGAAGGGAGTACCATGGTGCGGATCGGCACCTCGATTTTCGGTGAAAGACACCATTAACAAAGGGCTTACTGACCGGGAAGTGCCGGGGATGATTTCAATACGGCGGAGACAAACCGTTCCTTCCCATGAAAATCAAGTGAAATACACACTTCCTCAAAACCAAAGGAACTGACAAGCCCGGCCACCTCCTTTCCAAACTTCTCATTGATTTCAAAATAGAGGTACCCGGGTGGTACCAGGTGGGAAGCTGCAAAACCTGCAATGGCGCGATAAAATACAAGAGGATCCCCGTCCGCCACAAACAATGCCTGCGCTGGTTCGAATTCAGTGACATTGCGGTGCATTTTTGTTTTTTCCCGTTCTGTTACATATGGTGGGTTGCTGACGATGAGATCAAACCTTCCCAGTGTTGCCCGGTCGGCTTCATCAAGGATATCGGCATGCACAAACGATATGTCACAGTGACATGAAGATGCATTTCCTTTGGCTATCTCAAGGGCACCCGTTGAGATGTCTACTGCCGTGACTTCCGAATGCTGAAAATACTTTTTAAGGTCAATTGCAATACAGCCAGAACCGGTGCCAATATCAAGGATACTGGCAGGATGATTGTGCCTGCCCGGGTAGCCCATTCTGATCATGGCGCATAGTTCCTCTGTTTCAGGCCGGGGAACCAGTACATTGCGATCAACCTTCAGCATTGTTCCGTTAAACCATGCCTGGCCGAGTATATATTGTACTGGCTTGCCGTCAGCCAGTTCCTCCAGTGCTTTTACAAATGCGTTCATGGCCAGCTCAGGCACTCTGGCATCGAGGGAAACATGAACCCTGGTTTTCGGCCAGCCCAGGTATGCTTCAAACAGGATATAGATGAATTGCCGGATCTCCTGTTCCGGATAAATCCGGGCAAGACGTTGATGGAATTCCTTTATCAGATTTTTTACGAGATTGCCTGCCTGTTCCATTCCACGAAATTAAAAATAAAAGTAACTTCGCCACGATGGAAGATATAAAAGATTCGTTTCTTTCAATTGCAGGTGAATCACGTGGAATTTACCGCGAAAAGGCAAGTAAATTCCTGGCAGTTGCATTGCCTGTTACTACTGAAGAAGAAGTAAAGGCCAGCCTTGAAGAGCTGAAAAAGGCCTACCATGATGCCAACCACCATTGCTATGCATACCGGCTGGGGCTTGAAAACCAGTCATACCGTGCCAATGACGATGGCGAACCTTCAGGATCGGCCGGGAAACCGATCTACGGGCAGATCCTGTCCATGGGACTTTCAGACATTCTCGTGGTGGTGATCAGGTATTTTGGAGGAACAAAACTTGGAATCCCCGGCCTGATCCATGCATACCGGACAGCAGCACGGGAAGCAATGGAACAGGCCGATGTTATCGAAAAAACGGTCAGGGTTCAATTTAGTGTCACCTTTGAGTACCAGATGATGAATGAAATCATGCGCATTTTAAAAGAAGAAGGGGTGAAAATCGTGCATCAAACTGCCATGGAAAAATGCGAAATTGATTTCCAGATTCGTAAAAGTCAGGCAGGCAAGATTGAAAACCGTATAAACAGACTCAGGAACACAACGTTGAAGGTAAAATAGCCAAATGATGCCGGTTTTTGAATATTTACCAGCCTTATTATAATGGTGTAAAAGGTTGATTTTGCTAACTAATTGAAAGACTGACCGCATGCTATTTATAGCTGGTATAAATAGCTAAAATAACCATGTAATATTCCTCAATCAATACATTGAGGTAATGTAAAATAGGGTTGGTCAAGTAGATTCCTGAATGAATACAGCATGCCTTTTTCGAAAACAATTTTTTAATAAATCAAGAGTAAAATGTTTTTTTTATCCACTTTTTTTTCCAAAATTTGTTAATTAAATCATGTGACCCTTCAGAGGAGGATTTTGACTTGTGGACAAATTCCAAACCCTTGATAAATATAAGGATACGATAAAAGAGCAATTAATCATTGATGGTAATTGAATTAATGGAAAAGAACGCAGTTGAAGTTTGGGGAAATTGCCTTAAAGTCATAAAAGATAATATCAACTATCAAAGCTTTAAAACCTGGTTTCTTCCAATTGAGGCGGTGAAGTTGCAGGATCATGTATTGACCATTCAGGTTCCGAGCCAGTTTTTTTATGAATGGCTTGAGGAACATTATATTGGTTTACTAAAAAAAACAATCCGAAAGGAACTGGGCCCGGAGGGGCGGCTTGAATACAGCATTATTGTTGATAACTCCGAGATCCCATACACCATCAAGGTACCTACAGGCGAGAAAAACGTAATCTTAAATCAGCCCGTTTCCATGCCCATCGACATCAACAGAGGAGGCACTTCCAAAGAAATTCCGAACCCATTTATAATTCCAGGACTCAAAAAGATCAAGATCAACTCCCAGTTGATCGAGAGTTATTCGTTTGACAATTTCATTGAAGGTGATTGCAACCGCCTTGCCAGGTCGGCCGGGTATGCCATTGCCAGCAATCCCGGAAAAACCGCGTTCAACCCACTCCTTATTTACAGCGTTACAGGTCTCGGTAAAACTCACCTGTCGCACGCCATCGGACTCCAGGTAAAAAGCAATTTTCCTGAAAAAACCGTTCTATACGTTACTACCGATCAGTTTACAAACCAGTTCATCGATTCTGTCAGGAACAACAACCAGAATGATTTTATTCATTTTTACCAGATGATCGATGTGCTGATCCTGGATGATATTCATAACCTGGCCGGCAAGGAGAAGACGCAGGACGTCTTTTTCCACATTTTCAACCACCTGCATCAAAAGAGCAACCAGATCATCCTGACTTCCGACAAACCGCCTGTGGAGATGAAAGGCATTGAACCACGTCTCCTCTCACGGTTTAAATGGGGTTTATCTGCCGACCTGCAGGTTCCCGACCTGGAGACACGCATTGCCATCCTTCACAAGAAATTATACAACGACGGGATCCAGATACCGGCCGAAGTTATTGAATACATTGCCTACAATATCAACACCAATATCAGGGAGCTTGAAGGTGCCCTGATCTCCCTGCTGGCCCAGTCGTCACTGAACAAGAAAACAATCACGCTCGAGCTTGCCAAGCAAATGATTGACAAGTTTGTAAGAAATACCTCCCGTGAAGTTTCCATCGACTATATACAAAAGGTGGTATGTGAGTTTTTCAATATCCCGATCGAGATGATCTACTCGAAGACAAGAAAACGGGAAATTGTCCAGGCACGCCAGCTTTCAATGTATTTCTCAAAAAAACATACAAAATCATCCCTCGCCAGCATCGGGCTGCATTGCGGGAATAAAGACCATGCCACTGTGTTGCATGCCTGCCGTACCGTCAACAACCTTGTTGAAACTGACAAACAGTTCCGGCAGTTTGTTGAAGAACTGGATAAGCGGATAAAACTTTAACAGAATCCCCAACGGCATTGATAAAGATACTCTTCGTCTGTACCGGCAACATTTGCCGGTCGCCTCTTGCAGAAGGCATTCTTCACCATAAATTAAGAAAAAACAATTTCGACGCGCACATCGATTCATGCGGTTTTGAGTCATTTCATGTAGGCGATCCTCCCGATTCTCGTGCCCAGGAAGTAGCCCGAAAACGGGGAGTCGATATCTCATCACACCGGGCAAGGTTATTTTCAACAGACGATTTTGACAGGTTTGATTATATTTTTGCGATGGATTCTTCGCATTTTTCAAATATCATGCGGCTTACCCGCAATGATGCTGACCGGCAGAAGGTTGACTATATGCTGAACATCCTTTACCCGGGTCAAAATCTTGATGTCCAGGATCCCTGGTACCATGGGATGAAGGCATTTGAAACCGTGTATGTTCAACTCGATGAGGCCTGCGACCGGATCGTTGATAAAATCATCGCTGAGTTCAAACCTAAATGAAAATCAATCCGAACATAGCCCCGTTTGCCATTCTTGAAGCGGCAAAACGTATTTCTCCATTTATAAACCGGACACCGGTGCTTACGTCGCATACCTTGAACCGGTTGTTCAACGCACAGCTCTTCCTGAAATGTGAAAATTTTCAAAAAGTAGGGGCATTCAAAGCCCGGGGGGCCTCCAATGCCGTGTTGTCACTCGACAAGAGCAAGCTGGTAAACGGTGTTGCCACCCACTCCTCCGGCAATCATGCGCAGGCACTTTCCTGGGCTGCCTCACTGGTGAATTCAAAGGCATTTATTGTGATGCCGTCGAATTCGTCGAAAATCAAAGTTGCCGCAGTGAAAGATTATGGTGGCATCATCACCTTTTGCGAGCCCACCCTTGCCGCAAGGGAAACAACCCTCGCCCGCATCCTTGATCAGACCGACGCGACCGAGATCCATCCATACAACAATGAATCGATCATTGCCGGGCAGGCAACCGCCGCCCTCGAATTCATTGAAGAGATTGGAGAACTTGATATGATCATTGCTCCTGTTGGCGGTGGCGGGTTGCTTGGCGGGACCTCCCTTTCGGTACATTATTTCCTGCCCGGGGGAAGGACCGTAGGTGCGGAGCCCGAACAGGCCAATGACGCATTTTTGTCTTTTACGAACCGGAAATTTATCCCATCCGTGAATCCCGATACAATTGCCGACGGACTGCGTACCTCGCTTGGCTACATCACCTTTCCCATTATCCTCGGGCATGTTCACAGCATTGTCACAGTTAGCGAGGAGAGTATTGTGAAGGCGATGCGTTATTTGTGGGAGCGGATGAAGATCATGGTGGAACCCTCGTCTGCCGTGCCGGTTGCCGCACTCATGGAAAATAAACTTGATGTTGCGGGAAAACGGGTCGGCATCATTATCTCAGGAGGAAATGTTGATCTTGATGATTTACCCTGGATGAAAAATGGCTAAAGGAACCTTATATCTACTTCCTGCACTGCTCGCAGAGGGCAATGTGGAATCAGTACTCCCGGAAGGGACACTCTCGGTGACCAGGAAACTGGAATTCTTCATTGTTGAAGAGATTCGCACCGCACGAAGGTTCCTGATCAAGGCAGGCATTCAAAAGGCTGTTGATGATCTGAATTTCCAGGTATTCAATGAACATTCGGGCGTTGAAGAACTGGCTGAATACCTTGCCCCTGCCATCAATGGCCACGATATGGGGCTGTTATCCGAGGCAGGCGTGCCATGCGTTGCCGATCCCGGCTCTCTGATCGTACGGGAGGCTCATATGCTTGGCATCAGGGTTGTCCCGCTCACCGGGCCCTCTTCAATCCTGCTTGCATTGATGGCCTCGGGTTTTAACGGGCAGAATTTTACGTTTCTCGGGTACCTGCCGGCCGACAAGATGATCCGGGTTAAGAAGATCAAAGAACTTGAAAAAACGATCCTTGAGAAGGACCAGACACAGATATTTATCGAAACGCCTTACCGGAACCTGCAGGTTTTTGAATCACTGGTAAGGGTATGCAAACCCGACATGCAACTCTGCCTGGCCACCGATATTTCGGGTGTTAATGAAGTAATCAGGTCAATGTCAATCGCCGAATGGAGTGGTAAAAAGCCTGATATCCATAAGAAACCAACCATTTTTTTGCTTTATCGATGATGATTTTTTTGCCACCAGGTCACACCGGCACAAAGTTTACTAATAATTGATTATGTATCTTTATATCCCTTGTGTTTCTTTGAGACTTTGAGCCTTCGTGGCAGCCGCAACTGTAATCGATTGAACCTTTTGTAACAAACTGATTAAAAAGGCGTCATAGGTTTATTGTTTTCACACTTTATTATTCAGATTTTGGAAACTATCCTCTCCATCAGCAATATCTCTAAACGATACGGAAAGATCCAGGCTGTAAACGGCCTTTCCCTTGAAGTCAAAAAAGGCCAGGTGTTTGGGATACTAGGCCCGAATGGAAGTGGAAAAACCACCACCCTCAGTATCATTCTTGAACTGCTAAAAGCCAACAGCGGTAATTTCCGGTGGTTCGGCAAACCACCGTCGAAGGAGAGCCGTAAAAGGATTGGAAGCGTCATTGAAAGCCCCAATTTTTTCCCATACCTGAGTCCTGTCGTGAACCTGAAGATTGTGGCCGACATCAAGGACTTTGGCTATGACGATATTGATCGGGTACTCACGCTGACCGGCCTGTTTGAACGAAGAAACACCCGGTTTAAAACATTTTCATTCGGGATGAAACAACGCCTCGCAGTCGCTTCCGCCCTGCTCGGAAACCCGGATGTACTGATCCTCGATGAGCCCACAAACGGGCTTGACCCACAAGGAATTGCCCATATCCGTGAATTGATCCTGCACATCGCAAGCCAGGGTACCACGATTATCATCGCATCCCACCTGCTAGATGAAGTTCAGAAGATCTGCAGCCATGTTGCTGTGCTGAACAAAGGGATAAAACTGTTTGACGGTAAAGTGAGTGAAGTGCTGGCAATATCGGATTCCTACGAGCTGTCGGCCGGGAACCTTGAACTCCTCACCAATTCTGTTAAACAACATCCGGCATTTCAATCCGTGGTTCCCGGGGGCGATAAAATCCAGGTTTATTTCAAAGATGCCGTTGACCCTGAAGAACTGAACCTGTTTTTCTTTCACCAGGGAATTACCCTCACCCACCTGTCGGAGCGGAAACGCAGCCTTGAGCAACATTTTCTCGAATTATTAGACAACAACAAATGATCAAGCTACTAAAAATTGAGTTCAAGAAAATACTGACTTACAAGATTTTCTGGATACTTACCGGTCTCTATTTCCTTTTTCTGACACTCGGGCTTTTAATGGCTGAGTTTATGATCAACAAGCAGGTTGATAACTTTAACAGCCGCCTGCCTATCCCCTTTCCGCATGTCACCATCTATTTTTTCCCGTGGATATGGCAGAACCTTGCGTTTTTTGCGACCATCAGGTATGTGCTGATATTCCCTGCGATTGTAATCATAATCCTGATTACCAATGAATTTACATTTAAAACGATACGGCAGAACATGATCAATGGCATGAGCAAGGCGGAATTCCTTGCCTCAAAACTGCTGATTATCCTGCTGATATCATTGATCATGACCATCCTGTTAACCATCGGGACCCTGGTGCTTGGGATTTCGCATACGTCGGACCTGACGCTTTCCCTGGTGCTCGACAAGTCCACCTTCATGATCGGCTTTTTTATCACCATGCTTACGCTCCAGGTGTACGCGCTATTCTTTGGATTCCTCTTAAGAAATACCGGTCTATCCATTGCGCTATTCACACTGTACCTCTTTATTGTCGAGCCTATTCTCTACTATTTCCTGAAAAGCCCTCTGGTATTTGAAAACAACATCTCCCCTTACCTGCCGCTTAATGCAGTCCTCCGTGTCACAGAATATCCCAACATACAGGTATTGAAGAACATGATGGGGATCAACCTGCAGGACTCGATCAGCTTTGCGGCCTGCTGCATACCGCTTGGTTATGCCGCGGTCATGATTGGCATAACATACTGGGTGCTTTTAAAAAGGGACTTGTAAGTTAATTGATGCTACATTCCTTCGCGCTTCCTGATCACCCATTCAGCAGATAGAAGGGCGAGGATAAGGGCAAACAGCCATGGATTGCCGATCAAATCAGACATCCGCTGCTGGAACACCGAAACTGAGCGGATATCTTCACGCGCCAGGATTTTTTCAGCAAGTTTCCCGATATCCGATTTATTGATCATCTCCCCGTCATGGGATTTCGCGATCCGGAACAGGAGGTTGTGATCGGCAACGAGGCTGGAACTCTCAATGTTCACCTGCTCCACAAAGAACTTCCCTGACTTCTGATATATTTCCGAACCGACTTTAACTGCTGCTTTATACGAATATTCGCCAATGGGGAAGAGCCCGGCATTGAGGTAGTATGCTTTGGCCGTTTTGCTAAAGATAAAAAGATAGGTTTTATTTTCAGCATCCGTGATGGTGATGTTTATATCGGGTTCATTGATTAATTCATACGACGCATTAAACACCTCCGCGTCTATTTCGACCGGCTCATTTTCAGAAATCCGGCTGTTGAGGTGTATCCTGAAAAAGCTTTTGTCATCCTTGGTCGAGAGGTACTGGGCAATTTTATCGATCATCAGGTCAAATGATTCATGATTTGATTGCTGAACAAAATCGGAGATCCGCCAGCGCCAGATGTTCTCACCGGCAACAAAGCCAACCTTCCGGTCGGCAACATGGGTAAACATGACCATGGGCGTTTTGGTGGTGACATTCCCGATTTTCTGGTAAAACAGGACATCGGTAAGCGGGCTGAACTGGTAGGTCCCGAACGGGCACTGCAGGGGCGGAAACTCCCTGAATACGGCAATATCCTTCTTATCCATTGAAAACAGGGAGAATTCCTCGTTGACAACCGGCTGCGATTCGGTAAAGGAGTTTGTGGAAGTATTGATGATCAGTCCCTGTTTGAGGTTGTTGAGCGAATTGATATCTGTTTGTGAACCAACCAGGAACAGCAACGATACCTTTGATTTGAACAGCGGGGCAAGATCAGCGACATTTGTCACCGAGGGGAGCTGGTTCAGGATGACCAGGTCGTATTTTTCATAGCTTTTGGGGAGATCGCCGGCACGGAGCAGGTCAATTTCAAAATGTGTTGATCCCTCCAGCCCCTTTTGAATTGCAGTGACGTCGGGATGGGGTGCATCGAAAATGAGCGCGATTTTCTGACGGGCATCCAGCACTTCGACGATGAAACTTGCGCTGTTGTTAAGTTTGCTGCCCTCGCCATCAAGTTCGCTGAGCTGCAATGCGTATTTTACCACTCCCTTGTCCTTTGCTTCCAGCATAAACGTGACCTTTTGCAGGGTATGGTCACTGTTTGCCCTGACCTCTTTTGTTTCAAGCAGGTGCGAACCCTGCGAAAGTGTCAGTTTTGCTGAAGAACCTGCGCATTTATTCATTTCAACCAGGGCTTCAACAGGAAACTTGTCGCCTTTGTACGCGGTTTTATTGACGAATACTTTCCGGATAAGGATATCCTTTTTCAGCAGGGTATCCCCCAGCGCGATGGTGTATACCGGGAAGGAAATTTTACGTGCCGCGTAAAAAGGATCTGTACCGTCATTGTATATTCCGTCGGTAGCGAGTATCAGGGCTGCGGCATTCCTGTTCGAGTAACGGGTATTTACCTCATTGAAAAACGCCGAAATATCGGTTTTCAATCCGCCATAGGAAGAATTGAAGCCGTTTTCAAGTTTACCGCCGAAAGAATAGGTCCTGACCTCACATTTTTTCTTCAATGCTTCTACCAGCGCATCGATTGATTTCGGGAACTCTTTCCGGTAATATTCCGAATCGCCGGTGAGGACCATCGACCTGGAGTTGTCTACCCCGATCACAATGATAGGCTTCTCAACCTGTTTCGCAGTTTGTTTGATGAGCGGTCCCAAAAGGAGGAAGGAGATCAGCGAAACCGCCAGAAACCTGAAAACCACCATCAGCCGGTGGGTTGCAGGCTTCAATCCTTTCTTTATATCCTGGTAATACAGGACGAAGGCGTATGCAGCACCCAGCAGGATGCAAAAGAACAAGAAGCCCAAAGGATATTCAGTGACAAGTCCCAAAGTTTCCGTATTAATCAGCGATAAAGGTTATGTATGCAATCCACCGCACACGGGAATTGCCTGTCCGGTAATATAGGAACTGAGATCCGACGCAAGGAAGAGTGCAAGGTTTGCAACATCATCAGGTGTACCGGCACGTTTCATGGGGATATCCTGGATCCACTTGTCGCGGAACTCCTGTGGCAGCCTGGCGGTCATTTCGGTTTCAATATACCCTGGTGCGATTGCGTTGCAGCGAATGTTGCGTGAGCCAAGTTCCTGCGCAATTGATTTTGTAAAGCCGATGATCCCGGCCTTGGAGGCGGAGTAATTTGACTGGCCGCTGTTTCCTTCGATGCCAACAACCGAGCTCATGTTGATGATCGAACCGAACCGCTGTTTGATCATTACTTTCTGGATCGCCTTGGTAAGGTTGAAGACCGATTTAAGGTTGACATTGATTACGCGATCCCAATCCTGCTCCGTCATTCTCAGCAGGAGGTTGTCACGTGTGATCCCGGCATTGTTTACCAATACATCGATGGTCGGAAAATCTTCCATAATGCCGGCTATGAGTTGCTCGCTGTCGGCAAACGAACTGGCATCCGACGCGTAGCCTTTGGCTTTTACACCGAATGCTGCAAGTTCCTGTTCCAGTTGTATCGAATCATCATTGTATTGAATATCTGAAAAAGCGACGTTGGCGCCAAATTCGGCAAATTTTAATGCAATTGATTTACCAATGCCCCTGTTGGCACCAGTTATAAGCGCAGTTTTTCCTTCGAGTAATTTCATGTTGATCAGTTAAATTAATAAATATTTAGCCGCAGAGAACCGTTGAGATTTTTTTGCAGCGTACCGCAAAGATAGTGCTTCTTACTTTCATGAGATCCATTTCACCAGGTTGAAGTCCTGCCGGTGAGGCAACAGCGGACTTTTGGGAAAGAGCCTGAAAACATAATCGTACACACCTGCCTGGTTTATCGGGATATCGCATGAAAAGGACACCAGGTTCTTTTCCGATCGCATGAGGGTCATCTCTTCCGTAAAGCTGGGTTCCTTGACTTCATCGTTGATCTTTTTCCCGAACAGCACTTCAATGCCAATGTCGGTACCGGAGAGTTCATTCAGGTCAAGGACGATCTCAGCTTTAAATGATTCGCCCAGCGAAAGTGGTTTTACATTCGAGTCCGTTGTTTTTAGCGAAACGACTTCGATACTCTCCCACCCTCTCATGACTTTCCGTTTCCAGCTGGCGATGTGGCGGGCCATTTCATAATTTTTGCCGGCCATGATGCGCGAACGTTTGAACAACGGGTTGTAATACTGGCGTATATAATCATCTAGCTGCCGTTTCATGGTAAAGTGCGGTGCGATCTCGGAAATTGTATTTTTAATATACGACACCCATTTTACCGGAACGTTTTGTTCGTTGACATCGTAATAGATCGGGATGATCTCCTCTTCAAGTATGGAATAGATGGTTTCTGCATCCAGTTCATCCTGGAACTGGGGATTGTCGTATGTCGGTTCTTCCTGCAGCGCCCAGCCTGCATTTGGTTTGTAACCTTCGGCCCACCATCCGTCGAGCACGCTGAAGTTGACGACACCGTTCATCACAGCCTTTTCGCCGCTTGTACCCGATGCTTCCAGCGGCCGTGTGGGCGTATTCAGCCAGATGTCCACCCCTTTGATCATGTACTTGGCAACCTCCATGTCGTAATTTTCAAAGAAGAAAATTTTACCGACAAACTCGGGGATGTGTGAAATTTCGTAGATCCGCTTGATGAGGTCCTGCCCGGCCTTGTCATTTGGATGCGCCTTGCCGGCAAACATGAACTGTACGGGCTTTTCCTTGTTGTTTACGATCCTCGACAACCGGTCGAGGTTGCTGAACAGCAGGTGGGCTCTTTTGTATGTTGCAAATCTCCGGGCGAACCCGATCGTAAGTGCTTTGGGATTTACCGCCTCCTTGATCTTGAATATCAGTTTGGGGTTCTCATGGCGACGGGTCATGTCGGCATAGAGGTGCTGTAAAAGGTATTCGGTCATCTGGCCTTTCTGCTTCAGCTTCATGCTCCAGATGGTGTCGTCGTTCACATTGTGAATGTTTTTCCAGTAGTGCGGGTTTGACTGGTCGCTGAAAAAACCGTCGCCAAATTCCTTGCTATAAAGCTGTTGCCACGATTTTGCCGTCCAGGTGGGCAAATGGACCCCGTTGGTGACGTAGCCGATATGCAGTTCTTCGGGATAGTAGCCCTGGTAGAGTTTTACAAACATCTCCCTGGTCACCCTGCCATGGATCCGGCTGACCCCGTTGATCTCCTGCGACAACTTTGCTGCAAGAACACTCATAGAGAACTTCTCATTCACATCATACTCAACCATGCGGCCAAGGTTCATGAATTGTTCCCACTTCAGGCTCAGGTGGTCGGGATAGTGTGACAGGTAGCGGCGCAGCAGGTCTTCAGGAAATGTGTCATGTCCTGCAGGCACAGGGGTATGTGTGGTAAACAATGTTGAGGATCGTACCATTTCCATGGCTTGCGGAAAGGTGAGTTTCTCATTCTGTATAAGTTTTCTCAGGCGTTCTAGCCCGATAAAGGCGGAGTGTCCTTCATTGCTGTGGAAGACATCCGGTTTAATATCCATTGCATCAAGCATCCTGATGCCACCTATCCCGAGCAGCAGCTCCTGGCGAAGCCGGTTCTCAAGGTCCCCTCCATACAACTGGTGGGTGATGCCGCGGTCGGCATCTTCATTTTCTTCTATATCCGTATCCATCAGGAAGAGTGGCACCCGGCCAACATCGCACCGCCATACCTTGGCATAAACGGTGCGGCCCGGCATCGCAAAAGTGATCTTCAGCCAGTTGCCATTTTCGTCCCGTATAGGGATCAGTGGCAGGTGGGTGAATTTTTGCGGGGTGTAAATTGCGATCTGGTCGCCGAATATCGACAGGCTCTGTGTAAAGTACCCGTACCGGTACAACAGTCCGATACCGACGATATTGTAGTTTGAGTCGCTTGCCTCCTTGAGATAATCTCCGGCAAGCATACCCAGTCCTCCTGAAAATATTTTCACAGTATCATGAAGGCCGTATTCCATGCTGAAATAGGCAACCTGTTCCTTCGGTTTCTCGGAAGCCATCGCCATGTATGCATCAAATGCAGCGGAAACCCGGGTAAGTTTGTTGACAAACTTCTCGTTGTTGCTCAGGTCCTGGAGTTCCTTGAAAGACAATGATTCAATCAGGGCGATCGGGTTGAATTTCAGTTCGTACCATCGTTCCTTGTTGATCAGTTCAAACAATTCGGAGCCTTCGTAATTCCACGACCACCATAAGTTTTTTGCCAGGCGCTCCATGCTGGCAAGATTTTCGGGAATCCGTTGCTGGATCAGCACTTTTCTCCATTCGGGCTTATCCACAATGCTTTTCAGGGATGTTGTCAACAGCTGGGGCTGTTTGCCTGCAAATAATTCGGCGCGGCTATCAGTCTCTTCCAGGGTATCGGAATATGCTTCCTTATAATTGTCAATTAAATTTTTCCACAGGGCCGAACGTGATATTTCATAGGCCTTGATCCTGGCCTTGATGATCTCTTTTTCCGGCTTGGATGAACAGTTAAAGATGTGTTTGACAATGTTTTCAACCACCTCAATATCGTTGTCATCATTCCGCTCAATCACGGCAGTGCAGTCTTTTACCGACGGGAACAGGGTTTTTATCCACTGGCCGAAACCTGACACCGAGGTGGTGATGGTTGGAATGTGGAAAGATAAACTCTCCAGAGCGGAATAGCCCCATGGTTCATAATAAGACGGGAAAACTGTTCCGTCGAATCCTATCAGCAGGTCGTAATAGTTTAAATTGAAGATCCCGTCTGTGCCATTCAGGTAGGTTGGAATGTAGATGATCTTGACTTTATCTTCGGGACGGTTAAGCAGTCCGTTTGACTTAATCCGCTGGAGGATCAGGTCGTTTTCAGGTTCTGTCAGGCCGTGCGTGAGGTATTCCTCTTTCCGTGGCGTGTTCATATCCTTCCTGGTCATCCGGTCAATAAGTTCTTTACGCGGAATGTTGTGCCCTGAAGAAACCGCAATGAAAGCAAGCACTGTTTGCGGCAGCTTTGATTGTTTGTTGAGCGATCCCATCGAATCGAGAAAGATATCAATGCCCTTGATACGCACTTCATACCTGCCGCTGTTGAGCAGGAGAATCGTGTCCTTTGGATACTCCTGACCGGTGAGGGCACCGGCAACTTCCAGGAGTTTCTCACGCGACTGTGTGCGCTTTACGGCATATTCCTCCTTGACAGGAACCCAGGAGTCATTAAACCCGTTGGGTGTAAGCAGGTCGGCCTCCTTTTCAAGGAAATGCCGGCACTCATTGTTGGTGATCTGCGATTGTGTTGTAAAGTAATCTGCCTCCCGTGCCGCCAATTTTTCGAGCGAGAATTTGGCCATCACGCCAAATTGCCTGGCAATGACCTCTGCATTGTAATTTTCAAGGGTTTTATACAAGGGCAACCCGTTGGCTGCAATGCTTCGCCCCACTACCGTGGAGTGCGCGGTAAAAACGGTTCCAACCTGCGGCACACGCTCTTTCAGGTACAAAATACCGGTCCCGGTCATCCATTCATGAAACTGCCCGATGATCTTATCGAGGTGCGAGCAGTTGAAATTGTAGAAACTTTCAATGACCTTGCCGGCGGCATAGCCGAAAAATGCAGGTTCAACATAGTCCCAGTCGCCGGTTAGGGAGTCAAGTCTGTACCGTTCCCAGAAATGGGCAAAGATTTTATCTTTTTCCGAAAAATATGGCGTGAAATCAATGAGGATCACTACCGGCTTTCCGGGGATGTTCCATCTCCCAACTTTAATCCGTAGCCCTTCGTTATCAGCTACTTCCCGCCATGACTTGAACAAAAACTTATCTTCGAGGAATTCAGGATTCTGATGGGTTTCCTTCCATACGTCCGGACCGATGAGGATATAGTTGTCTTTGAACTGTTCAGCCAGAATTTCAGCTTTTGTGGCAATGGCGGTATAAATACCGCCGACTTTATTACAGATTTCCCAACTTGTCTCAAACAGATAATCAGGAACCATTAGTTGTTTATCCTTCATAGCCTTGGTTACTTTCTTTTTCTAACGACTTTTACGGGCGGTGTCTCTTTTTTTACTGTTTTTTTTGCATCTTTTTCAGGACCTGCCTTCACAGCCGTGGTTTTTGGCTTTGCTTCCTTCGCAGCAGGTTTCGCTGCAGGAGCAACTGTCTGGCTAACCTTTTTGGGCGGAGCTTTAACTTTGGGGGCATTTTTTACCGGTTTGACGGTTTCAGCTATCGCAACAGGTGCTTCGGCAGTGGCGCAGGCTTCGTCCACCCTGATCATGAAATCAGAAAGTACATTCATGTAATTGATGAATGCTTCATACGGGGAACCATAGGGATTAAAATATTTGTGCACCTCGCCGGCAGAAAACCACTTCGTACACATATAATAAAAATGGCTGCTGGTTTGAAGATAGAGCCAGTCTTTCAGTATCTCCGGATCTTTGCAATTCCTCACCTTCGCCTCATACGAATAGAGTTTTCCAAAAGCCTCGTCCTGAAGCTCATTGCCGAGCCAGGCCGTCAGATCCCGTTCTTCGTCGGCCCAGGATATGGGATGGGGAACCGAGATGGCCGAAACCGGCTGGAGTTCGTGATACAGCTGTTCGGGTGTGTTGAAGGTAAAGTTCGAATTGGAGAAAACCGTAGCAGGCAGGTGCCTGAAGAAATCGAAGATTCCCGTCTCTTTCCATTGGTGTTCCCCAATGGTTTCGTAGTCGAGAAACAGGTTCACCACCTCTTCGTTTTTCTCGACATTGTTGAGCCATTTCACAAATTTCTCCGTGGTAAGCGGCCATTCCGACCAGTCCTGGTTCGAGAACCGGAAGGTAATGTCGTCGCTGAGGCGGAAATTGCGTAGCAGCACTTTCAGTTTCGGGTTGATGGTGTTGCAATACATGTAGTTTGGACTTTTCCAGCCCAGCACATGTTTGGCACCTTCGGTGAGCATGGTATGAAACCCCATGTCGGCAACCATTTCACCTATTTTGTCGGAGTAAATCAACTCCGTGTTTCTAAATGTTGTCGGTTTCTTGCCAAACAACTCTTCCACTTTTGCCGCATGCAACCCAACCTGTCTTACAAATTCCTCACGGTTGGTAAGGGATGCCAGTGAATGGGCATAGGTTTCAGCAATAAACTCAACCTGCCCGGTGTCGGCCAGTTGCCTGAAACTTCTAATCACCTCTGGAACATGAGCCTGCAGCTGGTCGAGGGCAGTGCCTGAGATTGAATAGCTGACTTTAAACGCAGAACCATACTCCCTGATCAGATCAAGCATGAGGTTGTTGGCCGGCAGATATGATTTTTCTGCAACGCGTTTAATGATGTGTCGGTTCTGATAATCATCATAGTAGTGATGATCTTGTCCGATGTTGAAAAACCGGTAAGTCCGTAAGCGAAACGGCTGATGGACCTGAAAATACAAACAGATGGATCTCATATGATCAATTGATTACAGCTTTATTATATACTTCTAAAATATTAACGGCAGCATTCTCCCAGATAAGGTTGTCGACTTCCGCTTTTCCATACCGGATGAACATTTTGCTCAGTCCCTCATAATGGAGGATCCCATAAATGGCATCAGCCAGTGCATCAATGTCCCAGAAATCGACTTTCAGTGCATGTTGCAACACTTCCGCCACGCCCGACTGTTTTGAAATAACCACGGGAACGTTGGACCGCATGGCTTCAAGCGGTGAAATGCCAAAAGGTTCTGAAACAGACGGCATCACATATACATCGCTCATGGCAAACATGGTGTCAACTTCGGGACCGGCAAGGAAGCCTGTGAAGTGAAATTTGGTAGCAATTTTCAACTGGGCAACCCTCCGGATCATCCGGTTAAGCAGGTCACCCGAGCCGGCCATGACAAACCGGACGTTGGAATCTTTTTTTAAAATTTTGTATGCCGCTTCCACAAAGTAATCAGGCCCTTTCTGGTAGGTTACTCGGCCGAGGAAGGTCACCACCTTTTCTTTTACATGCTTGGTAACGCCATCCATTTCGGGACGATCGACCGGTTCCACAGCATTGTGAACCGTAATTACTTTTTCGGGGGCAATACCGTACTTCTCGATCACGATCTGCCTGGTAAGGTTGCTCACCGTAATAACGAGGTCGGCTTCGGTCATCCCGTGGCGTTCGATATCATAAACCGGCTGGTTTACATTTTCCCCCGAACGGTCAAACTCGGTGGCATGTACATGCACCACCAGGGGCTTGCCTGAAATTTTCTTGGCAGCAATGCCGGCAGGATATGTAAGCCAGTCATGCGCATGGATCACATCAAAGGTATTGTTTGTTGCGATCGAGGATGCTACAAGTGCATACCGCGATACCTCCTGCATGAGGTTCGGACCATATTTGCCCGAGAAGGAATATTGTTTTGAAAATACCGACTGGGTTTCAGTTTTGCTTGAGAGCTGGTCCCTGGTCACCAGGGTTTCAAACTCTTCAGGATCGAGATAGGGAACCAGGTTTGAATCTATTTCCATGAACTGGATCTTTTCAAGGTATTCCTGGGTATCGATCTTGCTGAAATCGAGCACAACATCACTGGCATTCACAAGGCGGAAGCCATCTTTGGACTCATCGCCGTAGGCTTTGGGAACAACAAAAATTACTTCGACACCATGCTTGACCAGCCCTTTGGTTAACCCGAAACAAGCTGTTCCTAATCCACCCGTTATATGTGGCGGGAATTCCCACCCAAACATTAATACACGCATTTTGATTTACGAATTACGATTTACGATATACGATTTTGCAGTAAATTAAGCAATTAACTATATTTTTTCATCAGATAGCTTATCCGGAGAAGTTCGGCAACGGAAGATGCCTGCGAGATGGCGCCCCTGCCGGTATATGGAGGGTCACCGTCGTAGAGTTCGGAAATTGTGCCTATTCCGTGTTCGGTCATCTCGGGTTCAAATCCTTCATACAGCGATTTGATCAGCGACATGCCGCTTTTCCCGTGGATTTTCAGGTAGCCTTCCACAAAATGTCCGAGGAGCCATGGAGATACCGATCCCTGGTGATAGGCAGCTTCACGTTCGGCCTGGTTGCCATAATACGAAGCCTTGTAAATGGGGCTTTTTGGTGTGAGGGTACGCAAACCGCGCGGCGTCAGCAGTTCCTGCTTGACACGGCTCAACACCTCTTTCCTGATCTCCTCGCTCACAGGGCTGTAGGGCAGGGATGTTGCCAGGACCATGTTCGGCCGCACAGCCCAGTCCTTGTATGCCCCGTCGACATAGTCGGCAAAGTAGCGTCTTTCGGGGCTCCAGAAGGTTTCAACGAACGAAGCGGGTATCCGGGCGGCGATCTCTTCCCACTCTTCACAAAAGGCAGTATCGCCGGACAGGGCTGCAACCTCCAAGCTGAAACAAACTGCATTGTACCACAACGCATTTATTTCAACTGTTTTACCCATCCTGGGGGTGACAGGTTTCCCGTTTGCAACGGCATCCATCCAGGTAAGCGCGATCCCATGAAGACCGGCATAGATCAACCCGTCATTATCCATGTGGATATTGAACTCGGTGCCCTGCCGGTAACCTTCGAGGATCGTTTTCATTTTTTTACCATACTCTTTCCAGATGCTCTTTTTACCATCGGTAAAGTCGGCATACTGCTGCAGGGCCCAGAAAAACCACAAAGAGGTATCCGCAGCATTATAAGTTGCGTAGCTTCCGTTTCCAAAAAGCGGAAACAGGGGGCCTTTCATTTCCGACACCATGGTGTCGATGATAACTTTGCATGTGGCATACTCGCCATTGACAAGCGTAAGCCCGGGCAAAGAGACAAAGGTACTCCGCCCCGACCGCCCGAACCATGGGAAACCGGCAATGATCTCGGTGCCTTTCTCTTTTTTAATGATGAACTGCTGGGCAGCGTTGGTAAGGCAATTGGCAAAATTATTCCTGGGGATCCGCTTTTCAAGTTCAGCATTGAATGCACGCTTCATCGATGCGGGATTCAATTCTTTGGTTCCGGCTGCGAAGTAAATACTCTCTCCTTTTTCGATGTCAAGTTCAAAAAAACCTGGTATATAAAGGTCTTCCTGGTATTCGTATCCCCTTTCCATCTCCTCCTGGTACTCAATTTTGTAATACCAGTCGGGCACATGGGTGTATTCGTTATCCTTCGACAACTGCATATAAAGATCGGTATACCCCTGGTACATGCGTACCTTGATTCCATCGGGCACCTTCTCATATTTTTTGTCGGCAAAAATATTCTCCTTGCTCAGCGTGTGGATGTTCCGGAAGGCAAGGAAGGGTTTCAGACGGAGTTTCGTGGGCGAATGCGCATCCACGAGGGTATATTTAATGATCATCCTGTCTTCGCGGGTGGTAAAAACCATCTCCTTGGTGAGGATGACGCCCCCCACCCTGTAGGTCATCTTGGGATAGGGTTCGGTTACGAAATCCCTGAAATATTTATGACCCTTGGGGTTATAGATCCCTCCCGGATATTTATGAATACCCAGGTTGAATTCAGAGTCCATCTGGATGACTGTTTCGTCCAGTGAAGACAACAAGACGTGATTTTCGTGATCGATGCCAGGTTGCGGAGTAACAAGCAATCCATGGTATTTTCGGGTATTGCAGTTTACAATGGTAGAATTCGCGTACGAGCCTGCCCTGTTCGACCGTAAAAGTTCACGGTTGAGGGAGTATTCGAGGTTTACCAGCTGGCTTTTGTCAAAATTGATGTAACTCATTTTGCTTGATTTTCCTGACAATTTTCCAAATGTAGGTTTAAAAATTTCAATTTGCAAAGGTACAATTTTCCCTGCTTTTATCGTTAGTCTTAATAAAAGTTAATTATTGCGTAATTTTGCCGCCCTAAAGAACTGTGATCATGCGAATTTCAAGGCTGTTTTATTTTTGTTTCCTGGTTGGGTTGATATCAGTTGGTTTTCTTTCATGCAGGAAAAAGGACCAGGTCGATACAAGCCCGGGGCTGCAGGTTGCCTTTTCGTCTGATACGGTCTTTTTTGATACGGTTTTCCCGACTGTGGGATCCATCACCAAGCGGCTTGTGGTTTACAACAGGAACAAGAACAAAGTGAGCATATCATCAATCATCCTTGCAGGGGGAGAGGCTTCAAGTTACCGCATCAACATCAACGGCACACCGGCTACAAGCGCTACCGGGGTTGAAGTTGCCGGCGGCGACAGCATCTATATCTTTGTCCGTGTCACTATCGATCCCCACAACGCAAATACACCCTTTGTCGTTAGCGATTCGCTGCAGTTCATCACCAACGGCAATTCCCGCCAGGTGAAGCTGGTGGCATGGGGAAGGGAGGCGATCTTTTACCGCAAGGCAACCCTTAAAGGCAACATCACCTGGGACAGTTTAAGGGCACATGTGATTTACGGATCGCTGCGCATGGATACCAATTCAACGCTCACCATCCTGCCCGGCACGAAGGTATATTTTCACAAAGATGCCTACATGGCCATTTCGTACCAGTCGACGCTGAAAATTGAAGGAACGACCGACCACATGGTGCGGTTCCGGGGCGACCGGATGGATCCTTTCTACAAAGACCTTCCCGGCCAGTGGGGCGGCATTTACCTTGAAAGCGGAAGCAAAGACCATGAAATAACCTGTGCTTTTATCCAAAACGGCATGTTCGGACTTTCGGTCGACTCTCTCGGGTCTCCCTCTTTACCCATGCTCCGCATTAGCAACTCCGTGATTGAGAATATGGCTTCGGTAGGTATCTACGCATATGGCTCATCCATCGCGGCAGTGAACTGCGTGATCGGCGGTTGCGGCGGGAACTGCCTTTCGGTAAATTATGGCGGCAGCTATGATTTCAGGTATCTCACGGTTGGCAATTACTGGTATGCCTCGGTGCGCCATGCTGCATCCATATACCTGAGCAACTACAGTTATGATTCAACAGGCAACAAGGTTGCCAATCCCCTTTCCAATGCCTCATTTACAAATGCCATCATTTACGGATCGAATGATGAGGAGATCCAGCTGGATTCGGTTGCGGCGGCGCAGTTTGTCTGCACCTTTGATCATGCCCTCCTGAAGACGAAGCTAAAGACCACATATGCATCAAGATACATCAGTTGTCTTATCAACAAGGACCCGGAATTTGTGGATGTTTCCGGCAGGGATTACCGCATCGACAGCATCTCTCCGGCCATACAACAGGGGATTCCGGTTCCGGGCGTTGCCACGGATATTCTCGGCAATGAACGGGGGGGGACTCCGGCGCTGGGAGCATACGAATACGTGAAAAAGAATTGAATATTGAATTACAAATGACAAATTACAAATGACGAATAAGGGAATAGCAAACGTCCCGCCTTGTTACCCTGTTACCCTGTTACCCTGTTACCTTGTCACCCTTTCACCTTTTTCAGTGCTTCCACCATCGCCACGCCCAGGTCGGCCGGTGAATCGACTACAGAAACACCGCACTGTCTGAGGATCTCCTTTTTTGCTTCGGCGGTATCGGACTTCCCTCCTACGATGGCGCCGGCATGCCCCATGGTACGGCCTTTGGGAGCTGTGGCCCCGGCGATAAAGCTGACCACGGGTTTTGTTCCGTGCTGCTGGATCCAGTAACCTGCATCGGTTTCCATGTTTCCGCCGATCTCACCGATCATGATGATGCCTTCGGTTTCAGGATCTTCCATAAACATTTTAACTGCTTCCACGATGGTCGTGCCTGGGATGGGGTCCCCTCCCACCCCGATCATGGTTGACTGGCCGAGTCCTGCCTTGGTGATCTGGTCAACTGCTTCGTACGACAAGGTCCCTGAGCGGGAAACGATACCGATGGTGCCTGGTGTATGAATGAACCCGGGCATGATGCCGATTTTCGTACTGGGTGGTGTAATGATGCCCGGGCAGTTGGGGCCGATCATCCGCACGCCATGGCAGCGCAGGTATTCCTTCACGGAGATCATGTCTTTTACGGGAATTCCTTCGGTGATGCACACAATCAGGCTGATCCCTGCATCGGCAGCTTCAAGAATGGCATCTGCAGCCAGCGGGGGCGGTACGAAGATCACCGAGACATTTGCCCCGGTAGCTTTTACGGCATCGGCCACAGTATTGAATACCGGCCGGTCGAGATGCATCATGCCCCCCTTGCCGGGTGTTACCCCGCCGGCGACATTGGTGCCGTACTCGATCATCTGGCCTGCATGGAACGAGCCTTCGTGGCCGGTGATGCCCTGGACGATGACGATGGAATTTGTATCAACTAAAATGCTCATGGCTGGTTATGATTGACGATTTACGAATGACAAGTGACAAATGCCGGCTGGTATGCCGGGTTGGTGAATTCTTTGCGTTTGGCGGTCAAAGATAGGTTCTTTTAAAATTATGGGAAAGTTTTTTGGTAAATTTGTTTTGTGAACAGGCGGACAGGCGGACAGGCGGACAAGCGGACGAGCGGACAGGGGGGATTCTGGGGTAGCGGTTAACTTGTCATTTGTCACTTGTCATTTGTCACTTCTCATTTGTCACTTGTTAACCGTATCTTTGACATCAGGTACCCACAAATCGTAAATCGTAATTCGTAAATCGTAACTCCAATGTCAATCTTTCAACTGCACGACACCATCTGTGCGCTCTCGACCGCCCCGGGCATGGGGGCCATTGCCGTGATCAGGCTTTCGGGGCCTGCTTCTTTTAAGACAATCGGGCTGATTTTCAGGCCGGCCGAAAAGGCATTGGCCATCGTTTCGGCAAAGTCGCATACGATTCATCTCGGGGTGATCGGCACTGGTACGTCGATCCTGGATGAGGTGCTTGTAAGTTGTTTCAGGGCCCCCCACTCATACACCGGTGAAGATGTGATCGAGATCTCCTGCCACGGATCGGTGTATATCCAGCAAAAAATACTGGAATTGCTTCTGTCCATGGGGTTGAGACTTGCCAAACCCGGTGAATTTACCTTCAGGGCTTTCATGAATAAAAAGTTCGACCTGTCGCAGGCAGAGGCTGTGGCCGACCTGATCGCATCGCAATCCGGAACGTCGCACGACCTGGCCCTGGCCCAGATGCGGGGAGGTTTCTCTAAAAAGATCGGAGCCCTGCGGCATTCGCTGATCGAATTTACCTCGCTCATAGAACTGGAGCTCGATTTCAGCGAGGAGCACATGATCTTCGCCGACCGCAACGACCTCAGCAGCCTCCTGGACCATATTGAAACAGAGCTGTCGCTGCTTATCAGCTCGTTCAGTCTCGGGAATGTCATTAAAAACGGCATCCCTGTAGCCATCATAGGGAAACCGAACGTGGGCAAGTCCACCCTGCTGAATGCGATTCTGAACGAGGAAAAGGCCATTGTTTCAGAAATTCCCGGCACCACACGCGATGCCATCGAAGATACCATTGTGATCGGCGGGTACAGTTTCCGGTTTATTGACACTGCCGGGCTGCGCGCTTCCGAAGACACCATCGAAACCATCGGCATAGAACGGACGTGGGAGAAGATCGGCGAAGCAAGCATCATCTTATATGTTTTCGATGCCACCCTGCAGTCGTTTGAGGATGTCAGGGATGCGATTGCCGAGCTTAAACACCCGGTAGATGAGCAGCAGCCATTGAACCTAGTGCTGATCGGCAACAAGACCGACAAACTAAAGAAACTGCCAAAAGGGTTCAAAGAGTTCGTGGAATATGAGACCATTTTCGTTTCCGGCAAACGGAAAGAGAACATCCACCTGATCGCCGAGCACCTGGTTGACCTTGTGGGGATGGCCAAAACCTCCGATAAAACCATCGTATCCAACTCCAGGCATTACGAAGCCCTGCAGCAGGCCCATGCGTCGATCATCAGCATCCGCAGCGGTCTCCGTGAGGGCGTTTCGCCCGACCTGATGACAGTTGATATCCACACAGCGTTGTACCACCTTGGTGAGATTACCGGGGAGATTACGACGGATGAGATTTTGGGAGCAATATTCAGCAGGTTTTGCATCGGAAAGTAACCGGCACTTTATAAGCAGCTACCAAAACGGAATAGTCAATGAAAAGCCCAGTAATTACGGGCTTTTTTTATTGTTCATAACTATTATTTATTATTTGCTTATCACCGGTTATTCAGCATATATTTGTACCTCATTTGTACCTTGACATATAAGGTACACGATTTATGGAATTGACTGATTTAATATTGCGCTTATTTGCACTTAAAGACATTTATAAATACTTAATGATACGTAATGAGTTCAAATATTGAGGTACAACGCATCTGCAAGCACTGTGGGAATGAATTCCTGGCCAGGACCACCACAACCCTTTATTGTTCGAAAAAATGCAACAGTGCGGCTTACAAGGCGAAACAACGAGACGATAAGGTCGAAAAAAGTAACAGGGATACACTGCGTATTAAAACAAAGCCAATTGAAGAACTGCAAGTAAAAGAGTTTTTAACAGTTAAAGACGTGTCAACATTGCTAAACTGTTCTGTTCGAACAGCATACTACTATATCAACTCAGGAAAGATCAAGGCTGTTAACCTTGCTCAAAGAATTACCCGGGTTAAGCGTTCAGAAATAGATAAGCTATTTGAGCAACCCCAAACTGAAAATAATGATGAACCGCGGCAATTTGCAATTTCTGACTGCTACAGTCTGAAAGAAGTTCAGAATAAATATGGTATTTCCGAATCGGCATTGCAGAATCTGCTTAAAAGGAATAATATACCGAAAATAAAACATGGTTGGTTCGCATACGTTCCGAAAACCTTGATAGACAAATTATTGCAATAGACCAAAACATGGCCATAAAAGTAAAACTACGATTAAAATCAATTTCCGGAAACCGGCATAGCCTGTACCTGGATTTTTATCCGCCAATCCTTCACCCCTTAACGAACAACAAAACCCGCCGGGAGTTTTTGAATCTATTTTTATACAATGAAATTGAAGTAGAAGAGCAGAAGTATCTTGATGAAATGGGTAATGAGCAAAAACGATTTGTGAATGTTCTAACCAGGAAAGGTGGACCGAAAAAAATCAAGTTAAACCCAATTGATAAGAAGCATAATCTTGAAACATATAAACTTGCTGAACAAATCAGGCAGAAGTGGGATAACCAGGTGAATAAACCTGAAATTTATACCGGATACGAAAAGGCCCAATTGAAGATCAAGGAGAGGGAAAACGCATCCTTTCTGGAATATTTCCAACAACTGATGGATCAGCGGAAGTCTTCAAACCACGATAACTGGGTTTCAGCATACAATTACCTTAAGGCGTTTACAGGTGGGAAATTAAGGTTTGCAGATGTGGATGAAAAATTTTGCAATGATTTCAAGTATTACCTCTGCACCACAGACAGTAACCGGAGTTCAAAAGTAAAACTTTCTCAAAACTCAACGTTTTCCTATTTCAATAAATTCAAGGCAACTTTGAAGCAGGCATATAAGGATGGTTACTTGTCTCATGATATTAACGTCCGCATTGATCGCATCAAGGAAGCAGAGACCCAAAGAAATTTCCTGACACTCGAAGAATTGAACAATCTTATCAAAAAAGAGTGTAAAAATCCACTGCTTAAAAATGCAGCTTTGTTTTCCGCACTGACCGGGTTACGTTTCGGAGACATTGCCAAGCTTGTATGGGCAGAAGTTGAATATATTCAAGATAATGGTTATTTCATTCAATTCAAACAGCAAAAAACAAACGGTGTTGAAATGATGCCCATATCCGATCAGGCCTACAGCCTGCTGGGGCAACGCAAGGAGGCAGCTCACAAAGTATTTGATGGGCTTACCTATTCTGCCTATTCTAATAAGCACTTAGCCAATTGGATAGGTTTGGCCGGGATCACAAAAAACATCACCTTTCATTGCTTCAGGCATACCTTCGCAACCTTACAACTGAGTAAGGGAACAGATATTTATACGGTTTCAAAAATGCTTGGACATCGCGACCTGAGAACAACCCAGGTTTATGCCAAGATCATTGATCAGACCAAACGTGATGCCTCAAATAAAATTAGATTGAATTTCTGATCGCCGGGAATAAAAAGAACGACACGAAGGATTTCATCAGAACCTCAGGTATTAAAAGCCAGAATAACATTGAACCCTATGAAAACAGAGGCATTAAATAAGTGTTTGAACGTGATTACAAATTGGAGAGAACTGGATGATGCCGCACGTAACGAATTAACCACCATCAAGCATCGTTTTGGGCAGAATTTCATCGAACCCTTCAGAAGAGAACTTTCTGAAAATATGATAACCCAGACCACAAATGAACAAAATTCCATAATTATCTTTTACATCAGTGAGCTTAACAGGGCTTCCAGTATTTCAGAAAGTTACAAGAGCATCGAACATCGGGATATAGATTTTGGAGAACTTGGGAAATTGAAAGGTATTGATTGCAAACTTGAATCTGATGCAGATGATTGGTTTTTAACTTTTGTTCATTTTCTATTTATTTTGCTCTATAATGAACTTCAAATCGTTTGCAACAATTACCAAATCCCTTTTCTTGAAATATGCAAGGAGCGTGGTTTTGCATTGCAATTGGTTAATACAGAACCATCGTTGGAAAATGACCAAAGAATGCATTCCCTATCTGCTGAAAAGTCAAAAAAGGCTCAGGTCCTGCCAGATATAGTACCGATTTTCACTCCGGAATATATCCCTCAAATTTTTGATCTGCTTAAGGGCTTTTTCTCTCAGCCACATCAGGACGAACTATTGAAGATTTTACAAACCGGTGGGAATGCCAGTAAATGCTTACTATTCAGTGATTCCGGCAGCCGATTGGCTGATGCCTTCAAGCAGCTATACGATTGTGACATCATCAAAGGTTGCCAAAAAAAGGAGCTTGAAAACTGGATCGGTCAAAACTTTCAGTACCGGCATCGGGATAAGGTAACGAAATTCACCCCAAGATACCTAAACGACATTATTTCAAGTAATAAAGATAAGTGTCAAAAACCCATCCTGAACATCAAACTGGAGAAAGCAACGGGAAACTTTATAATCAGTAAAGTGTAAAATCTTATACGGGTTTTGCACGTGCGGGTACCCACCGTATTGTAACCCCGCTAAACGTCCTATTACCATTGCAGCAAGTTTCACAAATTAAACTTGTACGCAATGGATATGACATTTGAAAAATTACCCCAGGCCGTTAACCAGCTATTTGAAAAACTGGACAACATCGAACGGCTGTTACTTTCTCAAAGTAACTCTCCCCTACCGGAATCTGACAA
>JAPLDF010000023.1 GCA_026391835.1 Bacteroidota bacterium
GTTTAGCGATTGTAATCGCAAATATAACGGTTTTTTGCAGAATCACTTCGTTTTATTCTGAATTTTAGTATCAGAAAAGTGAATTAATTGGAGGTCAACGGCTGATTTGACCCAGCCATACCACCCTGTTTTGCCCGATGACCGATGCACGGAGGATGGAAGTTTACTGTGCGTTGTATGACACGGAAGGCAATGAAACCCGGGAGGTGCTGGCCGAAATAATTGATGAATATTCATTCCATGAGTACCTGGCCGACAATACCATCGTTTTTGGCGGTGAAGGAGCAGATAAATGCAAACCCGCCCTGGGTAGTCATCCAAATGCCCGTTTCACTGAGGGATTCCAGGCCTCGGCGAAGTTCATGGCCGGCCTTGCAGGGGAAAAATTCAAGCTGGGCCAGTTTGAAAACCTGGCATACTTTGAACCCTTTTACCTGAAGGATTTTGTGGCGGGGAAGCCGAGGGTGAAGGGGTTGCACTAGTAATAAAACCATCCGGGTTTTGAAAACCCGGATGATTTCGTCACTCTGGTAGTCTTACACCAGCCCCTATCCGATTTTTCAGTGGATCATGACGCATGAATTTATTCATAAAATTAATTGATTAGTCACAATTGCGCACCTCGCCACCGTTTGGCGCAATCCTGATGTTACTCTTTAACCTTCCCGATCATATGGTTTATTACATGGGTATGCTCCTGCTGGGGGCTGAACATTATAATTTCAGCATCTTCATTAACCCTTACATTATGACCTGAAGGCCAGTAGAAAAGTTCTGTTGCGTTAACAATTTCCTCAATTCCTTCTGCATCAGTGGTAGTAAGCTGACCGCTTATCAGGTATCCCCAGTGCGGGCACTGACATAAATTACCTTCAAGTCCCATAAAAAGAGGCGTGGTATCCACACCCGTTGATAGACTAAAATACTCACCACTAATTTTGCCTAAACCCGTTGCGTCCCCAAAATCGGTTTTTTGACGGAGAATGGCACCAGGAATCTCAAGTTTGATTTCGATATCGTCTTTTATAATTTTCATAATTGTTGTCATTTTTAGTTTGGATGAAATAATGTATAGGAAAAATATTGCTGCATCCTTTTCAGACCATACTTTCCTTATCATAACAAAAAGTAAACAATATAATATAACGGATGTTCAATCTTGTTGTTAGAACAACAAAAGTAAACATTATTTTAGTGATTCATCGCAATTGTATCGGTTCTTGCTGGTTTGTCAATGTCATCAGCGCCTGATGCAGGGCCCTGAAAGGGTCCGATTTCAATAACCGTGGGTGCAGCCCACGGTTACGGAACATCCTCCGGCCATCAGCCCCGTCAGGGGTTGAACAAGACTGGGATTCAGCCCTTTCAGGGCTGGTGGCTTGCTGCTGGCTGCATTCCACGGGTTTCACCCGTGGTTATTGAGATTAAGCCGCTTCGCGGCTAACATATTATACACGATCGTCCTTGGTACAATTGTGATCAATCAAATTATTTTAATTGATTATGCGCTTTCGTACCTGTATGGAGATCTTGATAGTCATTCCCCTGGTCCGGGAATATAATTCATCTCTGTTACCCATCAAGGTTCTGAGGTTATGGATAAACAGGGGGCATAAGATCCCCCGATTTTAATGCGGCCTGGTTTGAAAAATTGCAACAATAACATCTTTGTTAAAACAACGTTTTGCAAACTGCCATTTTTCACCAGAGAATCGTAATTTTGACCTGTATCTTAATATTTCAACCACATGACTTCAGAAAATCCCCTCAGATATCAAACCCGCGTAGTTAACATTGGCAATCTTCCGATGGGCGGGGATTACCCCGTACGTGTACAATCGATGACCAACACCGATACGCTCGACACAAAATCGACGATTGCCCAGGCGATCCGCATGATCGAGGCGGGCTGCGAATATGTGCGTATTGCCGTTCCCTGGATGAAGGAGACGGAAAACCTCCGCGAAATCAAAAAGGAGCTGCGAAAACAAGGGTATTCCACCCCGCTCATCGCCGATGTGCACTTCAATGCGCAGATTGCCGAAGTTGCGGCATCCATCGTGGAGAAGGTGAGGATCAATCCCGGGAACTATCTCCCATTGCGCGTGACACGCCAGGCATCACAGGAAAATGATCCCGGGATAGCACTGGAGCTTATGGCCGGGCGACTTTCGCCGCTGTTAAAGATCTGCCGGGAGCACGATACCGCGATCCGCATCGGGGTGAACCACGGCTCACTCTCCGAGCGCATCATGGAACTTTATGGCGACACCCCCCTGGGGATGGTCGAATCGGCGCTTGAATTTGCCCGTGTGTGCGAAAGCCTCTCCTTTCACAACCTTGTTTTCTCAATGAAAGCAAGCAACATCCGGATGATGATCGCGGCAAACCGCCTGCTGGCCGAACGGATGCAGCAAGCGGGGATGAACTATCCCATCCATCTTGGCGTAACCGAAGCAGGTGCGGGCGAAGACGGTCGGATCAAATCGGCCATCGGCATCGGCAGCCTCCTGGCCGACGGCATCGGCGACACCATCAGGGTTTCGCTGACCGAAGATCCCGAATTTGAAATGCCCCCGGCATACAGCATCCTGCAGTCGGCCGGCGTCCGCATCACCAAAACCGAATTTGTCGCCTGCCCCTCCTGCGGAAGAACGCAGTACAACATCCAGGAGGCCCTGCGCAACATCCAGGCAAAAACATCCCACCTGAAGGGATTAAAAATCGCCGTGATGGGGTGCGTGGTAAACGGCCCGGGTGAAATGGCCGACGCACATTATGGTGTCGTGGGTGCGGGGAGCGGAAAAATACACCTGTACAAGGGGCAAAAGCTGATTAAAAAAAATATTGACGAGTCAATGGCGGTAGAGGCGCTGGTGGAGCTGATCAAGGTATCGGGGGACTGGGTGGAGGATTCCTGACCCCTCCCGGCATGGAAACGCCTCACCCCCTGACCCCTCCCGGCACGGAACCGCCTCACCCCCTAACCCCTCTCCCCGGGGCTACTCTTTCTACACATCTTTTCTCAGAATTATAAACAATGGACTGTTTAAAAAATGTTGGTTAACTGCAATATAGTGAATGAAATAAACCTGACTATTGTGAAAAACAACAGCCATGGATTTCATCAACATGTCAA
>JAPLDF010000038.1 GCA_026391835.1 Bacteroidota bacterium
CGGTACGCATTTCATCGTCAGGAATTATTTCTTCCAAACGCATTCTCTTTTCTCTCTTTTTCGATTGTTGTTTTTCCATGGTGGTCAAAGTTATTTAGTTTTATTGATTTAACTTTGACACACTTTATTGAACATACTCTTTGATGATTTGTTTTTAAAGAATTCCCTGAAATCAAATCGCATCCTTCACCATTCTTACCCGCTAATCCAATAAATGTACCTGGAATTATGCAACGTTGATCTGTCGTTGTATAAGCTTTGTATAAGCTTCGTATAAGCTATTGTATATGCTTTGTATATGCTTTGTATAAGCCATTGTATATGCTTTGAAAGGATCAAGAGGAATTTCTGGGAGATGTGAAATCTGAAATCCGGAATTCCCTTCTCCCCGGAAATTCCGATTGATCCCATTTTATGAAGGGTGGGTCAAACTGTATATGGCTGTGCAGCTTATACTTCACCTGCACAAAGATAAGGGAAAACCGAATTATTTACAAACATTTTTCGCTTACACCAGCCCGATCACCAGGAACGGCAGCAACCCGACCAGGATGATCATCAGGGTCATGAAGAAGAGGTGCACCTTATAGGGGGTTTCCACGGTGAGCTGCACGCCGTCCGACTCTTTCAGGTACATCGCAATGATGGGCCTGAAGTAGTAGGCCACGCTGATGGCCGACCCTGCCACGGCCACGATGACCAGCCACACGAACCCTTTTTCGAGGGCGGTGGTGAAGAGGTAATATTTTGCCATAAAGCCCGCCAGTGGCGGAATCCCGGCAAGCGACAGCATGGAGACGGTGAGGCAGAAAGCTTCAAGCGGGTTGGTTTTCGCCATCCCGTTGAGGGAGCTGAAGTAGTCGTTGCCACGGGCTTCGCGGATGAGGATCAGGATGCCGAAAGCGGAGATGGTGGCGATGGAATAGGATAACGTATAGAGCAGCAACGCATTGTCGGACATGGGGCTGAAGGCCACCACGGCCAGCAGCATGTAGCCGGAATGGCTGATGCTCGAATAGGCCAGCATGCGCTTGAGGTTGGGCTGGTAAACCCCGGTGAGGTTGCCCAGCAAAATGGTAAACACCGCCATTACCCAGATCGTGGTTTCCCAGACGCCGTGAATGCCATGGAACGTGTGGGTGAAAAACCGGTACATGGCCACGATGGAGGCGGTTTTCACCACGGTAGCCATAAATGCGGTGAGCAGCGTGGGCGTGCCTTCATACACATCGGGGGCCCAGAAATGGAAGGGCACGATGGCGATTTTAAAGGAGAGCCCGATGATGAGCAGGAAAAGCCCTGCCAGGAACATGGGCGGGTAGTTGCCCGAACAGGCGGCCACGTATTCGGAGATCCGGTGAAGGTCGAACGAGCCGCTGGAACCGTAGATCAGCGCGATGCCGAACAGCAGGAACCCCGAAAGAAACGAGCCGAGGAGGAAATATTTCAGGGTCGCCTCGTTGGAGGTGATCGCCTCCTTATGGCTGCCGGCCAGCACGTAGAGTGCAATGGAGAGGGTTTCAATGCCCAGGAAGAGCATGATGAGGTTGCCGTAGGAGGTCATCATCACGGCACCGGTGAGGGCAAAGATCATCACGCCGTATATGTCGTCGAGCGGGCGGGTAACGCCGCGGTAATAGCGGGCGGCAAGCGAGAAGATCAGGAAGGCGGAGAAGATCAGCACAGTGCTGAAGGCAATGGATACGTTGTCGACAATGACCATCTCATGGGCGTAGCTTTTCGGCATATTCCATCCCGTCACGGTGAGCGCCATGGACACGACCAGTCCCAGCAGGATCACCGGCAGCAGCCATGATTGCTTCTTCATGATCCCCAGGAAGAGGACAAGGATGCCGAGGATAGTAAGGGCTATTATGGTGGTCATTCAGCTTTGTTATATATGTTTCTGTTTATTTTTCACGAAGGATCACGAAGAATACACGAAGGATCACGAAGAGAAGCAATTCAATCCTCTGTGGTTCTTCGTGTATTCTTCGTGGTTCTTCGTGTCACTGTTTTTAAATTTTCAACTCAAAACAATATTTCCCGCTCCTTCATTCTATTTAACAAAATTCAATATCTGTAACACATCCGGCAGTGCTACATCCAGGAACATCCCCGGGAAGAGCCCGATCCAGAAGATCATGACGACCAGCGGGATGAAGAGGACCATTTCGGGCCAGGTTAAATCCGACACCTGCTCCGTAAGCCCGTTGGTTGTTCCGAGCATGGTGCGCTGGTACATCCGCAGCATGTAAACCGCGCTGAAAATGATAGTAAGGCCGGCGATGGCGGCAAATATCTTTGAATATTCAAACAGCCCGAGCAGCAGCAGGAATTCGCCGATGAACCCGTTGGTGAGCGGCAGTGCGATGCTTCCGAGCAGGATGATCATGAACATGATGGCGAGGCGGGGCGCTTTCAGGGCAATGCCTCCAAGGTCGCGGATGCTGCGTGTGCCGGTGCGCTGTTCGATGAGGTCGATCACGATGAAGAGCCCCACGATGTTGATGCCGTGCGAAACCATCTGGATCACGGCCCCTTCCATGGCATAAGGGGTGAGGGCGAACACCCCGGCGGCGATCAGTCCCACGTGTGCGATGGAGGAGTAGGCCACCAGCCGCTTCATGTCGTTTTGCCGGATGGCAATGACCGATGCATATACAATGCCCGTGACCGCCAGGATGATCGCGACGGGGGCATAAAGCTGAACGGCCTGGTGGCATATTGGGATCATCCAGCGGATCATGCCATAGATGCCCATCTTGAGCATGATCCCGCCAAGCAGCATGCTTCCAGCGGCAGGCGCGGCGGTATAGGTGTCGGGCTGCCAGGTGTGGAGCGGAAAAACCGGGACCTTGATGGCAAAAGCCAGGAAGAAAGCGATAAATATCCAGGTTTGTTCGGCAGGCGTTAAGGTTGCCGCATAGAGCCACTGAAAGTCGAAGGAGTGCGGCAGCGGCGTCCGGAAATAGAGGTATATCAGGGCGACCAGCATGAACAGGCTCCCCACAAAGGTGTAAATGAAGAATTTAAAGGTGATCCGGATGCGGTCGTGGCCGCCCCATACGGCACAGATGAACCAGGCAGGGATGAGGGCCAGCTCCCAGAAGATGTAGAAGATCAGCCCGTCGAACGCCACGAACACCCCCACCAGCGCCATCTCCATCAGCAGGACCAGGCTGTAGAAGGCAGATGGCCTGCTGTAGGTGTGGCTGAAGGACGAAAGGATGATGACGGGTACCAGGAAGGTGGTGAGCATAACCATGAGCAGGCTGATGCCATCCATGCCAAACTTCAGGCTCACGCCCAGGGTGGTGAGCCAGTCGGCGGTAAACAGCAGGTTGCAGTGACACGAGGTTTTATAGGTGATGAAGGCGGCCACGGCGACGCCAAACTCCACAACCGCGCCTGCCAGCGCAAACTGCCGGATGGCCTTTTCCTGCTTTATCGTCAGCAGGATCAGCGAAATCGCCAGGGGGATCAATATGAGGATAACTGTCAGCATCGGTCAGATCAGGATATTAAGAAAGAGGATGAGGATGATCCCCAGGATCATGATGAACATGTAAAAACCCACATTCCCGGTTTGGATGAAACGCACGGTGTTGCCGGTCCACACCACCATGTTGCCCACCCCGTTCACGATGCGGTCGATGAAACGGATTTCGACAACGTCGTGCAGGAATGTCGACAACCGGTCAAGCGGTTTTACGATGATGAAATCGTACAGTTCGTCGATGTAATATTTTTTCGTGAGCAGGTTGGGAATGAAGGATCGTCTGGCAGAATCGGGAAGCAGCACCGGCTGCTTTCTTACATAACGGTTAAATGCCCAGAGGACCATTCCCGCCACCCCGGCAAGGGTGATTCCCATGAGCAGCCATTCGGTACTGTGCGGCAGGGGAACCTGGTGGGCGGTGACGGCTGCGGCATCTGCAAAGACAGGCGCCAGGAAGGCCGACAGCCGGCTTCCCCCGTCAAATATTTCGGGTATGTTAAGCACGCCTCCCACGGCGGCAAGGATGGCGAGGATGATCAGCGGCGTGGTCATCACCGGGGGTGATTCGTGCATGTGGTGCTGTTGCGCTTCAGTCCCCCTGAAATCCCGGAAAAACACCAGGAAGAGCAGGCGGAACATGTAAAATGCGGTCATCAGCGATCCGGCGACGGCAAATTTCCACATCGGCCATGAATATTCAAACACATGCAGCAGGATCTCATCCTTGGAGAAGAAGCCCGATAAAGGCGGGATCCCGGCAATTGCAATGGTGCCGATGAGAAACGTCCAGTAGGTTTTGGGCAGCCTGCTGCGCAGCCCGCCCATGTTGCGGATATCCTGTTCCCCGCCCAGCGCATGGATCACGCTGCCGGCGCCCAGGAAGAGCAGTGCCTTGAAGAAGGCATGGGTGGTGAGGTGGAACATCGCCCCGGTGAAGGCACCAACACTCAGCCCCACAAACATATAGCCCAGCTGGCTGATGGTGGAGTAGGCCAGCACTTTTTTGATGTCATTCTGGAATATCGCGATGGATGCGGCAAACAGGGCGGTGGCCAGTCCCGTGATGCCGATGACAGTCATGGTGGCCGGGGCCAGCACATAGAGGATGTTCGACCGGGCAATCATGTACACCCCGGCAGTGACCATGGTTGCGGCATGGATGAGGGCTGAAACAGGCGTGGGACCGGCCATGGCATCGGGCAACCATGTGTAGAGCGGGATCTGCGCGCTTTTACCGACAGCCCCGACAAAAAGCAGCAGGGTGATGGCAACAATCGCGGGACTTCCCGCCGGCATCGACTTTGCCTGGGCAAATACCTGGCCGAACGACATGGAACCAAATGTGTTAAAGATCAGGAACATCCCCAGCAGGAAACCAAGGTCGCCGATCCTGTTCATGATAAAGGCCTTTTTCGCAGCATTGTTGTATTCCCGGTTTTTAAACCAGAAGCCGATGAGCAGGTATGAACAGAGCCCCACCCCTTCCCAGCCGATGAACATGACGGGGTAATTGGCCCCGAGTACCAGCAGCAGCATGAAGAAGACGAAGAGGTTCATATAGGCAAAGAACCGGTTGTAGCCCGGGTCCTCTTTCATGTAACCCACCGAATAGAGGTGGATGAGAAAGCCAACGCCGGTAACGATCAGCAGCATCACGACCGAGAGCGGGTCGATGAGGAAGGCGAAGGGGATTTTGAGGGGGCCGATGCTGATCCAGTCGAATGAGAAGCCAGGCAATGTGGCAGCGAAATAGCGCAGGTTGAAAGCCACAACCATGCTCACGATAAATGACAGCAGAACTGTTCCCGTGCCGATGACCGTGGCCCATTTTTTGGGAACAGCACGGAAACCCAGGCCAAGGACCAGGAAACCCAGGAGGGGGAAGAGGGGGATTAGTAGTACGATCAGCGTCATGTTCCAGGTTGAAAAATTAATGCAATATTCAAAATGCAAAGTCAAATGTCAAAAAATTCAGTACTTCGTCAGCTACCCCTGGTTTTTTGCATTTTGACTTTGCACTCTGCATTTTGATTTCCAGGTTTTACCATTTAAGTTTATTGAGCACGTTTATATCAATCGAATGCGTTGTCCTGTATATAAGTACCACGATGGCAAGCCCGATCGCCACCTCCGCGGCCGCCACCACCATGATGAAGAACACGAAGATCTGACCCGCCGGGTCGTTGGTATAGGCCGAAAAAGCCGCCAGCAGCAGGTTGATCGAATTGATCATCAGCTCGATCGACATGAGGATCACCAGGGCGTTGCGTTTTATGAGCACGCCGATCACGCCGATGCTGAACAGGGTCGAGCAAAAGACCAGGTAATAATGGATCGGGATGGTTGTGAGAGCGGTCATTTACTTAGCGGTTTTATTGAATATCGAATATTGAATAATGAATGATGAATATCGAATTATTTTTGCGTTTTCCGTTTTTCGGAAGTTTGGATGCTTTTTACAAATATTGCAATTAGCTCATTGCATTCCTTAAGTCCGATTGTTAACAATTCAGTGTTTTTAACCAATGGTTTTAGTTGAGTGATTTTTAAAGAAACCTGTGTTTCCCTTAGTTCCTTTAAACAAATTTTCATTTTATGAATAAAATCATTCAGAGATTCAGCACTTTGTGCTTCACCATAATTTAATGCCGGTGAACAGGCTGACCGTATGATCTGGCCCGCAATATATCTTCCAAACATTGTATCAGGCAAGGTCTCAGCCAGATTGGCAATCATCACGGCAAACCTTATAAGCCGGTCCTCCAAATCATATGTTTTCTCTTCGTTCAACCTTTCGTTCCTCCCAGTTCGAAATTCATTATTCAATATTCGTTATTCGTTATTCGTTATTCAATATTCATTATTCGATATTCATTATTCGATATTCCTTTCATATCTGTTCCTTCTTCCCCAGCAACACCGCCCCAACCATCGCCGTCAAAAACAGCACGGATGAAAGTTCAAACGGGATAAGATAATCATGGTACAAAATTTTTCCAAGGTTCTTGACCAACCCGATCTGGGTTGTCATGGGATCCTGTGCCGACTGGATATCGTACCCGCGGAAAATGCCGATCAGTGTAAGCATGAGCATCCCCCCGGCGATAAAGGCAATGATCTTCACCCACATGGGCTTTGGCGAGCGCTCGTCCTTGTTCAGGTTCAGCAACATGACCGTAAACAGGAAAAGCACCATGATGGCGCCGGCATACACGATCACATGCACGACTGCCAGGAACTGCGCATTCAGCAAAACATAGTGGCCGGCGATGGCAAAAAATGTCAGCGTCAGGAAAAGAACCGAATGGATCGGCTTTTTCGAGGCAAGCATCATTATCGCCGAAAAGAGGGCAAGGATGCTGAGGAAGTGGAAGATATAATGTGTAAACATAGTTCAGAAATCAAAGTATAAAATGCAAAATCAAATGTTAAAATTTGGTGAATCGTATGTCAATACCATCTTTTTGCACTTTGACTTTGCAGTTTGATTTTGCATTTTGCATTTTGAGTTATCTATTGTGCTTATATCTTTTATCTTTCTTAAATTCAATTACTTCCGGCGTCTGCCTTTTCGAAACATCGATCCGTTTTGCCGGGTCCGCCGGTTCAACCAGCACATCCTTGCCATAGATGAAGTTTTCGCGCTGGTAATCGGCTTTTACAAGTTCAGTGGTGAGGAAAATGGCCTCTTTCGGACAAGCCTCCTCGCAATCGCCGCAAAAAATGCATCGCAGCATGTCGATCTCATATACCGCCGAATACTTTTCTTCGCGGTAAAGGTGTTCTTCACCGGGTTTCCGCTCGGCCGAAACCATGGTGATCGCCTCAGCCGGGCAGGCAACAGCACAAAGTCCGCAGGAGGTGCAGCGCTCCCGTCCCTCATCATCGCGTTTCAGCACATGCCTTCCACGATAGATATCTGAAAATTCGCGTTTTACCTCGGGATACTGTACCGTGGTTTTCCTGCGGAACAAGTGACCAAAGGTAATACCCATTCCGTTAAGTATCGCAGGAAAATAGATCCGCTCCCAGAAGGTCATCTTCTTGTTCGAAACTACTTTGGACCTGTTTGTAAGGCTCTTCATCATATTATTGGTTCAGTAAGATGACAACTCCCGTTATCACCACATTCAAAATCGCCAGCGGTATCAGGCTTTTCCATCCGAGTTTCATCAGCTGGTCATAGCGGAAACGCGGGAGTGTCCAGCGGATCCACATGTAGATGAAGCCGAAAAAGGTGATCTTGGTAAAGAGCACCATGAAACTCACGAAGGCAAAAACATTCGGCGATAGTCCCAGCTTATCCAGCCCGGGGAAATGGTACCCGCCTAAAAAGAGCGTTGCCATCACGGCCCCGGAGATAAACATGTTGATGTATTCGGCAAAGAGATAAAAGCCCAGTTTCATGCTGCTGTACTCGGTATGGTAGCCGCCCACCAGTTCTGTCTCGCATTCGGGAAGGTCGAACGGGGAGCGGTTGGTTTCGGCAAAGGCGCAGATCAGGAAGATCAGGAATCCCAGGGGCTGGTAAATGATGTTCCAGTTGAACCCCTGCTGCTGGGCAACGATTTCGCGCAGGCTGAGCGACCCGGTCATCATCACGATGGTGATGATCGACAGGCTCATGGCCAGCTCATAGCTGATCATTTGCGACGAGGCCCTTACCGCGCCAAGCAGCGCGTATTTGTTGTTGGAGGCCCAGCCGCCGATCATGATGCCATACACCCCGATGGAGAGGATGGCAAAGACGTAGAGTATTCCGATGTTTACGTCGGCAACCTGCAGGGGGTAGGCCACGCCGTTGATGACCAGGTCGGGGCCCCAGGGGATGGCGGCACTCGTAAGCAGGGCAACGAACATGGTGAGCGACGGGCCCAGGATGTAGAGAAACTTGTCGGCCGAAGCCGGCATGAATTCCTCCTTGAAGAAGAGTTTGATACCGTCGGCCAGCGGTTGCAGCAATCCCCACGGGCCGGCCCGGTTGGGGCCGTGGCGGTCCTGGAACCACCCGGCTACCTTGCGTTCGATCAATGTCGAATACATGGCGACCACGAGGCTGAGGACCAGGATGAAGCTGGCAAGGAGGGTTTTGTATATAATTTGTGTTACCATTTTCTAAAAATTCAAGGTGCAAAATGCAAAGTCAAAAATCAAAATGTCCTGCTTCGTCGGCAATCCCCAAATTTTTGCATTTTGACTTTGCATTCTGCATTTTGACTTATTCATCTTTTTCCATTTTTCCTGCAATAGGGTCAATCACCGACGGTTCGGTCATCTCTTCGTAATGGTTGGCCGAAATGACCGATTGACGGCTGATGTGCCGCGGCCCCTCGATGACCCAGTCGCCGGCATCTTTCTTTTCAAACCGGCATTCGTTGCAGATAAACTCCTCCACTTCCCCAAACTGGTCTTTGCGCCCGGTAACGCGGTAGATCTCGTTGCCGAACATCCATGCGACGGTTTTGCCTGCGCACCTGGCACATTCGCGGTGTGCGTTCATCGGTTTGAGGAACCAGACACGGCTTTTAAAACGAAAGGTCTTGTCGGTGAGCGCCCCGACAGGGCAAACATCGATCATGTTGCCCGAAAACTCGTTGGTTACCGCATTGCGGATAAAGGTACCGATTTCGGAAACATCACCGCGGTACAGAACGCCGTGAAGCCGTTTATCCGTCAGCTGGTCGGCCGCATAAACACAGCGGTAGCAAAGGATGCACCGGTTCATGTGGAGTTTGATATTTTCACCGATGTCGGTCATGGGGAATTCGCGGCGATCATCTTCGGTGGCCGTTTCTTCCATCCCGTAGCCAAAACTAAGGTCCTGCAGGTCGCACTCGCCGGCCTGGTCGCACACGGGGCAATCGAGCGGATGGTTCAGCAGCAGGAATTCAACAATCCCTTTCCGTGCTTCCACTACTTCGGGGGAGGTGAGGTTTTGCACCACCATGCCATCCTGGACCGGTGTGCTGCAGGAGGCTACCAGTTTCGGCATCGGACGGGGGTCCTTGGCGGATCCCTGCGAAACCTTTACCAGGCAGGTGCGGCATTTGCCCCCGGAGCCTTTCAGCTTCGAGTAGTAGCACATGGCCGGGGGAACGACCTTGCCGCCGATTTTTCGCGCTGCCTGGAGGATGGTGGTTCCATCTTCTACTTCGACAGGGATGTTATCTATTGTGACTTTCATTTTTTTCGTTGTTAATCCCCGCATTGAAATGCGGGGTTACCAATAATTCACGCCGGTTCCGGAATCCGGTATCATGGATTCCACCTCGTAATTAAGTGCCCCGTGGCTGGTGTTTTTCACCACTTCCGGGTGTTTGACATGATACTCGAACTCCCGGCGGAAGTGCCTGATGGCACTGGCAACAGGCCAGGCTGCGGCATCTCCGAGCGGGCAGATGGTATTGCCTTCAATGTTCTTCGCCACACGCACCAGGAGGTCGATATCCGACATTTTTCCCGCCCCGTGTTCAATCCGGTATAAAACCCTCTCCATCCACCCGGTTCCCTCGCGGCAGGGAGAGCACTGCCCGCATGATTCGTGGCGGTAAAAATGTGCGAGGTTCCAGGTGTTGCGAACGATGCAGGCATCTTCGTCAAACACGATGAACCCGCCGGAACCCAGCATGGTGCCGGTTGCAAACTCGCCATCGGCCAGCGATTCATAGGTCATCAGCCGTTTTTCTCCCCGTGCGGTGTTGAGCATCAGGTCGGCCGGAAGGATGGGAACCGAAGATCCCCCGGGAATCACGGCTTTCAGGTATTTGTCGTTGGCAATGCCGCCGCAGTATTCGGGGGCGTAGATGAAATCCTCCACCGGAAGTCCCATCTCAATTTCGTAGACCCCGGGGTTGTTGATGTTCCCGCAGGCCGATATCAGTTTCGTGCCGGTGCTTTTCCCTCTCCCGATCTTTGCATAGGCTTCGCCGCCCATGCGGATGATGGGGGCAACGGTTGCAAGTGTTTCCACGTTGTTCACCACGGTCGGACAGCCATACAGCCCCTTGAAGGCAGGGAACGGCGGCTTGATGCGTGGATTTCCGCGTTTTCCTTCCAGCGATTCGAGCAGGGCGGTCTCCTCGCCGCAGATGTAGGCGCCGGCACCGGGATGGACATAGATGTTCAGCGAAAAATCGGTCCCAAGGATGCGTTCGCCGAGGAAACCGTTCTTGTTTGCCTCCCTGATGGCGGTTTCCAATATGCCAACCAGGTATTTGAACTCTCCGCGGATGTAGATGTAACATGTTTTGACCCCAAGCGCATAGCTTGAAATGATGAGCCCTTCGATGAGCAGGTGCGGCAGGTGGTGCATCAGGTAACGGTCCTTGAACGTTCCGGGTTCGCTTTCATCGGCATTGCACACGAGATAACGCGGTTTGTCCGATTTCCGGTCGAGGAAACTCCATTTGAGCCCTGTCGGGAACCCGGCGCCTCCCCTGCCCCGCAAACCCGATTTTGTCACTTCATTGCCAACCTGGGCCGGTGTCATCCCGCGCAATGCCTGTTCCACGGCAGCATACCCGCCGCTTGCACGGTAAACGCCGAATTCCCGGATACCAGGAATGTCAATGCTGGCTAGCAGAATTTTTCCACCCATGTTGAACCGCCCGGTTTATTTTTGTTAGCATATTCCCGAAGGTCTTCGAGAAGCCTGTCCACCTTTCCCGGTGTAAGCTTCTCATAATATTCGGTATTGACCTGCATCACCGGTGCGGTGCCGCAGGAGCCCAGGCACTCCACCTCGCGGAGGGAAAAGATCCCGTCGGGGGTGGTTTCGCCCGGTTTGATCTCCAGGACATCCCGGAGATGAGCAAGTATCTGTTCGCTGCCGGCAAGGGCGCAGGGGCCTGTGCGGCAGACTTCTATGACATATTTTCCCATGTTGTCGAGATAAAACATTGAATAGAATGTGGCCACTTCATACACTTCGACCGGCTGGATGCCGAGCAGCGAGGCCACATAATCCATGATGTCAACCGAAAGATGGCCACCCAGCTCCTCCTGCGCGATATGCAGGAGCGGCAGCAACGCAGATTTCTGCTGCCCTTCGGGGTAACGCAGGATCAGTTCATGCACTTTTTTAAGCGTTCCGGGTGCGAAAGCAACCTGTTTGCCTTCACGGATAAATTGCGGATGCTGTATTATATTGTCATTTTGCATTTTGATTTTGCATTTTGCATTTTGATTTTCTTCATGCATCCAATTCCCCCGCGATCACATTCATGCTGCTCATCGTCAGGATGGCATCCGACAACACGCCGCCTTTGATCATCTCCGGGTATGCCTGGTAATAGATGAATCCCGGCCTGCGGAAATGAAGCCGGTAGGGCGTGCGGCCGCCGTCGCTCACCAGGTAAAACCCGAGTTCGCCGTTGCCGCCTTCGACCGAATGGTACACCTCGCCGACAGGCACATCAATTTCTCCCATGACGATCTTAAAATGCCAGATCAGCGCCTCCATTTTGGAATAAACTGCCTCCTTGGGCGGCAGGTAAAAATGCGGAACATCCACATGAAAATTGCCTTCAGGAAGGTTTTCGAGGGCATTGCGCACCAGTTTGATGCTTTCCCAGAGTTCCTGCTGCCTGACGCAGAACCTGTCGTATGTGTCACCCTGCGTACCTACAGGAATGACAAATTCAAAATCGTCATAGCTGCTGTATGGCGTCATCACCCTCACATCGTAATCAACACCGGCTGCACGAAGGTTCGGCCCGGTAAAGCCATAGTTGAGCGCACGTTCGGCGCTGATGGGGCCTACACCGATGGTACGGTCCATGAAGATGCGGTTGCGCATCAGCAATTTTTCAAACTCATGAAGCACTTTGGGAAGGTGGTCCAGGAATTCCCTGATCTTTTTTATGGCTGCGGGCGACAGGTCGCGTTCAAAGCCGCCGATGCGTCCCATGTTGGTGGTGAGGCGGGCACCGGAAACCTCCTCGTAGATTTCATAAACTTTTTCACGTTCCTGGAACACATAAATAAAGCCGGTGAGGGCTCCGCTGTCGACGCCGATCACACTGTTGCACACAAGGTGATCGGTGATGCGCGCCAGTTCCATCAGGATGATGCGCATGTAATCGACACGTTTGGTGGTTTTAACACCCAGCAGCTTCTCAACCGTCATGTGCCATCCGATGTTGTTGATGGGCGACGAACAGTAGTTCAGCCGGTCGGTAAGCGGCGTGACCTGGTAAAAAGGGCGGTGTTCGGCAATTTTTTCAAAGGCACGGTGAATGTACCCGATGGTTTGTTCGGCACTGATGATCTGCTCGCCATCAAGCGTCAGCACGTTCTGAAAGATGCCGTGCGTGGCCGGATGGGTAGGGCCTAGGTTGAGGGTTGTATATTGCTTTTCTTCCATGTTGTTTACCCCGCCACATGCCCCCCGAATCCGGGAGGGGGAAGGCGGGTTGGTATCATCGTCCAAAAAATCTGTCGTCCTTGTCTTCCCGCGTGGGATCTTCCAGCGGGTATTCCTTGCGCATGGGGAAAAAGTCCATGTATTCCACGTTCAATATTCGCTTCAGGTTGGGATGCCCTTCAAAGATAATCCCGTAAAAATCGAAGGTTTCGCGTTCCATCCAGTTGGCTGTTGAGAACAAATCGGTTACGGTTGGAACAACCGGGTTGCCAAGGGTAACGAATGTTTTGATGCGAATGCGCTTGTTTTCAGCAAGATTGTGCAGGTGATATACCACCCCGAGCGGCAACCCGCGGTCGGGATAGTGAATGCCGCACAGATCGGTGAGAAAGTTAAAGTTCATAGTTTCGCTCTCCTTCAGAAAACGGATCACTTCATGGATCACGGGTGTGGTGACAATCACGGTGAGCATGTCGCCGGCACCCTCCGTTTCAAGGATGTCGTGTGTGAAGCGCTTCTGCAGGTGGTCGGTGATGTATGTGTTTTCCATTTATCCGTTACAATAATATCCCGTATGCCGCCAGCAAATCCCTGTATTCGGGGGAATAGCGGCGGCGTATTGATTCGTTTTCCACCAGGTCCTGAATTTTCATGAAGCCGTCGATGATCTGTTCGGGGCGGGGCGGGCAGCCGGGCACGTAAACATCCACCGGGACCACCCGGTCTATTCCCTGCAAAACGCTGTAGGTGTCGAAGATCCCCCCGCTTGAGGCACAGGCACCAACGGCAAGCACCCAGCGGGGCTCGGCCATCTGGATGTAGACCTGTTGAATGACCGGGGCCATTTTTTTTGCAATGGTTCCCATCACCATGAGCAGGTCGGCCTGCCGCGGACTGAAACTAAGCCGTTCGGCGCCAAACCTTCCCAGGTCATAATGCGCTCCCATGGTGGCCATGAACTCAATGCCGCAGCATGAGGTGGCAAAGGGGAGCGGCCAGATGGAGTTCTTCCTGGCCAGGCCTACCACCTTGTCGAGCGTGGTCGCAAAGATCCCGGGAGCGGTGTACCCGTCGGGAGGATCTGCTTTGCTATATTTAGGTGGTTCCATTTGCATTTATGCTATTCACTATGTTTTTGAATAACGAATATTGAACAACGAATGTCGAATATTGAACTTTTGCTATCGCATATTTCGCCATATAGCTGTTTTTTCAGTCCTCCCAGTTCAATGCTCCTTTTTTAATAATGTACCAGAATCCGAAGAGGAGGAATCCCAGGAATAATAACATTTCCCAAAATCCATCCCAGCCGAACTCCTTGAAATTAATGGCCCAGGGATAGAAGAAGATGATTTCAACATCGAAGAGCACAAAGAGGATGGCGATCAAAAAGTACTTGACAGAAAAAGGGAAGCGCGCATTGCCCTTCACCTCAATCCCGCATTCAAAATTCTGGTCTTTGCGGATGGTGTGGAACTTTTTGCGCTTGCCGCCAATGTAATGGGTTGCCACCATGGTGGCGGCAACAAAGCCAAAAGCCACAACCGATTGAACCAGCACCGGGATATAATCTGACGGAAAAAAAGATGCTTCCATTATTTAGAATTATTCTTGACAAAGATATGTAAAATTTTTAAATGCCGTGAATATCTTCACAAAGAAAATGGTGGAGAGGGGGGATTAATGAATAACGAATATTGAATAATGAATAATGAATGACGAAGTAAAATTGAAGAACAAGATAATGGAGTTTCCAATACCGGGAATGTTGTCCAGAATCAAGACTTTTTAAAAACCGTAAAATTATTATAATACTATATTTCAATCTGTTAACTCAAACAAATTAATTCGGCTCGATTTTTTCAATGTATACCGAAGCAACATCCTCATGAATTCACGGTGGGCTTGTTTAACACTGCGAAATTATGTGGACCGAAAGAAAAACAACACGCATCCTGTCATTTATAGCCATGGTTTTCAGTGCGTTCCTGCTAACCACCGCCTCAATGGCCCAGCTGACCTGTTCGGCGGGTGCAGGGGCAACAATTTTTCATCCCGACGATATCTCCGGCATCTGGCTGACCTCGGCGGATGGCACCCAGTTTATCCTGAAAAACAGCATCAACAGCTGCTTTGATCTGCATATCGGGGATTTGCCACCGGTGCTGACCGGCAGTAAAGGGACGGAGGAGGTCAGCTACAGCTTGAGTGTTGTGCACCAGCAATCAGGTTCTTTTGACCAGATCGGCATCCGTTTAAATGTATTGTTCAGCAAGGAAGTGGATCATGGAGCCTACCTGGCCGCCGTCCCCTACCAGATTTCGGTGAATTACAACTAAGGGCCTGCCATTAAAAGTATGCCACTAAGTCACCAGGGCACTAAGATACACAAAATATTGAATATCTGTAGCATATACCTTGTGAACCTTTGTGACCTTGTGACTCTGTTACCTTGTTACCTTGTGGCAAAAAAACACTTGCCGGCGCAGACTCAACTTATCACGTTTATATTACCGGTGGTTGCCTGGTTAAACCAACCATGACAACCCGGGATAATGCTATATACCGGCAAATAGTCATTCTTTACCGATTTCAGGTCCCTCCAAAGCCTTCGCAATCCTACCTTTATACGTGTGAAAGCACTACGTAGAAGCGAATCACCACAATTTTCCCGTAAAAAAACAACTGTCCGGCCAGGCTGCCGGGAACAGGCAACCCTGCGTTATGTTGCATGTCTATGAAACAAATTGCTGTGAAACCCTGAACAGTATCCAGCCTGGCAGCATGAAGATCGTCAGGGAATAAATTCAAAAATAAATGACAGGGAGCCACTCCCTGGAATTCATAAAATCTTATACAATTTTTAAATAATTTCGTAACAGGAAAGAGCGTATCATGAACTAAAATTGTACCCGGAAAAAACCGCAAAAACCCATTTTAAAATTCAACTGAGTCATCAATAAAAACAGTTTTATCTATGAACCGGATCCATCTTAAAGTCTTTATTCTCATATTTATGATGAGTGCATTTACACTCAATGCGCAAACCTATGGTGATTACACTTTTTACGCACCCAAAACCAACGGCAAGGCATACCTTGTTGATATGAGCGGAAACACTTACCACACCTGGACATTCGCCGCCAATGCCCCCACCGGATATTCTTCCTATTTACTCCAGGGGGGAACCGTGCTGAGAACCGTGGCAAAGACGGGAAACTCCTTTACAGGCGGACCCGTTTGCGGGGAGGTACAAAAAGTTGACTGGAACGGAAATGTCGTATGGGACTTCGTTTATTCCACCACTACCTATTGTTCGCATCATGATATTTGCCCTATGCCAAACGGGAATGTACTGCTGATCGCATACGAATCAAAGACACCGGCGGAGGTGACCCAGGCCGGCTGTTCACAAAGCATTACCATGTGGCCTGAAAGGATCGTTGAGATTCAGCCATCGGGCACCACGGGAGGAACCGTGGTATGGGAGTGGCATGCATGGGATCACCTTTGCCAGAACTACAACGCTGCCAAAAGCAATTATGTCACATCCATCGTGCAGCACCCGGAATTGCTTAACATCAATTATAACACCCAGAAAGACTGGATGCATGCGAACGGGATCGACTACAACGCAGCCCTCGACCAGATCACCTTCTCTTCGCATTATTTAAATGAACTCTATGTGATCGATCACAGCACGACCACTGCCCAGGCCGCAGGGCATACCGGCGGAAACTCGGGCAAAGGCGGGGATTTACTCTACCGGTGGGGAAATCCTGCCGCTTACCAGGCATCGGGTACAACCATCTTCAACGTGGTTCATGATGCACACTGGGTGCCGGCTGATTGCCCGAATGCAAATTACCTTGCCGGGTTCAACAACAAAGGCGGTACGGGCAATAAAACATGCGTCGACCTTATCAACCCGCCTTACAACGGGTATAATTACAACCTCACCCCCGGCTCCGCCTACGCCCCGGCCACCTATGACTGGCGTCATACCTACAGCGGCACGCCCACCCAGGACGAGGGAAATTCGCAGCAACTGCCTAACGGGAATACCCTGGTCTGCATTTCATTCTCAGGATATATTTACGAAATCAACCCAGGTCAGACGGTTGTATGGTCAAAAACCATTGCAGGTTCGGTTACCAATGCCTTCCGGTATACCGCCTGTTATGTCAACGGCCCGGGGACGGTCACAGCAACCGCATCACCAAACCAGGTCTGCACGGGAACATCTGTCCAGCTTACCGCAACCCCTTCGGGCGGCACATCCAACACCTATTCCTGGACATCGCTTCCGGCAGGGTTTACCTCCACCCTGCAAAACCCTGTTGTTTCGCCTGCCGTCACCACAAGCTATATTGTAACCATGACCAGCGGCACCTGCTCTGCCGGTGATACCGTTACCGTTACCGTCATCCCGCAGCCCACGGTGGCGGCAAGTGCCTACCCATCGCAGGTATGCCCGTTTGCATCAGCACAACTTTCGGCCGTACCAAGCGGAACCGGCCCCTATTCCTATTCCTGGACCTCCGTTCCTGCAGGATTCACCTCCGCCCTGCAGAACCCGGTTGTAAACCCGGGTGTGGCAACAACCTATACGGTTACCATCACCAGCGGGACCTGCACGGCAACGAACTCCACAACAGTCGACATGCTTGCGCCGCCTACGGTCCTCGCCACCGCCGACCCCCAGGAGATATGCCCCAATGGCTCATCACAGCTGAATGCCACCCCCGGCGGAACGGCAAACTACGTTTACGCCTGGACCTCCATCCCTGCAGGATTCACCTCCGCCCTGCCCAACCCGGCTGTATCCCCTTCTGCAACAACGATGTACATCGCCGGCATCTTGGCCGACGGCTGCCAGGCCTCCGATTCGGTGCTGGTTACCGTCGACGCATTGCCAGCCACGCCGGTCATTACCCTCAGCGGCGATTCGCTGATGTCGAGTTCACCCGCCGGGAACCAGTGGTACCTGGATGGCGGCATCCTCAGCGGGGCTACCGGACAGTACCTCCTGATCCCCCAACCCGGATCCTACCAGGTACAGGTTACCGGCTCCACCGGTTGCATCTCCCAGATGTCGGCCCCCTTCATCTATGTGGGCATCGGCGAAGCGATCGACGGATGTAGTGTCACTGTTTATCCCAACCCGACAAACGGCACCATCAGGGTCGGCGGCACCGGGCTGGAGAACAGGTCGTTCGACGCCAGGTTGTTCAACTCCCTGGGCAGGATGGTTCTCTCTTCGAAAAACATCTGTACATTTGATCTTTCAGGGATGGCAGGCGGAATATATTATCTTTCCATTGTGACAGACCGGTCGGAATCACTTACAAAAAAGATCATCCTGATTAAATAACATAATTGTTTGTCGTGACAACCATAAAGAAAGATATGCAAAAAATATTTCATTTTCGCCACCGCTTCAGGGTTGCCATGTTGTCGACCGCGTGGTTATTTGGCTTCCTTTTCCTCATGGGTTCAGTGGGTTCCCAGACGTACGACGGGTACACGCTCTATTTTCCGCAGGGAGGCACGAAAGCTTACCTGGTTGATCTTTCCGGGAACACCTATCACACATGGACCTTCAGTGCAAGCAAACAGACCTGTTATGCCAGCTACCTGCTTGCGGGGGGGGTATTGCTGAGAACCGTCAACCACCAGGGAAACTCCTTTACCGGGGGCCCGATTTCAGGGGAGGTGCAAAAAGTCGACTGGAACGGCAATGTTCTATGGGATTTTGTCTATTCCACCACTGATTACTGCTCCCATCACGACATTCACGGCATGCCCAACGGCAACGTCCTGCTGATCGCCTATGAGCGCAAGAGTGCGGCCCAGGTGACCCAGGCGGGATGCTCCCAGGGCATCGAGATGTGGCCCGATAAAATCGTCGAGATCCAGCCTTCGGGAACAAGCGGCGGAACAGTGGTTTGGGAATGGCATGCGTGGGATCACCTTGTACAGAATTTTGACCCGGCTAAAAGCAACTACGGCGTGGTGGCCGACCATCCCGAACTGCTCAACATCAACTACCATACATCAAAAGACTGGATGCACATGAACGGGGTTGACTACAACGAAACGCTGGACCAGGTCACATTCAGTTCACATGCGCTCAATGAGATTTATGTAATCGATCACAGCACCACAACTGCGGAAGCTGCATCACATGCCGGGGGAAATTCGGGAAAGGGCGGGGACCTTCTCTACCGCTGGGGGAATCCGGCCGCTTACAATACTGCCGGAACCACAGATTTCAACGTGGTTCACGACGCACACTGGGTACCTGCCGACAATCCCCTGTTCCCGAATGCACTTGGCGGCTTCAACAACAAGGGAGGTACCGGCGGAAAAACCTGCGTCGACCTGGTCAATCCGCCCTACAACGGGTACAATTACACCCTGGTTCCGGGTACGGCATATGCACCTGCAACCTATGACTGGAGAAACACCTACAGCGGCAATACGAGCCCGGACAATGGAAATTCGCAGCAGCTGCCAAACGGGAACACGCTGATCTGCATTGGCATGTCGGGTTTTATCTACGAGATCGACTCAAACCAGGTCCAGGTGTGGTCGAAAAGTGCCGGAAGCACCCTGGCCCAGTCGTTCCGTTACCCCCCATGCTTTATAACAGGAACCTATGGGGCAACGGCAACCGGTTCTCCTGCAACAATCGCTCCCGGGGGCAGTTCGCAACTTGGTGTTTCGGTTACGGGTGGCGTCGCATATACTTATTCCTGGATGTCAAACCCGCCGGGGTTTTCATCCGGCCTGCAAAATCCCGTTGTTTCACCTGCTGCAACAACAACGTATTATGCAACGGTTAAGAATGGCCCCTGTTCGGCCACGGATTCCATCGTGATCACCGTTGATGGTACCGGCATAGGTGAATCCTCCTTCAGAAACGAGATCAGGATATTCCCCAACCCGGCTACTAATTGGATCACCGTTACCGGGAAGCGCCTTGAAAACACATCATTCACCGTGACCATATTCAATGCCCTCGGGAAGGTCGCGGGGACATTCAGGAACCAGCATACGCTGGACCTTTCAGGGCTTCCAGGCGGAATCTATTACCTTACGCTGCTTACCGGCAACCGGGAATATGCCGGTGAAAAAATAATTCTTGTTAAATAACCTAAAAGAAAAAAACATGAAACCAATTATCCGCAACATGCTGCTTCTCCTGCTGGTGCTTGCAGGATCCGTTATCCGGGCGCAGCAATTCACCAACTACACCTCCGCAAACGGACTTCCTTCCGACAATGTGACGGGTGTCGCCATCGATGCCGGCAACCACAAATGGTTTGGCACACAGGCCGGGGTTGCCACATTCAACGACACCGCCTGGACTACCTACACGACTGCAAACGGATTGATTGACAATTACATTAACTGCATCGCTGTAGATGTAAACAACCATGTTTGGGTAGGAACGGATTATGGCGTCAGTAAATTTGACGGTTCGGTGTGGACATCCTATACTGCTGTCCACGGCCTTGTGAACAATACAGTGAACTATATTGCCGGCGATCCCGACGGAAGCGTGTGGATCGGAACCGGCAACGGCTTGTCAAACTTTAACGGCACAACGTGGAAAAACTACACCACCACGGATGGATTGCCCGGCAACCTCATCAGCTACATCGCCATCGACGGGAGCGGGAACAAATGGCTGGGAACCTTTCTTGGGGGAGTGTCCAAATTCAACGGAACGACGTTTACAAATTTCACCATGGCGGCCGACAGCCTTCCTTCCGACAACATTTATGCGATCGGCATGGGGGCCAACAAAACAAAATGGATCGGCACATACAACGGGGTGGCGGTTTTCGACAGCCTCGACCATTGGGTTTGTACGTACAGGAAAGCCCAGGGAATGTTAAACAGCTTCGTCACCGACCTCGCCATGGATTCAAGAAAGACGATGTGGTTCGGACTTTACGACATCTATAACCAGGAAGGGGGAATTACCCGCAACAATGCCAGCGACTGGCGCTCCTATACCGTTGCCAACGGCCTGGTCAACACACTTGTTAAAAGGGTTGCCGTTGACAAGTCCGACTTCATCTGGATTACAACCGGATCGGGCGTTTCCAAATTGTATGACCCCACTTCGGGTGTGGGCGAACCGGCCGGGATGACGTTGAATATTTTTCCAAACCCCGCAACCACCGAAATCCACCTGGATGGCCTGGCCACCTCCGGAAAACTTTCGGTCATGACAATTGACGGGAAAGTACGCATGTCGCAACTCCTTGTGAAAGGCTCAAACGTTGTCAGCCTCCAGGGCCTGCCTGCCGGGGTTTACCTTATGAAATATGCAACCGGGCAGGGCAGTTACTCAGGAAAACTTGTTATCAGGTGAGGCAGACAATCTTTGCAATAATCTTTTTTGCCTTCCTGTTCCCGGTGATGGGACAGGAAGGGTTTTACGATGTGGGGAAGATCCAGGAGATCAGGATCATCATGCATGAGAAGAACTGGAAACATATGCTCGACAGCGTATTTACATCAAGCCTGGGAAATGACCGCCTGGACTGTGACATCCTGATCAACGGGCAGCTTCTCAAAAACGTTGGGATCCGTTACAAAGGATTCAGTTCCGTGGATGTGAAGGATGTTAAAAACCCGTTCAACATCGACCTGGCCTACAGCCGGAATAACAACAACTACAAGGGATATACGAGTTTAAGGCTGGGAAATGTCAACTACGACCCCTCTTTTATCCGGGAAGCCCTGTCGTATGAGATCGCCAGGAAGTACATGCCGGCGAGTCATGCGAATTTTGCGCATGTTTATGTCAATGATACCCTGCTCGGACTTTATTCCAACGTGGAGGCGGTAAATGCGGAATTCCTGACCGGGTATTTCTCCGGCAATGGCAACAGTTTTATCAAGGGATCGCCCGCAACGCTTGAATACCCGTTCGGCCAGAATGCAAACCTTGCAAATACGCACGGTACCGATTCCACGGCTTACCAGCCCTTTTATGCGCTTGAATCGGATTACGGCTGGTCTGACCTTTACCATTTCATTGCTGTCCTGAACCAGGATCCCGACAGCATTTCACAGGTGCTGAATGTTGACCGTGCCCTGTGGATGCATGCATTCAATTACGCACTGCTCAACCTCGACAGCTACATCGGGTATTCACAGAATTACTACATGTACAAAGATAACAACGGGATTTTTCAAATGATCCCGTGGGACATGAACATGTCGTTCGGCAGCTTCCGCCATTCCGACGGGTCTACCCATTTCAACGGGCTGACCATCCCGCAGACCAAACAGCTGAACCCGCTCGGGCTAATTGATTTCGCCGTATCCCCGCGTCCCCTGGTAACCAAACTGCTGAAGAATGACACGCTGAGGAGAATGTTCCTGGCACATATGCGGACGATCGTGGAGGAGAATTTAAGCAACAATGAATATTTCACAAGGGGGCAACTCATTCAGGCAGTCATCGACTCGTCGGTCAATGAAGATACGAACAAGTTTTACTCCTACGAATATTTCCATGAAAACCTGCTGAACACCGTCGGAAGTTCCGGTTCGGCCAATGAATTCCCGGGGATCAGGGACCTTGTCGAGGCCAGGGTGAACTATCTTGACACTTTGCCCGGCATCCGGGGCGCCCCGGTGATCGGGTGGCACCGGCATGATCCGGAAGTCCCGGTAAAGGGTCAACAGGCCTGGTTCACCGTGCAGGCAACCGGAACGTCCAGGGTTTTCCTTGGCTTCCGCTTCCGGTCTGCTGATGCGTTCACGAAGATCCCGATGGAAGATGACGGGAACCACCATGACAGTATTGCCGGAGACGGGATTTACGGGGCATCCCTCCTTCTCACCGGCCCCGTGATCCAGTATTATTTTTACGCTGAAAACGACAGTGCGGGCATCTTTTCGCCTGAAAGGGCCGAATACCAATTCTTCTCCCTCCAGCCGATGATCGTTGTCGGGGACGTGGTGCTGAATGAGTTCCACACCGGAAGCGGCATTGAAACCTGGATCGAACTGCTCAATACCTCTTCCGAGCCCCTGAACCTGGGAGGGATGAAACTTTCCGACGACCCGGCTTCTCCTGCAAAATGGGAAATCCAGGATACGGTCATCCCGCCTAAAAAATATCTCCTTATCTACCCGGGCGAGAATATCAAAGCAGGAACGACGGCATCATCCATCACGCTTCCCACGTCGAGAGGCACCCTGCGGTTGTCGAACGCATCGGGCCTGGCAGTCGATTCGGCCAGTTACGGGCTGCAGGTTGCGGGAAAGAGCACGGGCAGATATCCGAACGGAACCGGTGCGATGACCTTTATGCTTCCGACAAAGGGAAGCTACAACACTTCCGGGACAACACCCGGAACAGGGTTCCTCCTCTACCCGAACCCCGCAAGGGAAGTGGTCAACATCGAGATCATGGACCATTCGGGGCCGGTAAGCGTAACGATTATCAACTCCCTCGGAAAACCGGTCCTCGAAAATACCACTCTTTACAATACCAGCCTGGTACAGCCCGTGGCACAACCGGTTGATATTTCGACCCTCGGCAGCGGGCTCTATATGATACGGGTTGGCTGCAACGGGGCTGTCACAACCCAAAAACTCGTTATTTATTAACTTTATGAGATTGTTTAAATTTTTATCAAATTCCCTGGTACACAGATTGTAAAAAACGCTCCTGCAATGAATTAACCCGCAAATAATTATACTTCTATGACATCCAAATTTAAAAAATCCTTCACCATCAGCATGTTATTGCTACTGGCCGTCCCCATGATGATGATTTCATGCAAAAAAGAGCCCGGAACAGGCGGCAAATCGACCATCTACGGAAAGGTGCTGGTGAAGGATTACAACTCCACCTTCACTGTGTTGCAGGAGACCTATTATGGTCCCGAGATCTGGGTTTATCTCATCTATGGCGACGACCGGGATTACGGCGACCGCATCCAGACAAGCTATGACGGGACCTGGGAATTCAAATACCTGCGTGCGGGAACATATAAAGTTTATGTATTATCCAAGGACTCGACGCTGCAAACCAGTGCGATGGTCCCTGTGATCAGGGAGGTCGTGATCCCCAACAAAAAACAGGAGATTGAAGTGCCTGATCTCGTAATCTTTAACTAACCCAATATGAACCGGACAATTATTTTATTCCTGTGCCTGCTGATCGGGCTCACCGCCCCCTGCCAAAGCAAGAAAGAACGAAAGAAATACAAGATCAAGTCGACGACTGAATGGGAAACCACCACCGCTGATGACAAGGCCACGACCTATAAAACATCCTATGAGGAGTTTGACAAGGCAGGACACACGACGGTAAAAATCGAATATGCTCCCGACGGAACTGTGTCATTTAAGGCAACCGCCGTTTACGACAGTTTCAAAAACAAAACCGAAGAGACTGAATTCGACCTGGCAAAAAAGAAAAACCTCCGAAAGACATATAAGTATAACGCCCTGAAAGACATGACCGAGGAGGTGGAGTATGAAGGTACGGGAGCAATCCGCAAAAAAACGGTATACGCTTACGATGCCAGCGGCAACAAAATTTCCGAAACAGAGTCGGATGCCACGGGAACCCTCCTGAAAAAATCGGTCTATACCTATAATTCCAAAAACCTGAAGACCGGGAAGACCACCGCCCCGGGATCTAAAAAGAAAGACAAGTCGAAAAAGTGGGAATATGTCTACTATTGATGAAATGATCACACTGTTTGAGCCCATCCCGCTTGAAAAAATGGATGAGGTGAAACTGCTTAACCGGATGGATTCAAAATTCATCTTCAATGCGGCGAAGCTGCCCTGTGTCCTGGAGCAGCTTTATGCCTCTTACTATGTCCTGGAGATCGGGATGGTCCGGCTTCAGCGGTATGAAACCCTCTATTTCGACACACCAGAACACAGGCTGTACCTGAACCATCATAACAAACGGCTGAACCGTTTCAAAGTCCGCAGCCGAAAATACGTCGATTCCGGTCTCTGCTATTTCGAAATCAAGTTCAAAAACAACAAGGGAAGGACGTTGAAGGAGCGGAACAGGCAAAAAGGTCCGCAGGAGGAGATCACCGGCAAACAGGAGCGCCTGCTGACCACCACGACGAAACTCACGCCCGGCATGCTTCAGCCTGTCCTCTGGGTTAATTTCACCCGCATCACCCTGGTCAATCATGGCATGTCGGAGCGGGTTACCATCGATACCGGTCTTACTTTCAGGCACGGACTGGCCGAACGTTCATACCCCGGGTTGGTGATCGCCGAAGTAAAACAGGACAGGTCGGCACCTTCCGTCATTTCCGGTATCCTGCACAGGGAGCATGTTCCCGGAACGAATATCAGCAAATATTGCCTGGGGATCATCAGTCTCAACCAGGAGATCAAACAAAACAATTTCAAACAGAAACTCATTCACATTAACAAACTGAATCATGATATCTGCTAAGCAACTTACAATGTTCTTCCTGCTTCTGCTCCTGGCCATGCCGGTCAAGGTGTGCCTGCCTCAACAGGCGGATCCCGACCTGGCGCTTATGGAAGAGCCCGTTTCCAAAGAGACCAAATCGAAGAAGAAGGAGCAAAAGATCCTCGAGATGAACGAAAAGTTCCTCATAAGCCTGGGCATCAACCTGCTCAACGTGGCGCTGATCATCCTGTTCATCTATTACCCCAACTACCGGAAGCTCGACTATATCTTTACCTTCATCATCTTCAACCTGGTGATCTTCCTGCTTACCTTCGTGCTGAAATATGTCAAACTCTCGGTAGGGGCGGCATTCGGGCTTTTTGCGGTATTCTCGATGCTGCGGTACCGCACCCAGGGGCTTTCGATGAAGGATCTCACCTACCTTTTCATCTTCATTTCGATGGGGGTCATCAGTGCCATCCAACTCGAATATTATGAACTGGCGATCATTCATGGCATCATCCTTACCAGCACCTTCGTTCTCGACGGGAATATCATCTTCAAGCGGGAACTCCTGAAGAGCATCCAGTACGAAAACATCGAGATGATCAAACCCGGCAACCATGAAGCCCTGATGGGTGACCTCCGGAACAGGACCGGCCTCAACATTCACCGGATCGTGATCGGAAAGATAAATTTTCTCAAGGACTCAGCTGTGATCAAGGTATACTATTATGACTAAAAGGCCGGGATATCTTTTAATATTTTTCCTGGTCCTTGCAGGCAACACGCTCCGTTCGCAGGTGAACGACGCCCAGCTGTGGCTGAGCGCAAACCTGGAAAAGAAACTGACACCCGCCCTGTCGCTTGGGTTTACGGAGGAGATGCGGATGAACGAGAACATCACCGAAGTGGGCACCATTTTCAGTGACCTTGGCCTCAGCTACCGGTTTCTGCAGCGATTCAAGGCCGGTGCATCATACCGTTTCACGATGAAGAGAAGGTATGACGACACATACAAATACCAGAACAGCTGGTATGTTGAAGGAAGTTACCGGGAAAAGCTGAAACCGGTCACGCTGGCCCTAAGGCTGCGCTACCAGTCAAGGTATGCCGAAGAACAGACCACCAAAAAGTCGGAAATCCCAAAGAACCACCTGCGGACAAAACTTACGGTGAAATATGACCTTCAGAAAAAATTCGAACCCTACCTGTATGCCGAAACATATTTCCGTACCGGTGTAACGGCAGCTTACTCATTCGATCAGCTCAGGCTGTGCGCAGGCATGGAGTATACCTTCAACCGGATGCACATGATCGACCTGCATTACCTGTTCTGCCGCGAATACAACGTGGTGAACCCCGAAACGGACTATGTGATCGGGATCGGATATTATTTTACATTTTAACAACATGACACGATCTTTTTTAACCGGGAAGAAACTCAGGGTACTGCTGCACCTGGTGGTCTGGTCTGTACTGTTTATCCTCCCGGCCTACATGCTCTATGGCAATTCGGCGCGCGACCGCTCTTTCATGATCGAAGTGTGGTTTCAGCTTGCCTGTTTCGCGGTCCTTTTTTACACGAGTTACAACCTGCTGGCCCCGCGTTTCTTTTTTACCGGGAAGAAAGTCATGTATTTCATCACTGCAGCCCTGATGATCATCATTTTTACGCTGTTCCTCGGGTTGTTGCATGACCATTTCGTTCCCGATTTCAGGAGAGTCAACATGGAGCGCCAGCTTCCTTCAAAGACGGAATGGGAAACGGGCCGGCAGGGACTTCTCAGGCCTCCCCCCAACGACAAGCTGCCTCCGCCGGTGCGGAACTGGCCGCTGTTCAACTTCCTGCTCTCCTCCTTTATGGTAACCGGGTTAAGCCTGGGCCTTCGGTTTTCGGAAAAACTCCAGCTCAACGAAAAGTTACGCAAAGAGGCGGAAAAAGAGAAACTGCATACCGAGCTTGCATTGCTGAAACACCAGATCAACCCGCATTTCCTGTTCAACACCCTGAACAGCATATACAGCCTTGCACTGATACAAAGCGACAAGACCGCCGAAGCGGTGATGATGCTGTCGGACATGATGCGGTATGTGATCCAGGATGTGGAGCACGAGACCGTGCCGCTTGAACTTGAACTTGAATATGTTGTGCATTATGTTGAACTGCAGAAGATGCGTCTGGCCGGCAACATAGATATCCGGGTAAATATCGAAGGGGATCCCGGGCCATACATGATTCCGCCGATGATACTGGTTCCGTTTGTCGAGAACGCATTCAAATATGGCACCAGTTCCCATGAAAATGCGGTGATCAGCATTGATCTGAAAATTGCCGGCGGGTTGCTTACGTTCAATGTTTCAAACCATGTATTTGCCGGCAGGGAAAAAGCCGAAACATTCGGCATCGGCATCCAGAACACCCGGCAGCGGCTGAACCTGATGTACCCGGGGAGGCACAAGCTGGTACTGTCGAACACCGGAACAATCTTCATGGTAAATCTCGAGATATCCCTGGCATGATGACCTGTATTGCTGTCGACGATGAGCCACTGGCACTGGAAGTGATCAGGAAATATGTTTCTGACACACCACTGGTAAGGCTTTTAAACACGTTCACCGATGCCATCCAGGCGTTGACCTTCCTCAAGTTGCAGCAGGTTGACCTGATCATCCTCGACATCCGGATGCCCGATATCAGCGGGATCCAGTTCCTGCAAAGCCTGAAAGAGCGCCCCATGGTGATCTTCACCACCGCCTACGCCGAATATGCTGTGAAGGGCTTTGAACTCGAAGCGGTTGATTACCTGGTAAAACCGATCAAATTCGAACGGTTTGAAAAAGCCCTGGAGAAGGCGGGGAAACTGATGGCCATGCGCCGGGCGGCTGCACTGGAGCCGGAAGAAGACTTCATGTGCGTGAAATCGGGTTATGGCACTGTGAAGGTCAGTTTTGGCGACATCCTCTATATCGAAGGGCTTGATGATTACATTAAAATTCACTTCCTGGATGAAAAGAGACCCGTCCTCTCGCTCATGAGCCTGAAGAATGTCCTGGAAAAGCTGCCGGAAGGCCGGTTCATGCGGGTACACAGGAGTTTCATCGTTTCGCTGAAAAACGTCAGGAGCGTCCGTAAAAAACACATCTTTCTCGAAACCATTAAAATACCGATCGGAGATACCTATGCAGAAGCAGTCCATTCCTGGCTTTCGGGATTATAATGCTACGAATACCCGTAGAATCCGCCTGTTTACCTATTCATTATCCAAACTCCATGTTTGCGGGGTAGTTTTGTGAAAATTCCCGCTGTTAATCAAGTTGTCCATGATAAAAAAACGAATCCCGAGTTTTCTTCAAGTCATTGTGGGGCTGCTACTGTGTTTCCTGGTCGCCGCTTCCGGGTGCCGCAAATCACCGCAGGCGGTTATCCCGTCATCCTACCAGGAAAAACTTGACCTGGCCTACGGAACCGACACCCTCCAGCGGTATGACCTGTTCCTGCCCGAAGGCCGCAGCGCGGATACCAAAATGATCCTGCTGATCCACGGGGGCGGATGGGTTACCGGCAATAAACGGGACTGCGATTATTATGCCCGGCAATTTGCCGCAGCCGGGTTTGCCGCCATCTCCATGAACTACCGGCTTGCGAATGATTCGATCCATTACCGTCATATGCTTGCCGACATCGATTCAATGATCGCTTGCCTGTCGGAGAATGCTTCAGCCTGGGGTGTCGGGAGCAGCAGCATCGCCCTGTTCGGTTACAGTGCAGGCGGTCACCTAGCATTGCTCTATTCATCGTCGGGGAACAGGAAACAATCCATCAGTTCGGTGGTCTCCCTGGCAGGCCCCTCCAACGTACAGGATACCATGCTCTGGAAAACCCCTTACCTGCTCTGGGAGATCAAACTCATGGAAGGTGATACCTTGCCGGCAAACTGGTCGCAGGCAAACCCAATACACCTAATGAATGCCGGCAGCCCTCCCACCCTGCTCATCCATGGCGTCTACGACAGTGTTGTTCCTGTTTCGCAATCGGTCAACCTGAACCAGGTGATGAAAGCTATAAATGCCCCTGTTCATATGCTGCTTCTCGACAACGAAACCCACTATTTATCTTCAGGTGCAACCGCAACCATGCTTGAAGAGACGAAAACCTTTCTGAATGCGAATATGAAATAAAATTAAAGTTTCCGAGAGCAGACAACCGTAAAACCTTTTTCCCAAAGATTCCCTGAAACCAGCCAATTCTAACACGATATTTATTAATATTGCGTTTATATGGAACTTAAGATGAAACGGAATTTATTTATCGCCTTTGAAGGTATCGACGGGAGCGGGAAAAGCACACAGGTTAAGCTGCTGGCGGAGAAATTAACAGAAGCAGGGCACCGGGTGTATTCCACCGTGGAACCCACCGACAGCTACATCGGAACAATCATCAGGGACATTTTCAACCACAGAATTGAAGCCGACCACCGGACGATTGCGGGGCTTTTTGTTGCCGACCGGCTCGACCACCTGCTGAACAAGGCCAATGGCATCCTGAAAAAACTGGAAGATGGCTTTACGGTTATTACCGACAGGTACTACTTTTCGTCGTATGCATACCATGGCGCGCACATGTCGCTTGACTGGGTGATCGAAGCCAACTCGCTAAGCGCCGGCCTGCTCCGCCCCGATCTGAATATTTTCATCGATATCGCTCCCGAAACCGGCATGGACCGGATCAAAAGGGGCAGAAGTTCACTGGAACTGTTTGAAACCATTGAAAACCAGGTAAAGGTCCGGGCCAAGTATTTTGAAGCAATGGGGAAGCTGAAAGGGGCCGAGAAGATCTTTATAACCGACGGCAACCGCTCTCCCGAACTCATTGCTGCAGATATCTGGACCGAAATTTCAAAAATGGGTACTTCCGCTCTTTAACCTGACTCCCGGGCAAACCCACTCTGCGGCCCTCTGCGCCTTCTCTGTGTTCTCAGCGGTAAAAAGAATTTAACCGCGGAGAAGGCGCAGAGGGCCGCGGAGAAGGCGCAGAGGGCCGCGGAGGGCAGCAGAGATGTTGAGGGCTATTCGTACCTCAGTGCATCGATCGGGTTCAACCCGGCGGCCTTTCGTGCCGGATACCAGCCAAAAAAGATGCCGATGGCCGAAGAGAAGAGGAATGACATGAGGATGGACTGAATGGTAATGGTCACCGGCCAGCTGAGGATGTTGGCGATGAGCTGTGAAACCAGCACGCCGAGCGTTACCCCGATAAAACCCCCGAGCAGGCTGATCAGCAGGGCTTCGATGAGAAACTGGAGCAGCACATCCCGGCCGCGGGCGCCCACGCTCATCCTGATCCCGATCTCACGGGTGCGTTCGGTCACCGAAACCAGCATGATGTTCATGATCCCGATGCCCCCCACAAGCAGCGAAATACTTGCGATGGTGGCCAGCAGGATGGTTAGGATCCCGGAAGTTGCCGTGGCCGCGGCAGCAATATCTGTCTGCGTACGGATGGTGAAATCGGCATCCTCGGATGGCCCGAGGTTGTGCTTGGCTTTCAGCACATCGGTGATCTCCTGCGACGCAACGGGGATAAGCGGTTCTGACTTTGCGGATGCCAGCATGCTCTGGATGTAGGTCACCGCCATGATCCGTTTCTGGACGGTGCTGAATGGTGCGATCACCATATCATCCTGGTCCTGGCCAAACGCATTCTGCCCTTTTTTCTCGGTGATGCCGACAATTTTAAAAGGAATTTTATTGATACGGATGAAGCTGCCAACCGGATCGGTATCGGCACCGAACAGGTTCGTGACCACGGTCTGGCCGATCACGCAAACTTTGGTGGCGCTGCGGTCATCGTTCATGGTAAAGAGATTTCCGCTCATCAGCTTGAGGTTCCTGATTTCAAAGTAATTCGGATAAACGCCGTATACGGAGGTGCGCCAGTTCATGTTGCCATTCACCAGCTGGCCGCTGCTGCGGACCTGCGGCGTGACATATGCCACCGACGGACAGCGGTCGGAGATGGCCGTTACGTCATCGATCGTCATCTTCTGTGACGACCCTGCCTCCATGCGCACCCCGCCGGTGTTGCTTGCCTGCGGGAAGATCATGAGCACATTGGTGCCCAGGGTGGAGATCTGCGCCTGGATGCTTTGTTTCGACCCTTCCCCGATGGCCAGCATGGCGATAACGGAAGCCACGCCGATTATAATCCCAAGCATGGTCAGGAAGGTGCGCATCTTGTTTTTGGCCAGCGAACGCAAGGCAGCCTTTAAAAGGTTTTTCAGCTTCATACTTCTTCCTCCTCCTCAGCCATTACGGGCATGTTCGCCAGCTCATAGGCGGCATTCCTCGGTTTTTCCACCTCTACGGCCCTGATGATCTTCCCGTCGCGGAAGGTGATGTTTCGCTTGGTATAAGCCGCAATATCGGACTCATGGGTTACAATCACGATGGTGATCCCTTTCTCGTTCAACTTCTGGAAAATGCCCATCACGTCAATACTGGTGCGGGTATCCAGGTTGCCGGTAGGTTCATCGGCCAGGATCACAACCGGGTCGTTCACCAGGGAGCGTGCGATGGCCACCCGCTGCTGCTCGCCACCCGAAAGCTGGTTCGGGAAATGGTGGGCGCGGTCGGCAAGGCCAACAGCTTCCAGTGCATCCAGCGAACGTTCGCGCATCTCGCGGGAGGTGATCTTTTTATTGTACATCAGCGGCAGTTCTACATTTTCGAGCGCCGAGGTCCGCGACAGCAGGTTAAACGACTGGAATACAAAACCGATCTTGCGGTTTCGCAGGTTGGCCAGCTGGTCTTTGGAGAGGCTGCTTACATCCACCCCGTCAAGCTGGTACTGGCCACGGGTAGGCACATCAAGGCACCCGATGATGTTCATGAAGGTGGATTTGCCCGAGCCGCTTTTCCCCATGATGGCCACGAAGTCATCGTTCAGGATTTCGGCATTCACCCCGCGGAGGGCATGCACCTCGACATCCCCCATCTTGTAGATCTTTACCAGGGCCTTGACAGAAATGATTGCCTTGTTCATGTTAGCGTCCTCCCCTGCCGCCGGTGCCACCCCGCTGCATCGAGGGTGCAAATGGATTTTGCTGCTGTTGCTGCTGACCGGCCTGGGTACTTTGCGGGCTGGTCATGCTGAGAACAACCTCCTGCCCTTCTTCTATTTTTCCACGGACTTCGGTATTCAAGCCGTCGGTTACACCCAGGCGCACGCGGCGTGGTTTCAGGGAATCTCCGACCTTGATCCAGATCATACCGGAACTTCCCCGCCGGCGGACTTCACCTCCGCCGGAGCCTCCCGGGCGTCCTCCTCCTCCTCCCTTGCTCCACATTTCACGTCTCTTCTTAACCGAATCCGGAAGGTTCTTTTCCAGCGCATCGACGTATTCCTTGGGCGGACTGAACCGCAGGGCCGTGGCGGGCACTTTTAAAATGTCTTTCTCCTCCTGCACCATCACGGTAATGTTGGCGGTCATCCCGGGCAACAACTTCAACTCCGGATTCGGAACATCAACGATCACGGTATAGTTGACCACATTCTGTGTCACGACCGGCTGAAGCCGCACCTGGCGCACCGTTCCGTCAAAGGTCATGTCGGGATAGGCATCCACTGTGAATTTCACGGTCTGGTCGACCAGTATTTTACCGATATCGCCCTCGTCGATGTTTGCCTGTACCTGCATCTTGGTAAGGTCGTTGGCAATGGTGAACATGGTGGGGGTGCTGAAGCTGGATGCTACCGTTTGCCCCACATCCACCGCCCGCGATACCACCACCCCTGATATGGGTGCAATAATGGTGGCATACCGGAGATTGATCTTTGACCGGTTCAGTGCCGACTGGGCCGAGATGGCATTGGCAACGGCAGTCTCATAGGTGGTCAGCGCCAGGTCGTAATCGGCCTGGGCCATCACCTTTTGTTCGAACAATGTTTTTGTGCGGTCGAAGTCCCGTTTTGACTGGTTTACCTGGATATCAGCCTTTCTCAGGGAGGCCCTGGCATCATCAACGGCCTGCGCAAGCAGCGTGGTATCGAGCACGGCGATGACCTGTCCCTCCCTGACCACGGAATTGAAATCGACCAGGATTTTTTTAATGATCCCCGACACCTGGGTGCCAACCTGTACGGTCGTCACCGCCTGCAATGTGCCGCTCGCCCTGACGGTAACCTGGATGTCGCCTTTTTCAATTTTGGCGGTCCTGTATTCCACAGCTTCCGCCTTTTTCTTTCCGATGATCATCCATCCACCGATCCCCGCCGCAACCACCACCACCGCTAAAATAACCCAATATGCCTTTTTCATAAACTTCATCTTGTTAACTATCAACTTAAATCGTAAATCGTAAATCGTAAATCGTAAATCGTAAATTAAAATGTTATGGCTTTTCCCTGGTAAAAATCCAGTATCTTCCTCTTGAAAATATAATCGTATTTCGCCTGGATGAGATTCGATTGCGATTGTGTAAAGTTGTTCTTCTGGATCAGGAAATCGGTGGCGCTCATCACCCCGACCGAATACTTCTTTTCGGCATTTTTATACACCGACTCTACTGCAGCAACCTGCAGTTTCGTGGCTTCGTACTTTTTTACCGAGGCACGCATGTCGGTATATGTTTGCTCAACATTTTTCCGCAACACATTTTTAACGTTCTGTTCATTCAGCCGGGTGGTAAGCAGGTTGATCCTGGCCCGTTCGATGTTGCTCCTGGTCGCGCGGTTGCTGTATATCGGGATGGACACCCCCATGGAAAACGACTGGCCGAGGTTGTCCCACATCTGCTGAAAAAAGGGATATCCCTGCTGATTTACCTCGCCTCCCTTTTTACGGCTCGAAGCATAGTTGGAACTCATGTTGGCACCCAGGCTGACCCGGGGCCAGTATGCACCCTGCGAAACTTTCAGCGCCATCTCCGAAGCGCTTGTTCTCAGTGAAGCACCGGTGATCTGGGGTTGCACGGCCAGCGACTTCTGGTAGATCTCGGCATTGGTTTCAAGCACTCCCGCCGCCGATTCATCCATGGCGGGCACTTCCACCTCGAAATTATCGGTGACGGGGATATCCATGAGCTGCATCAGGGTCACTTTGGCGAGGTCAAGCTGGTTTTGTGCCGTGATCACGGCAAGGTTGTCGGTAGCAAGCTGCGATTGTATCTGCAGCAGGTCACTTTCGGGCGACTTGCCTGCATTCACCATCTTCCCTGTCCGCTCAACCTGCGCGGCGGTGGCTTCTTCCTGGCTTTTGGCGGCTGCAAGAATTTCGGCCGAAAAAAGCACCTGGAGGTACCCCGTGGTGATGTTGAGGGTCACGTCATTTTTCGCCTTCTCGATATCATACTGACCTGCCTGCACACTCAGCCGGTTTTGCCGGATGGTATTGTTGTTCTGCAATCCGTTGAAGAGATTGTAACTGCTGCTCACGCCAAGGTTTGTCGAGTGGAAACCTTCCGTTACATATGAGTACGTGGTAGGATCGACACTTTTACCGACATTGAGCGCTTCATTGGCACTTGCACTCACGCTGGGTATCCGGTTTGCCTTTGACTGGGCCAGGCTTACCTTGTTGAGCTCGTTGCTCATGCGGCTCTGGTTAACAGTTATGTTCCGCTGAAGTGCCGTATCCAGGCATTGCTGAAATGTCCAGGGTTTGGTCTGTGCCCCGGCCAGTTCCGCGGTGAGCAGAAGGATAAAAAGCAAAATTTTAGTTTTCATTTGTATAAAATAACAGCATTTAATCACCCTCCACGTCCCCCTCTCCCGGGGGAGAGGGGGTGCAGGGGGTGAGGCATTTCAATCCAATGGTTTTTCGTAGTTAATGATCTTATAAAGCTGATCACGGTAATGTTCACTGATCGGAATTTCCTTTTTCCCGATGGTAAGCATGTGTTTTTGTATGAAGTCGATTTTGTTGAAAGCCACGATAAACGAGCGGTGTACCCGGATAAAATCGTGTGCGGGGAGTTTTTCCTCCAGCGCCTTCATGCTGATCTGTGTAACGACAGGCTTTTCGCCGGCATATATCTTTACATAGTCCTTTAATCCCTCAACATAGAGGATGTCTTTCAGGTTGATCTTATAAAGTTTGTAGTCGGCTTTGACAAAAAGGTAATTCGGGGAGGCTACGATTTCTTTTGCACTTGGATGAACCGAGGCACGGTCGCGCAGGTCGATGTATTCGCGCACCTTGTTTACCGCCTTCAGGAACCGCTCAAATGCATATGGTTTCAGCAGGTAGTCGATCACATCGAGATCAAAGCCGTCGGTGGCATATTTTGAAAAAGCCGTCGTAAAAATAACCAGGGGCTTGTGATGCAAACTCCTGAGCAGCTGGATCCCGGAGATGTCGGGCATCTGGATATCCAGGAACAACAGGTCGACGGGCTGGCTGCGCAATACTTCCATCGCCTCCATGGCGCTCCGGCAGGTTTGAACCAGTTCCAGGAAGGGCACTTTTTTTATGTTGTCTTCGAGCAGGTCGAGGGCAAGCATCTCATCATCGATGGCAAGGCAGCGTATCATCCTTTAAAAATGAATATCCAGTTCCACTTTGTATTGACCGCCATCGTCGCTGATCTTCAGATGGTGTTTCCCGGGGTATAAAAGCTCAAGCCTGCGCATCACGTTTTTCAGGCCAATCCCCGAACCCTGTTCGTCCGTGCTTCCATGGCGCTTTGCAATATGGTTTTCCACAACAAATGAAAGTGTCTGCCCGGCGCAAATCAGGCGGATCTTAATTTCAGACAACCCCTTGTAACTAACCCCGTGTTTGAAGGCGTTTTCAACGAACGGAATAAGCAGGAGGGGTTCTATTGAATACAATTCGGGCCGCCCTTCGGTTGAGAAATCAATTTTCACGGTTTCCGGCAAACGCAGCCGCTGCAGTTCAATGTAGCTTTGCAGGTATTCCATCTCCTTCTCCAGGCTTACCTTCTCATCTTTTGAATCCTGCAGCATATACCGCATGATCTGGGAAAGTTTTATGATGGCATTTTCGGTTTCATCCGATTTCTTTCGGGCCAGGGAACAGATGTTGTTGAGGATGTTAAAAAGAAAATGCGGATTAACCTGCGATTTCAAAAAGGCGAGTTCGGATGAAAGCTTCTCCGCCTCCATCTCCTTCTTCTGGCGTTCGTTCTTGAACCACTCCATCGTGATGCGCACGGAACTGCTTAAAGCAAATGCCATCACGGCCGGATAAAACGGGAAGAAAACCGTGCGCCAGAAGTTGAACGGGTGGTGGTGTTCAATGAGGCCGGAGGTGGAAACCGCAAAAAGGAGATTCAGTCCGCTGATGGCAATCAAACCAACCAGCAGCATCAGGAAATAGAAGCCTAACTTTTTTCGCAATAAAAAACGGGGGATCAGGAACAGGAAGTTGTAATAAAAATAGGCAGCCATGAGCAACTGCTGAAACCATCCCATCAGCATGAACCGCTCCCGCCCGGTGGCCGATTCGATAAATACCAGTGGTACCAGCAAAAAGGCAACCCATACCAGGATATGGATCAGTACAGTGTAGGACTTTGAGCGCAGGCCCGGAATTTCTTCCATGGTTCAGACAGTTTTGGCGAAATTATTCAATTCCCTCTCAACTTTTTAACAAAATAGACAGTTCATCCGTTTTTAATGATTGGAAAGTTTTTTTCACCGATAAGGAAAATAACTTGGATGGATTAATTGTTATATTTGTCATCTATGTTGAACCAGAAATTACAGCAACGGTTAATTCAGAAACTATCCCCCCAGCAGGTGCTGGTGATGCGTTTGCTGCAGGAACCCATCCTCTCGCTCGACCAGCGGATCAAGCAGGAGATCGAAGAAAACCCGGCACTTGAAGAAGCCAGCGCCGACGAAGACGAAGTTGACACATTCGACGAGGAGGGTACCATCGATTCCATTGATTCGGATGAAGACGAATTCACGGAGGTTGACCCCCCGGCCTCTGCCGAAGATGAATTCACCTTTGAAGATTACGTGGATGAGGAGGAAATTCCTGAATACAGGCTGGTCGCCAACAACCAGAGTCCCGACGACGTTACCCGGGAAATTCCCATCATATCGGGCATCAGTTTCCAGGATTTCCTGATCAGCCAGATCGGGTTGCATAAATTCACCGACAAACAGTACATCATCGCGGCCACCATCATCGGCAACCTCGATGAGTCGGGATACCTGTGCCGCGAGATTCCGGCCCTCGCCGACGACCTGGCCTTTAACCAGGCCATTGAAGCCACGCATGAAGAGATCCTCGAAGTGCTGAAAATCGTCCAGTCCTTTGATCCGCCAGGCATAGCCGCCCGCAACCTCCAGGAGTGCCTGCTGATCCAGCTCGAACACAAACCCGACCGCACCTACACGACCGATCTTGCCGCTATCATCCTCCGCTTCTATTTCGACGAATTCAGTAAAAAACACTATGACAAGATCCTTCAGAAGGGCAACATCTCGGAAGATGAACTGAGGGAAGCCATTGCAGAAATCCAGACGCTGAACCCCAAGCCGGGCAATACGATTTCGGAAGTGGCCCGCGACAGCCAGTACGTTGTGCCCGACTTCCTCATCACCAGCAACGACGGCATACTCGAACTGACGCTCAACACAAGGTACACCCCCGAATTGTCGCTGAACCGCGATTACATCAGCATGCTGCACGAATATGGCGGTGCCCGGCACAAGACGGCGGAGAAAGACGCGCTGACGTTTATCAAACAAAAACTCGATTCGGCGCGCGGATTCATCGACGCCATCAGGCAGCGCCAGGAAACCCTGTACACCACCATGAAGGCCATCATGGATTACCAGCGTGAATATTTTCTTACAGGCGATGACACAAAGCTCAGGCCCATGATCCTGAAAGACATTGCCACCATTGTCTCTCTCGACATCTCTACCATTTCACGCGTCGCCAACAGCAAATATGTTCAGACTCCCTTCGGCACCCTGCTGCTGAAAAGCTTTTTCAGTGAATCGATGCTGAATACCGAAGGAGAGGAGATTTCGACCCGGGAGATCAAGAAGATCCTCCTGGACACGATCGATGCCGAAACAAAAGCCAAACCGCTTACCGACGACGAACTGGTTGACCTGCTGAAAGAAAAGGGCTACAATATTGCGCGCCGTACCATTGCAAAGTACCGCAAACAACTGAATATTCCCGTTGCGCGTCTCAGAAAAGAACTTTAACCACATGATTGAGACAAAACTTGCCCGGGTGATCTCCTACCTGTTTCATCCGCTGATGATGCCCTGCTATGTGCTGGTTCTCCTGCTGAACCTGAACAGTTTCCTGGCACTGCCACTGCCGTTTTCATACAACATGGCGCTGTTTGCCGTCGTATTCCTGACCACCGTGCTTTTCCCGCTCTTTCTGACCTGGATGCTGTACCGCCTTGGAATAATCGCCTCCGTGTTCATGACGACAAAGGAAGAACGGACTTACCCGATCCTGGCCATCTCGGTATTTTACTACCTGACCTATTTCCTCCTGAGAGGGATCCATATATCCGCTATTTTCAGCTATTACATGCTGGGCGCCACCCTGCTGGCCATCATTTCGCTGATCCTGAATTTCTCCAGGAAAATCAGCCTCCACATGATCGGTATTGGCAGCCTTACCGGCCTGTTTCTCGGGCTCTCCCTAAATTTCGGGATCGATCTCCAAACCGAAATATTTTCGGGGATACTGCTGGCGGGAATCATCGGGTTTGCCCGGTTAAAAACAAACTCCCACCAGCCGGCCGAAATATATTCCGGCTTTGCAATGGGAGTAATTGTTATGACAGTTTTACTGACGCTGCTCTGATCAGAAGGGCATCAATACGAATCCAACCGATATCGGGTACATGTCGATACCCTTGTCTTTCAGGAAAATTTTGGAAAGGGAATAATAGCCATTGACGTTAAACCACTTGTAACCAATACGCAACGTGGGTCCGTAGGCGAGTTTTTCAATATTCCGGATCCCCTTGAAGGAACTTTTCAGGGTGTTGGAGGTCCCCCAGAGATAGTCCTCGCCAACCCATTTCGAATGGGCATAGACCATATAACCAACCTTAAAGCCAATACCCACCGAAACTTTGCTTTTTGTTTTCAACCTGAATTCCACCGGGACTTCAATATAAGGCATGGTAAGTTTGCTGCGTTTGTGGCTGATATCATCCGGGATCCTGGAAAACTGGAGCGTATCTCCTCCCCTTTCATTAAAGTAATAGTTCCAGTAAAGGTTGTGGATGCTGATCTCCAGACCGATGGCGAAACTGAAATTGCTTTTCCCGAAGGGCATGTTGTAGGTGCCAAATACCTGTACGCCCTGGTTAATGGTGCGTGTCTTCATCCCCGCCGGGGTGTTCATCCAGATATCGGTAAAGAGTCCGACACCAATGCTGATGCGCTTTTTGGTTGATGCATTCACCACCTGCGCCATCCCGTAACGCGGGACCAGGAAGGTGATGCACAGCACGAATGCAGTGAGGGTGACCAGGATTTTATTGACGCTTTTCATAGGATGGATTTTTACCGGTTGCAAAAGTAGCTAATAATAGGCTAGATAACGCTCAAAATGGCGGAAAATTGGTTCAGCCCCACAAGTTTTCCGGATAAATGCCAAGGCGTACCAGCTCACGGATGTTTTTTACGACCGTCCCGCGGTCTTCCCTGTAGGTCATCCCAAACCATTTTTCATCGCAATGGAGAATCTTCACGGTGGCCTGCTGCGTCTTGATGAGCTCATTGACCACGCTCGGAATAAAAAATTCGGCTTTCAGGTTTGCCGCATTCGCCTGGATAAACGCTTCAAATCCTTTGGCCAGGAAACTGAACAGGGATGGTGTAAACCCCCAGAAATTCATCGAAACGATGGTGTCGCCGGGGATCATCACATCCTGTTCCTGCTCATTCCTGTATGCAATCCCTGTTTCATTCCGCTCGATGCGGGTGCGTTCCACCACATTCACCAGCAGGGAATTTTCGTCGGGTTCACACACACCGCGTGAAACGGCTCCGAACTCCGACAGGGTATTTGCAACGCGGTAACCCACCATGCAATAGTCGGTGTTCCTGCCGGGGGTCCAGTCCTTGTAATAGGCTGCAAGGGTTTCGAATGCACCGCGGCCGTAAAAATCATCGGCATTGATCACTGCAAACGGCCCGTTGACTTTTCCGTCGGCCATCATCACGGCATGGCCGGTACCCCATGGTTTGCTCCGGTTATCGGGAATGGTGATGCCTTCGGGCACCATCCAGGTTTCCTGGAACACATAGTCGATGGCAATCTTGTCGCGCAGGCGCTCCACGAACACCTCCTTGAACTCGTCTTCGATAGCCTCCTTGATGATGAAAATCACCTTGCCGAACCCGGCCCGGATGGCATCGTAAATGGAGTAGTCGATGATGGTCTCGCCCGAAGGGCCAACCTGGTCAAGCTGTTTGAGGCCCCCGTAGCGGCTGCCCATGCCGGCAGCAAGAATTAACAGTGTTGGTTTCATATTTCTTATTTAACCCGGTGAAGGGATTATATTCTTTTTTTAACCACAACAGGCACAGTAGTTTTGTTGTTTATTTCCACGAACGAAGTTTATGTCCTGACAATGCATAATAAAAAATGAACATATAACAGGGAATGATGATCCAGTAGGCCTGCTGGGGGCTGAAAAGATCCACCATCCGGCCATAGAGCAACGGCAGCAGGGCTCCCCCGGCTATGGCCATGATCAGCAGCGAAGAGCCGATCTTTGTAAACCGGCCCAGCCCGTCGATGGCAAGCGGCCAGATGGCCGGCCACATGATGGCATTGGCAAGTCCGAGCAAAGCGATAAAGAAGACGGATAAATCAAATGGGAGCGTCAGCGAATATCCTGCAAATGCCATCGAAAAGGTTGCCTGGCAGTGAATCCCGGCAGTTATAATGGCCAGGACGCCAAAGACAATTCCCAGGAATGCCGAGATCATCAGCGCCTTCTCCTGTTTCAGGTATTTTGGAATGGTGATGATGCCGATAATATATCCCAGAACCATGGCGATGAGGGTGTAGGAGGCGAAATATTTTGACAGTTCAAACGTAAATCCCTGGGCTTTTCCATAGTTGATGATGGTGTCGACGGCAACCACCTCCACTCCTACATAAACAAAAATGGCCACGACGCCCAGCACCAGTTGGGGAAACTGGAAAACGCTCTTCTTCCCGGCATTGGCAGTGGAGGTTGAAACGTCCTCCTTGTCGGTATCGATGTCGGGAAGCGCCGAAAATCGCAGTAAAACGGCAAGAATGACCAGCACCACGGCCATGATGATGTAGGGCAGGATGATCCGCCCGGCCAGTTCGTTGAGCATGGTGTTCTTTTGAAGTTCATCCATCGCACCAAGCAGGGTTTTGTCATACCGGTCCATCCCCTTCAGCACGATGGCGCCCAGGATGAGCGGACTGATGACGCCTGCGATTTTATTGCAGATCCCCATGATGCTGATGCGTTTTGCAGCACTTTCGAGCGGCCCCAGGATGGTGACATACGGGTTGGAGGCGGTTTGCAAAACAGCCAGGCCGGTGCCCTGGACAAAAAGACCGGTAAGGAACAAGCCGTACATCCTGGAATAGGCTGCCGGGATAAAGATCAGTGCACCGATGGCCATCAGCACTAGCCCAAGCGACATCCCGTTTTTAAACCCGGTTTTATGCAGCACGAACGACGAGGGGATCGCCATCACGAAATAGGAGATGTAGAATGCAAACGCGACGAAATAGGATTCGAAATTGTTTTTTTCACAGGCAATTTTCAGGAAGGGGATCAGCACCGAATTGAGCCAGGTAACAAACCCGAAGATGAAGAAAAAAATGCCGATGATGGTGATCGAAAGGATATAATTACCCTTTGACCGGTCGGTGAGCGGTAATCCTGCCTGTTGTGCCATGGAAACGAAATTGGTGAGGGCTTCTGCCAGAATATTTCAGGCAAAAATAGTTAATTAAGTCGTTATTAATCATTTTAGCTGGAACTTATCATTGTTCGTGGATACTTTATCATCTTTTCTGCAGAAGGTATTACGATTTTCCCGGGAAATGTAAAATCTGTACATTGATTTTACTTTGAATTCTCTCCAATTTTGAACCCAACAGGATTCATTGGCTGATTTTTAGCTGTTAAGCACTGTCGCAATCATCGCAACACCATGTTCTGTAAAAGCATATGGTAAATACGATGAATGTTTCAGACTGGAGAACCGGTGCCAATTTGTCACCAGTTCATTTGTTTCTTTAAGATTCAACTGAAACATGAACTCAATCGGGAAACGGTCCAGATTTCTTTTTACCTGTCGGTTCAGATATTTTGTTTCCACACCATAAATTACCGCCAGATCTCGATCAATCATTACGCGATTGCCACGAATCATTAAAATAAAATGTTCTATCCCTTCAGGGGTAATCACTTCTTCCATACCTTTTTTCTGTTTAATCGGCTTTTCAGGAAAAGGTAATACGATGTTCTCGAAAATTTTTACAACTCAGGTGCGCAGAAATACGCACCTGAAATACACAAAACAACCCTGGCAGGTGTGTTTAAATCCCCTTCATCTTCAGGCATTTCAGCGCTTGATATGATGCTGCCTGCGGAGGTAATTTTACATCATAAAACATCAATCATTAACAACTAAAAAAACAACGCCATGAAAACAACGAAATTCATATCAGTTCTCAGTCTTGCACTGATCTTTGCCTCAGCAACTGCAGTTTTTGCAGGGATCCCCGAAAAGCCTGCTCCCAGGGATGACAATGCCATCATCAGGTTCCAGGTAAACATTCACCTTTCGGCCGACCTGAATATTTCAGGCACCTACCTGGTCCAGCTGGTTGATGCGGCAGGTCGCCTGGTGGCGCCGCCACAGCCGTTTGCCCCCGGCATCAGGAGCTATACTTTTTTGTATGATGTGCGGCCGAATGGGATTTTTTATGAACGGGGATGGAAAACCAAAATAACAGCGATGTTGACCCCGGCTTTAGCCAGTGAACACATCGGGCTTGCCGAACTTGTCACCCGCCCGGTTACACTGGTGGGACCGTTTGCAACAGGGCATACCTACTATTTCAACCTCTTCCCGGCCATGCTGCTGCTGCAAAAGGAAAAGTCTGTAGATAAAGTAAAACAATGGTGATCAGGAAAACAAAGCGTTCACCTTCGGAGGCCGGGATTTGATTCCGGCTTCTTTTTTTATGACAGGTCAGGTGCTGGCAGGCTGGGATCAAACGTAACCGGCCCGGATTCCTGCTCCAGTTTGAATGGGTTCTTGTGCTTGATCATCTTCCCGTCGACAATAAAAACGATAGATTCGGCGATGTTGGTCGAGTAGCCTGCGATGCGGTCAATTTGTGTCAGGATGATCATCAGGTTTGTTGCCACTACGATCACCTCGGTTTTATGCATCATCTCATCCAGGATGCGGCCGGATACGGACTGCACTTTGGCTTCAATTGCACTGGCTGAGGCGAAAATATCTTTTACGAACGTTGTGTTGCGTGTATTCATGATGGTGACGACATCCTTTACGATGAGGTCGGCCATGTTGGCCAGTTCGTCCACATGAAGTTCTGCGAGGATCTCGCGGTACTCGCTCACTCCTTCAATTTTTTCAGAAATATTCACGGCCAGGTCGCCCAGGCGTTCCAGGTCGTTGTTCATCTTCAGCGCCGACATGATGAGGCGCAAGTCTGTTGCCACCGGCTGGGTAAGGGCAAAAATTCGCTGGCATAGCTTGTCGATCTTCACATCAAGCTTATCCACCTTGTTGTCCTTGTCGATAACCTGCTGCGCCAGTTCGATGTCGCAGGTCAGCATTGCCTCCAGCGAATTGTGTACCTGGTCATATACAAGGTTCCCCATCTTGAGGAGCCGCTTTTTCAGTTTGTCCAGTTCTTGTTCAAAATGACGTTCCATGGTTATTTACGATTTTTGATTTACGATTTACGATTTACGGTGACCTAACCAAACCTCCCCGTGATATATTCTTCCGTATGTTTTTTGTCGGGCGTGGTAAAGATTTTCTTTGTCTTCCCGAATTCGATGAGTTCGCCGAGGTAGAAAAAGGCCGTGAGGTCGCTCACGCGCGCGGCCTGCTGCATGTTGTGCGTGACGATGACGATGGTATAGTTTTTTTTCAGTTCGAAGATCAGCTCTTCGATTTTTGCCGTGGAGATCGGGTCGAGGGCGCTGGCCGGCTCGTCCATCAAAATGATCTCCGGTTCCACCGCCAGCGTACGTGCAATGCACATCCGCTGCTGCTGCCCGCCCGACAACGCCATGGCAGAATCGTTTAGCCGGTCTTTCACCTCTTCCCAGATAAATGCCTTCTTCAGGGAAGTTTCAACAATCTCCTCAAGTTTCGTTTTGTTGTTGATGCCGTTGATCCTCGGCCCGTAGGCCACATTCTCGAATATCGACTTGGCAAACGGGTTCGACTTCTGAAATACCATGCCGACTTTCTTCCGCAGGTTGACCACGTCAATTTGCTTGTCGTAGATATTGAGCGAATCCACCAGCACCTCCCCGGTGATCCGTACATTGGGGATCAGGTCGTTCATGCGGTTCAGGGTGCGGAGAAAGGTTGATTTCCCGCATCCAGATGGCCCGATAAAGGCGGTAACCTCCTTCTCCGGAATTTCGATGGAGATGGAATTCAACGCCATTTTTGGCCCGTAATACAGGGTTAAATCCCTGGTTTTTATCTTTATTTCCTTCATGCTTCAAATTTCTTTCATCACGACCTCCGGGTTTTATAAACCAGGAAGGTCTTTGGTTCATTTTGCTTTTCTGCGCAACCTTGACCGGATGATAACAGCTGCCAAATTTAATGTAAAAGTGAGCAGCAGCAAAACCATGGTGGTGGCAAACTGGATTGGAAGAGTCTGGTCAACATTGGCCGACTGGGTCGCCAGGATGTAGATGTGATAGCCCAGGTTCATGAACTGGTCGCTCATCGAGGTTGGCAGTGTGGCCAGGTAGTAGGCTGCCCCAGTGAAGAGGATCGGGGCCACCTCACCTGCACCGCGGCTTACGGCCAGGATTGTGCCGGTCATGATCCCCGACCGGGAACCGGGGATGACGATCCGTTTGATGGTTTCCCATTTGGTGGCGCCAAGGGCGAGGCTTGCTTCGCGCAGTTCACGCGGAACAGTGCGGATGGCCTCTTCAACCGAAACGATCACAACCGGAAGTGTCAGCAGGGCCATGGTCAGGCTTGCCCAGAGAATGTTGGGCTGCCCCCATTTCAACTCTCCGCCCAGGAAAAAATCATCGACGCCGCCGCCAACGAACTTGATGAAAAAACCAAGTCCGAACAACCCGAAAATGATGGATGGCACCGTGGCAAGTGTCCGCACGGCAAAACGTATGGTTTGCGCCAGGACCGATTTCTCGTGGGCATACTCGGTGAGGTATATGGCCGTGATGGTGCCGAAAGGCACGGCTGCTATGCTCATGATAAGCACCAGCAGGGCAGTTCCGTAGATGGCGGGGAATATTCCCCCTTTCATCATGCCATCTTCAGGAAAGGCTGTGAGAAATTCCCATGAAAAAGTATCCTTGCCTCCTTTGATGATCACCACCAGCAGGATGATGATCACGGCGATGATCACGAATGCCGAGAATGCGGTTACACCGATGAAAAATCCGCCTGTAATGTCTTTTTTCCTGCTCATGACTGTTTCCCCTGAAATCGTTTCACCAGCTTGCCCTTCACATAAAATTCGGCAAGGGCATTGAGGCTGAAGTTAAAGACAAAGAGCAGCGAACCTATCAGGAAGAGGACGTTGTAATGTGTGTCGCCAAAAACAACCTCCGCCATTTCGGCGCCGATCGTTGCAGCAAGTGTCCGGACCGATTCAAACGGGTTGACTGAGATAAGGGCTGCATTCCCGGTTGCCATCAGGGCGATCATGGTCTCCCCGAAAACACGCCCGATCCCGAGGAGGATTGCTGCGAATATCCCCGGTGTCGCCGCCGGAAGCGTCACAAACAAAGCTGTTTGCCAACGGGTGGCCCCCAGCGCCAGGCTTGCTTCGGTGTAGGTTCGGGGCACGGCCGTAAGCGCATCTTCGGTAATGGTGAAAATGATCGGGATGGCGGCCAGCGCCATGGCCACACCTCCCACGAAGGCATTGAGCCGGCCGTCGTAGCCGAAAATGTTCTGGAAAAATGACGCCATCACCATCAGGGCGAAAAAACCGATAACCACCGATGGAAACCCCGCCAGCAACTCGATGGCCGGTTTGATAATTTCCCGCATCCAGTATGGCGCGAATGATGCCGAGAACAGGGCGGCAAGGATGGCGATGGGTGCTGCAAACAACATCGCAATGAGGGTTATTTTCAAGGTACCAACAAAAAGCGGGACCAACCCGTATCTCGGGTTGTCGGAAACAGGCAGCCATTTCTTCCCGGCCAGGCTTTTAAATGTCGCCTGTTCCGATCCGTGAACGATGGTATCTTCGGCGCGGGCCTGGTTTTCGATCATCATGGTGTCGTTTGTCGTAACGCCATACTGCTCCTGCCCGGAGGAGTTGGTTTGACCCTGGTCCGCCTCACCTCCGTATTGCTCCTGCTTCTGAACCTGTTCAACTTTTACGGCTTCCTTCTTTTTATAATTAAAAATGGGAAGCGCCTCCTTGAACACAAACACAAAGATCAGCACAATAATGGTGATGGAAAGGAATGCAACCCCCGTGATGATCTTCTCGGAAAGAAACTCAGACCACCTGAATTTCTTCTTCAACGACTCCCTGGTGAATACAAACTTCCCTTTTTCAACTGGTTTATCCATTGTTTCCTTTTAACGGTGAATGGCAACATCTTTACAAATGCTGCCAGACACCGGTTTGCACACTTACTTACTAACCAAAAACTATTTTACGGGGAAGTAGCCAATTTCCGTTACGAGCTTCTGTCCCTCCGGGCTGAGAATCCAGTCGATATATGCCTTGATCTCTCCTGTTGGCCTGTTGCACAGGTACATATACAGGTAACGGGTGATGGGGTATTGTCCTTTTTTTACTGTTTCGGCATTGGCAACGAAGGCCTGGCTTTTATCATCCTTTTTCACCATGCAGTGCTTAACGCCGGCTGCATAAGCTGCACCGCCGTAACCGATGCCGAATTTATCTTTCGAAACGGCATTCACCACGGCAGCAGTGCCGGGTAAGGTCTGGCAGCTGGCTGCGTAGTCGGTCTTTACAACATTGTCTTTGAAAAAAACATAGGTTCCCGAACTGTTTTCGCGACCATAGAGTTTGATATCCTGGTCTGGTCCGCCAACCTCTTTCCAGTTGCGGGTTTTCCCCGAAAAAATATTGCCCAGCTGCTTGATGGTCAACTCTTTTACAGGATTTGACTCATTGAGGAAGATGGTGACACCATCTTTTGCGCAGGGAATTTCAATGCCCAGGGAGGCATAACGTTCTTTCAGCTTGTCCATTTCCGATTGCTTCATCGGGCGGCTGGAGTTGCAGATATCTGTTGCACCGTTGATCAGGGCTGAAATGCCGGTTCCCGAACCACCCCCAGTTACCTGTATAACCGCTGTCGGGTGCGATTTCATATATACTTCCGCCCATTTTTGTGCCAGGATGACCATGGTATCAGAACCCTTCACCGTAATTTTTTTGGGAGCCGGCATGAAGGCGAAGCCCAACACCGCGATCATCAGCATCGCTGCCATTCCGAGTTTTGTTTTCAAGTTTTTCATTTGTTTAATTTTTACGAAATATAGTGATTTTTATTGGAATTTATTATAATGCGTTGTATGACCTTGTGACTTTGTGCCTCTGTGACTTTGTGACCTTGTGACTTTGTTACCTTGTGACTTTGTTACCCTGTAACCTTGTAACATATCGGGGATCCATTTAGAACTTTGCCTGTAAACGAAGCGTCAACACGTTTTGTTTGATGACATTGCTGTAATCGTAGGTACCTTTCACATTGTTTACCGTATAGTCTGTGTAAACAGGTCCTTTTCCTTTTGCATCGACCAGTCCTACTTTCTTGTTCATGGGAATTTCGTATGCCAGCATGATCTTGATGTTGTCGGTGAAAAAATAGGAATAGGAGAAGGTCCAGGTGCCGTAAGGAATATCGTCGACACCACTGACGAGTTTGTTTACGGTTGTGGTTTTGGTAAGGTATTGGTTCTCCGTTACAAGGCTGTTCCCGACCGACATGGTCGATGCCTTGGCAACTCCGTAGGCATCTGCCACCTTGGGTTCGTACCTGGCCGTAACGCCCCCGATTGAATCAGCTTTTAACTTTGTGTTCGGGTTGTAATAATCGTACCTGACGGCAACCTGGTTGCGTTTCCCGATATTCTTGATCAGATATACATAATAGCCAAAAAAGTTGCGGCTGATCGCCGGGGCTTTGTTCACCGTGGTGTTCGTAATGGTGGTCAGCACCAGGGTATCCATCGCTGCACCTTTTTTCATTGAGGAGGAGTTGGTTGTAAAGGATGCACTTCCGTTATACCCCGGTGTTGAATTAACACCAAAAATGTATTCTCCTTTCAGGGTAAGTCCGCCGAGCACATCGAGGTAGAATTGTGTTTCGAAACCCACCCAGTTCTTTTTAACACCTTTGCCAACACTGGTCAGTTTGGTATCATAGGCATAATCCGACTTGAGAAGATCTGTTGAGTTGGCTTTTATCTGTCCGTAGTATCCGTGAGCGCCGATGGTGAGTCCGCCCCACTGTTCCAGTTTGAATGCGTACGTTATCCTGCCCATAAAATCCTTGTAATTGTCAAAGTCGGTATTTTGAATGACTGCCGCACTCTTGTCCCATTTCCCGGTACCGTAGTTATATACAGGGTTGTTGATGGAGATCCCGTCATTGCCATTGAAAACTGCCAGCTGCACCTTGATCGGCACCTTTGGCGGGGCAATTTCAAGCTTGACGCCGATGGCCCGCTCGTCGGGATAAATGGCTTTGATCACGCGTGAACGCTCAGGCACTTCGCGGCTGCTTGAAGAATATTCCACTTCGTAGTCGGGCCTGTTGAACTTCCCTGCAAATAACGAAAAGGTCTTCAACCACTTGTCGTTCAGTTGCACATAGGCATCCTTGAGGGTAATGTTCCCCGGGGCAAAATCGGGCTGCAGCACGAATGCCACACCTTCCAACGGTTCATACGTAAATTTGATCCTGGCCCTGCGGACCGAAAAAAGGTTGTTGGGATACACATTCGACGCTTCAAAATTCTGCCATTGGGCCTGGAGATAACCCGATACTTTGATCTTGGTCAGCTTGGCGAGGTCGCCTTCGGCTGTTGCAATTCTTTCTTCAACACCGCTGATCTTGTCGCGCAGGGTGCTTACATTTTCTTTCAGGGTGTCCTGATCTTTTTTTAGGGTTTCAACTTGTGTTTGTGCCTTGATACCGGTTGACAGTATCAACATCGGAAGGATCAGCCCGAGGGTTAAAAGAATGTTTGTAAATCGTTTCATAGTCGCAGATTATAATTTTCGACAAAGGTATTTCTACCCCTCGCTGCCAATGTTAACAAATGGTTACGATTAGATTAAATAATTGTTAACAGTTGACAGGAAATTTACAATCTGCAAGGATTTGCGATGGTATAAACTACTTTTCTGCCGGTTGAAATGTGATGGCAAAAGAGGTTCCCGGATCACCGGTAACGACCAGTTTTGCTTCAATCTGGTTGCAGAGGATCTGGACAACCTGGAGCCCCATGGTCGTAATCTGTTCAAGATTTACACCTTTGGGCATTCCGATACCGTCATCGCTGAGCACAAGGGTATTGATGCCACTTTGGTCATCCACGGTAAAACGGATTTGAATTTTTCCCGGTCGACCGTCGGGGAAGGCGTGCTTGTAGGCGTTGCTTAAAATCTCATTGATGATCAGCCCAAGGGGAATGGATGCTTCAATATCCATGACCACTTCATCTGCTTCAACAGACAAATCGATGTCACGGCGGTTATAGGTACCGGCAATGACAGAGGCGAGCGAGCGGAGGTACCCGGGAAATGATATCTTTTCAAAATCGTTTGACCGGTACAACATTTCATGTACCAGCGACATGGTGCGTATTCGCAGCTGCAGGTTGGTCAGCGACTGGAGCAATTCCTGGTTTTTGGTCTGAGCCATTTGCATGTTGATCAGGCTGACGAGTATTGCGAAATTGTTTTTAACCCGGTGATGGATCTCTTTCAGAAGATTTTCCTTTTGCTTTGTTCCTTCCATGATTTCGAACTCTTTGGTTTTACGTTCCTGTATGTCGCGGGTAACACCCACCATCCCTTTAAAAACCCCGCTGATAGGATCAAAGAGCGGGTTTAAAATTGATTCAACCCAAAAAACAGTTCCATCCTTTTTTCGAGCCTGGTAAACAAACTGCCTGGATGCCCTGTGTTCTATCATCTCCCTGAACTTTGATTCGGCATATTCGTAAAAATCGGGGTGGGTAAGGTCATAAGGCGACTTGTTGATAATTTCATCAGCCTCATAACCGTAAACACTCATGGATGCAGGCGAAGCATAGATACGGTTTCGCTCACTGTCCATATGGGTGATAAAGTCAATGGAGTTATCCGTTATGAACTTGTACTGGTTCTCCCGGTCACGGGTTTGTTCCTCCATCGCTTCACGCTCCCTGATCTCCTCCGACAGTTGGATGTTCAGGTCCTGCATTTTGCGCCTGACACGCCTGATATACAACAGCAGGATAACGAAAATAAGCATGGAAAGCCCCGCCACGATTACAAGGACCGCCAGTATATAAATTTGGTAATCATGGTATATTACATTCAGGGCTTTAAAGTCGTGTTCCCTCTCCTTCACCTTTCCAGATTGCTGGATTCGCTGGAGCTGCTGATTGGTTTCAAGAATTGCAATGTTGTTCCGGTTCTGCTCCCGGATGATGACCTCGGCCACGGAACTATAGCGTGCATAACAGTCAAGCGCCCTCTTGTAGTTTTTCCGGTGCAGATAATAATTATAGAGATGGCGATAGCCATTTTCGATGAGGTTCTTACGGTCATACCTGTTGGCCAGAATTAACCCTGAATCCATGAATATTTTCCCTGAATCAGGCCTTTCAAGGTCGTAATAATCCCCGGCAACATTGATCAGCGAACTGTTTACCTCCGGAGTCGCCCGGTTCCGTTGCCGCACAGCCAGCGCTTTCATGTTGTAGTGCAGCGAAGTGCGGTAGTCCCCCATTTTGGAATGGATGTGGCCAATGCGTGTATACAGCACACCACGCAAATCCTTGTTGGAGGAGTCTGTCTCCGAAAGCAACTTCGTGTAAAAAGCCAATGCTTCCGGGTATTTGTCCTCGTTCAGGTACAATGTCCCGATGTCATTTTTCACCTGGTCCTCATTCATCCTGTCGCCGGCCTGGCGGAAAAAGCCAATTGCCCTGTTGTAGAAATACATGGCCGCCATGTGGTTTCCCATTGCCTGGTAGGTAACTGCAAGTTGATCAAACAGAAGTCCATTCATGGATTTCTTGTTTGTTTTCTGAGCCAGGGCCATTCCCCTTTTAAGGTATGAGAGCGCTTTCGGAAAGTTTTTCAGGGTACGGTTTACAATTCCGATTTTTATGATAGCCCTCATCTGCCCGGTTGTGTCCATAATCCTCTGGTAAGTCTTCCAGGCTGCCAGGTATTGTTCATGGCCCTGCATGAATTTACGCTTCATGGTAAAATAATCTCCAATCTGCATCCTGGCTTTTGCTTTCAGGGTGTCATTTTTTTCAGAGATGGAAATTTTAAAGGCCGAGATGTAGTAACTGAATGATTTTTCCGGCTGGGTGTTCTGGAGCATCTCCCCAAGTTCAAGATAAATTACCGCTTTTTGAACCGGGGTTTCATGGCGCATCATGCGGAACATGCTATCCTGCAGACATCGGTCCAGCGGGGTAAACTGGGCGAATAATTTCAGGGAAAGAAGGCTGAAAAAAATGACTGCAGCCAGAAAACACTTGTGCATATATGGGTGTTGTCTTTGCGGTCAAAGATATGTATAATATTGTAACCCTTAAAATTTCAATCGAGACGTTTGGACCTCAGCCGCAAACTGTTGCTCACGACCGATACCGAACTGAAAGCCATTGCAGCGCCTGCCAGCATTGGGTTCAGCATAAATCCGGTGAAGGGATAAAGGATCCCGGCCGCAACGGGGATCATGATAATGTTGTAAAAAAAAGCCCAGAAAAGATTCTGGCGGATGGTTTTTACCGTTTCGTGCGAAAGTTTCAGCGCCGTCACCAGTTTCCCCAGATCCCCTTTGATGAGCGTGATCTGTGCGCTTTCAATGGCGATATCCGTACCGGTGCCCATGGCGATGCCAATGTCGGAAACGGCAAGCGCCGGGGAGTCGTTTATGCCATCTCCTACCATGGCTACCACAAATCCCTGTTCTTTCAACCTGCTAACGTAAGCTGATTTATCGGCGGGCGTGGCCTCGGCTTTGAAATACCCGATTCCTGCTTCGGCTGCAATGTGCGAGGTAATGGCAACACTGTCGCCCGAAAGCAGGTGCACCTGCAGCCCCATCTCCTGCAACTTTGCAATGGCTTTTGCCGAACCGGGTTTCACCGTATCGGCAAGCGCGACCATGGCGATCACGACGCTGTTGCACGAAACATAAACAACCGACCGCGCCTCCTGTTTGAGTTTCAGCTCCTCCCGGCCGAATTCTTCCGGTACGACACAGCCGCTGCCGGTGATATACGACCGGCTTCCAATATGGTATAGATCTCCGTCAAACCGCGCAAGAACGCCCTTCCCGGTAATGCTTTCGAAACCGGAAACAACACCGGTGCCAACGGGCTTTAGCGGTAATGTTCCATCAGCGTCAATTGGTTGCACGCTGAAAAAGTTCACCAACGCCTGCGCGAAAGGATGTTCCGACATCGACTCAATGGCAACGATTGCCCCGGGAATGTCACGACCTGACGGGGAAGGGAGGTTCCCGGCATCATGGTCCCAGGTCACATCGGTTACCTGGGGCCTTCCATTGGTGACCGTTCCTGTTTTATCCAGCACGATGGCAGTGGTTTTGCAAAAAATTTCGAGGCTTTGGGCATCCTTCACCAGGATGCCGTTTTGTGCCGCTTTCCCAAGTCCGACCATCAGTGCGGTAGGCGTTGCAAGCCCCAGTGCACATGGACAGGCGATGACAAGCACCGTTACGGCGGCAATAAATGCAAGCGGGGCGCCGGTGGCGGGGCTCCACACCGTCCAGGCTATGAATGTAAGCACAGCAATTCCTATCACAACCGGCACAAACACTGAGGCAGCCTTATCCGCCACCTTCTGGATGGGGGCCTTGCTTCCCTGCGCTTCCTGCACCAGCCTGATGATCTGGGAAAGCATTGTCTCACTCCCGACCTTTTCGGCCACGACTTTCAGGCTGCCTGTCTGGTTGATGGTCGCGCCAATCACGCCATCGCCGGGCCATTTGTTTACCGGGACCGATTCGCCGGTAATCATGCTTTCGTCAATGGTGCTGAACCCCTCCACAACCCTGCCGTCTGTCGGGATCTTTTCGCCGGGCCTGATAACAAGGGTATCTCCTTTCACGATTTTCGAGATGAGCATCTCCTTTTCCACCCCGTTGCGGATAACACGGGCGGTTTTCACCCCCATCCCCATCAGTTTCTTTATTGCTTCGGAAGTTTTACGTTTCGCCTTTTCTTCAAAATACCTTCCCAGCAGGATAAAAGTGACAATGACAGCGGCCGCTTCGAAGTAAACATGCGGTTCCAGTCCACGTGACAAAAAATAATCCGGGAAGAGTGTGTTGAAGGCGCTGAACACAAATGCACTGCCGGTGCCGAGGGCCACGAGGGTATCCATGTTGGCCGAAAAGTGAAGCATCCGTTTCCAGGCAATGATAAAAAACTCCCTTCCGAACAGGGCAAGTACAGGGATCGTCAGGGCCATCATGATCGGGCTGGCGTATGGCATGTGATGGAATACCATGGCGATCAGCACGACCGGGATGGAAAATGCTGCCGACAGGATGGTGTTGATCCGCAGCTTTTTTAACCGCACGGCAGCCATGTCGTGTTCCTCTTCAGCCGACAGGTCGCGGGTGATGAGTTTAAATCCAAGGCTGTCTACTGTCTTTTCAATCTGCACAAGCGTAATCACCGCCGGATCAAATTCCACCATCACCTGCTCAGATGCCAGGTTTACAGTGGCCGAACCCACCCCCTCCGTAGCCGAAAGCATGGTTTGAATGCTGCCTGCGCAGGAGGCGCAGGACATGCCGTCGACACGATATATTCCCTTGATATTTCCCATGATTCAATACTCAACGATATCTTTTGCAAATTTATACTAATTCCAGATAACCGTTGCCTCTTATTGTCAGCCAATTCCTTTAACTTCTTCAAAGTTCTGTTACCTCTTTGAAAAAAAGCCGCCCCGGTTTCCCGGAACGGCTAACCAAACACTGTTTTTCACCTCCCGCTTTGGAATGGAGAAATGGGTGGGGTACTACAACTTGATAAGTTTCATCGTCTTTATACTTGTCCCGGTCGTTACCTGGATAAAATACAATCCCGGCCGCATGTTTTCAACTCCGAAGGTGTGTTTCAATTCGCCTGGAATATCTGCGGACAACACTTTAACTCCATTCATGCTGTAAATCTCAACATTCGACATGGTGGGTTCAGCAGTTCCGGTGAGTTGGATCGTGAACGAACCGCCTGCAGGATTTGGATAGATACGGACATTTTCATTCATCATGATCGCCGGACCCGATGCCTGTATATTGCCATGGGGAACCGGGGTATTTACGACCGGATTCATTGGACTGATGCAGAAATCACCTGTTAAGGTAATATAACCATGCATGTATGCCCCTGAATCTATTGATGTCCCGGGGAGATAGATGATGTTCTGACCGGCGATCATTGTGGCAGAACCGCCATCCTGAACGGTAAATGTCGTTCCGCTTCCTGCAACATATATAGTCAGGATTGCATCGTAGCAGTTGATTTCACCATTGACAACGATGATGTTCTGCAGGTTGGTGTTTTCCGGTATAACTGTCATTGCAATTTGGTTGGAAGTAGCAGGGTTCCCGGTGGTGCAGGTTTCGCTGGATGTCAGTTTGCAAATTACTTTATCGGCATTTATAGGAATGTAGGTAAACAGGGCATTGTCGGTTCCCGAATTAACCCCGTTCACCTTCCACTGGTACGAAGGTGCTGCTCCTCCGTTTACGGGGATAGCTGTAAATGTCACGGCGGTGCCGGCAACAACCGGGTTAATCTCCGCACCAATGGTCACGCTCACTACAGCTGCAGAGGTTTCAGTGATCACGGCACTTCCGGTCATCTGGGTTGTACCGGCACCATTGGTCCCGGCAATCGTGTAGTCACCCGCAACCTGGTCGCCAAAGCTGATGGCCGCGCCTGTCCCTGCAACAGTCGGAACTTGTGCGACACTGTTTTTGTACAGGATATAGGTTACGCCTGTTGTTGAGTTTGAAAGGCCAACAGGCAAACCGGTGCCGCCCTGGCAATAAGTACCGCCGCCGGTTACAGAAAATGCCACGGGGGGCAGGGAAAATGAGTATTTCCATACAGATTGACCGTATGTTCCGGCATACAGCATGCCGTTTGCAGCATAAAGGCCAAGCACTTCAGGAATGGAAGGAAATGCCGTGTTCATGCTGGTCCAGGTATTTCCCATGTCATTTGAAAGATAAACACCGCCGGTGCCCCCTGCATACAGCGTGGGTCCGTCAAATAAGAGTACGTTTGATATCCCGATGGTTGCCGGAAGGAGTGTCCACGATAAACCTTTATCGGTGGAACGAATAATCCCACCGGTTGCAGTACCAAACACTGTATCTCCTTTAACTGCAACTGATTTGACCAAACCGTATCCCGGACTGCCCACACCACCGTTGGCGGCTGTCCAGGTAGTGCCGTCATTGGAAGAAACGAAAACTCCCCTTGCATTCCCGATCCAGATGTTGGTTCCATAAAATGTGATTGCCCTGATTGATTTTTCACCTATGGTTGGCAACCCGGAATTGATCGTAGTCCAGGTCGTTCCTCCGTTGGAAGTGCGCCTCATGCCGTCGTTGTTGGTTCCGGCAAACACATAGGTTGCATTGCTGCCTAGCGCCCTGACCACTTTCCCAATGGAAGTGGTTTGAGTCCAGGTTGCTCCGTTGTCGTCTGACTTGAAAACACCGAGGGTGTTATTTACACCGGCATAAACAGTGGTTCCCGATGTCGCCATGGTAAATACCTGGGAATTTGTCGTGGTCCCCGGCAAGAGTGTTTTATTCCAGTTGGCCCCTGCGTTGGTTGATTTATAAATGCCTGAATAAAAATATGTACCAGCAAAAATATCGGTACCATTCGCTGTAAATGCATCGCAATTCACCCCGCTCAGCCCGGTGCTTGACTCAGCCCAGGTTGCGCCGCCGTCCAGGGATCTCACCACTCCGCCCCCGTGGGCTGTCATGCCAAAATTTCCAAGATTGCCGGCAAAAACATTGTCGCCATTGCTCAGCAATGCCTCCACCATATAAGCAGACAAGGCAGGTATGCTGGTCCATGTACTGCCATGGTTGACAGATTTGTAAGTTTTAGGCCCCTCATTTCCATCATTGGTCGCGGCATATATAACAGGCCCTTCGGCACAAATTGTACCGTTGGCCGCACCCTCGGGTTTGCTAATCCCGTTGTTGATCCCGATAAAGTAATCCCCGTTGCTCGGAGACCAGAAAAAACCAAAAGAGGTTTTGGCATAAAAGTCACTCCCGCTGGATACCAGCTGGTAGATATTATTTCCTGAGGGAAACCCGGTGGATACAACGTCCCAGGTCAGGCCCTGGTCAAAGGAACGGTAAATTCCCTGTTGCGACACGGTTCCCGACGATCCTCCTGCAAATATTACATCCCCGACCGCGCACATTGCATAAACCATTCTGAATACTGTTGAATCAATTCCAATCCCGGTGGAATCCGGGGGGCCATAGGCGTCAAACACTTTCACCCAGCTATCGCCATTGTTCGATGAGCGGAATATTCCATTCTGATACGTTGAAGCAAATAAATAGGTACTCGTCCTGGCAAGCCCCGTAATATAAAGATCCGTAAAGTACCCGTTTGCGCTTACCTCTATTCCGGTGTTCTTTGCCACCCATGTATCACCGTGATCGTCTGATCTGAAAACACCTTGTCCCAGTTTTGACCAGTAGCTTGTTCCTGCAAAGATGCTTGAGCCGTTGACCAGCATCTGTGTAACTGAAGCGCCACCCGGTAAACCGTTGAACTTCGGTATCCAGCTGTCTCCGTTATTTGTTGAACGATAAACGCCGCCATATTGTGACCCGGCATAAATTTCAGTGCCAAACTTTGCCAGGCACCGGTAATCGCCTCCATCGATGCCGTTGCTTTGCACCCACTGGCCGGAACACCTGTAACTGCTCATGTTCATAACAACAAAAGCAATAATTACTAAAAACATGGTAATTTTTCTCATAACGAATTGTTTTTATGGTTTATAGATGGACATTTTCATTCAGTTACTGTTTCATCGGGGAAGGATTCGGGTAGCTGATTTCCGGATTCGTCCTCTTTAATCATCTCTGCAAAGGCAGGATCAATAAGCTTTTTTAATACTTTATGCTGTAACTCCAGCCTGGTCAGGTATTTCCTGGGCTTTTCGCTGTCGGCAGGAAGCTTATTGTAAAGCGGTAAACTCTTATCCTGAAGTTTCTTTTTCCTGCCCATGAGTGATGTTGGATTTTTTTCGGCAAATATCAACCGGCGAATGCCCGCTGGCAAATTTTCTGCCTATACAAAAACCACCAACCAGGTTTAATCTACCCCTACATTTACTGGGAGTATGCCTTTCAAATTGGGCAAAATTTACACATCTTGCAGACAAACAGGCTACTTACGGGTAATAGGGAGGCGATATCGCTTATAAGCCACCATAACGAAGGAATGGGTGTATGCATGTGAGGCAAAGCCTGCGGCAATTGCCGGTGTAGGGGAGAGTGTTAAATCTGGGAGAGGAACGTCACCAGGTTGACTTCCGAATTGGTGATTCCAAGTTTCTTTCTTAACCGGTACCTGGCATGTTCAACGGTAAGCAGTCTCTGGCTGGTTAATTCCGAGATTTCCTTGGTAGACATATTCAGCCGGAGGAAGGCACTCAGTTTAAGTTCACTTTGCGTCAGGTCAGGAAATTTCTGCAACAATGCCTCATAAAACCCCTGGTGAACCTCCTGGAAACGAATTGAAAACTCCCTGAGCATTTTATCGTCGGCATTTTTCTCGATTTCATGACTGATCTTTGATAAGGCCTCCCTCGTTTCGTCCTTTTTCGCCTCTTTTTCGATCTGGGCCAGCTTGTTTGAAATATCGGTCAACATTTCGTTTTTTTTCATAAGGGCAATCAGATTGATTGTCAGTTCTTTATTTTTGAAGTTCAGCTCCGATTCAAACTTTTCCTTTTCAAGAACCGCCATTTTTACCCTGATCCGTTGCCGGGAGTTAATCAGCAACACGATGACAATTCCCGACAGCAATCCTAAGAAGATGATTCCCATCAGGTAGTTTTTCCGGTTCTGCTTGATCTGCCTGGCCTTGTCGATTTTTTCATAATTATACTGAAACTCCAGCTTATATATCTCCTTCTGATTCTGGAAGAAAAGGAGGGTATCCTGGGCGTTATGCTGAATCATGGCATATTTGTATGCATTCGCCGAATCCTTTTCTGCAAGGTATATTTCATGCAGCAGTGCAGCAGCATGCCTTGTCGTTTCGAATGAGTTGTTTTCTTTACCCTTCAGCAGTGCTGATTTTGCAAATTCCTTGCTTTTTACCAGGTTATGCAGGCTTGAATAATACTCTCCGAGGAAAATTTCACAATCAGCAATGAGCAGCGGGCTGTTTGACCCGGTAAAAATTGTCAATCCCTTATTGTAATAGTAAAAAGCACTGTCAGGCTTTTTCAGCCTGAAATAGGTAATTCCCAGGTTTGTATAGTTAATCCCCTGAAGCTGGCTGCTTCCCAGTTCGGAATTTACCTTTAACGCTTTTTTAAGATAGAATAGGGCTTTGGGGTAATCCACCAGGTGATCGAGATAGATCCCGGCAATATTGTTGTACTGATGCGCCATCCCCTGCTTATCACCCAACTCCTGTGCTATTTTTAATGCCTTGTAAAGATAATCAATGGCCATTTTGTAATTCTTCTGACTCAGATAGTCAGCACCGATGTTACCCATTGTTATCCCGATATCCATTTTATCGTTGATCTGTTCAAACAACCGCAATATCCTGTAGTTGATGTCCATACTCCTGCCAAAATCGCCAAGTTCCGCATAAATAATTGCCATAATCCCCTGGGCGGTTGCATTTTCCTTAACCAGTTCAAGGTCTTCGGCAAGTTCTTTTGCTTTTTCCGCATACTGCATTGCCGCCTTATAATCGTTGAGGGCCAGGCAAATATCTGCCATCCTGAGAAACGAATTCAGGCTGCCGGTTTTATAGTCTATGCGAGCTGATAAAATATTGGCCTTGCGGGCATGGTTCATGGCAGCCTGCAGGTCAGTGCCTCCAACTTCACGTGACAGCAAAATGAGCGTGTTAATTTTATCTTTGGTTGTTTTAGCCAGTGATATTGAAAGTTTCAGGCTATCAGCATTATTGTTCTCAGCTGCCATGGACGGAAGCGGAGAATTAAAAAACATTATTATCAGGAATAAATTAAACTTAAGGCTGGATCCCGTCATTGTTCTCAAAACTCAGGCGCATAATAATTTTAACAAAAATATTGAATATTACAATTGTAACATCCAAAATCTCTTCTTGTTTAGCGTGAAAAGTGCCCGGCCGCACGCTACGGCTTTTCACCTTTACTTTTTCATTCCTAGCTGAACGCTTTCTCTCATTCACTGATCGCCGGGAAGCTGCCAGTCTTATACGCCTTAGCCGCTTTATTCAATTCCTTGTAAAGGTTCACGCCATCAGCCGCCAGCCTTTCCAGCCTTGCCTCCGAAACATGTACCTTCGGGATATCCTTCAGGATCTCGTTGCGCTGGTTTTTCCATGTCCGGATCCCGTCGATCATCCGCAAACTTAAGTGAGCGGTCAGGGCCGGGTACCTGGAACTGACATGCAGGAATTTGAGCCGCTTGATCGATTGTTCCAGCGTAAACCCGCTTGCCGGAACCTGGTTCTCAACCTGGCCCAGCAGCTTTTTCAGTTTTTTTTCGAACATGGCGGATAATATCCAGGAGGCTTCAAGAAAAAACTCCTGCTTTATGGCCATCCCGGCCTTTTCGATTAACTTTTTACCGTTTCCCTTTTTTTCGGCTTTGTTCTTTTTGCGTTTCATAACCACTGGTTTGGTTTGAGAAATAATATTGATTGAGGCCAGACATGCGACTGGTTGCATTGTCACGTTGGTGGCCATTGTTGATCGAAGGTCATGAAAGGTCTGTTGATTGCCGATTCAAGTGCGTTATAATCTCTAATTCCATGAATGCCTCCAAATCTGTCAATGAGAATATCATGAATATTAATGACTTCTTCGACAAGGATCATTTTGAAAGTTTTTCAAGAAGTTCCTGATCTTCTTTAAATATCTGTTTAAGATGTCTCAAAGACTCAAAATCTTTCTTTGATTTATTTTCAACTTCTTTTAGATAGGAGAGAATATCAGTTAAAAAATCGTCAGGAACCTTTTGAATAACACGATTGATTTCTTTTCTCAAGTCTTTGGTGGTCATAGTCTATGAGTTTATACAAATATACAAAAGATTTTTTCAAAGTGAAAAGAGTAGGCTCGAATGGCCACTAACGGATGCAAAAAGGCCGTGCAGTTATTTGACAAACCCAAATCCGGTCGTGTGGATAAGATACCTTTGCTAAAAATATGATTTCATATAATGCTGAATGTTAATGAATTATTAAATATCTCAATTCTTTTTCTGGTCTTCTGCCATCTCCCCCGGGTAATCGATATCCGGTCCTGTGGAAAGCGCTTTCCAGTCGAATTTTTCATCCAGCGGGGTCAACGCTTTTTGCGGATCAAAGATACGCAGATCAGGCGGCAAAGCTTCATATGGCGTGAAGTCGGGATTTCCGGTGAACATATCCGACAAATCGGTCGCCCCGGCATCGTACTGGTTAAGGTATGGCAAGCCGAGGATGTTCCAGAAGGTTTTGAAGATACTGCCAAAACTGTAATGAACGTGGCCGACATGGCCCCTTTTTGCATAAGGAGAAATCACCATCAGCACACTCCGGTGTGCATCCACGTGATCCACCCCGTTTTGCGCGTCATCCTCGGTAACCACGATGGCCATATGTTTCCAGTAAGGCGTATGGCTGAGAAACTCCACGATGCGGCCAAGTGCAAGGTCATTGTCGGCCATGTAACTCTCCCTGAACGGGTATCCGGCATCAGGCCGCTCGCCCGCGCCATGGTCATTGGGCAGGATGACGGTAAGGACGGCAGGCATGGTTTTTCCCCGGCCGGTCCATTTTTCATTGAACTCCCTGGTAAACTGGCTCACCCTGTACTGGTCGGGTATGGCCATGTTGAACGTGGCATAGGTTTTTGAAGTCCTTGTAAACACGGGCGCCGGCATCGGGTAGTTGGTAAAGTACCGGATGCCGAATTCCTTAAAGGTATCTTTATAAAATGCGGGTTCAAACATGACCCCGAATCCGAAATTGAAAAACTCAACGCCATTGCGCCCGAGATGATCCCACATCGAGCCGGCTTCGTTGTAATCTTCGGGGTAAATGGCACCGGCCGAACCGGTCATGCCAAGGCTTCCTGGTGCCTTCGACGCCGGGTTGTAGGTGCGGTTCCCTCCATAACTCGCCGGAACCGTCGCCTCCACCCATTCGTTCGGGTAGGTATTCACCAGCCACCGGTGCCCGTCTGCCGAAACATCCGAATCAACATAAAAATTATCGGCAACCGAATACCGTGCGGCCAGTTTCAGGTGGTTTGGCATGACGGTGGCTTTTTCAACCTGGCGCGTTCGGTCCTTATTGCGAAAAGATACACCCCTTCCGTAACGTGCAAGGGACGGATCTCCCCTGCTTCCTGCAAGTTGTCCGAACACCTCGTCGTAGGTGCGGTTTTCCTTCGAAATAAACACGATATATTTTACCGGCGACTCCCGCTCTCCGCCATACACCGGGATGGGATTGTCCTTGCGGGCCCGCCTGGCATCGCCAAGGGTCCCGATCCTGAAATTGTTGCTGACAACACGCCCGGTATAGCTTTTCAACACCTCATCCGGCGGAATGCCGATGACCGAAACCGAGCCTTTCATCAAACACCCGATATAGGTTCCTTCCGGCCCGGTTTTGTAGACTTTTCCGCCATTGGGGCCGCTTCCAAATCCTTTGGCATTGGCAACGATCAAACTTTTACCGTTCCTGGTCACGGCCAGCTTTGAAGGAAACCAGCCGACCGGGATGTGGCCTATTACTGTCAGTGTTGGGATATCAATGACACCAACCGCATTGATCCCCGATTCGGCTACATAGAGGCGCTTTTCATCGGGCGACACCGCCAGTCCAAACGGAATGACGCCCCTGAAATTTTTAACCGCTTCGTGCAGTTGCAGCCGTATCTCCTTCACAACCCGGTTGTTTTTAATGTCGATAACGGAAATATTATCATTGTTCCCGTTGCTGGCAAAGACATATTTTGAGGTTGACACCATCGAATTCGGGCTGGAACCGCCAACGGCAGGAATACCCTCCACCAGGGCACCTACCGGCGTCCCGGTTTTTATCTTTGCAACAACCGCAGGGTGCCGCATGCCGGCAATGTCGATCGCCCAAACTGAGAAGGATTCAGGCACATTTGGTTCCCCCAGGCCGGGAACATGCATTCCGCCTATGTCCACCCCCTCCTTCATCTCCTTCGACCCATAGGCAAACGGGGGATACCTCAATGCGTGTGCATAATCCTTTTTTTCTTCGATGGAATCTGTCTTCTGATAGGCAAACATACCGGCATTGGCCACATAGACCATCTTCTCATCGGGCGATAGTGCAATTCCGAACGGATACCGTCCAACCGGAACGCTGCCGGCGACCTTCCCCGTATGCAGATCGATGATCACCATGCGGAAGTTGGTTTGGTCCACTGCATACAGGAACCTGCCGTCTTTCCCCAGTACCATATCTCCGATATAACCATCCGGGTGTTTTTTCCCGCCCGTCTCCTGCGAACAGTCAATAGAATCGATCTTCCTGCCATTTTCAACCGAAAAAAGATAGACCTTATTCGCCTGTCCGCCAGCCACATAAACGACCTTCTGGTCGGGCGAGATCGCCAGCCCCATGAATACGGAGGCCAGGATGCCGGCATCGGTCAATGGTCCAGGAGGTACCTGCATCACAGCAGGATGCGCAGTTTGCAACCCCCTGATGATGGAGATGGAGAGGGGCCTCACGCCCGAGTTCGCTGTTACCGCAATATTCCCGTCGTTGCTGATCGCCAGGCCATAAGGATGCGGGGCGGTTTCAACAGAAGTTCCCGCCGGGGTAAGAAATCTTCCGTTCGGGAGAACCGTGATGCCGCTTTTCCGGATGGAGGTGTATGCTGTTCCTGCAGGTGCCGACAGTACCGAAAGTTCACTTTTATGCCGGGAACAGGCCAGTTGAAAAACTGCCAGAACCATTGCCAATACTACTGTTTTCGATGTCCGCATTTCAGATTTAACGTTAGTTTAACGTTGACAGGTAACCATTTTAAAAAAAATTGCGTAATTTTGCCGGAATTTAGTTCAAATAAACATATCAATATGAGTATCGAAAAGAAAATATTAAAAGCAAAACCTCTTTGTAAAGTAAAATTCAGTCTCTCCGGAGATCAGTATAAATCTGCATCCTCCATCCTCCTGGTTGGCGACTTCAACAACTGGCAGCTTGGTGAAACCTCTTTAAAAAAGGCCAAGACCGGCGTATGGTCTGTTGCCCTTGACCTGGAGACAGGCAAGCATTACCAGTTCCGTTACCTCATCGATGGTACCAACTGGGAAAACGATCCCGAAGCCGACAGTTTCATCCCAAGCGGGCTTGGTTCTGAGAATTCAGTTCTGTCGCTTTAATACTGCCGGCTGATTTAATTTCTTCTAAAGCACATTTATTTACAGGAGCTTTTTATCCAGGGTCATACATGATCATTATAGCGGTGTGCCCGGTAATGAGATAGGCGGGATGAACAGCAAGCAGGGTTCCGGCCATGGCCGGAACCTACTGTTTTTCCAGCCGCTGCTTGACCCCCCTGATGATCTTCAGCGGGGTATCTGTGATTACCATGTTATAAATCCAATCGGGTACATTTCCGCCAGGATCAACGTAGCCTTCGAGCACCACATGCACCACATCCTTGCCGGTTGGCTCCAGTACCCAGCTTTGCTTGTAATCCTTTATCCTCACGCATGCGGGATTTTCGGGAACCACATTCAGCAATGGAACTGCACGGATCGTGCGGATTCCGGTCACCGGGTCGGTATTGATCGTTGCATCCACACACAGGTCCCTGTCGGTTACCGGCCAGGGTGAATCATATACCAGGTAGTATTGCGACCGCTTCTCCTTTTCATAATACAGCACTTTGATCTGCTTCAGGTTTTTGTCCCACCAGTCGAGATTCTTGACATTCCCGATGAGGTTGTAAACCTTTTCGGCCGGTGCATGAATGTCGGCAACCCCTTTAAATGATTTGATGGAGCTCCCCGGCTCTTTTTTGGTGTAAATCCTGATGCCGTCTTTCTCCTTGACAAATGTCCACGCCTGGGCCACCACCCTGTCGGACATGACCAGGATGAAAAACATGAAACAAATCAAAGAAAAACTTTTCGGCACCATCAGGATTGTAATTTTCAGCAAAATAACGCTATTCCGGTCACATATATTTCTTTTTCCACGATTTTCGCCAAACTTTCCCGCAGTTTTTCACGTAAGAAAAAACACCACGTCATGTTTTGGCGTAGTTGGATATTACTTTTACATTCGATAGCAAACAACCCGGCAAAATTTTTGCGAACAATTTTTGCAATGCCGGGATAGAACGTAAATATTAATTTATAATAGCGAAGAATATGATTTTACTAACTGTTTATAAGGAACCTGCCGGAAAAAGAGAGAAAAGGGAATTCTCCCGGCTGCAGGATGCGATTGAATTCGGCCAGAAAACAGGGTCGGATTACGAGATCTTCGATCCGGTTACCGGCAAGGTGATCGACTGGAACGAAATCAACATCCGTGAGGATGACGGCTGGTACTACGATGACAGCGAGTACCTCTGGAAAAAATTCAAATCCGAAGATGATACGGATGACGGGTTGCAGGCAGGTGATTTCCGTTACGAAAAAATCAGCCAAAGCCGTACCTTGCGCTGCGCTTAATTTTATACAGGGCGCAGCCGAAGTATCATGTGAACCCACCTCACCATGGCAAAACAGGACTATATATTCAGGTACCTTACCATCATTAAAAAGCTTCGCCGTTCAGGCGAAGCCACGTTTAAAGAGATCAACCGGTACCTCGAAAAGGAATCGGAATTTCTCGACCGGCCCTTTTCGGTCTCGAACCGTACCTTTATCCGCGACGTGAACGAAATCAGGGGGTTGTTTAAAATCGATATCCAGTACGATTTTTCAAAAGGGGTCTACTTCATTGCCGATGACCAGCAAAGCGACCTGAACAACCGCATGCTCGAATCGATCGACACCATCAATTCGTTGAAGATGGTGAGCGACATCACCAGCTACATGTTTTTCGAAAAGCGCAAAGCCCATGGAACGCATCATTTTTATGGCCTGCTGCACGCCATCAAGAACAGGGTGGTGATCCTCCTCGTGCATCAGAAATTTGACAGTGATGAGCCAAGGGAACGGCCGGTGGAGCCGTATGCCCTCAAAGAGTCGAAAGGCCGGTGGTACCTGCTGGCAAAGGACCGAAACGACCGCAGGATAAAGACCTTCGGGCTCGACCGCATCCTCGATTTTCAGCCCACCCCCGGCCGTTTCGATTATCCTGCCCGGCTGGATGTGAACGAAATGTTCCGGTACTGTTTCGGGGTGATCAACCCTGATGATGAGGCACCCGAAGAGATCGTCCTCTCTTTTGAGCCGGAGCAGGGGAAGTATATTAAAAGCTATCCCATCCATGAATCCCAGGAAATTTTATCGGATACGGCAAAAGAACTCCGGGTCAAACTGACGCTCTTCGCAACCCGCGACCTGGTGATGGAGATCCTTTCATACGGCATGGCGGTAAAGGTCATCTCGCCTGAACGACTGGTCAGGGAAGTAAAAGCAATATGTAAGAAAACGCTGGGACAATATTGATTTTCTAAATCTGTTTTTGCTTCTTTTTTTCTTTGTTCATAACGGCTGGTATAAGCGCAGTGCGACTGATAGGGAGCATTATCTCATATAGAGTGTTAGCGGTTTGTTGTTTTTCATACCCCTTGTCTTCCTTAATTCCGGGACAATAATCTATTTCCTGGCTTTTACGAAGTCAAAAATCGCTCCTACAGCAACACCAATGGCTAAACCCATTGCAATGCTCAAAGAAGTATTACCCGAAGAAATTCCAAAGGCTGCTCCGAATGCGACTCCAAGAGCAGCACCAATTCCGATACCATTTCCTGATTTTCTATTTTTGTTTTCTGTCAAAATTAATGTTTGCGTTGATTCGTATTTATTATGGTCTGTTTGATGGTTGCTGTGTCAGTCGTTACAATGACCGCCTAACGGTTAAAAATGTTAATAAACTCAGGCTGCAAGTCCAAACAATTGACATGGTATTTTATATTCGATTCCCTGGTGAACCCTTCGGTAATTGTAGAATCCAAAATACTTTTTTAAGCCACGGTATAAGTCCGGTCCATCAGTATAGGCATGTAAATATACATTTTCGTATTTAACTGTGCGCCAACATCACCCGGACGCCTTCCCTGGGCGGGTATTTCTCTTTGACAGGGGCGAGAATAATAGCCCGGTCAATCTGCAGTTCTGAACAATCTCCAATTCCACAGAAAGATGCACTTTATCGCACTATTTGACGGAATTACATTATGAAAATCTATTAAAATATAATTATGTGCCACTTAATGCACTATAAGCTGTAATTAATGAAACTAATCGTATATTTGCATAAACCAGAGCATGATAATGCACGATCCGGGATTAATAGAACTCATACAGAAGCGCAGGAATTCGCTTAAGGTAACTCAGGAAACGCTGGCACAGCTTTCGGGCGTGGGCTTAAGGACATTAAAACAGTTTGAAAGCGGAAAAGGAAATCCGACCCTTAGGACTTTACAAAAATTAGCAGATACCCTTGGTTTGGAGGTGTGTTTAAAAATTAAAAATGTATCTCCTGACAAATGAGAATGGCGAGAGTATTATACAAAGATGAGGAGGCAGGAGTATTAACCCAGCATGACGACAGTTCCTTCACATTCCGCTATCACAATTCATGGGTGGACGACAGCAGTAAGCCCGGCATTAGTCTTTCCCTGCCAAAAAGCGGGAACGAGTATCAATCAAAATTTCTGTTCCCGTTTTTTTTCAACATGCTGCCGGAAGGCTCTAACAAACAGGTGGTTTGTAAATATAACAGAATTGACCCGGCTGATTATTTTGGTTTGCTGATGACTACGGCAAAAAACGACACCATAGGCGCCATAAGGGTTGTTAAAATAGAAAACCAATGAGTTTGCATGATATAAAATATTGTCCGGGAACATTGGCTGAAGGGTTTGACACCTATAGCAGAGCCTGTTTGAACAGGGTGTTTCAGGGCAGGAAGGTGCATCATGTACTGCCCTACGATTCGCCTGCATCCAATGCTGAAACAGATAAACTTTTTGAAGAAAACCGAAATTATATTTCTATTTCGGGCGTGCAGGAAAAGTTCTCTGTATTGCTTGAAAAGAACAGGTTAAGGCTTGTCAGCGAAGGTGAGCGTGGAACCTATATCCTGAAACCAATTCCGGGAGCGGGTAAAAACCCCGGCCAGTTGCCGGCAAACGAGCACCTGACCATGCAGATTGCCCGCCAGGTATATGGAATAGAAACGGCTGAAAACGCATTAATCTTCTTTAAAAATGGTGCTTCGGCATACATTACCAGGCGGTTTGATGTAGCAGAAGACGGAAGTAAACTGGCACAGGATGATTTTGCATCATTGGCCGGGAGAACACCGCAAACCCATGGAGCGCATTATAAATATTCGGGAAACTACCTGGAGTTGTTTCAATTGATGGAGGCAAATTTACCTGCGTACAAACTGGAATCGCCCAGGTTGCTGAAAGTACTTCTGTTTAATTACCTGTTTTCAAACGGGGATGCTCATTTTAAAAACTTTTCCTTGCTGGAAACGCCGATGGGCGATTATCGGCTAAGTCCTGCCTATGACTTGCTGAATAGCCGTATCCACATAGAAGATAAGGATTTCGCCCTTGATGAGGGTATCTTACCTGGGAATCTTGCACAGGGGAAAATTAGCCGCCAATTTTCCTTACTTGCAGAAAATGCAGGCATTCATAAAATGGTTTTCAACCAAATTATATCCCTGATGTTATCAAAATCAGAATTGGTTGCAAAAATGGTAACGGCATCTTTTCTCAGCGAGAACACAAAAAGAAATTACTGGCAGTGTTACCAGGGGCGATTAAAACAACTGATAAAAGTATAGACAGGAAAAAGGGGGACCAGCCCCCTTCTCCCCTTTTCAGAATATCACTATCTGCATCTCACGATCATTGTTTGATCAGCTTGATCGTCTCCACATTTTCACCAACCATGATCCGGACAAGGTAGATCCCTGCTGGAACATTCCCGAGCACAAACTGGTGCTTTTTCTCCCCGAGGATGCTTTCCGACATGATCCGGTCGCCCATCATGCTGTAGATTTCCAGCTTCAGGTCCTGTCCTGTGCCATCGCCTGATTGTTCGAGGGTGAATGTGCCTGCCGTAGGGTTGGGATAAAGACGGAAGCGATTGATTACCGCGACGGGTGCAAGGCCTTCTGCA
>JAPLDF010000021.1 GCA_026391835.1 Bacteroidota bacterium
GGTACGCATTTCATCGTCAGGAATTATTTCTTCCAAACGCATTCTCTTTTCTCTCTTTTTCGATTGTTGTTTTTCCATGGTGGTCAAAGTTATTTAGTTTTATTGATTTAACTTTGACACACTTTATTGAACATACTCATGAAATGATCAGTTCATCCACCATTTTTTTCTTTGTCTTCTGTCCGGATTTTATTCAATTCCTCTAACCTTCCTCTAACCTTCCTGTAACCTTCCTGTAGCCTGTCCCCAGTCAAGACACATGGTAGGTCTATGTGTCCTTTGTACTTCGTCATTCGTACCTTGTACTTCGTGGTGTACTGCACTATGTTTGTCACTTGTCACTTGTCACTTGTCACTTGTCACTTGTCATTGCACAGTCAACCCATTGTTTCCCCTTCCTGTGTGCGAAATTTCACGACAACCTTTCGGAAACTGCTGCCATTGTTAAATTCTTAACATAAAAATAGTTTGAATATTTCTTGACTTCCCATTTCAAATACATTACTTTTACCGGCTCAAACAAAAAAGTACTCTTATGCTTAAATGCATAAAGAACGTTAACAGGCAATTTAATTAATGATGCTATCCATAAATCCAAAACCCATGAAATCAACTATTACAAACAGTGTAAATAACCGATTCTCCTTGAGCAAAGTCAGATTGATCCTTGTTTGCATTTCTGTACTTTCCTCTTTGATTGGCTTTTCCCAGGTAAGTATAAACAACGACGGCACAGCACCCCATGCCTCCGCCATGCTCGAAGTAAAGTCAACCAGCCGTGGTTTTCTCCTGCCCCGCATGAATTTTGCCAGCCGCCCTGCCGCCCCGGCCACAGGTTTGGCCATCTACCAGCTTGATGCAGGCCCCGGCGTCTACTTTTATGACGGAACTGCCTGGCAGAAAATGAGTTTGGCCGCCTATGATTTCTGGAACCCGAACGGGTCAGACATCTTTTTTAATACGGGTTCTGTCGGCATCGGAACCTCGAATCCTGAAGGCCATGGCCTCAATGTCCTGAATTATGCATATGGAAAGGCAGCTGTCAGGGGAGCTGATCAGTATAGCACCAACATATACGCCGAAGGGTACCTTGGCGTGCTGGTACCGGGAGTGCTGGGAGCTCCGATGGCCGTTACCAACGTTGGCGTGCTGGGCGTCAAGGTAAACAACGGGGGCAACGGCGCTGCCGTCTATGGATGGAACAACGACCAGAACAGTGCAAACTATGCAGGTCTTTTCTATTCCGACGGGGCCAATGCCACAACCGCGACAAACTATGGTGTATATGCTGTTGCACAAATGGGCAATCAAAACTATGCAGGTTATTTCAAAGGCCGGGTTACAGTTGATGGAAACAGTGGAAGTGCCGCGGGAACCGACACCCTGAACACCGTTTTTTCAGCGAAGGTAAACCATACCCATTCGTTCGATACCCATGCCGTTGAAGGAATTTCCACCCCCCAGCCGGGATATGGATTTGGCGTTTACGGAATGGGTGGATGGAGAGGCGTTTTTGGGTATGGATACGCTCCGGGATATGCCGGCCAGGTCATTGGTGTATATGGAAATGCTTATGGTACTGGCGGTGAACGGATCGGTGTTTATGGTTATGCATCCGGGGGAACCGTCAACTGGGGCAGCTATTTTCTTGGTTCAAACTATATGAGCGGAGATCTTCGCATCGGCACAACAACCGCCGCAACCGGCTACGCACTTTCCATCAATGGGAAAATTGCATGTACCGAAGTACTGGTGCAGGATATGGCTGCATGGCCCGACTATGTTTTCAAGGAAAATTACAACCTCATGAGCCTCGACAACCTTGAGCAAAGCATTAAGGAAAATGGCCATTTGCCAGGGCTCCCATCGGCACAGGAAATCGAAACCAATGGACTCCACCTGGGCACCATGCAGAAACAGGTAGTGGAAAAAGTTGAAGAGCTGACCCTCTATACCATCGAGCAGGGTAAAATGCTCCGGGAACTTAAAAACGAGATCGATGCATTGAAAGCTGAAAATGCATCCCTGAGAAAATCCTTGAAAAAATAGTAATTTTTTGTCCGGTTTGCCACTGCTTTGAAAGATATTATGTTCATTCAACCGTGTAAACAGGCCTTAAAACAGATATAAGATGAATAAAAAACTTTGTTTGATAAGTACGTTCCTGCTATTGTTTTCCATAACGGTGACATTTGGACAAAACAGTCCGCCGGATATCCGGCGGTCTGCAGAGGAGCAGAAAGCATTTGAAAAGTCGGTTCCTTTAAATCCGGCAAAGATTTCTCCTCCGGTTCAGGTTGATTCAAGGATGGTTCAGCCACAAGTCGGCCCGACCAACTGGAAACCCGGCGTTGCTCCTGTTGACGAACGGAAAACTCCTGAGTTGAACCTGGTGGACAATAAAGTGAATGGCCAGGCAGGACATGTTGCGGACCGTACACAACCTGCCGGCGCACAATCCCCGGGCAAGACGATCAATTACAGGGATATCCATGGAAATAAAACACAGCCGGAGGCTGCCCGGCAGGCCACTCCGTCCAACTACCGGAACCTGAATGGTGTGAAAACCCAACCTGAAGGTTTGAATCCCGGGCGATGAAGTGACAGCTCATTTTTTGTAACAGCATTTGGTATCATTACGTTAACAATAGGAAAATGAAAAAATATTTATATGTTTCCATCCTGTTCGCACTTTTGTTGGGTTACGGAAAGGCATCAGGCCAGAATGGTATAAACGATATGTGGCTGAATCCGGGTACCGATGATTTTGCCACAATTCAAAACAATGTAAACAACTATTTTGCCGGGAAGGACCATGGGAGAGGTTCCGGTTATACCCAATGGAAACGCTGGGAATTTATGGCTTCGAACAGGCTTACATCCGAAGGAAAAGTGACCAACTGGGCCGCCAGGACCTGGGACGAATACAACAACTATAAAGCGGCACTTGCATCTTCAGACGCAGGTGAAAACGATGTCCCCAACGGGCATTGGTACTCCATCGGCCCCACTACCTTTACAAATCTTGCCGGCTGGAATCCCGGCATCGGGAGAATCAACAGCATGGCATTTCACCCTTCCGTTGCAAACACGTTCTGGGTCGGTACCCCTGCCGGAGGCTTATGGAAAACCACGAACGGCGGTTCCTCGTGGACACCCCTCACCGACGGTATGCCGGTAATCGGCGTATCGGGCATTGCTGTTGACTATACCAACACCAATGTCCTGTATATCCTCACCGGGGATGGAGATGCCGGCGATACAAAATCCATTGGTGTGCTGAAATCCACCGACGGAGGAGAAACATGGATGCCCACCGGGTTAACCTGGTCGATATATGATAATGTCAGGGGTTATAAACTGCTGATGCATCCCACAAATCATAGCATATTGTTTGCCATCACAAGGTCGGACGGCGCACTGGCAGATGCAGGAATTTATAAAACGGTAAACGGGGGGCAAAGCTGGACCCAGGTAAAAACAAGCGTTGCGATCCAGGACATCGAATTCAAACCGGGCGATCCGACAATCATGTATGCCTCGGGAGGAACCCAGTTTTTCAGGTCGACCAGTACCGGTGATACCTGGACAACGATCTCCTCTGGAGTTCCCGGTGGTGCAAACAGAATGGCCATCGGTGTCACACCCGCAAATCCGGCCTATGTTTATATACTTGCCGGACCATCAACCGGGACCGGTTCTTTCGTGGGCGAATTTTTGTCAACAAACAGTGGTGTTGATTTCTTCACCAGGTCTACCACACCGAACATCCTTGGATATGAATTCGACGGGCAGGACAACAAGAACCAGTCCTGGTATGACCTTGCGACAGCAGTATCAAGAACAGATGCCAGCAAACTGATGATAGGCGGAATAAATACCTGGTCTTCATCCAATTGGGGCTCCACCTGGACTATCACCTCCATGTGGGACAGCCGGGTTCCGGGTTACGGCTATACCCACGCCGACATTCACGGGCTTGAGATCAACCCCCTGAACAACTTCCTCTATTGCCTGAGCGATGGCGGCATTCACCGGTCGACTGATTTCGGCGCCACCTGGACCGACCTTACGCCCGGGATCGCAATCACCCAGTGGTACCGTATCGCAGGGGTTGACAACAATTCAAACCTGATCATCGGGGGAACCCAGGACAACGGTTCAAATATGTGGACAGGCGGGGCCAACATGCAGCATATCCAGGGTGCCGATGGCGGCGATTGTATGATAGATTTCACCAATGCAAACATCCTGTATGCTTCCTATAACGGGGCACTTATGAAATCTGTCAATGCAGGTGTTTCGTTTGGCTATATCGGACCCACCTACGACGGGTTGCTGGCGCCATTTATCATGAACCCGAATGATCACCTGACAATTTATGGCGGTTACAACAATGTCTGGAAAAGTACGAACGGCGGGTCGACCTGGACAAACACCGGCATCTCCGGCAGCAGTGCGATGGCCATTGGCACGAGCAACTCCCAGCGGGTGTATGCCGCCAGCGGATCCAGCATCTGGATGACCAGCAATGGCGCTTCTACCTGGACAAGTGTGGGCGCTGCCCTGCCAAATTACCCGATTACCGGTATTGCACTTGATCCGAACGACTCCTTCAATGTGTTTGTAACCCTTGGCGGTTTCACAGCCGGGCAAAAGGTTTATCATTCAACAGATGCCGGAACCACCTGGACCAATATTTCCGGAACCCTTCCCAACATTCCGGCAAATTGCATTGCATTTGAGAATACTGCTGGGGCCCCGTCCAATGCAGTATATGTTGGCACAGATATCGGTGTTTTTTACCGCGACGACAACCATACCGACTGGATACCCTTCCGGAACGGTTTGCCCACCGTCCCTGTTTTTGACCTGGAAATCAATGAAACAGCCGGTTTGCTTACTGCCGGGACCTTTGGCCGCGGTTTGTGGAGGTCAAGCCTGTATTCAACGTGCGCCTATGGCTGGTCACTGACCGCGGGCAACGATCCGAGCAACCCCAACAATACCGGGTACCAGTTCTATGAAGCCAGCAACTACGTGCTTTCTTCGCGGACAGTCACCGGCGGCCTGGGTACTGATGTTTTGTATAAAGCCGATAATTACGTTAAACTGACAACAGGTTTCCAGGCAAAGGAACACAACCTGTTCAGGGCTAAACTTGGCCCCTGTAACCTTGGTGCTCCGATGACGTATAAGCCCATTAAAATACCAGGTACATTCATTCAAAAAAATAATTGATTTTGTGTTGGATTTAACTATTAAATATGTATATTTGTAGCGATATAAACTTTTTACTATGAAAAATAACCTATATTCTTCTATAAAAAAGCTGTTCCTTTCCGGATCCTTAATGGCAACAGCCCTTTTCTTTTGTGCATTAAATCCGGGTTTTTCTCAGATGACAGTCGTCAATGGGACTACCGTTAAAATTAATCCGGCTTCAACCCTGAATTCATCCGTAAATATGGTGCTGAATGCGGGCGGTACACTTGATGTACAGGGAACACTTGTACTCAAAAAGGATCTCATCAACCAGAATGCCGCAGCCAATTCACTGGGAACCGGTGCCGTGATCTTTTCCGGCGCAGTCAACCAGACGATCAGCGGGCAGAATATCATA
>JAPLDF010000010.1 GCA_026391835.1 Bacteroidota bacterium
CGGTACGCATTTCATCGTCAGGAATTATTTCTTCCAAACGCATTCTCTTTTCTCTCTTTTTCGATTGTTGTTTTTCCATGGTGGTCAAAGTTATTTAGTTTTATTGATTTAACTTTGACACACTTTATTGAACATACTCAATTTTTTCATGGTTCTTTCTTTTAAGTTTTTAATATTTTTTATTCCATTAAATTGTACATTTTCAATTCCTGGCTTATTGAACCTTGCCCAGTCAAACAGCTAATTCATCTGGTTTCGGTAAGTCTGCTCTGTGAAGGAACCATATAATACTCCCAAAATTTCAGACCACTAGTTAAGTTGAAAATTTATCCTAAATTAATCGTTAAATCTTCGTTATCATCCTCTTGTACGTTGAAATTCATGAGAAAATTTTTTATCAGGCATTTTGAGAGGATTTAACAAAATCATAAATTAGCGTTAGTGATTGGCATTTGTTATTCCAAAGTCAAAAACCTTATTGTTTGAATACCGATCTGGCGCAGCACTGGCATAAACAAAACAATATTCACCTGGTTTTAGTGGTTTTTTGAATGCTATTGAATAAATTCCCGGAGACACTTCGTTATATTCAAATGGGAGTTTTACTTTTTCAGGAATACCTGATGAACCACCACTATATCCGCCTCCAGAACTTACCATGCCTGTTTGGAAAGATCGGCTTTTTTTACTTTCATTTAATTTCACTAAGGCAAATTCATTTGGTGATGTGGCAGTTGCAAACCACCAATTGCTCATCACAGGATTGGCATTTTCCTCAAAATAAAAATAAAATGTCGGAGCTGTTTCATAAATTTGAAACTTACTTTCTCCTCCGGAAATATTTGATTTACTCCCACCTCCTCCTATACCATAATAGCTTGCTGCATGAGTTTCTGTGCTACCGACAACTGTAGGATCAACTTTTCTTAACTGTTTCTCAGGATCATTCGGATTGTAATAATAAATACCTGGCGCATGCATTGCATTTGGATTATTAGCATCTTTCTGTGTCAATTCAACAGATTTATGATCTGAATTGACTTTCATCATTTCATTTATCACTTCTGCTGAAACAGAACTGTTGCCTAATTTAATTAATGCATCTGTACTTACATCAAACTTTGTAATGCTTGAATGAATCTTACTTATTATCACTGAGGGTTGTAATCCTATTTTTGATAATTGAATGATAGTCTCATTTGTAAGGATGTCTTCGTTACTTTGTGCATTAGCGAAAAATAAAAGAGACAAAAAGAAAAAAAATAAGGCTGTGGTTCTCATAAAACATAATTTTGAAGTTCCTACTCATGCGGCTTTTCGGATTCGCCCCGTTTTTTTAAGTGGGTTCTGATCTCCACTATTTATTATTCTTTTGTTGTTGAGCAAATTTTCTTCCCAAATGAAACAAATTAAGACTTACTGAACTTTCATGGACCATCATGTATCCATTACCCAAATGAACTATTTTGTACAATTCCAAAACAGTTACTTGATGCTTCTTATTTTTTGTTGAAAAATTGAGATATTGCTGTAAAGGTATTCTGTCCGATGAGCGGAAGCAATAAAGAATGAGTGAAGCGGACGATTCAGAAGTGAACCGTCCGTTTAAGTATAAATTTGTCAGCGACTTCTGAAACGACTGAGAAATTCATCCTTGTAATCCCGCGAGACAGTAAGTTGGTCATTGTTTCTCATGACAACCAATCCGTCTTTCCCTTTGAAGTATTCTTTTACCTGATTGAGGTTTATCAGGAATGACTTATGAATCCTGCAAAAATTTGAATTTGATAACAACTTTTCACATTCCCTTAACAATGCATTAATACATTCTTTCGAATTGTCTGTAAAATACACATATGTCTGATTGCCAGCACCTTTAAAATAAAGAATGTTGTTCTTTTCAACAGTAATAAAACCTGTCATTGTCGGTAGAGCAAAGCTGCTGAGCGAAAGCGATGAATTCTGATAAATCGATAAAAGCAGTTCAATCTGTTTTGGGTTGATTGCCCGGCTTATTCTCTTTTTATATTTTTCAATCGCCGCAATCAATTCATCTATTGCTACTGGTTTAATTAAAAAATCTACAACACTTGCCCTACATGCCTGAATCGCATATTTGTCATAAGCAGTGGTGACAATTATTTCAAAATCAAATTTATTTAATCTCTTTAATATTTCAAATCCATTTTCATTGTGGTTCAGTTCCACGTCCAAAAACACCAGGTCGGGTAAATATTTATTGATTGAACTGATGCTTGATTCAACCGTGTCACAAACATCAAGCAATACCACATCCGGGAAGTTATTTTCTAGTTGCGCCTTCAGTATCTCGGCAGGAGCAGTTTCATTCTCGATGATAAGGATTCTGATCATAGAAAGATGGTTTTACAAGGGAATGCCTAATTGCACTTTCATTCCGTCTATCACCGGAATAAGTTCCATGTACCATATACTCCTTTTTTCTTTTGAAAGCAGATACAGTCGGTCCCTGCTGATTTTAAGTCCGAATGATTTTTCTTTTTTCGCCGCTTCTAATTCTATCATCTGAGCCCCTGAACAATAATTTTCCACAACACACTTAAGAATCTTTTCTTCCCTTGAAACATGGATGGAAATTTTCCCCTTTTCTGACCGCCCTGCAATGCCATGCCAGATAGCATTTTCAACAATTGGCTGAAAAATAAGCGGGGGTACTTTTACAGCGTCAGGATCAACAGATGAATCAATCGTAAATTCATAGTTAAATCCGTTGTTAACTCGTAAAGATTCCAGGTCCATATATTTTTTCAACATTGAAAATTCATCCTCCAGCGAAACCGTTTCCAGCTCTGAATTAATAAGTACTTCTCTCATAAGGGTGCTGTACTTGTCAAGATATTCTTCGGCAACCTCCGGGTGCTGACGAATATAATTCCTAATTGCCAGCAAAGCATTACAGATAAAATGCGGTTTTAACTGAGAACGCAGAAATTTCATTTCCATTTTCTGAATCTGTAAGTTGTACTTTATTTTCCGTTGCCTTGACAATAGGAAGAAGATGATCGCTGCTAAAAAAAGCAGTATGGCAATGAAGGCAATCAACAGGATGCTTCTGGATTGCTGCAATATTTTCTTTTCGCTGACCAGTTTGTAGTTATTCAGCATTAAAATCTTGTTGTCTTTTTTCTTGGTTTCATATTTTGTTACCATTTCTTCCAAAAGACGTGCATTTTGTGCAATCATAATGGTGTCGTCCGCCGCTATAAAATATTTCAGGTATTCATATGCTTTGGCATCATTACCAGTGGTATGAAAGATCTCAGAGAGTGTCATAGAGGCCGTTTTAGATGCCTGATAATTTTTCAACGTATCAGCCAGGCGAAAAACTTTTCCACCGACTGATTCTGCCATTTTGTATTTTTTTTGTTTCATCAGCACAATTGCCAGGTAATTTCCTGAAAATAACATGCCCTCGCCATCATTGGTTTCAGAAAATTCCAGGAATGCTTTTTGCAAATAGGACTCCGCCTGTCCATAGGCTGATTTATCACATAGTATTCTCCCTTTAATGCTATAAGCTGCTGCAAGGCCATGCTTAAACTGGTTTCTTTCTCCCCGTTCAATCGCCATTTCGGCATAAAAAGCAGCACTGTCATTTAAATTCAGGTCCCTGAACAGATCGGCAATACTTACCAGTAAGTTTACTGTCTTTGTTTCATTATGTGCTTTCGTAAATGATTCTATTCCGATTTTTAGATAATGAATTGCCTTTTCATTGTTTTTTTGGATATTATAGGCAGAAGCAAGGGTGGAATAGCAATCTCCAAGATTCAGGAAGTCTTTCCTCTTTTCATTTATCGAAATTGCCTTCATTAAGTAATTAATCACAACGGAATCTGAAATACCACGGTGTAAACGAATTGAAGCGATGTTGTTGTACAACATAACCATGCTTTCTGTGTCCCCAAGTGCGACAGATTGCTTTAATCCAGACTGAAAATAGAACTCTGACGAGTCATATTGCGAGAAATAATATAAGTTATTCCCTTTATTGATATATAAATCGCATAATTGTTTCTTATCATCATATTTCTTTGCAATCTTTATTCCTAGGTCCAGGATTAAATTGGCCGAATCAAATTGAGAAAAAGTGGTAAGGTCATTTCCCAAGTTCACGCAAATATTCAAAATGTTCTTATCATTTCCTGATAAAATAGCCTCTTTTAAGCACTTTCTGTCATAATACAAAGCCTCCTTCATGTTGTCAAGGTTGGAGCTGGCACTTCCTATATTTTTGTAAGCGCCGTACATTAAATTATGCGAATTTATTATTTTTGAAATATTTAATGCTTTAAAAGCGAACTCTTTACATTTGGCAGGATCATCTGACCAGTATTCGCTGCTTATTTTTAAATATAAGTGGGCCTTAATGGAATCGATTTTAGTTTGTTGGGCAAGGTTTGATAAAGAGTCAATTCTGTGTTTGTTTTGAGAATAAGCAATCAACTGGAACAACACTAAAATATATACAATTAAGCGTTTTAACATAATATTCAGGTGTTAGGATTCAGGTCTTCAAATTAAAGTGTATTATATTCAGCATTATAAATAAAAGTGTAATTCAACAAACTTACATAATAATTTTAATGATTCTAATACTCAGCATCATGAGTGTTCGCCAAAAAAAAACAATACCTCGTAATAACTTGATTTTGTGCAAAATAATATATAAACCATGCCCACGATTTGAATTTTAATTTTGACTTCAAAGGTAAAAATGAGCTATGAGCAGCGGGAAATATGTGTTCGCACAATTGATCGAGTTTCTTCCATAAAAAAGCATTTCAGTGTTTGGTCATGAGATTGGAAAACCGGAGCCCTTGACCACCTCCTGCCGATTTTTATGACCACCTCAACAGTTTAACAACCAATGCTCAGGGCTGATCAATTTATTCCGGCGAAGGAAGGTCAGCGTGAGCGCTTTTTTCCCTGTAACCTCACACAATCGCCCCTGACGGTTTTTAAAGCAAATACCAACACTGCATTCTTTTTTGTACCATTTGCTTCCTCGTGTAGAAACTGACGAGCAAGAAAACCTGATCGATTAGGTAAGGTGTTTTTATTGCTACGAGAGCAGGCTCAATCACGAATAACATGTTACCTTTACTCATAAATAGCCATCCCAATGAAAACAACCTTATTCTCGATAATCCTCATGTTATTTACAAATCTGGCATCTGGACAGACGGACAGCAAAGAAGCCTTGTCAATCGGCGATCATTATGGAGGGGGAATCATATTTTCCATCGATTCAAAGGGCCAGCATGGTCTCATTGCACTTCCTTCAGATCAACCAATAAAGACTTGTTGGGGGGATAAAGGGCTTACCAATGCTACGCTTATGAATGAGGGCGCATCAAATACTGAGAAAATAGTCGCTTTTGTGAAAAAGAGTCGGTGGCCAGGATGTGAAGTTCCGGTAGCTTGTCTGTGTGACACATTAACATCAGGTGGGTATCAGGACTGGTACCTTCCCGCAATTAACGAGTTGAAGGAAATGTATGACAAGCAAAAATTGATTGGAGGTTTTGCGGCGATGAATTATTGTAGTTCAACCGAAAGTACCAATGTTAAATGCTGGAGTATCCATTTCATGCCAAATAGGAAAATAATTTTTGAGGGGTTGAAATCTGAACTGTATTATGTGCGCTGCATCCGAAAGTTTTAGATAAATATAGTCACATGAACATGATACTTCCACCGACAGTAAAGCAGATAAATACAGGGTACGAATCCGACCAATATATGTGGTCAAAAGGACCCGGTAGCAGTCTTACCGACCTTTATGACTCTTTAACCATGCCATGCTGACCTAATTATGGCACACCAGGAGCTTGACAAGGCGGTTTGCCTATGTTACCGGCCACAGCCCTTTATGAGTGAGACCAAGCGTATAGAGAACCATTTTGAGTTGTATGTAAGTATACGGAGGGGTTGTTCGCGGTGGAGAAAAAGGGGAAAAGAGCTAAGGGATAATGAGATATAGCCATGGTTTGAAGCACCAGTTTAAGAAACGATATGCTCATGTAAATCCCAAGGTCTGCAAGGCCTATAATTTCTGACACTCTGTAAAGACTGGACTAAAGTAGGCCTCCTGATCAAGGTTAACATTGATAGATTTGTATCGTTTATAAATTACTTGGTTGATAATCATCAAGATACAAACATTTAACCAATCATCTGGTAGATTATAATTTAGTTATGAATGTTCTTATTAACAATTTTCATCTTCTTTAATAAATCAAAACAGTTTCTAATAAAAAACACCACTAATGAAAACAATAATTTTCTCAATTATCCTCACTTTTTTCCTCAACAGTGCCATCGGTCAACCCGATACTGTACAAACCTTATCAATTGGGTCCCATTGTGAGGGAGGGGTTATATTTGCTCTTGACTCAAAAGGCAAGCATGGTTTTGTTGCCGCCCCATTTGATCAAGCGACAAATGCAATGTGGGGGCATTCTGGCTATACGAACGCTACTTATATGAATGATGGGGAAAAAAACGCAGGAATGATCATCTCATTTATCCATGATATTACCATACAACCTGAAAAAATTAAAAATATAGAGAAAAGTGTTACATCGAAAAAGGGGTCAGTCATTTATTCAGAAAATGTTGCAGCCTGCATATGTGACACAATGATGCTAGGAGGTTATAACGATTGGTACTTGCCATCAATAAACGAATTAAAAGACATGTACGATAAGCAACAGTTGATTGGAAATTTTGTAGCCGGGGACTATTGCAGTTCTACTGAGTGTGGATTTAAGGACTGCTATAATATTCATTTTAGGCCCCACAATAAAATAATTTTCCAATATAGAAAATACAGTAATATATATGTAGTTAGGTGTATTCGTAAGTTTTAATTTAAAGGCATTGTTTTCGCCGCCGGTAGAACGCCCCCTGGTTAGCATGTCAAACCCTTTCAAAAAAGTGGCATAATACTGCCGCCCTTCCCCCTGTAGGTCGAAAAACCGGAGCCCCCGGCCACCTTCTGCCGATTTTTATTGACCACCTCAACAGTTTAACAACCAATACGCAGGGCTGATCAATGTATTCCGGCGAACGCTGGTCAGCGAGAGCGTTTTTCCCAAATTGTTGCCAAATACTTAAAATATTTCAGGATAAAGAGCTTCAATAAGTCTGTCACAATCGAAATTCTGAGGTGGCATGTTCTTGTATAGCTGTTCTAGTTTCCTCTGAAAGGTTCCCTTTTTGTCAAGAATGATTAATTTATCCCAAAGGCCATAATGCTTAAATGCAATTTCTATATATTCCCAATACTCCTTGTAATGTTCAATTGAATTATTTGCAAAAGCAATCCATTCTGTTGGTTTATACTTAAATCCAATAATTTCACCGGATTTTGAAGAATCAATGATATGGATCAGGTTAGAATGGCTAAACATTAAACTAACCAAATCCCTATTAACCAATTCATTGGCATGGCGAAATAATGACAGTTCACGTTTTATTTCTGCTTCATCATGAATCCAGTTCATGAATGACTGCTCATCTTCGGTACGTAATTTATAGCCGCGTTTGACAAGTTCAATTAAAACACTTTTTGGGTTAAGTAAATTGGTGTTTGATATCACTTCCTGAAATGCACTGCGCTCCTGTGAATCGAGCGCAGTGATATCAAATTCTATTTCCTCGCATGTCAAAATAAATTCAAGAAATGTCTCATCCTTTTCCTTTGCAGTTTCAATCCACAAGTTTACCGGAGGCTTCCTGGATTTGGAGGCTATTAAATTAAGTTTTTGATTTAGCAGGGAGATTTCAGCATCGTCAAGATTGTTAATCAATTTAGTAACCTGAGTGTATGAATAAGCATGTCTGTTTTTAAAGTTTTTAATCGTATCAATAATCTTATTAATTTTCGGGATCGTATTTGCCGACCATTGTTCTTCAAATCTTATCTTTTCAACTTCTCTTTTCTCATTAAAAATCATGTTCTGCTTTTCTTCCAGATTTGCTTTGTGAGAACCAAAATCATAATAATAAATTTGATATGATTCATAGGAGAACTTAATTTCCGTAAGTGCCAGGGATTTGTTTATCCACTTTGTGATTAGCTTGTTTTCCGGAGTTAAGAATACGAATTTGTAATCACAAGCCAGGCGAAACTGTTCAGAATCCTCATCAAGTTTAAAGAAATTCTGATATTCCGTCAAGTATTTAATATCTCGTTCAAGTTGCGTTTGGCCATGAATGTTAAAATTATCCAGAATCCAAATTAAAAACATTCCATGTTTCCTGTAGAACTCATACCTGCTAAGGATATATCTGAGAGACAAATCAGAAAGCTGAATTTCAAAAACCAGTTCTTTGTCATTGTATTTGCAGTACACATCAGGCTTTCTTTTATCATTGCCTCTGATGATGAATTTGTTATCAATGGCAATTGATTGGGGATCGACCCCCTGGACCATTGATAGTTTCTGGCCAATTTTATTCTTTAACTCAAAATGTCTGTCACTTTCTTTGGCAATCAAAATTTTAGTTATTTTCTCCAATTCCTCAGGGGAAATCCCTTCACTTTTGAGAATACAATCGTTTGATTTTGGCTGGTGTTTAAAATGCAACCGATCATATTTACTGGTCGAAACATTCAACTTCTGATCACACTCGCAACAATATAGTTCTACCTCATCCGTATGAAATTGCTTTCGTAGAATAAAACCGTCCTTTTTATCGTCAAAAATTTGATCAGCTTCAAGTAATTCACCAGATATTTTATCGAATGCGATTTTTATTGAACGGTCTTTAATCATGATTTTATCCCCGGTTGTGATGAAGAGGCAAAATTATCCCTGGCTTTTGCCACAATAGTTTAAGATTTCAGAAATTAGGATGATATCGGATTTCAACGATTTTCATTTTATGCAAAGTAAAAGAAAAAGTACGCCATACTGTGACGTGGTGTTGCGTTTGATTGGTCCATCTGCCCACCATACGCCGATTTATATAAACCATTGCATCTGATAATACTGCATAACAACGGGTTATAACGAGCTGCATTGGATTGATAAAGTTATCAGTTTGCCCCCCCTTCGCCCTTGTATGCTGCATCAACGAATTCAGACATTACATCGCGGTTTCCGAAAAGCTGTTGCGCAGGTAAGGCAGAGCGTGAAAGGATGCATGCGGGGTGACATCCTTTTTCCCCCGGAAGTTGTCTCCGATATACCATGAACGGACTTTAAAGGGACTATAGAGGGACTATAGAGGTAGAACAAACGTTCAGCCGATATTCTTTGGATATTCCGCCGATACAGGATCGATACAGGATTGATCTGTGTTTGATATAGCACGCATATAGCATGCATATGGAAAGCGCGCAGGGGGGTACCCCTTTTTTCCCCTTGAAGGGCCCGTTCAGGGCTGAAGGCTGCTGCATGCCTCTTTCCACGGGTGGAACCCGTGGTTTTTCCTGACCTCTGACGCTTCTCTATTTTAGTGTGGTTCACCGCGAAGTACGAAGTACAACGTACTAAGACAGATGCTTATTTTGGCCGCCAATACGGATCAAACTCCTTCACCTGCCCGCCAATATTCCCGATGTCATAAGAAACCGCATCGTCCCCGTGCCTCTTGCTTTTATGATTGTCAATGATCAGGCAAAAGGCGATGATCAGTTCATGGTTGCAGTCATTGTCGGCGGTGATGGCGTAGTTGTCGCCTTCGAACCAGCTGACGGCTTCTTTTTCCCACCAGGCAACCTGGGTATTGTTCCGGTAAACCGAAAATTTTCTTCCCCGATGGCCATACAGATGATAAATGTCGGGACTGCAATGACACTGATAGTGCATGTCCCACCATGAATCCGCCCTGAATTCAACGGTACTGTTGTCGTGAAGCCGGATCGTATATTTCGGTTTCCAGAAAAACCATTGCTTGCTGATCGTGACCCTGGCCCCGGAGTCATCGTTCCTGAACAGGTTGATGACCGACAGCAGCCTGAACAGTTCATTGGATGCCCTGTATGCCGGTTGGCCATCTATGAAGATTTGATATTTATCACCAATGGCAATTTTCTTCTGGTTAATATCTATGCGCATTTGTACACAGTTTTTTTACAAAGATATGCGGATAAGTTACTTTTTCGACTTCGTATAGAAATTGAAAACCGGGATGTCAACGACCAGCGCAGCACTGAAGCGCCAGTAAACATTGTCCTGGTAGCTGTTGATATAGGTGCCGGGATTCTTCTTGTCCTCCACATATACGCTTCTCAGGTTGGGGCCAACCTGTGCGCCGAGGTTGAACGACAGCGGACATTTCGGAAGCCCGATGGAGAGGAACAGGCCGGGAGAAAAAATATCCTGCAGCTTGATCGTCGGAACCTGCGCGACCGAGTCGCTGTTCTGAAACCTGAAGGAGGCAACGGCGCCGATGTCGACCAGGGAGATAAAGGCCGAATAGGACCAGTGATGCACCCCGGTGCTGATCGCAACGCCGATCGGCGCAGCCACGCCATAGTTGTTGATCATATGTTTGTCGTTAACGCCCACAATCATCTCGTGTGCCACAAACAACCCGGTATATGCATTCAGGGAGACATTAAAAGGCGTTTCCCGCTTGATCCGCGAACTTCCTGAAGGAAGGGCGGCCGTTTCAATGGCTTTTTCAACTTCATCGGCATTCTGCGCCTGGACCACAGATGCCATGAATGAACCAAATTTAAGCAGGCTGTTTTTGAAGTCATCGGTTTTCCCGTTGAGCAATTTCCTGTCCTCCAGGAGGGATGCTGCGGCTTTTTGCTCTTCCGGGGTTTTGGTTTTGTCGGAAATGATGCTTTCAAGTTTGCCGTTATCGCCGCCAAATGCGGTGTTATACAGCGTATAAACATTGATAACGGCCGAACTGTAATTCTTCCGGTTGATGTCGAGGGCGATGTTGCCGCCCGTCCGCCCGATGATCATGTACCTGTTGAAATCCTTCGGGGGCTTCAGTGCAGCCAGGCCCGGCAGCTGGTAAGCCTCGGCGGCATACCCGATGAGGTCGAGGGATGCATTGTAAAAATTAAAGTAGTCGGTAAAGGTTAATTTGTCCTGTTCCCTGCCTGACAGGTTTTTAATGTTCGCGGAAACCACAGCTGCTTTTGCAACGAATCCGGTAAGATAGGTGTCAAAATCATGGATGGCTGCAATGCTTTTCCCGAATTTCTCCTGTATGGTGGTATTGTCGTCCAGCCTGATACCGCTGACTTCCTGGTAGACCAATCCAAGATAGAGCCGGAGCGTGAGATCGTCTTTCATAACCATCTGCAGGGAGTCGGCCGGAATCCAGTACTGGCTGGTTCCCCTCGAACGTACGGATTCGGAAAAAACCTGCAGCACTTTAACCGCCGCTTTTACATTGTTCGGCTGGCTTGCCAGGAGCTTGCCGGGATCGTACCCTGCGATGATCTGGCCGGGATGAACCTTGTTCAACAGCCCGTTCCCGATATAGACGGAAGAAAGGCAGGCATCTTTCAGCTCGCCATGTTTGTTGAAAAACGGGGTATAGTCACTGTTGTTGATTACATCCGGCAAACTGGTCAGCAATCCGGTCAAATCTTTTTCGAATGCTTCCCGCAGGGAATTCATATAGGCCTGGTAGTTGTATACCTCATCTCCAATGGCCTGCAGTGTCGCATACGTCTGCGGAAACAGGATCATGGCATCCTTATGCTTCTCCAGGAAGGTTTTCAGGCGGTCAAAGAAGGCAACGTTCATCTCTTCCCTGGTCCGCTTAACCAGGAATTTCGCAAACTCATCGGCAATGCTGGTGACATCGAGGTTGCCAACATCGGCAAGAATCGATTTTGCAGATATATTGGTCACACCCAATGGTACGGCGACATTCAGGTAAGGGGCAATAAATGGATTGTAATTGTTGTTGCCCGGGTTATTGGTGGTGATGGCACTGATGACGTTGTGGTAATCGGTGTTGTCGGGAAGGTCGTGGCAATACTTTAAAAGCACCTCCGACACCGCTACCAGTGAAGCCCTGTCATTTTTAAAAACGGGAGGGGAGGCCTGCCTGTCAATAAAGGATGCCAGCCTGGCGGCATCGTAATAAGCTATCTGCCCAAAGGAGAAGCTGGCAAACAGGCACACCAGGCCGGATAAGATCAGTTTTTTCATTTACTCAGGATTTTTTGTTGATTAAACTCAGCGCTGCCGGCGGATCAAGGATTCCCCAGCCAAAATCGACGGTGTTGTAGTTTCCCGCGACGTTGATGTCGGCGCTTCGTTTCAGGATATCATATAACTCCATGTTGGTCAGCGAAATGTTCTTGTTTTTTGCAACGGCCTTCAATATGGCGACCACACCGGCAGCGAATGGTGCTGAGAAGCTTGTTCCGCTTATCCGTTCACCTGTATCGAATACCGATTTCAGATTCTCACCCGGGGCCATCAGGTCCAGGAAATTGCTTTTTGCCGAATTTATACTTCTTCTTCTCGTCCTGTCGATTCCGCCAATGGAAAGCGATTCAGGGAAAGATGCCGGGTAACTGTCAACAGGAAAATTCAATGCGCCGCTGTCGCCTGCGGAAGCCACAACAGCAATATCTTTTTGATAAGCCTCTTTAATTTTGGCGTAAATATCGGCAAAATATTGATCATCCTTCCCTATGCTGAAACTTAACGAGATTACATCGGCCCGAAGTTCGATTGCTTTTTCCAGCCCGTTGAGAATGGCAGCCGGGAGCCTTTCTCCCTTCTCGTTGGTTATTTTAATAACGAGCAGGGTGATTTCGGGGGCAACACCGAAGAGTACATTCCCCTGCGCACACAGGATGCCTGCACAATTTGTCCCGTGTCCGTCGGCATCATCCAGGCAATCGGTGGCGTTCGCGGAATCATTCACCGCGTTATAGTAAACGATGCCCTGCTTGTTTTTAAAATCAGGCAGGTTGTAATTCAACCCCGAATCAAGCACAACCACCCGGATGTCATTGCCTTTTGATGATTTCCAGAGTTCTTCAATCCTGAAATCAATAAATCCCCAGTCTTTTGAGTCTGTATGAGATATCAGCGGGAGTCTTTCGGCAGGGCTGCTTACCTCGGTAAGCCCTCCTCCCCAGTAATAGTAGCCGTCCCGGTCTTTAATCCACTTGCCAAGTGCATTGGCAAGTTCCGGCACTTCAGTTCCTTCAAAGGTGAACCCGCTGTCGACCACGCCGGCAATATTCGATTTATCAGTGAGGCTGGAGGCCGGGAACTTCCTTTTGTTCAGGTGGGCTAGGTTAACCATATATTTTGCCATGACTTAACCTGCAGCCTCCTCGCCGGGTTTTTGGGTGTTTACCGTCACACTTACCGGCGCCGAGGCAGGTGCGGGGGTTGAGGGCGTGGGGGCTGTGGTTCCACCCGTTTCTTTCTTGCCGGCATTCCGCATATTGACCAGCTTGTTCAGCAAATCAAACCAGAAGGGCGCCCCCAGGGAGATGGCAAATGCGAAAATCAGGAATCCAAGGAACTTCTTCCCGCGCGCAGATTCCCTGATGACATAGCCGACCTTGTATTTTATCCAGTGCTCGTCATACAAACGGTCCAGGATCTTTTGCGCACATTTGATACTGTCGGATTTTGATAACCTGGGAATAACCGGGCAGCAGGAATCCAGTTTCCCGTTTTCAATCAATACGGCTTTCCCGTTTTTTTGCTTTCCGTAATCTCCCCAGCCAATTGCCAGGATTTCATTTGTTGACGCTATCTCGCCCCGGAGCAGGTTTCGTACTGAATCAAATTTAGCCTGGTATTGCTTAAAGATGGAGTCGTTATGGGAATTGGCTGCTGATGCAGTATCGGGGACCAATGTACCGTTCTTCGTCTCTACTTTTTTTACCCGGGGATCGTCCTTGTATTTATCCACAGCCTGGATTGACAGCTGAACCAGCTTGTCCCTGGCGTCTTTGTCTTTTGACAGCGTGCCGGCAATCCGGATGATGTCGACATTGAAGATGACCGCCAGGATTATCCCGATGAAAAATGTAATGATTGCGGCCTGCCGCTTATACCAGCCCCCCACCCGGACCATGGAATCGTCGTACCAGTTTTCGATTTTCCCGGTAAAAGTTTCGAGGTTATAACAGCTGTCACGCAGGTGCATCTGGAGTATCTGCAGGGTTTCAAGGTCGATTTCCGGTTTTTTGGCTGGAATAATCCCTGTTGCATAAATGGTATCGTAATAGTTAAACAGTTCCATCAGTTTGGCAACATCTGAACTGCTCATGAGATCCTGCCTGATTGTGGCCAGTTTACTTATATTGTCCGGGTTTTTGAATTTGGACAGGGCAATGTCATCGACTTTTGCGTTAAATACATTTTTCAACTGGTCGATTAAGACGGCCGAGAAGTTTTTCGTCGGTATGTACGACGGTTTTGAAAAGATCCTCCCCGAACCATAATTTTTTATGATGGGGTGGTCAAAAAACTTGTGCCCGATGCTGTTGGTGTCAGTTTTTATAAAACTCTTTCCAAGGAGCATCCTGACAATTTCATCCAGGGTCCGGAGAAACCCTTTAACAATGCTTGCCCACCGGCCGTCCTTTGAAGTATCGGACAGCATGCCGACAACAATGGCGTTTTTCAGCATCCTGGCCCGCAGGCTAAAAAGCGATGCAATACTCTCGTTTATGGATGTGGCCAGTAAACTGTACAACAGGAAGATGAATACCAGGCCGATGGTAACATCCAGCAAGGGTGAATTGAACATGGTCCGACGATTCTTTTAGCCTACTCTTTATACCGGATTTTCGGCAACTCCGTATCTAAGATGCGTAAAGGCCAGGTTTTTCCAAACACCACGATATACCGCGAAGACGCTAAGACGCAAAACGTAGAGAATTTTAATTATTTGCGTCTTTGCGTCTTTGCGGTGAGTATGGGTTTTCAGACCAATGAAAAAGCCTTCCCGGGTCAGAATTCCTTTCCAGAAAGCTCCCCTGATTCAGGAAGTATGATCTGTCTTACATTCGCCGGTTGCACATTGTAAGGCGTGCGCCGGGCAATATAAAGCTGGCTCTTGTCTTTTCGTACAATGCAAACCCTGTCGGACTGGTTGCCTCCCAGGATATGGTAGCATTTTGAGTCCTCGCCCACATACATGGCCACATGGCCGGCTTTTTTTCCGTCGGCTGTTGTACGGGTGAAAACGAGGATGTCGCCAAGCATCGGTGTTTCAGTGTGGGTGCCGAATGTTCCCCAGTTCAAGGCCCACAGGGGGTCTTTGACAACCTCTTTGCCGGCTCTTTTGGCAATGACGGCGATGAACAGTCCGCACCACGGAATTTCATCCGACTTGTACACTGATGCAACATTGGCGCCGATTTCAGCCGCCCACGAGATGATCACAGGATTGTTGGCAGTGCCCGGTGATTCGATCACGTCAATCAGTTTTAATGCTTCAACCAGCATTTTGGGTCCTCCTTCGGCTGCAAGCCATTGATATTCTTTCTTTAGTGGCATATAATCATGTTTTAGGTTAAAATTTTGAAATTGATTGAGTTATTGCAATTCAGTCTAAATACTAGGACAAAGATAATGTTAAAAAAGAAAAAGTCAAGACCATGACATGAATATATTTTTTTCGATAAAAGCTATAGCCATAAACATTTTCAGGGTTCACCCGGAAAAATAGAATCGCGTTTTCACTAGTTAAACAGCAGCCTATCATCTTCATATACAAGCTGGCTGGCTGTTCGGTTGAATCTGCCGGTTGACCGGGATTCGATTTGAACATTTTGAGACCGTTAAAATTTCATAGTTTACAGGGTTCAAATCTGATAAAAACGATTTACCTTGTTTGTAAACTGCTGAACATGATCACTCCCCGGCTCTCCTTGAAGGCTACTCTTTATACACATCTTTTTTATTACACAGAGTCACGGAGAAGTCATAGAGAACCACAGAGTTTTTTTCTGTAAGCATTTTTTGTGAACCGAAAATATGACTTAACCGTCATCGAAAAGTTGGCAGATTTCACAACCATCCTGATAACATTCCCTGTCTGTTTTTCTCTGTGTTTCTCTTTGACTTCTCCGTTGTCCTCTGTGTAACTATTTGTTAAGCATGCTTTTATTGAATCTCTTATTAATATCAAACAAATAATATGGAATAAATGAAAGACTGATGCCATTAAGCCCGTAAAAAGATGTGCATAAAGAATAGACTCCAGAGGGATGGGGCATTATGAAAAAGGAATTTGATAAAAATTAAACAATCTCTTAATTTTGCGGTTGTATTCATTGGATTCACCAGACAAACCGTATCATCATGAAACTTGACCGTTCCGCTGCATTGAGCCTGCTTCAGAAGTATGTAAAAAACGAGAAGATGATCTTTCACTGCCTGGCCTCGGAGGCGGTTATGCGGGGTCTGGCCGTCAGACTGGGTCGCGATGAGGAAGCCTGGGGATTGGCCGGTCTGCTGCATGACCTTGACGTGGAGATCACCAACGCCGAACCAACCGTGCATGGCACCCAAACCGAAATGTTGCTGAAGGATTATGAGATAGATCCCGAAATTCACGATGCCATCCGGATGCACAATGAGTGTTCGTCCGGAAAAGAGCGAACCACCGAATTCCAGCACGCCCTTGCGGCAGGGGAGACCATAACCGGGCTGATTTTTGCCACTACCTATGTTTACCCTGAGAAGAAGCTGGCTGTGGTCAAACCAAAATCTGTTGTTAAAAGAATGAAGGAGAAAATGTTCGCAGCCTCTGTCAAACGCGAGAACATCCTGGAGTGTGAAAAAATCGGCATCCCGATCGATGAGTTTGCCGCTATTGCCATTGAAGCGATGCTGCCTGTTGCCGGGCAGATTGGGCTGTAGAAAAGGGTAAACGGGTAAGCGAGTGAGCAGGTAAACAGGTAAACGGGAAAACGGGTAAACGGGTGAGCAGGCTAACATGAAACGGGATATGTGGCAAAAAGGGATTTTTCCCGTTCACCAGTTTACCCGTTTACCCGTTTACCAATTCTCATCAAACAACCACACCAATGCGGTCATGGCCGCAGCTCCCAGCTCGAGTTCCCTGGCGTTGACCTTGTCAAAAGTATCGTTGGCTGAGTGGTGGTAGTCAAAATACCGCTGCGAATCGGTTACCAGTGCGACCAGGATCGCACCCTGCGATTTCAGGTCGCGGATATCGACACCGCTTCCGCTTTTTTCGAAAGACCAGATGCCGTAAGGTGCAAGCAAGGGTTTCCATGCAGCGATCCTCTTCATTGCCGCATCAGGGGCATCGAATGAGAAACCTTGTGGGGTTGTTCCCCCGCGGTCGGCCTCGATGGCAGCGATGTGTTTTTCAGTCCCTGCATCACCCCTGCGTTTTGATTCGCCGGCATATACCCCGGCCCCGGTTTGCCCGTATTCCTCATCCATGAAAGCCACCATCCTGACCGTGTGGGCAGGTTTGATATTCATTGCCTTAAAAAGCCTCAGCACATCGATGCACTGCACAATGCCGGCACCATCATCGTGGGCTCCCTGGCCGATATCCCAGGAGTCGAGATGTCCGCCAACCAGGATGACCTCCTCAGGGTGTTTAGTTCCGCGGATTTCCCCGATGACGTTATAGCTGACAGTTTCGGGATGCAGGGTGCAGGAGGAGGATAAAAACACCCTGAGCCCGGCGTCGGTTTTCAGCCATCCCGACAGGCTGTCGGCATCGTTTGTACTGATACAGAATGCCGGGATTGCTTTTACCGAATCGGCATAGTGCTGGTTGCCCGTATGCGGGAAGTCATCATGGGCCGGTGTTGCCGAACGAACGATGACGGCAGTTGCCCCATACCGGGCAGCATGCATGGCTCCGCGGGCACGCTGATCAACCGAACCCCCGTAAGCATCGAACGTATAAAAAGGTGTGGGATCGGCACTCCTGTTGAAGAAAACGATCCTGCCTTCGATTTTCGACCGCCCCAGCATCTTCAGCTCTTCAAAACTTTTTACTTCAACCAGGTTAGCCGTGATCCCGTTCACGGGTGTGGCAACTGACCCCCCGATGGCGCAGATATGCAGGTTTTTCTTTCCGCACTTTCCGGATATGACCTTCCCGGTTTCCCTTTTCCCCCGTTCCCAGTGCGAAACCGTCACAGGTTGCAGATAAACCGTATCCAGCCCCATCCCGTCAAGCACTTTTTTTGTCCACAGAACAGCTTTTTCAGCCTGGGGTGAACCGCACAACCGGCCGCCGACCTGGTTGCACAGGTAGTCGAGGTTGCGGTAGGCTTCCGGGTTCGAAAGCGCTTCGGAATATATCTTCCGGATCAGCAGCGAATCGCCGCCCTGGGCGGAAACCGGCAAAACAACCAGATGAAAGGAGAACAGAAGTATAAACAGGAACAGGTTGCGCATCATCGAAAAATTTGAAAGGCCAAAAATACAATAAATAACCCGTCCGCCTGTCCGCCTGTCCGCCCGTCCGCCCGTCCGCCCGTCCGCCCGTCCGCCCGTCCGCTTGTCCCCTAAAAAGTTATCAACACCCCCACACCATTCCCACACAAGTACGATTAAGCAGAAAAACATCATGAAAAAGATCATTTATTCATTATGTATGGTGATCCTGGCCAGTCTTTCAGGACAATGCCAGATCGCCGCCTGGGATTTTTACGGGCAATCATTTCCGGTAACCTGCGCCGCCACCACCTTTCACATGAACCTGGAAGCAACGGGCGGTGCGAACAACATCACCCGTGGCTCCGGGGCGCCTGCGTCGGGTGGCGTAAACTCCTTCAGGACCACAGGATTTCAGAACAACGGGATCTCAACGGCAGCAAATGATTATTTCCAGGTTACTTTGCGGGCAATTCCCGGGTATAAGTTGTCCCTGACAACCCTGGATGCGAAATTCAACGGAACTGCCAGCTTTTTTTCCAGTCCGGGCGTTACCTCGCAATTCGCGTACAGTCTCGACGGAGTCACGTTTATACTGATCGGGAACCCCCTCCAGTCGACCGCATTGACCATGGCACAGGTCGACCTTTCAGGAATTGCTGACCTTCAGAATGTGTACTCCACGACAACAGTCACCCTGCGGTATTATGCCAGCGGGCAGACCACCACCGGCGGATGGGGATTTTATTCCGGTTCTCCGGGAACGAACGGACTGGCCGTTGGCGGAACAGTGACGGAAGCGATTGTTATGGCACCCTCACTGCAGGCCTCGAACATCACTTTCAGCAACGTCCAGCAAACCCGGATGGGCGTTTCATGGACGCCCGGAAATGGTGAAAAACGGGTGGTGATGATCAATACAACAAACAGTTTCACCGACCCTGTGAATGGTACTGACCCTGCTGCCAACCCTGTTTATGCAGGAAGCGGGGAGCAGGTGGTGTACAACTACTCCGGTTCGTCGATCCCGTCGGTGTCGGGACTTGTTGCCGGTATGAATTACTGGTTCAGGATTTACGAATATAACGGATCGGGCATACTTACGGTTTACAACGACCTGCCCGCCGCGAACAACCCCAAAAGCCAGGCAACATCCGGCTTGTTGCTTGCGCCGTCGGTCATTTCGCCTTCGGCCACCCAGGTAACGACTTCCGGAGCCATCCTTGGCGGGCATATCACCTCGGATGGCGGCACCCCGGTAACTGAACGGGGAACCCTCTGGAAAACCTCGGCACCGGTGACGATCGGCGACAATAAGCTTTCCGACGGCCTTACAGATACCGGTTTTTTCAGCCATCCAAGAACCGGCCTTCCATCCGCCACTCAAATCCATTACGCGGCCTATGCAACAAATGCTGCAGGCACGGCATTGAGCCCGGAGGCGACATTTTTTACACTGGCCGCCGAGCCGCCGTCGCATGTAACCGGGTTTTCTGCGACATCCGCAGGAACCACCTCCATCCAGCTATCCTGGAACCCTTTGATAACCGGTGCCGACGGCTATCTCATCCTGCAAAAGCAGGGAACAGTTCCTCCTGCAGGAATGCCCGCCGATGCGAGCCAATATGCGAATGGCTCCGGCGTCGGGGATGCAACTGTTGCTGCAAACATCACCGTGGGAACAACGGGAATAAAGAACATCACCGGGTTGTCGCCCGGAACATCATATGCCTTTTCGATTTTTCCATATGCATGGGATGGCGTCAACCAGCAGACCACGAATTATTATACCCAGTTGCCCGTTCCGGGAGCAACCGCCACAACAGGCATACCCGCGGTGGTGACCTATCATTGGACCGGAACCGCCGGCAATGACTGGAATACGGCCGGCAACTGGAACCCGTCGCGCACCATCCCTGCGTTGAACGACATCCTCGTCTTTGATGCCGGAGGTGTATGGACCATCATCAATGTTCCTGCTCAAACCATTGGCCAGCTGCACGTTTTGGGGAATACGGCAGTAACCCTTCAGGGTGTTGGCCCGCTGAACGTTGCCGGGGATGCCGGGGAAGATCTGGCAGTGTCATGGGGCTGCCAGCTCAATATCTCCGGCTCCGGCGCGATCAGCATCTCCCTTGCGGCAGGCGCAGCCGGCGTTGTAAGCGGATCGATGACCTTTTCAGGCGGAGGGCACCGGCTGCTTGCAGCTTCTGCCGGCGGGGTGGATTTTACCTCCGGCAGCATATTCAAAGCAGGGAGCGGGTTCACAGGGAATCCATTTGGCACAGTCAACCTGAACTCCGTAATATTCAACGCAGGGTCGGTGTACGTGAGCCAGGCGGGGGGAAACCCCTTTGGTGCCGCTGCCCCGGCTTCCGTGGTGGTCTTTCAGCCGGGAAGTTTATACAGAATTGATGCATATTCAGTTCCGTCGTTCGGGGGGCGAACCTATGGCAATTTTGAGATGAACTATCCCGGGTCCATTACGGCAACAGGATCGTCAGCCGTATCCATTGACAATTTCACAGCAACACAGGGGACTTTTTACCTGAACATGACCGGCTCTCCCGGGCATTCCATAAGGGGGAATATCTCCATCGCCAATGTTGCCACCCTGATCGTTGCTCCTGCAACTGCCGGCACGGTGATGCTAAACGGTACTTCTCCGCAGGCAATATCGGGTAGCGGGTCCTTCATGGCCGGAACCTTTTCTACCATCGGTATCAGCAACAGTTCAGGTGTTACCCTCAGTATGAACGCCAGGTTCAACAATGTGACGGTCGCCGCGGGCGGCCTGTTTACCATTGCCCCGAATGCGGAACTGACCGTGACGGGTAACCTGGTGAACGGGGCGCCGGCTACCGGCTTCGTCATTGAATCCGATGCGTCGGTGATACACAACAGCAGCGGGGTACCTGGAACCGTGAAGCGCAATATTCCTGCTGCAACCTGGAGTGACTGGCAGGATGGCTGGCACCTTCTTTCCACACCTGTTGCAGGCCAGTCAATCAATGAAGCGGGGGGATTTGTCACAACAGGTGCCGGAAATGATTTTGATCTGCTGGCATGGTGGGAGCCCGGTAATGAGTGGGTGAATTTTAAAAACGCCACAATTCCGCCCGTTTTTTCTGAAATCAACGGCAGCGGGAACTTTGAATTGGGTAAAGGGTACCTGGCGGCCTACCAGCAACCCGGGGATAAAATATTTACAGGAGATTTGAATGTGGCGGATATCCAGGTTGTTAACCTAACCAGTACAGGTGCAACAGCCTCAAATAGGGGATGGCACCTGCTGGGAAATCCTTTTCCCTGTGCATTGAACTGGTATACCGGATGGACAACAAACAACATTGGAAGTATTGCCTATATCTGGAATGAGACGGGGATGAGTTATACCCCGCGAAATCCCGGTGAAGCGATTCCTGCCTGCAATGGATTCATGGTCCAGGTGACAGGCAGTCAGGGAGTTGCCGGCTCACTGACCATACCGGCATCACAACGCATCCATGACAGCCAGGCCTGGTTTAAGGAAAATGAGGTTCCCGTCATAAAACTATTTGCCAGGAGCCTCGGGCAGCCGTCATTCCAGGAGAGCCAGGTTCGTTTCAACCCATTGTCAACCATTGATTTTGATCCCGGATTCGACGGAAGGTTCCTTCCGGGGTATGCCCCGTTGTTTTATTCCCGGGCAGGAGGAGAAAAATTGGCCGTAAATGTTATTCCGAAACCTGAATTGAACCAGTGCATTCCATTCTCTTTTGAGAAAAATTCCGGGGTTCACTTTCAGATCGAGGCACAAATAACGGGAGAGATGCCCTCCATGGTGTTGCTCCTGGATAAGAAAACAGGTATAGTACATAACCTGACAATCAACCCGTTGTACGAATTTTCTTCCGAAGATGGCGATTCTCCCGACCGGTTCGGAATCATGTTCAGCCAGGCGGGTACGGGCGAGCCTCCCGGAGCAAAAACGCATGTGTTCTCTTTCGGAAACTGTCTGGTTGTGAGGCATTCTGAAAACACACGGCTGGAAATATTCAGCATTACCGGGCAACCAATGGTTATGCGTGACCTGAAGGGGACAGGGACCGGGAAGGTGGTTCTTGATGTTCCTGCCTCCTGGTACCTTGTCAGGGTAACCACAGGAAAGAATGTTGAAGTCACAAAGATTTTTGTTCAATCATCACATTAAAAAAGCAATTTTATGAAAGCATTAAGAAGACTATGCCTGTTAATGTTATTTTTATTGGGTGGGTTCTTTATCCCCGGGATGTCGGGTGATCCGCCATCCGATCCGCCACCACCCCCCGGCGGTCATGGTGAAGGAACCAACCAGCCTCCGGCAGGAGCCCCGATCGAAGGTGGATGGGGGATCCTCATTGTTCTGGGGTCAGTGTTTGCCGGGGTCAGGTATTACAGAACCAGGGCGGAACATTAAGACTGATACCTGTATAGTTGAATTCAGCCTGCCCTGAATCCGGGATGGTGTGTACCCTGGCTTGTGTGAATTGATTATCTTTGCATTTGATACGGATCTGGTGAATCAGTTAATGCCTGATTTCAACAAATCAGTATGTTAAACAAGGTAATCACCATTCAATACCTCAATTTTGCCGGACACCAGCCATCACCTAAAACATCGCCTGCGTGCAGGTTTTTTACTGGCATTTCTGACCCTTCTTTTTTCTGCTGCATCGGGAGGGATCCCTCCCGGTTACTACGACCCGGCTGCGGGAAAAACCGGCGAAGCACTGCAGATAGCCCTGTATAACATCATCAAGGGACATACTGTAGTCAGCTATACACCCGGTGTATGGGAGGCCTTATATTCTACGGATCCAAAGCCAAACGGGAAAGTCTGGGACATGTATTCCGATGTTCCGGGAGGAACACCGCCCTATGAATTCACCTTTGGCACCAACCAGTGCGGCGTTGGAGGCGGCGGTGTCGAAGGCAACTGTTACAGCCGCGAACATTCATTTCCGAAGAGCTGGTTCAATGACCTGTCGCCGATGGTCACCGACCTGTTTCATATTTTCCCCACCGATCAGTATGTAAACAACATGCACAGCAACTATCCTTTTGCAGTGGTGGGAACGCCCACGGCCATTTCGTTGAATGGCAGCAAAAAAGGGAGTTGTGCCACCCCCGGATATTCGGGAATCGTTTTTGAACCGATTGATGCCTACAAGGGAGACTTTGCCAGGGCATATTTTTACATGGCAACCCGGTATGAGAACATCATCGCTACCTGGTACGCCAACGATCCGTTTGCCGATGCCGTTCTTGACGGAACTTCGTATCCTGCTTTCGAAACATGGTACCTGAATTTGCTTCTTGCATGGAACAGCCAGGACCCCGTTTCGGCAAAGGAGATCGCCCGGAACGACTCGGTTTATAAAATCCAGAACAACAGGAATCCATTTATTGATCATCCCGAATATATTACTGCCGTCTGGATGCCCGCAGGACCCAAGCCGGAACCCTCGGCACATGTTACCGGTTTCACTTCGGCGGCCGGCACACCCGCCTATAGCGCAATTCAACTCACCTGGACGGATGCAACAGGTGCGGTTATCCCGGATGGATACCTCATCAAGGGCAGCAGTGCCGGTTTTTCTGCCATCGTTGCCCCGCCGGATGGAACTTCGGTACCTGACGGGGGATTGAATAAAAATATCGGGTCGGGCGTTCAATCCTGTACATTTTCGGGTTTGTTGTCAAATACCACGTACTATTTTAAAATATATCCATACACCAATGCCGGCAGTATCATCGATTATAAAACCAGCGAACCTGTGCCAGGGGCAACCGGGACCACTACCAGCGGGGTAAGTGTTCTGCAGGCTGGTGACATTGCCATCATCGAATACGCGTCGGTCGATACAGACCGTGTGTCGTTTATTACCTTCAGGCAGTTGAACGCAGGGACTGTGATCAATTTTACCGACAACGGGTTCACCAGCCCGACCACGGTGAGGGTGAACGAAGGATTCCTCGTGTACACCGCACCCGCCGTTATCCCGGCTGGTACCGTGATTTCGTGGCACAATGGCATGACGATCACCGGCACCGGCTGGAATTCAGCCACCCCCAGCTTGTTTGCGTTTAATGAATCGGGGGATCAGCTGTTTGCCTACCAGGGAACCTGGGGAACGAGCCAGTTGTTATTATGCGGGATGAATGCCGGGAATTCTGGGTGGATCACCAGTGGTACAGCATTATCGACAACCTCCTATTTCCCGGTCGGTCTTACCAATGAGGTCAACTCACTTACTTTTCCTGAAAAGAACGGCAATTACAACTTAATTGCAACCGGCACTGCCAATGCCCTGGGAAGCCTGGCGGCCAACCCGTTGAACTGGACAAGGAGCAACCCGGTTTTAGCTACGCCTGCCTGGGGTTTCAGCCTCAACAACAACACCGACATCAATCAGAATGCAACGGTTTTTCATATTACAGTCGGAACCGGTGAAGTCCTGACCATTCAGCCGGGGATTTCCCTTACCGTGACGGGGAACATCACCATTTATTAAGGCCGTGACCTTTATTTACCCGTTGAGTTTTCCCTCAAGTTCATTCTTGTATTTCAGCAGCTGGTTCTCAAGTGTTTTCTGGTAAACTGCCAGCCTGATACTTCCCAGGGCCTGTTGAATATCAAATGGTTTGATGAGGAAAACCTGGGGTTTGTTTTTAAAAACGCCTTCGAAAACATCCATCTGGCTCATCCCTGTGAGAAAAACGAGGGCAAAATCATATTCCTCCATCATGATCTGGGCGGCTTCGATACCGGTCATTTTTCCGGCCAGGGAAATATCCATCAGGACAATGTCGGGAAGATTTTCAGGCTGTGTGATCTCTTTAAAGGCTTTCAGCCCGTCCTCCGCCTTGCGGAATATCGCAATAACTTTATAATTGAATTGTTCTATCTGCCGTTTTAAATCATTGGCCAACAGGAATTCATCTTCAAATATGGCAATTTTTAGGGGGGGCATTGTAATGTATCTTAATGCAAATATACATAAAATACGTATAACAAATCCTTCAAATTGAAAAATCAGGTTTTTTAAAAACCGGGGTCTCACCCGGGGGATATTCACGGATCTCTTTCAGCTGAAGGTTATTCAGCCCTTCGGGTTCCTGTCCGGTGGATTTACACAGGAAATAGATCTTTGATGATTTTGCAAGAATATCAAGGTTGTCAAAGGCTTCTGACAGCGTCCTGGCAACGGTCATACAGCCATGCTTCTCCCACAGGACCACCTTATGGTTCTCAAATCCTTTCAGGGTAGCCATGGCAATGCTTTCGGTACCCGGAATGGTATATGGTATAAAACCCACCCCGTCGGGAAGAAAAAGGATGGTTTCGGGGTGCATCCCCCACAGCAGTGAATTCACAGCCTTTTCCGAAGTGAACTGCGCAAGTTGTGTAAGAGCAATCAGTTCGGTAACATGGGCATGCAGGACGACTTTGTCCGGCGATTTTTTTTGCAACAGCTGCTGCTGTATTGCCAGGTGCGTTGGCAGTTCTGAAGTTGGTCTTGCAGAAGTGTCGCCGGGATTTTCGTCGATGAGGTGGTAGGCGGATCCCGACTCATTTACATAAACAAAACAGACATTTTCAACAGGATTATTGGCCATATCGCGCATCCGCGTTCCTGTGCCGCTCAGTAAAAACAAGGTACGGGCCAGGTCGGGATATTGTTTTACCAGAGGGAAGAAAGGGTAGAAAGAGAGGCAGTCAAGTTCTTTGGTGGTAAACAGCCCGGTGACATTGATCGAAAAATTGCCGGCATTTCGCTCTGCCCAGCCACGATCCCACAAAATCTGCGCGATGGCGGAAATCTGCAGGAATTCGGCCGCAAGTTCATTTTTCTGAAAAATGTCGTTCGCGGGGCTTATCTGGCGTTCGATCTTTCCACTCATGACCGTTTGTTTTTAAAAAAATTCTTAAGAAGAAGGCTGCACTCTTCAGCCAGCACCCCCGAGGCAACTTGCGTTTTCGGATGCAACAAGGGATACCCTGCCAGGAGATATCCTCTTTTTTCATCGGAAGTGCCGTAAATAATTCCACCGAGTTGCGTCCAGAAAGCTGCTCCTGCGCACATCACGCAAGGTTCCAATGTTACAAAAAGCGTGCATTCGTCAAGGTATTTTCCACCCAGGTATCCGGCGGCGGCTGTAAACGCCTGCATCTCGGCATGGGCGGTTGCGTCGTTGAGCGTTTCGGTAAGGTTGTGGGCCCGGGCAATGATCGTGCGGTTGCACACAACCACGGCACCCACAGGGACCTCGTCTCTGTCGTAGGCTTTTTGAGCCTCTTTCAGCGCTTCGTTCATGTAATATTCCGGAGAGAAGATCGGGTAGGTTTTTATGCTCATGACAACATTACAAGTGACAAGTTACAAATGACAAATGACAAGTGACAAGTGATCGTTAATAAAGGATTGTTTTGCGGCTGACCAGGGTTTTTTCGTCGTTTTTCAGTATTACAAGGTAGGTTCCTTTCGGTAGGCTTTCAATGTTGACCTGTTTGCTGAAATAACCGGCCGATGCGGCCTGTGTTTCCTGGTAAACCATTTTGCCTGTCAGGTTGGTCACCGACAGGTTCACATTGCCCGGCTGATCAAGGAATGCTGAAATCCTGACCTGCCCCTTCGATGGATTCGGGAACACAGATAAGGCTTCTTCCAATTTCTCCTGGCGGCCGGTCGAAATATCCCAGGTCATGGTAAACAGGCCACGACCGTGTGTGGCTGCAAGTACCATGTTGTCGGATTTCCTGATCTGAAGCATGTCAACCCGCACATTGGCCATTCCGTAGTTAACCGGTGTCCAGATGACAGGTGTCCTGAAAAGGCCGGTGCATTCCCATACACCTGTTTCGGTAGCAAGTAGTGCCTGGCTGTTGTTTTGCGGATGAAACAATCCCCAGCGCACGGGCATGTCGGGAAGGTTGCCTTCGATGTCCTGCCATGATTGCCCCCCATTGGCAGTGATCCAAACCGATGCAACGCCGTAGTTTGAAAGTGTGACCATAAGCGTATCCTCCGATTTGCCAATGGCGATGGATGAAATGCTTGCAGCCGGAAAGGCAGTCCCGCCGATTTCGGTGACCACCGGTGTGTTGGTCTGGGCGTCCATGACTTTGAACAGCCTGCCCGATTCAGAACCCACGAACAAGGTTGATGTCCCGGAAGGCGAAAACGGTGAATATTTGAGTGCAGTGAAGAATACTGTTGAGCCGGTGTTGAGGCTGACAAACGTTCCGTTGGTATTGTTGGGCAAATTGTCGAGCCTGAGAATTTTATCCTGGTAGTTGCCAACATAATCGGCCGCATTGCAGAACAGGAGTTTCAGCTTGTAATCCAGGTCGGCCGGGCTGACGAATGTTCCGCTCTGCCAGTTTCCAATGGAGTTCTGAAAATTGCCATTGTTGAAAACCGTGTAGTTGTTATAATAATACGAAGTGATCGACATGGCCGGATCGGTTTCATCGAAAAAACAATAGGCGCCATCCCCGCCGGTTACCATGTCATAGATTGTAAGCGGTGTTCCGTTGTACAGGAGGCTGCCGTTATCCTGCAACCCGCCATAATATTTATCGATGCCCGCACCGGGATGAATCGCACAGGTGTAGTATTGCAAGGTGGAGTATTCCTTGTTGTGTTCTTCAATGACGGGTGCGGGACTTGTGCCGCCTGATGTATAAAATACACCTCCGTCGGTGCCAAATAACATTTCGGTTGACGAACCGGGTTTATACACGATGGTGTGCTGGTCGGCATGGATGTATTGCGGACCCCCGCCACTGTACATCAGTGACCAGTCGGAAACCCTTTTCCAGCTGGTTCCGCCATCAGTTGATTTATGAACATCAAGTCCGCCGATATATAGGCTGTTGGCATTGTTCGGGTCCACGGCAATGTCGAGGGCATGCCAGGCGATGGTTGCAAAGTTGCTGCCTGAAGTGAGATCGAGCGGCAATGATTTTTTCACCCAGGTTGCTCCCTTGTCTCCCGACCTGAGAATATGGTCGCAGTTGAAATAGTTAAATCCATTGGCTGGATTTACATAACCGCTTGCGATCAATGCATATACAATGTTTTCGTTGGACGGTGCCGTTCCCAATACCACCCTGCCGGGGATGTTGTTGGTGCCGCTGGCAAGGATTTCTGCCTGGTACTGGCTGTTTACGGTCCATTGAAGGCCATCATCGGAGGATAAAAGCACGGCAGCGCCTTTGCCGTCGAGGTTGGGGCGGGTGCCCACATAGAGCCGGTTGTCTGCGCCCAGCGCGATGTCGGAGACACAATATGGTACCGTTGAACCCGGAATGAATGGCAATACCTGCTGCCATGTGGCACCCCCGTTTACCGACCGGAACAATCCGTCGGAAGGGGTGCCCTGATGCTGGCTTCCCATGTACAAACCTGAAGCGACGCCGGCATAGATCACGCTGAAGCCATTTTCGTTGCGCACAACGATATCGGTTACATAGGCAAACTGTTCGGTGCCTGCGAGGTGATACCACGACGCTCCTCCATCATCGGAACGCCCGATGCCAAAGCCCAGCCCTGAACTTTCCCGGTAGGTTTGCATGGCGGTTTCCACCTCCCCGGTACCAACGAAAAAAGTCTGCGGATGGTTCGGATCATATGCCAGGCAACGAATGGCGAGGGTACCCCAGAAATCACCCACCGGCACCCACGGACTAATGGCACTTTCAATATTGTTGTTATACCACAAGCCGCCTGTGACGCCGCCGGCCCACACTTTTTTATGGGTGGCATCATTTGGATCGTACATGATCGCACGGGTACGGCCTCCCATGTCGGAGGGATATCCCTGCCAGGTAACCTGGCTGCTTTGTTTCATGGAGGAGAGATGCCGGGTGGTTTCCATTGCAGCAGTAAGCCGCTGGCGGGGCACGGTGCGCGTTGAGGGGTCAAAGGTCATCAGGAAATCATGAAATGCCGCGATATCCGGTTCATCGGCAGCCTTTTCTTTTTCCGGGTCACAAACAGCCATTGCCGGTGCCGACATGTTCAGCTTGTTCAGCATCAGCTCCTGTTTTTTGCGCTTATCCCCGTCGGTCCGTTTATGCCGGTTCAGCAAGATGAATCCGGCACTCAGAATAAACCAGACGATCAGTCCCGGAATAATGATCCGTGTTAAAAAAAAGATAAAATTCTTTTTCATGAGGAGAGCTCCGGTATTTGTTACAACATCTTGAAAATTTGAAATACAAATTTAGTGATTTTTTGTCGGTGCTTGTCGGGGTGGGTTCATAACCCACCCCGATATGGGTGGGTTATGAACCCACCCCTGCTGACTATTTCAATGAATTGTCGTGGTATCGGGTAGCATCTTTTCAAAATCGCTGAGGTCATATGCATCCCGGAGGTGGAAGGTGCCGATCCGGGTGCGGCAGAGGGCGGTCAGGTAGGCCCCGGAGCCCAGCAGTTCACCGAAATCGCGGGCAAGCGAGCGGATGTAAGTTCCTTTGCTGCAGACCACCCTGAAGTCGACATCCGGCAACTCAACCCGGGTAATTTCAAATGCCGAAATTGTGACCTGCCGCGCCTTGATCTCCACGCTGATATCCTTTCGTGCCGATTCATAGGCGCGTTTCCCATCGACTTTTATCGCGGAAAACTGGGGTGGCACCTGGTCAAACGTGGTGGTGAAGTGTTCTGCCGCATCCTGGATCATCTTCCTCAACGCCAGGGTGTCGCAACCCGTCAGGTTATCAAGAGGGTAGGTGTTGTCAATGGGTGTTTCGAGATCGAACGAAGGAGTGGTAGCCCCCAGCCGAAAGGTGCCGGTGTACTCTTTCTCGAGCCCCTGGAATTCATCGATGCGCCGTGTGAATTTCCCGGTGCATAGGATAAGCAGGCCAGTGGCAAGCGGGTCCAGTGTGCCGGCATGGCCGATTTTTATCTTCCGGACACCCATGCGTTGCCGGATCACACTGCGCAACTTACCAACCACATCAAAAGATGTCCAGGTATAGGGTTTGTTGATCAGGAGGATCTCTCCCTGTTCAAACTGAAAAGACATCACTGGATCATTAGGCTGTGGCCTGTCAACAGGAAAACAATGAGGAACAGGCCAACCACGATGCGGTAATAACCGAATGCCTTGAATCCGTGTTTTGTCAGGAAGGTGATGAATGCCTTGATAGCCACGATGGCTACCAGGAAGCCCACCAGGTTTCCAAGGGCAAGCAGTTGAATGTTATGGGCGGTAAGCACGTCAGGATTTTCTTTCCAGGTATCCCACAGGCTTTTGGCAAAAGCGCCGGCCAGCGTGGGAACGGCCAGGAAAAAGGAGAACTCTGCGGCTGTTTTTCGTGTGAGTTTCTGCTGCATCCCGCCGATGATGGTTGCCGCGCTTCGGCTGAACCCGGGAAAGATGATGGAGAGCAGTTGAAATATCCCGATCCAGAGGGAGTTTTTGTAGGAAATATCCTCTTCCCGGTCGATGGTTGGCTTGTTGAACCACTTGTCGACAAACAGGAGCAAAAACCCTCCCAGGAATAACACAATGGCAATAAAAAGCGGGGTTTCAAGTACCCGGTCTATGTGTTTCTTAAGAAGGATCCCGACAAAGGCCGCAGGCAAAAAGGCGATGAACAGCTTCAGGTAGAAACTGAATTTTTTGAAGTCCAGGAATTTTCGCCAGTAAAGAATGATGACAGATATAATGGTGCCAAACTGTATGTTTTCAATAAAAAGCTTGGTGAAAACACTCTTCTCGATCCCCAGGATGGCAGATGTAAGTGCCATATGGCCTGTGGAGGAAATTGGCAGGAATTCGGTAATTCCTTCAACGATGGCAATGATGATGGCCTGGATGACAGACATTAATCTTTTGGTCTTTTCATGATGGCAAAGATCTCGATGACATACCCGGTAAGGATAAGGATCGGGGCAAGGGTGATCCGCCGGAAACTGAAAATTTCGGGGTTGAACTTATTGGGATCGGTTGAACCGCCTCCAACCATCAGCAGGAAACCGGCTACGATGATTGCAAGTCCGATCAGCATGAGCTGGTAATTTTCTTTGCCGAAAGCAAATTCACCCACATTGGCCGGTTTCACCGTTTGTTCTTCACTCCTGGCTGGTTTTGCTGTTACCGGGGTTTTTGTTTGTGTCGGTTTTTTATCCATGATTCAAATGAAATTGGGGAGCAAAATTACAGAAAATTTAAGAATATCAGGTATATAATAAATCGGTACGAATGCGGAGGTACTTGCGGACAGCCAGCCAGGTGGAAAACCAGGAGATCATGGCTCCCAGGATGAAAATGAATGCCACAAGGGCGATGAGCATGAAGGGATCCTGGAGTTCGACCAGTTCCGGGATCTCCTCGAGGGCAAAATAGGTGAGCAGCATCAGCATGAGCAGGGCGATGAAAGCGCTGATAAGTCCGTGAAGGATGCTGCGCCAGAGCATAGGCCGCCGGATGAATCCTTCGGTTGCCCCTACCAGCTGCATGCTTCGGATGATAAACCGCCTGGAATACACAGCCAGCCTGATGGTGTTGTTGATGAGCACGATGGCGATGAACAGCAGGATGCCGCTGAATCCCAACAGGATAAGGCTGATCTTCTCGATGTTTTTGTTGATCGCATCCACGAGCGATTTCTGGTAATAGACCTCCTTGATTTCGGGGTTTGCCAGAAGCCGTTTTTCGATGACACGGAGCGTATCGGCATTGGCATAGGGGGCTTTGATCCGCAGGTCGATGCTGGGCAGCAATGGGTTATATCCGAGGAACCCAATAAAATCTTCGCCGAGTTCGGTCTTCAGCTTTTCAGCGGCACGCTCACGGGGAATGTATTCGCTAGACTTTACATAGTATTTTCCGTCGAGCGTCTTCTTCAGTTGCAAAATTCCTGCTTCATTAACCCCTTCGCGGATCAGGATCGAAAAGCCGATGTTTTCCCTTACGTAATCCGACAGCATCCTGGCATGCAGGATGATCAACCCCAGCAATCCCATCAGGAAGAGGACCAGGGTGATGCTGATGATGGTGGTAAGCTGTGAGGTGGCGATCCGGCGCCGGTAATACCGTTCTTCGTGCTGACTCATGTGTGGCTTTAAATGCGAGCTAAAATTACTCAAAAATCCTACTGCTTCTTCTTTTTTTTCTCCTTCTTCTCCTGCTTGTTCGGCTCCTTCTTGCTCGTATCCTTCTTGTTGGCCTCCTTCTTCTCCTTCCTGTTCGCCTCCTTCACCTGCTGTTTTTCATCCCTGATCATATCTTTCTGCGCTTTGGAGTTAAATCCCATCGTGGATTTTAACCCGCTCAGTGCGCTTTTCCACAAAAAATTGATGATGCCTTTTTCCTTATCCCTGCTGAATTGTATGACCCCGGTTTTCATCTTCCCCGCTTTGGATGGGTTGCTGTTGTTAATGATCAGGTCGTTTGCCGCAAAATTGATGACGCCGGTTTTTATTTTGGTCCAGACCGTCTGTTTTTTATCGAGTACATCGACCGACAGGTTGTCATAATAGAAAAGAAGTTTTCCCGTTGAAACGTCTTCATTGGCATACACGAGGGGAACCTCGAGCTTTACCAGTTTGCCGCTCACCACCCTTGCAGGCAGCAGGTTTGAGAGCATCGGGTTGATTTCTGTCAGGTCAAGTGGTCCCATTGTGGCGGAAAAGGTAAAAGTATTTCGTTTGTCACCGAAAAAGAAGCGGACCGAAATGTCAAGCTTCCCTTTTCCCATCAGGCTGGCAGTTCCCTTCAATTCTGAAACCAGTCCTGCATTCAGCAATACCGAATCGTTGGTCAGGCCGGTCAGGGAGGCGCTCATGTTGTCAAAGAAAAGAGTTCCGGGCGTTTCGCCTGTTTGCTCAGCATAGGATGCTTTTCCGTGTTTCAGCACCAACGTGTCGATGCGGAGGTACGTTTTCAGGTTCCTGACAGCGTCCTGGGGCATGGGGGGCTTAAAACCGGGCCGGGGAGCAATGCGTTTGTCGCGGTAATCGTCGAGCAGCAGGGAGTCAATTTCAACCAGTTCCGCCTGCATCTTTCCTTCAAATAAAAGCTTGCGGAAGTTCATATGATGAAACCGCAGGTGGTTGATGCGTATGTCCATCCAGTCGGTTTGATAGCCCAGTTTCCGCGTATAATCATGCTTGTTAAACATGGGCTCCAGGTGGAAATCCTTTATATAAACATCTTCAGATCCCGAAGAAAGCCCGATCTCGCCAAACGAAAGTGTGTTCATCCCGTTCTTCATAGGCAGGCTGTACGCCCCCAGCGTGATGCTGATATCATCGGCATTGAAAAGCCTTTTCTGTCCCTGGTGCGCCGAATCAACAAGTATGTTCCTTACGGAGATGTTGCAGACGGGAAACGAATTCCGGGTGATTGAATCCTTGCTGCAATCGACAAAATCAAGTTTTGCATTTTCGATGAGGAACTCCTTTACCGCGATGGATGTCAACCCTTTGGGCAAAGGAATGGACGTCATTTTCTCCTTTTTCTTGTCTTCACTGCTTTTCGGAGGGATCCGCATGCGAAACACGGTGATTTCGGGGCCGATGAACCGGATGCGCTGCATTTCGATCTTCCGGTTCTTCACGGCATCCATCACATGGAAACCCCTGATCCGGAACTGGTTGATGGTAAGGCGGATCAACAGCGGAGAAAGGGTGTCGGTAGTTGAATGCGCCCGGTAAAAGGCGGTATCGGGCAGCAGGGAGAACCGGTCGATGGTGAGGTTCCCTGCAACAAGGTTCAGGTAGAGGTTCCCGATTTCAGCCTTGTAGAGGCCGTTACTCTCCCGGCTTACTGTTTCGGTGATGTAGTTGCGGAGGATCTTTGCATAATAGAAATATCCAACGGCAAAAAAGGCGCCGGCCAGAAGTATCAATACAGCCAGGACCCAGAGGACGATTTTACGAATCGTTTTTCCTTTCATTTTCCCTGAGGTTTAAGGTGTTTTTTTATCTCTTTCTGTGTTTTTGTGTTGACACCGACACTTGACTTGATGCCACTCAGCAAACTTTTCCATACAAAATTAAAAAAACCTTTTGACTGATCGCGTTCAAAATAGATGACCCCGGTGGTCAGTTTGCCATTTTCGTCCGGGTTGGCATCTGCAAGCAGGAGGTTTGCCAATACTGTCAGCAACGACTGTTCAACCCTGTTCCATGTTCCTGGCTTCGTTGGTTGAAGCGATATGAAAAGGTTTTTATATTGGAACTGCATTAGTCCGTGGGATTTTGCATTGTTGGCATTTATGTGGATGATTTCAGTTGCGGTGGCAGTCCCCCGCGTGATGGCAACAGGCATCAGTTTTGAAAGCATGGGATTGATGGCGGTCAGATCCAGTTCGCCGATGGCGCCCCGCAGGGTAAATGTATCCCTTGGATGGTTGATTTGAAAATGAACCCATGCCTCGGCGGGTGCAACACCCATCAGGCGGAAGGTGCCATGGAGTTCGAGGTCCCTGGTGGTGCACCCCTTCATGGTGGAGAACCCGGTAAGGGTGGCGTTCATCCGGTCAAAAAAGACCCTTCCGGGTTCATCCCCCGTTTGCTCCTCGTAGGAGGCAAAACCATCCGACAGGGTAATCGTATCAATGCAAACCGGGAATTTGATGCCGGCGATCATCCGGCCCGGCATCAGCGGGTGTTTCAGGGAGTCGAACGGGATCCTTTTGTCGAGGTAATCCGCAAATTGCACCCTGTCGAGCTTCACGCCGGACGCAAATAGCTGCCGGTCGCTTAACAGTTTCCGGAAATCAATTTGTGAAACTGTCACCCGGGGAATTTTTACATCAATCCGGTCGGTCTGGTATCCCGATTTGCGGGAGAATTCCTGCCTGTCAAAATACGGAGTGACAGAAACCGAATCCAGGAACAGCCTGCCCAGTGCGGTTGACACACCAAACCTGCCGATCCTGCAGGAATACATGCTGTCGGGGGTGGCCCATCTGAAACCTGGCGCCACCAGGGTAATATCATCGGCATTGAACAATGGTACAGCCGCCGGATTTGACCGGGTAGCCGAGTCAACCCTGAACCGGGTAATTTCGAGCATCGCATCTGCCAGCGCATAGGATTGGGATTGCGCAGGGCGGTGAATGATCAACCCTGTATTGGCCCCGGCGATGGTTACTTTGTTTACCGCCACGGTTTTCATGAACGCCGGAATCCTGATGAAATCAGCGGGATCAACATGTCGGGAATTACCGGCGCCGGGCCCATCGCTGCTGATCTCTGCATAAATGGATGGATGATCGATGTAGAGGGATTCCAGCAGCCATTGATTGTCGAAGATGGCCCTGTCAAAGAAAAATCCGTTAAACCGCATTTCGGGAATGGTGATGGTCGCCATATTTTTTCTGCCCGGCACTGCGCTCCACGTCTGCAGCGGAATAACTTTTATGCCCTGCAGGATGATGTCGGCAGGATAGGAGTGAACCTCCAGGCTCCGGGCTTCGAGGGCATACGTACTGTCGGCGATTACGGCACGCAAAGGGAACACCTTCAGGCGAAGGGAATCGAATTTGATCACACCGTCGTGTACCCCCTTTTCGGGGATGTGAACGGTTGCGCCGACAACAGCAAAATCAATGTCTTTCAGCGAGAAGTAGGACGCCTTGCGGTCCTCCCCGCCATCATACGAAAGAGCGCCTTTTCGCACCAGGCACCGGCCGATTTCAAAAGTCCGGACAAATTTGTCGGCCACAAGGAGCCTGGACTCCTCCGGTGGCCCTTCGGGTTGCAGGTTGTTGCTTGTTTTCAGGTATAGCGACGGGTTGTCGAGCACAATCTGGTTGGCTTTGAGGATTTTTTCCAGGAAGAGTTTTTTATGGTTCAGCCCTGTAAGTTGAAACTTTCGCAGTGAGAATTCGAGTGCCAGTGATTGCCGCCTGTTCAGCCCGGGGCTGACCTGGCCCGGGCCGGCTGATTTAAAAACCCTGATGTTTTCAGCTTCGATCAGCGAATCGCGGGTGGCAATGTGCACCAGGTCTGCACGCAGGTGTTTCAGGCTGTCGGGTGAAACAATGGAAACGGACTGAAGCCTAAGGTCAAAATCACGGCTGTAAAAGTAACCCTGTTCATTCATCCCGTGAACCGAATCGATGAGAAAATCCTCCATCGACAGGTCAAAACTGCTCGTGGCAAGGGGTTTCTCAAAGCCGTTCTGGTCAATGCTGAATTTTACAAGCCCCTGGTGAATGTCGATCTCGCGCCCCCTGATCACCCACAGATACTTTTTTAACAGGTCGTATACCACCTCTTCATTCTCTGTGTCGAAAAAATCCTCCGGTTTTTTAAACCGCGGATCGGGGTTTTTCGGTGGCCTGAAACGGGTGTAACCAACTTCAGGCTCATTGATGATAAGCCTGTCGAAATCAAGGATCCGCCTGTTGAATACTTTTTTAAGGTCGATCCCGGTGAAGGTGAGCTGCGGCAGGTTGACGAACATCGTGTTGCGGCGGTTTGCAGGCTGAAGCAGGTTCTTTTTCCGGTCGGGAAAAATGCTGGCCTCGTGGATGTCGATCAGCGATTTCCGGGTGGAGAAATTGATGGACGATGCATTGACACAATGGATGCCATCACGCAAAAACAGCGTGAAACGCGCTACCTCCAGCTCTATGGCCCGGGAGTAGAAAATGCGCGACGGATCCATGTGAGAAAGGGAATCGAGGCGGAACTGGCTCAGTTCAAGGTCGACTTTCCCAACGCGCAGTTCGGGTGTTTTGTCGGAGATACTGCCATAATATTCAAATGAACCGTTTGCCAGGTGCAGGGAGTCGATGCCGATAAAACGGAGTTCTTTGGCAACAACGGTATACAATCCGGCGAGGCTTATTTTTTTCTTTGACTTTTTGATGACAGCAGTTTCATGCGAATTTATATTCCGGTATACCCGTACAGAAAAATCGTTGAGGTCCAGGGCTGAAATTTCCACTTCCCGGTCGGTGGTGGCCCGGTAAAGGTCTATTCCTTTGATTGAAAATGCAGGAAGGTCAATCCTGAACAAATCGCCGCTGTGCATCTCCCTGATTCTTTTGGAACTGAAATCCGGCACCAGGGATGCTTTTTTCCCGTAAAGGATGGATTTTGTCAGTGAAAAACCAATCTCCTCCGCTTTGAGCAGGTATAGGCTGTCGGCAAGCTGGGATTCGAAATTGTGAACAACCAGGTCGACATCGCGGGAGTAAAAAACCCGGTCCTTGTTATAATAGCTGAACGGATTCACCGCAACATCCTTCAGTACGGAACTGAATTCATATTCACCGGTCGACTTTCTGCCCGTTTTCTGACTGAAAGAGGTATACAGAATTCCATGGTTAACCTTTACCGAATCGATGTGGAAATCGTTGAAAAAACCCGAAACAGCCGGGTAAAGATCCTCATAAATCACCCGCCATTTGTTGCGTTTGGCAGCAAGGGTATCAGGATAACCCACGATGCTGATCAGGGGATGTTGAATGGTCAGCTGGCGGAAGTTGATGCGCTTTCCGGCATAGATTTGCCTGAAATGAACTTTATCGATGGTAAGGGATGAAAATGATATCCGGTACAGCGCCCTGGCAACTCTGCCATGTTCCTTCATGCGTTTGTATTTCAGCGTATCGGGCACAAGGTCAAAACTGTCGACCACCACTTTGCCCGTGAGGATATTTACGTGAAGCGATTTAAAATCGGCACGGTACAACCCCTTGCTCGAAACACGGATTTTTTCCTGGAGGTAGTTTCTAAGGAAGCGTTCGCCAAAATAGTTGAAGCCCATGAAAACCCCAAAAAAAGAAGCAAGCAGCAGGAAAACGGAGACAGGTATAATGATCGTCCGTGGGCGCAGCCTTTTTTTTTTCGGCAGTAAGCTGTTTTGAAGGTCCTTATCGGCCATTTACACAACATGGTTTGTGAATCAAAGGTATACATTTTCGCGGTTCGGCCGAAATCGCTAAATTTGCAGTGAAGTGGTAAACGGGTAAACGGGTAAACGGGTAAACGGGTAAACAGGTAAACGGGTAAACAGGTTAACTGTTCACCCGTATACCCGCTCACAAGTTCACATGTTTACCCGCTCACAAATTCACCCGCTCACCCGTTCACCCTTTTTAATAAACTAACCGTCACAACCCAATGGATTACAACTTCCCCGAAATCGAAAAAAAATGGCAGAAATACTGGGTGGATCATAAGACTTTTAAAACAATAACTGATCCAACCCGTCCAAAATATTACGTACTCGACATGTTCCCTTATCCTTCGGGGGCCGGGTTGCATGTCGGTCATCCGCTTGGATACATAGCTTCCGATATCTATTCACGGTACAAGCGGCTGAAGGGATTCAACGTGCTTCACCCGATGGGATACGATGCCTATGGACTTCCTGCCGAACAATACGCCATCCAGACCGGCACCCATCCTGCTGTGACCACCGAAAAGAACGTGGCCCGCTACCGCGAACAGATGGACAAGATCGGCTTCTGCTATGACTGGGACCGTGAAGTGAAGACCTGCGATCCCGATTATTACAAGTGGACACAGTGGACATTCATCCAGCTCTTCCATCACTGGTATAACAATAAAACCCAAAAGGCTGAAGCAATTGCTGAACTGGTGAAGGTTTTTGAATCGGAGGGCAATGCCGCGGCCGATGCCTCCATGACACAGAACTGGTATAAGGACCTGGTGAAAAAGGATCCCGTTTTCGGGGCAAAATGGAATGGCATATTTTCGGCGGATCAATGGAATTCCTACACCGAAAAACAGCAGCATGATATCCTGATGAACTACCGCCTCGCCTATCTTTCCGACGCGATGGTGAACTGGTGCCCCGAACTGGGAACCGTGCTGGCAAACGACGAGATCGCCAACGGCTTTTCGGTGCGCGGCGGCCACCCGGTCGAACGCAAACTCATGCGGCAGTGGTTCCTGCGCATCACGGCATATGCCCAGCGCCTGCTCGACGGACTTGAACAGGTCGATTTCTCCGATTCGCTCATGGAGATGCAGCGCAACTGGATCGGCCGGTCGGAAGGCGCAGAGATCCATTTCCCCATCAAAGACCAGGAACTCAGCCTCAGCATCTTTACCACCCGTCCCGACACCATTTTCGGGTCGACCTTTATGGTACTCGCACCTGAACATGAGCTGATTGCCAGGATCACCACGCCCGATCGCAGGGAGGCCGTTGAACAATACCTGCTCCTGTCGAAGAACCGTTCGGAGCGGGAACGCATGGCAGAGGTAAAAAAAGTGACCGGCGAATTCACCGGTGCTTACTGCCTCAACCCGTTCAACGGGACACCCATCCCGATCTGGGTTGCCGATTATGTGCTTGCCGGGTATGGAACCGGCGCCATCATGGCCGTTCCGGCGCATGACAGCCGTGATTACGATTTTGCGAAACATTTTGGGCTTCCCATCGTGGAAGTCGTTGCCGGTGGCGACATTACAACAGGTTCATACGATGCCAAAGACGGCGTGCTCATAAACTCCGACTTTATCAACGGGTTGCAGGTGAAAGCCGCGATTAGCGCGGTAATCCACAGGGTAAACGAGATGGGTATCGGCAAAGGCACCGTCAATTTCCGTCTCCGCGACGCGATCTTCAGCAGGCAGCGATACTGGGGCGAGCCATTCCCGGTATATTTCAAAGATGGGATCGCGCATACGCTGGACGTAAGCGAACTTCCGCTCCGGCTGCCCGAAGTCGACGCCTACCTGCCTACGGCAACCGGCGAACCGCCGCTGGCGCGGGCAAAAAACTGGACCACCAAAGAGGGCTACCCGCTCGAAACCAGCACCATGCCCGGCTTTGCCGGATCCAGCGGCTATTACCTCCGCTACATGGATCCGCGCAATGACAAGGAGTATTTTTCGAAGGAAGCAGTTAACTACTGGCAGGATGTGGATCTCTACATCGGGGGTGATGAACATGCAACCGGGCACCTGATCTATTCCCGCTTCTGGAACAAGTTCCTCTTCGACACCGGCATGTCGGTGAAGGAGGAGCCCTACAAAAAACTGATCAACCAGGGAAAGATCCAGGGACGATCAAGCCTGGCTTACCGCGTCAGGGGAACCAATACCTTCGTTTCGGCCGAGTTGAAAGACCTGCATGAAACAACCGAAATGCATGTCGATGTAAGCATTGTCGACAACGACATCCTTGATACCGATGCGTTTTGCAGGTGGCGTCCCGACCTTGCCGGCTCTGAGTTTATCCTCGAGGATGGCAAATATCACTGCGGGTACGCGGTGGAGAAGATGTCGAAATCGCTCTACAATGTTGTCAATCCCGACTACCTGATTGAAAAATATGGCGCCGACACCTTCCGCCTGTACGAGATGTTCCTCGGGCCGCTGGAACAGTCAAAACCCTGGGATACCAACGGTATTGAAGGCGTGTTCCGTTTCATGCGCAAGCTGTGGCGGCTGTTTCACGATGACCAGAACAATTTCAGGGTGACCGGGGAGCCTTCCGAACCGGCAGAATTGCGTGTACTCCATAGAACCATCAGGAAGATCCAGGAGGATATCGAACGGCTTTCGCTGAACACAGCCGTGAGCACCTTCATGATCTGCGTGAATGAGCTCACCGACCTGAAATGCAAGAAACGCGGCATCCTCAGCGACCTGGTGGTACTCATCGCCTCGTATGCCCCGCACATTGCCGAGGAGCTGTGGAACTTACTCGGACACACCGGGAGTGTTTCCGTGGCCGTCTTCCCCCAGTTCAACCCGGAGTACCTTGTCGAAAACACCTTTGAATACCCGGTTTCGTTTAACGGTAAAACCCGTTTTAAAATGGAATTGCCTACCAGCCTCACGGTTCCGGAAATTCAAAAGGCCGCGCTTGAAGCAAAAGAATCAGAAAAATGGCTGCAGGGAAATCCGCCAAAGAAGGTGATCATTGTGCCGAACAAGATCATCAACATTGTGATTTGATCCTCTCAGCGCAGACGGAATTTTTTCTTACGATTAAAATTTCAACCCCAGCCCGGCTGCAATGTTGAACACGCCGTATTTTTGCTTGTAACCGGAAAAATCGATAACCGATCCGTCGCCAAAACTGCAGGGATAGCCGCCAATTTTGTAATTGCCGAACAGGTAATCGGCATTCACGAAAAATTCCCAGTTAGCATTGATTGAGAATGCAAGCCCTGCCGTGACATCAAATATAAAGGCTCCCCCGCCTCTCTTACCCACCTTTATCCACCCGGATTGCGTCCCGTTAGATATCATATATGTCGTTTCCGGGATGCCGAGGTATTCATAGCCAATGAGGACACCCCCTTTAATTGAAAGAACGTCTACCGGGATCGTAAACACAGGCCCGGCCAACCCCCCGATTGTTTGATACTTAACATCATTGGCGGTGACTGAGGAACTGAAGATTGAGCTGTAGTAATCTTCAATTTTCTCTGTCTTGAACTTGTTTGAATTGTACAACGCTTTAATTGTAATCCCGAAAAACGGTTCAAACTGATGTGACAGGGTCAAGTTGACATTAAGCCCGTCCCCTGCAAATCCGGCTTCTTCGCTGGAGAGATCATCGCTGGCAAAAATCCCTGTGGCGAGGCTCACACCCCCTGAAAATGCGACACAGTTGCGATGCTTCCTGGTTGACGATCCGGCGGGGCTGGTGCCTCCGGGAACCTGGTCATAATAATGGACAACCTGCACGTAATTGCTGCCGACAGAAGTATGCCGCACATTCTTTTTCCCGGTGAGATCGTAATACACGAAAAGGCTGTCAACCTTCGTAACTTTGCAAGGAATTTTTACCCCGGTTGTTAAGACAATCGTATCCTGGGCATTTGCAAAAAACGGAAGGACCGACAACACAAGAATGAAGAGGTATGTTTTCATAAAGAACGATCTTTTGCATGGCTAAAGATACGAAAAAAAAGCTATAAATAACCAGCGAACTATTTTAAACTTCCGGTATAATCTTTGTTGTAACCACTCCTTTTGCTAATATTGTATTTGTTTTTACCAGAGCCAAACCTTTCCCCATGAAAATCACGTTTCCCTTCCCGTTTTTTGCCTTCCTGTTCATGTTCTTAACCTTTTCTGCCATTGGGAATCCGCAGAAACCGCAGCGCCGGCAAAGCATCAACCCGGTAAGCGTTACTTCCATAAGTCGACAGGCTAACCCGCTCACCCGTTCACCCGCTCACCTTTTTGAACGGTTATGGAAACAGGTTGATTCGCTTGCCGGCGCCGGCCTGCCAAAGTCAGCCCTGGAGATCGTGAATAACATATATGCGCAGGCGAAAGCCGGTAAAGATGACCCCCAGGTGATCAAGGCCATCATCTACCGCATCCGCCTGAATTCCGAATTCCAGGAGAACTTCATGACAACGACCATCGCCGGCCTGAAAAAAGAGATCTCAGGATCCGGGCAACCGCAGAAACAGGTGCTGCAATCAATCCTGGCGGAGGTTTACTGGAAATATTACCAGAACAACCAATATCGTTTTCGCAACCGTACCCGGACAACCTCAGTTCTGCCCGACAGCATTGAGACCTGGGACCTGGCAACCATCTCCGGCACAATCATCCGCACCTACCTCCTGTCGCTCGGGCAGGCCGACACCCTGCAGCGCATACCCATCGGAAATTATGACGCCATACTGGAGGACGATGCCTACAGGACCGGCATGCGGGATACCATATCCGGGCATACGGCCAAATTTATTCCCACACTTTATGATTTTCTTGCAAACCGTGCCCTTGACTATTTCACCTCCGGGGAGAGGGGAGAGACATTGCCCGCAGAGCGTTTTGAAGTCGACCAGGCATGGTTTTTCGCACAGCCATCCGCCTTTGCCAACAGCAGGATGATGATCGCAGCCGATCCGGCTGCACCCGCAAGCTATGCGCTGCGTATTTTCAGGGACCTTGCGGCTTTTCATTTAAAGGACCAGGATCCCCGGGCACTGATCGAATCGGAGCTGAAACGCCTGGCGTTTGTCCATGAAAAATATATACTTCCCGGGAAAGACAGCCTTTACCCGGATGCACTCCGGCAATTTGAACAGGCCGCGATTGCTTCACCATGGAGCGCCACCATTTCACATGCCCTTGCAACATTTCTCAACAGCCAGGGACAACTCTATCAGCCACTCGTATCCGACCTCCACAAGTGGGACATCCGCTCGGCCATGGAAGTATGTGATAAAACCATGCAACGGTTTCCCGGTTCGGAGGGTTCGAAAAACTGCAAGATCCTGTCGGACATGATCAAAGAGCCCTTCCTGCAGGTTACGGCCGAAACGGCCGTGCCGGTTGACAAACCATCGCTTGCCCTGGTTGGAATCAAGAACCTTCAGCAGGTGTTTTTCCGGCTTGCAAAGGTTGACCCGGAAACATATTCAGAAAAATCATTTTCAATGGACCAGCTGGGATACTTCAAATCTCTCTGGGAACTGCCTGCCGCAAAATCATGGGAGCAGAAATTTCCCAGTGACGGAGATTACCAGAAACACCAGGCTGAAATTGAGGTTTTCGGGGTTCCTGCCGGATTTTACGTCCTGTTGTGCTCTCAAACCAAAGATATTTCCGTTTCGAAGCCGGTTTTTGCCTTCACCAGCTTCTGGTCAACACAGATCACCTATGTCAGCAAACTCAACCGCGATGGCAGTTATGGCTACTATGTGCTGGATCGTGAAACGGGGATGCCACCGAAAAATGCGCGGGTGGAAGCCTGGCAAAAGAACTATAACAGCCTGGATCGCAAATACGAGCAGAAAAAACTCCGGGATTATACCCCTGACGAACAGGGATTTTTCCTGATCACCTCGCCCGTGAATGACCGGGGCCTCACAAACCAGTTCCTGAAGATCTATGTGAAAGATGACTATTTCACCACCGATAATTTTACGCAATACAGGATGTTCAAACGGCCGGAATACAATGCAATCCGGACCATGTTCTACACCGACCGCGCCATTTACCGGCCAGGGCAGATCGTATATTTCAAGGGGATCATGCTGGAGGTGACCGGCGACAGATCAGAGATTAAACCAAACTTCGCCACCTGGGCCGAGTTCAGGGATGTCAACGGGCAACGGATTGCCTCAGTGAACCTTACGACCAATGAGTTCGGCTCTTTCAATGGCTCCTTCATTGCACCAACCGGGGTATTGCCCGGCCAGATGACCATCTCAAACCAATTCGGTTCCGCATCCATTTCCGTGGAAGAATATAAACGCCCCACCTTTGATGTCTCCTGCGATCCGCTCGAAGGAAACTACAAACTTGGAGAGACACTCACGGTCACCGGGAAAGCCGCCGCCTTTGCCGGGAACGCCATCGATGCCGCCGCGGTAAAATACCGGGTGGTCCGCACTGCACGCTTTCCCTTCTGGGATTGGGGCTGGCGCTGGCCGATGCCTGCATCCCCCGAGGTGGAAATTGCCAATGGTACCTCCATCACCGATGCCGGGGGGAAATTCATCATTTCATTCAGGGCGATCCCCGATGCCGGCATAGATAAGAAGAGCTGGCCGGTATTTGATTTCTCAATTTATGCCGATGTGACCGACCTCAACGGCGAAACCCAGTCGGTTGAACAGCATGTATCCGTCGGCTTCAAGGCGCTGCTGATCGGAACGAACATCCCCGAAATGGTCAACCTGGCTGCAGATACACTGGTAAAGGTAACCACCACCAATCTGAACGGGCGGTCAACGCCGGCAATGGTTTCCATTAGCCTGCAACGGCTTCGCCAGCCCGGCCGGGCATTCAAAACAAGGTCGTGGGAACGCCCCGACCTTCATGTCACGACACGCGATGAATTCCGGTCAGCGTTCCCGAATGATGCGTATGATGATGAAAACGACCCGGGAAGCTGGACCCGGGAAGAAATTGTATTTGAAAAAACGATCAATACGCGCAACGATTCAACGCTGAACCTGCTGAACCCCGAATTGCGGATCCCGACCCCCGGGTCGTATCTGCTGCTGCTGAAATCCACCGATCCTTTCGGAGAGGTGGTTGAAGTTAAAAAGTACCTGACGGTATTCTCCCCCGTATCGAAAGAGGTTCCCGTTGATGCGATCAGCTGGTATGTGCCTTTGAAGACATCATGCGAGCCGGGTGAAGCCGCGCGTTTTCTCATCGGGTCCAGGGAGGACAATGTCAACGTGATTTACGAAATCCGGCTGGATGACAGCCTTGTTTCACGCCAGTACATCAAACTCAACAACCGGGCGATGCTGTTTGAAATTCCTGTCAAAGAGGAATATCGCGGAAATTTTTCGGTTAATTTTTTCTTTGTCAAACACAACCGGGTTTTCCAGAACAGCCAGCTGGTTAACGTCCCCCTTACCAGCAAAAAACTTGGCATTGCATTTGAAACATTCCGAAGCAAACTTGACCCGGGATCAAAGGAGCGCTGGAAAATAAAAATATCCACGGCGAAGGGAAAACCGGCTGATGCCGAATTTCTTGCCACGATGTATGATGCCTCGCTCGACCAGTTCCGGTCGAATGAATGGGCCTTCAGCCTTTATGAGCACTATACCGGCATGACGCCATGGGATGTTAACAACGCTTTTCGCACAGCCTCCGGACAATGGTATTCATTGATGCACGACAATGTGGATTTTATCATACATCCCGGGTTAAAACTAAACTGGTTTGGTATAAATTACTTTGACGGGTCAATGCAGAATATACGGTTCAGGGGCGGCGCTCAATACGGGAGGATGGGCCTGGTAGCCATGGACAGTCCCGTGACGGCCTCGGAACAATCCCCGGGCAGTGCAACGCCCCGGTTGAAACAGGATGTTTCAGCCGAAAAGGCCGTTTTGCCTGAACCTCAGCCGCGCCCCGGAAAAACGCAGGCCGAACCTGTCATGCAAATCCGCCGTGATTTCCGTGAAACGGCATTTTTCTATCCTTCACTTCATACAGATTCGGCGGGAAGCCTGGTCCTGGAGTTCACGGCACCCGAATCGCTCACCAGGTGGAAATTTCTCGGGCTGGCCCACACAAAAGCGCTTGACAACGGGCTGATCGGAAAGGAACTGGTTACCAGCAAGGAGATGATGGTGTTCCCCAATACCCCCCGGTTCGTAAGGCAGGGCGATACGTTGATTTTCAGCACCAAGATTGTGAACCTCTCCGACCGTGACCTTGACGGCGAAGTTACGCTTGCCTTGACCGATGCCATCACCCTGCAATCCTTCAACAACCTGGTCGACACCATCCCCGGTACCGGGTATGGGAAACGTAACCAGGTTTTTTCCGTTAAAAAAGGGCAGAGCACCGTGGCTTCCTGGAGGCTTTTCATCCCCGCCGGTTCCGCCCCGGCTGTACTTCAATACCGGATGACGGCACATTCGGGAAACTTCAGCGACGGGGAGGAGAAAGCGATTCCCGTGCTCACCAACCGGATGCTTGTGACAGAATCGTTGCCTTTGCCCGTCCGTGGAAAAGGAACCTTTGATTTTTCATTTGACAAGTTGTTGCAATCCGGCTCAACGGACCAGGCAAATATCACGCTTAAAAACCACAAACTCACGCTGGAATTCGCCTCGAATCCGGCCTGGTATGCCATCCAGGCGCTTCCTGCCCTGAACGACAGGCAATATGACAATGCCGATGCCATTTTTGCGGCATTCTGGGCCAACAGCGCCGCGGGTTTCATCGCCAATTCAAACCCGAAAATCAAAACCGTTTTTGAATCCTGGAAAAACCTCACCCCCGATGCGCTGCAATCGAACCTTGCAAAAAACCAGGAACTGAAATCAGCGCTGCTGCAGGAAACGCCGTGGGTAATGGAAGCCGCAGGTGAAAGCGGGCGAAAACAAAAGCTGGGACTCTTTTTCGACCAGGATAACCTCAGGGCAAACCTGCAGGAGAATCTCCTGAAATTGCAGAAACTGCAGGCCCCCAATGGAGGGTGGACCTGGTTTGCAGGGATGCCCGAAAACCGCTATATCACGCAAAATATCGTTACAGGACTTGGGAAACTGTCCCATCTTGGCATCACGAACATCCTCCATGAGCCATCCACCCGCGACATGGTGATGAAAGCAATCGGTTACCTGGATGTGGAAATGCAAAAAGATTACGAAAATCTGAAAAAATACCAGGCAAAAAACATCGAAGGCAATCACCTTGGCAGTTTGCAGATCCAGTATCTCTATGCACGGTCCTTCTTCATGGCCGACCCGGCATTCCGTATCCCCGATCCCGGTGCAAATTTTGCCGAAGCGTTCGACTTCTATAAAAAGCAGGCCTCCAGGTACTGGCTGCAAAACGACCGTTACCTCCAGGGAATGATCGCCCTGGCACTGAACAGGCTCGGCAGCAAAGAGGCTCCCGTGCAGATACTTAAGTCGCTTTCGGAAAAAGCGATTCATTCAAACGAAATGGGAATGTACTGGAGCGGAGAGCAGGGATATTTCTGGTACCAGGCTCCCATCGAAACCCAGGCGCTGATGGTTGAAGCCTTTGACGAAATACAGCAGGATAAAAATACCGTGGATGAGTTGAAAATATGGTTGCTGAAGCAAAAGCAGACGCAGGACTGGCGCTCGCCGCGCGCGACCATCGAAGCCTGTTACGCATTGCTGCTCAGGGGAACCGACCTGCTTTCTGATGATCCCGGCGTGAAAATCTCGCTTGGTAAAGAGAAGGTCAGCTCCGACAAACTCACTGACGTGAAAAAAGAGGCAGGCACCGGGTATTTCCAGCTCTCCTGGTCGGGAACTGAGATAAATCCTGACATGGGAAAAATATCGGTTTCAAAGTCAGGCGACGGTGTGGCTTGGGGTGCGGTTTACTGGCAGTATTTCGAGAACCTCGATAAAATTACTCCGGCATCAACCCCGATGCACCTTGAAAAGAAACTGTTTGTTGAAAGGAACACGGCTTCGGGACCGGTGCTGGAACCAATTACGAATGACGAATTACGGATTACGAATGGGGGGAAACCAGGTACACCCGCTTCACCGTCCGCCCGTTCACTGAAAACCGGGGATAAGATCGTTGTGCGCATTGTGTTAACGGTGGACCGCGACCTTGAGTTTGTTCACATGAAAGACATGCGGGCGAGCGCATTTGAACCCCGCACAGCTTCCGCAAAACAGGGAGGCGGATCAGGTGAAGGTTTGTCGGGGTACCGCTACCAGGACGGGCTTGGTTACTACCAGGGTACGACCGACCAGGCAACGAATTTCTTCTTCGACAACCTGCCGAAAGGCACTTATGTGTTTGAATATGCGTTGACTGTAAATGCAGCCGGTGAATATTCCAACGGCATCACAACCATCCAGTGCATGTACGCCCCGGAATTTTCGGCTCATTCCGAGGGAATCAGGATTCGTGTGAAATAACGGCCTTTTTAACATATCTTTACAAGATCAATACCAGGAGAAATGAACATTCAAGCTTCGATACAGGAAACGCTTTTTCAATCGATCAAGAGTAAGTTAGCGCCAAACATTTCATTTGTTCATGAACTTTCGGAGATCCTGGAGATCAGCTACGACAGCGCCTACCGAAGGCTGAGGGGGGAGAAGGAGCTTTCGCTTGAGGAGTTGAAGACCATCTGTGTCCATTACCGGATCTCGGCCGACGCACTCTTCAATCTCAAAACCAGTCATGTGATATTTAACTCACTTGCCATCGGGGAAGATGGTTTTGACATTGAAAACTGGCTGCAATCGCTGCTTGTTGCAATTAAACAGATTCACGCCGCAAAAGAGCACGAAATTATCTATGCGGCCAAGGATATACCGGTTTTTTATTATTTTGAGTTTCCGGAGATAGCGGCGTTTAAGATTTATTTCTGGAACAAGGCGCTCATCCCCAGGAGCGGGTATGAAAACATCAAACTGACGCTGGAGGCACCCGCTTCATTGTATGAAACCGGGCGCCAGTTGCTTTGCCATTACGTTAAAATCCCTACCACCGAGATCTGGAGCGAAGAAACGATTTCCAGTATCCTGAGGCAGATAGAATATTGTTTTGTGTCCGGCTTTTTCACCCGGATCGATGATGTTTTCAGGTTGTGCGATGTGCTGGAATCGTGGCTCGATCACGTACAGCGCCAGGCGGAGTGCAGCTCCCAGCTGATGGTTGGCTCCACCTGCGAAGGACTTGAAAACAGCTACAAGTTGTTCCACAACGAAGTCCTGGTCACCGACAATACCATTCTTGTAAAAACAGATGGCCAGATGACTTCCTACAACACCTACAATGTCATCAACCAGTTGATCACCGCCAACCCGGTATTTTGCACCCAGGTTGAAAATTCACTGCGAAACCTGATGCAGAAATCAACCATGATCAGCGGAACCTCTGCCAAGGAACGCTACCGGTTTTTCAACATTCTTCACGAAAAGGTGAAAACGCTCAGAACCCACATTGAACGGATGAGCTGACCCGCGGGCTGTTTCAAAAAAAACCGGCTGTTGCATTACCTTACCGAATATGTTTTCAGAAGGCTTTTCTGCTGTTCAAATTTACGGAGGTTCCCGTTGATTGAAATGTTGATCTTTACCGGGATCATTGCCCCGATCAGGGCGCCGATTCCGGCGGTCAGAATGCCGCCAAGCAATGCCTCCCCCGCAATATATTCGTAGCTGTTGCCGCATACCAGGAAATCATACACGCCTGCCGCCCCTCCAAGGACGAACCCGGTATAAAAAGCAATTTTTGTTCCTTCCCAGCTTTTGAAGCCTGTCCTGATCGTAATTTTATCGATCATCCGGGCATCCAGGGTCGTATAATCGAAAACACTGTCGAAATAATCCTTTTTATTTGTTGAATATGACACCATGACTGAAGTATACCTGATATCATAAATTATCCCTGTTATTTTTCGTTTTTCTCCTGTCAGCGTTATCCGGGTTTTATAAAGTTTCTGCGGAAAGAGCGGATCCCCCTGCGCTCGTGCTGCAAGAACAACTGCCAGGAAAAAAAACGAAATTAAAATAGATGTCTTCATGATAATCTTATCATCAGCCGGAATTTTAAATTCATGGTAAAAATACCATTGGATTTTTTTTTTTCAATATTGAATTAGCCTGTGGAAATAAGGATTTTTGCAATATTCCGGCCGGTAACAGGCAGAAAGGCATGCTGCGCTCATTTTTTCATGAAAATGGGTGTCCGGCCACTGTTATTATTGATTTCTGCAAGAAAATAATGCCGGATTTGCAAATAATCCCACACAAAAGGGGGCGGGAATTTTTTCGGCCCGGGAAGTTCCCCTTATCTTTGGTGTACTTCAACCTCATGGAAACAATCACGCGATAGAACATGAAGCGTTACAAATGGCATTATCTGTCCCGGCGAAGGCCGCTGCTTACGGCAGCCGTCATCACTTCGTTTTTATTGCTTATCGCAGCCTGTGAGCCATTGGCGACAGAATTCGATGATGTCGAAGATGCAGATTATTATACTGCTGCAGCGGTTGTACCGGTGCCAGATACCTTTACCGTAGTACGGGTGATGACCTGGAATATTCGTTTTGGCGCCGGAAGGCTGCCCTGGTTCGGCGATGCATGCGGCAACCGCGTCATTCTGACGGAAGAGGAGGTCTATAGCTCCCTGCAGATCATTGCCGACAAGATCAATGCTGTGAAACCGGATGTGCTTTTGCTGCAGGAGGTGGACCTTAATTCAAAACGCTCAGGGTACATCAACCAGTTGCGCTGGATACTGAATCATACCTATTTCAACTATGCCGCTTACGGCTCCCAGTGGAAGGCCCAGTTCATCCCGAGCGATGGCCTGGGGCGGATGGATGAAGGGAATGCAATTCTTTCCCGCTGGAAAATAAGTGATGCCAAAAGGATCCAGCTGGCGCTCCGCAGCGACCAGGACAAACTGACCCGTTATTTTTATGAACGGTGCTGCATGGTTACCGGGAGGATTGAAATACCACATGTGAACAACCTGTACGCGGTGAATATTCACGCTTCCGCATTTGCAACAGACGATACCAAGCACAAACACCTCGTGCAGTTCAGGGACGAACTCGGCCGGATCGGCAGCAGCGGCGGATGGTTTGTTGCGGGCGGTGACCTGAACACCCTTCCCCCCGGTTCTGATACGACGGATTATTGCATCCAGGATATGTGTCCCTCCGAATCATTTCACGGGGCAGGCGATAACCCGATGCACAAGGAGGGGAGCAACTATGATCCCGAGAAACACTGGCTGGATTCGCTTTATACGGACTATCACAGCGCGGTTCCCACAGAAATGTATGCAGCCAGCCAGTTCCGGTATTTTACGCATACTACAAGGGGAACACATTTCTGGGACCGAACGCTCGATTATCTTTTTACAAACAACCAGTGGGTTGCCAATTCTGTTGTCACCCACCAGGATGCAACCAGAGCGTCGGATCATGCCCCGGTAAGCGTACTTTTTATTTTACCCAAATAACGGAGCCGGATGAAAAAAGTGCTTTTTTGCCTTATCGGGTCGTTCATTTCCGGCCAGTTGTTTTCGCAGGATCCGCCGGCAATGAACTACTGGACCGACGGGACAGCCTTTAACATTCCGAAGCGCCGGTGGGAACTCGGGCTTTTTACCGCATCCCGGTACGGAATATCCGACAAGCTGGAACTTTCGGCCCACCCGATGATGTTTTTCCTGATGCCACAGGTAAAGGTGAAAGCCGGCTGGGGTGAATATTCCGGGTTCCGGCTGGCAACGGAACATGGCATCTTCTATCCGACCCTGTTTATGCGCCTTGTGGCAACCGAAGGAACCGGCGGGCTGATCTCCCCTGAATTTACCATCCCGCAGATGTTTGCCCTCTCCAACAGGTTCCTGGTCTCTTATCGCCCGTTTAAAGAGGCCCTCCTTACCGCCCATGCAGGAATAACCTTCGCAGTCAAATTCGGGCCGCTCGACAAACGAACTACAATCGACCTTCCGGTCATCTACCCGAGGCTTGCCGTGTTTTACAACGAACCCGAATTCGACGTTGGCATCGACTTCCGCGGGTATTTCATCCCCCGGCTTGGATGGCTTTTCAACATCGAAAATTTTATCATCTGCGGAACAGAGGAGAACTATTTCGCTGAAAATAAGTTTGTGCTTGCATATACCTCAAAAAAAGAGACGCTCCGGATCGAAGCCGGGTACAAACTCTGTTTCGGAAAATACCCGGCCGGCCCGCAATGGCATTTGCTGCCTGTGCTGGACCTGGTTTTCGGGATCGGGAGGTAATGGCTTTCGCTGGAATCTACGGCCCACTGTTGTCAGGAATTGGGAGTTGCGATTTTTTATCACTAATTTTGTTCATTCAACAAGGTGCTGGTTTGAACTGCTATTTCCTTTCAACTGATTCAAGTTTCCAATGAGATTGTGTCTGCCCGGATTTCTTTTATTTCTTTGTATACTCGGTGCTCAAACCTTTGCAGCCCAGGGACTGATCAGGACCGACAGCCTGGATTCGGCATTAAGAACCGTGAAAGATCCAAATAAAAAAGTTGATCTGATCCTCGAATTTCTCGAAAAACCCGAAAATCAATATCTTGATCATTCAGTTGATATTGCGAACAGGGCTTTTACAATAGCGCAACAAAACAATTATGCTTCCGGCAAGATCAGATCCATGATAAAGTTGGGCAATTCCTATTTCAGAAGCAGTGACTATAAGAAAGCAATGGAATTCGCCATGAAATCGAAGGAATTATCTGAGGACCTGAATTTTAACAGGGAATTGGCCAATTCTTTAAGTCTTATCGGCACAATTTATTCTGAACTTGGAGACTATGATTACAGCTCTCAGAACTTCTTTAAAAGTTTGAGAATTTTCGAAAAACTTAAAGATCAATACGGGATATCGCATTCACTGGGTGATATCGGCAAAGTCTTTTATAGCCAGCAGGATTATAACAAAGCCCTGGTATATTTCAATAAATCTTTGTCCATTGCAACCACAATCAATAACATGGCGGAAATAAAACGCCAATATAATAACATTGCTGTTGTTTACGGGGACCTGCAAAAGTATGATACTGCAATCATCTTTCTTCGCAAGGCGTTGGTGATAAGTATTAACCTGGGGGATAAGCTTGGCCAGGGAATCAACATTATGAATATCGGTTACGATCAGATGAATACAGGAAATTCTGACGAAGCGTTGAAGAGTTTTCATCAATCACTAGACCTGTTCAATGGCCTGAATAACCGGATTCAAATAGCCAAATGCTATATAAATATTGGTTTTTGCTATTATAATGATAAAAGGATGCAGGAAAGTGTGGCCTATTTCAAAAAAGCTTTAAGCGAAGGACAAACGAATGGGTATTACATTGTGATTAAATCAGCTGCAAAAATTCTCAAGGAAATTTATACCGGTGAAAAAGATACCCTGAAGGCATTCAGATACGTCACCCTTGAAAAAATCGCAGATGACAGCCTGTTTGCCTTCCAGAAGCAGAAACTTATTTCAAAGCTTGAACTTCAGTATATATACGAGGAAAAGGAATTCCAACGAAAACTGGCCCAGCAAAGCAGGAACAATGTCATGCTGATCATTATTTTCAGCCTGGTCTTCAGTCTCATTATCCTTGCACTGATGTTATCAAGATATCGCCTTAAATCAAAGTTCATCCTTCTTGAAAAGGAAAAAATACAATCGGAATTGAATATTAAAAACAGGGAGCTGACAGTCAATCTGCTGGCATTGATTAAGAAAAATGAAATGCTCTCTGATATTTCCAATAAACTGGTTCAACTTGAACTCAATGCAAAGGGAAGCGAAACAAAAGAAACAATAACAAAAATAAGCCAGGACCTGAGAAACAGGACTGATGACAAGATGCTCAATGAATTTTCGATGCGCTTCCAGGAGGTGCATGCAGGTTTTTATGAAAAACTGCTGAAGTCCTATCCTGATCTTACTCAAAACGAATTAAAACTGTGTGCGTTTTTGCGCCTGAATATGTCAACCAAGGATATCTCGGAATTGACCGGACAGCAACTTGCGTCAATTGACCATGCGCGATACCGTTTGCGGAAAAAAATAGGTCTGTCAAATTCTGAAATAAACCTGGTCACCTTCCTGTCGCAGATTTAATCTCACTTCTCTTCTTATATCAAAGTGGTTGATCGCGGGACCTGATTCTTCGGCGCCTTTGTGACTCCTTTGTGTGCCTTTGTGGTTAAACTTTCAAGATGCCAATGTAACTCTCAGAGGGATTTTCACAGTAAAAATTAGTGGCATGATTCCGATTAATCCGAGATATCAATGATTAATCCGATTTTCGAATAAATTCATATTGTATTTATATACAGTGATATAAGCATTATTGTCCATATATTGTAGGGATGGTTTTCATCCCTGGTAACTACTTTGTAGGGGCAGAATATTTGTTTTGGGTAGTGGTACGGGTCATATTTGCAGCTTAATCCTATGCAACAAAATGCCTAAGAAAAAAACTCCTCCTGCTGAATCACAAAATGAAGGCTGCCCTGAAGAGTCAGAAAACATTCTCGAAAACGTAAAATACATTAATAAACTGACCTTGCAGCGAATCGTGCTTAGCAGGCTCGTTGAGGTTGAACTTCAACCAGATGCTAATAAAAATATTACAGAGACGGAAAGTCCTGAAAAAGCAACTAAAACTAAAAAACATGAATAAGGTAAAAAGTTTTACAGTATTGTTGAGTATTTCAATGGTCTTATTCTTTGGCAATGAAGCGAGCCATGCTCAAAACTGGGAATCAACCAATGGCCCCTATGGCGGACCGGTGCAATGTTTCACGGAAAATTCCGGCTTTCTTTTTGCAGGTACCAGCGGCAATATATTTGGCAAAGGAATATTTCGTTCTGCCAATCACGGGGCAACATGGACAACAGCCAATACCGGGTTGAATCCAACAGGCCAGGGATTGCATGTGCAGGCTATGGAAAAAAGTGGTTCATATGTCGTTGCATCAACAGGTACTGGCATTTACCGTTCAGGCAATGATGGTGGCATGTGGACTGTCTGCGGGAGTACAGGTACTTATGCGTTCAACGACTTTATAACTGCCGGATCTTATCTCTATGCAGGAGGCTATTCGGGATTATACGTTTCAACAGATAACGGACTTACCTGGACAGCCCAGAACAATAATTTTCCTGGGGTCATACCTCCAAACGTTCCGGATATTCAGTCTTTTGCAATCAGCGGATCCTATCTTTACGCATCTACATACGGCTATGGGATTTTTCGTTCTGCCGACAACGGCCTTACATGGGGATCAGTTAACAATGGTTTGGGTTCTCCGGTCAGCAGCAGAAACTATCGCACGCTCGGGGTGTATGGATCGGATGTTTTTGTTGGAACCAGTGGTTATGGAGTATATCGTTTGCTCAACAACGGCACCACCTGGACCCAGGAGATTACGGGTTTGCCCGCAGGCCAGGCCAGGTATGTAACCTCTTTGCTTGTAAAAGACAATTCTGTTTATATAGGTTGCAGCGATGGAATCCTTTACCAGTCCGGCAATGCTGGAACGATAAGCTGGTCACCTTCTGCCGGCAATCAAACCAGCCTGAGATTCGGAACACTTTTTCAAAGCGGATCAGATATTTTCTCTGCAACAGACAAGGGGGTCCAGATTTCCACTGACAACACCGCAACCTGGAGTGCAGTTAACCAGGGAATACTGGGTTTGCTTATCACAAGTATCGCCCCGGGAAGTGGAACGGAACTTTTTGCCGCAGCCACATCAGGAGTTGGCAGCACTTATTTCTACCGGTCCGTTGATTTTGGAACAACCTGGGTGATGGGAAATAAAACCGGGATGCCTTATTTATGTAACAACTACCTTTTTATCTATCAAACCAACTTAGGTGTATACCGTTCAGCCGATAATGGAGCAACATGGCAATTTATTTATGATTTTGGAACACTTTGCAGCTTTTATTCGATGGGTACCAGGCTTTTTGCCACAATTACCTGTTGTGAAACCATATACTTTTCCGACGACAATGGCGAAACATGGACACCTTCTACACTTCTGGACCTGGGCGGATTCTGGGGCAATGTAATTCTTTCCCTGACAAATGACGGCACAAATATGTATGCCGGGACACTCAACAGCGGGGTGCTGAAATCCACAGACCATGGCGAAACCTTTACTGCCCTCAATCCAACCATGGGCAATATCCCCATCCGGTCCATAGTGACAAACGGGACTTATATTTTCGCAGGAACCAGTAATTATTACGAGGATCCCAACATTCAGGCGGTCGGAATATATCGTTCAGGGGATAACGGATTATCCTGGGCACTTGTAAATAACGGGCTGACCAGCCTTGATATCGGCTCAATGGTGATCAGCGGAACAGACCTGTATGCCGGGACGAAAGCGGGGGTATATAAATCAACCAACAATGGAGTTACCTGGACATCCGCGAATCTGGGGTTCGTTACGCCTCCCAACACAACCTCGCTGGCAGTATCGGGTAACTATTTATTTGCGAATAATTGGGTAATTTCCCTGGGCGATCCGGTGTTCCGGCGTGAATTGTCGGGAACTGCACCAGTGTTGCCGGGCGCCATCAATGGTTCAACAGCCCCCTGCATCGGTTCATCTCAAACATATTCGGTTCCCAATGTACCGGGAGTTACTTACACATGGCAGTTTCCTGCCGGTTGGGCAATAACCGCCGGGGGAATCACCAATTCAGTTACCGTTACCGTTGGAAGTACCGCGGGCGTTGTACTCGTTACTCCTACCAATGGATGGGGCAGCGGGCCCGCCCAATACATGATCGTATTCCCGAATTCCAATTCTCCGGCGCAACCATCGGTGATATCAGGAAAGGTGAACCCGCTTGAAGGCACCACCGAAAACTACAGTGTGACAAATGACCCCGGCACGGCATATACCTGGAGCTTTCCGGCAGGCTGGGTGCAAACTGCCGGCGGCACGACCAGTTCCGTGACAGTTATAGTTGGCGCCGGGTCTGGCAATATCCAGGCAACTCCTTCAACACCTTGTGGAACAGGGCCATCCCGCACCCTGGCTGTTACAACCGGACCTGCAAATATTTCGGTGACCGGCATCATCATAGCCGGCGGGCAGACCAGGTGCTATAATGCCTCCGGCACCATTGTGGTTGCCGGGAACGGCAACTCGTTTGTTGTTCAAAATGGCGGCCATGCGACCTTTATTGCAGGGCAAACGATCTCCTTCTTGCCCGGAACGACAGTAGAGCCGGGAGGGTATCTGCTGGGTACCATTACTGCCACAGGTCAATACTGCGGTGCGCTTGCACCGGTAATGATGGCCGTTACAGGAACAGAAGAGCCTGTAACTGATTTGAAATCACAGCAGGTCCGTGTTTATCCGAACCCGACTGCCGGGGCAATCACAATCGAAGTCATGCAAGATCATGCCTGCAAGGAATTACAGGTGGATATCTATGACATGATGGGTTCAAGGATCATATCGGGGCAAATCACCGGGGAGAAAAAACATCAGTTCATGCTCGGTGAAGTTCCGGCAGGGATCTACCTGGTAAGGATTGTTAACGGGGGAATGGCCAAAACGGTTAAGATTATCAAAAAATGATGCCTGCAATTAACAAATTGCAACAAATACGGTAAATAAACTTGCTACCCAAACTAAAAAAGCTTGCCCTACAACAAATCCTGATAGTATAAACACAATCCTAAAACATTAAACATGAAAAAAGTATCCTTACTTCTTTTTGCGCTCCTGATAACAGGTGTCTCCCGGGGGCAGCTTACCGGCATTAAAACCATTAAAACTTCCGGCGGGGATTATTCAACATTCACCCAGGCCATCACAGCCCTAAACACTTCCGGGGTGGGTGCAGGGGGTGTTACGTTTAATGTTGATCCTGGTTTTGTTTCAGTGGAGAATTGCCCTGTCATCACTGCAACCGGGACCCTGGCAAATTCTGTCGTTTTTCAGAAGTCAGGCACAGGTGCAAATCCAATCATAAAGCCCACCGGTACTGCTGCAGGAACCGCGGATGCCGGGATAGCAATAAAGGGCGGTGATTACTTTACATTTGACGGAATTGATGTTGTCATCAACACCGGGTCTTATGTGGAGTATGGATACTATATATTCAATTTTAACGGTATCAACGGGTCCCAGCATATCACAATAAAGAACTGTGCGATAACTTTGAATCGCAACAATGCAAATTCGAAAGGTATTTATCAATGGACAGCAATCACTGTAACCAGTGTGAACGGAGCAAATTCATACAACACCTTCGACAATATTGTTGTACAGAATTCGGCGGGGGGAATATATTTAAAGGGCTTTAACGCTTATCCCGATCTTTCCTGTATTGTAAAAAACAGCACAGCAGGTGCCGGCACATCCAATGATCTTACAGCCAACGGGATCAGCATTTCCGCATCTTCCGGCGTCAAGGTCTTTAACAATGAGGTCAGGAACATTACCGGCAATTCTGCAGTGAATGGTTTATATTTTGAGTTTATCAAAGGAACCACGAACGCTGTTTATAACAACAAAGTGCATGACCTCAACAGCACCAGCGCATCCTATTCCGCAGTCGTATATGGCATACAAATCAAGGGCCTGTCGGGCATGTCCTGCATGGTGTATAACAACATGGTATATAACTTATTCCATGAAACAATTGCGCAATTGGGATCACAGGTTATCCAGGGAATGTCTTTTTCAGGATCGGCCACGGGAAATTTCTACTTTAACTCCGTCCGGATTGAAACAGATGACATGACAGCGTCAACCTGTTTTAGCAATGCAGGAACGATTAATTTTCAAAACAATATTTTATCCAATTTCTCGCCTTCCGATCCTTCAGCAACTGCATCAAAATATTGTATCAGCAGTACCGGGACCATATCTGTTGCGGATTATAATGATTATTACATAGTTCCCGGACTAAATAATTTTATTGGACTTTTCGGTAGTTCTTATACAGCACTGGCCGACTGGCAGGCAGGCACAAGCCTGGATTCACACAGCGTGAGCGCCGATCCTATGTTTGTTTCTCCGAACGACCTGCACATTCAGCCAATGGCTTTTTCGAAAGTCAGAAACGCTGGTCTTACAGTTCCCCCGATAACGGATGATATTGACGGGAACATCCGTTCAAACCCGCCCACGATCGGAGCCTCCGAAGCTGCCCCGTTTACTGCACCCATTCCGACAGTTTCAGAATGGGTTCTGATCCTGCTTGGCCTGGCACTTCTTGGTATTGGAACAACCTATATTCTTAAAAAAGGTTGATTTACAGGGCAGATAAATGTTAATTTCTCTTTTGTATTTGTGTTTGGTTGGAGGTTGTCTCAAAAGTCAAATTTCACCGCGAAGACGCAAAGACGCGAAAAATAAAATTATTGATAATCAATTCTTTGCGTCTTGGCGTCTTCGCGGTGAACATAAGGTTTCATGCTTTTAAGACAGCCTCTTTTTATAAGATTTATAAATCATAAACTAACAAAAAAGTAAAATGATCAGAACGTTAAAAGTTGCGGCATTTTTCCTTGTGTTTACCTGTTTTTTCCAAAGCCCTGAAACTGCTTTTACACAAACCTGGGCACCAACAAACGGCCCCTTCGGAGGCGGTATTTCCTGTCTTGCAAAAAGCAACACCTATCTTTTTGCAGGAGCAGGCGGTGGCGGAATATACGGGAACGGGGCATACCGTTCGGCAAACAATGGTGCAAGCTGGACTCCCATAAATGGGTTGTCCACGTTAAATGCATTCGTTGTAAGCGGATCATACCTGGTCGCTGCATCAGGGGGAAGTATTTACCGTTCGGGAAACAATGGCGATACTTGGTCGCAGTGCAACTATGCCGGCACGAGCGTTCCCAATGCTTTAATAACTGACGGAACAACCGTATTTGCAGGAGGCTATTCAGGCTTTTTCATTTCAACGGATAACGGATTGACCTGGACAGCCAGCAATGCCAATTTCCCCGGGATCGTTGCTCCGAATGTTCCTGATATCTGGTCGTTTGCCATTTGCAGTGGCTATTTGTATGCCGGAACCAGTCAGCAGGGAATTTTCCGTTCCTCCAACAACGGGGCAACCTGGAGCGCCGTCAATGGCGGGATCGTGACCAACCCCTTGCAGCTGGCCTACTATACTTTTGCCAATCTCGTAACAAGCGGAACCGATGTTTTTGCAGGGGCCATCGGGCAGGGTATTTATCGTTTAACCAACAACGGCACAACATGGACCAAAGAAAGTACCGGTTTATCGGCAAACGCAAAGAGTGTGTTGTCACTAATGGTCAAAGATGATCTTCTCTATATCGGAGGCAACGATGGCTTGTGGAGTTCAAACAACAGCGGAACCATCAGCTGGACGCAGATCAAAGCAGGTGAGCAGTTTGGCAAACTCCTGCCAAGCGGCTCGAATATTTTTGCCGGGTTAAGTACAAAGGGGGTATACCTGTCAGCTGACAATGGCTATATGTGGACACCGGTAAACCAGGGACTGGGAAGCGTGAGCACCCGCAAGATCACAAAAGGGAACGGGTCGGAAATACTGGCTGCAACCTACGAAGGCTATTTATACAGTTCTTCCGATGAGGGGGCAAACTGGACCGTTGGAAACATTCATTTAGAAACCGGACCGTGTTTGCATGGAACCACCCTGTTTGCGGGGACTGATGGCAACCTGTTCCGCTCAACCGACAACGGGGCTACCTGGCAGATGCTGCCACAGTTTTATGAACTGACAATGGGGCCTGCCATGGCTTTCTATTCAAAAGGAGATACGATTTTCGCAGGTGCAGGAGGAGTGACAGGAATGTATTACTCCACCGACAATGGCGATACCTGGAATGAAACTTCGGGCATCTGGAACCTGAACCCGAACGGAGGCTACCCAACGGTTATTTCAATTACATCTGTCGGATCAACCATGTATGCAGGAACAATCAACGGCGTGTTTAAATCAGTGGACAATGGCCTTACCTGGACATCATGCTATCCCGCCATGGCCAACATTCCGATCAGGTGCCTGGCTTCCAGGGGGAGGTGTCTTTTTGCCGGAACCAGTGACTTTTATGAAGATCCAAACCTTCCGGCAATAGGCGTATATCGTTCCGAAGATAATGGTGCCAGCTGGGTTGCAGTAAATTCCGGCCTGGGGAACCTGGATATCGGTTCATTGGTTGTTTACGGGGCGGATTTGTATGCAGGAACCCACTCCGGGGTGTTTAAATCAACAAATGACGGGGCAACCTGGACAGGATTCAACGAAGGATTTTCGGTTGTGCCCAACGCAACCTCCTTATATATCCAGGGAAATTATATTTATGCAAATAACTGGCTGATCACCACGCCGGTGAGCCGGCGGGCCCTGACAGGTTCCGCCCCTGCTCTTCCAGGCGCCATAGTTGGCTCAGCGGCCCCATGTATTGGCTCATTACAAACTTATAGTGTAACCAGTGTTCCGGGAGTGACCTATTCCTGGCAGGTGCCATCAAACTGGACCATCACCGCCGGAAGCGGCACAAATTCAATCACCGTAATCGTCGGGAGCTTCCCGGGGCTGATTCTTGTAATCCCTGCGAATGGCTGGGGCACCGGCCCGGCCCAATACCTGATCGCCAGTCCGAATACGCTCGGGCCGAATCAACCCAGTTCCATAACCGGGACAACAAACCCGCTTGAAGGAACCAGCCTGGTTTATAGTGTGGTGTCTGATCCCGGTGTTTCATATGCATGGGCCTTCCCCTCCGGTTGGATTCAGACAGCAGGTGGCACAACAAACTCAGTAACGGTTACCGTTGGTGCAGGCTCGGGAAATATATCGGTTACACCATCAACGCCGTGTGGTACCGGAACCTCTCGAACCCTGGCAGTTGTGACAAGTCCTGCGAATATTTCGGTCAGCAACATCACCATTGTCAACGGGCAGGATCAATGTTACAATGCATCAGGCACCATCATCGTTGCCGGTGGTGCAAACACCTTTCTCGTTCAGAACGGAGGCCAGGCAACCTTCATTGCAGGCCAGATGATCTCTTTCCTGCCTGGGACCAAAGTTGAAACGGGCGGATACCTGTTGGGAACCATCACCACCACCGGACAGTATTGCGGCGCGTTGCCGGCAGCCAAGTCAGTTGCTATGGCTGCAGAAGGCCTTGCACCC